>CAWCQK010000004.1:0-436596 GCA_963797685.1 uncultured Chloroflexia bacterium | reverse complement strand
TGTCCGCGCCGTCCTGACCGGCGGGTTGTCCGCGGCACCGTGGGTGCGCGGGCTCGACGGCATCGAGGCGGTCGACCCGGACCTCACCCTCAAGGGTCTGGCCATCCTCCATGCCGAGGTCGGCGGCGGCGAGCCGCTCGAGCTGGGCCTCACATGACCGGATCCGGGGACGGTCACACCGGGCGACTGGCCGGCCGGCTCATCGGCCTCGGCGTGACCGGCTCGATCGCGGCCTACAAGGCGGTCGAGCTGCTGCGGCTGCTGCGTGCCGAGGGCGCCGACGTCGCGGTCATGCTGACGCCGTCGGCGACCCGCTTCGTCGGGCCGCTGTCGTTCGCGGCGCTGTCGCGCCACCCGGTGGAGACCGAGCTCCTCGAGCTGATGGACGACGGCCGGATCGGCCACATCGTCGTCGCCGATGCCGCCGACGCGATCGTCGTTGCGCCCGCCACAGCGCACTGGTTGGGAACCATGGCGAACGGCCTCGCCGGCGACGTCGTGACAGCGACCTGCCTGGCGAGCTCGGCGCCGGTCGTGGTCGCGCCGGCGATGGACGGCGACATGTGGACCCATCCGGCGACCGTCACCAACGTCGCCCTGCTGCGCGGATTCGGCTACACGCTTGTCGAGCCCGGAACTGGTCCGCTGGCGTCGGGGCAGTCCGGGGTCGGGCGGCTGGCCGAGCTCCCGACCATCGTCGACGCGATCGTGGCGGCGGTCGCCGATCGCCCGGTCCGTGCCCCGGACCCGGCCGCCCGGCCGCCGATCGTCGAGCCCGCCCGTGACGCGGACCTGGTCGGCCGGCACATCGTCGTCACCGCCGGTGGCACGCGCGAAGCGATCGACCCCGTCCGTTTCATCGGCAATCGCTCGACCGGGCGGATGGGCGCGGCCATCGCCGAGGCCGCACTCGATCGCGGCGCCCGGGTCACGGTCCTCGCAGCCAACGTCGAAGTCGCGCTCCCGGTGGATGCCGACGTGGTCGAGGTCACCTCCACGGCCGATCTCGACGCAGCCTTGCGGGCCACCACCCGCTCGCCGGACGGCTCGGCCGGCTTCGACGTGCTGGTGATGGCCGCCGCCGTCGCTGATTTCCGGCCGGTCACGCGCGCCGAGTCCAAGGTGCCCCGCGACGAGGGGCTGACCCTCGAGCTGGAGACCACACCGGACCTTCTGGCGGCGATCGCGCGCATCGTCCACGGCCAGGATCTCGCCGGCGACCCGATCGGCGAGCCACTGCGGCCCGCGCCGATCCTGGTCGGGTTCGCAGCCGAGACCGGTGACCTGTCGCGAGCCGCCGACAAGCTCCGTCGCAAGGGCGTCGACCTGCTCGTCGGCAACGACGTGGCAGAGCCTGGCTCGGGTTTCGGGACGGACACGAACCGCGTGACGATCTTCGCGGCGGACGGTCCGCGCGAGGACCTGCCCCTGCGATCGAAGCGGGCGGTCGCGGATCACCTGCTCGATCGGGTGACTCGCTTGCTGGACGAGCGCGACGCCGCCGCGCAGACTGACGCCACGACCGAGCCCGAACGGGAGCGAGCATGAGCGCCACGAACGAGACCATCCGCCGTCTGACCGTCAACGACATCGCCAAGCTGTACGCCGACGGCCAGCGGATCGCGATGCTGACCGCCTACGACTACCCGACCGCCAAGCTCCTCGACGAGGCCGGCATCCCGATGCTGCTGGTCGGTGATTCGCTCGGCCGGGTGATGCTCGGCTATGAGAACGAGATCCCCGTTTCGATGGCCGACATGCTCCACCACACCGCGGCCGTCGTCCGCGGCGCCAAGCGCGCCCTGGTGATCGGCGACATGCCGTTCCTGTCCTACGCCACGCCCGACGCAGCGATCGCCAATGCCGGCCGCTTCCTCGCGGAGGCCGGCGCTCAGGCAGTCAAGCTCGAGGGCGGCGTCCGCAGTGGCCGGATGATGGAGGCGGTCGTGAAGGCCGGGATCCCGGTCATGGGCCACATCGGCTGGACGCCGCAGGCCGCGAACGCGGCGGGCAAGGTCCGCGATCCTGGGCAAGACCCGCGACCAGGGCCGGGCGCTCCTCGCCGACGCCCTCGCCGTGCAGGAGGCAGGCGCCTTCGCCATCGTCCTCGAGCTCGTCCCCGAGCAGCTCGCCGCCGCCATCACGGAGCGCCTCAGCATCCCGACCATCGGGATCGGGGCGGGCGCCGGCTGCAGCGGCCAGGTCCAGGTCGTGACCGATCTTCTCGGATTGGACGCGTGGCGCCCGCGTCATGCGAAGGCATACGCGGACCTGCGGGAGACGATCCTCGAGGCAGCGCGCGCCTACGCGGCCGATGTCGAGGCTGGCTTGTTCCCGGCCGCCGAGCAGACCGTGCGGATGGACGACGGCGTCCTCGACGAGATCCTCGGGCGCGGCAGCCCGGACCGACCGACCGGCACGATCCCGGCCGGCGGCATCCCGCTCGACCGCGACCTCTGAGCTCCCCTCTGTCCGCCTGCCTGCCCGCGTGACCCGGATCGTCCGGACCCGCGCGGACTTGCGGGAGGCCTTGCGCGACGTTCCGCGACCGATCGGTCTGGTGCCGACCATGGGCTGGCTCCACGACGGCCACCGCGCGCTGATGCAGCGCGCTCGCGCGTCCGACGCCACGGCGGTCGTGACGATCTTCGTCAACCCGCGCCAGTTCAACGTTGCCGCCGACTTCATGCAATACCCACGCAACGAGGCGCGCGACCTCGGCATCTGCGAGACCGAGGGCATCGACATCGTCTTCGCGCCCGACCCATCGGAGGTCTACCCGCCAGGCTTCGACACGGCCGTCACGGTCGGAGCGGTCGCTCGCCCACTCGAGGGAGCCGCGCGGCCGGGCCACTTCGATGGCGTCGCGACCGTCGTCGCCATCCTGTTCGACCTGGTCGGCGCCGACCACGCCTACTTCGGCCAGAAGGACGCACAGCAGGTCATGGTCATCCGCCGGATGGCACTCGACCTGGCCATCGGCACCGAGGTCATCGCCTGCCCGACCGTACGCGAACCGGACGGCCTCGCCCTGTCGTCGCGCAACGTCCACCTGTCGCCCGCGGAACGGGCGGCGGCACCGGTCCTGCATCGCGCGCTGCTGGCGGCCCGCGCGCGCTGGGAGGCCGGCGAGCGATCCGGTGACGCCTTGCGGGCGGCGATGCGCAACGAGCTGGACCGGGAGCCCCTGGCCTCGATCGACTACGTGTCGGTTGCCGACGGCGGCACCCTGGTGGAGCGTGACCGGGTGGACGGGCCGGCGCTCCTGTCGCTCGCCGTCCGGTTCGGAACGACTCGTCTCATCGACAACGAGCCGCTGGGCGACCGTCCGGCCGTGTCCTGACCGCCCGGCATGGCCGCCGGTCGACGGATCCTCCTCGCCTACCTCGTCTACTACGCCGCGATCGGTGTGGCCTTTCCCTACCTGCCGGTCTTCTACCGCGAGCTCGGTCTCGAGCTGAGCCAGATCGGTGCCCTGATCGCGATCCAGGCGGCGGTCCAGCTCCTTCTGGCGCCGGTCTGGGGCGGCCTCGCCGACCGCTTCCCGAGGACGCGCCTGACGCTGCCCCTGGCCGTCGTCGTGGCCACGATCGGAGCGACCATCCTGTTCCTCGCATCGGGCTTCGAGGCGGTGCTGGCGGGTTCGCTCGTCCTCTACGGCGGCATTTCCGGCATCGGACCGACGCTCGACGCGCGGACGCTCGAGACGCTCGGACCGGAGCGCCGGGGACGGTTCGGGGAGGTCCGCGCCTTCGGCTCGCTGGCTTTCGTGCTGTCGACCCTCGCCATCGGATTCCTCCTGGACTCGGAGGGGGCGCGGTCGCTGTTCTGGGCCTATCTGCCGTTCCTCGTGGCGACCGCTGTCGTCACAGCGACGATCCCGCGACGTGGCGGAACGACCCGCTCGGTCAGCCTCATTCGCGGCGCGGGGGAATTCCTGTCGACCGGCGGCGTCGCCCTCTTCCTTGTCGGCTTCACCGTGATCTGGTCTGCGTTGGCCGCCGTCACGGCGTTCTACTCGATCGAGGTCATCGCTCTCGGAGGCAACCCGGCCCTCGTGGGGATCGCGTGGGCCATCGGAGCAGCGGTCGAGGTGCCATACATGTATTCGTTTCCGCGGATCGCCGGGCGGGTCGGCACGGAACGGCTGCTGGTCATCGGTTCGCTCGCCTTCGCTCTCCGTGCCCTGCTGGCGGCGCTGGCGGTGGACCCGTTGGCTCTGGTGGTCATCGCTCCGCTGGAGGGGCTCGGCTTCGCGAGCGTCTTCGTGGGTGGGGTGACGGTGCTGGCCGCGCACGCCCCGGCCGGCCTCCAGGGGACCGCCCAAGGCACCTTCGCCGCCTGCAGCGGGCTCGCCACGATCATCGGTTCGTTCGTCGGCGGAGCGATCGCGGGTGCACTGGGGATCCCGGGGTTGTTCCTCGTGTGCGCCGCGGTGAGCCTGACCGGCACCGGGATCGCCGGCATCGCGCTCCTCGGTCCGGGCACAGGGCGGATCCCACCGCCGCGTCGGGAGGTCCGGGCCGACCGACTCCCGGTCTGACCGCCGGGGTCCACCCGCCGTCAGTCGAAACGTGCTTCTTGCGCGACGTCCAGAACGCGGTCGATGAACAGGTACTCCCACAACAGGGCCTTGATCTCGGCGATCTTGCCTGCGTCGGCGGGGTGCGTCTTGACCAGGAGGTCGTGGAGCTCGGACGCGACCGCGTAGGTGTCTTCGCTGACGAGCATCGCGAACAGGTCCGCCTCGCGGATCGCGTCGAGGATCGCCGCCGCCGGGCGGTAGCCGCCGGTCAACACGATGCCAAGCGCCCGGTCGCTCTCGTCGGCGCCGCCCAGTCGGGCGCTCACGAGCGCGCTGATGACATCGGTCCGGTCGCCCGGGACGATGACCAGGCTGCGTAGCCCGATCCGCTCGAGCATGTGCTCGGGCTCCATGGCACCGATGGCGATACCGCCGATGACCTGGTCGAGGTCGGGTCCGGGATGGATGGTCTCGCCGTGCAGCCCCTCGACCACCATCGCCAGTGTCGGGTTCGACAGGATCGGCCGGTACGGCAAGACGCCGAGGAGCGGGATCCCATGGCGTGCCAGGCCGCGCTCGAGCGTCCGGGCCAGTCCGGGCTTGGCGTCGAGGTCGACCTTGTTGACGATCGCCCCCGCGACCGTGACGCCGAAGCGCTCGAACAGCGAGGCATTGAGCACGATCTCGTCGATCGGCCGGCCGACGCCACCTTCGGAGACGATCACGGCGGGTGCGCCGAGCATCGCCGCCACCGTCGCATTCGACAGGCCGATGACGGCGCCGACCCCGGCGTGCCCGGTCCCTTCGATGAGGAGGATGTCGCGGTCGGCGAACGCCGCGTGGGCGGCCATCAGCCGGGCCGGCAGGTCCTCGACGACCTCGCCCTCGATGTACGCCTGGGTGAAGCCGCGCGGGATGTGGACGGGGCTCATCTGCCGGAGCGGCTCGCGCAGGCCGAAGACCTGCTTCATCAGGACGGCGTCCTCGTCGGCCGGGACGCCGTCCTCGATGATCGTCCGCTGGCCGACCGGCTTCAGGAACGAGGTCGACAGGCCGCGTCGCTGGAACCCGTCGAGAACACCGAGGCTGACCGTCGTCTTGCCGCGGTTCTGCCCGGTCGCGGCCAGATAGACATGTCTCATCCGGCTATCTTCGACCGTTCGGAGCGACGAGGCGACGCCCCGCGAGCCATCGTCGCGAGGATCGCCTCATCGGGGCTCGACTAGGGGCGGCTGGCGGTCTTGCGCTCGATCAGCTGGATCGCGTCACGCAGTCGGGCGAGCGTCTCGGCCTCGACCGCGTCGGGCTCGAGATACGGCCCGAGGCGCTCCATGATGTCGGCCACCAGGCTCAGGAACACGCTCGCGTCGGCGACGAAGAACTGCGGCTCGTTGTTGTAGCGGACCAGGGTCAGCCGGCCCTGCAGCACCCGCCGGTCCTCGACGTGCGCGATCTGCGTCGCGAAGTTGTGGCCCTGGATGCCGTCGGGGTTGTTCAGGAAGTTCAGGGCGTTGTCGATGGCCAGGCCGAACCGGGCGCGCCAGGCGACGAGTCGCTCGTGCACTTCGGACGGGATGCGCACCTCGGCGACCTCGTCGAACACCTCCGGTGCCACGGTCAGCAGGCCGACCAGCGTCGTCCCGGCCCGCGGACCGAGCATCACCTGGAGGCTCCGCTCGAGGGTGAACACCTCCGAGTCGAAGCGAGGGCTGGTGATGACGTCGGTCAGCAGGTCCTCCACGTTGTCGAGGACGCCCGGCTCCGCGACCGCGTTCGACAGGTGGAGGATCTCCTCCTTGAACAGGAACTTCTCTTCGTGATCGAGCATGGCGGGAACTGTAGCATCGGGGCCGCGAGAAGCCGCGCCGTGGAAGATGGAGGGAGGAACGATGGCGTCCCGACCGATCGATGTGTCAGAGGTCAACAGCGTAGCGGCGACGATCGCTTTGGCCTTCGCTGCGGACCCTGTCTGGGAACCCGCGCTCCGCCGACGGGACGGTCGGACTGACCACCACGAGCCGTACTGGCGGCTGTTCGTCGAGGGCGCAGCGCGCTTCGGGACCGTTCGAACCATCGACGATGGCGGGGCGGTGTCCGTCTGGCTTCCGCCCGGCGAGGCCGAGCTGACCGACGACCAGGCCGCCCGACTGGCGACATTGCTGCGGCAGAGTCTCGACGCTCCGGGTGTCGAGGCGATCGAGACGCTGTACCGGCGGTTCGACGCCAGTCGCGCCGCACGTCCACCCCACGTCTACCTGAGCCTGCTCGCGACCCACCCCGAACAGAGGGGACGGGGCATCGGGCAGCTCCTCCTCGCACAGGACCTCGACGTCTGGGACGAGCTGGGATCCCCCGCCTACCTCGAATCGACGAATCCCGCGAACGACCACCGGTACGTCCGGGCCGGTTTCCGCACCGACGGTGGGTTCAGCGCGGTCCAGGACGATGCCTGGATCAGCGCGATGTGGCGCCCAGCCGGCGGACAGCCCCCGGACCGGATCAGCTGACGATCAGAGGCAAGGAACGACTTACGGGTAGAGCCCGCGCATCGCCATCGCGTCGGCGACCCGCTCGACGGCGAGCAGGTAGGCGGCCGTCCGCATGTCGCAGTCCTCGCGCTTTGCGATCGACAGCGTCTCGCCGAACGCCTTGGTCATGATCCCGCGGAGCTTCTCGTTGACCTCGACCTCGCTCCACTGGTCGCGGTTGAGGTCCTGGACCCATTCGAAGTAGCTGACGGTCACGCCACCGGCGTTGCACAGGATGTCCGGGATCATGAACACGCCGTTCCTGGCGAGGATCACGTCCGCGTCGGGGGTCGTCGGGCCGTTGGCGGCCTCGGCGACGAGCTTGGCCTTGACCCGGCCGGCGTTGCGGTCCGTGATCTGGTTCTCGAGCGCGGCCGGGATGAGGATGTCGCAGTCGACCTCGAGCACCTCGGCGTTGCGAGACGTCGGTCGCGCCCGGGAAACCCTGGACGGTGCCGTGCTCGCTCTTCCAGGCGACGACCTTCGCGATGTCGAGCCCGGCCGGGTTGTGGATGCCGCCGGTCGAGTCGGACACGGCGACGACCGTCGAGCCCTCCTCCGCGATCAGCCGCGCCGCGATCGAGCCGGCGTTGCCGAAGCCCTGCACCGCGACCCGCGCCTTCGTCAGGTCCATGCCGAGGTGGTCGCGCCGCCTCCACGATCATGTAGACGCAGCCGCGCGCCGTCGCCTCGTTGCGCCCCTCCGACCCGCCGAGGCTGATCGGCTTGCCGGTCACGACGCCCGGCACCGTGTAGCCCAGGTGCATCGAGTAGGTGTCCATGATCCAGGCCATGACCTGGGCGTTGGTGTTGACGTCCGGGGCGGGGATGTCCTTCTCGGGACCGATGAGGACCTCGATCTCGGTGAAGAAGCGCCGGGTGAGCCCCTCGAGCTCCTTCTGCGAGAGCTTCTTCGGGATCGACGATGACGCCGCCCTTGCCGCCGCCGTACGGGATGCCCGACGACCGCGCACTTCCAGGTCATCCACATCGCGAGGGCCTTGACCTCGTCGAGGCGACACGTCCTGGTGGTAGCGGATGCCGCCCTTGGCCGGCCCGCGACCCGAGGTTGTGCTGGACGCGGTAGCCGGTGAACACCTGGACGGAGCCGTCGTCCATCTGGACCGGGAAGTGGACGGTCAGCTCGCGGCGCGGCTCGCGCAGGACGCGGCGCATGCCCTCGTCCAGGCCCAGCCGATCGGCGGCGAGATCGAACTGCTGCTGCGCGACCTCCCACGGCGCTGATGCGCGCGGCGACGTGCTCGGTGGTCATGGGATGGTTGTCCTCACGTGTTCGGGCGGTGACGTGACCGCCGTCGGTTCGGGCCGTCTCCCGGACGACTCCACGGGGCGCGCTGCGGGGTCATTCGACCGTGGCTGGCTGGCGCGCGACTTCATCTGCGACCGGAGTATAGCCAAGGTCGCCGTTTTGACGCCGGCCGAATGGTACCGGTCCGCAATGTCGTCGCAACCATGCGGCAACGTCCGACGCGCTAGGATCGCCGCCCGATACAGGATCGCCGCGCCGACGCAGCCCGGCCCGACGTGCGGTCCGACCGAGGCACCGACGAGCCCGATGGTGACCCCGGCTGCGTCCAGTCCGGGCATCCGCGCAAGGATCTCGTCGCGGAACGCCTCGACGTCGGGACTGACGGTGTGCAGGATCGCCAGCCGCTCGATCGGGCGCTCCGTGATCAGCTCGATGAGCCGCTCGCGCGCCTTCGAGCGGGTCCGAACCTTGTCGACGGTCTCGACCTCGCCGTCCATGACCGCGATGATCGGCTTGACCGACAGCAGCGTGCCGATCGCGGCCTGCGCGCCGCTGATCCGGCCGCCCTTCTTGAGGTAGTCGAGCGTCTCGAGGGCGAGGTACACGCGCAGGTCGCCGGTGCGCGCCTCCAGACGCCGGGCGATCTCCGCGGCCGGCCACGCCCTCGTCGGCCATCTCGACGGCCATCCGGGCGAGGATCCCCTGCTCCATCGACGCGCCCTGCGAGTCGATGACGTGGATCTCCCGGTCGGGCAGCATGTCGCGCGCGATCTGGGCGCTCTTGATCGCGCCGGACAGGGTGCCCGCGACGCTGATCAGGACGATCGATTCGGCGCCGGCCGCGAAGGCGGCCTCGTACGCCTCCTTGTAGTCACCGGGCGAGGCGGCCGCGGTCTTCGGGAAGGGCGCATCCGGGGCGACCATCCGGTCCCAGAACTCGACGGTGGACATGTCCACGCCGGCCTTGAAGGTGTCCGAGCCGAAGGTGACCAGCAGCGGCACGATCGAGATCCCCTCGGCTGCCGCCCGCGCCGGGTCGAAGTCCGAGGCGGAATCGGTGAAGATCGCGACCTGGCGCAACGCTCTTTCTCCTCCGGTCGGGCTCCAGATGTCGTGGGCATGATACGGGCGGGCCCGTGGAGCCGGTCCGACGGTGACGCGGAGCGGCTACCCTTCGCGCATGGACCGATCGCTGCGAGCCGTCCTGCTCGGAACGTTCACGCTTCGCTTCAGCACTGGGCTGACCAGCTCGATGCTGGCGTTCTACCTGGCACATCTGGGACAGCACGGCGGACCATCGGTCGACGGATTCGTCGTTGGCCTCTACGCCGCGACGTTCTACCTGTCTGAGCTGGTCCTGTCGCCGGTGTTCGGCATCATCTCCGACCGCTACGGGCACCACCGGATCATGGTCTTCGGGCCGGTCTTCGGCGCCACTGCGGTCATCATCACGGGCCTCGCCCCGGCATTCCTCGTGTTCGGGGCGGCGATCATGCTCGTGATCCTCGCCGCGACGCGGATCCTCGAGGGCGCATCAAGTGCGGCGAGCGTGCCGTCGATCCTGGGCTATATCGCCATCGCGACCGCCGGCAACGAGGTCCTGCGCGGCAAGACGTCGGCGCGCTTCGAAGCGGCGACTCTGGCCGGCCTGGGGCTTGGCGCCATCGTCGGGGTCCAGCTGTTCCAATTCTTCGAGAACCTCGGGATCGGGCCGGCGGCCTTCTTCCTCAACGCGGCGTTCTACGGCGGTCTCGTTCCTGATCTACATGTTCGGGGTCAGCGATCCGCCCGGCGAGGCCGAGGCGCGGGCCGGCGAGCACGTCCATGTCGACCGCTACCTCGCCCTGATCAGGTCGTCGCACGTCCTGCTTGCTCGCCCCGACCTGGATCGCCATCAACGCGGCGCTCGGCGTCTGGCTGAGCCAGTCGGTCTTCCAGCTGGCCAAGGGCGACCCGACGGGCAGGTTCCCGAACCAGACATTGATGGGCGGCTTCACCGCCAACCAGATCACCATCGGGGCGATCGTCATCGCCGCCGTCTTCGGAGCGGGGTTGCTGTATTGGGGCAACCGGTTCAAGACCTATCGACGGACGACGATCATCGGGTACGGCGTGATCGGCGGTGCCGCCCTCGTCATCTCGGGCATCGTGGTCAACCATTTCGCGACGACGCAGCCGATCCTGGCGATCGTGGCGGCGATCGTGGCGGCCGGTGGGCTGTTCGTGCTGGCGGGCGCGACTCCGGCGGCCATCGGCCTGCTGGCCGACATGTCCGAGCGGTTCCCGACCGATCGCGGCGCGATCATGGGTCTCTATTCGGTCTTCCTGGCGGCGGGCCAGATCACAGGGTCGCTGATCGGCGGCATCGCCGCCGACTGGCTCGGGATCGACGGGATGTTCATCGCCACGCTGATCCTCATCGGCATCGCGACCGTGCCGCTGTCGCGGCTCCGGGCGCAGGAGCACATGCTCACCGACTCCGGATCGGGAGGGCTCGCCAGCCAGCCGTCGACCTGACCGAAGGCCCGACGGGCCTTGTGCGATACTCGCGCCGCCGGTGGCGGGCTGCGCTCACACGACGCCGCCACCGGTCCCGCCGGCAGCCCACGCAGCGGAGCGACCCGTGACCTCGAACGTCAGCCAGAGCTACCCGTACACGAGCGAGACCGAAGCGGACCGGTCGGCCGCGATCGCGTCGCTCGTCGCCGAGCATGACGGGCTGGGCGCCAAGATCGCGGCCGAGGCCTCGCCGCCCGACGGCAACGCGCGCTGGTGGGTCTGGAAGTGCCCGACGAAAGGCTGCGCCGGTCTCCTCCACGTCGCGGGTTACGCGATCGACAACCACGCCGTCTACGTCGTCTGCGACGGGACCTGCGGCAAGACGTTCCTGCGCTGACCGCGGACATCTCGGGCGGACCGGGCGCGGGCCCTCCGCCACTGCTGAGCCCCGACCCGGCCGTCGACACTGCAGCGGCCCGGGCGAGCCGTCGGCGGCTCGCGACCGACGCCGTCGGCATCGGCGTCTCGGCGGCCGGCTTCGGCTTCGTCTACGGCCTGTCGGCGCGGGAGGCCGGCTTGTCGCCGGTCGAGGCGATGGCGATGAGCACGATCGTGTTCGCCGGCGCGGCCCAGTTCGCGGCCGTCGGCTACATCGCGAGCGGTCTGGCCTGGCCCGGGATCATCCTGCTGACCGCGCTCCTCAACGCGCGCCACCTGCTCTACTCCGCGGCCCTCGCGCCGTGGCTCCGGTCCGTGCCGTTCGCCCGGCGAGCCGGGATGGCCCACCTGCTGACCGACGAGGCGTTCGCCCTGTCGATCAGCCATTTCCGCAGGCTCGGCCGGGCCGATGAACGTGGCTACTGGCTGGCGGCCATCGGGTCCACCTTCATCCCGTGGAACCTGGCCACCCTGGCGGGCGTGCTGCTCGGCGCCCAGATCCCGGACCCGGCCCGGTTCGGGATCGACGTCATCTTCCCGGCCGCGATGATCGGTCTGGCGGTCGGCCTCATCACCGGCCGGCGAGAGCTGGTCGCAGCGATCGTCGGCGCGGCGGTCGCGGTCGTGGTCGCCCTTGCCACGAGCCCGGCGATCGGGATCGTGTCGGGCGGCGTCATCGGGCCGCTGGTCGGGTTGCTCGTCCCCGCGTCGCTCGCCCACGAAACCGCACCGATCGACCTCGCGGCCGCGGGACCGCCCGGCCCATGAGCACGAACCTCGTCCTGCTGGCCGTGCTGATGTTCGCGGTCACCTACCCGTCGCGTGCGCTGGGACTGCTGACGCCGGGTCTCGACCGGCTGCCGAAGGTCGCGTTCGACTATCTGCAGCTGGTCGGGCCGGCCGTCCTGGCGGCGCTCGCAGCGGTCAGCGTCATGGTCGTGGTCGGGGACGACGGCGTTCCGTCGTTCCACATCGGCATCGAGTGGGTGGCAGTGTTCGTCTGCCTCGTCATCGTCGCCCGCCGCCGGAACCTGCTCCTGGGTCTGGTCGCGGCGGTCGCGATCGTGGCCATCGCCCGGGCCGCAGGGCTGGCCGCTCTCCCGGCCTGATCGTCAGCTCCGGCGGGCGTCGACCTCGATCTCGACGAGCAGGCTCGGGTCGATCAGCGCGCTGACCTCGACCATGGTGGCCGCAGGCCGGACCGCGCCGAACGCCTCGCCGTGGACGGCCAGGACGTCGGCCGAGCGCGTGATGTCGGTGACGAACATCCGGGTGCGCACGACGTCGCCGAGGGAGAACCCGGCTTCGGACGAGCGCGGCTTCGATGATCGCCAGGGTCGCCCGCGCCTGGGCGGCGATGTCGCCGGGGTGCCGCGACCGGCCGTCGGCGCCGGCGTCGGTCGTGCCGGCGACCCAGCACGTATCGCCGACCACGATCGCGCGGCTGTACCCGCCGGTCGCCTCCCACGGACCGCCCGACGAGATCCGCCGGCGTTCCGTCATCCCTGGCTGGTGGTGTCGTCCGTCACGTCGCCGTCCGACTTGGGCGCGGCACTCTCCGCGCGCCAGGCGAGGATCTCCGGGTCGCCGGCGATCGCGAGGAGCAACCCGGCCAGCATCGTCGTCCGCGGCACGATCGAATCGACGTCGAGGTACTCCGCCGGCGAATGGTCGTTGCCGCCGATCGGACCGAGCCCGTCGAGGCTCGGGATCCCGAGCCCGGACGTCGTGTTCGCGTCGGACGCGCCGCCGGTCGAGGCGTCGCCGACCGTGAAGCCGAGCGCCTCCGACACCGCCTGGGCGTGGCCGACGAGGCGGCCGCTCCGCTCGAGCTTCTCCATCGGCCACCAGCGGGCCATCGGCTCGAAGTCGACGGTCGTGTCCGGGATCTCGGTCGCCTCGGCGATCCGCCGGACCTCGGCCTCGGCGGTCTCCAGCGCGTCGCGTGTCACCGCCCGGACGTCGACCTCGAGCGAGCACCGCTCGGCGACCACGTTGGGCCGGGTCCCGCCGGCGATGAGCCCGACGTTGACCGTCACGTCCGGCCAGCGTCCGTTCAGCTCATGCAGGTCGCGAACGATCCGGGCGGCCTCGAGGATGGCGCTGCGTCCCTTCTCGGGCTCGACGCCGGCGTGCGCGGCCCGGCCGTGGACGACGATCCGCAGGTCGAGGATGCCCTTGCGCGCCGACACGATGTCGCCGTTCGCTCGGGCGCACTCGAGGACCAGCGCGACGTCGCTGTCCGCGGCGATCTCGCGGATATGCGGGGTCGAGGTCGGCGAGCCGATCTCCTCGTCCGGGTTGGCGATGAACACGACGCGCTCGAACGGCAGCCCTCCGCGCTCGGTGATGATCGCCTTCAGCCCGTACAGGCCCGCCAGCAGCCCCGATTTCATGTCGGTGACGCCCGGCCCGTAGGCGATGCCGTCGTCCACTCGGAACGGCCGCTCGGCGGCAGTCCCCGGGTCGAACACGGTGTCCATGTGCCCGATCAGGAGGACCCGCGGACCGCCCGCCTGACCGTGGAAGGTCGCGACGACGGTGGCGCCAAGGCGACCCGCGGGATCCGGCCGGGTCTCGATCTCCGCGCCGAGACCGCCCAGGAATGCTGCGACCCACCCTCCGACCTCGTCGACGCCGGCCGGCGTGTAGCTTCCGCAGTCGATGTCGACGAGGCGCTTGAGGTCCGCCAGGTAGGCGGGCAGGTCGGCGTCGAGCGCGGTGCGGAGGGCGTCGAGCTCGACGGCCGACGGGGTCGGGAGCGTCTCGGTCGAGGCGGTCATGGGTCCAGTCTAGTCGCTGGCACCTTGCTATCCTGCCCGGACCGTGCGACTGGTCGAGACGCGCCTGCTCGAGGGACCGAACGTCTACCGGCTCGAGCCGGTGGTCAAGCTCGAGGTCGCCATCGGCCGGCGCCGGACGTGGTACGGACAGCGCGATCCGGGGCGGCACGCGCTGGTCCACCTCGGCGCCGCAGTCCCGAGCCGCGAGTGGCCCGACACGGTCGCCGCGATCGCCGCCTGGATCCGGCGCCTGCGCGCGGACCACGGCGAAGGACGGGGCGGGCTGGCCGTCCATCGCTCGTCCGATCCGGGCCACTGGATCATCACGTTCCCGTGGGTCGGTGCCGAGCGTGCGCTGACCCTGACCGAGGCGGCGCTCGCCCTCGTCGAACGCGACGTGTCGCCAGCACGGTCCGCCCGCCTGACCGGCGCCCAGGAGCGGCTGCTGACCCGGACGAGCGAGCGGATCGCGGCAGCCCGCGCCACGCCCCCGGAGTGGCTCCGCGACGTCGACCGTCGCGTGCCCGCGGTGTCGATCTCGGGCACGAACGGCAAGAGCACGGTCACGCGGTTGATCACCCATATCCTGCTGCTCGCCGGCCGCCATGTCGGGACGACCACCTCCGACGGTGTCCTGTATGACGAGCGGATGGTCGAGCCCGGCGACTGGACCGGTCCCGGCGGCGCGCGCCAGGTGCTCGTTCGGCGCGACATCGACGTCGCGGTCCTCGAGACGGCGCGGGGCGGCATCGTCCTCCGCGGCGTCGGCTACGAATCGAACGACGCGAGCGTGCTGACCAACGTGTCCTCGGACCACCTCGACCTGCAGGGCATCCACACCCTGCCCGAGCTGGCCGAGGTCAAGTCGACGATCTGTCGCATCACCCGGCCCGACGGCTGGGTCGTGCTCAACGCCGACGACCCGCTGGTGGCCGCGGTCGCACGCCGCGTCCGGGCCCACGTCGCGCTGTTCACGATGCGGGGCGACGAGTCCGGGGTCGTACGTCGCCATCGCGATCGCGGGGGCCGGGCCTACCTGGTCCGCGACGGCTCCATCGTGGAGGCCGACGGCGACCGCGAGACTCCGATCGTCGAGGTCGGCGCGGTCCCGATCGCGATCGGCGGGCTGGCTCGCCACAATGTCGCGAACGCGCTGGCGGCCGCCGGCGGGGCGCGCGGCCTCGGCGCGACCATCGAGCAGGTCCGCCGCGGGCTGGCGGACTTCGCGCCCGACACCGAGCGGTCGCCGGGACGGCTCAACCTGTTCCGCCTCGGGTCCAAGGTCGTGATCGTGGACTTCGCCCACAACGAGGCCGGCGTCGGGGCCGTGCTCGATGTGGCGGAGGGGATCGCCGGCGGCGCGGCCGGGCGAGCGGCGCCGATCACCACGATCATCGGGACAGCGGGCGACCGGCCCGACGACACGCTCCGGGGGATCGGCAAGATCGCCGCCGAACGGTCGCAGCGGGTCGCCATCAAGCAGACCCTCAAGTACCTGCGTGGCCGGACCGCCCAGTCGGTCGTGGGCGAGCTGATGGTCGGCGTCGTGGCGGGTGGGTTTGCCGCCGAGGACGTGCCGATCTACGACTCGGAGACGGAAGCCCTGCAGGCCGAGCTCAACGGTGCGGCCGGGGCCGGCGCGCACGGCGGCCGCTCCAACGCGCCGCGGGTCATCGTGCTGATGTGCCACGAGGACCGCGACGGGGTCTTCGCGCTCCTCCAGCGCCTCGGCGCCCGGCCGGTTGACGTCGCGACGGAGCTGACCGAGCTGGTCCCGCGGCTCCAGGGGCGGCCGCGGTCCGCCTGAGGCGCGGCTTCGTCTCGGCGGCGCGTCCGCGGCCGCGGCTCGGCGGCGGCTCGGGAGCGCGGCCGGCTTCGGCCGCGACGGCGGCTCGGCGGCGCCCGATGTTCCTGTCAAGCGCAGGTTTCGGATATTCGAGCGTGAACGACCGCCGGATCTGACGGGATCTGTCAGAACTCGTGGCCCATCACGCTCAGATATCGCGCATGTGTGCCTGGGAGGAACGCTCAGTGGGCATCGCGCCAAAGCGACGCCCAGGCTCCCCGATCACGCGCCCCGCAGCGGCCGCGATCGACCGGACAGCAAGAGAGCCGGGCTGGTTTGGCCCGGCTCTCTCCTTGTATCCCGTCGGATGGGTGGATTACTGGAAGAAGCTGCCTCCGTTGACGGACCCGCGACCGGTGACGTTGTCGTAGCCGGGGACCGTGTGGATGGTCAGACCGGTCGTGAAGTCGAACGACCGGAAGATGTACGCGTACCCGGCACTCGCGTCGACCGAGTTGACGAAGTTGGACCGGACGACCCCGGCGTCCGCGACATGCAGGATGTCGTGGAACGCCGACGACGGCATGCTGTACAGGAGCGGGTTGGCGAAGCCGATGACCGTTCCCTTGTGCTGCTGGAGGTCGGCCATCATGCCGGCGAAGATCGGCGACGAGAGGCTCGTGCCACCGATCCGATACTCGGAGTACTTGGCGCTTCCGTCCGGGAAGGTCTGGGTCTGCCCGATGAGGTAGCCCGTGTTCGGGTCGCCGAAAGCGGACACATCAGGGACGACCCGCATCTTCGTCGAGCCATTGGCCTTCGACATCGGGTCCGGGACGACGCCGGCCTGGTAGGCGGGCTGGGTGAAGATATGACTGGTGCCGCCGCCACCGCCGTACAGGTAGCTGCCGGGAGGGGTGGGCGTCCAGGCGTTGGTGTCCGCGTGGTAGGTGCTCGTGCCGGACTCCCAGCCCGTCTCGAGCGCGATGTGGTTGCTCTGGTCGATGCCGATGCTGGTCCCGCCGACGGCGGTGACCCACGGGTCGGATGCCGGGAAATCGGGAGTCGCGGCGGGCGCATTGGCCGGAACGCCACCGGTCTCGTCGCCGGCGTCACCGGACGAGAAGTAGACCCCGATCCCTTCGGCCGCGGCCTGGACCAGGATGTCGTTGAAGGGCTTGATGCGGCCTGCGGGCAGCGCCTCACCGGCCCAGCCGTAGGAGTTCGTCACGATATCGGCGAGGTGCCGATCGACGACGTGATTGAGGGCCGCGTCCAGGTCCTGGTAGTTGTTCGGGGCGCCGACGTAGACGACCTTGGCGTCTGGCGCCATACCGTGAACGGCCTCGACGTCGAGGGTCTCCTCGCCGTACCAGCCCTGCGGATCCTGGACGATCCTCTTCTTGTTGATCACCTGCGGTCGGCGATAGGTGCCGGGGGCGACGACCTGGCTGAACTGGCCGGGCTTGAACTGTGCGATCCCGCGCTTCGTCGACCAGGTCTGGACGTCATTGACGATCGTCGGCGACGCGTAGGCGTCGACGATCGCGACGGTCACACCGTTGCCGGTCAGCCCGCTCGGAACGCCGTAGGCGCCACGAACCTGTTGCGGCGTGTAGCCGCAGGGTGCGAACGGCGTCGGGTGGCCATAGATATCGGGCAATGAGGTCCCGTTGGCGGGCGTGCTCGTGTCGACCTGGTCCCAGTAGGTGGAACACGGCGTGCCGTTCACGAACGCGGCCGTTGGCGGTGCGGCAGGCGCCGTGGTCGGGCTGACGAGGGCATCGCTCTCGTCGAGGCCGGCGATCGCCTGGACCGTCCCGGCGAGGCTCGCCGGGATGCTGATGTCGCTCTTCGGCGAGCGCAGGGTCATCCCGGCCACGCCGTAGTCCCCGAAGGACACGTTGAACGCGGCCGCGGCCTGGGCGACCGTGCCTTCCGCGGCCACGTACAGGCCGTTCGACGGTGTGTAGTCGACCGTGAAGCCTGCGCCGCGCAACCAGGACTGGACGGCCTGGATATGTGCCTGGGTCGGGCTATAGCGCTGCCGGAACTGGGCCGGCGTGAGGTACTTGCCGTACGAGGCGCTCTTGGGATTGGAAACGGCAGCCGCGAGGGCAGTCGCCCCGGCCGGATCCGACCAGCCGAGATAGACGCGGAAACCAAGCCGGTTCGTGCCGGCCGTCGCAGATTTGAAGTTCGCCGCCTTGGCCCACGAGGGAACCTGGCCGGACACGACCGCTCGGCCGCTCGGTGCGGCACTGACCGTCCCGCCGGCGAGGCCGGCGATCAATAGGCCGGCGGCAGCCGCGACGGCGGCGCGCTGAATGGACACTCTCACGCGACACATCCTCCTGTGCGTTGGAGCTGGACCCCCGGGAAGGGGCCGACTGTACTACGAAGGCGCCAAATCGGACATTGCAGGCACATCGCAAAGGCCCGCAAACGGTGCCTGGTCGCAACGAATTTCCCGCTCCGGGCCGCCTTCAGCGGCGATCGAGGCGACCCTGGCGACGTGGCGACCGGCGGGCGAGCGGACCAAGGTCAGGCGATCGGACGCGGCCACCACGCGACGACGTCCAGCCGCTTGGTGAACTGGAGTACCGGCTGCTCGTCCGGCAAAGTGATCCCATGGGCCGCCGCCATCGTGTCGACACGGATCTCGGCCTCGGCCGGCTGAAGCGGCCACGGATCGTGGCGGATGGCAGTCCACGACAACCGTCCAGCCCGATCTGCTGCGAACAGGCCCCGGCGATCGGTCAGGAACGCGGCCAGCGACCCTGGTGACGCATGTTCCACGGGCCCGACCGGGCGGTAGCGAGCCGAGAATGCCGCGGCCGAGCCACGCTCGTCGTCGCGATGGGAGCGGTATTCCACCCAGCCGGCCACTGTGTCCGACGACATCCCAGCTTTGTAGTAGGGCAGGTGGAAGCCGAGCCGAGCGCCCTCGACCGCCGGCCGGCTGGCGGCGTCAAGGCTCAGGAACCAGACGCCGCTTCGGCGGCCGCGACGCACGTACGTCCGCACATTGATCTCCGGGAAGGCGCTGAGTCGGGGGATCGCGGGCAGGAGGCGCGGCGCGACGTCCTCCATGCGGAACGGCACGACCCCGAGCCACGCGCTGCCGCCGAAGGTATCGAGTTCGAGTCCAGCCGGGATGAGCGGCCGAAGCGCTTCGGCCGGGACCGGCCAATGGGCGAACAGCAGGTCCACCCAACGCATCCGCATCACCCAGGGCCTTCGGCTCACGGGAAGAGCCGGCCGGCTGCGAGCCCGAGGTGTGTGATCGCGAGTGCCGCGAAACCGCCGGCGAAGGCGACGGCGCCGTCGCGCCCGATCGCCATCGGGAAGTCGAACGATCGTGGGATTGCCAGATGGACGAGCCCGAGGGCCAGCGTGGCCACACCGGCAACGGCCAACTCGAGAGATGCGAACGTGCTACTCACGTGTAGCACGATACGCGGCGGCCGTCGATGGGTCAAGCGGTGACCGGCCTGCGCGCCCCGCGCCCAGCAGCCCTCACCGCGCGCCCCGGCCCGCGCCCCCGCGTCCCCGCGCTGTTCCCCCCAGGCACACATCACGGATATTCGAGCGTGAACGACTGCCGAATCGGACGAGATCTGTAAGAACTCGAACCCGATCACGCTCAGATATCCGGAAAGGGCGCCTGGGAGGAACATTCCGGGACCGCGGCGCCAGGCGCCTCGGCGCGGCCCCCCGGGCACCTCCGGCCGGACGCCCGGCCGCCTCCGGCCGCGATCGCGCCCGAGACGGTCCCTCAGCCCTCGGGTGCTTCCAGCTCGCCCGGATCCGCGAAGGCCGTTCCGCCACGTGTCGTCCCGGCCGCGCGCATCGCCTCGCGGTAGACCTCGATCGCGTCGTCCACGCAGCACACGACGAGGTCGCCCGGGATCGCCCGGCGGAGCGCGGTCCGGACCGCGGTCATCTCGTCGAGGACCTTCTCGAAACGGGCCGCGCGTCCGGCACCCTCACCCTTGGCCGCCCGGACCCCATCGATGACGTTGGTCGCGGTCTCCCCCGGCGGCCGGCCGCGCAGGTTCTTGTCCTCGCGGACGATGATCTCGTCGAACGCGCCCGCCGCGATCGCTCCGTACTGGCGCTGGTCCTCGTCGCGCCGGTCGCCGGGGATCCCGATGACGCCGATCGCCCGGCCCGACCGGACGCCCGTCGCGGCGGCACCGAGCCGGCCGTGCTTGGTCGGGCTCTCGACCATCATCCGGCCGACGAAATCGGCCAGCTGTCGCATGCCGTCGACGTTGTGGCAGTAGTCGATGACCACCCGCACCCCACCGACGTCGATCAGGTTGAGACGGCCGGGCGCCTGGAAGAACGACGTCGAGAAGGTCCGCAGGCCCTGCCGGATGTCGTGCAGGTGCGCGCCGGCGGCCCATGCGGCGGCGGCGGCGGCCAGGGCGTTCGCCACGTTCATCCGAGCCCGGCCGCCGAACGTGGCAGGGATCAGGTGCGTGTACAGGACGGGCATCGTTCGCGACCCGAGCCGCAGCACGATGAGCTCGCCCTCGGGCGTCATCTCGAGGCGGAACGCGGCGCCACCGCGCGAGGTGTGGCCGTCGACCCGGTCGTAACCGTCCTCGCCCTTGACCATGGCCATGCTGAACAGCACGACCCGGCCGGCACAGTGGCGGCCCATCCGGTAGACATGGCTGTCGTCGGCGTTGAGCACGGCCGTACCCGAGCGCGGCACCGCCTCGACCACGACACCCTTGACGTTGGCCAGCTGGCCGATCGAGTCGATGCCGCCCAGACCGAGATGGTCGCCGGTGACGTTGGTCACGACGGCCACGTCGTTGCGGTCATAGCCGAGGCCTTCACGCAGGATGCCGCCACGGGCGACCTCGAACACGGCGGTGTCGACGGTCGGGTTCTGGAGGACCATCAGCGCCGACTTCGGCCCCGACATGTCGCCCTTCTTGATCAGCCGGCCGTCGATGACGATGCCGTCGGTCGAGGTCATCCCCACTCGCCGGCCCATCAGCTTCAGGATGTGGGCGATCATCCGGACCGTCGTGGTCTTGCCGTTCGTCCCGGTCACGGCCACGATCGGGATCCGCGCCGACGACCCGGCCGGGAACAGTGAGTCGATGACCGGCCGGGCGACGTATTGCGGCTCGCCCTCCGTCGGATGGGTGTGCATCCGGAAGCCCGGCGCGGCGTTGACCTCGACGATGGCGCCGCCCGTCTCGCGCACGGGGGTCGTGATGTCAGGGCAGATGAAGTCGATGCCGGCCACGTCGAGGCCGACGATCTGCGCCGCCGTCTCGGCGATCTCGACGTTGTCGGGATGCGCCTCCATCGTCCGGTCGATCGAGGTGCCACCGGTCGACATGTTGCCGGTCAGCGCGAGCTTGACCCACGTCCCCTCGGGCAGGACCTCGTCCATCGTGCGGCCCTGGGCGGCGACGAGCGCCTCGGCCGCCTCGTCGACCTTGATCCGGGTCAGCACCTTCTCGTGGCCGATGCCGCGCCGCGGGTCGCTGTTGGCGATGTCGACCAGCTCGCGGACGGTGTGCTCGCCGTCGCCGGTCACCGACGCCGGCACCCGCTCGGCGATGGCGGCGACCTTGCCGCCGATGACCAGGCAGCGATAGTCGTTGCCGGCCACGTAGCTCTCGACCACGACGTCGCCGGCACGGCTCTGGGCGACCGCCCCGTGGTACGCGGCGCGGACCGCGTCCTCGGAGCGCAGGTCCAGGTGGACACCGCGGCCGTGATTGCCGTCGAGCGGCTTGACCACGCAGGGATAGCCGAGCCGGCGCGACGCGGAAACCGCGGCTTCCTCGCTGTCGACGACCTCGCTGCGGGGGACGGGCAGCCCGGCCGAATCGAGCAGGCGGTTGGTCAGGCTCTTGTCCGAGGCGATGTCGACGCCGATCGCCGACGTCTGCGAGGTCATCGTCGCCCGGATGCGCTGCTGGTGGACCCCGTGCCCGAACTGCACGAGCGAGTGACGATCGAGCCGGATGAACGGGATATCGCGACTCACGGCCTCGTCGATGAGCGCCTGGGTGGAGGGCCCGAACGCCTGCCGCTCGGCGAGCCTGATGAGCCGCTCGAGCTCGGGCGCGAAGTCGAAGAAGACATCGGGGTCGTCTGGCGCGACCAGGTGGTTGACGAGCGCGACGGCCATCCGGCCGGCCTCGAGCCCGACCGCCTCCTCGCGGTACTCGTAGATGCAGTTGTACTGGCCGGGCTTGCCGGCGCCGCGCGTCTTGCCGTGACGGACGTCGGTCCCGGCAAGGTTCTGGAACTCGAGCGCGACATGCTCGGCGATGTGGCCGACCCATGTCCCCTCGCGAAGGCGCGTGATGAAACCGCCGCGGCGGCCCAGCGAGCAGGCATGGTCTTCGAGCGTCGGCAGCAGGGCCACGAGTGCGTCGGTGAAGTTCGGCAGCAGGTTGGAGGGGTACTGCTCGAGCACGCCGAGATCGACCAGCAGCCGGATCACCGGCTCGCGGGCCCAGTAGTTGGGCCCGCGCAGGACGCGCGTCTCGAGGATCCGCAGGGTGGGTGCGGGGCCGCTCGTGGGTGCCGCGTCGGCGCGTCGACTCCCGCCCTTGGAGCGCGTCGCGGGCGTGCTGCCGGCCACGGTATCGGTCACGGGATCCTCCGCTAGCTTGACGCGGCCTCGCCGCCGGGAAGGGCATGCAGGGCCGGGGTCGCGACACGTTCGCGGCGACGCAGGTCGAAGCGGTAGCCCGCCGGCAGCGAATGCAGGACGACGCCGCTGATCATCAACGGCCGGTGGCCGTGGACCTCCCACGCGTCGGTCTCGGAGCGCGAGCCGTCGACGACGGTGATGCGAGCCGCGACCGATGACCTCCATGACGTGGTCCGGCCCGACCACACCGGCCGTGTCCTCGTCCACGCCGAGCCCGAGCAGGCTCGGGTTCTGGGCGATCAGGCTGAGCAACCGCCCGAGCCGGTTCCGCTGCTGGAAGTGCTGGTCGATGATGACCCCGGGCAGGACGCCGAGCCCGGCCGCGATCTGGGCCATGCGGTGCTTGGGCGTCGCCCCCGACGTGCCGAACGCGATCATGTGGCTCGACATCGCCGACGCCCCGGCCGAGGTGCCGGCCACCACCGCGCCGTGCTGGAACCGGTCGAGGATCGCGTCGGCGAGCAGCGTCCCGCCGATCGTCGACGACAGCCGCAGCTGGTTGCCGCCGGTCAGGAAGACGCCGGTCGCGTCGCGGACCGCGAGGACCGCGGTCTCGTCGTTGGCCTGCGGTCGGGTGACGGCATGGAGCGGGCGGACGGTCTTGACGCCGAGCTCACCGAACACCGCGCGATAGCGCTCGCCGGCCTCGAGCCCGAGCGAGGACGCGGTGCTGATGACCGCGATCGTCGCGTCCGACCCACCGGCCAGCGCCACGAAGCGGCTCAGGATGACGCGGTCGCGGACCTTGTCCTCCGCGCCACCGATGATGATGACGGTCCCGTCGGCCACAGACGCCGTTCTCCCTCGAGAGCTTCGAGAGAGGATAGCCGACCGCGCCGCGTCCCGGCCGCCGACATGGGCCGGACGGGAGACGCAGCGTGCGAGAATGCGGCGACATGACCGAGCCCGCGCCGCCGTCCGGCCTCCAGCCCGTTCCGGGCACGGCCCGCGGTCGCGGTCGCATCCGCGTGGACCTGTCCGACGTCGTCGATCGCGGCACGCGCCGGCGCGCCGGCGTCTTCCGGCGGGCCCTGCGACGCGAGGTCTCACGGCTGCGCGACCCCCGGCGCATCGCGGCGGTCTTCCTGCTCAGCCTGACGTTCGCCCTGATCCTGTCCGGGCTGATCGCCCGAGGCGAGGCCGGTGGCGCTGACGCCCGGGCCTACTGGGCAGGCGTCCGGATCTGGATCAATGGCGGCGACCCATACCACCCGACGGGCCCGTTCCTGCCCTACGTGTACGCCCCGTGGATGCTCCCGATGTTCGCGCCGTGGGCGATGCTGCCATGGGACGTCGCCTGGTTCGTCTGGCGGGTCGGGACGATCCTCCTCCTGCTGTGGACGATCCACTGGGCCTATCGCCGCCGGCCGCTGACGACCGCCATCATCGTGACCGCGCTGGCATTCCCGTTCGCCGCCAATCTCGACACCGGCAACATCAACCTGCAGCTGACGCTGATGCTCTGGGCGGCGCAGTTCACCGGGCCGCGGCTCGGTGGCCTGCTGTGGGCGCTCGCGACCTGGATGAAGTGGGTCCCGGTCGTGTTCCTGCCGATCCTGCCGCGCAAGACGTGGCGATGGGGGCTGTTCTGGCTGGCAGTCTCCGTCGGGCTGAGCCTGTTGACCCTGCCGCTCACGATCATCCAGCTCCAGGCGCTGTTCGGATTCGGAGCGCGCCCGGTCCGGCTCGACTACGTCGTCTACCTGTGGGCGACCGTCCCGTGGTTCTATCGCAAGGCCGACCCGTTCGACTTCCTCCGCCCGGCGACGTGGCGGCTGTGGCTGTCGAGCGGCCGCGCCCGGATACGGGCGATCTAGCCCGCTAGACCGCAGCCGGCGCGGGTCCCTCGGGCGCGTCGGCCGCCACAGACGGCGCGAAGTCCTCGCGACGCAGCTCGTCGACCGGCCGAAGAAGCAGCGCGCCCAAGCCGAACAATCCGACGGCCATCCACAGCGCCGCACGCGGCCCGTCGCCACCGCCGACGAAGTCCATGATCGTCCCGCCGACGGCCAGCGCCAGCACCCCCGCCGACGCCGTTGCCACGTTCGACAGGCCCATGTACCGGCCCGATGCGGCCTTCGGGATGATGTCGGTCATGAGCGCCCAGTCGACCGCCAGGAACGTCCCGGCAGAGATGCCGTACAGCAGCGCGCCGGCGAACGCGATCGGCAGGATCGGGGCGGCCGCCACGATCGACACGCCGACGGCGCCGAGCGCACAGCTGATCCAGATCACGCGCTTCCGCCCGACCCGGTCGGACAGCCGTGCTGCCGGCACGACGGACGCGACGGTGCCCACCGCGACGAGCGCGACCAGCGGGATCTCGACCAGGCCGGTCGCCTGCTCGTCGAGGCCCATCGAGCGGGCCAGGTAGAAGACCGCAAGCGCAGTCAGCACGGAGCCGGCCATCAGGATCGCGAGGCGGGATGCGACGAGCCACAGGAAGCTGTGCTCCTTGAGGATGTCCGAGCCCCACGCCTCGGCCGCGATCGATCGCCACGGGCGCCCTCCGCGCGACTTGGCGGTCGGGCCCTCCCGGACCCGGATGACCACCGAGAGCATGGTGATGACCTCGAGGACGCCGAGCGCGACGAGCCCGAGCCCGTAGTCGTGGGTCGCCACGGCGAGCGAGCCGATGATGAATCCCGACACGACACCAAGCACCTGCATCAGTCCGACCAGGGCGCTGGCGGTGCCGACCTGCGGCCCGGGCACGAGGTCCGGGACGTAGCCCTGGAACGGCCCCTGGGCGAAGTTCGAGCTGAACTGCAGGAGAGCCACGAAGGCGGCGATCGAGACCAGCGTGTCGCTCGAGGCGATCCCGATCAGGAACACGAGGTCGAGCAGCGAGCCGACGAAGATGTACGGCTTGCGGCGGCCCCAGCGGGTCATCGTGTAGTCGGAGATCGAGCCGATCGTCGGCTGGACGACCATCGCGATCACCGCACCGCTGATCGAGACGAGGAACAGGGCTCGGCCGGCTCTCATCGTGGTCGACGAGACCGGTGAACTCGAGCCGCCCGGCCATGATCGCCGAGAGGCCGGCGAAGATCGACGACAGGCCGAGCCAGTAGAGCGAGATCCGGACGAGCTCGCGCATGGGCAGGAACGTCGTCGGTCGTCCGGTCACGGCGTCCATGCCCTGCGTCGCGATGGACGCGTCGTCGGTCATCGGTCTGGGCTCCGACCTGATCTCGTCATCGTGTCAGGCGGCCAGCCTAGGCGCCGGTCACCGCGCCCCCGTCACGATCGAGCGAGATCGTCGTGCCCGGCCGGACGAGCCGCCGCTCCGTCGCGCCCTGGGCCGCGAACCGGAACACGGACCGGTCGAGCGAGTAGAGCCCGGTCGACACGATCCCGATGCGCCCGAGCCGGAACGAGAAGACCGGGTTCTCGTCGTTGCCGGCGTAGTGATGCGGCGTGCCGTCCGCTGCGAGCAACGCCAGATTGGCCTCGCCACCGAACCTCTCGTGCAGAGCGCACAGCAGGTGCCCGCCCGGATTCGCCGTCGCGCCACGCGTCCTCGAGCCAGCGCTCCCCCACCTCGCTGTCGGCACGGCCGTGGATCCGACCCTGCGCGCGATACTCGGAACGAAGGCGCCGATAGTCGCGCAGGTCGCCGTTGTGGCTGAAGACGAACCGGCCGGCCGGATCGTCGAACGGCTGCGTGTCGGCGAGGGTCAGCGTCGAGAGCCGCGACGGCCGGCGCAGGTGGATCAGCGCGACGGTCGTCTCGGTCGCCCCGACCGCCTGGCGGCCCGGGTCGTCGCGGAACGCGCGGATGTCGCGGTACGAAGCGAGCCGGCCGTCCGCTCCGAGCCAGCCCGCGCCCCAGCCGAACCCCGCGAGCCCGTACCGCTCGAGGCGCTCGGTGAACGGCCACAGCTCGTCAAGCCGGAACGGCTTCGCGGACCGGGCGATGAAGTGCTCACACATCGGGCGCGATGATACGCGGCCGCGACGGGCCGGCCCCTTCCACCGGAAGCTCGCGGTGCCTACCATGCCTCCTCGACCCGGACGCGCAAGGAGAACGACCGTGCTCCCAGTCCCGACCATCCACGTCGGTCGCGACCAGACCCATCTGACCTGGGACCCGGCGATCCCGCCGGTGGCGACGGTGTCGTCGGGCGACATCGTGGAGTTCGACTGCGTCGACGCCTCGAACGGCCAGCTCACCTCGACGTCCACGCTGTCCGATCTCGAGCGGCTCGACTTCAGCCGCGTCGACCAGGTCAACGGTCCGGTCGAGGTCGCCGGGGCCGAGCCAGGCGACACGCTCCAGGTCGACATCCTCGAGCTCGCGCCCGCCGACTGGGGCTGGACCGCGAGCATCCCTGGCTTCGGCCTGCTGGCGGACGACTTCCCGAACCCGTTCTACAAGGTGACCGCGGTCCCGGACCCGGCCGATCGGGCCGAGTTCTGGCCGGGGATCCGCATCCCGCTCGCGCCGTTCTGCGGCGAGATGGGCGTCGCGCCGGTCGATGGTCCGCGGAGCACGATCCCGCCCGACTCGCATGGCGGCAACATGGATACGCGGCACCTGGTCGCGGGATCGACGCTGTTCCTGCCCGTGTTCGTGGCGGGAGCGCGCTTCTCGATCGGCGACGGCCACGCGACCCAGGGCGATGGCGAGGTGTGCGGTACGGCCATCGAGACCCCGATGCGAGCGACGGTCCGGTTGACCGTCCGCAAGGACGTCCACGTGACCGGTCCGGAGTTCCTTGCCGCGCCCGACCCGAACGCCACGCTCCGCTCCGGCCTGCGCTACGCGACCGACGGCGTCGGGCCAGACCTGCTCGTCGCCGGCCGCGATGCCGTCCGGCGGATGATCGACTGGCTCGGCCGCGAGCACGGCTTGTCGCCGATCCAGGCGTACCTGCTGTGCAGCGTGGCGATCGACCTGCGGATCAGCGAGATCGTGGACGTCCCGAACTTCATCGTCACCGCTTACTGCCCGCTCGGCATCTTCGACTGAGCCCGCAGGAGGCGGTCAGCTCAGCGAGATGGTCAGCCCGGCGCCGGCTGGCAGGTCGGGCACCAGTAGGTCGTGCGGGGGATGTCGGTGCCCTGCTGCGCGCTGACGATGGCGTCCGGCAGCGGCGGCACGGTCGACCGGTGCGACCGTAGACGTAGAGCGGACCCGGCGCGCCACGGTCGCCCATGGTCGTCACGCGCTCCGGGCCGCGGGTCGTCATCGCGTTTGCGACCAACAGTCGGCGGGCGGTGTTCACGAGCCTGTGCACCGTCTCATCCTCCAGGGAAGCCATCGTCGCGAACGGTGACACCCGCTCGATCCACAGGATCTCGCTCTTGTACACGTTGCCGATCCCGGCCAGGGCGCGCTGGTCGATGAGCGCCTCGCCGATGGCCGTGCGCGCGCGGTCGGACTCGCGCAGGCGCCGGGCGGCCTCGTCGATCTCGAAGTCGGGTGCGAGCAGGTCCGGTCCGAGCCGACCGAGCGACGGATGGAGCGCCTCGGATCGCTGCTCGAGGAGCTCGACGACGGGGGCATCGAAGCAGACCGCCACCGCGCCCGGGACCTCGAGGACGAGGCGAGCCCGGGCGGCCGGCCGGCGCCACGCCTCGCCCGGCCGATAGCGGTGCCACGAGCCGTTCATGCGCAGGTGCGTCCGGATCTCGAGCCCGCCATCGAACCGGATCAGGAGGTTCTTGCCGAGCGCCTCGACCGCGGTGATCTCACGCCCGACGACGCGCGCCACCTGCGGGACCGGCCCGGGTCCGCCGGTCCGGGCCGCGGTGACGGTCCTGCCCACCAGGTACGGCCGCAGGCCCGCGGCGGTCCGGAAGAGAGTGTCGCCTTCGGGCATTCAGGCCGCGGTCCGCGGTGGGCGCAGGGCGAGGCCGCGGTAGCCGGCCACGAAGCCGGCCTCGAGCAGGGACGGACGGAACGGCGACGCACCGACCTCCTCGCCGTCGACCTTGCGGATGACGAGCTCGCGGACGCGCCCGTCGGCGACGAGCGCGTCGAGGGCACGGAACGAGGTGACCGCCACGGCCGGGTCGTCGGCGGCGGGGAGCGTCTGGATGGTGGACCCGCCACGTTCGAGATAGAGCGCCGCGATCCCGTCGACGAGCACGACATAGGCGCCCGCCGCGCGCTGGAGCGGCCGTCGGTCCGTCTCGCCGCGACGCGGCCACGCGAGTGCCGCACCGTACGGGTTGGCCGGGTCGGCGGCGGCCAGCAGGTGGACCGCGCCGGTCGTCGGGGGATCGGCTGGGTCGCGGGTCGCGCGCAACCGGTCGAGCGCCCCGGCGAGCGCGAACTGCGCAGCACCCAGACCATCCACGAAGTAGCCGCGCCGGATCCGGCCGGCCTCCTCCATCGCCCGCAGGACCGGGTAGACCGCCGCGAAGCCGCCATCGATACCTTCGGTCGCGACCGCTTCCCGGGTGAGGACGCCATGCCGGTCGAGCAGCGCGAGGCTCTGCGCGTGGAGCCGCTCCGTGGCGGTCGACCGGCCGGGCTCGGTCACCAGCGACCAGCGTCCGGCCGCCTCGGGCGGGCCTAGCGCGGTCAGGCGCCCACGCCCGCTGCCCGCGCGACGCGGTCCGCTCCCCGAGCGCTTCCAGCGCAACGCGCGGAGCGGCGCGAAGGTGTCGTTGGTCACCTCGCCGGCCCACACGAGGTCCCACAACGCGTCGAGCACCTCACGGTCGGACGTCCCTCGGGCCGCCGTGAACAGCTCGCGGTAGAACGAGGCGCCGCGCGCCGCAAGATGCTCGCGGATCGCCACATGACGCGGCTCCGACGGCGTCTCCGACCCGTCGGGCACGCCCAGCGGCCGCAGGATCTCGCGACCGGGCCGTACCAGCGCGATCCGGCCGTCGTCGCGCCCGAGGCTCCCTCGCCCCACCCAGGCGACCTCGCCGAGGGCGCCCAGCTCGTCGAGCAGCCGCGGCTGATAGCCGGGGACCCGCGCGGGCAGGACGTCGCGCTCAAGCACAGACGCGGGAATGGGCAGGCCGGCGAGCTGATCGACCACCTCGGCGAGCCGTTCGAGCGCGGCCGTCGAGCGGAGCGGCGGGCGCGTCTGGCCGATCGCAGCAACGCCCTGCCAGTCCGGCAGGAAGCGGGCGAGCGCCGCCGGGTCCACCGGCTCGACCTCGCGCCGGAGGCGTGCCAGCGAGCGACGGCGAAGCAGCCGGAGGACCTCGGGATCGCACCACTCGCGCTCGGCGCCGCCCGGCCGGAACTCACCGCGCAAGAGCGTCCCGGCGGCCAGCAACCTCTCGAGCGCATCCGAGACCACACCCACCGGCAGTCCCCAGCGGTGCGCCGGGTCGGGCGTGAGGAACGGCCCGTGGGTCCGGGCGTACCGCGACAGCAGCCCGTCCAGCGCTCCCGCGGCCGGCCCGAGGAACGCCGCCGGCACGCCGACCGGCGCGGTGATCCCGACGCCGTCGCGGTAACGCGCGACGTCCTCGATGGCGATCCAGCGGTCGTCGCCGGCGACTCGGGTCCGGACCACCCGGCGCGCGGCAGCAAGCTCGTCGAGCCACGGTCCGGCGACGGACGCGCCACCTTCGGTCCGGGCGGCAACCTCCGCCCCGGACAGGTCGCCCAGGCGGCGGAGCAGGTCGTGGACCCCGTCGAGGGTCGATGCGCGGCGGTCGTCGGCCAACGCCTGGAGGTTCAGCTCGAGGTCGGCCAGCGCGTCCGGGTCGAGGAGCTCGCGCAGCTCTTCCTGGCCGAGCAGCTCGCGCAGCAGGTCGCGATCGAGCGTGAGCGCGCCCGCCCGACGCTCGGCCATCGGCGTGTCGCCGTCGTACATGTAGGCGGCGACGTAGTCGAACATCAGGCTGCCCGCGAACGGCGAGGCACGGACCGTCTCGACCGCGTGGACCGCGATCTCGCGGCGGGCGACCCCGGCCAGGATGTCGCGCAGGCCGGGCAGGTCGAACACGTCCGACAGGCACTCGCGGTAGGTCTCGACCAGGATCGGGAACGATCCGTAGCGCGACGCGACCGCCAGCAGGTCCGCCGACCGCTGGCGCTGCTGCCACAGCGGCGTCCGCGTCCCCGGCCGGCGTCGCGGCAGGAGCAGCGCTCGCGCCGCGTTCTCGCGGAACCGGCTGGCGAACAAGGCCGAGGTCGACAGCTGGCCGACGACCAGGTCCTCGAGATCGTCGGGCTCGGGGAAGAGCAGCGCCTCGATGCCGTCCAGCGGCGCGTCGCCCTCGGGCAGCCGGATGGCGATGCCGTCATCCGACCAGATGGTCTGGACCTCGAGCCCGAGCCGCTCGCCGATCCGCGCCTCCAGCGCCAGCGACCACGGCGCGTGCACCCGGCCGCCGAACGGGCTCAGGATGCACAGCCGCCAATCGCCGAGCTCATCGCGGAAGCGCTCGACCACGATCCGCTTGTCGGTCGGGAGAGCCCCGGTCGCTTCGCGCTCGTCATCGAGATAGGCGAGCAGGTTGTCGGCGGCCCGCTCGTCGAGGTCGTGCGTCTCGCGCAGCCGCGTCGTCGCCGCGCGCCGGCCGGCCGCTCCGCGCGCGAGGTCGCCCTCGAGCTCGCCGACGAAGGCGCCGAGCGCCCGACCGAGCTCGGCCGGCCGTCCGACGGCGTCGCCCTTCCAGAACGGCAGCTTGCCCGGCACGCCGGGCGCAGGGCTGACCGTGACCCGGTCGTGGCCGATCTCCTCGACCCGCCAGCTGCTCGCCCCGAGCACGATGACGTCGCCGTGCATCCCGGCGCGCAGCTCGTACACCATCTCCTCGTCGAGCTCGCCGACACGGCGCCCGGGCGTCCCCGCCTCCCCGACCATGAACACGCCGAACAGGCCGCGGTCCGGGATGGTCCCGCCAGAGGTGACCGCCACGACCCGGGCGTCCCGGCGGCCCTCGACCACGTCCGTCACGCGGTCCCACACGACCCGCGGCTTGAGCTCGGCGAACTCGTCGGACGGATAGGCGCCCGCGAGCATGCCGAGCACGCCCTCGAGCACCTCCCGGGTGAGCGTCTCGTACGGGAAGGCGCGCCGGGTGACGGCCAGCAGGTCGTCCACCGACCAGCGGTCCATGACCGTCATCGCCACCAGCTGCTGGGCCAGGACGTCGAGCGGGTTGCGCGGGATCTGGGTCGACTCGATGGCGCCTTCGTGCATCCGGCGGGTCACGATCGCGCACTCGAGGAGGTCGCCGCGGTACTTCGGGAAGATGACGCCCTTGCTCGGGGCGCCGACCTGGTGCCCGGCCCGGCCGATGCGCTGGAGGCCGCGGGCGACGCTGGTCGGGCTCTCGACCTGGATCACCAGGTCGACTGCGCCCATGTCGATGCCGAGCTCGAGGCTCGACGTGGCGACCAGTGCGGGGAGTCGGCCCGCCTTCAGCTCCTCCTCGATCTCGACTCGCTGCTCGCGGGCGATGCTGCCGTGGTGGGCGCGGACCAGCTCCTCGCCGGCAAGCTCGTTGAGTCGCTGGGCAAGCCGCTCGGACAGCCGCCGGCTGTTGGTGAAGACGATCGTGCTGCGGTGGCTCCGGATGAGCTCGAGGATGCGCGGGTGGATCGACGGCCAGATGCTGGTCCGCATGTCCCCTCGCCCGGATGCCGGGCCGCCCGGCTGCTCCTCGAGCGGCAGGATCTCGCCGAGCGCCGACATGTCGTCGACGGGGACGACGACCTGGAGGTCGAGTGGCTTGCGCGCACCCGCATCGACGATCGTCACCTCGCGCCCCGGCCCGACGCCGCCGAGGAAACGGGCGATCGTGTCGAGCGGCCGTTGCGTGGCAGACAGGCCGATCCGCTGCATCGGCGGGGCGTCGGGGTTCGCGCCATCGCGGAGCGCCTCGAGGCGTTCGAGGCTGAGCGCGAGATGCGCTCCGCGCTTCGAGCCGGCGATGGCGTGGACCTCGTCGACGATGACGTGCTCGACGCCGCGCAGGATGTCACGCGCCGCGCTGGTCAGCAGCAAGTAGAGCGACTCGGGCGTCGTGATCAGGATGTCCGGCGGATGGCGGGCGATCTGGCGTCGGTCCTCGGCGGCCGTGTCGCCGGTCCGGCTGGCGACCGAGATGTGCGGGACGGGCTCGCCGAGCCGCTCGGCCGCAAGGGCGATCCCCGTCAGCGGCGCTCGCAGGTTGCGTTCGATGTCGTAGGTCAGCGCCTTGAGCGGCGAGATGTAGAGGACCCGGACGAGCCCGGGTGCCTCGCGGGTCGGTGCCGGGCTGGGATGGGTCGCCAGCCGATCCAGCGTCCAGAGGAAGGCAGTGAGGGTCTTGCCGCTGCCGGTCGGTGCGTGGACCAGCGTGTGCTGCCCGGACGAGATGGCTGCCCAGCCACGCACCTGGGCGTCGGTCGGCGCCTCGAAGCTGGACCGGAACCAGTCGCGGACGGCCGGTGAGAACGGGGCGAGCGGGTCGGTGACTGCGGCGGTGACCACGGGTCACGGAGTGTAGCGCGCGGGCTCCATTTCGACCAGATGTTCACAAGGCGGGACGTCCCGACGAGAAAGGGCCGAATGGCCTGTCGAGGGGGCCGGTTGGCGCTACTTCGCCGTTGGGCCGGCGGCTTCAATGCAGACAGGTCAAAAGAAGGACCGTCACGTGGACGGCGGACCTGGAATGGAAGGGAAGGAAATCCCATGACAACCAAGCGGAACCTCGCAGCGCTCCTCGGCGGCATCGCCGCAGTTGCGCTCTTCCTCATCGTCAATCCATGGGTCGCAGTCGACCCGAAGAGCACGGCCGACCAGGTCGTGACCGTCACCTTCTGGGTATCGTTCATCGCTCTGCTCGTGGTCCTCTTCGAGATGCGCAAGGAGCCGGGCGGCGAGACCATCGAGATCGAAGGCCCGGCCTTCACCCGGTTCCTGACCGGCAATTCGCGGGCAGGCCTGTTCTGGCTGCCGATCCGCCTCTTCGTGGGCTTCACCTTCCTGGAGGCCGGCTATCACAAGTTCAGCGGCGCCGGTTGGCTTGATGGCGGCTCCGCGCTTCAGGGCTACTGGCAGCACGCCGTCGCGATCCCCGCGGCCGGCGCAGGGCACGCCCGGCGATCACCTTCGAGTGGTACCGCACGTTCCTCCAGACCCTCCTCGACAACCACGCCTACACCTGGTTCGCGCCGCTCATCGTGTTCGGTGAGATGGCCGTCGGGCTCGGCCTCCTGCTCGGCGTCCTGACCGGCTTCGCGGCCTTCTTCGGGGCCTTCATGAACATGTCGTTCCTGCTCGCGGGCTCGGCTTCGGTCAACCCGGTCCTGTTCACCCTGGCAGTCGGGCTCATCCTCGGCTGGAAGGTCGCCGGCTACTACGGCGTCGACCGGCTACCTGCTCCCGATGCTCGGCACCCCGTGGCACCCGGGCGCGATCAAGGGCAAGCAGACGACACCACAGGCAGCGACCGCCTGATCCCCTCATCTCCCGCGGGTCCCCCAGCCCGCCCGAGCGGAACCTTCGCCCCCGGTCCGTCCACGGACCGGGGGCGCTCGATTTCGGGTCTGTCCCGGTGCGGTGGTGACCCGCGGTCACCGAATTCGTGCGTTCGGCTGCCACACGGCCCGGCCGCGACCCCTGTGGTGACCCGCGGTCACCGATTTCCTTCGCTTGAAGCGTGGGCTGCCTCAAATCCCGCGCGCCGGTGACCCTTGGTCACCGCGAAGACCGGATCAGGACGGCGAGTCCACACAATCGTTGAAATCGGTGACCCGTGGTCAACGATGGGCAGCCACGACGAGTCTGGGGGAGCCGAACGGCCAGAATCGGTGACCGAGGGTCGCCGCGACAAGTCCGACAGAGGCGATCCGTGGCGATGATCGCCCGATAAGCGCCGTCTGCCACGCTTGATACATGCTCGGACGCTCGTACGGCACACCTAGAAAGTCGCCGCGGACCTCGACGGGCCGAGCTTGCCGCGACATGCGTGTTTCGATCGGGGCGGAGATCCGTCGCCTGCGTCTCGACTCGGGCCTGTCGGTGCGGCGGCTGGCGGACATGGCCAACATCGACCATGGGCACCTTTCATTGATCGAGCGCGGTCTCCGCGAACCAAGCCTCGCCGTGCTCACAGCGATAGCCACTGCGCTCGGCGGCAGCGTCAGCGTCCGCTTCTATCCGGGCACCGGCCCGCGGCTCCGCGACCCGATCCAGGCACGCATCTGCGAGGCAGTTCTTCGGGTCCTGGACCCACGCTGGACCCGATCGGTGGAGGTGCCGGTCCACCGGCCGGCGCGAGGCGTCATCGACGCCGTGATCCACGACCAGGCTGCCGGCGTCATCGTCGCGACCGAGATCCAATCCGAACTCCGGCGCCTCGAACAGCAGATCCGATGGTCGAACGAGAAGGCCGGATCCCTGCCGTCGGCTGACTTCTGGCGTTTTGTGGACGGCGCTCCACGAATCGACCGGCTCCTCATCCTCCGCTCGACTCGAACCAATCGGCAACTCGCAGAACGATTTGCGGAAACGCTCCGGGTCGCCTACCCAGCGAGTCCTATCGAGGCCTATCGAGCGCTGACCACCCCGGACGTGTCGTGGCCTGGCTCCGCCCTCCTGTGGGCCGAGGTCGAAGGGGACGCCGCACGTGTGCGCGATCGCCCGCCACGAGGGGTCATGACCGGCTACCCGACCTAGCTCCTGCCCCGGACGGCCATGACGGCACCCGGGTCGGCGGCGCGGATGCGCGGGTCGGCCGGGTGGATCTCGAAGCCGGCATGTTCGAGGAGGCTGCGGGCGATGCTGGACCGAACATCACGTGGGAGTGGATCGATGGGATCGCGCTCGGCAAGGGTGACGTCGGCGACGAACACAGCGTCATCGGCGACGCACGCGCCAAGCAACGATCCTGCGAGGCCGCGACGGCGGAACGCCGGCCAGACGCCGACCGCGAGGACCTCGCGCCGGCCCCGATCGTCCGTCGGACCGGCGACTGCCAGGCCGACGACCGTCGCGTCGTCGAGCACTGCCGCGGAAACCGTGGCTCCGTCACGAATGGCGGCCAGGATCAGGGCGTGGCCGGCGCTCGGATCGGCGGGCGGCACGACCCCGGCCATGAGATCGAGCCGCTCCCACGTCGCTGCGTCGACCGAAGCCAAGATCGTCGGTGTGCCATCCGCAGCCGCCCCTGAGGCGCCCCTCCGCGTCGTCGGCACCTCGAGCGGATCCCACCAGCCGCGGTCGCGTGCGACCTGCAACAACCGAGGCACGACCAGCCGCCGTACGACCGCCGCCGTCTCAAGCGAACGCGCCTCGGCCGACGCCTGCGACGCGTCCAGCTCGAGCCCGGCGTTCGGGGCGTCGTCGAACGTCTCGGGGAGCGGCGCCTGGCCGTAGCGCGCACCCTCGGCCGCCCAGCGCTCGCGCCACGCGACAGGCGTCGACTCAGGGACATCGCGGTGGGCCCCGGCCAGCCAGACGAGGCTCCATGTCCGCGGTACCACCCGATACGCGTCGTACCCGCCACCACCGGTCGCCAGCCAGCGGCCGCCGGCGAACCGGTGCGCGAGAGAATCCACGAGCCGCGCCGCCGCGCCCATCGCGGTCGTTGTCACGAGCAGGTGCGCGAGCGGGTCCCACGCATGCGAGTCGGCGCCGTGCTGCGACACGATCAGGTCGGGCCCGAACGCGGCGGCCAGCTCGGGGAGCAGCCCGGTCACCGCCGCAAGCCACGCCCCTTCGCCCGTCCCCGGCTCGAGTGGCACGTTGACCGACGTCCCGGCGGCCGCACCCTCGCCCAGCTCCCCCACCCCGCCGGTCCCGGGAAACAGATAGCGTCCGGTCTCATGGAACGACACCGTCAGGACGCCGGGATCGGCAACGTGGATCGCCTGGACGCCGTCGCCGTGATGGACGTCGAGATCGATGTACAGGACCCGCAGCCCGTCACGCCGCGCCCGCGCGATCGCGAGCGCCGGGTCGTCGTAGATGCAGAAGCCCGAGGCGCGATCCGGCATCGCGTGATGGAGCCCGCCGCCCGGGTGGAACGCATGCTCGACGTCACCGTGGAGGACGGCCTCCATCGCCCGCAGCGAGCCGCCTGCAACGGCCGCAGCGGCATCGTGCATCCCGGCGAACGGCGGATCGTCGCCACCGACGCCGATGCCCGCCTCTGGAAACCCGAACGGATCGGCGGAGAACCGCTTGACGATCGAGATGTAGCGGCGCGAATGGCACCACTCCAGCTCGTCGTCGAGGGCCGGCTCGGGCGCCAACCCCGGCTCTGCGCCGACCGCCCGAAGCAGGTCCAGCCCGGGCCCGAATCGGCGCGGCGTGAGCGGATGAGCGGGCCCGAAGTCGTATGTCGGCGAGCGCGGCCCGTAGACGAGCAACATCGCGTGGCACGATAGCGCGATGGAACGGGTCTACACCACGCCGCTGCTCGACAAGCTCGGGATCCGGCCGGGGATGCGCGTCGCGCTGGTCGATGTCGATGACCCCGACATCCGCGCCCAGATCGCGGCTCGGACGACGGACCTGACCGACGGCTGGCCGGAGCCCGATACCGACGTGGTCCTGTTCGGCGCCGACACCTGGGAGGGGCTCGCCCCGCTGCGCGAGCTCGCCGCCCTCATCCGGCCGAACGGCGCGATCTGGGTGGTCTCGCGCAAGGGCAAGACCAGGACGCTCCGCGACGTCGAGGTCATCGAAGCCGCCAAGGTCGCCCGCCTCGTCGACAACAAGGTCTGCTCGTTCTCGACGACCCACACCGCGATCCGGCTCGTCATCCCCGTCGCGCGCCGGCCCTGACCCGTCGGACTCGCAGATCCCCGCGCGGCCTCCGCGGACCGAGCCCGGCCACACCGCCCGCCCGGCCATACCGCCCGCGGGCCGCACTCGCCGCTGTACCATCGGCCGATGGGATCCGACGTCCTGATCGTCCTCGTCATCATCCTGGTCGCCGTGCTGGTCGTGCGCGGTCCCAAGACCCTGCCGAAATGGGGCTCGACCCTGGGCCGCGGGGTCCGAGAGGCGAAGACCGAGGCCGCCAAGGCGCAGGCCGAGATCCAGGCACGCACCAGCAGCACGTCCGAGCCGACCGACACCGGCGACGACCGGCCAGCCTGAGTCGATCCTGACCACCCACTCGGCCAGCCCGACAGCGCCGACGCCACCCATCCCCGGATGACTCCCGACGAGCTCGAGGCCCTGACCCGCCGACCCGTTCCGGGCCTCCATCGCACGACGATCGTGGTCGATGGCGCCGAGGTCGAGACACTCGAGGACCTTCCGCCGCTTCGCGATCGACTCCTGTTCGTCGGACTCAACCCGTCGCCGGTCAGCGTGACCGCCGGCCATTACCACCAGGGCCAGCTCGGCCGCACCTTCCTCCGCCGGCTGATGACCGCCGGGGTCATCCCCGCCGGCACGCCACTCGAGGCCGCCGACGACGCCCTGATGGCTGCGGGCCACGGCATCACGGACCTGCTCAAGGTCCCGACGGCGCGCGACGTCGCGACCGACGCGGAGCTGACCGCCGGGGTCGGCCCGCTGTGGCAGAAGATCGCGATCTGGCGGCCGGCCGCCATCGTGTTCATCTACAAGCGCGTCGCGACCATCTGCGCCGGCAAGCCGCTCGCCGAATTGTGGGGCCACCTGCCCGGGATCGCTCTCGCGGGGCGACCGTGCGTCCTGATGCCCGGGCCGTATGCCCCGATCGAGCAGGTCGACGAGGGCCTCAACTTCGTGCGCAACCTGGTCGCTGCGCTCCCGGCCGACCGAGCCTGAGCGGGGCGCGACCTACAGGTCGTCCTCGTCCTCGTCGTCGTTCTCGCTGTCTTCGTCACCGTCTTCGTCGTCGGCGTCCTCGTCATCGTCTCGTCCTCCTCCTCCTCTTCCTCGTCCTCGTCCTCGCCGAGCGCCGGCAACCGGACGACGAACGCCGCCAGGAGGAACACCAGCCCGAGCGCGTACAGGCCGATCGTCACGTACCCGTAGGCGGTGTCGAGCGTCTGGTCCGCGATCTCGAACAGGCCACCGATGTTGACCAATGTGAGCGCCAGCAGGACGGCTGCCCCACCGAGCGTGGCCAGCCGCCAGCCTGCCGGAGGATCCTCACCAGCGGCCGCACCGCCTGCTGCGGCGGCAGTGAGGTAGGCCCAGGCGACGATCCGCACGACCCCGAAAACGACGATCGAGCCGAGATAGAACGCCAGTCCCGCCGACATCGTCAGCGAGCTCAGATCGATGCGCGCCACCGACACGATCCCGACGACCGTCCCGAAGATCGCCATCACCGTGACGAACAGCAAGGTCAGCGACCGGGCATGGCCCTCGTAACGGCGAACCTGCGTCAGGCCGAACGCCATGTATGCGAGGCCGATGGCGAAGATCAGGCTCGTGACGTCGTCGAACAGCGCCGACGACCAGATGATCGGCAGCTCCGCAGTGGCCGGTGTGAGGGCCGCGAAGACCGACTGCAGTGGCGTGGACACGATCAGCAGGGTCTGGCTGATGGCCACCAGGAACAGCCCGAGGAGGAGCGTCCGGGCGCGCCATGTCGCCTCAGGGTGCCGGGTCAGGAAGACGGCCGGCATCAGGAAGACCGCCACCGACGGCACGACCTGGACGGCATACGCGAGCACATCCGCAGGCCCGCTCGTCGGGCCGAAGCTGGCGTTGAGCACGTACCAGATCACGTCGGCGATGGCCAGCGCGATGAACAGCCAGGCCAGCGGGTGGAGGCGACGGCTGAGCCGCAACGTCGGTCGATGCATCCGGGCAGCCTCAGGGTCGGCAGGTGGAAGAGTCAAGCGGGATCTCCGGATGAAGGGTGGCCGGCCAGCCGAACGGCCGCGGGTGCCAGTCGCGCGACGCGTTCGAGCGATGCCGTCCAGGCGGCCGGATCCGGCAGACCAGGGATCGAGCGCGCGCCGCGGACACCGTCGAGATCGCCGGTCAGGACGAAGTCCTTGCCACCGCCTCCGCTGCCCAGGAACGCCAGATGATCGGGGCGCGGACCGGGGGTCTGGATGATCCGGAGTGGGACGTCGCCGACGGTCAGCACCTCCCCATCGGCCAGCTCGCGGACCGGGTACGGCAGCGGTCGGCCGCCGCCCGGGCCGGTCAGCACCGCGATCCCCAGGGTCTCCGCGAGCCCCTCGGCGCCCGCCGCGTGGTCGGGGTCGACATGCGTCAGCGCGATCGCCGCGATCGTGCCGCCCCGGCCGGCAGCGATGGACACGGCTCGGTCCAGCCCGGGCCCCGTCGGGTCGCCCGGGTCCACGAGCACGAATTGTCGGCGCCCGACGAGATAGGCACACACCGGTTGGCCCGCGACCCCACCCCCGGCCGGCATCTCGATCCGAGTGACGGCGGGCAGCAGCTCCTCCTCGACGATGGCACCGAGTTTCCCCGGTGCCAGCCGTGTCCGGATCTCCTCGATCGACTGGACGTGCTCGAGCTGCTGGAGCGTGGTGCTGGTCGGCAGCCAGAGGGTCAACTGGCCATCGGCCATCGCTTCGAGGGCATCGGTGGGGCGGAGCCACGCGTGGGCGACGACCTCGCCGCCCTCGAACGATGGGGTCGCGCCGTCCGGGAGCGACGCAGCAAAGAACCGGGCATCGAACCGGCGTGGATAGGGCGGCGGGGTCACCCAGCGGGACAAGGGCACGAGCAGGTCCGTCCGCAGACGCAGGTCGAGCGCGGCCGCGACCGTCGCCAGGGTCACTTCGCCCGCAAGCAGCGCGGTCCGCGCCTCGGCGATGCGCCCGACGGTGGCGCTGGTCTCCCCGAGCAAGACCCCCGCCTCCTCGAACAGCTCGCGGACAGCGGCCAGGTACGCGGCCAAGGCCATCTCTGGCGTGAGATCGCCACCGAGCGCCGTCGCAGCATCCTCCGCCGCGACGACGGACCGCGCGGCGAGCCCCGGGTCGGCATCGGCGGCGTCTACGCGACCGCCCGGAAAGACGTGGGCGCCGCCGGCGAACGCCATCGTCGACGGGCGGTGCGTGAGCAGCGTCTCGAGTCCGTGAGACCCCTCGCGGAGCAGAACGACGGTCGCCGCCGGCCGTGCCTCGACCGCGCTCTCCGTCACGGGGCCTCGAGCTGGGCGGCCAGGGCGTCAGGAGCGGTGACCGGCAGACGGCAGACGAAACCGCGGCAGACATACGCGGTCGGGCGTCCGCCGATCGCAACCCGCTCGGCCAGCAGCGGGACCGCGCTCGCGGCAGGATCGGCGGCCACCGACACGACCTGGTTCGGCCTGTACCCGCGCCGCACCTCGGCCAGGAGGTCGTCGGTCGCCGTGTCGCCGGGCGAGCCCACGATCGCGACCTCGATGGCCGGCGACAGGGCGAGGTCCATCGCCGAGAGCCACTGCGCGAACCCCGTCGCGTACCGGGCGACGAACGGCACGACCGTCCGCATCGCCTGCTCCGCCGCGTCGCGGTAGGTCCCGACGCCCGTCCAGGCCGCCAGCCGGAGCAGGACGCGGGCAGCCATGGCGTTTCCCGACGGGACCGCGTTGTCCTGCACGTCCTTCGGCCGGGTGACGAGCTGCTCGTGGTCGTCGGCGGTGTCGAAGAAGCCGCCGGCAGGGTCGGCGAAGTGCGCCAGCACCCGGTCCATCAAGCCGCGCGCCGTCTCGAACCAGCGCTCGTCGAAGGTCGCCTCGTAGAGCGCCAGCAGCCCGTCGGCGAGGTGCGTGTAGTCCTCGAGCACGCCGCGGCCGACCGCACGCCCGTCCTTCCACGATCGGCCGAGCGAGCCGTCGGGCCCGAGGAGCCCGCCGACGATCGCCGAGGCGGCGCCTTCCGCGGCCGCGCGATATCGGGCCGCAGCATCAGCGTCCGAAGCCGCGAAGGCGACCGCGGCATCCGCGAACGCCGCGATCGCCAGGCCGTTCCATGCCGCGAGCGCCTTGTCGTCGCGCGACGGCTGCGGCCGAGCCCCCCGCCGGGCGAGCAGGAGCGCACGCGCATCCGCGAGGCGGCCCGCGACCTCGGGCGCTGCGATCCCGAACCGGCCGGCGAGCGCCTCGTCCGGGGCCACGCGCGACAGGATCGTGACACCCTCCCAGTTCCCTTCCTCGGTGACCCCATACGCCGCGGCAAAGAGCGCCGCCGCGTCCCCCAGGACGTCCCTGATCTCCGGCGCTCGCCAGGTGAACGTCAGGCCCTCGATGCCGTCGGTGTCGGCGTCCTGGCTGGCGGCGAAGGCGCCGTCGTCGGTCGTGAGCTCGCGCGCCATGTAGTCGAGCGTCCCGGTCGCGACCGCGCGGTACCGCGCGTCCCCGGTCAGTGCCCAGGCGTGCAGGTAGACCCGGGCGAGCTGCGCGTTGTCGTACAGCATCTGCTCGAAGTGCGGCACGAGCCAGACCGCGTCGGTCGAGTACCGGTGGAAGCCGCCACCGAGCTGGTCGCGCAGGCCGCCGTCGGCCATCGCGTCGAGCGAGCGCCGGGCGACCGCCAGCGGACGGGCGTCACCGGTCGCGACGTGTCGACGCAGCAGGAATTCGATCGTCATCGGCTGCGGGAACTTCGGCGCGCGGCCCCAGCCGCCGTTGACCGTGTCGAACGCGGCCTCGATGGCGGCCGTCGCCGCCTCAAGGAGCGCGGGCGAAGGATCATCCCTCCCCGCGTCCAGCCGGCCCTGCTCGACCAGGTTCTGGACCAGCCGGCCGCCCGCGGCCTCGACCTCGTCGCGCTGCTCGCGCCAGGCGCGCTCGACGCCTTCGAGCACCTGCCGGAACGACGGCATCCCGTGCCGCGGTTCGTCGGGGAAGTACGTCCCGCCGTAGAACGGACGGCCGTCAGGGGTCAGGAACACCGACATCGGCCAGCCACCACCCCCGGTCATCGACTGGACGGCCGCCATGTACACCTGGTCCAGGTCCGGCCGCTCCTCACGATCGACCTTGATCGCCACGAAGTGATCGTTGAGGTAGCGGGCCGTCGGCTCATGCTCGAACGACTCGCGTTCCATCACGTGGCACCAGTGACAGGCCGCGTAGCCGATCGACAAGAAGATCGGGCGGTCGAGCGAACGGGCCGCCGCCAGTGCCTCCGGACCCCACGGATACCACTCGACCGGGTTGTGGGCGTGCTGGAGCAGGTACGGGCTGGTCTCCCCGGCGAGGCGGTTGGGCATGGTCCCGATGGTAGAGGACGGTGCGCCGAGGCACCACCGCGCTCGGATAAGGGCCCGGTGAGCCCAAAAGGATATGGTGCGGAGGACACCACGGGAGTACTCTTTTCCACCCCACTACGGAGTGTGCCCTCTGTCGTGAGACGACTCGGCGTTGCCATCTTCGCGGCTCTGTTCCTCGTTGGTCTGGTCGCGCCCGCGACCTTCGCCTCCGCGACACAGAAGGCCGCCGCATCGCCGAAGGTGGTCTTCATCGTCGGGCCCGCCGGCGACGCCACGGACGGCTATCGGGCAGAGGCGCGTGCGGCCGCCAAGGTCGCTCGGCGATATACCTCGGACGTCATCGAGCTGTATTCCCCCGACGCGACGTGGCCTGCCGTCAAGCAGGCACTCGCAGGGGCATCGCTGGTCGTCTACATGGGGCACGGCAACGGCTGGCCGAGCATCTATCGCGATGCGCTGTACACCCCGAGCGAGGACGGCTTCGGCCTCAATCCGACGGCCGGCGGTGACGACTCGACGCATCAGTACTTCGGTGAGGCCGATATCGCCGCCCAGGTCACGCTGGCCAAGAATGCCGTCGTCCTGCTCAACCACCTGTGCTACGCGAGCGGCCTGTCCGAGCCCGACCTGCCCGAGGGGACGATCGACCAGGCGAAGCAGCGGATCGACAACTACGCCGCCGGGTTCATCAAGGCCGGCGCGGCCGCCGTGGTGGCCGAGGCCTGGTCGAGCCCGTCGTACATGGTCGGCGCCGTCCTTGGCGGTGGCCGCTCGATCCAGGCGGCCTGGCAGGGCGCACCGAGCGCCAATGGCAACCGATCAGCCTTCCCGAGCATGCGCAGCCCCGGCTACGTGGACCAGATGGATACCGAGACGGCGACCGCCGGCTTCACCCGTTCGATCGTGATGAAGGCGGGTCTCGCCCCGAAGGACGTGCTCGCGGGCGCGACGGGTTCCACGTCTGGCGCCACGTCGGCCCTCCAGCTCGAACCGAGCCTCGCTTCGACCAACGTCAAGCTCGGCACCCCGACCATCGCGAAGCTTCCGGCGGCCGGCACGACGGGCCACATCGACGTCCCCTTCACCATCAAGGACAAGGCCGCTCTCAAGGGCCTCGAGGCAAGCGTCCGCTGGGATCCGATCGACCCGATCATCGCGCCGACCGATCCCGCGAATGAAGTCAGCGGCGCGACGGGAGCGACGGGCGCAACCGGAGCGACGGGCGCGACTGGAGCGACCCGGCGCGACCGGCGCGACCACTCCGGCATCCACGACCACCGACCCCGACCTCGCGCACGCCCTCCCCAACGGCCAGACGACGCCAGCCGCACAGGATGTCGGAGCCGATCCGCTCACCGGCCAGCGGTTCGACGCACCGGCCGACAGCGGCTTCGCCCTCGTCGTCCCCGAGCAGGTCGGCGACGTCGTCGCACCGGCCGGGGTCACCATCGGCAAGAAGGCGCTGAACGTGCCCGTGACCTACCCGAGCGTGCCCGGTCGCTACCGCCTGACGATCTCGCTCCACGACAAGGACGGGGTGGCGTACGACGCTGCGACCCAGTCGATGATCCCGTCGCTGATCGTCCGCGTGACCGGGGACTTTGATGGTGCGATCTCGGCGACTCCAACGGCCGCCGTGACCGCCAACACCACCGTCACGTTCGGGGTCAAGGTCACCAACCTCGGCCAGACAGCCTGGGGCCATGACGTCCAGCCGATCCCCTCCGGCACCGCACCGGCGGCCGCTGCGTACCTCGTCGGCCGCTGGATCCCGTTGTCGGTCGGCGCGGCCCTGCAGCCGGACCCGACGGCCCAGGTCGTCGGAGCGGCTCTGCCGCTCGGCCTCAAGTCGGGTGCCAAGGCTGCGGTCGACCTCCAGGCGCTCACTCCCCCCGCAGCCGGCGACTACGTGCTGATGCTCGACATCGTCACTCCCGATCGCGGCTCGCTCGTTGCCTCGGGCGCGGACCCGACATTGATCCGCGTCACCGTGTCGGCGGCGCCCACGCCGTAGCGCGTCGCGCGGCCGCCGGCGGCACAGACGGCGTCCGCGCCCCGCGCATCTAGCCTCGGAGCGCGTCCTCGAGGCGGTCGACCAGCGGCACCTGCGTCGGCTTGAGCCGTCGTCGAGCCTCGTCTGGGTCGAACCACGCGACCCGGTCGATCTCGGCGAACCGCACCCGCGTCCCCGATCGCGGCGGCCACTCGACCTCGAACTCGTTCGAGGTCGCGGTCAGCGGGTCGAGGTCGCCTTCGACGGCCCAGGCGTGGACGACCTTGCCACCCTTCTGGACGATGGACCCGAGCTCGATGGCGGGCGCCGCGGGGTCGATCGGCGTCCCGGTCTCCTCCTCGAACTCGCGCCGGGCGACAGCTGTCAAATCGGTCTCGTCGCCGTCGGGCTCGCCCTTCGGGATCGTCCAGTCGCCGAGGTCGCGTCTTGGCGAAATACGGGCCGCCCGGATGGGCGAGCAGGACCTCGAGCGCGCCGTCGGACCCGCCGACCCGCCGATACAGGAGGATCCCCGCGCTCTTCCGCTCAGCCATCGGTTCGATGGTAGTGCCGACCGCTAGGAAGGACCCGCCGCCTCCGCGCGCAGCTTGGCGAGGAACGCTGAGGCGCCCTTGTAGTTCGGCCACGTGACGGCGCGCTCGTAGGCGGCCGGCGTCTCCGAGAGCTTTGGCGGGCCAATGGGAATGGCTCGCACGCCAGCTGCGGTGCGAAGTTCGCGGTCGAGCGTCAGCAGCGACCCATCAAGCGCTATGGCCAGCGCGAGGTATGCCGCGTCATATGTGGTCAACCGATACCGCTCGCTCGTGTCCATCGCCAGGATGAGGAGTGCCCGATCAATCTCGACTGTCTCGAATCGCAACGTGTCAAGGTCATGGACGGCTTGTAGGACGTCGGCTCCGGGCCACCGGTACCGAACGATCAGCGAATTGGTCGTTTCCAACCAGAAATGCGAGGGGACCACCAACCGCGCGCCGTCCCGTCTCCACTCCGAGACGATCTCCGTTGCGGCAGATCGCTCTGGCTCCCCGCGAACGATCGCGACCGCGATCGAGGCGTCGACGATCGATCGGTGGTCTGGACTTCATTCTTCCTCCCACCGGGAACCTGCTGCTCGGGCGATCTGATCGGCTCGAAGCAGCCGCTGCTCATGGAGCCACTCGGCCGTCGTCAGCCCATCATCGGGATCCGGGTATTTCTCCCGCATCTCGTCAGCGTGGACGCGGAGCCGCTCGAACGCCGCGGTCTGCCGCGCCAACAACTCCTCCCGGTCCGGGTCGAGCCGCTGCGCCTCTTCGACCGAGATCAGGTATGCCAGCGGTCGATGGTCGCGCTCGATCAGGATTTGCTCGCCCGCCGATGCGGCGTCCAGGATCTCCCCAAGACGCTTGCGCACGTCCATCGCCGAAACGGTTCTCATGGCTGACTATGATAGTCGACCATCATGACCGGTCAAGGCGTATCGTGTGGGAGTCATGGTCGAGTCCAACGCCGTCCCGGGCTTCCTGCCCAGCACCAACGGGCTGCATTTCGCCAACAGCTTCCCGCCCGGTCCGACGGTGACCTTCGGCCCATTCGACCTTCGGGCGATCGGCATCGGGGACGCATCGGCGGGCCTGTGCGGCGGGATGAGCTGGTACGTGCGCGAACGGTTCGCGGCCAAGCTCCCCATCCCGCCCGACACCCAGCCACCGGCCAACGGCTCACCCCTGTTCCAGGCCCTGGTGCGGCGCCAGGTCATGTCGCTCGACTGGCTGCGGACGCCGGCCGCCATCTGGTGGATGGGCGCCGTCGGTGCCGCGAGCGCCCTGCAGCGCACGCGATCCGTCGAGGTCCCCAACATCCGCACCGACATCGACAAGGGCGACCTCGCGATGCTCGGCCTCGTCCGCCAGACGGGCTGGAACCCCTTCAACCTGACGGGCAACCACCAGGTCCTCGCCTATGCCTACGAGGCCGACGGCGACACGACGACCCTCCGCATCTGCGACCCGAACTGGCCCGACCGGGACGACGTGACGATCACGGTCGGACCGACGGCGATCGCTCAGTCGACGGGCGAAGGTCTTGCCGGCCTCCTGGACCTGTCCTGACGGTCGGCGTTCGAGCGTGAATACGAGCGCGGAGTACTCCTTTCCATCTCGCGTCGCCGGAGTCCGCGGACTCGCTGACGCAGGCAAACCGCCCGCGAAACGGTGGCCGCCTGAGACTTTCACAAAGAGGTAGATCTCGGGACTTCTCTCGACAAGCGCCAGGTTCCCGCCGATCGCCAACATGTCACCGCTGCCATTCCATTCCCCGTAGTACCGGTATCGATCGTCGCCGAGCCAGCTGTCGTTGTATCCCCAGTCACGCTTTGAATCGGGATCCGAGAACAACAGGACGTACGTTCCGTTCGCCGGATAGCTGATGCCTTTCTGGCGGTTGCCACCGAGTCCGCCATCGTGGATCCCCTTTCGCCGGTACACGTTGCCGACTATGAAGTCTTCGAGCGAGGTTAGCAGACATCGGTTGCGTCTGTCTCTGGCCGCGATCGCGATTTCGCAGGTCGAGGTCTAGGAGACGCCGAGCGCGCTCAAGGCGAGGCCGCATCGGCTCTACGGGTTCGACAAGCACGCTCAAAGCGCCGCTCAAGACCCGACGCGACTCGTCTTCTGCCCCGAAGTCACCGCGCGAGCGATCACTCTGACTGCAAATGCAGCCATCTTCGGATCTGTGAGCCATTGCTTTGCGGCCTCGATCCCGGCCGAGCCATGGCGCGCGATGGGATCACGGACTCGATGCGTCGTGACGGCGGAGCCTCTGCCGCCCCGATGACTGCCTGCTCTAGCGACAGCTGGTAGATCGCTCAAAGGTCGGATCCTCGTCGAGACTCTAAATCCGCTGCCGCGCAGGGCTCGGTAGGTCGCATCGAGCACCGGAATCGGCGGAACGAAAACGACCGTTGCGTCCCTAGCCCGAGTCATCAGAACCCTGTACGCATTTAATCGGAGCTGATGGGCGTCCTTGATCTGGGCGGGGTGTTGATAGCTTTTGGCAAGTCTGTTGGACCAACCACCATGTTCGACGATGAGGTCAGTGCCCCACCCAAGGAGTACGGCATCCAACTCAAGCCCCTGACAACCGAACTCGGTGACGCACGTCCGTAGTGCCGACACGATCCCCCCAGTTCGTCGTCGTCGTCTGCGCCGAACCAGGGTCGAGGACGGACGAGCCTTGTCGCGTTCCAGTCATTCGGAATGCCAAACGATGCGAGCGCTCCTGTCCCGCGATGACGCCAGGATCCCGAACCGGGCATCGGGCGCATCGTCATATCGCTGTCTGAGGTATGCCTTTGCCGTGCCAAATCGCGGGTAATTCGGAGGTGATAGCCGTCGAATTCAAGGCGTTCAGCGATCCCGGGAAGCGAAGGATCGACCGGTCGCTCGAGTAAGTACCGCGACGTAGTGATGAACTTCGGTTGCGACGTGATACCGGAGCTCTGCGGTTAGGAAAAGGCGGTCATCAACGCGTAGTTGGACGAATGATGCGAAGTCACCAGCAAGCGGCGACGGACAATGAATGGTCCAGTTGTTCGGATTCGCTGGCCCGCTCGACAGCGGTACGCCACTGACCAATGCCAGCCTCTTCGCCAACGTGGATCTCTTGGCCCGATCCCACAAGCCCGACAACGACGCACCACTCCGGGATACGTTCGGCAAATTCGATGAAGTGATCTGGCTCGGACTTGTTGTTGAGCGGCCCAGCCTTTTGGACGGCGCGGACCTGCTCCGCATCGAAGGCTCGCTGCGCTTCATCGAATATCAGGACGTGCTCGGGCGGAACGGCATCGGGTCGTCGCGAGTAGGTCTCAACGTAGGCTTTAACGCCACGGACGAATGCCCGCCCTCCACCACCTGCTGGACGGAGCTCGTACTGGAGTACTTCGACGAGCGGTCCGTTTCCCGATAGGTAGACCGCTGGAGCGGTCGGTTTTCCGCCTGGGCGCATCACGGCCAAGTCGTCGAGGAATCGAGCGTGTGCTAACTGCAGGCCGACGAGCGTCTTGCCGGTGCCCGGCAGCCCGCTTAGCAGGACGAGGTGTCGCGTATGAGTCCTAGCGGCTTCTCGGGCGACCTCAGTTAGGTAGTCGAGAGTTGGCTGAGTCTCGGCATATGCTCGATTGATGCGGCGCAAGGTGCCGCTCTCCATCAGTTCTCGAGCCGCCTCAACCAGTGAAGGCAGTGGCCGATAGGCCGCGGCATCGAGGAACTTCGCGCGTGTCAGTGGCGGTAGGGGTGGATTGGGAAGGACCTCCTCGGCAAGATCGTCAATCGCATCGATCCCAAGGATCGAGACGCCGCCTGTCGCGCCAACTCGGCCGTGGGCGCGGGTCAGGACGAGCGCAGCACTCACTGGGCGCTCGGCGCATTCTCGGTGGTAGGCCCTGAGGTCCCGCGCATACGCGGACGCTTGGTCAAGATCGGCAAGATCGGCGCGACTCTTGCTCTTGAACTCCAGAACCAGGACGGCGCCGCCGATCAGCAGGATGGCGTCCGGACGACGGTGCTCCAGGGGTAACTGATATTCGAGAATGGCCGAGTATTCACTCGCCGCGGGATCGCGGCTGAGAACCTCGCCGACCTCCGCTTGCAATGGCGCGATCGAGTCGTCCCAGGCGGCGAGCTGCTGGAAGGAGACGTCCGACAGGAATCGCGCGAGGGAGTCGCGAATGTACGGAGCCGGCGTCTCGCGGAAAGTCGGAAAGGTCGAACTCCAGCCCGACCCAGCCTCTGGGTATTCGATTTCGCCCATCGACCCAGGATAGGCGCGTCACGGTTGACGATCCAGGCTCTACCACGCGAGACCAGGTTCGGGTAGCGCTCGGCGAGCTCGTCGAGGGTGAAGGTGGCGACGCCGAGGCGGGCCTCTGTACCGTCGAGGTCGGTGATGACGGCATCGGCGAGGAGTTCGGCGTCGCCGGGCCGGAGTTCGATGCCCTCGAGGACGAGTTTCACGATGGTCGGGAGCCCGTGGGCGACCTCGTCACGCAGTTCGTCGCCGTATGCGTGGATGACGATGTTGAGAGCCCAGCGCCGACTGGCCGATCCCATGTCGCGACGCTAGCAGGATCGATCCTGATCGTCGATCGACGAATAGCTGCGAATTTCGCGGAAGCCGCGACCTCAGAACATCGTCGAGCACCACGGCGCGGCGGCGGCGGCGAACAAGGTGTCGGCCACCACGGCCGCGCCGTCGCGGCACTCGCGGGCTCTACCGGCGCGGACGAGATCGGCGAAGGTGAAGGCGCCGAGGTAGACGGTGGCGAGGTCGGCGATGTCCAGCGCGACGTCGGGCACGACCCCCTCCGCGGGCGTCGCGGACGCCGCTCCCCGGTCGTCCGGCACGTCCACCGTCCACCGGCCCGCGTTCGACGGCACGAACGCGTCGGTGACGTCAAGGGTCAGACGACCCGGCCCGGCATAGGTCCGCGCCTCGAGCGCGGCCCGGAGGTCGACCAGCCGGAGCCAGATGCCGTCGCGGATCGTCAGTCCGAGCCGCTGGGGCTCGGCGACCTGGAGCAGCAGCGGGTTGTGGACGGGCGGCACCCGCCACGCCTTGACCTGGCCGACGAGGTCGATGCCGACCAGCCACTCCCAGAGCGCGCGTTCGGCGGCGGGATCGAGGGCGGTCACCTCGAGAACGTTCAGCGTGTTCTTCGGGCCACGGTCGCCCCATTCGGCCTTGACCCTGTACAAGGCGTACCCGCGCGGCTCACCGCCGACGGTCAGCACCGCGTTCGACTTGGGACCCATCGCGGCCCGGCGCCAGCTGTTGTCGGACAGGAGCTGCAGCCGCCAGACGTTCGGTGAGCGCGAACCTCGCCGGGTCGGCCGGCCCGAACCTGATCGTAGATGGCGGGGATCGTTCGCATCCCCTCGTCGACGTCGACCAGTCGCACGCGCCCGAGCGGCTCGGCCGGCCGGCTGAAGCGGAATGCCGACCGATCGGCGTCGATCGACCCCTGGAGCGTCCCCATCCCGTACCCGAAATGCGGGTAGATCGCGCCCTCGGATGCGTGGAGCACCGACACCGGCTCGCCGCGCTCCGCGGCCTGGTCGAGGATCCAGCGCATCAGCGCGGTCAGGATCCCTCGCCGTCGATGGGTGGGCAGCACACCGACGCCGCTGACGGCAGCGGCCCGGACCTCGGCGCCGCCCGGAACGGTCAACCGCCTCGACTCGCCGCTCGCGCCGCCGACCCAGGTGCCGCCGTCGACCGCACCGATCAGCCGATCCATCTCGAAGAGCTGCCGGTCGAGCTCGAACATCTCGTCGGTGTAGTCGTCGCCGAACGCGATCGCGACGGGCTGGAGGAAGGCCCGGAGGGTCTCGGGATCGGCGCTCGGCTGCCGGATCTCGATGGTGTCGTCGTGCATGGCGGCATCCTGCCACGCGCGGCGAGCGACGGTCAGACCGGCGGCAGCACCTGGAGGTCGGTCTGGGCATCGGCGAACAGGTCGCCCCTCTCCGCGACGCGCTCGACGATGGTCCGGATCGACCAGCGGTCGGGGCGGAGGTCCGGGTCGTCCAGCTCGTCCCAGGCGATCGGCGCGGAGACGGGCGCTCCCGGCGCGGGCCGTGACCGCGTACGGCGCCACGAGCGTCTTGATGCTCGCGTTCTGGGTGTAGTCGAGCCGGGCCTTGCCCTTGCGCGCGCCCTTCGCCCATTCCCACGAGACGAGCTCGGGCACGGTCGAGCCGACGGCGCGGCTGACCCGCTCGACCCAGCCGCTGGTGTCCTCGAACGTGTAGCGCGGCTCGATCGGGATCCAGACCTGGATGCCGCGCTTGCCCGTCGTCTTCGGGTAGCCGCGAACGCCGAGGTGGCCGAGCGCCGTCCGGTAGAGCCGGGCCAGGACGAGCGTCTCCTCCAGGGTCGTCTTCTCGCCGGGGTCGATGTCGATGTAGGCGAAGGTCGGGCGCCACGGCTCGGGCAGCCGGCCGGTCCAGGCGTGGATCTCGAAGCTGGCCTGGTTGCCGAGCCAGCACAGGGTCGCCGCGCGGTCGGCGATGAGGTGGTCGTTGGCGTCGCGGTCCGGGCGCCCCTCGACGCCCGTCTCGTGCCAGCGGGTCAGCCAGGTCGGGGCGGTCGCGGGGATGTCCTTCTGCCAGAACCCGGGCGCTCCGGCCCCGTTCGGGAAGCGCTGGAGGTTCAGCGGCCGGTCGGCGAGGTGCCGCAGCATGGTCGGCGCGATCCGCGCGAAGTAGCGCGATCAGCTCGCGCTTGGTCACCGGCGGCTCGGCGTCGAACAGCGGCTTGTCGAGGTTGGTCAGCTTGAGCTCGTCGCCACCGACCCGCCAGTTGCCCTCCTTGCCGAGCGCGTCGAGCGCCTCCAGCTCGGCTTCGGTCACGCGCCAGGCGTCGGGGACGTCGGCTGGCGCGGGCGGCGTCCTTCGCCGTCGATGGCTTCGAGGTCTTCGTCGCCTTCTTCGTGGTCGACTTCGTCGTTGGCATGCCGATATCTTCGGCCGGATCGGGTGTCGCGGGCGTTGCAGCCTCGGCGGCACGGACCGCACTGGTCGTGGCGACCGCGCTCTCGCGCCGAACGGTCGTCGGGTCGCGGTCCGTCTCGAGTCCCTTGTACGCGGCCTGGCGGACGACGCCGTCGCGCGTCCAGCCGCCCAGCTCGGCCCGCATCACGAGCTCCGGCCGGACCCAGGTCACGAACCCGAGGTCCCCGCCCCAGCGACCCTTGTAGTCCTTCGGTGGCGGCGGGTCGAACGGCGGGTCGTCCTGGACCAGCGGCCACAGTCGGTCGAGCAGCTCCTTGCGCCCGGCGCCCGTGAACCCCGCCCCGACCTTGCCGGCGAACCGCAGCTTGCCGTCCTCGTAGTAGCCGACCGCGAGCGCACCGAGGTCGCGGGCATTCCCTTCCCCCGGCGTCCAGCCGCCGATCACCAGCTCCTGCTCGGGCCGGATCTTGAACTTGAGCCAGGCGTTCGAGCGTCGGCCGGGCTCGTAGCGGCTGCGTCGAAGCTTGGCGACCATCCCCTCGAGACCGCGGGCCTTGGCCGCCTCGAAGAACGCGAGGCCCTCGCCCTCGACGTGCGACGCGTAGCGGACCCGCGGATGGTCGCGGATGACGCTCCGCAGCAGGCGCTTGCGGTCCTCGAGCGGGACGTCGAGCAGCGAGCGGCCGTCGAGATACAGCAGGTCGAACGGCTGGTACATCAGCCCGCCGACGCCCGGCCTGGCCGAGCTTGGTCTGGAGGAGCGAGAAGTCGGGGCGGCCGTCGTCGTCGAGGGCGACGACCTCGCCGTCCACGATGGCCTGCCGGGCGTCGATCCAGGACGGCGGTGAGAGGAGGTGCGGAAAGTAGGTCTCGGCGTCCTTGAGGCTCCGAGTCCAGGTGCGGACCTTGCCGTTCTCGACGACGGCCTGGACGCGAAACCCGTCCCACTTGATCTCGTACAGCCAGTCGGGGTCGGAGAACGGTTTCGAGGCGAGAGTCGCGAGCATCGGGTCGACGTTCTGGGGCATGGGTCTCTCGACGGCGCCGGTCAGGTCGATCTCGGCTTTCGCGGCTGGTGCCTGGCCGTTCCAGATCGCATCGCGGTCGGCCTTGACGTCGTCGTTGGTGCGGCCGGTCTTGACGCTCTGCGGGTGATCCTCGGCGTCCCAGCCCTTGACCGCGGCCGCATCGGCCTTGTGGATGAGCAGCCACTGGTCGCCCTGGTCGTCCTCGAACGCGCGGGCCGACGGGTCGTCGCCCTTGCGCCGGCGCCCGCTGGTGCGGACGATCGTGAAGCGGCCCTTGAGCTTCTGGCCATCGAGCACGAACTTGAGCTCGCCATCCGCTACGGCCTTGCGCGCGTCGAGGGTGGGCGCCTCGGGGACCCAGGTGCCCCAGTCCCAGACGATGACGTCGCCGGCGCCGTACTGCTTCGACGGGATGACGCCCTCGAAGTCGAAGTACTCGATCGGGTGGTCCTCGACGTGGACGGCCATCCGGCGGATCGAGGAATCGAGGGTCGGGCCCTTCGGGACCGCCCAGGAGACGAGCACGCCCTCGATCTCGAGGCGGAAGTCATAGTGCAGGCGCGTCGCCCGATGGCGCTGGACCACGAAACGCCCGGTCGAGCCCGTCACCACGGCCGGTGCCGGCTCCGGGGTCTTGGCGAAGTCGCGCTTGCGGCGGTATTCCTCGAGCGGCATCAGCGTGAGTGTGCCCGATGCGCGGCGCCGTCGGGCCCGCATACTTCGAGGCCATGGCATCCAACGTTCCGCATGTGCGGGATCTTCTGGACCTAACCGGTCGCGTTGCGATCGTGACCGGGGCCTCGCAGGGGATCGGGGCCGGGATCGCTGCGCGGTTCGCGACGGCCGGGGCGAGAGTGGTCGTCCACTACCGCCGGGACCGGCAGGCCGCAAGACACGTGGTCGCCAGGATCAAGGCCACCGGGGGCACAGCGGTCGCGATCGGCGCCAAGCTCGATACGGAAGCGGGCGTCACCCATTTCTTCGCCGAGGCCGACGACCGGCTCGGGCCGGTCGATATCCTGATCAACAACGCCGGCCAGAACTTCCCGCTCCACCCGCTCGCCGAGATCTCCCTGGTCGAATGGCAGGCGATGTTCCGCGACAACATCGAGTCGACGTTCCTGTGCACGCAGGCAGCGGCGGCGGTGATGAGCGGACGCGGCGGCGGGGCGATCGTCAACATCGGCTCGATCTCAGCGTCGAACCCGGCCAGCGACCACAGCCACTACAACAGCGCAAAGGCCGCGGTCCTCGCCTTCACCCGCTCGTGCGCCCAGGAGCTCGGACCATCAGGCATCCGGGTCAATTCGGTCTCGCCCGGACTGATCCACAAGGCGGGCATCGAGAAGGCCTGGCCGGACGGTGTCGAGCGCTGGCTCGGCAAAGCCCCGCTCGGTCGATTGGGCGAGCCCGAGGACATCGCCGACGCGTGCCTCTTCCTCGCGTCACCGGCCGCGCGCTGGATCACCGGCCAGAACCTGGTCGTCGACGGCGGGGTGCTGACCGCGCGACCGTACTGAGGCCACTGTCGGCCCTGGCCGTCGGGCGCCGGGCCTCAGGCCGTCTTGCGCTTCCGGGCCGGCTTGGCGCGGCGCCTCTTCCTCGGCTTCTTCGTCCTCGGTCTCGGCCTTTGCCTTGGCCGCGGCCTTCGCGGTCCCGGCGCTGCGCGCGTTCGCGGCCTTGGCGGCCTTCGCCTCCGACACCGACACCGGCTTCGACGGACTCGCCTCGCGGGCCGCCTTGGCCGCGTTGACCGATGCCTCGAGGGCAGCCATCAGGTCGATCAGCTTGCCGCTCTCCTCGGGCGCCTCGACCGCGACCGTCTCGCGGCCTTCCACCTTGGCCTGGATGATGGTCTCGAGCGCCTCGCGATACTCGTCCTTGTACTGCGCCGGGTCGAACTCCCCGGTCATCGCGGACACCAGCTGCTTGGCCATCGCCAGCTCGGCCGGCTTGAACTCGTAGGTCTCGTCGCCGAGCTCGAGCTCGGACGTCGAGCGGATCTCGTCCGGCCAATGGAGCGTGGTCAGGAGCATCGTGTCGCCGAGCGGATCGAGCGCGGCCAGCGCCTCGCGGTCCTTGATCACGACCTTGCAGATGGCCGTGAGCCCGTCCTCCTCGAGCACCGACTTCAGCAGGTTGAACGCCTTGCGCCCGATCTTGTCGGGCTCGAGGTAGTAGGCGCTCTTGACGAAGCGGACGGCCGCATCGTCGCGTTCGGCCTTGGTGAACTGCTCGATCTCGATGGAGCGGACGGTCTTCAGCGGGACGTTCTCGAGGTCTTCGTCGGTGATGACCACGTATTCGCCCGGCGCGTATTCGTAGCCCTTGACCGTGTCGCCGCGTGAGATCGGCTCGTCCTCGACCGGACACCAGACCTTCATCTGGATGCGCGACAGGTCCGCCTTGTGGAGCATGTTGAAGCTGATGCCCTTGGACTCGGTCGCGAGATAGAGCTTGACCGGGATGGTGACCAACCCGAACTGGATGGCCCCCTTCCACATCGCACGCGCCATGCCGACCTCGATGCTCTTGCCGATCGATCCCGGTTCACCCGGCCGGGACGTCGGGACGTGACCATAGCCTATCGAGGCAAACGGGGACCTTGCCGCGGGCTACCTTCCAACGACGAACGCATCAAGCAGGACGAGCGGGTAGGTCCCGCCGCCGATGACCTTGAACGTGATCGTGATGTCTTGCCGCCGTTTGCGAAGAGTGCCGTGAACAGCGACGCTGCCGGCTCGTCCATGCCGCCGTCCGCGAGATTGACGTTGCCTGACGTAGACCCCGTCGATGTAGACCCTGGCCTTGCCGCGATGCGGGTCTCGTGGGCCCGACGAACGCCACGACATGACCGAGAATGCCATAGTCAATCGTGGCCCCGCGCCTTGCGACGACCCGGTGACCGTGGTCCTCGATGCGCTGGAAGCTCGTTGCCCGCGACCCATTCCCGTGACGGATCGACTGCAGCTCCGATCGTCGTACGGTGGATCGCGTCGCGATCGGCGCCTCCGACCCACGGGCTCCAATTGCCGGCCGCGTCCTTCGCGCGGACCCTGAACCGATACGTCGTGTTGAAGAGGACGTTGACGTCGATCGAGCGCTGAACGGCGGTCAGGTTCTCCGGCGCCACCAAGCGCCCGCCGCCGGCTGAACTGCGATCTGGTATCCCGCGATCGGCGCTTGTCGGATCAGTGGCAGGTGGCCACGCCGACGCGGATAGGGATGGCGGTGCTCGCCATCGTGACGCCGGTCGCAGTGAGGCCATGGGCGGGCTAGGCGCTCGGCAGGTCACTGGACGACGTTTACGGCTGAGCGTCGTGCTCTCAGTGCGGCCCTGGTTGCTCGCCTCCACGCCGACCTGTACTGGCCCAGGGGCGTCCCCGCCGGGATCGTGATGGCCACAGTACCCGTGTCGCCGGTCCAGCCAAAGGCGCTCGATCCTGGTGCGCCGGTCCAGCCATCGGGCAGCGACGTGGGCTTGAACGCGACCCGCTCGAAGAACGTCGGGCTCCGCGTTATCGTCGACCGGCACCAGGGCGGTCGTCCGCGCCTCGACGTTCTTCGGTGCGCCCCGGCGGAGCGAAATCGAACGTCCCGAGGTTGTCGAGACGCGATACGTCGAGCAGTGGCTCGTGGTATGGATCCGGGTCGGTCGAGGTCTTCCAGTTCAGGTTGCCGAGGTAGCGGAGCGCCTCCTTGACCTCGGCCGGCGTGGCGTCCGGACGACTCGACTTGTAGAGGGCGACCGCACCAGTGACCGCCGGCGCCGCCATGGAGGTTCCGGACATCGTGCCGTAACCGCCAGGGATGGTCGACCGGATGCATTTGCCCGGAGCGATGAGGTCGACGTCGGCACCGTAGTTGCTGAAGTCCGCGAACGTGTCGTCCTTGTCGTAACCGCCCCATGAGAAGCACGCGTTGCCGCCGAGGCCACCGGGCTTGCCATCGGTGTCCGCGAGGGCCGAGACGGTGATCACCTCGTCGTAGCTGGCCGGGATGTTCGCCGCGGCGTTATGCGAGTCGTTGGCCGCCGCGGCGACGACCGTGATCCCGCCGGCGACGACGCGGCAGATCGCCTGATGAAGCAGATCGTGGTTCGTGAGGCCGCAGTTGTGATCGTCGGAGCCGGCCTTGGTGACGCTCATGTTGACCGCCTCGAACAACGGCCGACTCGGGTCCTTCGGGTCGCGCTGGGCAAGGATCCAGTCGAGGCCGCAGACGTACCACGAGATCAGACCGTCGCCCTTGTCGTTGAGGATCTTGACGGCCCACAGGCGGACGCCCGGGGCGACGCCCACCACCCCGAAGCCGTTGTCGAGGGCGCCGACGATGCCGGCGACGTGCGTGCCGTGGTCTTCGACGTCACGCCACGCCGTGTGGTCCGAGGTCGAGCAGTTGTATCCGCCGGCGACGTTGAGGTCGGGGTGTGTCGGCGAGATCCCCGTGTCGACGATGGCCACGTCGGCATCGACCCGCTGGTCGACGCCGTCGATCTTGGCGATCGGGTTGAGCTTGCCGAAGATCCGCGAAACACCGGTCGGCACGGTCTGCGACGCCATGTGGATGACTTCGTCTGGGACGATCTCCACGACGTTCGGGTCGGCGGCGAGGTCGCTCTTCTGCTTCGGGTCGAGCTTGGCCGAGAAGCCGTGGACGGCCTTGCTGAACTTGCGATCGGCCTTCAGGCCATCGCGTTTGCTGGCCTTGTCCACGACAGCCGTCGTGTCGGCGCCTTTGCGCAAGAGGACGATGTAGCGATCGGTGGCGTCGATGCTGTCCGAGGTCGTCGGATCGACCGGCGGCGGCGAGGCGGCGGGGCCGGCGGCGCTGACCTGGAAGGCTGCGGAAGACGTCAGCAGCACGGCCAGCACCAGGGACGCAAGGACGCGGTGCATCTGTCCATCCTGCACCGGCTGTCCAGTTCGCGTACGGCCCCGAAGGTCCCACACCGTCCTAGTCAGGGTGTCAGGTGGCCGATGGCCTGTTTACCCGGACCGGGCGCGGAGCTCCGATTCCGCTTCGCCGACTTTGGCCAGGATGCTCGCGCGCATCGTGTCGAGTCCGGTCCACACGGCCTTCGTGCTGGTCATGATCGAGGTCAGCTGGGACTTCAGCGTGCGGACGACCTCGAGCTGCTCCCGGATGGCAGTGAGCGCAGATCCGATCGCCGCCGCGTCGACCTCGACCTCGTGCTCCACGAGCGAGGCGAGCGCGAGCAGTCGCGCGAGTCGGACGGCGGCCTCGAGCGTGGCCGCGTCGGGATCGTCGGGGTCGATGACGCAATAGACGTCGTCGCCGACGAGATTGAAAGGAGCGACGCCCGACGGCGCGTGCGTCGGGGTGAACACGACCAGGGCCACCGCGGCCCCGCGGTTCTCGCGGGCCTCGCGCAGCTCCTCGCGCATCGCCCGCATCGACATCGGTCGGTCCTTGGCCTCGACGACCACGCGGACGTCGCAGCCACGGGCGATCCGCGGGTCGAGCGTCAGGACGAAGTCGCCCTTCTTCGATTTCATGACCGCGCCGGCCTCGGTGCCGGTCCGGTCGAGCAGGTCGCCGCAACCTCGGGCGAGGTCGGCCAGCATGCCCTCGAGCAGGTCCTCGAAGTCGCCGCCCTTCGCGGCGGACTTCGCCCGTTCGGCGCCACGGGCCGAGGCGGCCGCCTCGATCGCCACGAGGCGCTCCTCGAGCGAGCGAAAGCCGTCTGTCATCTCCTGGCGGAACTGGTGCATCGGGGAGTGGAGCCGGGTCGGGTCGAGAAGGGTCGCGAGCTTCGAGGCGTCGCCGTCGAAGTAGCGCTCCAGCATCGAGCCGATCCGGCCGATGGCGCTGTCGCGCTTCGACTCGTCGAACAGCTCGTCGACCATCGTCCGCAGCGCGCCGCGGTCGCCGAGGAACTTCTCGAGCGTGCGCGGCAGCCGGCCGTCGCCATCGGCGAAGTTCGAGCGGAGGGTTTGCTCGAGGGCGAGCGCCGCCTTCTCGTTCACCGATTCGGCCTGGCGGACGAGCTTCTCGAATTCGGCCCGCACGACGTCGACGTTGACCGTGACGCCCGCGTCCTGGAGCGCGAGCAGGCCGATCCGGAGGGCGCGGCCGACGAGGTCGGCCCGGTCGTCCGCCGGGCGCTCGGCCAGGAACGCCGCCAGCTGCGCGTCGGCGATGACCAGTCGTTCGACGACGATGCGATCGCCGTCCAGGCGCACGCGGGGAGTCGCGGGGGACGCATCAGAGCCGCTGACGACAGTCAATGGCGGGAGAGTGAGGGCTTCCATGCCCCGAACCGTGGCGGGAGCCCGTGTCACCTAGCCTGTCACGGCTGCGCCGCGTCGTTCGGCCCGGTCAGCTCCCGCGGTAGGTCGTCACCGAGAACGGCGCCATCAGCAGCGGAACGTGGTAGGTCCGCGTGGTGTCGGCGATGTGCAGATCGAGGCTGATCCGCTCGAAGAAGCCGCCGCGCCCCAGCCCGAACTCAAGCCTGTAGTCGCCGGCCGTCAACGGTCGCTCGAGCAGGTCGTGGATCCGGCCGTCGTCGTCAGTCATCGCCTGGGTCAGGCGCATCGGTTGGCCATCGTCGACGAGCCGGTAGAGGGTCACGTGGATGCCCGCCGCCGGGCGGCCGGTCTCGGTGTCGAGGACGTGAGTGGAGATGGTCGGGGCCGGCTGATTCGTGCCCTGCGCCACGCTATCCTCCGCGGATGGGAACCTTGCAGATCGACGTCGGTGACCTCCACTTTAGCGCCCGATGGGACGCGGGGGCGCCCCGCACGATCGAGGCGATCCGGCACATGTTGCCGATCGAAGCGAAGCTGATCCATTGCCGCTGGACCGGCGAATCGACCTGGATCCCGTTCGGCGACTTTCGGCCCGGCCTCGAATACGAGAACCACACCTCGCACCCGGCACCCGGCACACTGGCGATCTATCCGGGCGGCATCAGCGAGTGCGAGATCTTCTTCCCGTACGGCGGCTGCACGACGGCATCGAAGGTCGGCCAGCTGGCCGCCAACGTCTTCGCTTCGATCATCGCCGACGACGGCTGGGACGATCGACTTCGCGAGGTGGGCCGGCGCTGCCTGTGGGAGGGAGCCCAGTCGATCTCGATCCGCGAGGTGGAGTGACGGTGCGCGGCGTGTGCGGCGTGCGCGGCCTGTGCGGCGCCACCTCCCATCGCTGATGTCACTCGAGAGCATCAGGATCCGGGCGGCGCGATCTTGACCGACCTCGTGATTCGCGGCGGGACCGTGGTCACCGTCGGCGGGTCCCGAATCGCCGACCTCGCGGTCGAGGGCGGCCGCATCGCAGCCATCGAGCCCGACCTGTCGGGTCCCGCGGCAGCGGCCGCCGTGGTCGTCGACGCGACCGGGCTGCTCGTCCTCCCCGGGGCCGTCGACGTCCACACCCACACCCGCGTCGCGGCCGATGATCATCCGGACCGCTTCTTCCAGGATTCGGTGGCGGCGGCGTTCGGTGGCACGACCACGTTCCTGTCGTTCAACAACCCCGGGACCGGGTCGTCGCCCGCGGCCGAACGATCGCTTCGGACCGGCATCCGCGAGTGGCGGGCCGCGACCGACGGCGATAGCGCCATCGACATCGGACTGAGCCTCGCCGTCAGCGGCCACGCCGACGATCCGATCGCTGAGCTGCCGGCCACCATCGACGCCGGCGTCGCGACGTCGAAGGCGTTCATGGTCTTCGACTTCCGCCTCCCCGCTGACCGCCTGTTCGAAGCGATGCGGGTCATGGGCCGCCACGGCGGCATGCTCCAGGTCCACTGCGAGGACCCCGTCCTTCTCGACGCCGCCGTCGCCTCCGCGTTGCAGCATGGTGACGTGTTACCTCGCTACCACGCTACTACGCGACCGAGCTATGTCGAAGCGGTGGCGACGGCTCGGGCGCTTGCGTTCGCGCGGATGAGCGATGCCCCCGTCCACGTGGTCCACCTCTCGTCGGCAGCCGCGCTCGAGGAGGTCCGGCGAGCGAAGGCGGCCGGTGTCCGCGTCTCGGCTGAGACGTGCCCGCACTATCTGGTCCTCACCGAGGAGCGATACGACGACCCCGATCCGGTCTCGTGCGCCCGGTTCGTCATCTCCCCGCCGCTTCGTTCGGCGACCGACCGTGACGCGCTGTGGGCCGGCCTGGCCGATGGGTCGCTCGACCTGGTCGCCACCGACCATGTGCCCGATCGGGTCGACACCGAGAAGGCCGAGGCCGCGAACGGCGTGCCGTTCAACCAGATCAGCAACGGTGCTCCGGGCATCGAGACGCTACTGACGATCCTCTACAGCGAGGGCGTCGTCGCGGGTCGGATCACCCTCGAGCGCATGGTCGACCTCCTGGCGACCACGCCGGCGCGGCGGTTCGGACTCGGTTCGAAGGGCGCCCTCGAAGTCGGCCGAGACGCCGACGTCGTCCTGTTCGATCCGGCCGCCCGCCGGACGATCCGCGCCACCGACCTCCACCACACGAGCGACTACACCCCGTATGAAGGGCTGACGGTCGTGGGGGCCGTCCGCGACGTCTTCGTTCGCGGCCGAGCGGTCATCCGCGACGGTGCGTTTGTCGGGACCCGCGGCGCCGGCCGCTTCGTCGAGCGAGGCGCCCTCGACGGCTGATGCTCTCGAGTGACATCAGCGACCAGGGGTCGCGTCAAACGCCGCAGGCGACTAGTCGAGCGAAGAGTAAGCCCGCAGCGTGAGGAATTCAGCGAAATCGTCGTCGAGGACCAGGCGATCGAGGAGATCCGCGGCCTCGGCCAAGCGCCCCTCCCCCGCCCCGCCGAGCCGCGCCAGTTCCTCGTCGCGGATCGGTCGCGTACAGCACGCCATCGAACGTCCGACCATCGGCCAAGGCAACGCCCCGCGTCCGCCACAGCCACAGCTGCGAACGCGAGATCTCGGCCGTCGCGGCGTCTTCCATCAGATTGTCGATCGCGGCCGCGCCGACGCCGCGGAGCCATGAGTCCAGGTACGCGAGGGCGACGCGCACGTTCGCACGGATGCCCGCCTCGGTGACCGCGCCATCGGGCACCTCCAGGTCGAGCAGCTGGTCGGCCGTGACCGACACGTCCGTCGCGGAGCCGGCCCTTCTGGTTCGGCGCCGATCGCCGAGGACTCCGTCGAAGATCTCGGTCGCGAGCGGCACCAGGTCCGGATGCGCGACCCACGTCCCGTCGAACCCGTCGCGGCTCTCGCGCTCCTTGTCGTCGCGGACGCGCGCCATGGCGACCTCGGTCACCGCCGGATCGCGCCGGTTCGGGATGAACGCCGCCATCCCGCCGATCGCGTGCGCCCCGCGCCGATGGCAGGTCCGCACCAGCAGCTCCGTATAGGCGCGCATGAACGGCACAGTCATCGTCAGCTGCGAACGGTCGGGGACGGCCAGCTCGGGCCACGGTCCGGAGCTTCTTGATGCCGCTGAACAGGTAGTCCCACCGTCCCGCGTTCAGCCCCGCGGCGTGCTCGCGCAGCTCATACAGGATCTCGTCCATCTCGAAAGCCGCCAGGATCGTCTCGATGAGGACGGTCGCCCGGATGGTCCCGCGCGGGATGCCGAGCGCGTTCTGGCCGTGGATGAACACCTCGTTCCAGAGGCGCGCCTCGTGGTGCGATTCGAGTTTCGGCGAGGTAGAAGTACGGGCCGCTGCCGCGTCGGACCAGCTCGGCGCCGTTGTGGAACAGGTACAGCCCGAAGTCGAACAGGCTCGCCGAGACCGGCACGCCATCGACCAGCATCCCCGACTCGACGAGGTGCCAGCCGCGCGGCCGGACGACCAGGGTCGCCGTCTCGTCGGACAGCCGATAGGCCTTGCCCTCGGGCGAATCGAAGGTGAGCGTGTGCCGCACGGCGTCGATCAAGGCCGCCTGGCCGCCGACGACGTTCGCCCACGTCGGCGACAGCGAATCCTCGAGATCGGCCATGAACACCCGTGCGCCCGAATTGAGCGCGTTGATCAGCATCTTTGGCTCCGCCGGGCCGGTGATCTCGACCCGCCGGTCGTCGAAGTCGGCCGGTGCCGGGGCGACCGTCCACTCCGCCTCACGGACCTCACGCGTGGCGACCAGGAAGTCCGGCCGCACGCCGGCGTCCAGCTCGCGCTGCCGCTCCTGGCGGCGCTCGATGAGCGCGATCCGCGAGGTGCCGAATCGTCGGTTGAGGTCGGCGATGAACGCCAGGGCGTCCTCGGTCAGGACACGGTCCTGCCCCGGAACGGGATCGCGGCGCAGCTCGACACCGGGCGGCGGCATCGGTCAGCCCTCGCCGCGGCTCACGGTCGCCTCGATCAACCCGTGCGGCTCGGTCGTGGGCGTGTAGATCTCGCGGTCGTTGTCGAGCCCGAACGGCGACAGGTCCACCAGCCAGTGATGGAGGTTCGGGAGGACCATGCGGACCGTCTCGACCTCGTCGTGGCGCTCGAGGATGGCCCGCGCCATGATCCAGATCGATGCCTGCACCGACGGGCTGTCGTGCTCGGCGAAGACCTCGAGCAGCGTCGAGCGGACGGCCTCGAACGTCGCGTCCGCGTCGAGGTCGGGCGAGCCATAGCGCCAGATGGCGGTGAGCTTGGTGGCCATCAGCCGGTCATCGGTCTCGGGCAGCGTCGTGTACCGGTCGCGCGGGAAGCCGCTGAACGTCGACCGGCGGGTCTTCATCACGACGAGGTCCTCGACGCCGGCCTCGACCGTGGTCCCGCCACGGGTCGCGGTCACCGTCGCCACGCGCGTCCCCTCGCCGCCCCGCACGAACGCCCCGGCCGGCTGACCCTCGACATCGATCGGTCGCCAGTGGTGGGCGCGGATGTTGACCGCGGCCGTGTCGACCTGGCTCTCTGCGAGGAAGTGCTCGGCGAGCGCCCGCCCGTACGCCTCGATGGCGCCGTCGAGGTGGTCCTTGGCGAACGCGTAGGCCGTGTTCTTCATCGTGTCGGTGGCGATGACCGCGCTGTTGTCGCCGTCGGTATGAGCGGCCTCGAACGCACCCTCGAGTCCGACCGCAACGGTGAGATCCCGGATCCGGTCGCCGTCAGGCCGGTGCATCACGCGGACCAGCCGGATGGCCGCCTTCCCGTAGCGGTTCGCGCTGAGCTCGATCACGCCGTCAGGGTCGCATATCGAGCTCGGGCGATGTCGACGACCGCATCGAGGGCGCGCCCGATCTCGGCTCCGCGGCCGGCCTCGAGCGCGGCCCGGAACTCGGGCAGCAACGCCGCCCGCGGCCGCCCGGCGACGAAGACGCAGTAGCGGAAGCCGAACCGGGCCTCGTACGCCGCATTGAGGCGCTCGAGCTCGGCCGCCACGGCCGCATCGTCGGCGCCGGACGCCTGCTCGACCCGCGACAGGTCCGACACGACGCCCGGCGCTGCGCCGAGTCGCGGATGGGCATCGATCAGCTCGAGCTGCTCCTCGAGCGGCATCGCGTGCGCGATCTCGCGCGCGCGCTCGAACATGACCTCGACCGCGTCGAACGGCCGCGCGAGCGCCAGACGGCCGAGGAACCCGCGCGCACCCTCGAAAAGGGGTGCGACCGCCGCGACGAACGCGCCCGGGGCGATGACGTCGAGCTCGTCGATGTCGAGCGCTGCGGCCGACCCGGCCGACATCACCAGCCTCCCGTCTCGCGGATGAGTCGATGGAGGACCCGCGCGGCCACCAGCCGGCGGTACTCGGCCGTGGACCGGATGTCATCGATCGGATGGAGCTCGCCGGCGAGAGTCTCGGCGGCCTGGTCGGCGGTCTCAGGGGTCGGCGAGCGGCCCGAGAGGACGGCTTCGGTCGCGGTGGCACGGATCGGGGTGGCAGCCACGGACCCGAGCGCGAGCCGCACGTCCGTCCATGCCGAGCCGCCACCGTCGTCCCGCCACCCAAGCGCGAGCACGACCTTGCTGATCGACTGCGCCCGCCGCGTCCCGACCTTGCGGAAGCGCAGCTCCCGCCCCGCCATCAACGGGATGCGGATGCGCAGCAGCAGCTCGTCGGGGGCCAGCGCGGTGCGCCGATAGGCGGGCCAGAACTCGTTCGCCGGGATGGTCCGTTCGCCACGTCCCGAGCCGGCCACGAACGAGGCGTCGGCGGCGAGCAGCACGGGCAGCGTGTCACCCGCGGGCGAGGCGTTCACGACGTTGCCGCCGAGCGTCCCGCGGTTCTGGATCTGGGCCGCACCGATCGTCGCGGCCGCCTCGACCAGCCCGGGGAGATGTTCGCGGCAGACGGCCGAGCGCCGGATCTCGGTGTAGGTCGTCAGGGCGCCGAGGCTGATCGCGTCGCCGTCGACGGCGATGCCGCGCAGCTCGTCAAGCCCCCACAGGTCGACGATGCTGTCGGGCGGTTCGCCGAGCTCCCCGGTCAGCGCGACCATCAGGTCGGTGCCGCCGGCGATCGGCCGCGCTGGACCCCCGGCAAGGATCGCGTAGGCATCGGCGAGATCGCGCGGACTCGAGACGGGTGGCTCGACCGGCATCGAAGAGTCAGCGGTGGGCGCGGCGGCGGGCCACGCCGGCCGCGATGGCGACGAGCGAGGCGACGATCCCGAACCCGACTGCCAGCTGCTGGGGCGACAGCCCGCCGGGCAACGCGGGCGCCATCGGCGTGGTGGGATCGCCCGCGGCGGGCGCAGCGGTGGCAGCCGCTTCCGGGACCGGATGTGGGCGTCGGCCGTTCGTCGGGACCGCGATGCGGTCCGGGTCGGAGCTCATGCATCGCCTCCTGACCGTGATCCGGTCGTCATGCCGGGGCCGGCCGCCACACGGGCGATCGCCTCGACGATCTTGGTGTATCCGGTGCAACGGCACAGGTTGCCCGCGATCGCGTCGCGGATCGCCGCGTCGTCGGGACCCCCGCCGGCGTCGAGGTACGCACGTGCCGCCATCAGCATCCCGGGCGTGCAGATGCCGCATTGGGCGCCACCGGTCTCGAGGAACGCGGTCTGGAGCGGATCGAGAGCGTTGCTGGCGGGCGCCAGGCCTTCGACCGTTGCCACCGCCGCTCCTTCGACCTGGCAGACCGGGACGAGGCACGAGTCGACCGGGAGGCCATCGAGCAGGACGGTGCAGGCGCCGCACTCGCCCTCACCACAGCCCTCCTTCGTGCCCGTCAGGCCGAGCTCCTCGCGCAGGACGTCGAGCAGGCGGCGCATGCCGGGCACGTCGAGTTCGACCGGGGTCGCGTTCACGGTGAACCGGTAGGTCGTCATGCCCGGGCCGGCTCCGAGGCACCCGGCGGGAGCGGCCCGACCTCCGGGACGCCGGCAAGCGCCGCCAGGATCCGCTCCGGGCTCGCCGGCAGGTCGCTGATCCAGACCCCGGTCGCATCCGCGATCGCCGCGATCACGGCCGGTGCCCCGACGTCCATCGGCAGCTCGCCGACCCCCTTCGCGCCGTGCGGGACGCCGTCGAACGGCGCCTCGACCAGGATCGTCGTGATCCGCGGCGCGTCGAGCGAGGTCGGGATGATGTACGTGGCGAGCCGGTCGTTGAGGTACCGGCCGTCGCGCAGCTTGATCTCCTCGATCGTGGCGTAGCCGACCGCCTGGAGCGTGCCGCCCTCGACCTGCCCCTCGGCCAGGACGGGGTGGATGACCCGTCCGACGTCGTCGGCCGCGACGACGTCGCGGACGCGGACCTCGCCCGTGTCGAGGTCGACCTCGACGCTCGCGACGCAGGCCGCCCAGCCGAACGCCGGGTACGCGTCGCCGCGGTACGTCTCGTCGTCGAACCCGACGCCGGGATACGGCTCGAACTTCTGGTCCATGCGCAGAGCGCCGTGTTCCCGGGCGAACGCGCGGTAGGTGTCGGCGAACGACCCACCGGTCGTGAGCTCGACGTCGTGTCGAAGGCGGCCGGAGGCCTGGATGAGCAAGCCGCCGACGACCATCGCCGTGCGCGACGCGACGGTCGGCCCCGAATCGGGGACGAAGGCCGTGTCCTGGGGTGCGATATCGACCGCCTCGTACGGCACGCCGAGAGCCTCCGCGACGAGCTGGGGGAAGATCGTCTTGGTCCCCTGCCCCATCTCGGTCGAGGCCACCAGGATGTCGATCCGGCCGTCGGCGGTCAGCTCGACCGACGCCACCGAGGCGAGGTGGACCTCGCCCGATCCGGTGAAGCCCGCCCCATGCCAGGCAAGCGCCAGCCCGATCCCGCTGGCCAGCCGGTCGTGCCCTGTCCGGAGCGGCGAATCCGGCACGATGCCGGCGCCCGCCCGTCGCCTCCGAGCGACATCGTGGCGCGCGCGCAAGCGCTCGAACTCGCTCGCCTCGGCTGCCCGCTCGAGGACCTCCTCACCGGCGACGCTGCCGCGCAGGACCTGGCCGGTCGGGGTCGTGTCGCCGACGACGTAGACGTTCCGTCGCCGGATGTCGAGCGGGCCGATCCCCAGCGCCTCGGCGATCCGGTTGAGGTGGGTCTCGGCGGCGAACTCGGTCTGTGGCGCCCCGAACCCGCGGAACGCGCCGTTGGGCGGCGTGTTCGTGCGTGCCGCGCGGGCACGGATGCGAACGTTGGGGCAGCGATACGGGCCGCCGGCGTGGATCGCGCCCCGCGACAGGACCACGGGCGTGAGCGTGCAGTACGCGCCGCCGTCCATCACCACCTCGATGTCCTGGGCGATGAGCCGGCCGTCGTGCGTCACGCCGGTCCTGTGCCGGACGATCGCCGGGTGGCGCTTGGTCGTGGCCGCCAGGTCCTCGTGACGGTCGTAGATCATCCGCACCGGACGCCCGGCCTTACCCGCCAGCAGGGCCGCGTGCAGCGCGATCATCGACGGGTACTCCTCCTTGCCACCGAACCCGCCGCCTGTCTCCGCCTGGACGACGCGCGCCTGCCGGTCATCGATGGCGAGGCCACGCTTGAGCGCGGTGTGGATGTAGTACGGGCACTGGAGCGAGCCGTGGACGGTGACGCCGCCGTCGGCCGACGGGACCGCGATCATCGCGTTGTTCTCGATGTACAGCTGCTCCTGGTGACCGACCCGGTACTCACCCTCGAGGACGAAATCGGCGGCCGCGAACGCCGCGTCGGGATCGCCGGAGGCAAGCTCGTAGGCCGCGAAGAACGTGTCGGCCACGAGCGGGTCGAAGACCGCCGGCAGTGGCTCGCTGACGATCGTCGTCGCGCGGCGCGCGGCCCGCAGCGTCGCCCGGTCCGGCGCGGCGATCAGTGCGAGCGGCTCCGCGTGATGCTGGATCTCGCCTCCGACCGGGACCAGGATCGGCTGATCGGCCTTGATCGAGCTGACGACGTTGTCGCCGGGGATGTCGGCCGAGGTGACGACCACGACCGTGGACCAGTCGAAGCCGGGGTCGAGCTCGAGCGAGGTGAATCGGGCGTGGGCATCGGTCGAGCGGATCGTCGCTCCATACCAGGCGCCCGGAAAGACGAGGTCGTCGGCGTACTTCGCGGCCCCTGTCAGCTTGGCCGGCCCCTCGCGGCGGAGCGGGGGAGCTCCCCGGGCTCGGCCGGGCACGTTGGTCCCGGGTTCGATCACGACCGCGCCGGGCGGCTCGGTGCGGGTGGTCAGCTCGGGCAAGGGCCGTCCTCCATGCCCACGGACTCTAGCACCGGCGTACGCCCATCTTCGGCCCGACGGCCGCTCCGAGGCTCGTCTGCACCGCTCCCCATCCGATCCTCCCGGACCGACCTCGGCGGTGCGAGTCCGCACCGAGAACCGGTACCAATCGGCTCCGGAAACCGGGTCATCGGGGAGTCGCACCGCTATGCTCCGCGGCTCACGGAGCCTTCATCCGTCCTTCACCGATCATCCGCAGCGTCACGACAGAACGAGTGATATGAACCAGAACGTCCTCATCCTGATCGTCTTCCTCGTCGCCGCGAACCTGGTCCTCATCACGGTGGCCGCCGTCCGGGCGTTGCGCAAGAGGCGTAGCGCAGGCACGTCGTATGACGACGTCCCGCGCCAGCCGCTGCCTTCAGGTGCCTCGACGCCCGTGGCACTGACGCCCAGCGAGCTGGCCTCAGGTCGGGATCCGCAGACCGGCCTCTTGCTCCTCCACGAATGGAACCGGATCCTGGTCGACGAGGACGCCCGGGTCAGCCGCTACCACCACCCGGCGACCATCGTGATCATCGAGCTCGACGGGTTCGACCGCCTCACGTCCACTCTCGGTGCCGTGGCCGGCGAGCGGGTCCTGCGTGCGCTCGCCGACGCCCTCAGCCGCAACGCACGGGCGGCCGACCACCTCGCACGGCTCGATGCGTCCCGATTCGGGATCATGCTGACCGAGACGGGAGAGGTCGAGGCGATCAACTACATCGAGCGCGTCCGCGAGGCGTGCGACATGTGGCTCGAGTCGGGTGCGATCGCGATGCGGCTGTCGATCGGCTGGGCGAGTCCGGGGCCGGATTCGGAGCTCGCCGCGGCGGTCCTGCGCGCCCACGAGCGGATGTCCGCGGAACAGCGGCGGAAGGAGCGGATCGTGACCGGGATCCCCGTCGCGACGCAGCCAGCGATCCACGGGACCGAGGGGTCGCCGTCGCCCGCCTGACCACGGTCAGTCGCGTCCCCGTCGCAGGCCCCGGCCCGGCGTGGCGCCAGTGTGCTCGCCGTCGGCTACGACGAGCGTGCCGGCCACGATGACTTGCTCGATGCCGATCGGGAACGAGCGCGGCTCGTCGTACGTGGCGGTCGAGCGGACCGTGGCCGGGTCGAAGACCACGAGATCGGCCACGGCGCCGTCGCGGATGACACCCCTATCTCGCAGTCCGAGGCGGGCCGCCGGTGCCGAGGTCATCTTGCGCACCGCCTCCTCGAGGCTGAGCAACGCCTCGTCGCGCACGAACTGGCCGAGGATGCGCGGAAAGCTGCCATAGGTCCGCGGGCTCGGCTTATCGCCGAGGAACGTGCTGTCGGTGCCGACCATCCCGACCGGATGGACCACGAAGGACCGCAGCGTCTCCGCGGCGGGGCCGCTCGTCACCTGGCTGATGCCGAGGTCCTCGGCCAGCAAAAGGTCGCAGATGACGTCGAGCGCGTCGTGGCCCGTCTCGGCCATCACCTCGGCCACGGTTTGGCTCTCCCAGTGCAGGTTCTCTGGCCGCCGGAAGGCACCGAGGCGGACGTCGGCCCAGCCGGCGGCACTTGCGTACGAGGCGCCACGGGCGGTGAACTCGGCCCGGACGCGATCACGCGCCGCGCGGTCCGCCAGACGCTCCTTGAGGGGCCCCGGTCCGCCGGCCTGGATCCACTGCGGCAGCTGGATGAGCATGCGCGTGGACGCCCATTCGGACGGATACGTGTCGAACGTCACGTCGAGCCCCTCGGCACGCGCGTCATCGACCAGGGCGAGCATCGGCTCCGGGCCGCCCGGATAGGTGGCTCGATGGTAGAAATGCGTGATGTGTGCGGGCGCGCCGGCCCGCCGGCCGATATCGATCGCCTCACGGAACGGATCGAGATAGTGGTCGCCGAGCGGATAGCGGACGTGCGTGTGATAGAAGCCGCCATGACGCCCGGCCTCGGCGGAGAGCGCCGCCAGCTCGTCCCTGGTGGCGAAGGAGCCGGGCGGGTAGTCGAGGCCTGTGCTGATGCCGAACGCGCCCTCGGCCATCCCGTCACGCAGGAGAGCGCGCATGGTGTCCAGCGCGCGAGCATCGGCGGGGACGTCGTCCCAGCCGAGCGCGCCGATGCGGAGCTGCGAGTTGCCGATGAGCGTCGCGATATTCAGGCTGACCGCGCCGTCGAAGCGCACCAGGAAATCGTCGACCGAGCGCCAGTCGTAGTCGATCGCGGGGCGGCCATCGAGCCCCGAATCGAGCTCGACGAATGCCTCGAGGTCCTCGCGCCGCGCGAACGGGGCGAAGCTGTTGCCGTCCACGCCGACGAGCTCGGTCGTGACCCCCTGGCGCACCTTTGGCTCGTGCCGCCCGTCGGCCAGGATCATCAAACCGCCGTGGCTGTGCAGGTCGATGAACCCGGGCGCGACGACCTTGCCCGTTGCGTCGATCGTCCGCCCGGCGGGCGTCGCGGCATGGGCGGCCTCGCCCTCGCCTCCTCGCCCTTGCCCTCGACGAGCCGGATCCGTCCATCGACGACTTCGACCGTGCCCGGCCGGCCGGGCGCGCCCGTGCCGTCCACGACGGTCCCGCCGACGATCCGCAGGTCGGCCGGGGTCGTCATGCGACGCGAGGGCCGGCCAGTCGGCGGCCGCGCACCCAGGCGCCCCGCACCATGTCGGGATGCGCCCGGAAGATCAGTCGTGAGGCGAGGTCGGACGGGTCGTCATCGGGCGGCTGTCCAGCGAGCGGCATCGTGTACGCAGGGTCGACGACGATGAGGTCGGCCTCCTTGCCGGTTTCGAGCGACCCGATGACGTCGTCGAGCCCGAGCGTCCGCGCCCCCTCGAGCGTCCCGAGCCGCAGCCACTCGAGAGGCGTGAGCACCGCCGCGTCATGGTCGGCCAGCGCGCGGAGCGCCATCTGCGAGTAGGCGGCGACGCGCATGACCGAGAAGATCGAGGCGTCCGGGCCGCCGGACACGTCCGAGCCGAGGCCGATCGACAGCTTCGCCTGACGGTACCGCCCGAGCGGCATCACCCCGGCCCCGATGAACAGGTTCGAGGCCGCGCAGTGTGCGACGTGCGTTCCGGTCTCGACGAGGCGGTCGAGCTCCCGGTCCGAGAGGTGGATGGCGTGAGCCAGGATCGTCCTGGGCCCGAGCCCGCCGGCGCGGTCGTAGACGTCGACGTAATCGATGGTGTCCGGGAAGAGCCGGCGCACCTCGGCGATCTCGAACTGGTCCTCGGCCAGGTGGGTCTGCCACCACGTGCCGGTCGACTGGGCGAGCGCGGCCGATTCGCGGAGCATCTCGGTGCTGCACGAGATCGCGAAACGGGGTGTCACCGCGTAGCCGAGGCGGCCATCGTCGGAGCCGTGCCAGCGCTCGATGAGGTCCTGCGACTCGCGAAGGGACCGCTTGAGGATCGTCGTCGGATCGATGGTCGGGTCGTAGGTGACGCGATCCATCATCACCTTGCCGAGGATCGCCCGGATGCCATGCGTCTTGGCAGCCTGGAACGCCGCGTCCATCGCAGCCTCGTAGACCACGCCGTAGGCAAGCACGGTGGTGGTGCCGGCGGCCGCGAAGGCCTTGAAGATCGCCGGGGCGAGACGTGCGGCGACGGCCGGATCCGACCACGATCGCTCGGTCGGGAACGTGAGGCGGTCGAGCCAGGTCAGCAGGTCCAGGGCGAAGCCGATCCCGGCGTTCGGCATCTGCGGCAGGTGCGCGTGGGTGTCGACCATGCCCGGCAGCAGGACCCACGGCCGGACATCGATCGCGGCGACCAGCACGTCCCGTGGCGCAGCCGCCGCGGGTCCGACCCAGGCGATCCGGCCCGTGGCATCGATGTCGATGAGCGCGTCCGGTTCGTGGCTCGTGCCGCCCGCCGCCAGCGGCGTCAGCAGCCGCGCCCGAAGCGCGAACGGCGGTCGCTCAGGAAGCTCGCGGCCCGACATCGTCGGAGGCTAGCACGAGGGCGCCGCGCTACTCGGCCCGCGCCGCCTCGGCGCCGCGCCGCCTGGACCCGGCCGCGTTCCTCCCAGGAACCCTTCACAGTTATTCGAGCGTGGTCACTCCCGGATCCCGACACGATCTGTAAGAAATCGCGGGCAATCAGGCTCAGATATCGAGAATGTGTGCCCCACAGGAACACCCGGAACCTGGCGCGGCGATCGGCGCCCCGGATCAGATGCGGAATGAGAGCGCTCCGTGGGTGGATGCAGCCGAACGCGCCCGGGAGCAAGGGAGCGAGCGCACCCAAGGTGCGTGATCGACCGGCGGACCGGGCAACGCACGGATGCGCCGCCCACGTGGCGCGACTAGCGCTTTTTGCCGCGAACCTCGAAGAGGTGGGCCGTCCACTCGGAACCGCCGCGATCGAGGGTCGCCGAGCTACCGTGCCAGCCGCAGGTGCACGTGATCGTCTGCGCCTGATGCTTGTATTCGTCGATGACGTGCTTGAACGGCTCGACTGTGGCCGAGGGCTTGACCGGCGGGCGACTGTTCACTCGGACTCCTGCGCGAACGGGGGCATCGACGCGAGGTGCGGCGGGGCCACTAATCCTACCCGAATTGGGTGGTTTCCGCCATAGGCCACGGGCCGCCCGAGTCCCTCAGCCGCCCGGCGGCAGAAGGTCGTCGCGCACGAGTTGATCGGTCGTGACCGGGTTCTTGACCAGCCCGAGCTTGGTCAGGTACGCGATCGAGCTCGTCCAGCCGTCGCGGTCGATCGCGCCGAGGCCGCGACCGTCCTGGACAGGCCCCGACCAGGTCGCGATGGTGGCCGCCAGGATGGCCGCCTGGGCGTCTCGCGCCGACGCCAGCTCAGGGACGTCCTTGATCGCGGCGTCCAGGCCGACAGTCGGGTCCGCCTTGATGTCGGCCATCGCGTGGAGGGTCGCCGCCACGAACCCCGAGATCGCGTCGTGCTTGGCATCGATGGTCTTGCTCGACGCGATCAGCCCTGGCCCGGGGAGCGGGGTGATGTCATCGATGGTCAGGACGACCGGCGTCCCGCCGTGGAGCTGGAGCTGGACCGGCTCGTTGTTGGTGAAGCCGGTCGCCGCGTCCACCGCGCCCTGCTCGACCGCGATCTCCTGGGTGAAGTCCGGGTATTCGACGATCTGGACGTCGTCAGTCGTCAGGCCCGCAGATGCCAGCAGTGCCTGGAGCATGATCCAGCCGGAGCCGTAGCGACCCGGGACCCCGATCTTCTTGCCCTTGAGATCGGCCGCGGTCTTGATTCCCGACGACGCCTTGGCGAAGACGATGTTCGGGAACTTGCCGTAGATGGTCGCGACGTATTCGAGCGGGATGCCGTTGCTGGCCGCGGGGATGACGCTCGTGCCGTCGCCGATCCCGATGTCGATCGCGCCCTGGCCGACGAGCGGGATCAGGTTCTCGTCGATCTTGTTCTGGAACTCGACGTCGAGCCCGGCATCCGAGTAGTAGCCCCGTTGCTGCGCGAGATAGAACTGGGCGAACTGGACGCTCGGGATGTAGCCGAGCCCGACGACGAGCTTGGTCGGCGCGATGCTCTCGTCGGCGCTCGACGGCGAAGCTGCGCCCGCCCGAGGTCGAAGCCGAGGCTGCCGGCGCGCTCGAAGTCGACGGAGCCACGGTCGAACCGCCGCCCGAGCATGCGGCCACGAGCAAGGCGATGACGATGGCGGCGGAAGCTGGGAGCTGGCGGTGCAGACGCGACATGGACACGAGGAGACCTCCGATCAAGGCGGGCAGGGCTAGCGGGCGCCGACGAGCCGGTGCTCGACGACGACGACCATCAGGTACAGGACGATGCTGACGAGGGCGATCGTCACGAGCGTGGCGAACATGAGCGGGATGTCGAACAGCGACCCCCGGGCGAGGTTGATGAGGACGGCCAGGCCCTTGCTGGCGCCGGCCCACTCGGCGACGATCGCGCCGACCACCGCGAGGGTGACCCCGACACGCATGCCTCCGAAGATGTTCGGCAGGGCCGCCGGGATCTCGAGCGTGGTGAGGATCTGGCGCGAAGTCGCCCGAAGGCTCCGTCCGAGCTCGATGAGCCGCGGGTCGACCGAGCGGATGCCGACCATCGTCGCGATGGCGACCGGGAAGAACACGATCAGGGCGCAGATCAGGACCTTGCTGAGCAGCCCGGACCCGAACCACACGACGAACAGCGGAGCGAGGACGAGGATCGGGATCGCCTGGGCAGCGACCAGGTACGGCGACGCGAGGCGCTCGAACAGCACGCTCCGAGCGAGCCCGTAGCCGACGACCAGCGCCAGCCCGGCCCCGACGAAGAAGCCGAGCACGATCTCGACCATCGTCGTCTCGAAGTGGGGCCAGACAGTGCCATCCAGCCACGCCGAGACGAAGCGCTCGCCGACCGTCTCTGGTGCAGGAAGCACGAATACCGGCAGCCCGGTCAGCACCACGACCAGCTTCCAGACGACGACGAAGACGACGAATGCGGCGACGACCGGGAGCCAGGCCGCGCGGGTCACGAGGCGAGCTCCGGTCCGGTGGCCGTCAGCCCCGCGCTGCGCGCACTGTCGGGCGCATCGAGGGCGTCGGGATCGCCGAGGTAGGCCCGGATCTCGCGTGCCGTCCCCGACATGGCCGCGTCATCGAGATCGGCGATCGTTCGCGGCCGCCCAAGGTCGACCCGGATGTCGGCCACGACCCGGCCCGGGCGAGGCGACAGGACGACCACCCGATCGGCGATGAGGATCGCCTCCGGGATGCTATGGGTGACGAGGACGATCGTGGTCGCGGCTCGCTCCCAGAGACGCAACAGCTCGAGATCGAACCGTTCCCGGGTCAGCGCGTCGAGCGCGCTGAACGGCTCGTCGAGGAGGAGGACCGCGGGCTCGAGGGCGAGCGCGCGAGCGATCGCCACCCGCTGGCTGGTCCCGCCCGACAGCTCGGCCGGGCGCGCGCCGGTGACCGCCGGATCGAGGCCGACAAGAGCGGTCAGCGTCGCGAGCCGCGCAGACCGCTTCTCGGGCGACCAGCCGGCGAGCTCGAGCGGGTAGGTGATGTTGTCGGCAGCCGAGCGCCACGGCAGCAGCCGAGGCTCCTGGAAGACGAGCCCGATCCGCGGATCCGGGCCCTCGATCGGGTCGCCATCGAGGAGTGCGACGCCGGCCGCTGGCTGCAGGAGCCCTGCGATGACCCGCAGCAACGTGGACTTGCCGCAGCCATTCGGGCCGATCAGCGCGACGATCCCGCCGTCCGGGATGGTGAGGTCGATGCCGTCGAGGACCGGCAGCGGCGGGCCGGTCCGGGTCGGGAACGCGAACGACAGGCGATCGAGCTGGATCGCGCCCACCCCGCCGCCGGTCGCGCCGTCGCGGTCATGACTGGACCTCGCCGAGCGGCCGAAGGACGGGCGCCGTAGCCGGATACAACTCGCGATAGGCCGCGAACAGCCGGTCGTAGACGGGGACCAGCTCGCGACGCGGCTCGATGCGCTCAGTGACGCGGGTCATCGCCGCGATCGCCGCGGGCAGATCGGCCTGTGCGCCGGTCCCGACGGCTGCCACGATCGCCGATCCGAGGACTGCGGTCTCGAGCACATCGGGCACGAGGACCGGGAAACCGGTCACGTCCGCCTTGACCGCGTTCCAGAACGCGCTCCGCGCCGGACCACCGCAGGCGCGCATGGCGGTCACCCGCACGCCCGCCGCGAGCATCGGGGTCGCAACGTGGCGGATGGCAAGCGCAGACGCCTCGACGATCGCGCGCGCGACGTGTCCCCGGCCGTGTCCGAGGGTCAGCCCGGCCAGGACGCCACGCGCGTCGGGATCCCAGATCGGGGAGCGCTCTCCGGCGAGGTACGGCAGGAAGACCAGGCCATCGGCACCCGGCGGCGTGGCGGCGGCCTCGGCCAGCAGGGTCTCTGTGGTGACCGTCCCGCCGAGGATCGCGTCGCGGTACCAGTCGAGCGCCCGGCCCGTGGAAGCCATCGCGGCGCCGACGCTGAACCGTCCGGCCAGCGGCGCCGGGGTCACGAACGCCCCGGCGACCTCGACCGGCCGGTCCCAGTAGACGCCGAAGCCACCGGCAGACCCGCCCGGATCGTACGCATCGCCCGGATCGAGCAACCCGGCGCCGATGTAGCTCGCGAAGGCGTCCACGGTGCCGCCGACGACCGGGGTCCCCGGTCGCAGCCCGAGTGCGTCGGCGGCCGCGGCGGTCAGCCGCCCGACCGCCTCCCCCATCGCGACGGGGGGCGGCAACCGGTCGGTGGTGAGCCCGGCGGCCGCGACCAGCGCGCGGTCCGCGACGACCTCGTCGGGAACGAGCGAGGCCACGGCGACGCCGCTCAGCCGCAGCGCCAGCCATTCCCAGGTCGAGAGGTACCAGCAGGTCGCGGCGGCGACGGCGGGCTCGTGTCGCTCGACCCACAACGCGGCGGGCAGGCCACCGAGCGACCAGCCACGGACACCGGTCGCCGCGGTGAGCACCTCGCTCTCCGCCGCCGCACGTGTGTCCAGGAAGGTGATCGCCGGGCGGGTCGCCTCGCCGCGCCCGTCGACCGCGACGAGAGTCGGGCCGTGACCATCCACGCCGATCGCGACGACCTCGCCGGTATCGGACGCGCGGAGCGCACGGACGGCGCCGACGACAGCCGACCACCACGACCCGGGATCCTGCTCCGCCCAGCCGTGGCCGCCGGACACGTCCAGCCGGTAGCCGCTCCGGGCCAGGCCGAGGAGCCGACCGTCGATGCCGACCAGCCCGGCCTTGATCTCGGTCGTGCCCAGGTCCAGACCGAGGAAGGCGGGCTGACGGGTGCTCATCGGGCGGTATCCATCGCGACGACTGCCTCGGCGGACGTGACGTCGGTCACCAGCGTGCGGACCACGCCGGCACGAAGGGCCCCGAGCATCGGCCGGACCTTGCTTTCGCCCGACGCAACACCGATCGAGACCGGGAGCCGGCCGAGCCGGCGAGCGTCGAAGGCGACGACCCGCTTGCGCAGGGCCGGGCAGACGAAGTGCCCGTCGACGTCGAACGGGGCGACCAGCACCTCGCCGACCGCGCCCGATGCCTCGAGGTCCCTCTCGACCTTGTCCCCCACCCGAGCCGCGCTCCAGGCGGGACCGCCGATGCCGAACAGGGCGACGTCCAGCCGCTCCCACAGGCGGATGATCGACTGCACGCCGGCGTGCGCGACGAGCGCCCGTTGCGTGGTCGCGTCATCCACGAGCCCGGGCGACATGAGCCCGCGTGCCTGCCCGCCGAGCGCCTCCGCGACGCGCCGATATGGCTCGCGCTCCGGGCCAGTCGACCAATAGCCACCGCACAGCGGCACGACCGTGACCGCGACCGGCGTGGCGGCCTCCTCGAGCGCCGCAGCCACCGACGACACCGACGCGCCATCCCCGATCCCGACCGTCGCGCCATCGCGGATCGCGCCGCGAAACACCTCGGCCGCAAGACGGCCGACCATCCTCCGAGTCAGGTCCTCGGGACCGACGATGGTCGGGGCCAGGTGGACGGCATCGAGTCCGAAACGCTGCTGGAGCGTCGCGGCCGCCGGGCTGTCCACGGCGGTGCGGTCCACGATCCTGATCTCGACGATGCCCTCGGCGCGCGCCCGCTTGAGGAGCCGCGACACCTGCGGCCGGGTCACGCCCAGGTGGCTCGCGATCGCGTTCTGCGTCTCACCGAGCTCGTAGTACAGCCGGCTGGCGCGCACCAGCTGGTCGAGATCGCTCAATGTACAGATGTACTGAACAGATGTGCATCCATGGCCGGCCCATCATCCGGGCAGGACCTGCCTCTGTCAACGACGACGATCGAAACGGCCCGGGCACGAAACCCGGGCCGTTCCTGGCAGTCAACCCCCGCTACTGCCCGAGCAGGTGCTCCGCCTCCACCCGCTCGTTCGGATCGAGCGCCGGTCCGAGGGCCAGGGCACGCTGCAGGTCCGCGCGACCGGCGGCCGCGTTGCCCTGCCCGACCTCGATGGCGCCCTTGTGGAAGAGCAGCCGAGCGTCGGCCGAGCCATTCGCCATCGCCGACGCCATCTGAGCGGCGGCCTCGTCGTAGCGTCCGAGGCGATACAGCGCCCAGGCGACCGTGTCGTAGCCGGTGTAGTCGGGTCGAGCGTTCAGCGAGGCCTGCGCCTTCGCCAGGATGGCGTCGGAGGCACCGCCGTGGTCGAGCTCGAAGCGGAGGATGACGCGGTCGTAGACCGTGCTCTGGATCTCGCCGAGCTTTTCGATGAACCGGACGGTCGCGAACTGCGTGGCGGCGCCTGTCGCGTCGCCGGTGGCGGCAAGGAGGTCACCGAGCAACCCGACCGTCTCCGGCTGGGGCGCGATGGCCGCCGCCGTCCGCAAAGCAGCGATCGCGGCCGCCGTGTCGCCCTGGTACGCGTCGATGCGGGCGAGCCCGACGAGCGAGCCGAGGTCGGTCGAGCGAACGGCGAGCGCCGCCTGGAACGCGGCACCGGCCGTGGTCGCGTCACCGGCCGTCCGTGCGTACTCGCCGACCGCGTAGTCGTAGAAGCCGAGGTCGTCCGAGCCACCGGTCGCGACGTCCTTGATCGCCTCGTCGCGGGCCTTCTGGGCAAGAGCCAGGGCATCGTCGGCCCCGCCGGTCACGTACGCGAGCCGGGCCAGGCGGACGTCCACTGCCATGCCCGAGGCGAGGCTCCCGAGCTTGTCGTAGTCGGCGCGAGCGCCGGCGATGTCGCCGAGCTCGAGCGTAGCGTCGGCCGTGGTCGCCAGCGCGCCAAGCTGGGTCGGATCGTCCTTGTAGAGGGCGGCGGCCTTCGTCTGCGCGCCGGCAAAGTCATGGAGGTAGTAGAGGATCGCGGCCTCCATCGCTCGGCCGCCAGGTTCGGTCGGGGCGGCGGCCACGGCCGTCTGGGCGAACTGGAGTGCCTTCTGCTCGTCGGCCAGGTCGCCGCTCAGCCGTCCTCGCGAGTAGTAGAGCGAGGCGAGCGTCGTGGCCGAGAAGAAGTCGCGGGGTTCCTTGGCGAGGTTCCCCGACCACACCTTGATGCCCTGGTCGATCTGGGCAGTCGACGCCGCGATCAGGCCCGCGGCCCCGCCGACGGGGTCGATGGTCGTGGGATCGGTCAGGTGGGCGGGCGGCACGGCTGTCGTCGGCGCCGCCTGACGTGCCCCTGTCGATACATAGGTGACCGCCACGACGATCACGGCTGCGAGGAGGATGCCCAGGACGCGCGGGCGAGGAACGCCCTTGCGGCCCGGGAGCGGGGTGATCGCGGTGCTCATCTGGTACGCCCCTTGTGTCTGTGGATCGGAGGGGCGACCCGTCGGGCCGCCCCTCCGAGGAGGCTAGGGATGTGGGTCGCCGAGGTACGGGAAGGAGCTGAGGTAGTCGCTGTGCGCGCCCACCCCGTCCGATGTGACCGCACCGTTGGTCGTGATACCGAGCTCGATGTCGATGACGTCATCGGACAGCGCGCGCCCGTTCAGGCTCCCGGCCTTCGTCGAGGTGTCGTAGGTCAGGATGTCCGGCAGGAGGAAATCGGCCAGCCCCTGCGCCTGGGCCGTCGTGTAGTCGGCGTGTCCGGTCCCCAGCACCGCGTTGATGTGGGTCAGCGTGGTGATGATGTTGGTCCGGAACTGGCCGCCGTCGGCGGTCCGCTGCTTGGACGGAGGCGTGGCGTTGAACAGGTTCTTGGTCGTCGCCGAGTTCGGGTCGACGAGCTTGTTGTTGAAGACGGTGTTGATCGCCGGGCGTCCCATCTGGTCGCCGGGCATCCACGTGGTCCCGTTCCACCAGGTCGTGACGCCCCAGACGCCGATCTTCCCGCCGAGCTGATCGTCGGGGACCTCGATCACGATCGCGTTGGCGTTGAGGCCACTGAAGAAGTCGGTGGGGTTGTCACCGAGCGCATCGGTCCCGATATGGAACAGTGTCCCGACGAAGCCGGTGAGGTCGAAGAAGAACGGGTCGGACCGGACACCGGCGAAGACCCTGCCGTCGCCCTTCAGCGTCGACATGCCGTTGCCGGCCGTCGAACCCGAACCGCGCACGTTGCCGTGGCTGAGCGACACGGCATTCGCGCCGGTATAGCGCGTGACCGTGTACTTCTGGTGACCCGGCGCGCCGTCGTCAAAGCGGACGACGTAGGCGAGGTCCTGGATGGCGTCGCCGTTCTGGTCGACATTGATGATGTAGCGGACGTTCGCGCCGAACTTGCCGCCGAAAGCGTTGATGGCCGGATTGGTCGTCATCGCCAGGACGGTGTGCGATGCGTCGGCTCCCTGGAACGCGAAGACATCGTTGATGTCGCGTTCCCCGTGGACCGAGGTCGGGGCGAACGGTCCGCCGGATGTCCCGAGGCTGCCGAATGCCGAGGCGTCGATGTGGTCGGCCGCGCTCGACAGCAGGGGTGCCGCGCCGACGGTCAGCACGACGAGTGCCGCCCCGAACGCGGTGATCTTGAATGGACGTTTCATTGCGATCCTCTCCTGGACCTTGGGGCTGACGAGCGTGCCGGTCCCCGCGGAGACCGGCCGACCCGGATGGGCGGAACGACCGACGGGGTCGCGAGGTCCGTCGAGCGATACGCCGGGTATGCGTCGGATCCGGAGCTTCGGATGAATCGGGCTGTGCGGCGGTCCGGTGTGGTGGACTCCGCAGGGCGAGCGAGGCTAGACGACGCGGCCCGGGTTCAGGGTGCCGAGCGGGTCGAGCGCGGTCTTGATCGCGCGCATCACGCGCACGGCGTCGGCGCCCTTCTGGATCTCGAGCCAGTCGCGGCGGGCGCTGCCGATGCCGTGCTCCGCGGTCACCGTGCCCCCAAGGTCGAGCGCCGCGCGGTAGAGGTCCTTCTTGACGGCCTCCGTCTTGGCCTCGGCGGTGGGGTCGCCGCGGTCGAACACGAGGTCCGGGTGAAGATTGCCGTCGCCGGCATGACCGAACGTCCCGATCCGGACCTGATGCCGCGCAGCGATGCGCTCGATCTCGCGGAGCATGTCCGGCACGCGCGAGCGCGGCACGCCGATGTCTTCCATGCGGACCTCGCCGAGGCGTTCGAGCGCGTAGTGGGCGGCCCGGCGCGCCTGGCGGAGCCAGTCGGCCTCCTGGGCGTCGGCCGCGCGGATGACGTCGGTCGCGCCCGCGACCCGGCAGGCGGCCTCCGCGCGTTCGAGCTCATCGGTGGCGGCGACGCCGGGGAGGTCGGATTCGATCATCAGCATCGCGGCGGCGGTCCGGTCGAGACCGAGGTTGTTCATGTCGTCGACGGCGGCGATGGTGAACCTGTCCAGGAGCTCGAGGGTGACCGGTGACAGCCCTGCGGCGGCGATCCCGGCCACCGCGTCGCCGGCCCCGTCGAGGGTCGGGAAGAACGCCAGCATCGTCGAGCGTGGCGGCGGCGCCGGACGGAGGCGGAGCGTGGCCTCGGTGGTGATCGCGAGGGTGCCCTGGCTTCCCACGAACAGGTGCGTCAATGAGTATCCGGCGACGTCCTTGATGTTCTTGCCGCCGGTACGGATGACCGTCCCGTCGGCCATGACGACCTCGAGGGCAAGGACGGAGTCGCGCGTCTGGCCGTACTTGACGCAGCACAGGCCGCCGGCATTCGTGCCCAGGTTGCCGCCGATCGAGCACAGCTCGTAGCTGGCCGGATCGGGCGGGTAGAACAGCCCCTCGGCCGCGACGGCGGCCTTGAGATGGGCGTTGATGACGCCCGGCTGGACGACCGCAACGAGGTTCTCGCGGTCGATCTCGAGGATCCGGTCCATGCCCGTGAAGACGAGCGTCAGGCAGCCCTCGATACCGGACGCGCCCCCGGATAGCCCGGTCCCAGAGCCGCGCGGGACGACGGGGATGCGCAGCTCGGCGGCGATCCTGACGAGCTCGGCGACCTGGTCGGTGGTCGTCGGAAAGACGATCGCCCCGGGCAGGCCCGCCTTGTTGTAGGCGGTCTCGTCGTATCGGTGGCTCTCACGATCGAGGGGGTCGGTGAGCAGCCTGATGCCGGGGAGGCGGGCGGAGATCGCGGCCGCAAGACGGTCCGTGGCTGTGGGATCGGAGAGTGTGGAGTGCTCTGAGGTCACGGACGGCAGTCTACGCGGCCGGGTCGGGGGAGCCGCCGGCCACGCGGCGGTCCGCCGCGAGTGCCTTGGGCATCTGGCGAAAGGACGCGGGTAGCAGGGGGCGCCATGCCCGCCAGCCCGCGACCAGCCATGCCGACACGAGCCGCTCGCGTGGACCCCAGGGCAACCCGTACTCGTCACGCACCGACGCCGGCAGCAGCCCGACCGACGGCCACAGCGTCCATGCGTATGCCTCGGGCGGGACGCCGGCCAGGAACGGGATGATCGGCCCGAGTGGCGGTCGCAGCACGGCCTCCGCCAGCTCGCGCGCGACCGCCGACACGCGGACGGGACCCGACGGCGCGAGCATCCCCGCCACGTATGCATCGAATGCCTCGAGGTCCGCCGGCAGCAACGCGTCGGGCACGCCGAACGCCCGGCCGATGGGCCGGGTCTCGGCATAGAACGCCGCGCGCCGGTCGCGCCCGATCGGCTCGAGCCAGGCGTCGGCGACGGCGACCGTCGAGTCGATCAGGGTGGCGTGGACCCACAGCGAGAGCTCCGGGTCGCGTGCCGCGTAGCCGGGTCCGGTGATGCCGCGATGGAGCGCGTTGAGCCGCCGGATCTCGCCGCGGGCGGTCGCGGTCGTCCCGTAGACGATCGTGAGGTAGCTTCGGAGCGTGCCGGCGAGGCGCCGCCACGGGTCCGCGCGAAAGTCGGAGTGGTCGGCGACACCCGCCGCGACCGCCGGGTGTGCGATCTGGAGGAGCAGTGCCCGGGGTCCGGCTCCGAGCAGGAGCATCGCCTCGCGGTTGAGCCGCCACGCCTCCGATGCCGGGCCGTACAACCCGGCATCGGGCGGGGCGGCCCGACCAGGCAACGCCGGATCCGCTCCGACGTCCAGGCCGCTCATCCGGGCGCCCGGCACTCGCGTATCCATCGGAGCACGATATCGGACACGCTGGAGGGACGCCGCCGATGGGCACCGGGACCGCGTGGGGCAAGGACTTCGACCCCGACCGGCTCGCCCGCCTCGAGACGAGGATGTGGAAGGCCTACTACCGCCGCCAGCCGGCGCGCCTGTTCGGCCTGCTCGTGCAGGCGATCCACGAGCAGGCGCACGTGTCCTGGCCGCGCGCGCTGTGGGCGAGCCTGCTCCTGACCCGCGCCGCGGTCGGCTTCGCACGCGCGACCGGCGACTACGACCGCTATGCGCCTCGACATCGGCCGGGGCTATCGGGCGCTCAGGCTTCCGGACCACGTCGATGTCGAGGCGGTCGCCCGGAACGAGCTTCGCTGGTGGGTCGTCCGGCGCGAGATCGGACTGGCCGCCGGCGTCGCGGCCGGTGACGCGATCACCGATCTGTACGCAAGCCTGTATGACGTGCCCCGAGATCGGGTGGCCGAGGCGGGGCGGCTGCGCGGGATCGCGGCCGAGGTCCGTGACCGGGGCGCGACCGACGATCCGGACGGACCCACCGGGGCCGGCACTCTCTACTGGCCCGAGGTCGCCCGGCTGCTCCGGGACTCGTATCGGAGCCTCAGCGCCGGCCTCGCGGCCGAAGGGGCCAAGGCGCCGCCGGCACGGGTCGAGTCCCCGGTCTGAGCTCCCCGTCCGACCCTAGCGGTCGTCCGGACGCCGCCCCACGACCCACCAGGCGGCCGGGAACAGGACGGCGGCGAGGATGATCTTGATGGCGTCGCCGATCAGGAAGGGCGTCAGACCCTGGGCGATCGTCTCCTCGACAGTCAGGCCGGTCACGACCTTCAGCCACGGCAGCCCGACCGCGTAGATCATCGCGCTGCCGACCACCATCGCCCCGAGCGCACCGCCGATCTTCCTGTCCCAGCCGAGCTCAGCGAGCCGGCCGACCACGGCACCGGCCAGGATGAACCCGATCAGGTAGCCGCCGGTCGCGCCCCAGATGACGGTGAGGCCGCCCTTGCCCTCGGCGAAGAACGGCAGCCCGACGACGCCGAGCAGGACGTAGAGCGCGACGCCGACGGCGCCCCGCCGCAGGCCGAGCGCGCCGCCGACCATCAGGACGCCGAATGTCTGGCCGGTGATCGGGACGGGCGACCCCGCGACCGGGATCACGACCTTCGAGGTGAGGAAGATGAACAGTGCGCCGGCGAAGACGAGGGCAACGTCGCGAGCCCGGGCGTTGAGCCGTTCGCCGAGTCGGATGGGGACGAGGAAATCGGCGATGGTGAGGCCCCGATCCGCGGCAGTCGAGCGGTCGAGCCTCGGTATGGCGATGGTCATCTGGACTCCGGATCAGGGGTCACGCGGATGGCGACCGACGACCCGAGTCTAGCATCGCGTCACTCGTACTGGACGGCCCTCACGATGGACAGCCGGCTGGCGATCCGGGCCGGATAGGCCGCGGCGAGCATGGCGACCGTGACGCCGATGACGAGGGCCAGCCCGACGATCGACCACGGGATCCCGGCGGCCACGTCGGGTCGTCCGCCGGTCACGACCACCATGAGGGCGCCGACCACGAGACCCAGGACGATGCCGAGGATGGCCCCGGCGAGCCCGAGCACACCGGCTTCGACGACGACCGACCGCCACACCTGGCGGCGAGTCATCCCGGCCGCGCGCAGGATGCCGATCTCGCGCACGCGCTCGATGACGTTCATGGTCAGCGTGTTGACGATGCCGAGCGCGGCGATCACGACGGCCACCGCCGCGAGAGCGTCGAACAGTCCGAAGATCCGGCCCAGCGCGTCGCTGATCGCGCCCTCGATCCGGTCGAGCGGGACGACCTCGAGCGCCAGCTCGTTCGCCGACGTCTGCAGCGCGTCGTGGGCAGAGGCCGGGGCGTCGGGCGCGAAACGGACCGCGAAGAGGTCGGCACCGACGACGCCCAGGTGGGTCGTCGCGTCGTTCCAACCGACGAGCATCGCCTCGCCGGTCTTGCCCGGGATGGATCGCTCGACGATGCCCGCGACGGTCAGGTCGAGCTGGCCGCCGTCGTTCGCCGGGACGGCGATGGTCTTGCCGACCGTCAACCCGAGCCTGTCGGCAAGGGCGGCCGGCAGGATCGTCGCACCGCCCGCGTCGAGGGCGGCCAGCGCGGTCGCCCGGTCGCCGGCGACGAACGTAAGCCGGCCGTCGGCCAGCATGTCGGCGCCGACGACGGCCGCGGCATCGGTCCGGACGCCGGTCAGCGCGACGTCGAAGGTGGCGATCGGGCTCACCCGCTCGATCCCGGGGACATCGCTCCGGATCTGTTCGGGGACGCCTTCATCGGCGGCGATCGGCCGGATCGACGTCACGACCAGCCCGCCCGGCACGACGTCGGCGATCCAGCCCGCGGCGGCGGCACGTGCGTTCTGCCCGACGCCGCCGAGCGCGACGATCATCGCCAGCCCGATCGTCAGCCCGCCGAGCGTCAGCGCGGTCCGGCTCCGGTCGCGTACGACCGAGCTGCGGGCGATGCGCGCCTCGAAGCGGAGCAGCAGCGCGAACGGCGCCCCGGCGATCCGGGCCATGGCAGGCAGCAGGAATGGGATCAGCAGGGTACCGACCAGCAGGGCCCCGTAGACCAGCAGGGCCTCGATGACCCCCGCGTCGCCGACCGGGCGCGGCAGAACCAGCAGACCGACGAGCAGCGACGACCGCGAAGACGACCGTGAGCCAACGCAGCCGGGCGGTCCGGGCATCGGCCCGGTCGAGCCGCGCCTTGAGTGCCTCGACCGGCTGGATCCGGCTGGCGCGACGCGCGGGTTCGAGCGCGGCCGCCAGGGTCACTGCGACGCCGACCGCGAACGCGATCGCGATCGCGTCGGGCGGGAACGTCGGTCGGTCGAGGGCAACGGAGCCGATGGTCCCGACGAACGCGACCATGACGACGGCCAGGAGCGCCCCGATGGCGAGCCCGGCCAGCGAGCCGACGACCCCGATGGCGAGTGCCTGGGTGAGCATGAACGACATCACCTGGCCCCGACGCGCCCCGGCGGCGCGCAGCAGCCCGACCTCGCGGATCCGCTCGGTGACGGTCATCGACAGCGTGTTGAAGATCAGGAACGCGCCGGCAAACAAGGCGACCGCGGCGATCAGGGCGGTCGTCGCCTGGAAGTCCGTGGTGGAGGCGCGCAAAGCGGCGGCCAGGTCCTGCGGCGACGACAGCACGTACGGTTCGCTGACGAGACGCGCCTCGAGGGCTGACGTGACGACGGCTGGATCCGCGCCGGGCGCGAGCCCGATGTCGACCCGGCTGACGCCCGTCGTCCCGAACACGGCCTGGGCGGTCGCCAGTGGCACGATGACCGTTCGCCCGAGTGCCCCGGTCAGCGGTCCGTCGCCGGCCACGATCCCGACGACCCGATAGGTGACCTGGTCGCCGGCTCCCTGCATGCTGATCGATGATCCGAGCGCCAGCCCATCCTCGGCCGCCAGCCGCTCAGTGATGAGGGCGCTGTGCTCGGTCGGATCGGTGAGGGCGGACCCGGCGACCAAGGCCTGGTCGTGCAGGCGGCCGTCGAGCGCCGGATCGATCCCGAGGACCGTCACCGGCGGAGGCAGCGCGGCCGTGGCCGACAGCGCCGGCTCGAGGTACGTGCGGCGCTCGAGGGCGGGTGCCGCGACCGCGACTCCGGGCGTTCCGGCGATCGCCGCCGCCGTCCCGGCTGACAACCCGGTCTCGCTGAAGGCCGCCACCCGCAGGTCGGCACGGCCGACCAGGTCGCGGACAGTCGTGTTGACCGAGGTGTCGACCCCGGCGTTCGTGGCCAGCCCTGCGAACAGGACCGCGACGCCGAGAGCGACCCCGAGGATGCTCAACCCGACCCGGGCGGGACGGGCGCGCAGGCTGCGGAAGGCGAGGGTCGTCAGCGACATCGGTTGAGCCCTACAGCCCGAGGTCGGCCAGCCGCGCGATGAGCGGCGTGGCGTCGTGGCTGTCGCGGCGGCCGAGCTCGATCGTGTCGCGGATCCGGCCGTCCCCGACGACGAGGACACGGTCGGCATACGCCGCCGCCTTCGAGTCGTGGGTGACGAGGACGACGGTCTGGCCGCGCTCGACGCACGACCGCCAGAGCGAGTCGAGGATCTCGGTGCCGGTCGTGTAGTCGAGGTTGCCGGTCGGCTCGTCGGCGAACAGGAGCGCTGGCCGCGTGACCAGGGCCCGCGCGATGGCGACCCGCTGCTGCTCGCCGGCCGACAGCTGGTCGGGCTTGTGCTTCTCCTTGCCGGTCAGGTCGACCAGCGCGATGACGTCGCGGATCCGGTCGCGGATCTCACCGCGGTCCGAGTCGCCGCCGGCGATGATGAATGGCAGCGCCACGTTCTCCGTGACGTCGAGCAGCGGGATCAGGTTGAACGACTGGAAGACGAAGCCGGTCCGGTCTCGCCGCAACCTGGTCGCGTCGTCGTCCGACAGCTGGGCGATCGACTGGCCCTCGAACGTGACTTCGCCCGACGTCGGGCGATCGAGGCCGCCGAGCACCTGGAGCAGGGTGGACTTGCCCGACCCCGACGGACCCATCAGGGCCACGAACTCGCCGGGCTCGATCGACAGCGACACGCCGCGCAGCGCCTCGACGACCGTCGAGCCGAGCGGGTACGTCTTGGTCAGATCGCGCGCCTCGAGGATCGGCGGCAGGACGTCGCGCCTGGTCGGGGTCTCGCCCGGTGCCGGGCTCGGTGCGACGGGGTCGACCTCGTGGTGAGGTCGGGAGTGTGGTGAACGGATCGCGATGGCCATGGATCAGCCTCCGAAGAAGAAGCCGGCGACTCCGCCGACGATGGCGTCGAGAAGTCCCTCGGTCGTGCCGGGATCGACCACGCGCATGCCGACGGAGCCGTCGGTCGAGCCGATGCCGCCGGACGGGGTTGCGCTCGGGATCGGTGTCGGGGTCGGGACGGTCGAGGAGTCGTTGGATGGCTGGCCCGGGTCGACGGTCCCGACGATGCCGTCGTTCGGCGCCACCGGACCGGTCGACGCGAGGGTCGATGACGGCGTCGGCTGCGGGGTCGGCTTGGGCGTCGGCGCGCTCGTGGCGGCCACTCGGATGGTCGCGCGGGGCGTGGGAGTCGGTCGTGGCGTCGGGCGCGGAGCCGGTCGAGCCGTGGGGTGCGCCGTCGGTCTCGGTGTCGGTCTCGGTGTCGGCCTGGGAGTGGGCTCTGGGGTGGGCTTCGTGGTCGTCGACCCGCACTTGTCGGCGAACAGGACCGTCCACATCTTCCGGCCGTCCGTGCCCTTGTAGGCGCCGATGCCGATGACGTCCCAGGCCTTGCCCAGGATGTTCGCCTTGTGGTCGGGCGAGCCCATGAACGCCGTCTGGATCGCGGCCGTGGCGAGATCATCGGGATAGTTGTTCCAGCCGATGTTCTCGCCACCGACCGTGTAGCAGTAGTGGATCGCCGCGAGCTTGTCCCAGACCTTGCCGTAACCCGGGATCGTGTGGCTGAAGTAATCGCGCGTGATCATGTCCTCGCTGCGCCACCGGGCGACCGATGTCAGCGTCGAGTCGACCTTGAGGGAGCGGAGGCCGGCGTTCGCGCGGGCGCGATTGGTGAGGGTCACGAGCTCGGCTTCGGACGAAGAGCTGAACGAGTCGGGGGCCCAGGCGAAGATCCGGCTCGGCGCGGCGAACGTGGCCAGCGAGGTGACCACGAACAACAGGGCGACCGCGAACACCAGCCGGCGCGACGGCGAGAGGCCGACCCAGCGGCTCGGGCTCGACAGGCGGCGGGGCAGGGAGCGGTCGACCAGGGACATGCGTGCTGCGTACTCCGGGGCTGTCCGGGGGTGTCGTGGTGTCCTGGTGACCGTAGGGTGGGAAGCGGTGGATGTCCGCGGCGCGAAGGTCCGGGCATGGTTGGCTCCCAGGTACCGGCGGGTCCGGACGGGTCCGGTGCGGCGGTGGCGGGCCCGGTGCGGTCTGGATGGGTCCGGGGTCGCGGGGCGCCGGTCAGCGGAGCGATCGGGCGCTGCCCGTTGGGCGAGCCGCTATACTCCCGTCGCTCGTCCCGCCACGAGGCGCGGGTCCGCCACGCACGAGCACCGCGGTGGCCTTAGCTCAATGGCAGAGCATCGGATTGTGGCTCCGAAGGTTACGGGTTCGAGCCCCGTAGGCCACCCCAACTCCCCTCTCCCCAGGGCTATGCCGGGCCGGGGCTGACCTGGCCCGCCGGGCCTACCCGCTCGGCAACGAAGTCCTCCCACGTCGTCCGGCCCGCAACGCGGTCGGGGGTCAGGTTCGCGCCCGCTCGGACCGCGGCGGCGGCCCCGCCCATCGTCGGGACCGGCATCAGCAGTCGACGCTGGTGGGTGGCCTGAAGGTAGAGACGGATGAGCTCGCCCATGCCAAGCACCTGCGGCCCGCCGATCTCGGGGACGAGGCCCGCCGGTCCATCGAGGGCGAGCCCGGCGAGCCGCGTTGCGACCTCGCGGGCATCGATCGGCTGGAATTGGAGGCCGCTCGGAACTGGGATCACGGGCAGCTTCGCCATCCCACGTGCGACGGTCAGGAACGACTGCTGGAACTGGGTCGCGCGGAGCGTCGTCCATGGGATCCCCGAGCTGGTCACGACCTGCTCCGCGGCCAGCTTCGACGCGAAATAGCCGAACATCGCGCGGTCGATCCGGCTTTGGACCGGGATCCGGTCGGCGCCGACGACGGAGATGTAGACAAGATGCCGCGCCCCGGCCCGCGAGGCTGCGCCGACCAGGTTCGCGTGTGTGTCGTCGTCGCCGACGCGGCCGCCGGCGCAGTGCACGACGACCTCGATGCCGTCGACCGCGGCCTCGACCCCGGCGCCCGTGGCCAGGTCGCCCGTCACGAACTCGACGGCCGCGTCGGCCGTCACGAACTCGACGGCCGCGTCGGCCGTGGCCGCGCCCCCATGCCGGCTGAGCACGCGGACGTCCCGTCCCGCCTCCCGGAGACGGGCGACGACGAGCCGGCCCAGGGTGCCGGTGCCCCCGGTGACGAGGATCGGCTTGTCCATCGGTACTCTCCTTCGGTCACACAGTCCCGCGTTGGCGGGTCACTCAAGTGACACCCCCGAACGAAGGAACGTGACCGAGTGGATCAGCAGGAGGTGCTCGCCGAACGGTTCGAGGCCGACCGCCCGCGGCTGCGCGGGATCGCATTTCGGATGCTCGGCTCGCCCTCGGAAGCCGACGACGCTCTCCAGGAAGCCTGGCTCCGGATCAGCCAGACGGACGAGAGCGGCATCGAGAACCTCGGAGCGTGGTTGACGACGGTCGTCGCGCGGGTCTGCCTGAACTTGCTCCGCGCCCGGAAAGCGCGCCACGAGGACTACCCACCCGGACGTGTCCCCGAGCCGATCATCGACGGCCCTGACGGGATGGATCCCGAGCACGAGGTCCTTGTCGGCGACTCGGTCGGCATGGCGCTACTCGTGATGCTCGAGACGCTCGCTCCCGCCGAGCGAGTGGCGTTCGTCCTGCACGACGTGTTTGCCGTGCCGTTCGAGCAGATCGCGCCCATCCTCGGCCGTACTCCGGCCGCGACCAGGCAGCTGGCGAGCCGGGCCCGTCGTCGCGTGCGAGGAGTCACCCACGCCGATCGCGACCTGCGCGCCCAGCGAACGGCCGTTGACGCGTTCATCACCGCCGTCCGCACTGGCGACTTCGAAGGCTTGCTCGCGGTCCTCGACCCGGACGTCGTCCTGCGGGCGGACGGCGGCGCGCGCTGGCTGGGAGCCACCCGGGAGATCCGCGGGGCCGAGATGGTGGCGCGATCGGCCCTCACGATCACGCTCCGTCTGACCGGCTTCGATGTGCAGCATGCGCTGGTCAATGGATCTGCCGGCATCGTGTCTCGCGACGAGAACGGCGAGCCCTTCTCCGTGATGGGCTTCACGGTCCTGCACCATAGGATCCTCGAGATCGACGTGCTGTTCGACCCGGAACGCCTGCGTCGGCTCGACCTGACCCGCCTGCCTCCCGCCCGATCGTGACGGACGGATCGAGCGAACGCGCGATCACGGCAAGTCCTTGCGTGGCGCCCGCCACGCACCTACGATGGCCACACCCTGAGCAGCCCTCGTACGGGGCCCGTCCACGTTTCGCTTCGGCGACTGGATGCATGGGCCCGCGAAGGACCGCTGGGAGCGGAGGTTCGCCATGGCGACTGTGACGTTCGAGAACGTCAACAAGATGTACGGCGAGTTCCACGCCGTGAAGGATCTCAATCTCGAGATCGGTGACGGCGAGTTCATGATCCTGGTCGGACCATCGGGCTGTGGCAAGACGACCAGCCTGCGGATGATCGCCGGACTCGAGGAGATCAGTAGCGGCACGCTGAGGATCGGCGATCGGGTCGTCAACGACGTCCCGCCCAAGGATCGCGACATCGCGATGGTCTTCCAGAGCTACGCGCTCTACCCGCACATGACCGTCCGGGACAACCTGGCCTTCGGGCTCAAGCTGCGCAAGGTCCCCAAGGCCGAGATCGACCGGCGCGTCAAGGAGACCGCAGCGACCATCCAGCTCGACAAGCTGCTGGAGCGCAAGCCGAAGGAGCTGTCCGGTGGCCAGCGCCAGCGCGTCGCGCTCGGCCGGGCGATCGTCCGCGAGCCGGCCGTGTTCCTGATGGACGAGCCGCTCTCCAACCTCGACGCCAAGCTGCGCGTCCAGACCCGTGCCGAGATCGCGCGGATCCACCAGCGCCTCCAGACGACGATCGTCTACGTCACCCACGACCAGGTCGAGGCGATGACGATGGGCACGCGGATCGCGGTCATGAACGAGGGCTTGCTCCAGCAGGTGGGCTCGCCGCAGGTCCTGTACGACACGCCCGTCAACCGGTTCGTGGCAGGCTTCATCGGCAGCCCGTCGATGAACTTCGTCGAGGTCCACATGGAAGGCACCGGCGAAGACGCCCGGCTGGTCGGACCGGCCGACTGGTCGATCCCGATCCCCGTCCGCTATCGCGAGGCGGCGACGCCCAAGGCGGGCAAGACGCTCGTAGCGGGCTTCCGGCCCGAGCACCTCGAGATCGGCGAAGCCGGTGTGGGTGTCGCGTCGTTCCAGGCCCGAGCCGAGGTGGTCGAGTATCTCGGCAACGAGGAGCTGCTCCATCTCAACGCCGCCGACCAGGACGTGGTGGCGATCGTCGACTCCTCGCACAACGTGCGACCGGGCGACATCCTCACGTTGGTCCTCCCCCTCGACAAGCTTCACCTGTTCGACGGCGAGAGCGGCCTGACGCTGGCGCCCGACATCCTGGCGGTCGCCGCCTGAACGGCGATCCGTCCCTCGACGACACGACGGCCCCGGAGGGATCCTCCGGGGCCGATCTCGTCGAGCGCGTCGTCGACTCGGAGGTGCTGCATAAGGGGCGGTACCTGACCTTCCGCATCGACACCATCGAACGCGCCGACGGCTCGCGCGCGACGCGCGAGATCGCAGGCCACCCGGGCGCGGTCGCGATCCTCGCCATCGACGACGAGGACCAGGTGCTGCTCGTCCGGCAGTATCGGGTGGCGGTCGGTGAGCTCCTGCTCGAGATACCGGCCGGGACGCTCGACGTCGCCGACGACGGCTCGATCGAGGACCCGGACGAGGCGGCGCCGCGCGAGCTCGAGGAGGAGACAGGGATGCGCGCCGGGTCGTGGCGGAAGATCGCCCGGTTCTACACGGCACCCGGCTTCGCGTCCGAGCTCATGCACCTGTATCTGGCCACGGACCTGCGACCGGCCGACGGCGATCGCCTGACACCCGACGAGGACGAGCGGCTGTTGGTCGAGCGGCTGCCCTGGCGCGACGCGGTCGCGGCCGCCGAGCGCGGCGAGATGCGCGACGGCAAGACGCTCGTTGCGCTGCTCTGGCTGGCCGGGCTGCGCGACGACTAGGGCGGGCGGCGCCGTGGCGCCTCAGCCGAGTCGCGCCAGGGCGTCCTGGTACAGGGCGGTTCCCGGGCTGAGCGCGACCGCCAGGCGGAGGTGCGTGCGAGCCTCCGCGCGGCGACCGAGGCGCTTCAGGCTCTGGCCCAGCGCGAAATGGCCGTAGTGCGATGACGGATCGACCTCGAGCAATCGCTCGAACGTCTCACGTGCCCGCTCCGCCTGGCCCGAGTTGAAATAGGCGCGCCCGAGCGCCTCGATGATCGAGCCCTTGCGCGGCTCGAGCCGGTCGGCCCGCTCGAGGACGATCGCGGCCTGGGCGTGATGGCGCCGGTCGAGCAGCTCCTGCCCGCGCTGGAGGAGGTCGTACGCGGTCTCGGACTCCCGGTCGTCGTCGGCGGCGTCGTCGGATCGCGAGGACTGCATGCGCCGATGGTGGCACGGAGCGGTTCCGGACGCCACGGCATGGGCGACGAGGACGGGGCCTATCCCTCGCGGTAGGGCGCCAGGTCCACCGCCGCGAGCCGGGGTGAATCGGTCAGGCCGGGGATCCGGCCGCGCTTGGCGATCGGCCGACCGTCGATCTCCTTGATGTCGCCGGTGAAGTCGATCGGCGTGGCACCGCTGATGAAGGACCCGACCGCGAACGAGTCGACCGGCGCGCCCGCCTCCTTGAAGTACGCGATCCGCTCTGGGTTCAGGCCACCGGAGACGGTGATCTTGACGTGCTGGAAGCCGGCCTGGTCCAGTCGCGCGCGCACCTCGTGCACGAGGTCGGCGGTCACGCGGCCACGTTCCGCGGGCGTGTCGAGGCGCACGCCGTACAGTCGGTCGCCGAGCGCGTGGGCGACCCGAAGCGCCTCCTCGGCCTCGTCCTTGAACGTGTCGACGAGCACGATGCGGGGGACGTCCGGCGCCACGTGCCGGTCGAACGCGAGGGCCGCGTCCACCGTGTCGCCGAAGATGAGGACCAACGAGTGCGGCATGGTCCCGGTCGGCGCCAGACCGGCCAGCCGCGCTCCCGCGGGTGTCGAGGCCCCGACGCAACCGCCGACGATGGCTGCGTAGTCGAGGACGTCGGTGATGTCGGGGTGGATGTGCCGTGCCCCGAAGCTGATGACCGGATCGGGCGCCGCGACCTCGACGCAGGCGCGCGCTGCCGTCGCCCAGCCGGTCGATTGGGCGAGCATCCCGAGGAAGGCCGTCTCGTACAGCCCGAACCTCCGGTATCGGGCGCGGATCCGCAGGACGATCTCCTTGGGCTCGATGGCGTCGCCGTCGTTGAGCGACTCGAGCCGCGTCTCACCTGCGTCGGCGCTGGCGAGCACGTGACCAAGCAGGTTGCGCGCCTCGTCGATCCCGCACAGGATCCCGGCCTGGCGCGCGAAGACCTCCATCGTGACGAGCGGATCGCGGCCCTCGGACGCGAGGATGCTCTCGGCACGCGCGAAGTAGACATCGGCCGAGTCGCCCGACAGGATCTCGTGCGACGGTCGCGAGCGCGTGAGCCCCATCAGTCCGGTCCTTCGCCTCCCGAGCCAGACCCCTCGTCGACCGCTTCTGGCACCCCCGGTGCCTCGAGCGGCTTGGCCGGTTCGGCCGGACCGACCGGGTCCGGGGTGGCGGCGAGTGTAGCGTACGCATCGGGCGCGACGGCAAGCGGTGCGCGCCGACGGCGGCGCACGATCAGCCAGTAGCCGAGTAGCCCCAGCACGACCAGAGTTCCGAGCCCAGCGGCCCCCACACCGATGAGTCGCGTCTGCCCGACCGTCTCGGCATCGCCCCAGGCCGAGGCGGCCGCAGCGGACGCCGTCACCGAGCCGGCGAGGTCGCCGCTCGCGAAGAGGGCTCGGGCGCGAGCAAGATCGGAATCTGGGGCCGTGCCCCACACCCCGATCTCCTGGATCGTGTCCGTGCCGACAGGCCGTGAGGCGAGAGCGTCGCGATAGTGGGCGATGGCTTCGAGCTCGGCGCTCGCCTCGGCGGTCGCGCTCGCGAACCCGTCATTCGCGCCGAACGCCGTCTGGAGCGTCGACGGGACCGTCAGCCCGGCGGCCGCTGCCTGGGTCGCGATCGCCGTGCGCTGCGCAAGGACGGCCTTGGCGTCGGTGAGCAGGTCGGTGGCCTGGCCGAATTGCCAGGCGCGCATCGCGTCGCGAACGGCACGCGGGAGCTGCCAGTCGCCGGCCTCGGCGACGACCGCGTCGTAATCGGCGCGGGCGGCCGCCCTGTCGTCGAGCAACGGCAGGTCGGTGTCGCGCGCGACCCACGTCCGCCAGAGGTCATCGAACGAGCTCGTGGAATGCTCCTCGAGCAGGTCGAGCAGGCCGCGCCAGTCGGGCGGGCCGGACACCTTCTCGGGCGCGGCCGAAGCAGCGGTCGTCGCCGCCCCAGCCCCGACCGGCGGCGGTTGGTACGCGCCGACCTGCGCAGCCGCGTCCGCCCACACCTCCTTGAGCGCCTGCGGACCCGCCCGGTCCGCGATCGCCTGCGCGAGCACGACCGTCGCGGCGTAGGCGTAGTCCTCGGTCGTTTCGTCCTCGCGGCCGATCGCCCCCCACGCGTTGAGCGGGATGCGGGCCGCCTTGAGCTCCGGGGTCAGGGGATCGGCCGCCGCCTTGATCCCGAGCGCCTTGGCGGCCTGGAGGCCGTAATACGAGGCGAAGCCCTCATCGGCCCACCGATCGGCCAGCAGGGACCCGTTGAACCAGGCGTGCGCCGACTCGTGGAGGACGACGAAGTCGTCGGCGTAGTAGGCGACGTCGATGGTGCCCTGGCTCGGGTCGAACAGTCCGGCGTAGCCGCCCGTCGTCCGACTGACCGACTCGCGAACCGTCAGGCCGCCGGCGCGCGGCCAGTCCAGCCCGACCTGGGTCTCGATCGCCGGCAGCCCGCGAGTCATCAGGTCGCCGACGCGCTTCGACCAGGCGGGATCGTCGGCCCACGACCGGATGGTCAGCCCGACCGGCTGGGAACCGACCGTCGCCGACACGCTCCGGTCGGAGTATGACCCGGCACGGTCGGCGACCAGGTAGGCGAAGAACGTCAGGGGCGTCGTGAGCTTGCCGGTCCGAAGCGTCACGACCCCATCGGCACCGGTGGTCGGCGCCGGGATGTCGCCCGACTCGACCTCGACCTGGTACCCGGCCGGAAAGGCGACCGTGACCGTGCTGCCGGGCGTCGCGTCGGTGGCGAAGGCCCAGACCGGGAACGACGCCAGCGACGTGCCGATCCTGACGTCACGCGACGCGTCCCCGCCCGGATCGACCAGGTCGAACGCCAGCCGGTAGCTGGCCGACTTGCCGCTGAACAGCTTGGCCGCGAGGTCGAGCTGGACCACCGTGTAGGTCGCGCTCTTCTTCGACACCGTGGCCTTCGGCGTGCCGGAACCCGACCAGGTGAGCTTGAACGCCGACGTGTCGGGCAGGACCGAGATGAACGCGCGGTCGAAGTAGAACCGCTTGGTCGAGGTGTCGCGCAGGTGGTTGGTCAGGACCATGTCCAGCGTCACGTGGACGCGGTGGGCCGCCGGCTGCACGTCGTAGCGGGCATCGCTGACGATCGTCAGGTCGGGGGCGGCCGCGCGAACCTCGGCGACGCCGGCCGGGCCGGCCAGCAGGCCGGCAGCGGCAACGAACGCCAGCAGCAGCCCGGCAAGACGTCGGGTCATGGCTCCAGGAGCTCCGGGAGGCGTGCCGTGTAGCGATCGAGAAAGGCCCGGTTGCCTGAGGTCCGGTCACCCGGGTCGGGCATCGGTCCGCCATGCCACAGCCAGTCGCCCGATTCGTCGAGCAGCCGGTCGGCGATGCCCAGGATGCGGGCGATGGCCAGACCCAGGGAGTCGGCCGACGCGTCGGCGATGGGCAGCTCGACCGCCAGGAGCGGCCGCTCGTCCTCCGCGACCGAGAACTTGGCGAACGGGAACTCGTCGTTCCAGCGCAGCAGCTTGCGGTAGGACTTGCGGAACATGTCGCTGATCGGCGGCGCGTATTGCGCCCAGCAGATGATCGCGAACGCCGGATCGAGGATGACCGTCATCCGCAGATCGAACCTGCGACGTCCATCGAGGACAAGGTCCCAGCTGGCGATCCCGTCGCGGTCGGCTCGGTCGGTCGGGCTCAGGCCCAGCTCCGCAAACCAGCCTTCGACATCGGCCGGACGCACGGGAGGGGGCCGCCTCTCGGCGGATGACATGGCCCGGGGAGTCTAGCCGAAGTCGCCCGAGGCGACCGTCGGGCGTTCCTCTCGGGCGGTCAGGCGTCCGTCACGGTGCGCTTGCCGCGGCTGCCGGATCCACCGACGACCGCGGCCACCAGTGGGCGCTCGGTTGGCGGCGTTGCCGCGGCTGCAACGACCGGTCGGGCGCGGGACGCACGCGTCGAGCGTTTGGGCTCGACCGACTCGCCGCTGCGGACGACGCGCCCCGAGAAGTCCGACGAGCGGACATCCGCGGCGATCTTGACGTTGCGTCCGATGCGGGCCCCGCGCGGCACGACGGCACGCTTGCCGACGACCGTGATCCCGGTGTTGAGCCGCCCCGGCTCCTGCTTGTTCGGCCGGTCGTCGTACGGACCCTCCCCGACGATCGCACCCTGGCCGATGACGACCTCCTTGTCGAGGATGGCCCGATCGACGACGGCGCCGGAGCGGATGACCGAGTCGAACATGACGATCGAGTCGCGCACGACCGCCCCGACGTCGACGCGGACGCCCGGCGACAGCACGGAGTTGACGACGGTCCCGGCGATCACGCAGCCGTGGCTGATCAGGCTGCGGTGGACCTGCGCGGTCGGGCCGACCTTGGCCGGCGCTCGCTCCTCGGACCGTGTGTGGATGACCCAGTCGGGGTCGTACAGGTCGAGGTCGGGATCGTCGTCGAGCAGCCGCATGTTGGCTTCCCAGAACGACTGGATCGTGCCGACGTCCTGCCAGTAGCCGCTGTAGCGGTAGCCGAACACCCGGGCGCCGGCCTCGAGCATGGCCGGGATGACGTGCGCCCCGAAGTCGACCCGGTCCTCGGACAGCCAACGCCGGAGCGTCTTCTTCGAGAAGACGTAGACGCCCATCGAGGCGAGGTCGCTCTTGGGCTGCTTCGGCTTCTCCTGCCACTCGACGACGCGGTCGTTCTCGTCGAGCGCGAGGATGCCCATCCGCGACGCCTCGGCCAGTGGCACGCGCCTGACCGCGATGGTCACGTCGGCTCGGTGGCGGCGATGGGCGGCCACGAACGGTGCGTAGTCCATCTTGTAGATGTGGTCGCCGGCGAGCACGAGGACGATGTCGGCCGGGTCGTGCTCGAGGACGTCGATGTTGCGCAGGACCGCGTCGGCCGTGCCGCGATACCACTCGGCCAGCTTGCCGCGCTCGATGTACGGCTGGAGGAGCTTGACGCCGCCCGCGGTTGCGGTCGAGGTCCCACGGCCGGCCGAGCCCGATGTGGTCGTTGAGCGACCGCGGGTTGTACTGGGTCAGCACGACGACGTCGTCGATGTCCGAGTTGACGCAGTTGGACAGCGTGAAGTCGATGATCCGGTACTTGCCGCCGAACGGCACCGCCGGCTTGGCCCGCTCCTGGGACAGGATCGAGAGACGCTCTCCTTCGCCGCCCGCGAGGATGACCGCCATCGTCCGCTTCACGAGGTCGATGCTAGCACGCACTCATGACCCGGTCGATGAACGGACGGTGAACGCGCGGCTCGGCCACGGCAGGGCCGCGTTGCCGGTTCCGCTCCTCGCTCGCTAGAGGAACAGCCTCGGGTTCACGAAGTTCCCGTTGAGCATCACGGCCCAGTGGAGATGCGGGCCCGTGGCGTGCCCGGTCTCCCCCTCGTAACCGATGACCTGGCCCGCGTGGACGTGGCTCCCGGCGTGGATCCCGCCCGGATACTGCGGCGACATGTGGGCATACCAGGTCTGCATGCCCTGGCTGTGGGCGATGATGACGATCCAGGCGGGATCGGCGCCGTCGGCGTAGTTCCAGCCGATGTAGACGACCTCCCCGTCACCGGACGCGTGGATCGGCGTCCCGTACGGGGCCACGATGTCGATGCCCTGGTGGAAGTGCGCGCACGACCCGTAGGGAGGCTCCCACGAGAACCCGGTGCACCCGAACGGCTGCGTGACGTCACCCGGCATCGGCCACTGGAGCGTCCCGTTGTAGGCCGACGGGATGCTGCCGCTCTGCATCTGCTTGGCGATCAGCGAAGCGATCTGGGACTGCAGCCTCTTCTTCGCGGCCGCCGCCTTGGCCAGCGCCGCCTTGGCCGCCGCCTTGTTCCGCTCGAGTGTCGCGAAGTCCCTCTTCTGCTGCGCGAGCGACGCGGCGACGCGCTTCTCGAGCGCCTTGAGCTGGGCCTTGGCGACGTTGAGCGCGGCCAGGCTCTTGTCGAGCGCACGCTTCTGGGCCGCCGTCTGCAGCCGCAGGTCGTCGACCCGGGCGCGCGTGTCCTGGGTCGTCTGGTGGAGCGCGGCCAGCGTCTCCTGGTCCAGGCTGATCTGATCGGCCAGCGCCTTGTCCTGCTCGCCGACGTCGATGTAGTCGCTCATCTCGGACAGCAGGTCGGTGAAGGTCCCACCCGACAGGAACGACTCGAGCAGGGAGGTCCGGTCGGTGTCGTAGGCGCTGCGCATCCGCTCGGCGAGGAGTGCCTGGCGGTCGGCGAGCTGGCCGCGCTTGGCCTCCTCGCGCGCCGCCACGACCGTGAGCGTGGCGTCGAGGCCCTGGACCTGGGACACGAGATCGGCGTAATCGGCCTTGATCACGTTGATCTTGCCCTGCATGGCATTGATGTTCTTCTTGACCGTGGTCAGGTCGGCGCCGATGCCCCTGAGCTGGACGGTCGTGTTCTTGATCGCCGACGACAGGTCGGACTGGAGAGCGTTGATCTGGTCGACCTGCGCCTTCTGGGCCGCGATGTCCTTCTTGAGCTGCGCGGCGCGTGCCTTGGCGTCCGACAGCTCGTCGGCACGCACGCCCGACGGGGCAGTGGGCGCGCCGAGCACGCCTACGACAAGCGGTAGAAGAAGGAGGAGGGTCCCAAGGCGCCGGCTGAAGCGCCGTTGCCTCGATGCCGGTCGGGGGGTCGACTCCCATCCGCCTGGGGACGGACGGACCGCGCGATCGGCGTGCCGGAGCTTCACGAAGGCGATGTCATCGTGCGAGCAGACTCCCTTGGTCGCCACACCGAACGGTTTCGCATGACCGCCCGATGCCCCGATGGCAGCGGCGTGATGAGGATGGGGCCTCCGCCACGTCGCGACGCGTATGAAGCGTTCACGGGGATGATACCCAAAAAACCTACTCTGGCTACACCCGTTGCAAGCATGGCCCGATAGTCCCGTCGTTCGCTGCCTCTCCTCAGGCGCGGATCAGCACCGCCCACAGCGCGCCGATGATGAAGAACGGTCCGAACGGGATGTACGTCCGCCGACCGATCCGATGCGTCGCCAGCAGCGCGACGAGGATGACGCCGGCGAGCAGCAGCGCGACGAACACCGAGCCGAGCGCGCGACTCCCGCCGACCAGCAACCCGACGCCGATGAGCAGCTTCACGTCGCCCAGGCCGAAGGCGCCCGCGCCGAACGGGATCGACGGCAGGTACAGCAGGGCCGGGATGGCCACCGCCGCCACGATCGCCAGGACGATCTGGTTGCCGACCAGCGGGTTCATGCCGGTCAGCGCGTAGACCAGGGCGACCGGGATGACCGGCAGAGTGAGGACGTCCGGTAGCAGCCGCTGGTCGAGGTCCGTCGCCAGTCCGATGACGAGGGTCACGAACCACGCCCCGAAGATCGCGAACGCGACCGGGTCCGAGCTGAACCGGATCGGCAGCAGGCCGAACGCGACCGCCCCGACCAGCGCGACGGTGGCGGTCCGCCAGTCGACCGCGCGGCCAGGCGGGTGCTCCTCGTCGTGCTCGGGCCAGCGGGTCGCCAGCCGGTCCGCGGCCAGGCCGAGGACGAAGCCGCCGGCACCGAGCAGGACGGACAGCGGCTCCAAGGGCAGGCGGCGTGGTGGTGGTGGGCCGGCGGGCCGGTCAGCCGGCCCGAGCGCCCGCGAGCGCGAGCTCGACAAGCGTCGCGTGCGAGGCTCCGGTCGCACCCCGCGGGGCGAACGGCAGGGCCTTGCGGAAGTAGGCGGTCCCCGCGATGTCGAGGTGGACCCACGGGACGGTCACGAACTCCCGCAGGAAGAGCCCGCTCTTGACCAGCGACCCCTCGGCCGAGCCCGAGTTCGTCAGGTCGCCGTACCAGCTATCCATGTCGGGGACGTAATCGTCGATGAGCGGCAGCTGCCAGTAGCGCTCTCCGGCCCGCTCGCCGGCCGCGACCACCTGGTCGTAGAAGTCCTGTGGGCGCCCGAAGGCGCCGGTGATCAGGTGGCCGAGCGCACGCGAGACGGCGCCCGTGAGCGTCGCCACGTCGACGACGTGGGTCGCCCCGAGACGCTCGGCGTAGGTCATCGCGTCGCCCAGGATGAGGCGGCCCTCGGCGTCGGTGTTGATGATGTCGACCATCTTGCCGTTGAGCGCCTTGACGATGTCGCCGGGCCGGGTCGAGTGCGGGCCGGGCATGTTCTCGACCGCGGGGGCGACGGCCAGCAGCGGCGTCCCGGGCGCCAGCTGCGCGACGGTGGCGATGGCCGCGATCACGGTGCAGGCACCGGTCTTGTCCATCTTCATCTCTTCCATCCGGGCGGCCGGCTTGATGCTGATGCCGCCCGAGTCGAAGCAGACGCCCTTGCCGACGATGGCCAGGTGGCGATCGAGCGTGTCGTGCTCCCCCTCCCCGCCCGAGCGCATGACGATCATCTGGGGCGGGTTGTCGCTGCCACGGCCGACGGCCATGAACATCCCCATGCCCATCTCGGTGGCCTGCTCGGGCCCGATGACGTCGATCCACAGTCCATGACGCTCGGCGATGGCGCGAGCCTCATCGGCGAGGACCATCGGGCTGACGTCGTTCGACGCCCGGTTCGCCAGGGTGCGGGCAAGGTTCGCCCCGTCCGCGATGATGAGCCCGCGTTCGGCCGCCTTGGTCAGTGCGGCCGCATCCGCGCCCGGCGCGACGATGATCAGCTCATCGAGCACCGGCGGGGTGGTGTCGACCTCGTCGCGGTAGATCGTCCGCGGGTCGTACGACCCCTCGATGACGCCGCGCGCGACCAGCTCCGCGGCGGCGCTCGCGTCACCGCCGAGCGCATCGGCCAGCGGTGTCAGCCAGATGGCGAGGCGATGGACGGTGCGACCGCCGAGACGCCGCTCGGCCGACGCCGCGACGCGTAGCACGATCTCCCGATCGAGCGTGGCCGCATCGCCGAGGCCGACCGCCAGGAGCCGCCCGCTCGCGGTGTCGCCGCCGGCCGCGAGCGCACTCGCGTAGCGCTTGCCGGTCAGCTCGCCGAACGTGACGAGCGCCTGGATCTCGCCGCCGGCCCGTCGATCGAGCTCGCCGAGCGGGCCGTCGAAGGCCGGCTTGGCGGCGATGGGGACGACGAGGACGTCCGCGGGAACGTCCCACGGCTGGTCGGTGGCGACGCGAAGCTGCACGGGTCTTCATCCCTCCGGAAGAGAGCCTCCGAGCGGCGTCACGGGCTCGCTCGGCGGGGCTGGGGTCAGTGGCTCAGTGTAGCCACCGGGCCGCGTTCAGGGCGCGCTGGACGGCTGCGGGCTGTCTGTCGCGCCGGGCGTGGCGGCCGGACCGGGCGAGTCGGACGGCGACCCGGAGGACGGCGCCGCGTCGGCGTCGAGCGCGTCGCTGAGCTTTCCCTTGGCCTCCTCGATCGTGATGACGGCCCCGTTCATCCCGCCCTGACCGATGTCGGCCATGATGACCACGAGGCCACGGGTGTCCGGTGGGAGCCTGGCGCGCGCCGCTGCCTCGGCCTTGACCGCGGCGCGGGTGGCGGCGGTGACCCTGCCCTTGACCTTGGAGATCTCCTTGTACAGGTTGCCGAGCGCGGTGTCGTAGGTCGCGTTGCGGCTGATCCATTCGTCAAGGACGGAGACGTCGACCGTCTGGACCAGCTGGTCCCGGATCCCCTTCGCGGCCGCCAGCTGAGCCTTCGCCTGGTCGAGCAGCTTGAGCGCTGCCGCGTACTTTGCGTGGACCCCGCTGTCGGCGGCTTTGGCGACGAGGCTGTCATGCGCCGCCAGCAATTCGCTCATCTTCGTCGCCGCCACGGCCCCGATGGTCAGGCGAGCCCAGGCGAAGTCGAGGCCCTGGGTGGCATCGAGCGCGGCCACGAGGCGGTCGTGACGTTGGACGACGGCGTCCGACACTTCCAGTCCGGCCGTCGGCGTGCCGACGTAGGGCACGGCCGCGAGCTCACGACGCAATGCCGCGGTCCGCGCCGTGACGTCCGCGACCAGCTTGTCGCCATCGGCGATGGCCGCCTCGCCGGTCGTCGGGTCGGAGCTGTTGAGGGCCGCCAGCGCGCCGCGCGCCTGCGTCCCGAGCGCCTCGACCTGGTCGGCCAGGGCGGACAGGTCGCCGTTCGCCGCGTCGAGCATCGGGGTGACCTCGGCGTCGCCGGCCGCGGTCACGTCGGGCCGTCCGTCCGATCCGGGCGGATGATCCATGCCGGCCACGATCCCGGCGGCACCGAACGCGATGACGACGATGACCGCCAGCCAGATGAGAGCGCCCGCGAGCGTGCGGAGACGGCTCACCTGACGCTCCGGGTTCGAGCGGTCATGCGGGCTGGACGACCTGGTCGCGCGGTCTCGCCCTGAGGTACCCGAGCCGGCCCTCCATCGCGCGGGGCTCGAACCCGAACCGGGTCGGGATCAGGTCGAGCGGGCCGATGTTGTCGAGCCGCAGCTGGCGGAGCTGGTCGGTGGCGACCGGGAACGGGATGCGCAGGCGCTCGGCCGACCCCGCCACGAGCCGGATCAGCGGCAGCGGCATCGGGACGATCGCCCGCCGCTTGCCGAGCGCGCGGACCACTTCGCGGGTGATCTCGCGATACGTCCAGTAGCGCGGACCGCCCAGGTCGAAGACGCCGCCGACGGTCGTGGGGTCGGCCACGGCGCGGACGACGACCGTCGCCACGTCGTCCACGTGGATCGGCTGGAAGCGGGCGGAACCGTCGCCCGGGACGGGGACGATGCCCGGCGAGAGCCGGACCAGGCCGGCGACGATGTTGAAGAACCCGTCGCCCTCGCCGAACTGGAGCGACGGCTTGAGGATCGTCCAGGCGAGATCGGACGCGCTGACGAGCGCCTCGGCCTTCGCCTTGGAGCTCGCGTAGTGGAGGACCGGGTCGTCGGTGACGCCCATCGCGCCCATGTGGACGAGCCGTCGGACCCCGGCCGACTTCATCGCCGCGACGATCGCGCGGGTCCCTTCGGTATTGACGAGACGGAGGTCGGCGCCGCCGTTGAGATCGCGAGGCAGGGCGACCAGGTGGACCACGCCGTCGACGCCCGCCAGCGCCGGACCGAGCGTGGCTGGACGCGTCAGGTCCCCGATCCGAACGTCGACATTCGCGCGCTGGGCGACCGACAGCCGGCCGACGACGACCTCGCCCGAGGTCGGCGTCCTGCACAGCGCGACGACCCGATGGCCCGCAGCGAGCAGCGTCGGAACGGTGTGACTGCCGACGAAACCGCTCGCGCCGGTGACCAGGATGGTGGACATCGCGCCGGAATTGTAGCATCGACAGCATGGAAGACCCTGCGACGACGCCGCTCGACGGCGCACCCCTCCGCCGCCTGATCGAGGCGATGCCCAAGGCCGAGCTTCATCTCCACCTCGATGGCTCGCTCCGCGTCGACACCGCCATCGAGCTGGCGCAGACGCGCGGGATCGAGGCGCCGCGCGATTGGGCGGGCATGTCGGCGGCGCTGATCGCGCCGATGCCGTGCGCGTCGCAGGCCGAGCTGCTCCGGGCATTCGACCTGCCGATCGCGCTGATGCAGGACAGCCGAGGCCCTCGAGCGGATCACCGGGGAGCTGGTCGAGACGAAGGCCGCCGACGGCGTCCGCTACGTCGAGATCCGCTGGGGACCGCTTCTTCACGTGTCGGGCGGGCTGTCGCTGGCGGACGGGATCGCGGCCGTCTGCCGCGGCGCGCAGGACGCGGCCCACCGGACCGGGACGACCGTCCGGCTCATCGCGACGGCGCTGCGCTCGCACGAGCCCGAGGCGAACCTGGGCTCTGGCGGAGACCGCGGCGCGGTTCCGCGACCAGGGCCTCGTCGGCTGGGATCTGGCCGGCCCCGAGGAGGCGTTCCCCGATCCGACCGATCCATGCCGCAGCATTCGCAGCCGCGCGCGAGGGCGGCCTGCGCATCACCATCCATGCCGGCGAGTGGGGCGGCGCGGCGCAGGTCCGGCGCGCCCTCGAGGTCGAGCCCGAGCGGATCGCGCACGGCCCCGGCGCGGCCGATGATCCCGACCTGTGCGCCGAGCTGATCGCCCGTCGCGTGACACTCGACCTGTGCCCGACCTCGAACTGGCAGGCCGGAATCGTCCCGTCGGTGGCGGACCATCCGCTCGCCCGGCTCGACCGGGTCGGCGTGTCGGTCACCCTCAACACCGACGACACGACGGTGTCGGACATCACCCTGTCCGAGGAGTATCTGAAGGCCGTCACGACCATCGGCCTGACCGTCCCCGAGCTGTGGGCGATGGACCGACGCGCGCTCGACGTGGCCTTCGCCGACGACGCCGACCTCGAACCGCTGCGCACCGAGTTCGACGCCTGGGGCGCCGCGATCCCGGACGTGGCGGCCGACTGAAGCGGCTGGCTGAGGCGGCCGCGCGACGTTGAGGCGACCGCGCCCGCGCGACGCTCAGCCGTCGGCGAGCCGGTCGAGTGCCGCCGCCAGCTCGGCCGCGTCGGCGGCGATCGCATCGGGCTGCTGGTCGGCGGGGAGTGCCTCCACCTCGGCCCGTGTCGTGACCCCGGTCAGCATGAACACGCAGCGTGCGCCGACCGCATGGGCTCCGGCCAGGTCGGTGGCGATCCCGTCGCCGATCATGATCGCCTCGCCCGCTTCGCGACCCACCGCGTGCGCCGCCGCCTCGAGCAGGAACGGCGCGGGCTTTCCGATCGACACCGGCACGACACCGGTCGCCGCCTCGAGCAGGAGGACGATGGAACCAGCTCCGGGCCGCAGACCGCGCTCGGTCGGGTAGACGGGGTCGCGGTTGGTGGCGATGAAGTGCGCCCCGGCGCGGATGCTGTCGTTCGCCACCACCAGCCGGGCGTAGGTGAGGTTCGGGTCGAGCCCGACCACGACCGCGTCGGGCTGGCCGGCAGCCGCGAAGCCGTCGATGCCCTCCTGGCTCATCCGGGTCGCCGCGGTGCCGGCGGTGATGACGTCGTAGCCCACGTCGCGCAGCTCCCGCTCGAGCCCGCCGCCGCCAAGGACCAGCACGCGCCGGATCTCCGGGTCGTGGTCCCGAAGATAGGCCGCGGTCGCGCGCGCGGACGAGACGACGGTCTCGGGCGAGACGGGGGCGCCCATCGCCGCGAGGCGCGTCTGGTAGTCGGCGCGGTAGTGCATCGAGTTGTTGGTCACGTACACCACGTCGTCGCCACGGGCCGCGCGATCGGCCAGGACCGCCGCCACGCCCGGGACGGGATCCGTGCCGCGGTAGACGACGCCATCGAGGTCGACGAGCAGCAGCAGTCCCATCGGCCGATCGTAGCCGCGCGCTTCCCGGCGCGTACGATTGCGTCGATGCCGCAGCCCGACCGCGACCCGCTCGCCGCGACCCAGCGGCTCCTGATCGACGGGAACAACCTGCTCCACGCCATCTCGAAGGCCGCTGGCGGCACGGGAGCGGCTCCGCCGGCCGCGCTGATCGGCCGGCTCCGCGGGGCGATCCCGGCGCGGGTCGCGATCGAGCTCGTGTTCGACGGCCCGGCCGAGCGCGGCCTGCGCAACGAGCGGATCGCGACCGGCCTGGTCGTCCGCTACAGCGGCGCCCGGACCGCCGACAGCGTGATCCTGACGATCGTCGAGGACGTCCGCGTGCTCGAGGGCGCCGAAGGGACGGCCACCCTCCTCGTCGTCACCGACGACCGCGACCTGCGTCACGGAACCCGTCTGCGCGGGGCGCGGACGGCCGGATCGGCGTGGCTCCTCGGCCGGCTCGGCAGCGGCCGGCTTGCCTCGCCGTCGGTCGGCAACCCGCGGCCGCCGCGTCCGTCGAAGGCCGCCGCCGGTGTCGCCGCGATGGATTCCGACGACGACGGGACCGACCGTCGCGGCTGGGCTCCGGGCCGGGGCGCGACGACCAAGAAGGGCAACCCGCGCAAGGCGCCCAAAGGAAGCGGGACTGGTAGGATGCCGCCGTGAACCTCGTCGAGTACCTGAACCAGATCTGGACGCAGATCCTGCAGGTGACGGCGCTCTTCGTCACCCCGGACTGGGGCTTCCTGATCAGCCTGCTGCCGGTCATCGTCCTGCTCGGACTGGTCATGCCGTTCCTGACCGGGCTGGTGCTCGGGACCGGCGCCTACCAGGTCGCCAAGCCGCGGACGAGGGTCGCCTTCGAGGAGGGCCCGCGCGTCGCCGAGATCGGCCCGGGCGGCGACCCGGTCTTCCCGGTCGGGCTCCCCCACTGCCGCCGCGACGGGCTGGTCTATCCGTCGGGGACCCTCCGCTGCGGGACGTGCCACGACGAGCTCGCGGTCATCTGCCCGATGTGCGGCCTCGGCCGCTCGGCTCTCATCGATACGTGCACCAACTGCGGTCTCGTCCTCAAGGTCAAGACCAAGGCCGTGGCCGTCCGGACGACGGCTGGACCCAAACCCGGTGGCGCTGCCGCCGCCTGACCTGAGGCGCTGACCATGCCCCTCCTCTCGTCGAACCTGTTCTCGCTCGGCGTCATCCTCGTCGCGCTGGGCTTCGCCGCCCACGTCGGCCACGCCGTGATGCTGGCCAACGGCCGGCGCCTGCCGAGCCTGGCGACAGCTCGCGCGCCCAGCCGCCAGCCGGCCTACGCGGGCGTCGTCACCGGCTCGTTCGTCACCGAGCAGACCCGTGCCGCTTCGTCCGGGCTCGAGACCTATGCCTCGGAGAGCCCGCTGTCGCGCGCCGCGATCGGCCTGACGTTCCTGGCCTTCCTGTCGCTCGGTGGCTCGATGCTGGCGCGTGCCATCGTCGTCGGCCGCGGGCCGTGGGGCAGCCTCTACGAGTTCAGCGTCGCGTTCGCCTTCTCGATGCTCGGCGGCTATCTCTTCCTGCAGCGGCGCTACCCGATCCGCTCGATCGGGTTCATCCCGGTCGGGGTCGCGCTGGCGATCCTGCTGTACGCCTCGAGCCTGCCCGGCGAGATCGAGCCGCTCGTCCCGGCCCTCCAGAACGCGCCGCTGCTGACCATCCACGTCGGGATGGCGGTCATCAGCTACGGGATCTTCGCCACGAGCTTCGCGGCCGGGGTCGGCTATCTCGCTCAGGGCCAGGACGACCGGTTCGCCTGGCTGCCGTCGCACAAGGTCCTCGACGAGGTCGCCTACCGGGCGGTCATCATCGGCTTCCCGCTCTTCGCGACGATGATCATCCTCGGCTCCTGGTGGGCCTCGATCGCCTGGTCGCGCTACTGGGGCTGGGACCCGAAGGAGACGGCGGCGCTCGTCACGTGGCTGACGTACGCCATCTACCTCCACGCGCGCAACCAGCGATCGTGGGCCGGCCGGCCCGCGGCGCTCCTCCTGGTCGTCGGGTTCGGGATGGTCCTGGTGACCTATTCCGGCTCGCTGTGGTTCAGCGGCCTGCACGCCTACAGCGGGCTCTGAGCCGCGCCCGAACCGCAACCGGGTCTCGGTCGGAGGCTCTGGTAGTGTTCGGACCGCTCGCGCGAGGAGGGTCGGCGAGCCCACCGTTCCGGACCCCAAGAGGAGAACATCAGATGCTTTCCGGGAGCCGCCTGGCCGTCACCGTCGTCACCGTCGCCATCACGCTCGCCGCATGCTCGTCGTCGAGTGCCAGTCCGTCGGCCTCGAGCGCGGCGGCGACCGAGGCACCGACCGCCGCACCGTCCGCGGCCGCCTCTGCCCCCGCCTCCGAGGCACCCAGCGCCGCACCGAGCGCTGCCGCGTCTGCGTCCGCCGTCGCGACGGTGCCCGCCGACCAGCTGATCTTCCCGGGCAAGCTCGTGGTCTGCTCGGACATCCCGTATCCGCCGCTCGAGTTCTTCGATGACGCGGGCAACCCGACCGGCTCGGACATCGAGATCGCGACCGGGATCGCCAACAAGCTCGGGCTGACGGTCGAGATCGAGAACTCGGTCTTCGACACGATCATCGCGGCCGTGACCGGCGGCAAGTGCGACATCATCGTGTCGGACCAGAACATCACCCCCGACCGGGTCAAGCAGGTCGACATGATCCCGTACTTCAAGGCGGGCCAGTCGTTCGTCGTCGCCAAGGGCAACCCGAAGGCGATCAACACGACCCTTGACCTGTGCGGCAAATCCGTGGCGGCCGAGACGGGCACGACCGAGGTCGACTACGTCAACGGGACCGGGGACTACAAGGGCCAGGGCCTGTCGAAGGCGTGCACGGCCGCGGGCAAGCCGGCCATCGACATGAAGCAGTTCCAGAAGGACACCGATGCCCTGACGGCACTGCTCGGCGGCCAGGTCGACACCTACTTCGCCGACACGCCCCCGGCCGCCTACTACACGATCCAGCACCCGGACCAGTTCGACCTGTCGGGCATCCCGGCGCTCGCGCCGGCCGTCGTCGGAATCAGCGTCCCGAAGGACAAGACCGGGCTCCACGACGCGGTCCGGACGGCGCTCCTGTCGATGGTCGCCGATGGGTCGTATGAGGCGATCCTGACCAAGTACCACGTCCAGGACGGCGCCCTGACGCCGGCCGACATCAACAAGTAGCGCGCGACCCGGAGGGCTGCACCCGATGCGGCTCCATTCGGCGTCGCGCGACAGGCAGGGAAGCCGGCTGGCCAGGACGGTCGCCGGCTGCCTGCTGCTCGGTGTCGTGCTCGCCGGCTGCTCGGGCGGGTCGTACCAGTATCGCTGGAACTACTTCTTCGACTCGATCCTCCATCCCGACGGGTTCATCCTGTCGGGCATCTGGCTGACCGTCTCGATCGCGGTCACCAGTCAGATCATCGGCGTGATCCTCGGCGTCTTCGGGGCGCTCGGCAAGCAGGCCAAGCGGCGCGGGATCCGGTGGTTCGCCAACTTCTACGTCTGGATCTTCCGCGGCACGCCGCTGCTCGTCCAGATCAGCCTGCTCTTCTACGGCCTCAGCGTCTCGAAGATCTACGGGTGGCCGCAGATCGACATCTTCGGGTTCGCCATCCCCGGTGCCGTCCAGGCCGGGATCGTGGCCCTCGGCCTGAACGAAGGCGCCTACATGACCGAGATCGTGCGTGCCGGGATCATCTCCGTGGACCCAGGCCAGATGGAGGCGGCGAAGTCGCTCGGCATGACCTACGGCAAGGCGATGCGCCGGATCGTGCTGCCGCAGGCGGCGCGGGTCATCATCCCGCCGCTCGGGAACGAGTTCAACAACATGCTGAAGACGACCTCGCTGCTGGTCATCATCAGCGTCCCCGAGCTGTACGTGATCTTCTCGCAGAAGAACGCCAACTTCTTCGCCCCGTTCGAATTCTTCCTCGCGGCGGCCGTGTGGTACCTGCTGCTGACCACGATCTGGGGCGTGATCCAGGCCTGGATCGAGCGTCGGGTCGGCCGCGGCGCCGGCGGTGAGAAACCGCCGAGCATGCGCGAGCGCGTGTTCGGGCTCGGACGGACGGTGGACCCGAGCCTCGTCAGCGGGGGTCGCTGATGACCGCGGTCGAGGGCGACATCCTCCAGGAGATCGGTGCCGCCCAGACCCTCGAGACGGTCGTCGACGCGACCGGCGTCCACAAGTACTTCGGACAGCTCCACGTGCTCAAGGGCCTGGACGTCACCGTCAAGCGCCAGGAAGTGGTCGTCATCATCGGCGCCTCAGGCTCTGGCAAGACCACGTTCATCCGCTGCATCAACCACCTCGAGAAGATCCAGCAGGGCCGGATCCTCGTGAACGGGCACATGATCGGCTATCGCGAGACCGCCGACGGCAAGCTCGTCGAGGACAAGGAAGCGAACATCGCGCGCCAGCGCCAGGAGATCGGCATGGTCTTCCAGCGCTTCAATCTCTTCCCGCACAAGACGGCCCTCGAGAACGTCATCGAGGCACCGATCCACGTCCGCGGCCAGGACGCCGATGAGGCGCGCGCCGTCGGGGTCGCGCTCCTCGATCGTGTCGGGCTCGGGCACAAGAACGACGCCTATCCATCGCAGCTGTCCGGCGGTCAGCAGCAGCGGGTGGCGATCGCTCGGGCGCTCGCGATGAAGCCAGCCCTGATGCTCTTCGACGAGCCGACCAGCGCCCTCGACCCCGAGATGATCGGCGAGGTCCTCGAGGTGATGAAGGAGCTGGCCCGGTCGGGGATGACCATGATCGTGGTCAGCCACGAGATGGGCTTCGCCCGCGAGGTCTCGGACCGAGTCCTGATGATGGACGACGGGTTGATCATCGAAGAAGGCACGCCCGAGCACTTCTTCACCAACCCGCAGCACGAGCGGACCAAGGCCTTCCTGTCCAAGATCCTCTGACCCGCGCCCGTCCGCGGCGTCAGTGGTTCGCATCACCCGGCCGACGTCACCGGGCCGTCACCGACTCTGCCGCCCAGCCGTCCCGAGTGGCGATGCATGCCCGGATCGCGTCGGCCCTCCTGATCACAGTCGTAGCCGGCTGTATCGGCGGGAGCGACGCCCCAGGGACCGTGCAGCCGACGCTCTCGGCGATCGGGACGCTCGGATTCGTCTGTGGGGCGGGCATCGCCGACAACGTCCCGAGCGGACTTACGCAGTGGTCGTGCGGTGGCAAGATCCAGGGTCAGGACACGACCATCCTGGTCGACGGCAACGAGGCAGGCGTGACCGGGATCACGCTCGACGTCCGCACCTCGAATGACCCGGCGGTCGCTCGGGATGGCTTTCGACGACTGATCGCGAGTGTCCCGCCGCTCACATCGGCGCCCGCGCTCGTCGACACGTTGACGATCTGGAGTGGCGAGCAACAGCGACCGATCGTCGACGGCCTCGCGGTCTCGGCCGAATGCGATGCCACGCAGTGCGTCGTCATGGTCGTCGGCGCGGCGGATGCGCGTCGCCCGTTGCCATCCCCTTGACCTCTCGGATCCCGCGGGCTACCTCGCCCCGGTGATCAGCCGCTCCCGGTCGAACATCGCCGAGACGACTCGCCACCCCGACAGGTCCAGCACCACAAGCAGCACGAACAGGCCGATCGCCAGCTCCGGCGTACGGCGGGATCACCTCGTACGCCAGGAGCGTCGTCACAAAGACCGACGGCAGGCTGGCGAGCAGCCCGAGCTGCTGCGCCACGCGGACGTCGCTCGATCGGGTGGAGATCCCGATGGCGACCCAGATCGACCAGGCGGCCAACAGCGGCGTGAACACCACCTGCGCGAGCAGGATCGACGGTTGGAACAGCGCCGCCGCGATGCCGGGCCGCGCGAACAGCCACACGGCGATCAGCACGAAGACATACACCGCGTACGCGATGACGAGCGACGGCACGAGCGCCGCCAGCGCCTTGCCGACCAGGAACTCCTCCTGGAGGATCGGCGTGGTCAGGACCGGCTCGAGCGTGTCCTGCTGCCGCTCGCCGACGACTGAGTAGGCGGCGACCAACGCCGGCACGACTGCCGGGATGCCGAGCATGTAGAGCAACGCATTGCTGCCCGCGAGGGCGGTCGCCGCATCGGGGGGCAGCGCGAAGATCTGGATGAGCGGAGGGATCACGAACAGCAGCGGGATGGTCGCCATCGCCACAACGATCGAGCTGTTGTGCCGGAACTCACGCAGCTCCTTGCGGACGATCGCGCGGACCCGCCGGCCGCTCACCCGGCTCACGGCCTGCGACCCTCCACGTCCTCATCGATCAGCTCGAGATAGACGTCCTCGAGCGAATGGCGCGACTCGCTGATCGACAGCACGTCGGCACCGACACCCACGAGCGCCCTGGCGACAGCCGGCGACGCTTTCGTCGCGTCCGACACCGGAAGGACGTAACCGGCGCCGGCCCCAGCGGCCACGCCGTCGCGCTCACCAAGACCGTCGAGGTGCCACCCATCGACGCCGGGCAGCCCGTCGAACACGGCGCCCGGATCAGGCAGCGGAGCCAGCGTCCGAACCAGCAACGTCTTGGCGAACAGCCGCTCACGGAGCTCGTCGGGCCGACCGATCGTCTGCAGCGTCCGGTTCAGGATGGCGACCCGATCACACAGGCGCTCGGCCTCCTCGAGCCGATGCGTCGTCAGGAAGATCGTGACGCCACGCTGGCGAAGCCCGTCGATCAGCTCGTGGACGTCGCGCGACGCGAGCGGATCCAGCCCGGAGGTCGGCTCGTCGAGGAACAGCACCTGCGGCTCGCTGAGCAGCGCCCGCGCCAGGGCGACCCGCTGGCGGAGGCCTTTCGACAGCGTTCCGCAGGCGTCGTCGGCGCGGTCGGCCAGCTTGACCGCGCCCAGCGCGCTGTCGATCCGGCCGCGCGGCTCTGGTACCTCGTACAGATCGGCGAAGCACTCGAGGTTCTCGCGGACGGTCAGCTTGAGATACAGGCCGGGCGACTCGGGCATGATCGAGATCCGCCGCCTGATCTCCACGCCGTTCTCGGGCGTGAGCGGGATCCCGGCCACCGTCGCCGAGCCCGTGGTCGGGGCGATGAGCGTGCCGAGGGTCCGGACCGTCGTGGTCTTGCCGGCGCCGTTCGGTCCGAGGAACCCGAAGACCTCCCCCTGCCCGACCTCGAACGACAGATCAGAGAAGGCGATCCGCTCGCCGAACCGCTTCGACAGACCCTCGACCGAGAGTGCCGGACCTGCGGATCGCGTCACTCGTCGTCGGGCTCGGTCTGGTCCCGCCAATCCCAGTGGACGTCGTCGTCCTCCTGCACACCCTGCGGCCAGGCCATATCCGGTCGATATCCGATAAACCCCTGGCCGAACGAGAACTGCACATGGAGCGCGATCGATCGCAGCAGCCAGACCACACCGACGATGAGTCCCGACTCCGCCCCGAGACTCGGATTCCCGGTCGCGAGCACCACCGCCGACCCGGCGACGACGGGAGCGGCGACGTCAAGCGGGTGGATGGAGCCGTGCCGGAGGATCGGCCAGGGCAGCTCGGTCGCAGGGGTGACGGCGACCGGTGGTCGATCCTCGATGGCGGTGTCGCGCTCGTCCAGCGCGGGCCCCGCATCCAGGATCGGCGCCGAGACCGTCCCGTGGACCGGCTCGAGCTCGATGCCCATGGCGTCAATGGTCGGACCGAGCGGCCGAGGCGTCAACGACCACCGCTGCCTTGCCGCCCGAAACCGTTCACCCGTTCTGTTCATAACCGCACCTGAGCCGGTGGACAACCCCACCTGGACCCGTGGAGAACCCTGGCCCGACTGTGGACGACCCAGCCCCAAGCGTGGATGGTCGACCCGCCAAGCACGATCGAGCCCAACCACCACATGTAGCGATGCGGTAACGTTTGCCACCACAACATCTTGTGTTTTTCGCTTGACTACGCCCATCCGACCCGGTATCGTTCTTGGGGTCGCCAGATCGACCGAGAAGCCCATAGACGCCCGACCCGACGGCTGCATCCACCGTCCGGAGTGGCGGCCCCCAAGACACTCGGAACACCGACGACACGATCCGGTGGCAGCTACCGCCATCGGCACGAATGGGGTTGAGGAGAGCAGCACGATGGCAGTCACCGGCGACGCGGCCCAGGTCATGGATCGGCGAAGCACAAAGTCCAGGAAGGCCGGCTCCGCCACGCCCACCGGCCGCCGCCTCGCGGGTCCGTACGGTGCCAGCTTCACCGGCGAAGGCACCCGCGGCCTGACCTTCGAGCGCCGCTGGACGACCCCGGGGATCCACCCCTACGACGAGGTCACCTGGGAGTACCGCACGGCCGGCATCGCCAACGAATCCGGCAAGAGCGTCTTCGAGCAGAAGGACGTCGAGGTCCCCGAGTCCTGGAGCCAGCTCGCCACCAACGTCGTCGTGTCCAAGTACTTCCGCGGCCACCTCGGCACGCCCGAGCGCGAGACCTCCGTCCGCCAGCTGATCGACCGCGTCGTCAACACGATCACCGGCTGGGCCGAGACGCAGCACTACTTCGCGACCGACGCCGACCTCCAGACGTTCAAGGCCGAGCTGACCCACCTGATCCTCCACCAGAAGATGGCCTTCAACTCGCCGGTCTGGTTCAACGTCGGCATCGAAGCCAAGCCCCAGTGCAGCGCCTGCTTCATCAACTCGGTCGACGACACCATGTCATCGATCATGGACCTCGCCAAGACCGAGGCGATGCTGTTCAAGTTCGGCTCGGGCGCCGGCAGCAACCTGTCCACCATCCGCTCCTCTCAGCGAGAAGATGGCGGGCGGCGGCACCGCCTCAGGCCCGGTCTCCTTCATGAAGGGCTATGACGCCTTCGCCGGCGTCGTCAAGTCGGGCGGCAAGACCCGGCGCGCGGCCAAGATGGTCATCCTCGACGCCGGCCACCCGGACGTCATGGAGTTCATCGACTCGAAGGCGCACGAGGAGCAGAAGGCCTGGGCGCTGATCGAGGCCGGCTACGACCCGTCCTTCACCGGCGAGGCCTACGGCAGCGTCTTCTTCCAGAACGCCAACCACTCGGTCCGCGTGACCGACGCGTTCATGCAGGCCGTCGTCGACGACCGCGAGTGGCAGACCCACGCGGTCGTCGCCCCGCACGAGGTGATGGACACCTACAAGGCCCGCGACATCTTCCACAAGATGGCCGAGGCCGCCCACCTGTGCGGCGACCCGGGCATCCAGTACGACACGACCATCAACGAGTGGCACACCTCGGCCAACACGGACCGGATCCACGCGTCCAACCCGTGCTCCGAGTACATGTTCCTCAACGACACCGCGTGCAACCTCGCCTGCCTCAACCTCATGAAGTTCGTCGGCGCCGATGGCGAGTTCGACGTCGAGGCCTACCGGTTCGCGGCCAAGGTGACGCTCACGGCCCAGGAGATCCTGGTCGACAACGCCTCCTACCCGACGCCGCGGATCGAGGAGAACAGCCACAAGTTCCGGCCGCTCGGCCTCGGCTACGCCAACCTCGGCGCGCTGTTGATGTCACGCGGCCTCGCCTACGACTCCGACGAGGGGCGCAACTACGCGGCCGCGCTGACCGCGATCATGCACGGCGAGGCGTATCGCCAGTCGGCCGAGATCGCCCGCGACCACGGCGGCCCGTTCTTCGCCTACGACGAGAACCGCGAGCCGTTCCTGCGGGTCATCGGCAAGCACCGCGACGCCGCCTACCGGATCCCGACCAGCGGCGTCCCGAAGGCGATGCTCAAGGCCGCCACGACCGTCTTCGACGAGGCGCTCGAGCTCGGCACCGAGTCCGGCTACCGCAACGCCCAGGTCACCGTCCTCGCCCCGACCGGGACGATCGCGTTCATGATGGATTGCGATACGACCGGGGTCGAGCCGGACATCGCGCTCATCAAGTACAAGAAGCTGGTCGGCGAGGGCTTCCTCAAGATCGTCAACCAGACCGTGCCGGCCGCCCTGCGCAAGCTCGGCTATGGCGCCGAGGAAGTCGATGAGATCCTCGCCTACCTGACCGAGCACGAGACCATCGAGGGCGCGCCGCACCTCAAGCCACAGCACCTGCCGGTCTTCGACTGCGCGTTCAAGCCGGCCAACGGCGAGCGGTCCATCCACTACATGGGCCACGTCCGGATGATGGGCGCGATCCAGCCGTTCATCTCCGGCGCCATCAGCAAGACCGTCAACATGCCCGAGGCCGCCACGGCCGAGGAGATCGAGAAGGTCTACCTCGAGGGCTGGAAGCTCGGCCTCAAGGCGATCGCGGTCTACCGCGACAACTCGAAGCGCAGCCAGCCGCTGTCGACCGGCAAGAAGACCGGCGACACGGGCGCCGACGCCATCGACTCCGAAGAGGTCGAGAAGCTTCGACGACAGCTCGCCAAGGCCCAGGTCGAGGCCGGCCTCCCGCATCGACGCCGGCTCCCGGCCGAGCGCTCGGCGATCACCCACAAGTTCGACATCGCCGGGCACGAGGGCTACATCACGGTCGGGCTCTATCCCGACGGCCAGCCCGGCGAGATCTTCCTCAAGATGGCCAAGGAGGGCTCGACCGTGTCGGGCCTGATGGACACCCTGGCGACGACGATCTCGGTGGCGCTCCAGTACGGCGTGCCGCTCAAGGACCTCGTCAACAAGTTCGCCCACGTCCGGTTCGAGCCGTCGGGCTTCACCGGCAACCAGGAGATCCCGATCGCCAAGTCGATCGTGGACTACATCTTCCGCTGGCTCGGCTCGCGGTTCCTGTCGGACGAGGAAAAGATCAACCTTGGCCTCCAGGAGCGCATCTCGGAAGAGGGCGCCGCTGCCACTCCGTTCGCTTACAGCGGCGGGACCCAGGGCTCGGCGGTGTCCTCCGCCGCTGAGCCCGCTCCCGTCTCGGAGTCAGCTCCGGAGCCCAAGGCCGCGGAGTCCGATGCGCCGAAGGCGACCGCTGTCGCCGCCGACCCGGTCGCGTCACCGGCGCCCGAGCCCCTGGCCGTCATCGCCACCAACGGCGCGCTGGCGAACGGTCACGCGGCCAACGGCCACAGCAAGCCCGCGAACGGCAGCAGCGGCGGCTCGACCGCCCCGATCACCCTCAACCTCGGCGCCACCAAGGTCAGCTTCCAGACCCAGGCCGACGCCCCCAGCTGCATGGACTGCGGCTCGATCATGGTCCGCAACGGCAGCTGCTACAAGTGCCTCAACTGCGGGAGCACGCCGGCTGCAGCTGACCAAGGAGCCGAAGTCACAGTACGGGCTTCGAGAAACCCGCCGATCAAGCCCGCGGTGCATCGACACCGCGGGCTTTGTCGTACCTGGGTTGGCGAATGAGACGAGCCAGATGCGTCGACGGGATCCAACCACGAACCGCTCGTATCATCATTCCTCGAAGCGAGTGAGGTCATGTAGTGGTCATTGCGGCAAAGCCGACGTTCCGAACTGACGCCTTCATCGATGGGGCATTCCGGCCCGCCCTGAGTGGCGACAGGTTTGATACCGAAAACCCCGCGACCGGCGAAACGCTCGACAGGGTCGCCGCAGGCGACGCCGATGACATCGACCTCGCCGTCGCCTCCGCCCGCCGCGCGTTCGATGACGGCCGCTGGTCGCACCGCTCCCCCGCCGAGCGCAAGGCCGTCCTCCTGCGACTCGCCGACCTGATCGAGGCGAACGCCGAGGAGCTGGCCCTGCTCGATTCGCTCGAGGCGGGCAAGCCGATCACGGATTGTCGCGAGACGGACCTGCCGGAGACGATCAAGACGTTCCGCTGGTACGCCGAGGCCGCGGACAAGCTGTACGACTCGATCGCGCCGACGGGGCGCGACGCCCTCGGCATGATCATCCGCGAGCCGATCGGGGTGGTCGGGGCCGTCCTGCCGTGGAACTTCCCGATCATGATGGCGGCCTGGAAGGCGGCGCCGGCCCTCACCGCCGGCAACTCGCTGGTCATCAAGCCGGCGGAGCTCACCTCCCTCTCGACCATCCGGCTCGCCGAGCTCGCCTCGGAGGCGGGCCTCCCGGACGGCGTCTTCAACGTCGTTCCGGGCCTCGGCGAGACGGCGGGCCAGGCGCTCGGCCGCCACCCGGACGTCAACGTCCTGTCGTTCACCGGCTCGACCGAGGTCGGGCGCCTGTTCCTCCGCTACTCGGCGGAGAGCAACCTGAAGCGCATCGTCCTCGAGTGCGGCGGCAAGAGCCCGCAGGTCGTCATGGCCGACGCGGCCGACCTGGACCTGGTCGCCGAGAACGTCGTCTACGCCGGCTTCGCGAACATGGGCGAGAACTGCACCTGCGGCTCGCGGCTCATCGTCCATCGCAGCGTGCGCGACGAGCTCCTGGAACGCATCGTCGCCAAGACGGCCGAGTGGCCGGTCGGTGACCCGCAGGACCCGGCCACCCGGATCGGCCCGATGATCGAGGCGCCGCACCTCGACAAGGTGCTCGGCTACATCGAGAGCGGGCGCGAGCAGGGGGCGCGCGTCGTCGTCGGTGGCGGGCGGGCGCTGCCGGAGAGCGGCGGCTACTTCGTCGAGCCGACGGTCTTCGATGGCGTCGACAACTCGATGAAGATCGCGCGCGAGGAGATCTTCGGGCCGGTCATCTCGACCATCGCGTTCGACAGCGAGGAGGAGGGCCTGGCGATCGCGAACGACACCAACTACGGCCTCCACGCCGCTGTCTACACCAACGACCTCGACACGGCGATCCGTGCCGCGCGCACGTTGCGTGCCGGGACCGTCTCGGTCAACGCCTACTCCGAGGGCGACATCACGACGCCGTTCGGCGGCTTCAAGGAGTCGGGCTTCGGCGGCCGCGACAAGGGCCTCGAGGCGTTCGACCAGTACACCGAGAAGAAGACGGTCTGGATCTCGGTCAAGCGCTGAGCGCGGGCGCAAGAGATCGGTGGGAGCCTGGCTTGGCCCCCACCGATCTGGAACGGTCCTACGGCAGGACTGAGGCCTGGATCAGCGCCTGGACTGCCGGGTCGATCGCGACGTGATCGTCGCCGGTGACCGGGTCGATGACGAGGGAGTCCTTGGCGGGGTCGGCGTGGGTGATCTGCACGAACGCGGCCAGGCCGCTGACATCGACGGCGGAGCCGTTCGCATTCGCAGCGATCGAGTCGTCGCCCTTCGTGCCGGCGACGGTCACCGTGTCGGCCTGGCCGTCGCTTGTCGAGCCACCGAGCGTGCCGGCGAGATCGACGTTGACGCGCCGCAGGTCCGTCCCGCTCATGTCATTGACCGTGACCGAGTCGGTCCCGCCGAGGGCGTTGACGTCGATCGCCTCGACGCCGTTGAGGTCCATGACGATGCCGCCGAGGTTGCGGGTGAACGACACCCGGCCGAAGTTCGCGGTGGCAGCCATGATCTCGTTGCCGCCGGCCCCGTTGAAGACCATCTTGTCGAAGCCGGCGCCGCCCTCGACGACGTCGGAGCCGTCGCCCGGATCCCAGACGAACGTGTCGTCACCCTGGCCGAGGAACGCCGTGTCGGTGCCACCGTTGCCGTCGATGACGTCGTCGCCGCGACCACCGACGAGGACCTCGTTGCCGCTTCCGCCGAGGAGCGTGTCGTCGCCGTTCTGGCCGTCGATCCGTGTCGGCTTGCTCTTGGTGAAGTTGCCGTTGACCTCATCGATCTTGACGGTGTCGTTGCCGTTGCCGGCTTCGACATCGACGGCGTCGAATGTGTTGAGGTCGAACGACTGGACCGCTGAGCCGTCGTCGCCGACGACGACCTGGAGCTGGGTCCGATCATCCCGGCTCACGCGGAGGGTGATGTGGTCCGAGGCTGGGCTGCCCTCGATGCGCAGGGTGCCGTCGGTCACCGTGGCCCTGACGCCCGGCCCGGCAGCCGCGACGGGCGCCGCCGCGATCGAGACTGCGAACGCGGTCAGCGCTACGCCACCGAGCAATGTCTTCCTGGTCATGTCCATCTCCTGCCATCGCTTCCGCTTCGAGTCCGCGGCCGCAGATGACCGGATCGGGGAAGACCGTGCCAAGGCCATACGCCGGTACGGTCGTGACAGGTTTCAGTCGTTGGCCGGAGGGATCCCAGCCGACCTACTCGGGTAGCTCCAGCAAAGCGAGGAACTTGCGCAGGAGGCCCTCGAGCTGTTCGATCTCGTCCGGATCGAGCCGCTCCAGGAGCTGGCGATCGCTGATCGCGAGGGCGGCGACCGCGTCATCGACGACCTGGCGCCCCTCATCCGTCAGCTCGATGATCACGCCACGGCGATCCTCGGGGTCATCCAGGCGCCGCACCAGGCCGCGGCGCTCGAGTCGGTCGATGCGACTCGTGATGCCCGCCGACGACAGCATGAGGCCCTTGGCGAGCCGCGTCGGGGAAAGCCGATACGGCGGCCCGGAGATGCGCAAGGCGCTGAGCGCGCCGACCTCCCCGCGGCTCAGGCCGAAACGGTCAAAGACTTCGTCCTGCCGCCTGGCGAGGTGTGGTCCGATCCGACTGAGGCGGGCCGTCACCTGCAGCGTGCCTACGTCGAGATCCGGGCGGGTCTCGTCCCAGCCACTCAGCACTTTGTCTGTGGTGTCATCTGACATTTGTCCATTGTAGGGCACCTACATTCCTTCACATTAGTGTCTTACTCGCGAACTACTTATCTCCGTCATAGATACCCGAGGGGCAAGTCCGATGGCGATCGAAGGCTTCGCGCTTGATGCGCCCACAGACCCGAACGGCGATCCCCTATCCGACGCGAGCCTGATGCGCCAGCTCATCGAGGGATCCCAGGATGCGCTTGGAGGGCTCTACGACAGATATGCCCAAGCGGTCTTCGCCGCGGCACTTCGGGTCAACCGCGGATCGGGAGATCGCGGCAGAAGTCGTCCAGGACACGTTCCTCACCCTGTGGAACCGCGCGGAGCTCTTCGACCCGTCCCGCGGCGCCCTGTCGAGCTGGTTGATGTCGGTCGCGCGAAACCGCGCGATCGATCGCCTCCGGGCTGCCGGCCGCCACGACCGTGCCGTCACCTTCTCGTCGTTCGGTGGCGCCGAGGCGGATGATCATTCGACGGTCGAGTGGCTCACCTCGACCGGTGACCTTGTCGGCGCGGCGGGCCCGGAGCCCGGTCCCGAGCTGGCGCTGGCCGACAAGGAGACGCGGGACGTGATCCAGGATGCTGTCGCGTCGCTGTCGCCGTTGGAGCGGCAAGTGATCGAACTCGCCTATGGCTCGGACATGTCGCAGTCCGAGATCGCCGGACAGCTGGGTTGGCCACTGGGAACGGTCAAGACCAGGACGAGACGGGCCCTCCGTCACATCCGCGATCGGCTCGAGGGGCCGCAGCCGGATGCAGGGACGCTGGGCACGATCCCGATGTCAGGTCGAAGAGAACCTCACGCCTGGCATCCGGCGGTCAACTCGGTGAGTTCCCCCCGGACCACGGCACCGTGCATCAGCCCGTGTTAGGCGCCTAGTTCCGGCGGGACCTAGCCGGTCGTCCCCGGCTGAGCGATCTCCCAGATGTGGCCGCCCGGGTCGAGGAAGCTGGCGGTCCGGATGCCCCACGGGCGGTCCATCGGGCCGTTGAGGAGCTCCACTCCCCGTTTCGCCAGCTCGACGCACATCGCGTCGACGTCATCGACCGACAGGGTGAACACGGCCCGCGATCCGGCCACGCTTGGCGCCACGACGCCGGGCTCGATCAGCTCGGGCGCCTGCCGGGTATCGAGCAGGTTGATGACGGTCTCGCCGAACTGGAACACGGCCGAGTTGTCGTCCTCGAAGAAGATCGGCAGGTGGAAGACCTCCTGGTAGAACTCCCGCGCGGCGGGCAGGTCCTCGACGAACAACGTGATGGCATCGATCCCCTTGACCCACGAGCCCACGGCAAACCTCCCTGCAAATTGACCGGGTGTCGATGGTCGCAGCATCATCGTGGCTCGGGCAAGTCCGGAGTTGTTCGTCGGCATGGAGGGGACCTGGCATATGACCACTGAGCAGATCACCGAGCCCACTGAGAAGACCGCGGATGCGCTCGTCGGGCGCCTTGTCGAGGCGACGATCGGGTCGATGGACGTGCTGACCGTCTACATCGGGGATCGGCTCGGCCTCTATCGAGCCCTCCACGACGGTGGACCGGCGACAGCCGCCGGCCTTGCCGCCGATACCGGGATCCACCCGCGGTATGCCCTCGAGTGGCTCGAGCAGCAGGCCGCGACCGGGATCCTCGACGTCGACGACGTGACGGCGTCGGCCGACGCACGGCGGTTCAGCCTGCCCGAGGCCTACGCCGCTCCCCTGCTCGACCGAGACAGTCCGTGGTCCATCGCTCCCCTCACCCGGTCCGTGGCGGCCATGGGCAGGGTGATGCCCCAGCTCCTCGATGCGTACCGGACGGGCGGCGGCGTCGCGTGGTCCGACTTCGGTGCCGACATGATCGAATCGCAGGGCGACTTCAACCGCCCCTGGCTCGTCGGCTCGTTCGGCACCGAGCTGCTGCCGGCGATCCCGGGGATCCACGGGCGGCTCGTCGCAGACCCACCGGCTCGTGTCGCGGATGTCGCGTGCGGCGTCGGCTGGGCGGCCATCGCGATCGCCCGCGCCTACCCGAAGGTGCGCGTCGACGGGTTCGATCTCGACCAATCCTCGATCGAGCTCGCGCGCCAGAACGCCCGGGACGCGGGGCTGGACGACCGGGTGACCTTCCAGGTTCGCGATGTCGCCGAGGCCGAGGCGGGCGCCTACGACCTGGCGGTGATCATCGAGGCGGTCCACGACATGACCCAGCCGGTCGAGGTGCTCGCCTCGCTCCGTCGGATGCTCCGGCCCGACGGCGTCGCGCTGATCGCCGATGAGAAGACCGAAGACGCGTTCACTGCTCCAGCCGGCGACGCCGAGCGCCTCTACTACGGGTTCAGCGTCTTGACCTGCCTGCCGGCAGCGATGACCGAGCAGCCGACCGCCGCGATCGGGACCGTCATGCGCGCCGACACGATGCGGCGTCTCGGCATCGAGGCCGGGTTCCAGGACGTCGAGCGCCTTGATGAACCGGAACTCGACGCGCTCCGCTTCTACCGGATGACGCCGTAGGGGGCTGCTGCTCAGCGGCCGAAGAACTCGACCAGCACCGGTACGAGGACCTCGGGCGCCGGGCCGTGGTCCTGGCCCTCGAGCGTCGCGCGTTCCGCGTTGGGCAGCACGGCCGCGAGCGCGTCCGCCGACGGGTGCATGAACGGGAACGTCGCGGTCCCGTCGATGATGAGAGTCGGGGTCGTCACCGACGCCCACTGCTGGAGCGGAGCCGGATCGCCGCCCAACGTGCCGGCCAGGATCCGGCTGTCGTACGGGAGGGTGTTGGCGACCGCCTCCATCTCGCGCCCACGATGCCTTCTCGCGCATCGCCGGGATGGCTCCGGCGGGCAGCCCGACCGAGTCGGTCATGAAGTAGGCGACGGCGTCACCGGGCCTGCCCGCCGCGATCAGCTGGTCAAGGTTCTCGACGAGCTCGTCCGGCACCGGCGGGCGGCTGTCGTCGACGATGAACGGCGGCTCGTGCAGGGCGAGCTTCGGGATGTCGAGGCCCGCGGCCGCCGCTCGGAGCGCGAGCACCGCGCCCGACGAATGACCGTAGACGAAGGCGGACCCGCCCGCGGCACGCGATGACCGCCTCGAGATCCTCGATCTCGCGCTCGATGGCATACGGCTGGGTATCGCCGCTTTCGCCGCGACCACGACGGTCGTAAGAGAAGACGGTGAACGTCGCCGCGAGGTGCGACGCCAGCTCGACGGCGTGGATCCGATGGCCCATCGCGCCGCCGACGAGGATCAGCGGCGGCCCGTCACCGGATCGGTCGAAGGCGATGGCCGTGCCGTCCTTGGAGCGGACCGTCTCGGTCATGGCTCGGCGTCCTTCAGCCGCCGGGCTGCAGCACCGACAGGATGTTGCCGTCGGGGTCCTTGAACCAGGCGATGCTCGGGCCGTCGCCGCGGGCGATGCCCTTGGCGTCGGTCTGGATCTCGGCCTGGTCGTAGTGCTCGAACGAGACGCCGGCTGCGGTCAGCTGGTCCACCGCGGTGTCGACATCCGGCACGACGATGTTGAGGACGGTGAAGACGGCTGGCTGATGGTCGGGCTTCGGGTAGACCAGGACCGGCGAACCACCGGTCCCGTGGATCTCGAGGAGGCCGGGCTCCCGGCCGTCGCGAACGTCAAGACCGACCTTGTCGCGGTAGAACGCCTTGGCTGCCTCGGTATCGCGGACGGCGAAGCCGGCGAAGATCGTGTCGTAGGTGAGCATCGGTCGTCTCCTTTCGTGGAACCCCGATCGTAGCGCCACGCCCCGGCCGATCGGCAGTTGTTAGCGTTCCTGTGATGCGCCTGTAACCCGCGCGCGGCGATACTGGACGTTCGCAAGGAGGGCAGGCATGAACTTCAACAACATCCTGATCGGGTCCGAGGACGCGCCGCGGCTGGTCGCCTACTACACGAAGCTTCTCGGCGAGCCGACGATGGCTGACGGCGGCTACGCGGGCTGGCAGCTCGGCACGGGTTTCCTGGGGATCGGCCCCCACTCGGAGGTCCACGGCCGGAACGAGACCCCGGGCCGGATGATCTGGAACATCGAGGATGAGGACGTCCAAGGGACCTTCGAGCGGTTCAAGGCCGCCGGCGCGACGGTCATCCGCGAGCCGTACGAGATGGAAGGCGCCGACGGGTACCTGATCTCGACCTTCGAGGACCCCGACGGGAACTACTTCCAGCTGACCACCCCGTACGAGCCGCCGGCTCGCTAACGAAGCCCGGACGTTTCAGCGTCCGATGTGGACCGAGTCGACGACCGCCTGAAGCTCGGCCGTGTCCGACGGTGAAGCCAGCAGCGGCAGGGCGGCGTCGACGACGACCAGCTCGCCGTGGACGTCGACGACCCATAGCTGATCGATCTCCCCCGGCCCGAGGCCGGCTCGAACGGTGCCGTCCGTCGCCTCCCACAGGATGAGCTGACCGCCGTCACAGGCGCTGAAGTCGAAGGTGCTCGGGATCAGGATCTGAAGACGCCAGGCCGGGTATCCATCGAGGGTCGTGGGGGCAGGCTTGGTGGCGATCGGCGCGATCGAGGAATTCGAGAAGAACGGCGTCTGGTCGGGATCCTGTCCCCAGAAGGCCGACAGTGCCTGGGCCAGTCCCGCGGCCGTCTGAGGGTAGGCGGTGTCCGTGAACTGGCCGCTCGCCCAGCGGCACGGGAACGTGTTCACGTGTTCGATGCTGTACGTGCCGATCGACAGGCCGACCGGCCCGGACCGGTCCGGCTTGAGGTATAGGCCGGGGCTCGACTTCCGCCATCCGGCAGGCAGCGTGATGGTCAGCCGGGCAGTGGTCGGATCCGGCGGGACGAGCTGGACCGTGCCGGCGTCGGCCGGGACGCTGGCGATAGCCGGATGAGGCGTGACCGTCGGGTCGCGGCTGGGTGGATCCTGGGTCGGTGACGCGGTCGGGGACCCGGTCGGTCCGAATGACGCGACCCGGACGGCGGCACGTGGCGGCGCGGTCGGGACCGGCAGGCCCGGCCCGGGATCGATGCCCTTGATCAGGATGGCGCCGCCCAGGAACGCGATCGCGACGACGGCCACCGCGATCGGGCCTCTCCGACGGCGCGTCGTGACCGCCCTGACCGGCCGTGAACGCGGCCGCGCCTGGCGGCCTCTCTTCAGGATCCTGGGTTCCTTGTTGCACGTTGATGATCCGCCTTTCCTGGAGTCTGCCCACCAGTCTCGGGCATCCATCGTCCATGCGGAGAAACGCTCGGCCCGACTCGGACGGATCACGAGAACGTCCATCTGCCCGACCTCGGCGCTTCATGCCCGGTGGCGGTATCGTCGTCCCAAGCCGTACAGGAGGAGCCGACTGTGACCACCACTGAATGGACGAGCCAGACCGCGGGAACTGGCCAGTACGCCGACGTCAACGGGCTCCACCTCTACTACGAGACGCAAGGCCAGGGCCGCCCGATGATCCTGCTTCACGGCGGGCTCGCCTCGGGCGAGACGTTCGGCCCGATCATCCCGGCCCTCTCTGCCGACCACACGGTCATCGCCCCGGACCTCCAGGGCCACGGCCGGACGGCCGACATCGACCGGCCGATCGACGCCCGGCTGATGGCCGACGACATCGCCGCCCTGATCGGCCACCTCGGACTCGACCACCCCGACGTCGTCGGTTACTCGCTCGGTGGCGGGGTCGCGTTCTGGACCGCGGTGAAACACCCGGAAGTGGTCGGCCGGATGGTGATGGTGTCGGCCAACACGCGGCGCGACGCGATCTACCCGGAGATGCTCGCCCAGCAGGGCAACATGAGCGGGGCGTCGGCGGAGTTCATGAAGGAAACCCCGATGTACCAGCTCTACGCGCGCGTCGCGCCGCACCCGGCGGATTTCCCCAAGCTGCTCGACAAGATGGGCCAGTCGATGGCGGCGGACTTCGACTTCAACGATCAGGTCCGCGGCCTGACGGTCCCGACCCTGGTCGCCTTCGGCGACACCGACATGACTCCGCCGAGCCACGCGGTCGAGATCTTCGAGCTGCTCGGCGGCGGGCAGCGCGACGGCGGGTGGATGGGCGAAGGCCGGCCGCCCGGCGGCCACGCGCTCGCGATCATCCCGGGCGCGACGCACTACAGCATCTTCCAGTCGCCGGTCCTAGCCGCCGCGATCCTGGCCTTCCTGGACACACCGCGCGGCTGATACTCGAGCTCGTCCTCGCCGATCCCAAACCACGAACGTCAAAATGAGCCGATCCACAGGAGACCCGACATGAGCCGCCTGTTCGTCCACATCGCGACCGGCCCGGAGAACCCGACGCGGATCGCCCTCGCCCTGCTCGTCGCGCGCGGTGCGCTCGATTCGGGCCACGAGGTCGACGTGTTCATCGCCGGTGACGGCGTCTCGGTCCTCCGCCCCGAGACGCTCGCTCTCGCGAACGGGATCGGTCTCGGGAGCATCCGTGAGCACGTGGACGCCCTCGTTGCGGGCGGCGCTCGGCTCTTCGCGTCACGACTGTCGAGCGACGCCCGAGGGATCACCACCGAAACCCTGGCCGGCCTGCCGGTGGAGCTGACGACCCCGAAGCGACTCGTCGAGCTCGTGTTCGAGGCCGACCGCACCATCACCTACTGAGGGCCGGTCCGGCCCTCAGCCCACGTCAGGCGACCCGGGTCGACTCCATGATCCAGTTCACCTCCCAGGTCGTCCCGCCGTCGGTCGAGAAGGCCTGCTCCCAGCGGCAGGTCGTGTCGGTGATGTCGGACCACAGGAAGCGGACGAGGATGCGACGGCCGTTGAACGTGTCGGCCGCGAGGAACGTTCCGACGCCGTCCTTGAAGCCGCCGACGACCGGCGGGTCGAGACGGCCCGGGTTGCGGCCGTCGAGCCACCAGATCGACCACTGGTCGGTGGCCGGGTCGAAGGTCCGCAGCGAGATCGCCCGGTAAGTGCCGGTCGGCAGCTCGAGCACGTTGTCGTCGATGTTGCCGGCGCCATCGAGGATCGGCCAGGCTCGGGACGTACCCTCGAACTCGTCCCATTCGTCGCTGCCGGCGAGGCGCTCGCGCAGCCGCCGGTGATAGACGTGCCACGACCCCATGTAGAAGTCGAAGTCGTGGACGGCCGGGCCGGCCTCGATCACGTCCTGCGCGATCCCGGTGGCGGTGCTCGTCGTCATCGTCTGGTCTCCTTCGGCGGTCGGTTCGCATCCAACCTATCGCCGATACCTGACAGAGCGTGTCAGGAAAGCCGCCCAGGCGCTGCCTTGACCCGGGTGGCCTTCAGCCTCGGATCGATGACGGCCTTGAGGCACGACCGGTCGCGACGGACCGCGCCGAGAGCCCGTCCGTAGTCGTCGAGCGCGAAGACGTGGGTGATCAGCCCCTCGGTGAAGATCCGACCGCGCTGGAGAGCGAGGACCGCCTGCCGGAAGCTGGTGACCTGGCCGAACGAGCCCCTGATCGTGATCTCGCGGCGATAGACGTCGTATGCACTCAGCGCGACACGGTCATCCGGCGCCGCGATGCCGTACCACAGGACAGTGCCCCCGTCACGCGTGAGCGGTGTGGCGATCTCGAACACGCCGGGAACGGCGGTCGCCACGACCACGTTGTCAAAGCCTTCTGGCCGAACCTCGTGGAGAAGCGCGAACGCATCCTCGGGCTCGCGCGGGATCTGGATGACCTCATCGATGCCGAGCTGGCGCGCGATCTCGAGCTTGAAGTGCGTCGGCGCGGCGACCGTCACGCGAGCCGCTCCGTCGTGCATCAGGAGCTGGGCGAGCAGCAGGCCGTTCGGCCCCGAGCCGAGGACCAGGGCGGTCGAACCGGGTCGCGGCTGAAGGACCTCCATCCCGTGCGTCGCGCAGGCGGCCGGCTCGGCGAACACCGCGATCTCCGGATCGAGGTCGCCGACGTTGACGCACCGGCTCGCGGGCGCCAATACCGCCTCGGCGAAACCACCGGGACCGGTCACCCCGAGCGCCGACATCTCCGTGCACTGCAGCGGCCGGCCCTCGTTGCAGAAAGCACAGGCTCCGCACGCCGCGTTGCCGTTGACGACGACCCGCTTGCCGAGTGCAAGGCCCGTCACACCCGGCCCCATCGACTCGACGATGCCGACCATCTCGTGCCCCGGTGTCAACGGGAACGTCGCGATGTTCTTGCCGTCGTGGATCTGGAGGTCGGTCGCGCACACTCCCGCCAGCTCGATCCGGACGCGGACCTCGCCCGCGCACGGCTCCGGCGTCGCCACATCGACGATGTCGAAGTCGCGCGGAGCGGAGTAGACGACCGCCTTCATCGCTGGGCTCCTTCGTGACGGGCGACCAGTGTACGGCGGAGGGACTAGAACATCCGTTCTATACTGCGGCATGCGTCCCGAATATCGCGACGAGCCATGCCGGACAGCGCTGACACGCGTCCGGAACATGTCATTCCACTGGTCGCTCAACCCGTACATGGGCTGCGCTCACCAGTGCACGTTCTGCTTCGTCCGGGCGTTCGAGCGGATGGCCGACCGGCCGTCGGACGCACGCTACGGGACGTCGATCCGGGTCAAGACCAACCTGGTCGAGGTGCTCAGCCGCGAGCTGCAGCGACGGACCTGGAAGCGCGAACAGGTCGTCGTCGGGACCGCGACCGACCCCTACCAGCCTGCCGAGGGCCACTTCCGCCTCACGCGTGGGGCGCTCTCGGCGTTGGGCGAAGCGCGGACTCCATTCGGACTGATCACGCGAGGGCCGATGATCGTCCGTGACGTCGACGTCCTCGCCTTCGCCAGCGAGCGAGCCAAGGTCGGCGTCACGTTCTCGGTGCCGACGCTCGACCCCGAGATCTGGCGCCTGACCGAGCCCGGGACGGCACCGCCGCGCCAGCGTCTTCGGGCGCTCCGGACGCTGGTCGACGCCGGCATCGATGCCAGCGTCGGCATGGCGCCGATCCTGCCCGGCCTGTCGGACGACCCGGCGAAGATGGCCGACGTCGTGCGCGCCGCGCGCGATGCGGGCGCGACCTCGATCTGGACGAACGTGCTCTACCTGCGTCCAGGCACGCGCGAGCACTTCCTCGAGAACCTCGCCCGCGACTGGCCGGCGCTGCTGCCGATGTACGAGCGGCTGTACGCAGGCGGGCGTGCGTACGTGGCCAAGGACGTGCTCGAGCCGGTCCGCGCGCGCGTTCGGTCGCTGTCCTTCAAGGCCGGTGTCGCCGACCGGCGTGCCCGGCCCTTGCGGCCGTCCGCCGCGGACGTGTTCGCAGGCGAGCAACTCTCGCTGGCGCTGGGCACACGCTGAGGGAACCGGCGACGTCCGATCGCGTCACTGCCCCATGACACGACCTGTCCGCTTCCTCACTCCCCTCGCCCTGCCGCTATCGGCGGTGATGCTGCTGGCCGCATGCTCCGTGGCCGCGGCGCCGAGCGGGGTCCCCTCCCCGACAGCCGGCGCCACCGCCGGTGCCACGGCCAGCTCCGGCATCGAAGCCGTTGACGGAAAGACCTACCTGTCGACCGCGGTCACGGGAGCGACCCTGGTGCCCGGGACACGGATCCGCCTCTCGTTCACCAAGGACACGGTCGATGCCAGCGGCGGGTGCAACGCCCTCGGCGGCAGCGCTACGATCGCGAACGGCCGGCTGAAGACCACACAGCTGGTCACGACCGACATGGGTTGCGCCGACCCGCTGATGCAACAGGATCGATGGCTCGCGGGTCTCCTCGGCGACTCAGCCATCACGATCGCGGGAGACCAGATGACGCTCGATGACGGGACCGTCCAGGCCACCTTCCTGGACCGCGAGATCGCGGATCCGGACCGCCCGATCGAGGGCACGCACTGGGTGCTCGACGGGATCGTGTCAGGCGACGCGGCCGCGAGCGTCCCGGCCGGTGTCACCTCCACGCTGGTCATCTCCGGCGGGCACGCCGCGGTCCACACCGGCTGCAATACCGGGTCGGCGACGGTCCAGGTCGCGACCGACACCCTGACGTTCGGCCCGATGGCACTGACGAGGATGGCCTGCCCGGAGGCGCAGTCGTCCGTCGAATTGGCCGTCGTCGGAGTTCTCGATGGGACCGTGCACTACAAGATCGAAGCGGACACCCTCACCATCGATGCCGGCGCCTCGGGCCTGACGTACCGCGCGGGACCCTAGTCGCGTCTGCCGAACATGAAGAACGCCCGGACCGCGAGGTCCGGGCGTTCCGAGCGTTTGATGCGTGGCGATGTCAGTCGGGCTTGCGATCCGTCTTCGGGCGGGTGGCAAGCGCGCTGCCGACGAAGATCGCCGGCACGAGTGCCGCCAACGCGATGACCCGCGGGACGCGCCCGAGGCTCAGGCCGGCGGCGAGGCCCATCGAGGCACCGGCCAGGAGGCGGAGGGTCGTGTCGGGCAGCGACTGGAGCGAGACGGTCGTGCGCATCGCAGTCTCCCGCGAGCGCTCGACGGCGACCGGCAACTGCTCGGCGACCTGCTCGACGCCGCTCTTGGCGGACTCGATCACGTCGGGCATCTTCTCGATCGCGCCACCGACCGAGGCGCGCACCTGACCGGCAGCCGAGCGGGTCTGTTCGACAAAGGTCTTGCCGGCGTCGTCCGCGGTGCCGATCTCGCTGGTCGCGATCTCGGTGTCTGTCTTCCGTGTTTCGGTGATCGTCATGGGATCTCCTCGTTGGGATGGTGGTGGCTGTCTCATCGGTCCCGGTCACGAGAGCCGTGCGACTCGACCTTGTCGCCGGCTAAAGCAATCGTTCCTCGGGGACGGTTACTATCATATGGTACATTATGGACCATGTCAATCGAGAGTCCGGTCGCACTCGGATGCTCCGCTCACCCCGACCTCATACCTCGTCCTCGGCCTCCTCGAGCGGGAGGGGCCCTCGACCCCGTACGAGCTCAAGCGCCACGTCGCCGCGACGATCGGTCACATCTGGTCGTTCCCGCACGCGCTCCTGTACAAGGAACCGGCCCGGCTTGCGGCACTTGGCCTGCTGTCCGAGGAACGCGAGCTCTCGGGTCGGCGGCGGCGGTTGTTCACGATCACACCGGCCGGTCGTGAAGCCTTGCGGATCTGGCTCGGCCGCCCGGCGCAGCACCGTACTGAGCTCCGCGACCTGGCCCTCCTCCAGCTCTTCTTCTCGGATCTCGAATCGACCGTCGGTCACGCGTGCGCTCGCCGATGAACAGCTAGCGCTGCATCAGCGTCGGCTTGCGAGCTACGAGGCCGACCTGATCCGCGAGACCCCGAACGCGAGTCCGAGCACGGACCGCTGGCGAGGCGTCACCGGGAGGATGGCTCTGCTGTACGAACGCGCGGCGGTCGAGTTCTGGGGGCAGGTCGCCGCCGATGCGCGTCAAGCGGACGACGCCGGCTGATCGACCGCGTCCCTCTCACTAGACCGAGCCGGGCTACCATCCTGAGATGGAGTACCCGGAGGGACGACTCCCAACCGCTACAGCACCCCTGACGTGGAGACGCTGGCTTCTCGGCGCATTCGCCGGGACAGTCGCCTTCCTCGTGACTCTCGGGGCCATCGACGTGGTCGGCGATCCAGGACGCGCCGCCGGGAACACGAGCATCTATGCCGCGATGGTGATCAGCCTCGTCGCCGGCACGGTCGCGGCCGGCCTCACGCTAGATTCCCGGTCCGCGAAGCGATGGATCGCCGCGTTCCTCCTGACGCTGTTGTCGGTCGCCGGGATCGGGTTCATGTACCTGAGCTACTGGTATCTCACCCTCGGGATCTAGGTGTCGGCGGCCGAAGGACGTCCCCGAGCGCTAGTGGCCCCCGCTCGAGTCCTTCATCGCGAGCTGTTGACCGCGTCGGTCGGGGGCGGCACGAGCTCGACCACGACCGACCCGGTGACGTTGGCCACCACCGACGTCCCGAGGTGATCGCGCCAATCGGCGACGCTCGCCGGAGTCGTATGGCCGTGCAGCCAGAGCGGCGGCCGGACACGCTCGAGGAGCCAGCGATAGCCGGCGAAGCCGACGTGATACGGGTCCGAGTCGCAATCCCCCACCCCGCGCGGCGGCGCGTGGCTCACGACGAGGACCGGTGACGACCGGCCGGTGAGACGGCGCCCGGCGAGACCCGTCGAGACGCGGACGACGTCCCGCCACGCTTGCGACTCGTCACGGTGGGCCGTCCGTGGCTTGAGCCCGGGCCACTCGAACGGCGCGATCGTGATGCCATCGATCTGGATGAGATGGCCGCTCGCGAGGTGCTGCGGGGCGTCGGCAGCCGACTCGACCCACTGCCCGCCCCGGTCGTGATTGCCACGAACGAAGGCCACCGGAGCGCCGAACGCATCTCCGAGGAAGCTGAGGTAGCCGGGCTCGAGGTCGCCACACCCGACGATCGCGTCGAGCTTCCCAAGGCCGACCCGGTTCGTCTCGTATTCGAGAGCGGGATCGGGGATGTCCGACACGGCCAGGAGCCGGATGGGCGCCCCTTTTCGGTCCGCGAACGGCCGCCGATCGGGCCACACGACGGACAGCGTCCTCGTCATCGGTCGTCGTCCAACGGCGTGGCGGTGGCGTCGTCCACTGGTACGGCCGTGGCGTCATCCTCGTGACCCAGTGCGTCGCTCGGTCGCTGTCCGCTGCCGGCCGTGCGGAGCGCACGCGACGCGGCGAACGAGGTGGCCAACGAGCCGATCGGCTCGGTCCGATGGCCGCCGAACGGGACCAGCTCGGTCACGTCGGCATCGACGGCGGCCTGGCCGCCGTACAGCGCGAGCCCGACCCGGTTGTGGCCGTCGACGACCCAGTAGCGATCTCCCGACTTCACGACGTCGATCGGCGGCAGGACGGCCAGGCCATCCTGGGCCGTGCGCAGCCTCTGCCATCGCGTGTTCCAGTTCCCGCCACGGAACGTCTTGAGCGGGAGGAAATCCCCGCCGCGCTGCGCCCCGCCACCGACCGCTGTGCCCGCGATCTTGTCGACGTCGATCGTCTGGAGCCCGACCTCGACGGGTCGCGCCGAGCGGGCCTCCGGGTGGACGTCATACAGGAACAGCAGGGGCTCGTTGGCCATCCGTCGGACCCGCCGAACACGAGCGCCGGGCCGCTCGTTCCAGGTCCCGACGACACCGTCGCGCGCCTGCCCGACGCGATCGACGATCGGGTCCCGGGCGCTCGCGACACCGGCCCGGATGATCTCGATGGCGCTTCGGCCGTGCTCCGCGACCGCCTCGTTCGCCGTCGCCGCGGTCGGCGGATCGTCCTCGGTCTCGGGCTTGTCCAGCTCGTTCATTTCGGGACGAGTGTGCCGCATCGGCACCTACACTCGCAGACATGCAGGTCCGACGCGTGCGACCCGACGAGTGGCGAGCCCTCCGCGACCTGCGCCTGCGTGCCCTCGAAACCGACCCTGATGCGTTCGGGGAGATGCTCGCCGAGGCCCTCGCCCGGCCCGATGAGGACTGGCAGTCGCGCGCCGCGTCAACCGACACCGTCACGTTCGTGGCGCAGACGACTGATGGCCTCGTCGGCATGGGTTCGGTCGGTCCGGCCCCCGAGCGGCCAGGGATCGCGGCGATCTACGGGATGTGGGTAGCACCCGAGGCACGCGGAGAGGGCCTCGGTCGCTCCTTGATGGATGCCCTCGAGGACCAGGCACGCGAGGCCGGCCACGGCGATATCGGCCTCGGGGTGACGATGACGAACGAGCCCGCCATCCGGCTGTACGAGGCCAGGGGATATGCGGACATCGGAGAGCGCTTCGCATTGCGCGACGGCTCGCCGCTGGTCGTCCAGATCATGGCCAAGTCACTCTGAGTCGAGAAGGGAGAGCGAACATGGACTGGACTCTCGAACTGGTCGTCGTCCCCGTCAGTGACGTCGACCGAGCCAAGGCGTTCTACGTCGACCAGCTGGGCTTCGGCCTCGACGTCGACATGACCGCGGGCCCCGACTTCCGCGTCGTCCAGATGACGCCGCCCGGCTCGGCCTGTTCGATCGCGATCGGAGTCGGGCTCAGCGAAACGGCCCCCGGCACCCTTCATGGCCTGCAGCTGTGCGTCGACGACATCGAAGCTGCCCACCGCCAGCTCCTCGAGCACGGCGTGGACGTCACCGAACCGTTCTACTTCGGCGAAGCGGGCCGGATGCCGGGTCTCGATCCGGAACGGCGCGGCTATGCGACGTTCGTGAGCTTCCACGACCTCGACGGCAACACCTGGCTCGTCCAGGAGGTCAAGCGCGATTGGGTCGTCAGGCAGGTCAAGCGCGACGAGGCCGCCGGGTGACCGACCGCGCCTGACGACCGCGGCCACCAAGAAGGGCGGCGGCGAGGACCAGCAAGGACGCGGCGGCGAGCCCGGCGATCGTCCACGGGTCCCAGGCGGATCCGGTGCCGACCGGGGTCGTCGCGGCCGGCGCGGGCGGACCGGCGCCTGCGACCGGGCCACCGGCGATCGCGATCCGGGCGCTTGTGGGAGTGGCTGTCGCCTGGATCTCGGCCGTTTCGCTCGCCGTCGGGCGAGGCGTCGGTGCCTGCGTCTCGCGAGGGGCACCGGCAACCGCGGCTACGCGAACCTCGGTCTTCGCCTGCGTAGTCGATCTCGGAGCGGATGTCGCAGTGGATGTCGATGCTGTCGTCGATGTCGACGTCGTCGGGATCGCCTGGATCGACACCCAATCGCCTTCCCAGGCCATGCGGATGCGGCCGTAGTGCCACGGCGTGAAGAACGACTTGAACTGGCTCGGCGTGAGTCGCGTGTCGGGCCGCATGTCGTATCCGTACGAGCGGCTCTGGAGCCCCCAGAGCGGCCCGACGACGCGGAGACTCGTGACGGTGAATGCGGTCGTCCGAGCAGGGTCGGCGGTCGCGGTGAAGCCGGTCAGCACCCAGCCATGGTTACCGTGGTCGACCGCGATCGCGACCGGCCGGTTGGTCTTGCGCAGGTTCGTCACCGCCGATCGGACGGCCTTCGAGAAGCTCGTGCTCGCGACGACCCGATAGCGGCTGTCGACGTAGTGACGGAGGCCGGCCGCCCAGCCGCCCGGATCGGTGCCGTCGGAGACCGGGATGGAGTAGCGGTCGTGGGCGCGCATGTAGGTGAAGTAGCGGGACTGGTTCGCGCGGGTGTGATCGGTCGTGTGGTCGACGATGTTGCGGATGATCTGGACGTCGGCGGCCGTGCACCACAGCCAGGTCTTCTGGGTCGTGAACACGCCCGAGCGGTAGAGGTCGATGCCGCCGGTCCAGCGCGAGAGAGCGTTGGCCGTGGCACCCGGCAGCGTCGCGGAACCGCCGAGAAGGACGGCACCAAGGGCGGCGGCGAGCACCAGCCGGACGATCGACCGGCGACGTTGGTGGTGGCCGGGCATGTCCCTATGGTCCGCCCGCCGGTCAAGTCGTGCTCGTGGCACGTCGGGCGGCCCGCTACTGTGCACACGTGGAGACGCGCAGGCTCGGCCGAAGCGGCGTCGACGTCCCGGTCGTCGGGCTCGGGACGTGGCGCGTGTTCGACCTGCCGGCGGATCGCCAGGCCGAGGCCGACGGGGTCGTGGCGGCAGCGTTCGAGGCAGGCGCCCGCGTCGTCGATTCCTCGCCGATGTACGGCCGCGCGGAGGCCGTCCTGTCGCACGCGCTCGGCGAGCGGCGGCGCGACGCATTCGTGGCGACGAAAGTCTGGGCGAACTCGGGCCAGGAGGGTCGCAGCCATTTCGCGCGCCAGCTCGGCTGGTTCGGGGGCCGCGTGGACCTGCTCCAGGTCCACAACCTGCTTCGCTGGCAGGAGCACCTCGGCTGGATCGAGGCGGAACGAGGTGTCGGCACCGTCCGGGCGATCGGCGCCACGACCTACGATCCGGCGACCTTCCCCGAGCTCGAGAAGGTCATGCGGACCGGTCGGATCCAGGCCATCCAGGTGCCACTCAACCCGCGAGAGCGCGCGGCCGAGACGCGGATCCTGCCGATCGCGGCCGAGCTCGGGCTGGGTGTCCTCGTCATGCGCCCGTTCGGCGAGGGCGGGCTGCTCCGCCGCCCCTTCCCGCCCGAGCTGGCCGCGGCCGGTCTCAGTGGCTGGCCCGAGGCGCTGCTGCGCTGGTGCCTCGCCGATGACCGCGTGACGGTCGCCATCCCCGCGTCGGGCAGCCCGGACCATGCCCGCGCAAACATCGACGTCGGGGCACTGCCCCGCCTCGAGCCGGACCTGCGCGACCTGGTCGGGCGGCTGGGGCGCCCCGGCTGACCGGTCATCCGACGCATGGACGATGATGACCACGGAGGTGGCGAGATGGAGACGGTGACGGTCGTCCTGAGCGTCGGCCGGGACAAGGTCGACGCATTCGAGGCCGGGTTTCGCGAGCACGAATTGCCGGTCTGGCGCGACCTCCAGGACCGCGGCCTGCTCATCACCGCGACCCTGAGCCGGCTGGACATCTCGACGGTCCCGGTCGAGGGCGCCGTCCAGTACCTGGTGGCCTGTATCTTCGCCACGGGCGAGGGCCACCACGCCCATGACGGCCATCCGGGCTTCAAGGCCTGGAACGAGATCGCCGACGCGTACCAGGTGGGCGGGGCGCAGGCGTTCGGCGGCGAGACGATCGAGCGCCTCGGCGTGGCGGATCGGCCATGAAGATCGGCGCGATCGTTCCCCAGGGCTGGGTCGGCGAATACGACGGCTGGGACCCGCTCGACGCGTGGCGCCGGACGACGGCCGTCGCCAGGCAGGCAGAGCAGCTCGGCTTCGAGTCGATCTGGCTGTTCGACCATTTCCACACCATCCCCCGCCCGACCGACGAGATCACCTTCGAGTCGTTCACATCGCTGTCCGCGCTGGCGGCGGTGACCGAGCGCGTGCGTCTCGGCCACATCGTCATCTGTACCGCCTTCCGCAACCCGGCGCTGACGGCCAAGATGATCTCGACCATGGACACGATCAGCGGCGGCCGGATGGAGCTCGGCATCGGTGCCGGCTGGAAGCGCGACGAGTGGCTGGCGTACGGCTACGGCTTCCCGGAGACGCCCGAACGGCTGGCCCGCCTGGGTGACGACCTCGGCGTCATCACCGCCATGCTCGCCGGGGACAAGCACGAGCACGCGACGTTCGAGGGCCGATACGCCAACGTCCGCGACGCGCGCAACATCCCGAAGCCGATCCAGCAGCCGCGCGTCCCGATCATGGTCGGTGGCAACGGACCGAACGTGACCTGGCGCCTGGCCGCCCGATACGCCGACGAGCTCAACCTCGACGGCATGGAGCCACCCGACGTCGTCGCGGCACTCCCCGTCATCGCGTCGCGGTGCGAGGAGGTCGGGCGCGACCCGGCCACGCTCGCGGTCTCGGTCCACCTCTGGAGCCAGACGATCACCCAGCCCGGCAGCGGCCCGGGTCGACCGCCTGGCCGCGTTCCGCGAGGCGGGCGTCAGCCGGGTGATGGGCCTGGTGCGGGCATCGACCGACGGTGACGAGGCACTCGCATCGCTGGCCGAGGATGCGCGCGCCGCGGGCGTGGAGCTCGCCTGACCGAGCGAACCGATCAGGTCCAGAACGTGTCGTGGCGCAGGTAGAACGCCGTCTTCTCCTCGTCCGACAGCGTCATCCCCTCGGCCACGCGCGCCAGGGTCTCGAAGTAGTCCTCGCGCGGGGCGCCCGGCGCGAAGTGGATCAGCATCGAGGCGGGCTCGCCCGATTCGTTGCGGAAGGCGTGGATGCCGCCTTCGGGGACGTACAGGAAGTCGCCCGGCTTCCCGTCGAGCCAGTTCGCTCCGTCGAACAGCCGGATCGTCCCGGAGAGCACGTAGAACGCCTCCGAGATCGACCGGTGGAAGTGCGGGCCGGGTCCGCTCTGCGCCGCCGACATCTCCCAGCGATAGAGCCCGAACCGTCCCTCGGTCGCCTCGCCGGTCGCGAGGTAGTGGACGGTGCCGCCGTTCGGATATGTCAGCTCGGGCTCGTGCCCGGCCGGTCGGAGGGTGGCGTTGACCAGACCCGGCTTGCCGAGATACACGGGCGCCGGATAGTCGGGAAACTCCGGATATGACATGCGTCTCGTCGCCTCAGGGCGCAGGCGGGATGTTCTGGTTGCGGTGGAAGAGGTTGGTCGGGTCGTAGCGCGCCTTGATCGCGGCGAGGCGATCCCAGGTCGCGCCCGGGTACGCGGCGTGGACGCGGTCGACGCCCTCGTCGCCGACGAAGTTGACGTACGCGCCGTCGTCGCCCTGGTGGAGGGCCTCGCGCGAACTCGGTCACCCATGCCTCTCGGCGGGGCTTGTCGTCGGGGCCGTCGTAGAACACCGCCACGTTGACCATGATCTTGCTGGAGCGATGGGCGTATGCCGTGGCGTCGGCCGGCACTCGCGCGATCGCGCCACCGAGCACGCGCAGCTGGGCCGCCCGCATCTTCGCGTCGGAGGCGGCGAGCTGGTCGAGGATCAGCGCCGCGACCGGCCGGTCGACGTGATCGATGAACATCGTCCGCGAGAACGCCATCGGGTGGTAGTCGGGGTCCTCGGGCGGGTAGATCTCCGGGTACCGCATCGGGTGGACGAAATCCGCCACCGGCGTCGCGAGCTCACGGAACGGGGCGATCGCCCGCTCCGCCGCCTCGGGCTCGCCGACGCAGGCGAGGATCCCGAAGATGACCACTTCGCCGTGGTGCTCCGCCGGGATGAATGGCAGCGGCGGGCAGGGCATCACGTTGGCGATCGTCGACAGCTCCTCGGGCGCAGCCTCGGCGGCTGCGATGTAGCCGGCGACCGTGTCGACCGTGGCGGGCAGGATGAGCAGCCCGCCGACGATCTGGCCGACCTCGTGCACGCGATAGCGGAACCGCGTGACGACGCCGAAGTTGCCGCCACCGCCACGGATCGCCCAGAACAGGTCGGGATCGTGGTCCGCGTCGACCTGGAGGATCGCCCCGTCCGCGGTGACGATCTCGGCCGCGATCAGGTCGTCGATCGTGAGGCCGTACTTGCGGCCGAGGTATCCGACACCGCCACCGAGCGTGATCCCGGCGATCCCGACCGAGCCCGTGTCGCCGAAGCCGACCCCGAGGCCATGCTCGTCGAGCGCCCGCAGGAGCTCGACAGCGGTCAGGCCGGAGCCCGCCCAGACCGTGCGCCCGTCGACGTCGATGTCGACCGACTTCAGGTCCGAGACGTCGAGCACGATGCCGCCGTCGACGACGCTGTGGCCGGCCGCGCTGTGGCCGCCGCTGCGGACGGCAAGGTCGAGGCCCGTCTCGCGGGCGAGCGCGATCACGCGAGCCACGTCGTCGGCGTCGGCGACCTTGACGATCACCGCCGGCCGGGAGTCACCCATCCCGCCGTACATGACGGTCCGCGCGCGGTCGTAGTCGGGATCGTCGGGGCCGATCACCCGGCCGAGGAATGTGGGCCGCAGGTCCTCGATCGAGAGGGTCGCGGCAGTGCCTGTGCTATCGGTGGTGGTCATGGTGGGCCTCCATGAGGCCGCCTCGCCTGGGCGGGCGGCGGTCCAGCATCGGTTCCGCGACAGGGTCGCACGGATGGCGTCATCCGTCGCGCGGCCCTTCCGTGCCGCCCATCATGCCGGCGGGCCGAGCCAGCCCTTGTCGCGCGCGATCCGCGCCGCCTCCGCGCGGTTGCGAGCTCCGACCTTCTGGATGGCCGACGACAGGTGGTTGCGGACGGTCCCCTCGCTCAGCGATACCGCCACGGCGATGTCGGCGACGGTCGCCTGCTCGGTCGTCGCCGCGAGGATCTCGCGCTCCCGTTCGGTCAGCGGGTTGGTGCCCTCGGCCAGGGCGTCCAGCGCAAGGCCCGGGTCCACGACTCGCCGTCCCGCGGCGACACGCCTGATCGCAGACGCGAGCTCGGTCGCGGGCGAATCCTTCAGCACAAAGCCTGTCGCGCCGGCCTCCATCGCCTGACGGAGATAGCCGGGCCGTCCGAACGTCGTCACGATGAGCACCCGGCAGGCGGGGACGGCCGACCGCAACGCCGCGGCCGCCGACAGCCCGTCCAGCCCGGGCATCTCGATATCGAGGACTGCCACGTCGGGGTGGACGCGCAGTGCCTCGGCCACCACGACGTCGCCGCTGGCGACCTGTCCGACGACGTCGAGGTCGTCCTCCATCGACAGCAGCGCTGCCATCGCGCCGCGGACCATGGCCTGGTCCTCGGCCAGCAGCACCCGGATGGGCGAGCCGGTCATGCCGACTCGCCGTTGCCGGCGGCGATGGGCACGGTCGCGATCACCCGATACCCGCCGCCGACACCGGGGCCGGCGTCGAGACGTCCCCCTGCCCCCTCGAGGCGTTCGCGCAGACCCTGCAGGCCGGTCCCGTCGCTTGCCTGTACTCCCGAGCGGGCGGCGTCCGCACTCGCCGGCTCGGGCGCGCCATCGTCGACGACCTCGAGCTCTGCCTGGGTCCCGTGCCGCGATGTGCGGATCGTCGCGTGGCTCGCCGCGCTGTGCCGCACGACGTTGGTCACGGCCTCGCGAACCGCCCAGGCAAGGACGACGTCCTGTGATGACGGGAGCGGGCCGACACCGTGTTCGATCGTGGCATCGATCCCGGACGCATCGAGGACGACCTTGGCGCTCGCGAGCTCGCGATCGAGACTCGGCTGTCGATAGCCGCCAACGGTCTCGCGCACCGACGCGAGCGCCTCGCGGGCGACCTGCTCCACGTCGGCGATCTCGGCCCGCGCCCGGTCGGGTTCCCCCGGCAGGAGACGGCCGGCAAGCTCGCTCTTGATAGCGATCAGCGAGAGGCTATGGCCAAGAACGTCGTGGAGGTCGCGGGCGATCCGGTTGCGCTCCTCGGCGACGGCCAGCGTGGCGAGCTCCTGGCGCGCCACGTGGAGCTTCACGTTCGTCCGGCGCAGCGCGGTCATCGCGAAGACCGTGACCCCGATGATCGACACCGACAGACCCTGGATCAGCGCGCTCGCCAGATCGACCGACAGGGTCAGGGTGAGCGCCGCGACGATCCCGGCCGTGACGATGAGCGCCAGCGCGCGTCGTTCGGGCAGGAGCGTGCTGGCCGCGGTCGATGCGTAATAGAACAGCGCGAACCAGCCCTGCCCGGGAGCGCGGACCTCGGCTGCGGCCCCGAGACCGAGGATCGCGACATCCAACGCGGCCAGCCACGGGCTCGCCCGCCGAGGGTCGATCGGATCCCGCCGGGCGACCGCCCACAGAAGGAACGTGAAGCAGGCTGTCGCGGCGAGCACCAGCGCCGCGACAAGGGGCTCCGGCGGCTGGCCGATGACGCGAACGATCGGATAGGCGATGAACGCCGCACCCGCGACCCGCCAGGCCGGGATCCAGGAGCCCTCGCGCCCATCGGGCGCGCCGAAGACGCCGGCGACCGACGTCCCTGCGGCAGGGGCGTCGGTCTGGGTCGCGGTTGGATGGTCAGCCACTGGCGCGCTGCTCGGATGCCCGGTAGCGCCACGCCGCGAGCGCTCCGATGACTGTCGCGTAGGCGGCCAAGACGGCGATGTCAGCGAGGTCGGGCGCTCCGCCCGTGAGGGCCGCACGACCCAGGTCGGCCAGCCGGAAGGACGGAAGCATGCGACCGATGGTAGCCAACGTGTCCGGGAAGGACGAGATGGGCGCCCACAGCCCGCCGAGGATGGCAAGGCCGAACAGCGAGACCATCATCGCGCCCTGCGCGCTATCGGCATCGAACAGGTAGCCGATGAGCAGGCCGAGCGCCGCGAACGGCAGGACCCCGAGGGCGATCGACACGAACATCTGGACCAACGCCGTCGCCGGCAGCGACACGTGGTTGATCGCGATCCCCGCGGCAATGACGACGGCGATCGCCGGGAGGGTCACGACGTAGGCGACGAGCAGCTTCCCGGCGACGTACCCGGCCGCCGGCAACGGCGTCACCCGCAGCTGGCGGGTCCAGCCGGAGCTCCGCTCGCGGGCGATGACGATCGCGCCGCCCAGGGCCGCGATCATGGCCGCGTAGGTCGCCATGGAGACCATGAAATAGGCACCCCAGGTCGTGCCAGCGATGGTGCTGTCAGCGGGCGAGCCGGCCGACAGGACGCCGGTATACAGCAGGTAGAAGGCGGTCGGGAGCGCGACGGAGAACATCACGTAGCGGCGGTTACGCAGCGCGCGGCGGATTTCGATGGTGACGAATGCGGCAAACGCACCGAACGCGGTCGATGAGCGAGTGACGTGGCTGATGGCGATCATCGGGCGGACTCCTTGGAACGATCGGATGCGGTGGTCAGGGCGACGAAGGCATCCTCGAGGTCGGCGCCCGTCACCTCCAGGTCGCGGATCGGCACGCGGAGGGTCACCAGGGCCGCGACGGTCGCGTCCGCGTCCGTCGTCGACAGCGAGACGGTGGTCCCGCGGACGTCGACCGCCGTGATGCCGGGCAAGGTCGCGAGGAGCGTTTCGTCGGGCTCCACGCTGTCGAACCGGACGGTTCGCCCCTGGATGCGCGCCCGGATCGAGCGGCTGGTGCCGTCGGCCACGATCCGGCCTCGATCAAGGACGACGACGCGGTCGGCGACCTGATCGGCTTCCTCGAGGTAGTGGGTCGCGAAGAGGATGGTCCGACCTTCGCCGGCCGAGCGACGCATGTCGGCCCAGAAGGCACGCCGGGTCTCGACGTCCATCGCCACCGTCGGCTCGTCCAGGAAGACAAGGTCCGGGTCGCCGGCGATGGCGATGGCAAAGCGCACGCGCTGGGCCTCGCCGCCGGACAGAGTCTCGACGGAGCGCCCGGTCAATGCGGTCAGACCCGCTCGCTCGACGATCCTGGCGCGCGGGAGCGGGTGCGGGTAGAGCCGTCGGGCGAAGTCGACGAGCTCGCCCACGCGGGCGTTGGCCGGCAGTCCGGCGTCCTGGAGCATCGAGCCGATGCGCCCGCTCGCCACGGCGGCGGCCGGCGTCAGGCCGAGCACCTCGACGCTCCCGGACGTCGGCTGGATGAGGCCGAGCAGGAGGCCGATGGAGGTGGATTTACCGGCGCCGTTCGGGCCGAGGAGCGCGACGGTCTCGCCCCTCGCGATCGACAGGTCGATGCCGTCGAGAGCGGTCACGGCACCGAAACGCCGGGTGACCGCCTCGAAGCGAACCGCGATCGGGCCGGCTGCGAGCGTAGGGGGTCGCCTGGAGGCAGGCGTCAGGATCGTCATCGGAGAACCTCGGCATGCGGTGTGGTCATGCCACGAGTCTCGGGGCGCGGCGGGTCAGTCTCCAGTCACGGCCGTCGTGAACGGCCCATGACGGCTGTCACCCCACGCCCATGACACGCCAGGGCGGTCCGGCCGGCGCCGGAGGTACGGTCCTGACCCATCCAAGTTGGCCTCTGCGCGTCCGCGACCCATGCGGCCGTAGCCTGTTGCCATCGGTCAACGTCGTCCCCGGCGTCGACCGTCCGACAATGGCAAACCCGTCGCGAGGCGGGGACGCAAAGCCACGGGCCTCACGCAGGTAGCCGGGCTGCCGAACAGGAGGTGGGCCGTGGAGGCCCAGCGCTACTCGCGCGTGCGTATCCTCGCGCACGCGACCATGACCCTCGGGGCGATCGTCGCCGTGCTGCTCGCCGCAGCCGCCGACTTCCACCGCTGAGGACCGGCCGCCGGACGTCCCACGTTCGGCGGCCGCACTCTATCCGTCCGCGGTCGAGTCCTTCGCGACCGGCGCCTTGCGCGCCTCGAACCCGAGCTTGCGCGCCTCGCGCACCGTCAACGGCTCCATCCGCTTCCAGCCGAAGGCCGTGGCGATCGCGTCCCAGACCGGATCGAGCTCCCAGTACGCGCTGTGCGACTTCGGGAAATCCGCGCCCGAGTGGACCCGCAGGTCGACAACGCTGGCCAGCCCGTCAGTCCGCCGGAAGAGCGGTTCGGCCAGGAACGACAGGAAGTCGCGCGTGTCGTAGACGTTGAGCCATGGGACGGGCAGGTATGGCGGATCGGCCTCGTCGTACGGCATCGACGGGATGGCGTCGAACGTATACAGCAGCGGCGCCTGCGAACCGACCGTGACGCATGCCTCGACCGGGGCCTCGGGCCAGCTCGCCAGCAGGTCGACGAGCGCGATGCCACCGAGGCTCAGCGCGACCGGCAGGACCGGCCGGCCCCTCGCCGCCCGGGCTGCGGCGGTCAGCTCGGTCCGGAGCACCTCCTGGATGGAGTCCCGGTGCTGGTGGTAGCCGATGACGTCAGCCATCATCTGCGGCCCGAGGATGTCGAACAGTGCCTCGCGCCTGTCCTCGAAGTAGTTGGTCGCGATCTTCATCACGACGTCCTTGCGGATCCCGGCGCGGAGGATCGGGACCGGCATCGGCGAGGGACGGCCGCGACGGTGGATCGCCTTCTTCCAGTTCCCGAGTCGAAGGTCGGATCGACGGCGCCATTCGGGAGCGACGACCGTGACGTCCCAGCCGCGTGCGCGGACCTGGTCCTCGAGCCGGGCGATCGTGGCGACCAGCCCTTCCGAGGTCTCCGCGGCGCCGTGGACGAAGAACAGGATGCCGTTCGGGGTCGGCGTTGCCATGCCGCGACCATACACGGCGGGCGGGCGCCTTCGGGCGGATCGACGCGAGCCTCGGCGTCTCCTTCTTCGTCAGCGCGCCGCGATCGCGCCCTTGCGCCGATCCGGGGATCGGCTAGCCCGACGGCGCTGACCCAGCCGCGCCAGGGATCGTCGGAGCGCCGGCTGCGACACGGCGGTCACGTCGATCCGTCCGACGCCGAGGAGCGTCATGAACCGGCGCATCCCCGCGGCCAGCGCATCGGCGAAGGCGGCGTCCCTGGCAGAGGCCTTGTCCTCCAGCCACAGGCCGAGGACCATCAGCGTGCCGGTCGACCGGTCCAGCTTCGGATCGAACCGTCCGACCAGCCGGTCGCCCCACAGGATCGGCATCGTGTAGTAGCCGAAGAGACGCTTCTCGACCGGCTTGTACACCTCCCAGGTGTAGTCGAAGCCGAACAGCGGCTTGGCTCGCCCGCGGGCACTGACCGGATCGAGCGGCGACATGAAGGTCGCCTCCTCGGTCGTCGTCGGCCCGATCGGCGCCCACGCCGCGGGCACGATGCCGCGCTCGAGCTCGCCGATGAGGCCCGCATCGGATCCGATCGCGAGCTGCGGCCGCCTCCAGCCCTCGACCCGCACCTCGACGACCGAGCCATCCGCGAGCAGGCGGGACCGCCATGACGCGGATTCGGCCGCGGTCAGGGGTCGTCGGAGCATGCTGTTGATGCCGATGAGCCCTTGGCCGAGTCCGTCGGCCGCGATCGTCTTCAGCATCAGCCGGTCGTCGGCCTCGGTGGGATCGACGTCGCGCAGCGCCCAGCTCGGTGCGACGGTCTCCGTCAGGGCGTAGACCCGTTCGAACCGATCGCGCCGGGTGACCATCGCCTCCCCGACCCGCCACAGGTAGTGGAGCGCGAGGGCGCTGTCCTTCCGTCCCCGGTAGTCGTCGATGCGCGTTCGGTGGCGCATCTCGAAGTCGCGGTTGCTCACCTCGCGCCCGCTGCGCAGGATGGCCCGCATCTCCTCGATCGCGGGGCCGTGCTCCCGTTCGACGTCGAGCCAGTGGTCGTGCTGGCGCTCGCGCCGCATCAGCACCCGATAGATCGGCAGCTCCTCCATCGGCCGGACCGCCAACCAGCCGCCCCATTCGAAGAACTCGCGGCGGCCGTAGGTCAGCGTCGCCCAGTCGTCGATGGCGTAGCCCTCGACCCGGCTGTGGAGCGCGAGATCGTGGGCCCGAGCCACCACGACGAGCGGATCGAGTTGCAGATCCTCCATCGCGCGCATCGCATCGCCGGCGCCCTCGAGACCCTCCCAGCGACGACCCGGCCATAGGCCACCGCGGCCCATGACGTAACGGCGCGCAGTGACCGCCGAGATCTCCAGCATGCGTTCGCGAACCGCGGGGGCCTGCCGGCCACCCGTCAGGCGGTCGCGGGCTCCCGAACGCGGCCGAGCGCCACGAGGACACGTCCGACCGCTGCTGCCAGGTCGTCGATGTCCGACTTCATCGGCGACGACCGGGATCGCGCCCATCCCGCGCGGCGCGAGGTAGAACCCCTCGAGCAGCATGCCCAGGAACAGCGATGCGCCATCGGTGACGCCCGTCGCGAATGCGGTCACGCCCTCGCCAGAGAAGACCTGGAACAGCGAGCCGACCGTGGCGACCCGCGCGTCGAGGCCGTCCCGCTCGATGACCTCGGTCAGGGCCGTGCGCAGCCGCGTGCCAAGCGTCTCGAGCCGGACGTAGGTCTCGGGCGTCAGCTCGCGGAGTGTCGCGAGGCCGGCCGCTGCCGCGACTGGACTGCCATTGAACGTCCCGCCGTGGCTGACGGCGCCGGTCCGTCGCTGGTCGAAGATGTCCATGACGTCTTTGCGGCCACCGAACGCGGCCAGCGGATAGCCGCCGGCGATGATCTTGCCGAGCGTCGTCAGGTCGGGCCGGACGCCGAACAGGGCCTGCGCCCCGCCGGGCGAGACCCGGAACGAGATGATCTCGTCGAAGATCAGCAGCGCTCCGTGGCGGTCCGTGAAGGAGCGGAGGAACGGCAGGAAGTCGGGTTCGGGTGCGCGGACGCCGCCGGCGCCCTGGACGGGCTCGATGATGATCGCGGCGAGGTCACCCTCTCGTCCGCGCAAGGCCGACTCGATGCCATCCGGGTCGCCCCACGGCAGGTCGACGATCAGCCCCGACATCACGCCGGGCACACCCGCGGTCCCGACCATCACGCCGTCGTGAGTGCCGTGATACGACCGATCGAACCGCCCGATCAGCGGCCGGCCCGTGAATGCGCGAGCGGCGCGGATCGCGAACATCGTCGCCTCCGTGCCTGACGAGCGTGAAGCGGAGCCGCTCGATCGACGGCACGCGCCGACGGATCTCCTCGGCCAGCTCGATCTCTGTCTCGGTCGGGGCCGCGAACGCCGACCCGCGGCGGACCTGCGCCTCGACCGCGGCCACGACGGCCGGGTGGGCATGGCCCAGGATCAGCGATGTGTAGTTGCCGAGGAAGTCGCGATAGACGTTGCCGTCGACGTCACGGAGCTGCAGCCCGGCGCCCGATTCGATGTAGGGCGGATAGGGCGCGGCATAGACCGTCGTCCGGGTCGAGCCCCCGGGCAGCGACTCCGTCGCGCGCTCGAACAGGGAGCGCGAGCGGGGCGTGCGGGCGAGATAATCGTCGATCAGGCTCATCGCGCTCGGCTCCTCGAGGGTTGACGCAGTTGGGACTATGCAGATCCGATTCGAGCGTCTACCATAGGCTATGTAAAGGCCGTGGAATTGTCCGCGGTCACGAACGTAGCTCGACGCCCAATCTCGGACTCCTCTCACGACTGACGCGAGAACCCGAAAGGATCGCGTTGGCTATCGAGAGGAGTTTTCGTTTTCGTGTACAACGACAAGAATCTGACCTGTGCGGATTGTGGACAGGAATTCGTGTTCACTGCGTCCGAGCAGGATTTCTACTCGCAGCGTGGCTTCACCGAGCCCCGCCGCTGCCCGTCGTGTCGTGCCAGCCGCAAGGCTGCGCGCAACGCTGACGGCGGTGGCAGCTCGTACAGCTCCGGCGGTGGGTACAGCTCCGGTGGCGGCTATTCGAGCGGCGCCGGCAGCTACGGCGGTGGTGGGTACGATCGCGGTCCCCGCGAGATGTTCTCGGCCACCTGCTCGTCCTGCGGCAAGGAAGCCCAGGTCCCGTTCCGCCCGACCAGCGGCAAGCCGGTCTACTGCAGCGATTGCTTCCGCAGCCAGCGCGGCGGCTGACCTAGTCCTCTCGGTGTGGGCCGGTCGCCGGCCCGCCTGAACCAGCGTGATCTCGACCCGGGTTGTCAGTCGACCCGGGTCGTACCATGTCCGGGACCCCTTCACTCGCTCTTCATAGCTGGTCGCCATCGTCGTGACCATCGACCCCGATCAGTCCAAGGAGGACCGACCCATGCGCGACCAGTCCCGGCGTCTCACCCTCAGCCTCGTCCTTGGTCTCGCCTCGATCGCAACCGCGATCGTCGCCCCGACCGCGACCTTCGCGGCCACCGAGGGCGCCACGGCCACAGCCACGACGACGACCTGCGACGAGGGTCGCTGGCCCGCCTCGGCCCAGGGCCAGCCCCTTGCGTTCCACGCTGGCGCCCGAGCCGGCGACTACCTGTGGCACAGCGCGACCGGCTGGCACATCCGGGTGACCCACCCGGGCTCGTCGCGGGTCACGTTCAGCGGGACCGTGGTGTCGAACAAGCCGATGACCGTGACCGGCTACAGGCTCGAGCGCGGCGACAGCTTCACGCTCAGCGCCGACAAGCTCACCCTCACCTATCACGTCGCCAACTACGGCCACATCGACGGCATCGACTTCAGGACCGCGTGCGCCACTCACCTCTGGATCAAGGGCTCGATGTCCGGGGCGAAGCTCCCCGTCGGACGGATCTGGATCGGTCGCGGCGGCCACCACCCGCTGCAGAACCCGTTCGTCATCCTGCGCAACAGGTGACCTGACCGTCCACGACCGACCGACCCACCGACCGGCGTCTGGGGCTCGCCCCGGGCGCCGGTATCCTGTGCGGCGTGGACCCGAGCGTCGCCTATGCCCGCACCTCGGACGGCGTCAGCATCGCGTACCTGGCGCAGGGATCGGGTCCCGGCTTCGTGTTGATGCCGGGTGTCCCGTTCAGCAACGTGGTCGCCGAGTGGCAGATCCCGGTCCTCCGCCGGGCGTACCTCGGTCTCGCCGACCGGATGCGGATCGTCCAGTACGACGGACGCGGGACCGGCCATTCACAGCGCGTCGTCGAAGACCTGTCGCTCGACGCGATGCTCCTCGACGTCGAGGCCGTAGTCGACTCCGCCGGGCTGGACCGGTTCGCATTGTTCGGCTTCTACCACTCGGCGCTCCAGGCGATCGCCTATGCGGCCCGCCACCCGGAACGGGTCTCACGGTTGATCCTGTTCGGTGGGGCGCTGCGCGGCTGGGAGCCGATGAGCGGCACCGGCACCCAGGCGCTGCTCAGCCTGATCGAACGCGACTGGGACACCTTCTCCGAGTCGATCGCGCACGCCTGGCTGGGCTGGCCCGACGACGAGGAGGGCCGGCTCGCCGCGGCCTGGTTCCGGACGGCCTCGACACCCGAGGTCGCGGCTCGCGTCCTGCGTGAGGCGTCTGCCGTCGACGTCACGCGCGACGCGGCGGCAGTCCGTTGCGAGACGCTGGTCCTCCACCGGCGAGATGGGACGGTCATCCCGCTCGAGCTGTCGGAGCGGCTCGTCGAGGCGATCCCGCACGCCACGCTGCGCGTGCTCGACGGCTCATCGGCGGCCCTGTTCTTCGAGCGCACCGACGAGATGGTCGACCTGCTCACCCGGTTCGTGACCGGGGCGTCGACGGCTGGACACCCGCGACGCCCGGAGCGCGCTCCGGCGACGGCGACCGGGACGGCCGGCTTGACCGCGCGCGAGCTCGAGGTCCTCCGCCTGCTGGCCGGCGGCCGGACCAACGCCGAGATCGCCGGCGACCTCGGCCTGTCGGTCAACACGATCGAACGTCATGTCGGCAACGTCTACCGCAAGATCGACGCCCGCGGCCGGGCCGACGCCACGGCCTGGGCGATCCGGCGCGGAGTGGCCTGACCGCAAGCGACTGGTGGATTCCCGTGACGGCCGTTCGACGGTCGTCCGGGATGGCAACGGCGAGACTGACGGGCACACTAGGGTTCGATCCACCATCCTGCTCGAGGCTCCATCCACCATGACCGCTCCCATCGCCGATCCCGCTGCCCCCCGGGGGCGCGATCCCATCCGCCGCCTCATCGCCGTCACCAACCCGATCCTGCGACCGCTCGCGGGAACGCGCTGGTTCCGGCTGTGGGGCGTGGTCCAGCACACCGGCCGGAAGTCCGGCAAGGCCTATGCCACGCCCGTCGTCGTCCGTCCGTACGGCGACGGGTTCGTCATCCCGATGCCTTTCGGGGAACGAACGAACTGGGCCAACAACGTCATCGCCGCCGGCGGCGCGACGATCCGCTGGGCGGGTCGGGATCACCGCGTCACCGACCCGCGCATCGTCGACTCAGTCGATGTGATCTCGGCCTTCAACGGGATCGAGCGGGCGTTGATTCCCCGCTTCGGGATCGCGCGCTTCCTGCAGCTGACCGAGGTGCCCGCAGCCTGACCCGCGGCCTGACCGCGGCCTCGCTGACGCGCGCCGTCTCGCGGCCCTCTCCTATCATCGAAGGAAGAGCGGAGAAGGAGGCAAGCGGGTGAGCAACCTCGTGGACATCGAGACCCAGCCGGTCATCGACGTGTGGGGCGGCGGCGCCGTCCGCGCCCGCAAGATCGACGGCGAACGGGCGACCCTGTCGATGGTCGAGCTGGCGCCGGACGCCATCGTGCCCGGCCATCGCCACGAGAACGAACAGCTCGGGATGGTCATCACGGGGTCGATCACGTTCACCATCGGCGACGAGCGGCGCGAGCTGGGTCCGGGCGGCACCTGGCGGATCCCGTCGGACACGCCACACCAGGCTTCCGTCGGGCCTGCCGGCGCGGTGGTCATCGACATCTTCGCGCCGGTCCGCACCGACTGGAACGACCTGCCGACGGCGCCGCCCTCGAAAGCCGCTTGGCCGACGGACGACTGAGACCGCCCGCGCTTCCGCCCCGCGCGAGGCGCTTTTCGGGCGCCGGGAGGACAATGCGAGGAAGTCGCAAGGGTCGGCCGGCAAGGCCACGTCGCGCTCGATCGCCTCTCAACCGATTCTCAGGAAAGGGGCGCAGGATCGGCGGACGGCCGCCCATGGCCGACCCCAGGAGGTACCGTGCGGGAACGAGGCGTCCAGTCACGTCGAGTCAAGGCCGGGCCGGTCGAACCGGTCCGCCGCTCGAAGCCACCCAAGCGCAGCGGCGTCAATTTCTGGCAGGCGCTCGCGATCATCGCGCTGATCGCCGCGACCGCGGGCTGGACGACGGTCGGCGTCCTGGCGCTCCGTCCGGGCGGCGGGGCGGCGGCGGCCCCGGCCGACACGACCGACCCGAACGCCGCCGCCGACGCGAGCGATTCGCCCGACGTCCCGAGCCACGACGTGCCCGATCTCGAGGCATACCTGCCCACCGTGGTGAACGGCGCGACGCTCGATATCCAGAGCGTCACCGGTGACGACGGCCTCATCGGCGGTGACGAGTGGAGCACGGCGATGCAGACGTTCCTGACGGCACAGTCGAAGCAGACCTCCGATCTTGGCTATGCCTTCGGCTCGGACCCGACCGAGAGCGTCGACCTGAGCATCGGGGTCTATCGAGTGAACGGCGTCCAGGGACCCGCCCTCCACGACGCTCTCGTCGAGGGCTGGAAGGGCCTTGCGCCGACGGTCAAGATCAGCGAGATCACGCTCGGCGACAAGAAGGTCACCAAGGGTGACGACGGGACGGACTACCCGTTCAGCTACCTGTATGTCCGCGACAACCTGGTCTACGAGATCTACACGAGCGACGAGTCGATCGCGACCGCGGCACTTGCTGCGCTGCCGGCCGCCGGAGCGCCCGGAGCATCGACGCCGGCTGGCGCATCGGCGCCGCCACACTCGTCGGCCCCGTCACCGTCGGCCGTTCCGAGCACAGCGCCCGCCGCCTCGCCCTCCTCGTAGGGCCTGACCGCTAGTCCCGGTTGGAACCGCGGCGCGGCCGCTCGTCCTTGGGCGGCTTGGGCTCGTGACCGGGTCGCGGCGGACGCGGCGCGGTGCCTGGAGCCATGTCGGGTCGCTTCGCCTCGGGACCGCGGGCTCGCGCGACCGCGACCGATTCGGCGAAGGCCTTCGCGGCCGCCGACGGCAGGCTGCCCAGCCAGGCGGCCTCGATCTGCTTGACGCGCTCGGTCTCGGCGCTGCGGCGCTCACGCTCGAACTTGGAATGCCTCGCCACGGTCCGTCCTTTCGTTGCACCGCCAGCGGGTGCGTCGGACGAGTGTACCCGAGGTGGCCGCCGGGACCGCTCGCCGGGACCGTCGACCCGCCTGTCGCCTATCCTGCGCGGGTGAGCCTGTACACCCTCGACGACCGGCGTGAGCTGATCGCGCCCGATCATGATCGCCGCGTTCGACGGATGGGTCGATGCGGGTACCGCGGCGACGACGGCCCTCGGCGTCCTCGCCGACGACGCGGATCCCGTAGCCACCTTCGACCCCGACCAGCTGTTCGACTACCGTGCGCGCCGGCCGCCACTCGAGATCGTCGACGGGCGGCTGACCGAATTGACCTGGCCGGAGCTCGTGCTGCGCCGGACGCGGATCGAGGAGCGCGACCTGCTCATCCTCGTCGGCCCCGAGCCCGACTACCGCTGGCGCGCCTTCACGACCGAGATCGTCGCGCTGGCCGGGCGTCTCGGTGTGGTCCAGTGGATCAGCCTCGGCGCGATCCCGGCCGCGGTGCCGCATACGCGGCCCGTCCCGATCATCGGCACCGAGGCGTCGCCCGGCCTGCTCCGCGGCGAGATCGTGGCCGGGCCGGCCGGCACGCTCCGGGTCCCGTCGGCGCTCGTGTCAGCGCTCGAGATCGAGGCGTCGGCGGCGGGCATCCCGGCCCTCGGCTACTTCGCCCAGGTCCCCCACTACGTGTCGGGGCCATACGCGACCGCGGCGGTCGCGCTCCTCCGCGCGCTGGGGAGGCATCTCGGCGTCGACATCCCCGCCGGCGAGCTGGCCGATGAGTCGCGCGAGCTGCGCGCCCGGCTCGACACCGCGGCTGGGCTGGACGAGACGACGCGCGGCTACGTCGAGCGGCTCGAGGTGCTGTACGACGAGCAGCGGCTGCCGTCGGGCGACGACCTCATCTCCGACATCGAGCGGTTCCTGCGCGACCAGGGCCGGAATATGCCCGGTGGCAACCTCCCGAACTGACGGTCGCGCGACGACAGAGGAACGGCCACCCACGGGAGAAGCCGCGGATGGCCGTGTCGGTGCAGCGAGGGTCGTCGACGGACCGCCGCGGAGGCAGGATTGCCGGTACCGCCGCCGCCCGGCATCCCGCCAGGGGGTCGACGCGTGGCCGGACGAGGGTCTCAGTGTCCGGCGGTCCGTTCTCGACGTCCTCACGGTAGGCGCCGCACGGGGAGCCCGGGACCTGCCATCTGTCACCAAAACGGCATGGACGGATGTCCACGCCGTTCGTTCGCAACGTCGTTGCGACGACGCCGGGCCGCGACCCGAGCGGGCGCGCCATGCCACGTCCCGTACGATCGCGCTCTCACCCAGGAGAAGAGACGACCATGACCTTCAACCCCGGCTCACAGCTCGATCCAGGCCAGATCACCGACCGCCGCGGGATGGGCGGCCGCGGTGTCGCCATCGGTGGCGGTGGCGCGATCGGCCTGATCCTGCTCCTCGCCTATACGCTCCTTGGCGGCAACCCGAACGACCTCGGCCCGATCCTGCAGCCGGGTGCGGTGACCGGTCCGGGCAGCACGGCGCTCGCAAGCGACTGCAAGACCGGACAGGACGCGAACGCCCGCGACGACTGCCGCATCCTCGGCTACGTCAACAGCGTGCAGAAGTTCTGGACCGATGAGTTCGCGAGCTCGGGCGAGACGTACGAGCCAGTCAACACCGTGCTGTTCACCGACGCGACCGACACCGGCTGCGGTTCGGCGAGCGCCGCGTCCGGGCCGTTCTACTGTCCGACCGACCGGCTGGTGTACCTCGACCTTGGCTTCTTCGACGAGCTCCGGACCCAGCTCGGGGCGCAGGGTGGCCCGCTGGCCGAGGGCTACGTCATCGCCCACGAGTACGGACATCACGTCCAGGACCTGCTCGGGACCCTTGGCGGCGACAACGGCGACACCGGCGCCCAGAGCCAGTCGGTGCGCACGGAGCTGCAGGCCGACTGCTTCGCGGGGGTGTGGGCGAACCACGCGGCCAGCACAGGCTTCCTCCAGCCGGTCACCGATGCCCAGATCGCCGACGCGCTCGACGCGGCGGCCGCCGTCGGCGACGACCGGATCCAGAAGGAGACGAGCGGACAGGTGAACCCCGACACGTGGACGCACGGGTCGGCCGCCCAGCGCCAGAAATGGTTCAAGACGGGCGATCAGACCGGCGACCCGAACGCCTGCGACACGTTCAGCGGCGCGATCTGAAGTCGGACCGACGGCCTGATCCGCCAACCCCGGCTATCGTGGGCTCGTGACGAGCGAGCGACCGATCTCCCGCCGCGCGCTGCTCCGGGCGATGGCGGCAGGCTCGATCGCGGCCGGCCTCGCGGCATGCGGCGTCCAGGTGACGCCGGTCCCAAGCTCTTCCTCGACCGCTCCGGCATCCAGCCCGAACGGCAGCATCCCGGCACTGACCGCGTCACCGGCGACGCCGGTGCCGAGCCCGTCGGCTGCGGCTTCCGCCGGCGCCCTCGACCGACCCGGCCGCGCTCCGCGCCAAGATCGCGCGGTTGCTCATGGTCGGTTTCCGCGGCCTGGAGATCGGACCCGACGACCACATCACGAAGGCGCTCGCGGCCGGTCTCGGCGGGGTGATCCTGTTCGACCGTGACCAGATCACCGGCGGCCAGCGGAACATCGCCTCGCCGAAACAGCTGGCGAAGCTGACCGCGTCTCTGCGGGCTGCGGCACCGGGCCCGATCCTCATCGGCATCGACCAGGAGGGCGGGAAGGTGTCCCGGCTCAACCCGGCGATGGGCTTCCCGGCGACCCGGACCCAGGCCGCGGTCGGCGCGACCGGCGACCCGGATGTCGCCCGCGCCGCGGGTAAGGCGATGGGTGCCACGATGCACATGGCCGGCCTCGACCTCGACCTGGCGCCTGTCGTCGACGTGAACGTGAACCCGCAGAACCCGGCCATCGGCGCGCTGGGTCGGAGCTTCTCGGCCGATCCCGCGGTCGTGGCGGCGATGGCCGAGGCGGAGATCCGCGGCCTCCATGCAGCCGGCGTGCGCTCGGTCGTCAAGCACTTCCCGGGGCTCGGCAGCGCCGCGGCCAACACCGATTTCGCGGTCGTCGACGTCACGAAGACGTGGTCCCCAGCCGAGCTCAAGCCGTATCGAACACTCATCGCGGCCGGCGTCCTCGACGCCGTGATGAGCGGCAACATCGTGAACAAGAGGCTCGACCCCGACGGCGTCCCGGCGTCACTTTCCGCGCCGATCATCCAGGGCTCGCTTCGCGGCCAGCTCGGCTGGACCGGGGCGATCGTGACCGACGACCTGGGCGCGGTCGCCATCACCTCCCGCTACAAGCAGGCCGATGCGGTCGCGCGGGCACTCGGTGCAGGCAACGACCTGCTCGTGTTCGCCAACCAGGCGACCTACGCGCCCGACCTTGCGACGCGCCTCGTCGACATCATCGAGCGCCTCGTCGCGGAAGGCCACGTCACCGAGGCGAGGATCGACGCCTCGATCGCCCGGCTCGATCTGCTCGCTTCGACGCCGAGCGCATAAACCTGACACAAGTTGGCAGGAATCGGGCTATCGTGACGGCGTGCGCGCCTCCCGTCTCGTGTCGCTCCTGCTCCTGCTCCAGTCGCGCGGCCAGCTGACCGCCGGCGAGCTCGCCCAGGAGCTCGAGGTCTCCGAGCGGACCGTCCATCGCGATGTCGAGGCGCTGAGCGCGTCGGGCGTCCCGATCTACGCGGAGCGCGGCGCCCATGGCGGCATCCGGCTGGTCGACGGATACCGGACGCGCCTGACGGGGATGACCGGCGACGAGGCCGAGGCGCTCTTCCTGGCGGGCCTGCCGGGACCGGCGGCCGAGCTCGGGCTCGGCACGGTCGTCGCCGCTGCCCAGCTCAAGGTCCTCGCCTCGCTGCCGCCCGAGCTGCGGGCCCGCGCCTCGCGGCTGGTCGAACGGTTCCACCTCGACGCCGGCGAGTGGTTCCACACCGAACGAGCCCGTGCCGTACCTCGCGCCCCTGTCCGACGCCGTCTGGAATTCCACCCGGATCGCCATCGACTACGACCGTGGCAACGGTCCCGCCCGTCGCGAGATCGAGCCACTGGGCCTCGTCCTCAAGGCCGGCATCTGGTACGTCGTCGCGGGCGCGGACGGCGGCCAAGTCCGCACGTATCGCATCTCGCGAGTGGTCGGGGCCGAGCCCGCCGTCGAGCGGTTCGAGCGGCCGGCCGGCTTCGACCTGGCCGGCTATTGGGCCGATGCCGCTGAGGCATTCGAACGCGAGGCGCCCCGCATCGCGGTCGACGTGCGCGTGCGGCCCGATCGCCTCGACCAGCTGCGCGCACGCCGTCGGCCACGCCACGGTCGAGGCGGCCGAGCCGCTGCCGGGGAGCGGACCCCGACGGCTGGCTACGGCTTCGGCTGCGCCTGGACTGGCCGGACGAAGCGCCGGTCGATGATGCTCAGGGCGGGGCGCTGGGTGGAGGTCCTTGGGCCGCCCGAGGTCCGGGCTCGGGTCGCTTCGATCGCCCGCGCCATCGCCGAGCGCTACGCCGGCGACCTCGCCTGAGGCGGTCTCGGCGCGGGTCATGGCCTCGAGATGGGCGCCGCGCCGCAGCGCTTCCTGCATCTCGCGCCGCAGGTCCGCTTCGCGGGTGCGGTGGAGTTCCAGCAGATACATGGCGGATGTCTCCAGGTACATGGCGGGTCCTCCGTCTCGGTCCACGATCACTCTCGATCGCGTGCCTTGACCGTACCAGCGATACCTGCCAGAACCTGTCAGGAAAGGGCGGCAGGCGCCCGAGTTCAGCCGCCGATCGACATCCGCGGCACGCTCGAGCCGGCCAGCCGCTCCTCGAACCGGCGGGCGGCCTCGTCGAGGCTGGCCAGATGCTCCGCCAGCCGCGATCGCGCGGCCTCGGCCGCCGCGTCGAGGTTCGTCAGCTCGAAGATCTTCCAGTGGCGCAGGATCGGCAGCAGCACCTCGTCGCGATGGACGCGGATGTCGTAGATGCCCGCCTTGGCGATCTGGGCGGCCTTGCGCACGAAACCCGGGATGCCGGCGCCCGGCATCTTGAACGCGAGCACCTCGTCGACGATGGCGCACACCGCGGCCGACGGCTCGAGCACCAGCGCGGCGGCGATGATGTCGCGATAGAAGACCATGTGCAGGTTCTCGTCGGCCGCGATCCGGACCATGATCCGGTCCGCGACCGGGTCGTCCGAGTAGCGCCCGGTGTTGCGATGCGCGATGCGGGTCGCCAGCTCCTGGAACGTGACGTAGGCGAGGCCGCGCAGCGTGTCGGGCGATTCGTGGTCGTAGCCCTGCTGGACCTGGGTCATCCGGCCGCGCTCGAGGGCGACCGGGTCGATGTTCCGGGTGACCGTCAGGTAGTCGCGCAGGACGATCGCGTGACGACCCTCCTCCGCCGTCCAGCGCCCGACCCAGTTGATCCATGCCCCGTCGCCGGCACCGAACATGCCGTGGATGAGCCGGTGGTAGCTCGGCAGGTTGTCCTCGGTCAGCAGGCCGATCTCGAAGGCGGTCTGGGCGACGCCGGTCAGCCGCGGCTGGTCCGGCGTCCAGGGCTCCTTGTCGAAGTCGCGCCCGAGGCGATACGGGATGAAGTCGTGGGGGAACCATTCCTGGGCGACTGCGGCGTGTCGGTCGTACAGGCGAGCCGCCTCGGGCTCGAGCTCGTTGAGCAGGGATCGCTGGTCGTAATCGGTCATCGCGAAAGCCTAGTCGCGTCGCCGGGCCGACCAGCGTGCGACCTGTGCGCGCCTGCATCGGGAACGCGAGCCGTCTGGCTGTCGGCTACGCTCTGCCGGTGATGCGGACCGTGATCGCGACGCGCTACGTGACCGCCCTCCGGGAGGGCGGATCGCTGCCCGGCCTGGTCGAGGCGGACGACGACGGGCTGTACGTGGTCAAGTTCCGCGGCGCCGGCCAGGGTCCGCGCGCGCTGGTCGCCGAGTGGCTGGCGGGCGAGCTGGCGCGGGCCATCGGACTGCCCGTCCCGGACCTCGTCGGCATCGACGTCGACCCGTCGCTTGGCGACGCCGAGCCCGACGAGGAGATCCACGACCTGGTCAACGCCAGCGGCGGACGCAACCTCGGGATGGATTTCCTGCCCGGCGCGCTGTCGTTCAACCCGGCGGCTTCGACGGCCCGTGCGATCATCGATCCGGAGTTCGCCGCCGACGTCGTGTGGCTCGACGGCCTCGTGACGAACCCCGACCGGACCGCCCAGAACCCGAACCTGCTCGTCTGGCACGGCCGGCCGTGGCTCATCGACCATGGCGCCGCGCTGTACATCCACCACACCTGGCGCGACCCGGACGAGCACGCTCGCCGGCCGTTCGACCGGATCGCGAGCCACGTACTGCTTCCGTTCGCGGGCTCGATCGCCGCCGCCGACGAGCGCAACGCCGGCCGGATCGACGACGCGCTGCTGACCGCGCTGACCGACGCGATCCCCGATGCCTGGCTGCCCGACGACGCGGCAGCCGGCGACGCGGCGGCCCAGCGCCACGCGTACGTCCGCTACCTGCGCCTGCGGCTCGATGCGCCGCGGGCCTTCGTGACGGAGGCGGAGCGTGTCCGACCCGCCGCCTAACGTCTTCCAGTACGCGATCGTGCGGGTCGTCCCGCGGGTCGAGCGCGGCGAGTGCCTCAATGTCGGGGTGATCCTGCTCTGCCGGCCACGGCGGTTCCTGGCGGCGCGCACGGTCCTCGACGAGCGACGGCTGGCGGCGTTCGCGCCCGACCTGGACCCGGCGTCCATCCGTCCGCACCTCGACGCCATCGTGCGGGTCGCCGCCGGCGACCCGGCGGCCGGACCGATCGCCCGGCTCGGGACGGCCGAACGGTTCCACTGGCTGGTGGCGCCGTCGAGCACGATGATCCAGCCGTCCGAGGTCCACACGGGGCTGTGCGACGACCCGGCCGAGGAGCTCGACCACCTGGTCGCGACGCTGGTCGACTAGCGCGGCTGACTGGTCTCGGTCCTCGCCCGCATGCGTGCCTCCGCTTCGGCCAGGGCGTCCTCGAGCGATGCGGCGCGGGCCGGGGTCGCGATCTCGACGCACAGGTCGGCGCCGTCCGTGCCGGGCTCCCCGTCCGGTCGCGTGTGGAAAGCGTGGTCGAGGCGCTCCGTGAAGCGCCGGGCGGCGCGACCGCCGGTCTCGGGCAGGAGGACCCGGAAGCTCAGCGCCCCGATCCGGACGGCACGGTCCGTCTCGCGCGCCTCGCTCCGGATGGCGTCGGCCAGCCGGCGCGCGACCCGGTCCGTCGCCTCGCCCGCGAGCGGACCCGTGAGATCGATCAGGACGACCGAGGCCGACCGGCCGTAGCGGGCATGGCGCGCGCCCTCGTGGCGGAACGCCTTCGTCCAGTCCGGGCGCGTGTCGAGCTCGAGCGGGCGGCGCTCACGGGCGATCGCGACGGACCGGCGTTGGGTCGCGTCCCGGCCATCGAGGAATGCCTCGATACGCTCGGCGGCGCGCTCGTCGCCCTGCTCGTCGTGGTGATGGTCCGGCAAGACGAACTTGCGCGTCCGACGCGGTCTGGGGGGCGTCGCCGGCGATGCCGGGGCAGCTGGGTCTGCGGGATCGGGCACGGGCGCCAAGTCTAGCGCCCCGGGGCTCGTCAGGCCGCGAGCTCGTCCAGCGTGACCTCGATGAGCGGGCTGTGGAGGACCATGTTGTCGAGATCATCGCGCCGCCACGAACGAGCGACGCCGGCCAGGACGTCCCGTCGCTCCGCCTCGTCAGTGATGATCCGGGCGGTCGCCGGCAGATCCGCCGCATGCGAGCCCTTGAGGTGGAAGGTGAAGTGCGGATCGGCCTCGAGGTTGAGCAGCCACGCTCGCTTCCGGTCGGCCGGCATGCCGCTGATGTACAGCCGCCCGTCGAAGTTGAAGAAGACGATCTCGATCCGACGGGGCTCGCCCGTGTGACGGCCCGTGGTGGTGATGTCGATGGTGTGGCCGCGGCTGAGCTCGCGGCGAGTCTGGTCGTCCATGTGGCTCCCGATGTCGTTGCTTAGGCAACGAAATCTACACCCGCCACACGGGGCGCGCAAACGAGGCGATCAGCCTCCGGCTTCGGCGCGCATGGCCGCCTTGTGCGCGCGCTTGCCGGCCTGGTAGGCGGCCAGCGCCTCGGCCGAGTCGACGTCGCCGAGCGTCGGCCAGTCGGGGGCGACGTCCTCGTAGCCGGGCGGCCGGACGCCGAACCGGTTGCCGAGGACCGCGATGATCGACTTCGCCTTCATCTCGCCGATGCCAGGCAAGCCGAGCAACCGACGCTCGAGATCCGGGCCGTCGGTCGCGTCGCGCCAGACCCGCGACGCGTCGTTGCCGTAGTCGGTCGCGATCGCCGCCGCCAGCGCCTGCACCTTGCCGGCCATCGAGCCCGGGAAGCGATGGAGCGCCGGTCGCTCGCGGAAGACCGCGTCGAGCGCGGCCGGCTCCATCGCGGCGATCCGTGCCGCGTCGAGATGGCCGAGCCGTCGCTTGAGGTCGGCCGGGCCGCTGAACGCCTTCTGGACGGTGACCTGCTGGTCGAGCGCGAAGCCGATCAGAAGTGCCAGCGGATCCTCGGCGAGAAGGCGGTCGGCCTCTGGGTCGCCGGTGAACGGGAGCGACGTCGGAGTCGTGGTCGAGTCGGTCATCGCCCCATGGTAGTACGGGCGTCAGACCCTTTCGCCGGCCATGGCGCTGTTCATTCGATCGAGATCCGGACCGTGTCGCCGCCGTCCTCGAGGTCCATGATCGAACCCTTGACGCCAGCCGCGATCGCTTCGCTGATCCGATCCGAGGTCGCCTGTGAGAGGCCCGGGAGCTGCGCGAATGCCGCCCGCCCGAGCGACAACGGGATGCGGAGGTTGAGGACGCTCCGGCCCTTGTCCGAGACCTGGACACGCAGGGCGCGGGGCGGCCGGTCGTCCGCTGCGGGCGCAGGCCCCGGGTCGTCCTCGCGCGATCCCGCCGTCCCGGCTGGCCGGCTCCCCGGGATGCGAGTTCGAGGGCGTCGAGGATGGGGGCCGCCTCCTCGGCGGTCAGGCGGCCCTCGGCGACGAGGCGAAGGACCTCGGCCAGGGCGTCATCGGTCATCGAGACCCTCCAGCCGTTGGCCGGCCTCGGTCACGTCGATCTCGCCGCGCTCGAGCGCGCGGAGGATGGCGATCCGCTCGGCGTCGTCCTCGGCCGGCGTCGTCGTGGCGGCGTCGAGGGAGGACTCGACCGCGCCCTCGATCGGTCCCTGATCGGAGACCGGCGCAACTGCGACCGGCACGCGCTGGGTGACGTCGCGTTCGATAGCGGGTACAGGCGCCGGCGGACTGGTCGGTGCGGCCAGAGCCGGGGGCGGTGCCGGCGGTCCGGACGGCGCCGGCGGCGGCGCAGGCCTCGCATCGTCCGTCTCGACCCGGATCGCCCGGACCACGCGCAGATCGCCCGACATCGACCGGAACGAGACCGTCGGTCCCTTGTCGCCGACGACGAGTGACCGGCGGCCGCGACTGCCCTGCGTCGTGCCGCCGATCTCCGAGCGGAGGTCGCCCGACACCGTCGTCATCTCGATGCGGAGGTCGCCCGCAGGCGCGAGCAGCGCGTCGCCGCTGACGGTCTCGACACGGAACGGCCCGTTGCCGGCGAGTCGGCCCGCGACCTTGACGTCGCCGCTCATCGACGTGACGTCGAGCCCCGCCAGGGTCGCCGCTCGCAGGTCCAGGTCGCCCGAGACCGTCCGGACCGTCATGGCTGCCTCGCCAGCGGCGGCGACGTCGACGTCACCGGAGACGGCCTCGACGCGGATGCGGCCGGAGACGGCGCGGAGGGTCACATCGCCCGACACCGTCTTGTAGTTCTGCTCGCCGGTCAGGCCGTCGGCGTCGATCTCGGCGCTCGTGCCATCGAGCACGACGGTCGCCCGTCGCGGCAGGTCGATCTCAAGGTCCGCGACTCCCCCGCCCGAACGGAAACCCGGGATGCCTGGGATACCAAGGCCGCGGTCCGAACGCAGCGTGGCGCTGCCCGCCCCGAGCTCGATCGTGAAGATCGCATGGAGGTCGCCTCCCGAAGCGTCACGGATGCGAACGGCCTCGCCGTCGATCCCGCGCAGGCGGATCGTCCCGCTCATGAGGCTGACGACGACGACGCCCTCGGCGCCGATCGCGTGGTCGATGGTCGAGTCGGTCCTGGTGGTCATGATGCGGTCCTCCCGAGAGCCCGGATCGCCGTGGCCGCGTCCTCGGCACTCATCTCATGGCGGGCCAGGGCCTGCAGGATCTCGTCGCGCGTTCGACCCGCTGCGGGTGTGGTGGCCGTCCCGGTCTCGTCGGAGGCGTCGTCATCGGGACGCGGCCCGAAGCCGAGCGCCCGGACGAGTGCCTCGACCCGTGACCGGACGGTCGGGTAGCTGATCCCGAGCTCGCGCTCCATCTCGCGCAGGTTGCCGCGCGATCGGAGGAAGCTCTCGAGCAGCGTCAGCTGCTCACGGCTGAGCCGGCCGAACCGGCCGACGCTGAAGTCGCCCTCGAGGCTCGTCCCGCAGCTCGCGCAATGCAGCCGGGTGACCGCCAGCTCGCCCGAGCAGATCGGGCAGGTGGAGATGACGTCGTGCGCCACGGTGGCCGCCCTACCGACCGAACGCGCGGACGGGGCCGACCGTGTGGCGCCGCTCGCCTGTCCGAACCGGGACGGACTTGTCGTTCGCCGTCGGCGCGTTCGCTGCCTGGAGGATCTCGCGGCGGCGAAGGTCGGACTCGATCCGGCGTTCGCGCTCCGCCTGGGCGACGTAATGGAGGTTCAGATCGAACATGATTCACGTCCTGCCTGCCTGTAGTTGGTTGGCAAGTGATGTTATAGCAATGCGAATATCACTTTGTCAAGTCTCGATTTCACTTTGTGACATGGCTCGGAATATCGTCATCCCCTCCACGCTCGTCGAGACTGTCGACAACGGGCTGGCCGGATGGGCCGGTCGACGCAGTGACGAGAAAGAAGCCATGTCCGATGAGGACCCAGGTCGCGATCTACAGGTCCGACGTGTTCGGCGTCGCTCCGGCCGCGCTCATCGTCGTGCTGACCATCCTGGCCATGCTCGGGATCGTCGCGGCGGTGGCGACGATCTGACCGCCCGATCACCCACGCGTGACAAAGGCCCCGGCGGGATCGACGATCCCGACCGGGGCCTCCGCGTCCTGACGTTGACTGCGGACTGCGATCGCCGAGCGATCAGCTCCCGCGGAATGTGGCCGCGGTCATGCCGAAGGTGCCGGCCACGGAGCGGTAGTAGCGGCCCGGGGTCTTGGGATCCATCCAGTCGCGGTACTTGGGGTTGCGCGGCGACTGGAACTGGAAGTCGTACCTGGTGCTCCAGTTCGGCGAGCTCTGGAAGATCGAACCGATCGTGCGGTTCGTCTTGAACAGGCCGTACAGGATGTACGAGGCGCTGGTGATCCCCTCGGCGAACACGGCTCGTGCGTTGGCGCGCAGGAACCCGCTCGCGAAGTTGTCGACGCGGGTCTTGGCCGTCGCCTTGGTCGGGTTCGGCGAACCCCACTCCGAGTTCCCCGAGGCGTAGCACAGGCGGTTGAGGATGACGACCGCGTTGGGCGCCAGGTGGAGATATGTGTCGACGTAGTACTCGCCGTAATACTTGCGGTTGCTGTTGCCGTGTCCGGCAGTCGCGTTCGAGCCCGAAGCCATCCTTCGTGTACTTGCTCCACGGGCCGTACGGGCTCGGCGAACCATTGCCGTGGCCCAGGTAGATGAGGAGATTGGCTCCCTGGGCCGCTGACTTGACCCGGCTCCACGTCGCGTTCGGGCTGAAGATCTCGACCACGGTGGCACCGTAGGAGCGAGCCTGCGCGGCGTAGCGTTTTGCGTTGTAGATGTAGTTGGCGGTATTCGATTCCGACGGGGCCGACGATGATCACGACCTTGATCCCCGACGCCGCGGCCGGGATCGGGTTGGCGAGCCCGAGGGCGATCGTCAACACGAATGCGAGACCGATGATCACGGCCCTGGTCGATCGATGGCTGGACGCCCTCTGGGCGCCGTTCTGGATGGGCAACGCTCGTGCCTCCTCTCCGCCGGAACACCGCGCGGTGGCGCGCGATGACGGTGGGTGATGCCGCCGACGGCATGTGGAGGCGACCAAGATCGCCGACGGACGGCGCGCGACGGGCGCACGGATCCGTGAAGGGGGTGGACCGAGGGGTCGATCCGCGAAGGCTGGGTCCTTGGGGCCCGGCCGGGGGACAGGTGTCTGCCGTTGGGGGGCGGCGTTCTTCTGTTTAGCCCTGTCTTCGGGGGTTGGCCGGGTGAGCGAGGCGGAGTATGCCACCCGGGGCCGCCTTTGTCAGCCCGGATCGGCATCTCGAGCGATCTGCGCCGAAGTTGCGTGGCACAGGCGCACCAGGTCGTGCGGCGCCATCTCGAGCTGGAGACCGCGCCGGCCGGCCGAGACGAAGACGGTGTCGTGGTCGAGCGCCGAGGCGTCGACGACGACCGCCAGCTGCCGGCGAGAGCCGAGCGGGCTGATCCCGCCGATGACGTAGCCGGTCGCCCGCTCGGCCTCCGCGGGGTCCGCCATGACTGCCCGACGACCGCCGGTCGCGGCCGCGAGACGCTTGAGGTCGAGCTCGCGATCGACCGGGACGACCGCCAGGACGAGCCCGTCGTCGGTCGACGCGACGAGGGTCTTGAACACGCGGCCGGGTTCGATGCCGAGCGCCGCCGCGGCCTCGAGGCCGTAGTTCGGGCGCTCGTCGCGCGCACGCCCGTGACGTTCGGGCACGCGTACGGATGGACGCGGTGGGCGACGCCGGCCCGGGTCACGACCTCGAGCGCGCGGGTCGCTGCAGCGGTCACGGTCCGATCGTAGCCATTTCGGCTATGCTCGGGGTGCCTGTCAGCCGACCGCGTCCATCGACGCACGGAGACCGGCCGCTGGCGCGCCCCTGATCGGTGCCCGCGGCGGACACATTTCAGGAGCGACCGCTTGACCTTTGATTCACTCGGCCTGTCGGCCGACCTCGTGCGCATGGTCGCCGAGGAGGGGTACGAGACCCCGACACCCGTCCAGACCGCGGCCATCCCGCTCGTGCTGGCAGGACGCGACGTCCTCGCCGCCGCCCAGACCGGGACCGGCAAGACCGCCGCGTTCGTGCTGCCCATCCTCGATCGGCTGCGGGCGCACGCCAACACCAGCTTCTCGCCGGCGCGCCACCCGGTCCGCGTGCTCATCCTCGTCCCGACGCGCGAGCTCGCGATGCAGGTCGACGAGAGCGTCCACACCTACGGCCGCACCGTGCCGCTGCGGTCCACCGTGGTCTACGGCGGGATCCCGATGGATCCGCAGATCAAGGCGCTGCGGGATGGCGTCGAGATCCTGGTCGCGACGCCGGGCCGCCTGCTCGACCTCGTCGGCCAGCGGGTCGCCAACCTCGGCCAGGTCGAGATCCTCGTCCTCGACGAGGCCGACCGGATGCTCGACATGGGCTTCCTGCCGGACATCCAGCGGATCATCGCGCTGCTTCCGCCCAAGCGGCAGAACCTGATGTTCTCGGCGACCTTCTCCGACGACATCCGCCGGCTGTCGGGCGGGATCCTGCGCGACCCGGCCACGGTCGAGGTCGCGCCACGCAACACGACGCTCGAGGCGATCCACCAGCTCGTCTACCCCGTCGACCGCGACCGCAAGGAAGCCTTGCTGGCGCACCTCATCCGCAAGAACGACATGCGCCAGGTGCTGGTCTTCACGCGGACGAAGCTGGCCGCGACGCGGCTGGCCAACCGGCTCGACCGCGAGGGCCTCGACGCGGTGGCGATCCACTCCGACCGCTCGCAGCCCGAGCGGACGCGCGCGCTGGAGGGCTTCAAGACCGGCGAGATCCGGGTCCTGGTGGCAACCGACGTGGCGGCCCGCGGCCTCGACATCGAGGACCTGCCGGCCGTCGTCAACTTCGAGCTGCCGTGGAACCCGCAGGACTACATCCATCGGATCGGCCGGACGGGTCGTGCCGGGGCGACGGGTGAGGCCATCTCGCTCGTCTGCATCGACGAGACCGACCTGCTGCGAGCGGTCCAGCGGATGCTCAAGCAGGCGATCCCGTGGACGGTCGAGGAGGGCTTCATCCCCGACCGCGACGTCGAGCCGCGGCCGCTCGGGGCGCGGATGGGTCACGCCCGGGTGAGCACGGACCACCACGCTCACCGCAAGCCCGTCCGCCGTCGCGCGGGCGCGGGAAGCGGCGGCTGAACGCCTCGAGCTAGGCGGCCAGGCCGTCAGGCGAGACCGCCGGCGGTGCCGATCGGGTCGACCGCGGCGCCCGGGAAGAAGAAGCCGAGCTGCAGGTCCGCGCGGATCCGGTCGACCGTGTAGCGGTTGATCAGCGCGTGGTCGCCGAGGGCGACACCCGCCTCGGGACGTTCCCGGACCGACAGCCGGATGTCGCGCAGCAGCAGGAACTCGCCCGACGGCCGGGTGAGCGCACGTCCAGGGTCGAAGCCGGGCAACGTCGGCAGCTCGCCTTCGAGGACGTACGGGCCGGCTTCGAGGTGGATGCGGTGCCACGAGGCGTGGACGGGGACGCCGGGGTCGTCGTCGCCGACCGCGATCAGGACGTCGTCGCTCGGGATCGACAGGGAGCCGGCCGGCGCCGGCGCGGAGTCGTCGATGCCCTGCCAGGCGGCGCCGTCGAGCCGCAGCGCATCACCCTCCTCGAGGGCATCCCGGAGCGCTCCGGCGCGCGCGAGGGTGCCGCTTGCCATCCCCCCGCTCGTGTAGGCATCGACACGGATCGCCATGCTCGTCCCCTCGGCGTCGCCGTGAGTATCCGCCTTGGCTGCGTCGGATGGAAGACCCGTCGGTACCGGGAGTCCGTAGGCCTCTTGGGCCTGCCGCGAGAGTCGGGGCCTGCCGCGGCGGGCGCTCAGGGCAGGTTCGCGCAGGTCGTGCAGTCGCGTTGCGGCGTCATCGCCAGCTTGAGCAGGCTGGCCAGCGATGGGGTTCACGTCCGTCCGGCTCTGGTTCGTCAGCACGGCGATCGCGATCCGCTGGTCAGGCAGCCAGCGGAACGACGGCGCGGGCGCCGAGGTAGCGACCGGAATGGCCGAGGGTCGGGATGCCGTCGACCAGCACCTCCTGCACGCCGAGCCCATAGCGGGATGGCCGCCTTGAGCTTCGCCGTCCTGAGGGCGTCGTCGACCATCGCGTCGCGCGTCGGGCGATCGAGCAGCGGGCCGGCGTAGAGCGCGTGGGCCCACTGGACGAGGTCGGTCGGCGTCGTGGCGATCGAGCCGGCGGCGCCGGCGGCCGTGACGACCGAGGTGAACGGCACGACCGCGGTCCCGTCCGACAGGTCGATGGCCGGCAGCTTCGGCGAGGTGCCGAGGAAGCGATAGTCGTGGACGACCGGCCCGCGCGGCCCCTCGACGGCCTGGTAGTAGGTGTGGTCGAGCCCCAGCGGACCGAAGAACCGGGCACGCAGCTGGTCGGCGACCGTGTCGTGGCCGACCGCCTCGGCGATCATCCCGAGGACGAGGTAGTTCGTGTTCGAGTAGTGCCACGAGAGCCCGGGCTTCGAGAAGGGCTTGCCGAGGTACTTGAGCGAGCGTGCCGGATCCCAGACGCGAGCCGGTTGGCTGAGGAGCGCATGGTCGACCCCGGCGCCGAAGAAGAAGTCGCGCAGGCCGCTGGTGTGGTCGAGCAGCTCGCGGATGGTGATCGCGGGGTCGATCGGCAGGGTCGGCAGGTACGAGCGGGCGGAGACATCGAGCCCGAGCGTGCCGTCCTGGACGAGACCGAGGATCAGGCCCGCGGTGAACGTCTTGGACACGCTGGCGACGGGGAAAGCGGTATCCGGGGTCACCTTGCGCGCCAGCGGCCACGTCGGCCAGCCCGGCGACGCCCCGCCAGGTCGTCCCGTCAGGGAACATGATCGCGACGGAGATGCCGGGGATGCCGGTCTTGGCCCGCAGCGCCGCGAGCCGGGCGTCGAGCGCCGCTTTGAGCATCGGTGTCGCGGTCGTCACGCCGTGGTGCGGGATCGAGAATGGGCGTGTCGCGGCCAGATCGAGCGGGAGCGTGGGGCGGCATTCCCGAGGCGGCCGGGGAGGTCCCGGCGGCCCGGGTGACGGTGTCGAAGCTGGACCGTCGGCCGCGGGGCGGTCGTCGCTCGGGCGATGGCCGGACTCGCGCTCGGGGTCGCGCTCACGGCCGATCCCGGCGCAGTCGTGATCGTCGCCGGTGCTTCCACGGGCGCGGCCGATGACGGCAGCGCCAGCCAGCCGCCGACCGCCACGACGGCCAACGCGAGCGCGATGACGGGGCGGCGACCGGGACGGATCACTCGTGGGTGAGGCGCGACATGATGGCCGCACCATAGCGCGACCCGCTGACCTGTACCATCGGCCGATGACCCAGGACGCCAGCGCCGCCTCGCTCCTCCGGTCGGTCGGCCTGATGGCCGACGGCCCTATCCGTCTGGGGACGACCCGTCCCGGCCCAGGGACCCGGCGTCTTCGTGATCGAGCTGACGGCACCGCTCGCCTCCGCTCCGCTCGAACTGACCCGGGTCGGCAAGTGGATCGAACGGGTCGAGACGCTCCGGCTCGACGGCGAGCGGCCGACGTCCAAGGCGTTGGCGGCCCGACTCGCGTCGTTCTGGCTGCCGTCGCAGACCGTGATCTACGTCGGGACCACGGACGCCTCGATCGGGCGGCGGGTCACGGCGATCGGACGGACCGAGCTCGGCGACCGCAAGCCTGCTTCGGGCGGGCACTGGCTCAAGACGCTCCGCTCGCTCGACGGCGTCAAGGTCTGGTGGGCCGCGACCTCCGCCACCGAGGAATACGAGGACGCACTGCTCGCCGCCTTCGCCGCCGGCGTCCCGGCGGCCGACCTTGCCGCGCTCCCGGACGCGAGCGTCGTCCTGCCGTGGGCCAATCTTCGATCGCCGACCGGCGAACGACGGGCGACCGGGTCTGACCGGGTCGCTGATCGTCGAGCCGACCGAGCCGCAGCCGCCGCCGACCCGGATCGTGACGGTGCCCGATGGCGACGCCGACGGGGCACGTGGTGAGCCGCCTGCCCCAAAGCGGCGGGTCGTTCCGCCAGCCGCAGGAACGTCGCGGACGGTCCCGAAGGCGCCACCGCTGGTGTCGCCCCGCTCGACGTCATCGTCCGGGGCCGCCCCGGCGGATCGTCCGCCGGCGCATCGCCGGCGACCGCCGATGCCGCTGCGCTCACGGCCGAGGGCGAGGCACGCCTGCGGGCCGAGCTCGACGAGCTGACCCTGGTCAAGCGTCCGCAGGTCATCGCGCGGATCAGGACCGCCAAGGAGCACGGCGACCTCAAGGAGAACGCGGAATACCACGCCGCACGCGAGGAGCAGTCGTTCCTCGAGGGCCGCGTCCAGGCGATCGAGGCGCGGCTGCGCTCGGCGGTCATCGTCGATGCGCCGGTCGCCGGATCGCATGTCGGGCTGGGCTCGGTCGTGACGGTGGACGACGACGGCGAGACCGTCTCCTACACGATCGTCGGCGCCGACGAGTCGGACCCGGTGCGCGGCCGGATCTCATCGTCGTCGCCGGTCGGCCGCGCGCTGGTCGGCCGGAACACCGGGGACCTGGTCATCGTGGCCACGCCCGCCGGCGAACGACGCTACCGGATCCTCGAGGTCGGGTAGGGCGGGTCGGGACCTGGGCAGGGGCCTGACTTCGCCGGGCTGTCGCGGTTGCGCCTCTCGGGCGCAGGGTTCGCGAACATCGCACGCGCCGCCCGGCGCGGTGCCTATCGACTTGGGCGGTTCGACCAGCTTGTGCTCGACCGCGTAGAGGGCCGCCTGCGTGCGTGACGCCAGCCCGAGCTTGCCGAGGATGTTCGAGACGTAGGTCCGGGCGGTCCGTTCGGTGATGAACAGCGCGGTGCCGATCTCCTTGTTGCTCATCCCCTGGCCGAGCAGGCTCAGGACGTCCTTCTCGCGGTCGGTCAGCGGCTCGACGAGCGCCTCGTCCGGGCGACTTCTTGTTGCGCATCCGCTGGGCGAGCAGGCGGGCCACGGCCGGATCGAGATGGACCTCGCCGTTGTAGGCGGCCCGCACGGCCGCGGCGACCTCCTCGGCCTCGGCGTCCTTGAGCACGTAGCCCGATGCGCCGGCCTCGAGGGCGGCGGTGACCTGTTCCTCCTCGATGAACGAGGTCATGGTCACGATCTCGGTGACCGGGTCGCTCCGCCTTGATGCGACCGATGGCGGTGACCCCGTCCATGTTCGGCATCAGCAGGTCCATCAGCACGACGTCGGGCTCGAGCCGGCGGGCCATCGCCACGCCCTCGGAGCCGTCGGTCGCCTCGCCGACGACCTCGATGTCGGGCTGGTGGTCGAAGAACATGCGCAGACCCATCCGGACGACCGAATGGTCGTCGACGATGAGCACGCGGATCTTTGTGGGCTCGGTCACATCGGCTCCCTCGGCGGATGCACCATCCTGGCGCGCGCCGACCGGGATGGACGCGGTGGAGTCTAGCAAACGAGTTCCTCCCCGGGATCAGCTGACGAGGGGGATCGCCGCAGCGACGACGGCGGCCACGAGATCGCTCGGGCGGAACGTCTTGCGCACGAAGCCGTCGGCTGCGCGCTGCAGATCGGTCCCCTCGAGGTTCGCCGCACCGATGACCAGGATCCGAACTCGCGGCGCGGCGGCACGGACACGCTGGATCAGCGACATGCCCCCGTCCAGCTCGGGCAGGCGTGGATCGATGACGACGATGTCGGGATGGGTGGCAAGGACGACGTCGAGCCCCTCGGCCGGGCTGGCCGGCATCACCGACGACGACGAGCCGGTCGCCGATGCACAACAGCCCGACGAGGCTCTCCCGGACTCGGTCGTCGGCATCGATGACGACCACCCGCAGATGGCCAGGTTCGCCGGGGGCGGGCTGCATCTGCGCATCGTGCGGCGCCGCGCGTCGGGCCGGAACGGACCATCGCCCATGGACGGCCCTCGGCCGAACGTCGAGTGTCGGCTACGTCATGCGTCGCGGATCGACGACGGTCCGGCCGAGACCGGCGCGGCGCCACCGGCGGCGATGGCCGACTCCGGGACGAGGACCTCGACCCGCGTTCCCTCGCCCGGGACGCTCCAGACGGTGAACTTCGCCCCGATCTTGTCGGCGCGGGCCCGCATGCCGGCCAGACCGAGATGACCGTCCGGGACGCGCGTCGGGTCGAAGCCCTTGCCGTCGTCGTGGACGTCGAGTCGGACGCCGGTCGCGGTGCGCCCCACCTCGAGCCGGACCTGGCGAGCCGAGGCGTGCTTGACGACGTTATGCAGCGCCTCCTGCGAGATCCGGTAGAGGACCTCCTCGATGGCCAGTGGCAGCCGCTCGTCGAGCGCGCTCTCGACCACGATCGGCAGCCCGATCCGGCCCTGGAGTGCCGCCGTGTGGGTCCGTAGCGCGCGCGCCAGACCGTCCTGCTCGAGGTTGCCGGGCCGCAGCTCGAAGATGAGCGCGCGCATCTCGGCGAGGGCCTCGCGCTGGAGATCACGGAGCTGGGCGAGCTGGCCGCGGGCCGCCTCGACGTCACGGTCGAGCAGGAGCTCGACCGAGCGCGAGACGAGGGTCATCGAGAAGAGCGCCTGGGTCACCGAGTCGTGCAGCTCGCGGGCGAGGTGCGCGCGCTCCTCGCCCGCCGCGAGCTCGCCCGCCTGGCGTCGCAGGTCGCGCTCGAGCCGGTCGCGTTCGCTCACGTCACGCGCCGCGCCATGGGCTCCCACGAACCGGCCATCGGCGGTCATCCCGGTCCCGTTGATCTCGACCATGACGTCGCGGCCGTCGGCGTGCCGGAACGGCAGCCGCATGCGATGGACCGCGCTCGGGTGGCGGGCCAGCCAGCGGAAGCGGACCGATGCGTCGCGGCGCGCCTCCGGGGCGAAGATGTGGGCATACGGTCGTCCGATCAGCTCCTCGGGCTCGACGCCGAGCATCGTCCGTGTCGCGTCGCTCAGGAACGTCAGCGTGCCCTTGGCGTCGGTCAGCCAGACGAGGTCGGGCGACGACGCGACGAGGTAGCGATACCGCTCTTCCGACGCTCGCAGCTCGCGCTCGAGTCGTGCTCGCTCGCTGACGTCGCGGGTGGCGCCGTGGATGCCTCCGGAAGGCGCCGTCCGCGTCGACGATGCCGATCGAGCTGACCTCGACCGGGATCAGCCGGCCGTCCGGGCCGAGGAGATCGATATTGGCGACCTGCTCGATGTCCGGGTCGGCGATCAGCGCCACCCAGCGCGCCAGCGCCTCGGCCTGGCTGGCCGGGTCGACGACCTTCGAGAAGTGTTCGCCGGTGACCTCCTCGGGCTTCCAGCCCGAGACGCGCTCCATCGCGTCGGACATGAATGTGAAGTTGCCGTCGGCGTCGGTCGAGAACACGACGTCCGGCGAGTTCTCGACGAGGAACCGGTAGCGATCCTCGGACTCGGTCAGGCGAAGCAGAAGGGTCGAGTTGGTGATGGCGATGGCGGCCTGGTCGGCAAGGCCCTGGAGCAGGTCGAGCTCCTCCGCCGCGAACCGGCGCGGCTCCGCGGTCGAGATGGCCAGGGTGCCGATGACCTCTCCGCCGGGAGCGCGCAACGGCGCGGCGGCCATGCCGCACAGGCCGAGCCGCCCGGCGACCTCGTCGTCGTTGCCGTCGTGCGGGATGCGCGGGTCGGCCGTGTAGTCCTCGGTCCAGACCGGCTGACCGGTCTCCGCGGCCAGGCCGTTGATCCCACCACCGAGCGGGAAGCGCATGCCGAGCAGCCAGTGCTGCGTCTCGGGGTCGGTCCAGCCGGCGACGACCACCGGGACGAGGTAGGTCCCGTCCTCGCCGAGGCGGGTGAGGTGCGCCCCGTCCGTGCCGAGCAGCCGGCGGGCCTCCTCGACGACCCGGTCCAGGATGACGTCGGGCTCGCGCAGGGCCGCGATCCGGGCCGTGATGTCGCGCAGGGCACGTTCCGTGTCGGCCCGCCGGGCGACTGCCGCCTGCGACCGCTCGAGCTCCTCGATCAGGCGGGCGTTGGTGATGGCGATGGCCGCCTGGTCGGCCAGCCCGCCGAGGACGGCGGCGTCGATGTCGTCGAAGGCGTGGCGGTCACGCCGGTAGACCTCGATCGCTCCGAGCGGTCCCTCGTCGCCGATGATCGGGGCGACGATCAGGTCGCCGACGCCACTCGCCCGGGCCGTCTCGTCGGTGCGCTCGAGGTGCTGGAACTCGCCCTCGAGGTAGTCCCCCGCCGCGATGACCCGTCCCTCGGCCAAGGCCTTGCCCGACAACCCCTCCCCGAGGTGGAGCCGCGAGGAGCGGACCGCGGTCCGCTGCTCCTCGGTCAGCCCGGCGTCGTAGGACGGGACGAGGAGGTCCTCGTCGCCGTCGTACTCGTCGATGACCGCGCCGTCGGCCCGCAGCAGCCGCTGCGCCTCGTCGACGATCCGCTGGAGCAGGTCGCCCGGGGCGCGGATGGCGGTGATCCGGGTGGCGATCTCGCGCAGCGCCTGCTCGGCCTCGGCTCGTCGCTCGATGACCGCCCGCGAGCGAGCCAGCTCCTCGATGAGCCTTGCGTTGCGGATGGCGATCGAGGCCTGCGTCGCCAGCGCGGTCAGGAACTCGGCGTCGGCGTCGTCGAAGGCCCCGACCTCCCGCGACACGACCGACAGCGTGCCGAGCGGGGCGCCATCGCCGGCCAGCGGCACGGCCACGACCGACCGGATCCCGGATGTGCTGACGAACTCGCGGGCGAGGTCGTCGCGCAGGAAGCGGTCATCCTCGAGGTAGTCGTCGGTGCGTGCCGGACGCTGCTCGGCGAAGGCCGTGCCCGCCACCGCCTGGCCGGGCTTGAGCCCGACGACCAACGCCCAGTCGGGCACGACCTTCATCGCGTCGCCGGCCGCGTACGACCAGCGCAGCGCGTCGATCTCGGGGTCGTACAGGTCGATCCGCGCGCCGTCGGATTCGAGCAGGCGCGTCGCCTCCTCGACGATCTGCTGGAGGACCTCGTCCGGCTCGAGGATGGCCGACACGCGCGCAGCGATCTGGCGGAGAGTCCGCTCCGAATCCGCCTGCCGCGCGATCTCCGCGCGTGACCGCTCGAGCGCCTCGACGAGGCGGGCGTTGACGATGGCGACGGCGGCGTGGCCGGCCAGCGCCCCGAGCAGGGCCGCGTCCGCCGCGTCGAACGCGTCCGGGCGGTCGCCGTAGACGGTGATCGCCCCGACCGGCACGTCGCCGCGGATAAGCGGGGCGGAGATGACCGAGCGGATGCCGGCCTGGCGGACGAACTCGTCGCGCTCGAACGTGTGGTCGAACCGGTCGTCCTCGAGGTAGGAGCCGGTCCACTCGACCTGGCCGCTGCGGACCGCCCGTCCCGACACGCCGGCGTCGAGGTCGAGGTTGACCTCGTTGAGCAGCCGCACGCTGGCGCCCGCCCGCAGCCCGGCCTCACGGCTCGTCCAGGCGTCCGCGGTACCGGCATCGTCGAGCAGGTCGATCATCGCGCCGGTCGCACCCAGGAGCCGGACGGCGGCGTCGATGACCGCCTGGAGGATCTCGTCCTGGTCGTGCGTCGCGCTCACCCGGCCGGCGATCTCGCGCAGGGTCCGCTCCGCGTCGGCGGTCCGCGCGAGCTCGCCGCGCGAGCGATCGAGCTCCTCGATGAGCCGGGCGTTGGTGATCGCGATGGCGGCCTGGCTGGCCAGCGCGCCGACGAGGCCCGCATCGGTCTCGGTGAAGGCGGCGACCTGCTTCGAATAGACCTCGATGACGCCGAGCGGCCCCGGGTCGCCGGTGATCGGCGCGGCGATCATCGAGTGGAAGCCGGTCCGCTCGTAGAACTCGGTCGACTCGGGCGACGGCGGGAACTGGGACGGCAGGTCGTCGTCGGCCAGGATGACCCGGCCCTCGGCCACGGCGATGCCGGTCGCGCCCACCCCGACCGAGATCCACAGGGTGGCCCGCTCTTCCTCGCTGAAGATGTCGGACAGGCCGTCATCCATCGCCCAATGGAGGTTGCCGGTGGTCGTGTCGAGCAGGTCGAGGATGACCCCGTCGGCCCGGACGAGACGGCCCGCCTGTGTCACGACGTCGCGCAGGATGTCGCCCGGCTCGCGCAGGACGGTGATGCGCGCGGCGATCTCGCGCAGGGCCTGCTCGGCCTCTGCCCGCCGCCCGAGCGCGTCGCGTGACCGGTCGAGCTCCTCGATCAGGCGCGTGGTCCGGATGGTGATGGCGGCCTGGTCGGCGATGGTCTCGAGGAGGCCGGCGTCCGAGTCGTCCCACGCTTCGGGCCGGACGGTCGACACGATGATGGCCCCGAACGGTCCGCTGTCGCCGGTCAGCGGCGCGGCCATCACCGACTGGATGCCGATGGTCGCGAGGTGCCGGTCGACGCTGCGCAGGCGCGGGAAGCGCCGGTCGTTGACGTAGTCGCCGGTCCAGAACGGGCGCCCGGTCAGGACCGCCTGGCCGGCGACGCCGTAGAACTGGGGGTCGCCGTCCTCGGGCTCGATCTCGATCTTCAGGCTGGAGTCGAGCGCCCCCGACGCATACGCACCCACGAGCCGGCCCGTCTCCCCGTCGATGAGCTCGATGCGCGAGCCGTCGGCGTCGAACAGCCGGGCGGCCTCGTCGACCGCGAGCTGGATGACGGCCGGGAAGTCGACGGCGGCGCTGATCCGCGCACCGATCTGGCGCAGCGACCGCTCGACATCGGCCCGCTTGGCGAGCTCCACGCTCGACGCGTCGAGCGCCTCGATGAGCCCGACGTTGTGCATCGCAGCGGCGGCGTGGTCGGCCAGCGCTCGAACGAGCCCGATCTGGGCCGGGCTGAACGCGTCCTCGCGCGATGAGTAGGTCCCCAGCGCGCCGATGACGGTATCGCCGGCGATCAGCGGCGCCGCGACCATCGAGCGGATGCCGAGATCCTGCGACCACGCGATCGGTCTCGGGTGCGTGATCGAAGGCGGCGTCGGCCAGGTAGTCGCCGGTGAGCACGACCGCGCGCTCGCCGACCGCACGGCCGAAGATCCCGACGCCGACCGGCAGGTCGAGCGAGCGCACCCAGGCGCGACTGCGCCGGCTCTTGATGCCCGCGTCGTGCGCGAACCGGAGATGGCCTGTCGCCGGGTCGACCAGGTAGACCATCGCGCCATCGGCGTCGAGCAGCCTCGCTGCCTCGGCGACGGCGGCGACCAGAAGGTCGTGGACCTCGCCGTGGCCGCCATCGGGGTCCCAGCCGAGGTGCCGGCCGTTGGCGCCCCGTGGCGTCGACGCCGGCGTGGAGGCCGACGTCGACGTCGAGGTCCGGGCAGGGACAGGGGTCACGCGCGGCCGGCGCGGCGCCCTGGGCGGGGAGGTCACGGACCGAGGATACCCGCCTCGTTCGTGCTGCGGCATCGCCGTTCGCCGATGGCGGCTACGTCATCCAGCCGATGCGGGCGCCGTCGCCCGCCGAGTCCTCGGGCTCAACCTCCGACCCGGCGATTCGAGGTCGCTTGACCAGCGCGACCGACCCTGCCCCCGACCGACGATGCGGCCCGACGCCGGCGATCCGACCGGCCCAAGACGCCAAGAGAGGTCTACCGTCCGATGTTCGCCACTCGAACCGCCCTCCGCCCGGCCGACGTCGCGATCCGCGCGGCCATCGTCGCCCTGACCCTGTCGACCGCCTACATCCATTCGACGCTCGGCGGTCTGCTGTTCACCCTCAATGCGGCCGGCTACGTCGTCGCCGCGATCGCGATGGTCATCCCGCTCGCCATCGCCGTCCGCTTCCGCTGGATCGTCCGCGTCGGCCTGATCGGCTACGCCGCGACAGCGATCGTCGCCTGGGCCGTCATGGGGCCGTACTTCACCACCGCGTACGTCGCCAAGGCCATCGAGGTCGCACTGATCGTGACCCTCGCCGTCGACTTCGCCCGCCATGACGGCAACCCGGTCAACGTCGTCCGCCGCGAGCTCGCGGCCTTCACCGACCTCGTCACTCGCCGCGACGCCGTCGCCGCCGGCGCCTGAACATCCCGCCCTCCCGCTGATCTCCGAAGGAGTCCCATCGACATGAAGCGCCTGACCCTCACCCTCGGCCTGGTCGCATTGGCCGCCGTGCTGGCCGCCTGCTCGGGCGCGTCGGCGGCACCCGCCACCGGCGATCCGGCCCCGGCCGGCAGCCCGTCCGGCAACAGCGTCACGGTCGTGGCCAAGGACATCCAGTTCGCCACCCCGGCCGTCAGCGCCAAGGCCGGCAGCCCGATCACCCTGACCTTCGACAACCAGGATGGCGCCCCACACAACATCGCGATCTCGGACGCGTCCGGCGCCAAGGTGTTCAAGGGCGACATCGTCACCAGCCAGAAGGTGGCCTACGCGGTCCCCGCGCTGGCGGCCGGCACCTACAGCTTCATCTGCGAGGTGCATCCAGACATGAAGGGCACGCTCACCGTCGAGTAGGCCCAACCCCATCCCCGGCACGAAGCCCCGACTGTTCCGGTCGGGGCTTCACCGTGTCCGCAATCTGGCTGCTTGACAAGATGTAGCAGTATTACTATGTTACGAACGATAGATAAAACGCCCTGGAGTAGCATCGTGATGGTCACCCCGTCTTCTCTCTATCGTCGGATGCCGGAAGCACGGCAGCGTTCCAGGCGGATCCTCGTGATCGCCGCGTTCACCGGCTTCCCGCTGCAGATCGTCGGCTGGCGCTTCGCGACCGGGGAGATCCTGTCGGCCGTCTGGGCGCCGATCTCGATCGCCCTGTTCTCGGCCACCATCGTCGGAGCGTTCGCGCTCTACGGCTATGGCCAGGGTCGGATGGGCCGGCGCGATCTCCTGGACGAACGGCAGCGCTCGATGGTCGATCGCGCGCTGGTCGTCAGCTACGGCGTGCTGACCATCGTCATCGTGGTGATCGCCGGATCGCTGGCGACGTATCTCAGCCTCGTCGGTCCGATCGTGCTGGAGATGACGGCCCTGACGCCGTGGTTCATCGCCATCGGCGTGTACGTGCCGTTGCTTCCCTTCGCCGCACTCGCCTGGATCGAGCCCGACGCGCCCGGCGACGAGCCGGTCCGGTAGCGACCGAGATGGCCGCCCCGGCCCGCCCGCCCGACCGCGAGGTCGTCTTCAACCGCATCCCGCTCCTTCGCGCCGACCGAGGGCTCTCGCGCGGCGACCTTGCCGAGGCGCTGGGGATCCATTACCAGACGGTCGGCTACATCGAGCGCGGCGAGTACGCGCCGAGCCTCAACCTCGCGCTGCGGCTGGCGGTCTTCTTCGGATTGCCGGTCGAGGCGATCTTCTCGCTCGAACCGTTCGAGCAGCTCGGCGCCGCCGCGCTCCTGGCGACGCGGACGACCGACCGGGGCTGAGCCCGCGCGAGCCGGCGAGTCAGCCCGTGTCGTCGAGCGGCTCGAACAGGCCGGGTGTGCCGCCGGCGTGCCAGAAGACCACGCGGTGGCCGTCGAGCCGCCCGTCGCGGACGCGCGCGACCAGCCCGGCCAGGGCCTTGGCCGTGTAGATCGGGTCGACCAGGATCCCCTCGGTCCGGGCGAGGAGGGTCGTGGCTTCGTCGGCAGCCGCGGTTCGCCGGCCGTAGCCCGGACCGAGCTGCGAGCCGTCGAGGACGACCTGGTCGGGAGCGACGGTCGCGAGGCCGTCCACCGCGGCCAACGCCACGAGCATCGCCTCGATCGGGACGCGGAGATCGTCCGGCGGCGTGACCGCGACGCCGTGGACCGCGGTGGCGGCCCCGGCCGTGCGCAGCCCGACCAGGAGACCGGCCTGGGTGCCGCCCGTCGCGGTCGGGACCACGAGCGTCGTCCGCGGCGAGGCCGCGCGCTCCGAGCTGGTCGACGAGCTCCAGCGCGGCGACGACCTGGCCGATCGCGCCGACCGCGCCGGACCCGCCGGCCTCGATGACCGCCGGGTGATGCCCGGCAGCGCGGAGGTCCGCGACCACCCGTTCGAGGAGGGCCGTGCGCTCGGCACGCTCGGCGGTCACGGCCTGGTGGACCGTCGCGCCCGAGCAGCTCGTCGAGACGGACGCCCGGGTTTGGCGGGTCGGTCGGCGGCCCTGACAGGACGAGGTGGACGGCCAGCCCGGCGCGCGCCCCGGCCGCAGCGGTCAGCCGGGCGTGGTTCGACCAGCGCCGGCCCACCGTGACGAGGCAGTCCGCACCGTCGGCCAGCGCCGCACCGACGAGGAACTCGAGGTTGCGCAGCTTGTTGCCACCGAACGCGAGCGGCAGCAGGTCCTCGCGCTTGATCCACAGCTCGGCTCGGCCCCCGAGCGCGGCCGACAGCCGCGGCAGAGGAGCGAGCGGCGACGGTCCGTCGAGCAGCGCGAAGCGCGGGAAGCGGTCCGGATCGGGCGTCCACTGGGGCACGCGGGCGATGGTACCCGCTCGTATCATCGGCCCATGGCCGTCCGCGTCACTCCTGCCGACCGGCGCACCACGGTCGGCCAGCATCCCGGCATGGAGCGCTCGATCGCGATCTCGCACCCGACGGTCGGGTCCGACCGGCTCTATTCGTCGATCGTCTCGACCGCGCCCGGCGACCGGACCCGGATCCACCACCACGGCGACTGCGAGACCTCGATCTACATCGTGTCCGGCGCGGCGTCGTACACCTTCGGGCCGACCGGCCTCGAGCACGCCTTCGAGGCGTCGGCCGGCGACTTCGTCTACATCCCGGCGGGCGAGATCCACGTCGAGGCGAATGCGTCCGAGACCGAGCCGCTCGTCGTCGTCCTGACCCGCAACTGCCCCGATTCGCACGTGGTCTACCTCGACGGCGGCCCCGACGGCGCCGACGACGTCCCGGCGCCCTGCTGAGGCGCTGCGCCACGCGCTCCGCTGCGACAGCTGCTCGAGCGGCACGGTCTGGCGGGCATCCCCGAGGACGCCATTCCCGAACGACGGCTGGTCCGGCGTCGGCGCCTGACCGTGCTCGACGCGCGGCGACCGCACGGTTCATCCTCAAGCGCACGTCGCCGCAGCCGCGACTGGATCGTCCGCGCGACGCGGGATGTCGCGCTGCGCGAAGGCCTCGTCGCCGGCAACCGATCCGGCTGGTCGAGCCGCTCGTCGCCCCGTACCTGGGGATCGGCTCGGACGGCGATGGCGATCGCGATCCTCATGCCCGACCTGTCGGGCGAGCTGATCGCCTGGGACAGCCGGAGCAGGTGGCCTCGGTCACGGTGGCGACGCTCGAGCGGGTCCTGCGTTCGATCGCCCGGCTGCACGCGATGCCGCTGGGCCGACTACCGCGCCGACCAACGCCGGACTGGGACTGGCCGTGGTGTCCCCTCCCCGAGCGGCTGCTCCTGCTGTCGCGACCTTCTGCCGAGCGCTATCGAGCCGAAGGGCTGGACGTCGGCGACGTGTTCCTGCGCGGCTGGGACGCCTTCGACCGACGGCGCCGCGCCGCCGCCCGATCGCTCGTCGAGGCACTGTCGGACGATCCCGCGCCGCTCCTGCGCGGCGCTGGGCCGGCTGCCAACGACCGGCCTGCACGGCGACCTCAAGCTCGCCAACGTCGCACCGCTCGACGACGGCCGGGTCGCCCTCATCGACTGGCAGATGATGTCCCTCGCGCCGGTCGCGGTCGAGCTCGGCTGGTTGCTGGTGTCGAACTCGGCGGTCCTGCCGCTCGTGCCGGACGAGGTGCTCGGCCTCTATCGACTGTTCCGCACAACGAGCTGCCGCGGCGGCGTTGCCGCTCGGACGGTCGTGGCCGATGGAGTCCGCGGTCGGGCCGCCGACTCGAGCGCGACCCGGGCGCATCCGGTCCTCCCGCCACGTGGCCTCGAGCACGACGATCGGCGACTGGGACGCCCAGGTCGACCTCGCCTGGATCGTCGGGCTGCTGCTGCGCGGCTGGCGCAAGGGCCTCGACGCCGAGGCCGGCGTCGTCCTCGGCTCGGGCATCGCCGGCGCCGACGACCTCGCCTGGTGGTGCGGCCGGGCGCTCGAGGCGGCCGGGCGACGGCTGTGACGGTGACCTAGGCTGACCGCCACAGCGCAGCGAGGAGGCAGCCATGCCCAAGACCGTCCCGAACCGTCCCGGCCTCGAGCCCGGCGGCTATCCGTTCTCCAAGGTCGTCGAGGCGAACGGGTTCGTCTTCCTGGCGGGGCAGGTCGGCGACGCGCCGGGCAGCCACGGAGCGGTCCCCGGCGGCATCGAGCCCGAGACCCGCGCCATGCTCGACAACGTCGGCCGGCTGCTCGAGGCCGTCGGGCCTGGGCTTCGGTGACGTGGTGAAGTGCACGGTCTACCTGCGCGACTTCGCCGATTTCGCGGCATTCAACGCTGTCTACCGCGAGTACTTCCCGACGGAGCCCCCGACCAGGGCGACGGTGGGCGTGACCGCCCTGGCCGAGGACTTCAGCGTCGAGATCGAGGTGCTCGCGGCTCGCTAGCACACTTCGGCGCCGAGCCGTCAGCTGCCGACCGCCAGCTCGTCGATGGCGACGTACGGGTGGCCGGATGTGCCGACGACTTCGATGACGAGGGTGTGCGTCCGCCGCGGTCGGCCACGTCTTGCTGAACACGGCCTTGCGCGCGGTGAACGACGAGGCGCGCAGGTCGACTGTCGTGACGAGCCTGCCGTCGATCCGGACCCGGGCCTGGCCGCGGGTCGGCCCGACCGGGCCGTACCAGACCACCTTGTCGCCGGTGAACCTGAACGTGGCCGTCGCCCCGGCCGCGGTCGCGTACTTCACTGCTCCGCCGGCGTAGCGCGAGTAGCTTCGCTGACTTCCAGGGTCCCGCGTACGACGATGCTGGCCGTTCGTCTCCCCATAGCGGCGAAGCGTGTTGGCTGTCGCCGGTTTCGCGGCCTTCGGCCGTCTTCGGCGTGCTCGTCGGCTTCACTGCGGCGACCGTGACCTCGGTGCCGACGCCGTCGCGGTATGCGGTCATGACCCGGGTCACGTAGCGCGTCGCCGTCGACGACCAGCCGTACGTGCGGCTCGAGCCGGTCAGCCACCAGTAGGCGACCCGCCGCCAGCTGCCGAGCCAGGCATACAGGGCCCGGAACTTCGACGCCGCCACGATCTCCTGGTTGGCCGGCGTCGGCTTGGCGTTGGCATTGCCGAGGTAGCGCGCGGCCCAGCCGCGCCAGCTCGCCGGCATGATCTGGTACTTGCCGTAGGCGCCCGAGGGATTGCGGGCGGAGTAGTCACCGTGGGACTCGACGTGGGCGGTAGCGGCCATGAAGCGCGCCAGGCCGGGCGGATCGCTCGCACGCGTGTGGCCGGGCGCGATGACGCCGACGAGGATGATCGTCGCGAAGGTCGCGACGAGGACCGCCTTCAGGCGGCCGGACGGCACTCGCAATGCAGCTCCTTCCTGCCGGGACGACGCGTTGGGGCGCGTCGAGCGTGGGCCGGGTCACACGGGTCGGACACGGCGCGGCCGTTGAGGGGTCGCGGCGCCGGTCCCGATGCGACGGGATGGGAGATGACCGGACGACATGAGGTCGTGCGGCACGTTTGGGGGACGGTCAGGATACGAGCCTTGTCCACCGGAGACAAGGCACTTATCCACACCCCGTCCACCAAAGGCGGAGGCTTCTTCAGGCCCCCGAAACGCCTCGCAGGAACGCGGCCGTCCGATCGAGGACGTCTGGCAGGACGGGCTTGAGGGTGTGCCCGAGCTTCGGATAGGTGACCAGCTCGGCGTTCGCGAGCAGGCCCACGGCGACGCGCAGCAGCTCGATCCGGGCGAACGGATCCGACTCGCCCGACAGCAGCAGGACCGGGCAGCGGATCGACGGCCAGTGGGCGATCCGCGCGTCCGTCCGCTCGGGCGCACCCGGCGGGTGGAGCGGGTAGCTGAACAGCACGAGTGCCGCATACGGCGCGTCCGGTTCCGCCGCGGCCAGGCTCGCGACGCGCCCGCCGTACGAGTGGCCGCCGACCGCCACGTCGGGCGCTGACGGCACGACCAGGTGGAACGCCGGCAGGGCCTCCTCGGCGCGTCGGCGCGGAAGGTCGATGGCGGTCGCGGTCAGGCCACGGGCCTTCAGGCCCTCGACGAACGGCGCCATGCTGGCGGACGTCCCGCTCGCGCCGTGACCGAGATAGCAGCGCAACTCCACCTCGACAGGGTAGACGCGACGCCGCCGCCGGGTAGGACCCCCATGGCCCGGTCGGGTCATGGTCGGGCGGCGGACGGAGCAGCCATCGTCGGGCGGACCGAACGAGGGAACCATGCCGCCCCGGACCACACCACGCCGCACCGCACCGCCGTCCCGCGCGCCTCGCACTGCCGTTCGCGCTGCTGATCGCCGCCCTGCTGGTCGTCGTCGGAGGGCTGGCCGGGAGCCCGCGGGCGGCCCTCGGCGCCGACCCGACGCCACCCGACGCCCACCGACACCGCTACGCCGACGCCCACCCCGACCCCCACGCCGACGCCCACACCCACTCCCACGCCGACCCCGACGCCCACCTCCGGACCGACCGTCCTGGGTGCCACCGTCCGGTTCTTCGGTCGGGGCTACGGTCACGGCGTCGGGCATGTCGCAGTACGGCGCCCGCGGCCGGGCCCTCGCCGGCCAGAGCGCGGCGACGATCCTGGCCCACTACTACCGTGGCACGACGCTCGGGACGGTCCCCACGACGACCCGGATCCGGGTCCGCATCCTGTACGCCTGGACGGCCAAGCCGAGCGTCCCGCTCATCGTCTACGGCCGGCGCGCCTCGTGGACCATCGACGGCATCTCGCACCCGTTCCCGGTCGATGCCGTCCTGCGGGTGATCCCGCTGACAGTGACGACAGTCGACCGGCCCGCACACGACCTGGCGCATCCGGGTGACCTCGGCCACGGGCGCGTCCTGTACAGCGGCCCGAAGCCGGCCAGCCTGGTCGTCCGCGGGGCGTCGGGCACGACCCGGCTGCAGCTGTGGTCGAAGCCGAGCCGCTACGACCAGTTCCGCGGCATCCTGCGGATCCGGACCTCCTCGACCAAGCCGACAGTCACGGTCGTCAACGACCTGCCGCTCGAGACGTACCTGCGCGGCGTGGTCGGCGTCGAGATGTCGTCGGCCTGGCCGACCGCCGCGCTCGAGGCCCAGGCGATCGCCTCCCGCTCGTACGCCGCCCGACGACTTCGACCCGGCGTGTCGTACTACGACGTGCCCGACGACTCGTCGTCGCAGGTCTACCACGGGGCGCTCGGCGAGCACGCGACCACCAACGCCATCGTCACGGCGACCGCGGGAGTCGTGCTCAAGAGCGGCTCGTCGATCGCGAACACGCTCTACCACTCGGCCGACGGCGGCGCGACCGAGAACAACGAGAACGTCTACGTGTCGGCGACCGGCGCCAAGGTCGCCGGCGTCGTGTCGTACCTGCGCGGCTCGATGGACCGTGACGCCGAGCGGCAAGTCGTACGACGCGGCGTCGCCGTACGCGACGTGGTCAACGGCCACCTACACCCGGGCCCAGCTGTCCGCGTGGTTCGCGGCCGACGCGCGGACCAACGTCGGCACGCTGACGGCGATCGACCTGCGCAACCGCGGCGTGTCGGGCCGGCTGATCAGCGTGACCCTGATCGGGTCGGGCGGGTCCAAGAAGGTGTCGGGCGACGTGTTCCGGTCGGTCTTCAACGCCGGCCGGCCCAGCACCGATCCCATGCTCCGCAGCACGCTGTTCGCGACCGCGCCGATCCCCTGACCGCGCGCTATCGTGGCCGGGTGATCGAGCCTCGACCGCGCTGCTCCTGGGCCGGCGCCGACGGGCCCAAGCCCGACCCGGTGATGGTCGCCTACCACGACGACGAGTGGGGCACGCCGGTCCACGACGACGCCGAGCTGTTCGAGCGGCTCGCGCTCGAGTCGTTCCAGGCGGGCCTGTCGTGGTCGACCATCCTGCGCAAGCGGCCGGCGTTCCGGATCGCCTTCGCCGGCTTCGATCCGGCCGTCGTGGCGGCGTTCGACGATGACGATCGGGCGCGCCTGATGGCCGACGCGGGGATCGTCCGGAACGGCGCCAAGATCGACGCCACGATCGGCAACGCTACGGCGCTGCTGGCGACGGCCGCCGAGTTCGGCTCGTTCGACGCCTATCTCGCCAGCGTCGTCCCACCGCCACCGGCGCGCCTCCCCCGCTCTGCCGTCGCGGGACAGATCCCGGCCACCACGCCCGCCTCGGACCGGCTGTCGGCGGACCTTCGGCGGCGCGGCTTCCGGTTCGTCGGCTCGACCATCGTCTACGCGTTGATGCAGAGCGTCGGGCTCGTCGACGACCACCTGCCCGAATGCTTTCGGTACCGCGGCTGACCCGCGCCTAGAGGTCGCGTCGCTCGAACCACCAGGTCGCGGCCCCGAGCACGAGCGCCATCCAGGCGATCGACCAGGCCACGAAGACGAGTGGCGGCGGTGTCGCGGCGTAGAACGGGTTGGCGTTGACGAGGTCGGGTTCCCGGCCCGCGGCGATCAGGGCGACCAGCGGCGGCTCAAGGCCGTAGATGACGCCCCGCCACAGTCCGTCGGACGGCAGCAGCCAGCGGCTGATCTCTGCGACCTGTGTCAGCGCCGTGACCCCGAGCGCGGTCGCGACCCCGGCCATCACTCCCGCCATCCAGCCGAGACCGAACCCGACGACCGCGATCGCACCGGCCGCGATCGACGGCAGGACCGACCCGAGCGCGAGGGTCAGGGTCAGCAGCACCAGCGCCTGGCCGGCAAGGAACGAGACCGCCAGGATCGGATCGGGCGGGCCGTAGCCGGAGACGAGGGCGGTGACCCCGATCGCGAGCAGACCCGACGCGATGGCATACAGGGCGACCACCACGGCGCAGCCGAGCCAGCGCCCGAGCAGGATGTCCGCGCGCCGGAGGGGCCGGGCGAGGATGGCCGACGCCACGCCGCTCTCGAGGTCGCCGCCGATGGCGGGCGCGCCGATGAATGCCGCGGTCATCGCCAGCACGAAGCTGAACATGAAGGCGATGAGGATCAGGACCTGCGAGACCCCGATGCGGATCTCGAGCTCGAGCGTGCCGCGCTCGCGGGCCAGATCCACCAGGCGCGAGACCCCGAACCCGACGAGCCCCACGGACACGAGCGTCAGGATCGCCAGGACCCACACGACGCGGCGGCGGACGAGCTCCGACACCGTCAGCCGGGCGATGACGATCACCGCGGTGCTCCCGGGTCCTCGGCGAGCAGCTCGAGGAAACGGGCCTCGAGCGAGCCACGACCGGGATCGACGGCGTGCACCCGACCGCCGGCCGCCACGACGGCCGCCACCAGGTCGGGGATCCGGTCGGCGGCCAGGGGCCGGACGGTCAGCCACTCCCCGTCGACGGCGATCGGGCCGAACGTGGCGAGGGCGGCCAGCCCGCCCTCCTCGAGACCGGTGACGCGGAGCCTGACGCCGTCCGCGGCGACCACCTCGTCAAGTGTCCCGGAGGCGATCGCCCGGCCGTGATGCAGGATCACCACCCGGTCGCACACCCGCTCGACCTCGGTCAGGAGGTGTGAGTTCAGGATGACCGTGGCACCGCGGTCGCGCGCGGCGCGGACGATGGCGCGGACGTCCATCCGACCGACCGGATCGAGCGCCGATGTCGGTTCGTCCAGCAGGATGAGCTCCGGGTCGCCGAGCAGCGCGACGCCCAGCCCGAGACGCTGCTGCATGCCCTTCGAGAAGCCGCTGACCGCGTCGTCGGCGCGGTCCGACAGGCCGACGTGGTCGAGTGCTTCGGTGACTGCCCGGCGGCGGTCCGGCGGGGCGATCCCGGCCAGCTCGGCGTGGAGGGCAAGGACCTCGCGTGCGTGCAGCCACGGCTGGTAGCGGAACAGCTCGGGCAGGTAGCCGATCCGGGCGCGGGTGGCCCGGTCGCCGAGGGGAGCGCCCAGGACGCTCCCCGAGCCGGCGGTCGGCCGGGCGAGGCCAAGCAGAAGCTTGATCGCGGTCGTCTTGCCGGCGCCGTTCGGACCGAGAAGGCCGACCAGCTCGCCGCGACCGACGACCAGGTCGAGCCCGTCGAGCGCCGTGGTCCGCCCGAACGTCTTGACGACGCCACGCAGCTCGATCGCCGGCGTTGACAGGCTAGCTGTCACGACGGCCCGTCATCGTCACGGCATCGATCCCCACGTTCCGAGGAGTGACCAGATGATCCGAGTCGAGTGCCCATGGTGCGACGGGCCGGCGACCGTCGACAGCGCCGACGAGGCGTTCGAGTGCGCCGACTGCGCCATCCGCGTCGACATCGCCCCGGCGCCTGCGACCGAGCCGATCGCCAAGGCCGCCTGACCCGGCTCTCATCGGGGCGCCAGGGACGCCCGGCGGAGGGCGGGCACAGGGGCGAACACGAGGCTGACGGCGGCGACGGCGATCCCCATCAGGGCGATGGTCGCAGAACCGCTGGTGAGGTCGACCAGCGCACCGCCGACCAGCAGGCCGATCGGCTGGAGTCCGAGCGAGATGGTTCGGGCGGTCATCCCCACCCGACCGAGCAGGTCGTCTGGTGAATACGCGGTACGCAGCGTCAGGTACGTCACCACGACCATCGACTGCGCGAAGCCGGTCACGGCCGCGACGACGACCTGGACCGCGACCGCCTCGGTCACTGCCATGATCACCAGCCCGACCGCCATCACGAGGTTCCAGCTGAGGAGGATCATGCCGACCCGGCCGCGTCGCATCTGGTGCCCGGCGACGAGCGATCCCCCGACCGTCCCGATGCCGAACGCCGCGAGGATGACCCCGAGGATCGCCGACGAAAGGCCGAGATCGCGGGTCACGTGGACGGCGAGCGCGGTCACGAACGGCGCGGACACGATCGAGATCGCGCCCCAGAACAGGATCGCGGTTCGCAACGTGGGCTGACCGATCACGTAATCGATCCCTTCGCGGATCTCGGCCATCAACGGCGCGCTCGGCCGCCCCGTCGGCGCCTTGAGGTCGCGCCGGACGAAGAACAGCCCGAGCGCCGACAGCCCGAAGGATGCGGCATCGATCGCCAGCGTCGGCCCCGGGCCGATGGTCGTGGCGAGGATGCCGGCGATGGCCGGTCCGACGATGAAGCCGACCGTGTAGACCGCCTCGAAGACGGCGTTGGCGTCGCCGACCTGGCTGCGCCCGACGAGCGTCGGGATCGATGCCGTGTAGCTCGCCAGGAAGAACGATCGGAGGATGCTGATCGGTGCGGCGACCAGCACGATGACGGTCATCGTCGGGCCACCGAGCCAGACCGACAGGGGGATCAGGGCGGTCAGGAAGCAGCGTCCGAGGTCGGCCAGGAACATCATCCGCTTGCGGTCGCTGCGGTCGGCGATGGCACCGGCCACCAGCCCGAACAACAGGATCGGCAGCGTCTGCAGCGCCCCGACGACGCCCATCGCCAGGCCCGACCCGGTCAGGGCCAGGACGAGCAGCGGGAGTGCCGTGAAGCTGACCGCGTCGCCGAGCGCCGAGATCCCCTGGCTGACGAGCAGCACCTTGAAGTCGCGGTTCCGGCTCAGCGGCTCGGCGCGCGTCTCGTGGTGCGGCTCGGGCTGCGGCTGGGCGGCCGGCTCCTCGGGCATGGCTCGATGGTACGAGAGAGGCCCGCGTCGGCGTGCCCACGGGTCGCGGCCCCGACCGTACGATGTCGACGTGGACTCCATGAGCGATGCGACCGACGGCATCCTCCGGGCCGGCCGACGGCTCGGGGCGCGCGGTCTCATCTCGGCCGGCGAAGGCAACCTGTCGGTCCGCCTCGACGCGGACCGGCTCCTCACGACGCCGACCGGCCTCCGCAAGGACGAGCTGACAGCCGACGACCTCGTCGTCGTCTGGATCGACCACCCGGACCGCGAGGCGGTCAGTCGGAGCGGACACGGACCGAGCTCGGACCTGGCCATCCACCTCGCCGTCCATCGGGCGCGCCGTGACATCGGCGCAGTCGCGCACGCCCATCTGCCGGCGTCGATGGGGCTGACGTTGGCCGGCGAGGTGCCGGACCCGGCCGCCCTCCCTGAGACGGCGCTCCTCCTCCCGCGGCTGCCGTTCCTCGCATTCGGCGAGCCCGGCAGCGCCGAGCTGGCCGGACGGATCGCCGCGGCACTGTCGGACCCGCCGGAGCCGCTCGCGAGCGCGGTCCTCCTCGAACGGCACGGCGCGGTGGCGGTGGGACGCGATCCCGGTCACGCGGTGAACCGTCTCGAGCTGGTCGAGGTGCTCTGTCGCACGTGGCGCGATGCACTTTTGACTCGCGCCGCGCGCCTCGCTGTGGGTATGGTTAACGAGCGCGAACGCGCATCGGAGACGGAGGGACCATGAACACCCGCGCCTACCTGGCCGAATTGCTCGGCACGTTCCTGTTCATGATGGTCGGCTACGCGTCGATCGCGGCCTTCCGGGCGGCCGGGACGCCGCCAGTGCCCTCGTTGCTCGTCGTGCCATTCGCGTTCGGGTTCGGCCTGCTGGCGGCCATCTACGCGTTCGGACACGCATCGGGTGGCCATTTCAACCCGGCGGTCACGATCGCGATGGTCCTCGACGGCCGGACCACCCCGGCCGACGCCGTCGGCTACATCGTCGCCCAGATCATCGGGGCCATCGGTGCGGCGGCCGTCATCCTCGTCACCGTCGACCAGGCCGCGGTCACGGCAGGCATCACCAAGCCCGGCACCGGCATCACCGACCTGAACGCCCTGATCCTCGAGATCGTCTTCACCGCGATCTTCCTGGTCGTGATCCTGACCGCCTCGAAGCGGAACGCGGCCCTCGCCGGGATCGTCATCCCGCTGACGCTGGTGGCGATCCATTTCGCGATCGCGACGCTCAGTGGCTCGTCGGTCAATCCGGCCCGCTCGCTCGGCTCCGCCATCGTCGGTGGCGACCTGAGCCAGATCTGGATCTACATCATCGGCCCGGTCATCGGCGGGATCATCGGCTTCGGTGCGTTCAAGGTCATGGAAGGGCCGCCGGAGCGCGCCGTCCCGGAGTGATCGTCCTCGTCACAGGTCCTCGAGGCTGAACCGGCGGTTGTTGCCCATCTGACCCCAGACGCGAGCCTGGGTGACCGCAAGCATCTGGCGGATGTGATTGCGGTCGTGATGGACCCATTCGCCGAGGAGCCCGTCGACGCGCAGCGGACCGACGTCCGGATGCAGGCCGGCCCTCACGAGGTCGGCCGGTCGAAGGCCGCGGACCAGGCGGATGCCGTCGGCGCGCATCGCGTCGAACTCGGCGGCGAGCTCCGCACCGGAGCGCCGATGGTCGCTGCGCGCCTCGGCGACCGCCGGCGGGTCCCAGCCTTCGAGCGCCGCCATGCCACCCGGTGGACCCGCCAGGATGATGCGGATCCGGCCGGCGAAGCCGCGTCGCTCGGCCTCGATCAGATGGCCGACGCACTCGTTCGCGCTCCACTCACCTGGTTCGGGCCGCCAGCCGCCCTCGTCACCGAGCGCCAGGAGCTCCGCGACGACGGTGGTCGCAGACGCGGCGAGCAGGTCGGCGATCCGTTCGGGCGCAAGGGGGGTGACGATCTCTTCCCCGCCGGGCCGGGGCGTGTTCATCGTCCGAGCCGACGCCTGAGCGCCAGGCGTTCCACGGCGATGATGGTCATGGCATCCGTGATCTCACCCCTGAGCGTCATGTCGAGCACCTCCTCGAACGGGAGCCAGCGGAGCGCCAGGTCCTCGGTCCCGTCCGGACTCGCCTCGCCCGCGGTCAGATCAGTCGCGACGTAGATCACCGCCAGCTCATCGGACACCGAGTTGGAGAGGTGCGCCCGGGCGATCTCGCGCCAGTCCGCAGCGGTGACGCCGGTCTCCTCGAGCAGCTCGCGTCGCGCTCCATCGAGCGCGCTCTCACCGTCCGGCACGCCGCCCTCGGGGATCTCCCACGAGTACTCGTCGAGGCTGTAGCGATGCTGGCCGACGAGCAGGACCCGGTCGTCCCCGTCGAGCGCCAGGATGCCGGCCGCCAGGTTCGCGAAATGGACGACACCGTAGATCCCGGGCTGCCCATCGGGGCGGGTCACCTCGTCGTGCCAGATCGTGACCCACGGGTTCTGGTAGGCCACCCGGCGCGACCGGCGGGTCCAGGGACCGATGGCGACCGGCGTCTCGTCCTGCATGCCGGCATCGTCGCACGCGACGGACCGCCGGCGTCGAGCGCGGGCTAGACTGCCGCGCATGGCCCGTCCCCGCATCTCGGCCAAGGCCGAACGGTTCACCGAGTCGGTCATCCGCGAGATGAACCGACTCGCGGTCGCGGCCGGGGCGGTCAGCCTCGCCCAGGGCTTCCCTGACTTCCCCTGCCCGCCCGAGCTCAAGACTGCGGCCGCCGCCGCAGTCAACGACGACCTCAACCAGTACGCCATCACCTGGGGCAGCAAGCCCTTGCGAGACGCGATCGCGACCGCCACGCCGCGGCACTTCCCGGGCTGGGGCGCGATCGACCCTGAGAGCCAGGTCACGGTGACCTGCGGTGCGACCGAGGCGATGATCGCCGCGATGCTCGGGCTGCTCGATCCCGGCGACGAGATCGTCGTCTTCGAGCCGTTCTACGAGAACTACGGCCCGGACGCGATCCTGGCCGGTGCCGTCCCCCGCTACGTGACGCTCCACGAGCCCGACTGGTCGATCGACCCCGACGAGCTGCGCGCCGCGTTCGGCCCGCGGACCCGCGGGATCGTCGTCAACTCGCCGCACAACCCGACCGGCAAGGTCTTCCGGCGTGACGAGCTCGAGCTCGATCGCGTCGCTGTGCGTCGAGTTCGACGCGCTCGCGTTCACCGACGACATCTACGAGCACATCGTGTTCGAGGGCGAGCACATCCCGCTCGCGACACTCCCCGGGATGGCCGAGCGGACCGTGTCGATCCACTCGATGTCGAAGTCGTATTCGGTCACCGGCTGGCGGATCGGCTGGACGATCGCCTCGCCCGAGCTGTCGGTCGGCATCCGCCGGGTCCACGACTTCCTGACCGTCGGCGCAGCGGCGCCGCTCCAGGCTGCTGCGGTCGTCGCGCTCGGCTTCCCGGACGCCTACTACGACGACCTCGTGGCCGGCTACCGTGCCCGTCGCGACCTGCTCGTCCCGGCCCTGCGCGCGGCCGGCTTCCGCATCCACGAGCCGGCCGGCGCCTACTACGTGATGACCGACATCACCGACCTGGCGGCCGACGACGAGGACGATGTCGCCTTCGCGCTACGGCTCATCCGAGACCCGGGCGTCGCGGCCGTGCCCGGCTCGTCGTTCTTCTCGCGACCCGAGCTCGGACGCAGCAAGCTCCGGTTCGCGTTCCCGAAGCGGACCGAGACCCTTCTCGCAGCGACCGAGCGACTGTCGCGGCTCGCGGTCCGCGCCTGACGGCGTCGCGCGATGCGCCTGACAGCACCGCGCCTGACGGGCCTCCCGGGCGGACCGGCCCTCAGTGACCCCCGACCCGCCGCACGAGGTCCGCGATCATCGTCCGCGCGTCGGCGGTGTCATAGCGCATCAGCGGGTCCGGGTCGATGACCTGCTCGACGACCTTGCCGTCGATCCGGGTGTAGAGGACCGGGTAGATCGCACCCGAGCCGTCGGCCTCGAGGGTCGCGGCCAGCGTGTCCGCGCCGGTCCCGTCGAGGACGTGGGTCAGCGGCTGGACGCCGTCGTCGCGCATCCCGCCCGCCGGGTCGGCGGTCAGGACGCGGGCGAGGTAGCCGCGCTGGTGGAAGAGCTCGGGCGACTCGGCCAATTCGGTCGCGACGAAATTCGCGATCGCGTCGGGCGCCAGGTGCGGCCGCTCCGCCACCATCCCGAACCGTTCGCTGGCGATACGGCCGGCGAGGCAGCGGGCGTTGTAGCGGGCGCCATGGACGGCCCCCGAGTTGGCCGGCACGCCGTGCTTCTGGAGTCCCTTGGAGCCCTGCCCGATCGTCCCGGCGAAGAAGATGCCCGGGACAGTGGTGCTCTCCCACCATGGCGTCTGGACCGGCAGCCGGCTGCTGCCGAACACCCCGACGCCGAGGTCGGGCAGGTCGACCAGCGGGCAGACGAAGCCGGTCGCGGAGATGACGTCGTCCACCTCGAGCGCGAGGTCCGCTCCGCCGTCGGTCCGCCGGAGGTAGGCAGTCAGGCGCCCGTCGCCGGACTTCTCGATCCGGTCGATCGCGGCGTCGAGGACGCTGACCCCGCCCCCCAGGACGAAGTCCTCGTACGGCTGGACGTAGCGCGCCCGGACCCCGACCAGCGTCCGCGTATCCACCGAGAGGCGCGTCTTCGACGGCGACATCAGCACGATCTGGCGCGCCCACGGCAGCAGCCCGGTCGCCAGCTCGAACCCGGAGTTCTGCTTGCCCATCAGGAGCACGCGATGATCCGCGTACGTCTCGACCGGCCGGACGTCGGCGTAGTGGTGGGTGAACTCCATGCCGGTCCCGGGCGGCGTGTACGGCTCGGCGACGCCCACCGCGACGACGAGCGTCCGGCAGCTGTACACGCCGTCGGTCGTCTCGACCTCGAAGCGGTCGCCGTCGGGGCCGCTGACCTGGCGGGTGCCCGTCCAGCGGCAGTCGTAGCGCACGGCGACGCCCGCCTTGTCCGCGAACGACGCGAGGTTCGCCTCCATCTCCGGTCGCGACGGGAAGTACGAGGTCCCGTCCATCAGCCCCGGCTGGAGCGACCGAGCGTCGGGGTCCTCGGTGAGCAGGCTGTTCCAGTCGTAGCGCTCGTACGCGCGCGTGCCGTGCGGGACCGGGGCGTGCGGCTTGGTCCACGACAGCAGACGCTGGAAGTGCGGCCAGCGACGGAACATGCCGCCCGGCGACGGGTCGCTCGAGATGACGGCGTGGTCGAGCCCGAGAGCGCGGAGCGACGACGAGAACTGAAGGGCTCCGGGTCCGCTCCCGATGACGACGACCGGGTACTCGCCGGGCGGGAACGGCTGGCTCAGCTCCGCCATCGGTTCGCGGCGCGCAGCCGGCGTGCCTGCGCCTGGAGCATCCGCCACATGACCCGCGGATGGCCGATCAGGAATGCCTCCACCCGCGGTCCGGCGAGGACCAGGCAGCTCATGGGTCGCATGGCGACGACGTCGGCGATCGGCGACTCGCCGAGGATGATCGAGACCTCGCCGAAGAACTCGCCGCGCCCGAGCCGCGCCCGCTCCGTCCCGTCGACCACGATCGCCGCTTCGCCGTCGAGGATGACGTAGAAGCCCGACCCGGCCAGGCCCTGGCGGAGGACCTTCTCGCCCTCCCCGAAGACGACCTCCTCGAAGGTGTGGACGATGCTCTCGAGCTGGGGCTGCGACAGGTCCGCGAACAGGGCGAAGCTCGAGATCGCGTCGACCAGTTGCTCGCGCTCGGCCATGAGGCGAATGGTGCCAGATGCGCCGGGTCGCCGTCGGGTCTGTTGACGGCCCGCCGTCGTGCAGCGCAGCATGGCCGCGAAGGTAGTGGAGGACCCGGATGACCCTGACGCGCGACCGAAAGTCGGCCATCCTCGCCGCGGCGCGCCTGTTCGATGGCGTCGACGCCGAGGGCATGGACCGCATCGCGGCCGTCGCGGTCGAGGTCGAGTTCCCGGCCGATCACGTGATCGCCCGGCAGGGCGAGATCGGGACCGGGTTCTTCGTCATCGTCGACGGCGGCGTTCGTGTCGTCCGGGACGGCGAGACCATCGCAACGCTCGGCCCGGGCGACTTCTTCGGGGAGCTGTCCGTGCTCGACGGACGGCCGCGTATCGCCCAGGTCGTCGCCGACGGTCCGACGACGTGCCTGGCGCTCGCATCGTGGGACTTCGAGGCCGTGCTGCTGGCCGAGCCGCGCGTCTCGCTGTCGATCCTCCGCGGCCTCGCCGGCAGGCTGCGCGACCTGACCGAAGCGCACCAGCACTGAGCTGCCGGCGCGTGCACCCGCGATGACCGAGTCCGTTCCGCTGGCACGCGGCACGTACACCTTCCTGTTCACCGATATCGAGGGTTCCACAGGCCTCGAGGGCAGGATCGGTCGCGAACGCTACGGGCCCCTGCGCGAGCGACACCGCGCTCTCCTGCGCGAGGCGTGGTCGGCGAATGGTGGGGTCGAGCAGGGCACCGAAGGTGACTCCTTCTTCGTCGTGTTCCCGGAGGCATCGGGGGCGGTCGCGGCCGCGGTCGCCGGACAACGCGCGCTGTTCGCGGAACAGTGGCCGGACGACGCACCGATCCACGTCCGGATGGGCCTCCACACGGGCGCCGCCGAGCAGAACGGGGACAGCCTGGTCGGGCTGAGCATCAACCGTGCGGCACGGATCGCCGCGGTCGCCCACGGCGGCCAGGTCCTGACATCGGGGCTGACCCGCGACCTGCTGGCCGACCACCCGATCGAGGGCATCCGGCTGGTCGACCTCGGCGAGCACCGGCTGAAGGACCTGAGCGCGCCGGTCCGCATCGTCGAGGTGGTGGGCGACGGCCTGCCGTCCGAGTTCCCGCCGCTGCGCACGCTCGACGCGCGACCGAACAACCTGCCCACGCAGCTGACGACGTTCATCGGCCGCGACGCCGAGCTGGACGAGGCGGCCGGGCTGTTGGCCACGACCCGCCTGTTGACCCTCACCGGCCCGGGTGGCACGGGCAAGACGCGGCTGTCGCTCCAGCTGGCGGCCCGCTCTGCCGACGACTTTCCCGACGGCGTGTTCTTCGTGCCGCTCGAGCCGATCCGCGACCCGATGCTCGTCGCGCCCCGGATCGCGACCGCGCTCGGCGTCACCGAGGGCGGGACGCGCCCGATCGGCGAGACGGTGGCCGAGTGGTTGCGCGACAAGCGGCTCCTGCTGGTCCTCGACAACTTCGAGCAGGTCGTGGCGGCGGCCCCGCTCGTGGCCGACCTGCTCCGCGCCGCGCCCGAGATCAAGGCCATCGTCACCAGCCGGGCGGTCCTCCACGTCTCGGGCGAGCAGGAATACCCCGTCCCGGGTCTGCCCGTGCCGCCCGACCCGAGCCACATGAGCGGTCTCGAACAGCTCAGCCTGACCGGCGCGACGCGGATCATCGACCCGGTCGCGCTCAGCCAGTACGCAGCGGTCCGGCTGTTCATCGAGCGTGCCGTGGCGGTCCGGCCAGGGTTCGCGGTCACGAACGAGAACGCGCCCGCGGTCGCCGCCCTGAGTGCCCGGCTGCACGGGATGCCGCTGGCCATCGAGCTGGCGGCCGCGCGGATCAAGATCCTGTCGCCCGACGCCATCCTCGTCCGGCTGGACCAGCAGCTCGACGTGCTGGCCGCGGGCTCGCGCGACCTGCCCCCGCGACAACAGACGCTCCGTGGCGCGATCGCCTGGAGCTACGAGCTGCTCGACGACGGCGGGCGGCGGCTGCTCGACCGGCTGTCGGTCTTCCGCAGCGGCTGCGACCTCGACTCGGCGGAGGCTGTCTGCGGGCCCGCGTCCGACATCGGCGAGGACATCCTCGACGGCCTGATGGCGCTCGTCGACCAGAGCCTCATCAAGGTCGAGGAGGTCGATGGCGGCGAGTCGCGCTTCCGCCTTCTCGACACGATCCGAGCGTTCGCCGCCGAGCGTCTCGAGGCGGACGGCGAAGTCGAGCTCGTGCGGTCGCGTCATCGCGACTGGTACGTGGCGCTGGTCGAGCGGGCAGCGGGCGAGCTGTCGGGCGCCGACCAGCGTCGCTGGCTCGACCGGCTCGAGCTCGAGCACGACGACATCCGGGCCGTGCTCGACCGGGCGGTGGCCGCGCCCGATCCGGCCGTCGCCATCGGGGTCGGCTTCTCGATGTGGCGGTTCTGGCAGAAGCACGGCCATCTCGCCGAGGCGCGCCGGCGCCTCGAGGCCGTGGCGGCCGCTCCCTGGTCGCGCGACGATCCGCGGCTGCGGGCGAGGCTGATGGAGGCGCTGGGCGGCACGTACTGGTGGCAGGGCGAGATCTCGCTGATGGCCCCGTGCTACACGGAGGCGCTGGAGCTGTGGCTGGCGATCGGCGACCAGGCAGAGATCGCGAACGCGTACTACAACGCCTCGTTCCAGTTCGCCGTCCCCGACCAGCTGGGCGGCCGTGCGCAGGTCGACACGGACCGGATCGGACTGGCTTACCTCGAGAAGGCGCGCGACGTCTACCACCAGCTCGGCGACAAGCGGGGCGAGGCCAATGCGCTGTGGGGGTTGGCCAACTACCGCTATTTCCAGGAGTTGGACGACCTCGGGATCGCGGCCGCTTCCGAGTCGCTGGAGATGTTCCGGGAGATCGGCGACCGGACGATGGAGGCGTGGAGCCTGCACATGCTGGGGACCGCGCAGCTCCGGAAGCACGACTTCGCCGCTGCCCGAGACAACGTCACGCACGCCATCCGACACTTCTACGCGGCCGGCGACGCGGCAGGAATCACGCTGACCCTCGACGACCTCTCGTCGCTGGCCGTCGCCGAGGGCGACCTGCCGCGAGCAGCGCGATTGCGTGGCGCGGCGCGCAACCTCACGGCGCTGACCGGGACCGGGCTCGCCGGCTATGTCGACGAGATGTACGAGGGCGGAGACGTCCGGCCCGGCGTGGTCGAGCACATGTCCGAGGAGGACCTGGCGCGCTACGGGGCCGAGGGCGCCGCCTGGACGCTCGACCAGGCCGTCGCCTACGCGCTCGAGGGATCGGAGTCCGCCGTCATCGATGGCGACCCCGCGGCGTAGGATGACCCGGTGACGGTCGAGACCCTGCCGCCGATCATCGTCGAGTTCGAGACGCCGGCCTCGCCGGTCGAGGCGTGGGCCGCGCTGACCGAGCCGGCGCTGGTCGCCGAATGGTTCACCGACGCATCACCGGTCGGAAGCGTCGGCGACGCGTATCGGCTCGACTTCGGGGACGGCAGCGTGGTCGAGGGTGTCATCCGCGCGGTCGAGCGTGGCCATCACTTCGCCTACACGTGGGCCTGGACCGATTCCGACAGCCCGGCCGAGACCCTCGTCACCTGGACGGTCGAGCCGCTGCCCGACGGGAGCGGCCGGGTGACCCTCGTCCACGACGGCTGGGCCGAGGCCGGAGCCGATGCCACGGTCCGGGCCGATCACGAGGGCTACTGGACCGGCTACCTGGACGATCTCGAGGCGCTCCTCGCCGAGGGCGACTGAGCCGCGCGTCCGGCCGGTGGGATGGGTCCGTGCGGGCCGAGGCAGGATAGACTGGACCCTCCGATGACCACGATCGAGACGAGCCAGGCTGGACCCGCCCGCGAGAAGAGCGGGATCCCCAAGAATCCGGGCCGTCGTGACCTCGGGATGCGGGCGACGCTGCTCTTCCCCGATCGCGCGATCGTCGACAAGTTCTACGTCCCGCTCGTCTACACCGCGTGCCGAACGTGCTACTCGGAGCAGGATCCCGACCTCATCTTCCAGCGCGCGGTGGACGGCGAGTTCGATGCGCTCAAGATGCAGAAGCTCATCGGCTCCGTGATCGAATCCGGCCACGGCTCGACCATCGAGCACATCGTCTTCACCTTCGCCATCAGCGGCGTGTCGCGGACGCTGTCGCACCAGCTCGTCCGGCATCGCGCCGGCGTCGCGTTCGACCAGCAGAGCCAGCGCTACGTCAAGTTCAAGGGGGCGGCGACGATGCTCCCCCACTCCATCGCCGAGGGCGACCCAGGGCTCCTCGAGCGCTACGAGGAGCAGGTCGACGGCGCGCTCGAGCTGTACGGCGAGATGCTCGGGGCCGGCGTGCCCGGCGAGGACGCCCGGTTCGTGTTCCCGAACGCGACCCGGACCAACCTGGTGATGACGACCAACCTCCGCGCGCTCATCCACATGTCGGGACTCCGGCTGTGCACGATGGCCCAGTGGGAGATCCGCCGGCTGTTCCAGCTCATCCGCCACGAGATCTTCGCGGTCTCGCCGTTCCTCGGGTCGTTCCTGGCGCCCAAGTGCGTGCCGCTCGGCTACTGCGACGAGTTCAACAACCGCGACGGCCACTGCCCCATCCGGCCGCACAAGGACCGGGTGCTCGAGGCCTGGGCCGAGAAGGCCGCCGCGGCCAAGGCGGCCGGCCGGGAGCTGCCGGTCACCTGACGCGAGCGACCGACCGGGTCCTCAGCCCGGCGGCAGGTCCGCCACGAACCGTCGGATGACCTTCGCCAAGCGTGGACCCGCGACGGCTCCCGCCGCCATGACCTCCTCGTGGGTCAGCGGCTCCCCGGAATAGCCCGCCCCTGCGTTGGTGACCAGCGAGATGCCGCAGACCTCGAGGCCGGCCCACCGGGCCGCGATGCATTCGAGCACGGTCGACATCCCGACCGCGTGGCCACCGAGCCCCGCCAGCATCCGGACTTCGGCCGGGGTCTCGTAGGTCGGTCCGGTGAGCCCGACGTAGATGCCCTCCTCGAGCGGCACGCCCTCGGCTGCGGCCGCCGCCCGAAGCGCGTCGCGCAGGCGTGGGCTCCACGCGTCGGTGAGGTCCGGGAAGCGCGGCCCCAGCTCGTCGGCGTTGGGCCCGATGAGCGGGCTCCGGCCAGTCAGGTTGATGTGATCGCGCATGACCATCAGCGTCCCCGGCCCGAATGACGGGTCGAGGCCGCCGGCCGCGTTGGTCAGCACGACGACGCCGCGCCCCGAGCTGCTTGAACAGCAGGACGGGCTGGATGACCAGGCCCGGGTCGTTGCCCTCGTACAGGTGGAAGCGGCCCTGGAGCATGACCACCGTCCGGCCTCCGAGCCGGCCGAGCAACAGGCGGCCGGCGTGCCCCGGGGCAGTCGCCGCGGGCCAGCCCGGCAGCTCCGCGAACGGGATGGCGACCGGATCCTCGAGATCGCGACGCAAGCTCCCCGAGCCCGGATCCGAGCACGATCCCGACCTCGGGGACCAGCGATGTCCGGGCACGCACGGCTGCGACGAGGGCGGCAAGCCGGGCAGGCTGATCGGCCGGCGCGATCGGCTGCGCGCGATCGACGGTGCTCATCGGGGATGACGAGGGTGTCGGGCCTGACGACGACATCGGGGACGGCCTCCGGTACGCATCGGATCGATGGTCGGGGCCGGGGGGCTTCTCCGGCCCGACGGAAGTATCGACACCGGGATGCCGATCACGTCCCGTCGGGCGGGTCAGGTCGGGTGCCCGTGGTGAGACGAGCGGCCCGGCTTGGCAATGAAGCGCCCGAAGCGACCGGCGGCGGAGCGGAGGCCCTTGATGCGATCTCGGTTCCCTCGATCCTGTCGGCCCCTTCGGGCAAGACCTACGTTACGGGCCGTCGGTCGACGGGGTCAACGCGGTTATCCACGAAGTCCCGCGATCGCTGCGATCGCCCGTCCACGAGTTGTCCGCGCCTGTGGACAGGTTGTGGAGAAGCCTCGGCGCGGCTCAGCCGCCCATCGCGAACATCTCGATCTTGGGCAGCGTGGAGGTCGCCGCCGAGCGCAGCTCGGAGTAGCGGTCGCCGCGGCGGGTCCAGATCGCGGCGATCGCATCGGTCAGCTCGGCGTCGGTCGCGCCGGACCGCAGCAGCGCCCGCAGGTCGTGGCCATCGACGGCGAACAGGCAGGTGTACAGCTTGCCCTCCGCCGAGATCCGCGCCCGCGTGCAGTCGCGGCAGAACGGCTGGGTCACCGACGAGATCACACCGAACTCGCCCCCGCCGTCGGCGTAGCGCCAGCGACCGGCGACCTCGCCGCGATAGCCCGGGTCGGCCGGCTCGACCGGCCAGACCGCGGCGATCGTCGCGACCAGCTCGTCGGCGGGAACGACCTCGTCGAGCCGCCAGCCGTTCGAGTGGCCGACGTCCATGTACTCGATGAAGCGCAGGATCGCGCCCCGCTCGCGCGCCCAGCGAGCCATCGGGATCACGCTCGCCTCGTTGATCCCGCGCCGGACGACCATGTTGACCTTGACCGGGGTGAGCCCGGCCTCGAACGCGGCGTCGATGCCGTCGAGCACGCGCTCGACGGGGAACTCGATCCCGTTCATCGCCCCGAACACCGCGTCATCGAGCGAATCGAGGCTGACCGTGACGCGGCGCAACCCCGCATCGGCCAGCGGCCGCGCGAGCGCCCGCAGCGCCGAGCCGTTGGTCGTCAGGGTCAGGTCCAGCTCGCCTCCGTCGGGCCGGCGGATCGCCGCCAGCATCGCGATCAGGTCGGGCAGGTTGCGTCGGACGAGCGGCTCGCCGCCGGTGACCCGGAGCTTGGCGACGCCCAGCGACACGAAGATCCGGGCCGCTCGTTCGATCTCCTCGAACGACAGGACCTGGTCGCGTGGCAGGAACGCGTAGTCCTTGCCGAAGATCTCCTTGGGCATGCAGTAGGTGCACCGGAAGTTGCACCGGTCGGTGACGGAGATGCGCAGGTCGTGGACCGGCCGACCGAGCGTGTCGGTCGGCGCGGGCACGCGCACGGGGAGCGTCGAACCATCCATCTCGGTCATGGTAGCCCGGAACGGACGGCCCGCCCGGCACCGCCCCGGCGGTACCACCGGCGTGACCTGCTGGTACCTCCAGCGGACTGCACCGTACCAACCCCCGCTGACACGATGCGACCCAGACGTGGAGTCAGGTGTGACCCCCTCCTGGATTTCCCGAACGAGGATCGTCCCCGATGGCCCAGACCGATACCAGAGCTGGTTTCCGACTTCCGTGGAACGCGGACCGGAACGATTCCGACGAGCCGGTGTCGGAGAACGCCGACGCGACAAGCGGCGTCGATGAAGCCGCCCGAGCCGAGGAGGCCATGAAACCCGACGTGATCGACCAGACCGCACCACCCGCCGCGCGTCGCGCGACGAAGCTGATGGCCGACTTCAGCCGAGCGATGCAGGTCGCGGCCGAGGCCTCGCGCGACGAGACGATGGCCCGCTTCACATCCGACGCAAAGGCAGTCATCGAGGAGATCCACAACGGCGCCACCGTCGAGGTCGCGGCGCTGCGACGCCAGGCCGACGACGACGTCGCGGCCGTTCGCGAATGGTCGAAGGCGGAGATCGCCCGCGTCCGCGAAGAGACGGAGGCGCGGATCGTCCTGCGCAAGACCGCGCTCGACGGCGAGGTCGAGGCCCATGCCGCGACCATCGAGACCCGTGTCGAACGGGTCGGCGAGACGGTGTCGGCGTTCGAGACCCGGATGGCGGCGTTCTTCGAGCGCTTGCTGGCCGAAGAGGACCCCACCCGCATCGCGACGATGGCCGAGACCATGCCCGAGCCGCCCGACCTCGCCGGCATCGCGGCCGCGATCACCGAGCCCGGTGGCACCGCGGTCGAACCGTTCCCCATCAGCGAGCTCACCCGACCGATGCCCGAGCCCGACGCCGGCGATCAGCCGGACGAGCCGGCAGTGTCGGAGTCGGCGGACGCGACCGTAGCCGACGCCACGACCGAGACCGAGAACCCCGTCGGGGAGCCGGCCGAGACCGCGGTCGACGGCCAGGTCGAGACCGCGCCGGAAGCAGAGGCTGCGCCGGAAGCCGAGACAGCCCCTGAAGCCGAGACAGCCCCGAGCGAACCCGACTTCGCAGCCGCCGAGGCCGAAGCCGCGGCCTTCGCCGGAGATCTCGACGAGGACGACCGGATGTCGGCCAAGCTTGCCGCCGCCGACGAAGGCATGCCCCTCCGGACCGGATCGAATGGCGCGACACCGACCGACCGCGCAACGACCCGCGTGACCGTCCACGGGCTGGTCAGCGTGGCCAGCATCGCCACCTTCAAGCGGACCCTCGGCCGGGTCGCCGGCGTGGCCACCATCGGCGTGTCCTCGGGACCCGACGGCGAGTTCATCTTCACCGTGACCCATGACCCGAGCCTCGCCCTGGCCGATGCCATCACGGCACTCCCCGGCTTCGAGGCAGGTATCGCCGCCCAGACCGACGGCGAGATCGAGGTCACCGCGCACGACCCCGACACCGGCGCCTGAACCGCCAGCCCGGCCAGCAGAGGATCCCATGACCCGTCCAGCCGTCGTCGTCGCCCTTCCCGCCGAACGAGTCGCCGACCGTCTGCGAAGAGCTCCAGGCCGCCGGCTTCGTGGTGTTTCCCATCGACGAGCCGCGCGAGCTCGAGCGCCTGCTCGAGATCCGCAAGGACATCGGCCTGGCCGTCCTCGACGGTGAGATCGAGACCGACATCTGGCAGGTCTACGAGCTCGTCCTGCGCGACGCCGTCCGGCCGATCCCGGCACTCACCGTCGTCTCGCCGCGGACCTTCGAACGGCTGGCCGGCACCGTCGAGGCCGGCAGCGATGACGAGTACTTCACCCGACCCTACTCGGCCGATTCGATCCGCTGGCGGGTCGAGGCCATGTGCATCCGGCGCGAGACCGTCGACGACGGCAGCGGGCCGGTCCTCCAGGCCGGCGGTTCGGCGGCTGGTGGCTGGAACGGCCGGGCGACGACCATCGCGGTCTTCAACCCGAAGGGCGGCGTCGGCAAGACGACGGTCGCCACCAACCTGGCCTCGGCGCTCCAGAGCCGCAAGGGCAAGTCCGTGCTGCTGATCGACGCCGACACCGTGACCGGCCACGTCACCACGTCGCTCGGCATCGATGGGGTCCAGACGGTCGCCGACAGCTGGCAGGACGAAGCGGAGGGCGGACCGAGCGAGACGCTGCTCGAGATCGCCTCGTCACACACGTCCGGGATGCGCGTCGTCGCGTTGACCGATTCTCCGCTGCACACCGACGTCCTCGAGCCGGCCCGCCTGATCGCCGCGATCAACGCGGCGCGGTCCAAGGTCGACGTCGTCGTCATCGACCTGCACCCGTCCTACAGCACCCTCAACCAGGCGATCTTCGACGAGGCCGACCGGATCCTGGTCCCGGTCACGCCGGACGTGCCCGCCATCCGGGCGGCAGTCCAGCTGCGCGACGTGGCAGTCGGGCTGGGCTGCCGGGAGCGTCTTGCGATGGTCATCAACCGGGCCAACAGCGGCGTCACCGTCGAGGACATGGAGCGGACGGTCGGCATGCCGGCCCTCGCGCTCATCCGCTCCGGCGGGCTGCTGTTCGTGCGCGCCGCCAACGAGGGCCGCACGGTCATCGAGATGTTCCCGAAGGAGAGCGTCACCGCCGACTTCGACGTCCTCGCCGATCGGGTGCTCGGCATCCCGAGGCCGGTACCGAGCGTTCGGAATGGCTTCCGGTTCGCCGTCCGGGGCAAGGAACCCGCCCGCGCCTGAGCGGTCCGACGCGAGTCTGCGACCTGCCCTCCCCTATCGGGCCCTGTCGCTCCAGTTGACCCCGCCCATCGAGGCGCCCGGCAGCTTCTCGTGACGTTCGCCCGTCCGGGCGTCGACCTGTTCGACCCCGCGCAGGTAGGCCCGGTTGACGAGGATGGCCGCGGCGGGGGTATCGCCCATCGCCCGTCGCCGATCGACGCCGTCGCGTCGACGACCGGGATGAACATCTCCGATGAGCGGCTGAGGAGGCTGTCGGGCTCGGATCCCGGGTACAGCAGGACCGTCCCGATCACGCGGTAGGGCGGCACCTCGAGCGCGACCTCGTACGACACCTTGTGGACCCGGTGTGCGGTTCGCTCGTCGTCGGTCGCCGGCAGCGATTCCGCGCCTGCGAGCACGATCACGAGGTCGTACGGATCGACCGTCTTCAGGCCCGGGGCCGGCGCCAGCGGCTCGGATCCATCGATCGGCGCCCACTGGACCTCGGCGATCGGGATCGGGTCGCGCTTGTTGAGGGCATCGGACATCCGCCCCTCGACCAGCATCCGCCCGACCAGCCGCCAATCCTCGGTCAGGCCGTCGAACGGGATGCCGGCATGCTCGGCTTGCGCCGGAGCGGGCGTCGCCGATGCGTCGGCCTTGGGTTCCTTCTTCCGCTTCAGGAAGTCGAACGGCACGTCACTCCTCCGCCGCGCCCGAGTTCTCCCGGATGGTGTCGACCACGGTGGCGTCCGCGAGCGTGGTCGTGTCGCCGAGCACGCGCCCCTCGGCGATGTCGCGCAGCAGGCGCCGCATGATCTTCCCGGACCGCGTCTTGGGCAGGTCGGGCACGAACATCAGGAACTTCGGGCGCGCGATCGGGCCGATCACGTAGGCGACGTGCTCGCGCAGCTGGACGGCGAGCGCGTCGGACGGCTCCTGGTCGGCCTTGAGGATGACGAACGCGAAGATCGCCTGCCCGGTGATGTCGTCCTTCTTGCCGACGACCGCCGCCTCGGCGACCGACTTGTGGTCGACCAGGGCGGATTCGACCTCGGTCGTCGAGATCCGGTGGCCGGCCACGTTCATCACGTCGTCGACCCGCCCGAGCAGCCAGAGGTAGCCGTCCGCATCGCGCTTGGCGCCGTCGCCCGCGAAATACATCCCCGGGAAGCGGCTCCAGTAGGTCTCGCGGTACCGCTCCGGGTCGCCGTAGATGCCGCGCAACATCGCCGGCCACGGCCGCTTGAGGACGAGATAGCCGCCGCCCCCGAGCGGGACCGAGTTGCCGTCCCCGTCGACGACGTCGGCCTCGATGCCCGGGAACGGGAAGGTGGCGGAGCCGGGCTTCGTGGTCGTGACCCCGGGCAGCGGCGTGATCATGATCTGGCCGGTCTCGGTCTGCCACCAGGTGTCGACGACCGGCGTCCGGTCTCCGCCGATGTGCTCGCGGTACCACAGCCACGCCTCGGGGTTGATCGGCTCGCCGACCGATCCCGAGGACGCGCAGCGTCGAGAGGTCGTGCTTCGCCGGCCATTCGACGCCCTGCTTCATGAACGCCCGGATGGCGGTCGGCGCGCAGTACAGGATCGAGACCTTGTAGTCCTCGATGATCTGCCACCAGCGGTCCCAGGCCGGCGCATCCGGTGCGCCTTCGTACATGATCCCGGTCGTGGCGTTGGCCAGCGGCCCGTAGACGATGTAGCTGTGGCCGGTCACCCAGCCGATGTCGGCGGCGCACCAGTACACGTCGTCCGGCTTGATATCGAAGATCGCCTCGTGGGTGAAGGACGAGCCGAGGAGGTAGCCGGCGGTGGTATGGAGGATGCCCTTCGGCTTGGCCGTCGTGCCCGAGGTGTAGAGCAGATAGAGCATGTGCTCCGACTCGACCGGGACGGGCGGGCAGTCCTCGGACTGGCGATCGACGAGGTCGTGCCACCAATGGTCGCGGTCCGGCACCATGTGGACGTCGTGGCCGAGACGCCTGACCACGATCGTGGCCTCGATGGTGGGCGTGTCGGCGAGCGCCTCGTCGGCGTGATGCTTGAGCCCGACCTCCTTGCCGCGACGGTAGCCACCGTCCGCGGTGATCAGGACCTTGGCGCCGCAGTCGTTGATCCGGCCCGACAGCGCCTCGGCCGAGAAGCCGCCGAAGACGACCGTGTGCGGCGCGCCGATCCGCGCGCAGGCGAGCATCGCGATCGGCAGCTCGGGGATCATCGGCATGTAGATGGCGACCCGGTCGCCGGTCTCGACGCCGAGCTCCTTGAGCGCGTTGGCCGCCTTGCTGACCTCGCGCTGGAGGTCGCGCGAAGGTGAGCGTCCGGGTGTCGCCCGGGCTCGCCGATCCAGTGATAGGCGACCTTGTCGCCCAGGCCGCGCTCGACGTGCCGGTCGACGCAGTTGTAGGCGACGTTGAGCTCGCCGCCGGTGAACCACTTGGCGAACGGCAGGTCCCACTCGAGGGTCGTCTTGAACGGCTTCGACCAGTCGAGCCGCTCGCGTGCCCGCTTCGCCCAGAACGCCTCGAAATCGGCGTCGGCCTCCTCGTACAGCGCCGCGGTCGCGTTGGCCTGCGCCGCGAACGCCGGATCGGGCGGGAAGGTGCGCGACTCGGCGAGGAGGTTCTCGATCTCGGGCGATGGAACGGGCTGCTCGACGCTCACGGGTCCCTCGTGCTCCATGTCGGCTGGCCCCAGCATCGTACCCCGCACGACCTCGGCGCGCGACGGGTCAGAGCCCCGAGCCGTCGAGGTCGGCGGTGGTTAGTCGGTGCCCTCGGCCAGGGCGTCCTGGTCCGGTCCGCCGTCAGCCAGGTCGGGCTGGAGCTCGCCGTGCTCGTTGCGGGTGAGGACGAGCCGCCCGGCGCCGGGCATCTCGATGCCGTGCTCCTTGAAGGCGACGAGCAGCCGCCGGCGGAAGTCGCCCGCGGCGCTCCACTGGTCGGCCGCGCGGACGGAGCCGAGGATCTTGAGCGTGATCCCGCTCTCGGCGAGCGCCTGGACACGCTCGACGCGCGGCGCCTCGAGGACGCGGCGCTTCCAGATCGGGTCGGCGGCCATCTGCCGGCCGACCTCGTCCACGACGGCGATCGCAGCGTCGATGTCGGTGCCGTAGGCGACCGTCACGTCCTGGTTGATCCGCGACCAGACCCGGGTCAGGTTCGAGGCGACCTTGATCTCGCCGTTGGGGACGGTGTGGACGATGCCGTCGAGGTCGCGCAGCGTCGTCCGCCGCAGGGTGAAATCCTCGACGGTCCCCGACACCCCCGCCACCCGGATGACGTCCCCCTTGGCGAACTGGTTCTCGACCAGGATCAGGGCGCCGTTGAGGTAGTCGCGCACGAGGCTCTGCGCTCCGAACCCGACGGCGATGCCGACGATCCCGAGGCCGGCGATGGCCGGCCCGATGTTCGAGGCCGATCTGGCCGAGGATCATCAGGAACGCGATGGCCACGATGAAGAACTTGAGCGTGTTCGCCCCGAGCGCGTCGAGCGTGTCCATGCGCTTCTTGAGCTCGACCGCGCTCAGCTCCTGGGCCGTCCCCTCGAGCGCCTCGCGATCGAGCAGGGCCTTGACCACGCCGTGCACGAAGATCCGGGCGAGGCGCAAGGCGATGATCGCGGCGACGACGATCAGCAGGACCGGCACCACCTCGTGCGTCACGAAGGCGGCGATGTCACTCCACGGTTTCTTGTCGAAGTCCGGCATCGCCGGCAAGCGTACAAGCGCCGGCGGACGGTCAGGCGGCGGATGCTCAGGCGGCGGCCCCGCCGAGCCGGACCGAGATGGCCGCCGCGGCCTCGCGCGCCTGGACCGCCAGCTCCGGGATCCGCCGCGGCGTCAGCCGGAATGCCGGGCCCCAGATGTCGACCGCGGCGATCACGTTGCCGCGCGCATCGTGGACGGGCGCCGCGACCGCGTTGAGCGCGATCTCGTATTCGCCGATGGCCGTCGCGTAGCCGCGCCGCCGGATCCGGGCGAGCTCCTCGAGGAGCGGCTCGAGCTCGACGATCGTCCGCTCGGTGTAGCTGACGAGGCCGCGGCGGACCACCCGAAGGACCTCGCGTTCGGCGAGCGAGGAGAGCAGCACCTTGCCCGACGCGACGCAATGGAGCGGCGTGGCGCGTCCGGTCCAGTCGCCCACGGCGATCAGGTTCGGGCCATCGACCTGCGCCACGGCCAGCATCGTGTCGCCGTCGAGGATGCCGAGACCGGTCGTCTCGTGGGTCAGCGCGGGCGAGCCGTTCAAGCTCGGGCAGGGCGATCCGGCGCAGGTCGAGCGTCCGTTCGGCGCGCTCTGCCAGGCGGATGACGACGAGGCCGAGGCGGTACTTGCCGGTCTCGTCGTCCTGCTCGACCAGGCCCCGCTTCTGGAGCGTGGCGAGCAGCCGCGACGCGGTGGACTTGTGCAGGCCGAGGCGACGGGCCAGCTCGGTGACCCCGGCCTCGCCCTGGCTCTCGCCGAGCGCGAGCAGGAGGGCCGCCGCCCGGTCGACCGATCGGACCGCGTTGCCGTCGAGGACCATGCCGCCCGGTCCGTTCACTCCGCGCTCGGGTGAGCCGCCGAACCGAGGTGGCCGGCGCCGCCACCGTGCGCCCGCGCCTCGAGTGCCGCGTCGAGCGAGTCGGAGAAGATCGAGACGACCCGGTCGACGATGTCGCCCTGGGCGTGCGCCTCGCAGATGAACCACGGCTCGCGCGAATCCGGCTCCGGCATCGCTCCCCGGGCATGCATCCCGACGGCGATCGCGTCGTACAGCTCGTGGTCGGTCGTCGCCCAGTCGCGATACTCGCGACGCCTCGACCTCGGAGAACATGATCCCGAACATGCTCGGATGGCCGGTGAAGTGGTACGGCAGGCCGGTCGGGTTGAGCACCTCGCGCAGGCCGTCCTGGACCCGGCGCCCGGTCGCATGGATCACCTCGAGCGCGTCGGTGTCGCGCAGGATCGTCAGCGTCTTGACCGCGGCCGCCGCGGCGACGCGGTTGCCGGCGTACGTGCCGCCGTGGCTGACCTTGTCGGGCAGGACGCTCATGACCTCCTCGCGACCGCCGAACGCCGCGGCCGGATAGCCGTTGCCCATCGCCTTGGCGTAGGTGGCCAGGTCCGGCGTCACGCCGAAGAACTCGGCCGCGCCGCCCTTGGCGAAGCGGAACCCGGTCTTGACCTCGTCGAAGATCAGCAGGATCCCGAATTCCTCGGTCAGCGCCCGCATCGCCTGGTGGAAGCCCGGCTTGGGCAGGATCCCCTGGGCGTTCCCGAGGACCGGCTCGACGATGATCGCGGCGATCTCCTCGCCGCGTTGCTCGAACAGCCGGCGCAGCGCATCGATGTTGTTGTAGCGGGCGGGGATGATCGTGTCGGCCACGGCATCCGGGATGCCGCGTCCCCAGGCGAGGCGGACCGGCGCATCCGGGTCGCCGAGGTCGCTCATGACGTCGGGCGACACGCTGATCAGGGCGTAGTCGTGGACGCCGTGGTACTGGCCCTCGAACTTCACGATCTCGATCGCGGCCCGTGTAGGCGCGCGCGATGCGCATCGCGTGCATCGTCGCCTCGGTCCCGGACACCGTCATCCGGACCTTGTCGACCCAGCCGGTCATCTCCTTGACGCAGCTCCATCGCCGTGACCTCGTCCTCCGAGGTGAGCGAGAAGCTGACGCCCTTGCGCATCCGCTCGTTGACGTAGTCGTCGACGCGGTCGTCACCGTGTCCGAGGATGACCGGGCCGTAGCCCATCCGCAGGTCGATGTACTCGTTGCCGTCGATGTCCCAGACGTAGCCGCCCTTGCCGCGATCGACGTAGACCGTGTCGTCGCCCCATGCGCGGAAGTTCGAATCGGTGCCGCCGGGCATCGTCCGCAGCGCCCGCTGGTACATCGCGGACTGGGCGTCGCGCCGAAGCGCGGGGGTCGTTCGGGCGGCGGGCTCGGTGGCCATGCGGGTCCTCGTCGGCGGTCTTGAAGGCTCGGTCCGCGGGACGATCGTTGCGTGTGGCGGAACGCGAACGCCGCCATCCTGCCATATGCTCAAGCGCCACGTCAACGCGAATATCGCGTCATCCGGGCCTGATCGATGCGAGAATCGTGCCGAGACGGTCCCGTTCCGCGCCGTACCGTCGTCTTCAGACGGGCGTCGCCAGCCAGTTCGGTAGCTCGCGCCGGAGCGTCGCGAGTGGGAGCGATCCGTGACCCAGGACGGCGTCATGGAAGGCACGCAGGTCGAACGCGGAGCCGTCCCGGGCGGTCAGCTCGGCTCGCAGCGCCTCGATCTCGCGCTGGCCGACCTTGTAGGTCAGTGCCTGGCCCGGCCAGCAGATGTAGCGATCGGTCTCGATCTCCGCATCGGTCGCGGACAGGCCGGCGCCCTTCAGGAACTCGATCGACCGCTCGCGCGGCCAGCGGAGCGCGTGGAGGCCGGTGTCGACGACCAGCCGGGCCGCGCGCCACGCCTGGGCGTCGAGCATCCCGAACCGCTCGCGCTCGTCGCGGAAGAGGTCCATCTCGTCGGCGAGGCGCTCGCTGTACAGGCCCCAGCCCTCGACGTAGGCCGCCCCGACCATCCGCGCACCCAGGCGGCGGAACGTGTTGAGGTGCGGGTTCTCCATCTCGAGCGTGATCTGGAAGTGATGGCCCGGGGCGGCCTCGTGGTAGGTCGTGGTCGCGAGCTTGGTGTACTTGCGGCTGGGCAGGTCGTAGCCGTTGGCGTAGTAGATCCCCGGCCGCGAGCCGTCGGTCGCCGGCGGGTAGTAGTAGGCGAACGGCGCGTCCTTCTCCTTGTACTCCTCGACCGGCCGGACGTCGCAGGCCGCGTGCGGCAGGACGCCGAAGTAGCGAGGGGCGATGGCCATCGCCCGACCGATATCCTCGGTCGCGCGTTCGACGAGCTCGTCCTTGGACTGCGGCGTGTTGGCCGGATCGGCGTCGAGTGACGCACGGTAGGCCGCGGTGTCGTCGCCGAAGCCGGCGCCGCGTGCGATCACCCGTCGCTCCGCCTCGATCGACTCGAGCTCGTCGAGGCCGATCCGGTGGACCTCCTCGGGGTCGAGATCGAGCGTCGTCCAGCTCCGGATGGCGGTCCGGTACAGCTGCTCACCGTTGGGCGCCGACCAGAGGCCTGGATCTTCCCGGGTGGCCGCCCGATAGTCACCGCGCAGGACATCGAGGAAGGCCTGGTCGGCCGGGTAGACCACGTCGCGGACGACCTCGCGGACGCGCTCACGATCCGCCTCGGAGGCGACGTTGACCATCGCCGGGACGATGGCCGACTCGATCGGGACGTCGAGCATCCGCTCGATCTGGGCGATGGTCCGCTCGGCGACGATCCGCGGCGCAGTCAGTCCCGACGCCACGCCGTCGCGCAGGATCTGCGCGTTCGCGGCCATGAACGCCGGGTAGGCGTGCAGCCGAGAGAGGAAGGCGTCGAGCCGGTCGGGCGTGTCGGCGGACTGGAATTGGGTCAGCTGCGGCAGGAGCTGCTGCGGCCCGCCCATCTGGTCGACGACGCGCAGCTCGTGGAGACGCTGGTCATCCTCCTCGATGTTGAGCTCGGCGATGACCTCGAGCATGTCCCGGGTGATCCGGTCCTCGGTCGGCAGCCCGACGCTGTCGATGGCGGTCGCCTCGGCGGCGGTCCGCTCCATCAACGCCCTCGCCTTCGCCCTGCCCTCGGGTCCCGGATCCCCGAGGCGGTCGGCGTAGCGCTCATCGCCGTACATCGTCGCGGTCGTCGGATCGAGCTCGAGGACCGCGTCCCAGAAGCGATCGGCCAGATCGTCGACTGGTGCCCGCTCGGGATCGGGGGTGGTCACCGGTGGACCTCCTGTGGGGCGCGACCCTCGTCGCGCGATGGTCGTCTCGGGGGTTTCGCCTAGCCTAGCGCGGGTCGCGCCGCACCGCCGGGGTCGCTGCCGATCAGCCGCTTGGTCCGTCGCCGATCTAGCCGCCTGGTCCGCCGCCGATCAGCCACCGAACAGCGGCATCTGCACGGCGTTGCGTTCGAGGACGGGATCGAGCCCGAGGTACGGCTCCAGGTCCGCCAGGTCGAGCGGATCCCGCGCGAGGAACGCGCGCAGGTGGGTCGACTTGATGATGTGCCAGTTGCCGGTGTCGATGGCCTCCCGCAGCAACGGCGAGCGTTCCAGCTTGTAGCGGACGAGCTCGGTCCGCTCCGGGGCGATGACCAGGAAGCGGATCAGCGTGTCGTCGGGAGGGATGCGTGCATGGCGGCGCAGCAGCGGCTCGCCGAGCATCGCGGTCCACTCGACCTCGAACAGGAACGCCGCCTTGCCCCGGACGTACCACATGCCGTCGACATCGGCGATGTCCTCGGCCGCGCTGACGGCGCCGAGGTAGGCGTGCTGCTCGGACGGCTCGAGCAGATCGCCGAGCACGCCCGTGCCGTGGCGCCGGCTCTGTTCGCGGCGGCCGATCCAGACCCGCATCCCCAGCCTGTGGCCGGCCTCGGCGATCGTCGCCAGCAGCTCGGTGTGCTCCTGGCTCCGGCGCAGGAGATCGTCGCCGGTGAGCAGTCGATCGGGCGTGCTGGCCAAGCTGCGATAGCTGTCGAGGCATGCTCGGACGAGGGCGTCGTCGGGGACGTCATGGCCGCCGAACAACGCGGCGACGCGGTCGAAGAAGGCGCTCTCGGCCATCGGGCCCGAGGTCGAGAGCAGGCTGAACACCGACCACTCGACGCGATCGGCGAGCGGTGCGGCTGCGGCGGCGATGTCGTCCGGGTCCGCCAGCCACCAGCGGCCGGGTTCGATCTCGGTCAGCCGTCGCTGGGTCCCGAGCTCGTCGCGGATCAGCCCGAGCAGGCGCTCGACGGGATCGCTCGGGCTGTCGCGCTCGGCACCGGCGCGAGACGAGCGGACCGGGGAGCGTGTGGCGCTTTCGGGGGCGGCGGGCGCGTCCGTGGGTTCGCCGGCCGGCACGTCGACGGGCACGTCGGTCGGCGTGGCCGTCGTCTCGCCCTGCGCCTTGTCGCTCGGCGCCGTGTCGTTCGCGGTCATGCGCCGCAGGTCGCCGGCACGGTCGAGCCCGACCAGGATCTCGCCGAGGAGCCGCTCGAAGCGGGCCGGCTCGCCACGCGCCTGGAGCGTCTCGACCGCAGCCTCGGTCACGGTCCGCGCGGCGTCGCGCGCCGAGTACGGCCGGCCGTCGACGCGTTCGGGCGGAGCGAACAGTCCGCGACTCGGCACGACATCCGGATCGCCGGCGCCGCCGGGCAGCGGCTCGAGCCCGACGTTCCCGCGCGTGCGGGCGCCCGGTGGCAGGCGCCCGCGCGGGTGCAACAGGTCGACCACGGAGCCAGTCGGGTCGTCGGGCTCGGCGACGCGCGCACCGAGCAGGCGGTAGCCGGCGGCTGCGGCACCGAGCACGACCGACACCGAGGAATTCGACACCTCCGTCGACGAGCTGGACGACGCGCCCCTCCCGCGACAGCGCAGGCTCGAGCGACCGCAGCGCGTCGCCGAGCATCTCGCCCTGCCAGCTCGCCGGCGGCCGCAGGGAGGCGCCCGCCAGCGATCCGATCGGCAGGAGCATGGTGGCCTCGCGGCCGAGTGCCCAGGCCGTCGCGTGGTAGGCGGCGGCGAGCCGGTCGAGGCTCGGTCGCTGCGGTGGCTGGCCGAGGACGAGCCGGATGCGGGGTGTCGGCGCGGTCCGGCCGTATGCCTCGGGGTCGTCGTGGAGGGTCGCCAGCCCGCGCGGGCCGGCCAGCGCGAGGACCGTCGTGGCGGACCCCTCGCCCAGGCTGCGGAGGTCCTCGCCGAGCCGGGCCTGGATCGGACCCGACGCCCCGCTTTCGAGCCGCTGGACGTACCCGCGGACGAGCCGGAATGCGTCCTCGAAGGCGAGCCACGGGTTGCGCTCGCGGAACTGGGTGCCCGTCGGCTGCCGGACGTGCCCCGACGAGACGCGCAGCGCGGAGGCCCGGCCCTGGCCGGTCGCCAGCCGGCTGGTCGGCAGGACGGCGTGGACGAAGGCCAGACGAAGCGCGGCGAGGACCGGGGCGGCACGGAGCTCGCCTTCGATCCGCTCGATGATGGCGCCGAGACCGACCAGCTGGCGGCCGGTGTGGAGGTCGAGCAGCTCGTCCGGAAGCGTCTCCGCGCCGGGGACCTCGGGGAAGCGGTCGAGCAGCGTCGACCGCATCGCCTCGGCCCCGACATCGGCCGTCGCGCGGCGCAGGTCGTCGGCGTCGAGCGGCGCCTGGCGCTGTTCGGAGCCGCCCCGCTGGTCGCGGCAGACCGTGCACCGGTAGTGCCGGGAGACCGGTCGGGTGCGACCGGCGATCCCCGCATCGTCGTCCACCGACCAGACGATCTCGTCGGCGATGAGCATCCGGTCGCATGTCGCGCAGCGGGTCGCGAACTGGTCGCTGATCGAGACCTTGAGGCTCGAACCCCGGCTCGGCGCGCCGGCCAGTCCCTGGAACGCCGCGTCGAGATGGCGGACATCGGGCGGGCGCAGCACCACCTCGGCGAGCATCCGGGTGAGCGGGCTCGATTCGAGCGAGACGGCCAGTCGCTGGCGGTCGATCGCGGCGCGGGCGACCCAGCCGCCACGGCCGAACAGGTCGGCCACGACGTCGCCCGGTCCGGTGTGAAGCTCGATGCGAGCGGCCACGATCGCGGGCGGCGGCGCCGGGGCGATCCGGTCGAACACGGGCAATGAGTAGCCGGGCTGGGGATCGAGAGGTCCGCGTCCGGTCATCCGGCAGATGCTAGCCGAGACGGGCTTCCGGAGGCCCGGCCCGGGCGGCCGGGAGCCCGGCCCGGGCGGTTCGGTCAGGAGATCGGCCGTGCGCACTCCAGCGCGACTCGACCGTCACGCCGGGTCCGTTCGTCGCTGAATCGCGTCGTGGCCCACAGCCGTTTGGGATGTTCCTGTCAGGCGCCTGATCTCGATATCCAAGCGTGGTCGAAGGCGAGTTCGGACAGAAACTGCACGGATCTGCGCGCATCCACGCTCAGATATCCGAAATGTGTGCCTGGTAGGAACGCGGGGTCGTGCCTGGCGGCAGCGGGATCGTGACGCCTGCGCTCGGCGGCGCCGCCGAGCCGCCGAGCCGCCGCCGCCACCCGGCCCGCCCGGCGAGCGCGGGCCGCCTCGGACGATTACGGCTCGTCGAGCTCGTCCGGCTCGTCCTCGAACGCCTCGTCGGTCGTCGCCTCGGGCGGAAGGACGCGATCGAGGTCCTCGATCTCGTCGTCCTCCTCGTCGTCCTCGAGGTCGTCCTCCAGGTCCATCTCCTCGCGGACCAGCGTGCCCTTGGTGTACGGCCGCAGGTCGGTGGATTTGGCCGCGGTCGGGAAGCTGACCTTCCCGTAGTTGGCCGGGTCCTGGAAGATCTCGCGCAGGATGATCCGGACGTCCTTGTCGCCGAGCGAGGTGACGCCGGCCGCGTACTTGTTGCCGTCGGCCATCAGCTTGAGCAGGCGGGCCGCGACGCGCGGCTCGACGACGCCGATGCGCATCCCGTTCGAATGCGCGATCAGCCGGTTCCCCTCCGGCGTCAGCTCGACGGCATCCCCTGGGTTCACCTGGGCCAGCTCACGCGGCGTGGCGAGATCGGTCAGGAAGGCGAACCCGGTCTTGCCGGTCTCCTCGACGAAGATGCTGACCGGGGCCTTGCTCCCCTCCTGGGCCGGGACGGTCTTCTCGCCGGCGGCGACCAGCAGCATCTTCAGCCGGTCGATGTTCCGCTCCGCGATGCGGTTGGTCGGGTCGAGCGCAAGCGCGGTCTGGTAGTGCTCGCGCGCGGCACCCAGCTCACCCTGCTCCCAGAGCGCCTTGGCAAGGCGGTTCTCCGCTTCCGCGTCAGGCCCGAGCTCGAGCTGCCGGCGGTTGGTCGCGGCGGCCTCGGCCCACTGTGCGGCCGTCGCCTGGGCGATCGCCTGGTCGGCCAGCTGCCGCTTCTGGCGGTTCAGGTTGACGGGGCTCTGGGGCTGGGTCTCGACGTCGGGGAAGGTCACGAGGCGGTCGTCCTTTCGGGGCGCGGCGGTGTTCGGGTTCGGGTCGGGATCGGGTCAGGGCGCGCGGACGCGCGGAGCCACTGGGCGGACATGCTTTCTAGCACCGTCCGGGCGGCGCGTCAAACCCGGGCGTCAGACGCGCGAGCCGGCGCCGTCAGGCCCGAAGCAGAAGGTTCCAGGCGGCGACGATGATCCCGAGCGCGGCCAGGACCACGATCTGGCCGATCCAGCGGATGTCGCGCCGCCGGGCAGGAGCAGCGCCGATGAACGCGTCCCACAGGTAGAACGCGAGGGTGAGCAGCGCGGGCCCGACCAGGCGCTCGATCTCCATCGCGCGGATCGCGGCCGCCCCGATAGCGATCGCCGCGGCATACGTGGCGGCGGCCCACAGGGCGTCGCGCGCGGTGTTGACCCGCAGCGACGCGGCGCGGTAGCCCAGCAGGAACGCCGACGAGGGCATCGCCCGCGGCGAGGACGACGAGGTTGTTGCCGGGCAGCTCGCCGCCGGTCTGGGCGAGCCCACCGGGCACCATCGCCGCGACGCCGGTGAAGCCGAGGAACGCGACGAGCAGGATCGTGACCAGGACCGCAGTCCGGTCCTCCGCCGTCAGCCCGGTCTGCGTCCGGTTGATGCGATCCTCGAGCGCGAGCGCCCGACCGACGATGAGCCAGGTGACCGCGAGCGCCGGGAGGAGCCACAGGCCGAACGGCACGAGCCGGATCGCGCCGAGACAGCCGACGGCCGCGACCGACGGCAGGATGACCGACTCGATCGGGACGCCGAACCAGACGGTCGCCGGCGCAGCCTCGTCGTGGAGGACCTGCAGCGTGCCGAGCAGCATGGCCCCGAGCAGGGCCGCCGCGACCAGCCAGACGAGCGGCGGGTCGACCAACCGCGACAGGCCGACGACGGTCACCGCGACCATGGCCAGGTCGCGTCGCGCGGAGCGGTCGTCCATCGCCCCGATGGTACGCGCGTCGCTCATACCCGCCCGCCCTTGGCCGCGGTCCAGGCCAGGAGGTCGGCGCGTGACCGCGTGTTGAGCACGTCACCCGGAGTGACCCACGCCCGGCGCGCCTGGCTGATCCCCCAGCGGACGTAGTCGAGCTCGCCGATGTCGTGACCGTCCGAGTCGATGGCCACCAGGCAGCCCATCCCGACCGCGCGCCGGGCACGCTCGACGGCGAGGTCGAGGCGCGGCGGCGAGCCGTTCATCTCGAGCGCCGTCCCGGTCCGGGCCGCCTCGCCGTAGACCGCGTCCCAGTCGAGGTCGAGGTCGTCGCGTTGGCCGATCTTGCGCCCGGACGGGTGCGCGATGACGTCGACGTGCGGGTTGCGGATCGCGTTGAGCGTCCGCCGGGTCAGCTCGGCGCGGGTCTGCCGGCGGGCGACGTGGACCGACGCGACGACGACGTCGTAGCGCGACAGCAGCTCGTCGGGGTAGTCGAGCTCGCCGTCGGCGCGGACCTCGAGCTCGCAGCCATGGAGCAGCCGGAATCCCTCGGCGGGCGTCGCCGCCGGCGCCGTCCCGGCCTGCTTCCTCGGCGGCGAACCGGGCATTGAGCGTCGGCGATGATCGACCGCCTGCTCGGCGACGCGTTCGGGGGTCAGGCCGCGGGCGATGGCGAGCGACTGGGTGTGGTCGGTCAGGACCTGGTAGGCGTAGCCGCGGGCGCGGGCGGCCTCGGCCATGACCTCGATCGGCTGGTGACCGTCGGACCAGTCGGAATGGCTGTGCAGGTCGCCGCGCAGGTCGCCGAGCTCGACCAGCGCCGGGAGCCGTCCGGCCAGCGCCGCCTCGATCTCCCCGGCGTCCTCGCGCAGCTCCGGCTCGATGAACGGCAGGCCGAGGAAGGCGTATGCCTCGGCCTCGGTGGCGAACGTCCGCAGCTCGGCCGCGTCGCCGGTCAGCGGCTCGCCGTCGTCGCCGATGCGCAGGAAGCCCTTCTCGGACAGGCTCCAGCCGCGGTCGCGGGCCATCGCCCGGAGGCGGACGTTGTGCTCCTTGGACCCGGTGAAGTGGATCCGGTAGGTGCCCGGCCTCGCCGGGCGGCATGACCATCAGGTCGACCTGCGGGCCGCGCATCAGCCGGACGGCCGCCTTGTAGCCACCGCGATTGAGCACCGAATCGACCAGGCCGAACGAGGTGAACGCCTCGACCAGCGTGGCCGGCTGGTCGGTCTCGGCGAGCAGGTCGAGGTCGCCGATCGATTCCTTGCGTCGCCGGAACGAGCCGGCCGGCTCGATGCGACAGCACGCCGGGCGTCGGCGCCAGCGCCGCCATGAGGCCGGTCACCAGCTCCTCGGCACGGTCGAGCCGCATCCGGTCGAACCGCTCATCGAGCTTGGCGATGCCCTCCAGGACGAGCGCCTCGGTCCGTGGCGACATCCCGCGCAGGCCGCGCAGGCGCCCGCCCTCGGCCGCGGTGCGGAGGTCGTCGACCGTCTCGATGCCGAGATCCGTGTGGAGCTGGCGGACGGTCTTGGGTCCGAGCCCCGGGATCCGCAGCAGCTCGACGAGGCTCGGCGGGACCTCGGCACGGAGCCGGTCGTAGTAGGCCATGTGGCCGGTCGTGACGAGCTCGCGGATCTTGTCGCTGATCGCCTTGCCGACGCCCGGGATCGTCGGCGGGTTGCCCGCGCGGTAGGCCGACACGAGGTCGACCGGGCTGCGCCCGATGGCGTCGGCGGCTCGGTGGTAGGCGACGGTCTTGAACACGAGCTCGCCCTGCAGCTCGAGCATGTCGCCGATGGCGTGGAAGATGCGGGCGAGGTCGCCGTTGGTCAGGTCAGCCGTCGGTCAGGTCGCCGTCGGACAGGACGGCCGTTTCGTCGGCGTGCTCATCGATGGGGTCGTCGGTCACCTCGCGGATGGTAGCGCGCCGCTTCGCTCGACCGGATTCAGGCGGCGACGACCCGGTCTCGGCCCGCGCGCTTGGCTCGATAGAGGGCCCGGTCGGCCTCGTCGATGAGCTCCGCGATCGGCTGGTCGGCCTGCCGCGCGACGGCCACGCCGACCGAGACACTGACGCCGGGGACCCCGAGTCGCCCGAGGTCGAGCCCCGCGACCGACGCCCGCACGCGCTCGCCGACCTCGAGGGCGATCTCCGGACTCGGGTTGCGCAGCAGGACCACGAATTCCTCGCCGCCGTAGCGGGCCGGCACGTCGTCCTCGCGGACGGCCGCGACGATGGCGCCCCCGACGGAGCGGAGGACCTCGTCGCCGGTCGCGTGGCCGTACGTGTCGTTGAGGACCTTGAACTTGTCGATGTCGATCATCAGCACCCCGACCGCGTCGCCCGACCGGCGTCGTCGCGCCAGCAACCCGCAGAACTCGTCGAAGTAGCGCCGGTTCGGGAGCCCCGTCAGAGCGTCGGTCGAGGCCTGCGTCTCGGCAGCCAGGTGCGAGTAGGCCCGAGACAGTGCAGACGACGCCTCGACCGCCGCACCGGATAGCAGCCGTCGGCTGGTCGGCGACCAGTCGCCGACGGTGCGGCGCGACAGGATGATGGCGCCGACGACCTCGCCACCCGAGGTGAGCGGGGCGGCCAGCGTATCGGTCAGCCCGTAGACGTCGCGTGTCCGCGCGGCGATCCGCTCCGCGATCATCTGCTGCTCGCCGGGGATCCGATCCGCGGGCGAGGCGGGCGCGGCCATCGGGCGTGCCATGGACAGCCCGGGCGGCGCCGCGGCACTGATCCGTGCCCCGAGGTCATCAAGGCGGCCGCGCAATCCGCCGGCCGCGATCGGCGTCGCCGACCTCGGCCACGATCGGGATGGCGACCGGCAGGCGCTCGGGCCTGTCGGGCTCGGCGACGACCGGATCCTCGAGATCGGCGATGGGCAGTCGGGTCGCCGAGTCGGGCACGCCCGGTCGGGCGCTCACGAGCGTCGCCTCGAGCACCCGCGCGTCCGGACGCCGCCGGGCGACCACGATGTGGTCGGCGCCGGTCGCGTCGGCCAGCTCGCTCACGATGGCGCCGAGGATCGCGTCGGGCGACACCGAGCGCGACAGGCTCGACATGATCCGGGCGAACGACTCGGCTTCCTCACGCCGACCGACCTCGAGCGCCGCGACAGCCTGGCGGTGGCGGATGGCGGTGAATCCGACGACGAAGACCAGTCCGACGACCACCCAGTCGATCGGTCTGCGCCCTCTCGGTGGCGAGGCGCAGGACGGCGGTCAGTCCGAGGATGAAGAAGGAGCCGGCGAAGATCCACCAGGCGCGGGTCGTGCGTCGTTCCGCTGTCTCAGCGGGGCGGGCTGGCCGGCTGGCGGGTTCACTCACGTCAGGGATAAAGGATGGCGGTCGGGACACGTCTCGTCCATCCCTCCGCCTGGTACCGATGGCGCTCATGGACCAGTACCTTCGTACCAGTCCCCCCGATGGGGCGAACGGCTACCCGATCAGGCGGGTGGCTCCCCGGCGCGGGCCGCATCATGGCCGCCGTCGCGCTTGACGCGGTAGAGCGCCTGGTCGGCCGCGTCGATCAGCTCCGTGGCGGTCCGGCCGTCCTGTGGGAAGGTCGCGACGCCGATGGACGCCCCGATCGGCACCGGACCGCGCTGTTCGCCGACGAACGGCTGGACCTGGAACGCGTCGAGGATGCGCTCGGCAGCGCGACCAGCCTCGTCGTGGTCGGTCTCGGGCAGGATGATCGCGAACTCGTCGCCGCCGTAGCGAGCCGGGATGTCGGAGGCGCGCAGGGTCGAGCGGATCAGCTCGGCCGTCCAGGTCAGGACGCGGTCGCCGAACAGGTGGCCGAAGGTGTCGTTGACGAGCTTGAAGTCGTCGAGGTCGAGCATCAGCACGCTCATCGACCGATGCGCACGCTGGGTGCGGACGACCTCCTCACCGAGGCGCTCGTGCAGGAAGCGGTGGTTGTAGAAGCCGGTCAGCGGATCGCGGTCGGCGAGCTTGCGCGCATCCTCGTAGAGCCGCGCGTTCTCGAGCGCCATGGCCGCCTCGTTGGCCATCGTCCGCGCCAGCGCGAGCCGCTCGTCCGTGAACGTGACCGCACCGCTCGCGGCCAGCTCGACCAGGCCGATCGACTGGCCCTTGGCCACCAGGGGAAGCATCGCCATGATCCGGTTGCCGTCGCGTCGCATCAGCTCCACCTCGGCCGCGTCGGCCGTGGGATCGTCGACCTCGATGATGACGGTGTCCTGGCGCTCCAGCACTCGAAGCGTCTCAGGGTAGCCGGCCACCTCGAAGAACGGCTCGATCTGGCCGAGCCGGTGAGCCGGGAAGTAGCCGAGCGATTCGACCCGTCCGGCCGGCCGGTCCCAGTAGCTGATGACGCATTCCTCGACAGTCATCGCGCGGGCGATGTGGCCGGCCATGAGCTGGGCGACCTGGTGCGAGTCGAGGCTGCCGGACAACTCCGCGCTCATGTCGAGCAGCCTGCGCAGCTCCTCGGCGAGGTCCTGCGTCCGGGTCAGAAGCCGCGCCGAGCCGACGGCGATGGCGGCCTGGTCGGCGAGGATCGTCAGGAGCCGCAAGTCGTCAGGCCCGAAGCCGTCGAGCCCGAGCTTCGACAGCGTGATGACCCCGATCGTCTGGTCGTCCTGGCGCATCGGGACGACCAGCATCGATTCATCGATCTCGTCGGTGCCCGCGATGGTGGCGCCGCGCGGGTCGCTGTTCGCGTCCCTGATCACGATCGGTTCGCCGTGCTGGGCGACCCAGCCGGTGAACCCCTCCCCGAGCCGGCACATCAGCAGTGCCATGTCGACGCCTTCGTAGGCGCCGACCCGGCCCTCGAACGCGATCGGGACGACGCGGTCCGGCGGCTCGACGAGATAGACCCGCGCGTTGTGGTAGTCGATGATCCGGCGGGTCTCCTCCACCACCGTGCGGCCGACCTGCTCGACGTTGACCGCGCTGCTCAGGCGCGCCGAGGCGGCCTGGAGCACCTCGAGCTGCGCGGCGCGCTGGACCGTCTGCTCGAAGAGCTCCGCGTTGGCCAGGGCGATCGCGGCGTGCGTGGCGAGCGTCGAGATGAACGCCACGTCGCCGCTCGTCCAGGCGCGCGGCTCGCGGGTGATCGCCGACAACACGCCGATGACCCGGTCGTGGTGGATGAGCGGGGCGACCAGCCCTCCCGCGATGTCCAGGGCCTCTTCGCCGCGCTCGACCTCAAGGCTCCGGTCGGTTCGCGTGTCCGGGATGGCCAGGGCCCTGCCGCTGCGCAGGACCGCGTCGACCCAGTCTTCGTCACGCCGGTAGACGCGCAGCCGGCCCGCAGTGTCGTCGGTCAAGCCCGTCCACGCCGCGACCTCGAGCTGATCGTCGCGCAGGATCCGGATGGTGGTCACGTCCGCGCGGAGAGCCCGCTTCGTCTCGTCGACGATCATCCGGAGGAGCTCGGGCCGGTCGTGGGAAGCAGCCAGCCGTCCGGCGATGCCGAGGACCGTGTCGAGTCGCTCGGCCAGCTCCGACTCGAGGCGCGGATCGACCGCGGTCCACGTCCCGTCGCCCACCGACTGGACGCGCGTCGCGCTGTTCGTCGGGACGATCCGGCGAAGGATCGAGCCGCTCCCGGCCCCGCTCGCCACGCCCGTGCCGTGAGTCATCGGGACGGCCGTCGACGACCCGCTCGGATCGGGCAGGATGTCCGCTGTCCCTGGGCGCGCGCGCACGGCAGCATCGTCCCATCGTCGGGGTCGGTCGCGGAGCCGCCATCGGTACTATCGGGTGGCAGGACCATCGTCCGGGTCCGTTGACCCGCCTCGCACGGCGGGGCTACACTCCGGCGGCGTCGCGACCCTCAGGGGCCCGGCCGTCCCAGCCCGCTCCGAGGTCCACACACCCCTCGTGGACGACGGTCCCAGTCCCATCGGCGCCGGTGACGGCGCCATCACCCAGGCCCCGGTCCGTCCCGCTCGCTGACGGCTGACCCCGCCCACGGGGTCCCACCACCTGCGACGGGTCGGCCCGCTCGTGAGGTGGCAACCATGCTCTACCTGAGCCAGGCCATCGGCCGACCCGTGCTCGACGCCAACGGCGAGCCGCTCGGCAAGTTGGACGACCTGATCGTCGCCGTCGGCGACCGGTACCCGCCGATCACCGGCCTGGTCGTCTCGACCGACAAGCGGCGCATCTTCCTGCCCTGGTCGCACGTCGCCCGGTTCGACGCCTCCGGCGCCCGACTGGCGGGCGGGACCATCGACATCACGCGCTTCCAGCAGCGGCCGGACGAGATCCTCCTCCGCGCCGACCTGCTCGACAAGCAGATCGTCGACATCGACGGGCGCAAGGTCGTGCGTGTCAACGACCTCGGGCTCGACGACGTCGACGGCAAGCTCCACCTCGTCGTCGTCGACGTCGGTGCGGCCGGGCTGCTGCGCCGGCTCGGGATCGAGGGCGCGTACCGGATCCTCGCCCGCAACCTGCGACTGCCGACACCCGAGCGCTACATCGACTGGGAGGACGTCGACCCGGTCGAGACGAGCATCGCCTCGATCCGAGCTGCGCGTGCCGCACGCCGGCCTGACCGAGCTGCATCCCGCCGACCTCGCGACGATCATCGACCAGCTGGCACCGCGCGACCGGGCGGGCGTGCTGGCCGCGCTCGACGACGAGGCCGTGGCGGACGCGATCGAGGAGATGGAGCCCGAGACCCAGGTCGAGGTCCTCGAGGGCCTCGCCCCGGAGCGCGCCGCCGACATCCTCGAGGAGATGTCGCCCGACGACGCGGCCGACCTGGTGGCCGACCTGGCCGACGCGACGCGCGAGGAGCTCCTCGCGCTGATGGAGCGCGACGAGGCCGAGGAGCTGGGCGGTCTGCTGGCCTACCCGGAGGACACCGCCGGCGGGATGATGACGACGGAGTTCGTCGCCGTCGCCGGCCGACCTGACCGCCGGCGCGACGATCGACCGCCTGCGCGAGCTCGAGCCCGATGCCGAGACGATCTACTACGTCTACGTGGTCGATGCGGCCGGACGCCTTGTCGGCGTGCTGTCGCTGCGCGACCTGATCGTCGCGCAGCCGCCGACGCCGATCGGCGAGGTCATGATCGACGAGCCGGTGGCGGTCGGCGTCCTGACCGACCGCGACGACGTGGCCGGGCTGGTGGCCCGCTACAACCTGCTGGCCGTGCCCGTCGTCGACGTGGACAACCGGCTCGTCGGGATCGTCACGGTGGACGACGCGATCGACACGATCCTGCCGGCGCGCCGCCGACGCGGCACCCACGCCGTGACCCGGAGCTAGGACCCGACCGATGCGGCTGCCGTTCACGCGCCTGCGCGAGCGCCTCGCCGAGCGCGACGTGCTCCGTCTGCGCGGGCGCTTCCGTGGGCGCCGCGGGCTCGTGGCGTTCCTGGCCGTGATGGGCCCGGGCCTGATCGCGGGCATCGCCGGCAACGACGCTGGCGGCATCACCACCTACAGCGTGATGGGCGCCCAGACCGGGCTGTCGCTGCTGTGGATCTTCCCGATCACCATCGCCATCCTGGCCATCGTCCAGGAGATGGCCGCGCGGCTCGGCGTGGTGACCGGGCAGGGCCTGTCGGACCTCATCCGCGACCGGTTCGGCGTGCGCCCGACCGCGTTCGCGATGGTGATCCTGCTCATCGCCAACGTGGCCAACACGGTGGCCGAGTTCTCCGGGGCGGCGGCCGCCCTCGAGATCTTCGGGATCTCGCGCTACCTCGTCGTGCCGATCGTCGGGGTCGCCATCTGGGCGCTGGTCATCAAGGCCAGCTACCGGACCGTCGAGCGCGTGTTCCTGGCCGTCATCGTGGTGTTCTTCGCCTACATCGCGTCGGCGATCCTGGCCGATCCCGACTGGGGCGAGGTCGGCCGCGCCCTCGTGACGCCGTCGCTCGCCCTGAGCCCGGCCGACCTGCTGCTGCTCGTCGCGGTCGTCGGTACGACCATCACCCCGTACATGCAGTTCTACCTGACGAGCGCCGTCGCCGAGAAGGGCATCGAGGTCGAGGAGCTCACGCTCGAGCAGGCGGACGCGGTCGGCGGGTCGATCTGGACCAACGTCATCGCCATCTTCATCGTGGTCGCGGCGGCGACGACGATCGGGGTCGCGGGCGGCACGATCAACTCGGCGGCCGACGCTGCCAAGGCCCTCGAGCCGGTTGCCGGCAAGCTGGCCGAGGCGCTGTTCGCGGTCGGGCTGTTCGGGGCGAGCGTGCTCGCGGCCACGATCATGCCGCTGTCGACCGCGTTCGTGATCTGCGAGGCGTTCGGCTGGGAGTCGGGCGTCGACAAGCGGTTCGTGGACGCGCGGGCGTTCTTCTCGATCTATACCTTCGTGCTGGCGGCGGGCGCCCTCGTCGTGCTCATCCCGGGCCTCGACCTGCTGCCGGTGATCATCGCCTCGCAGAACCTCCAGGGCCTGCTGCTCCCGGTCGTGCTCGTGTTCATGGTCCTGCTCGCCAATGACCGGCGACTGATGGGCGAGCACCGCAACGGGCGGGTCGGGAACGTGCTGGCGTGGTCCGCGATCGGGCTGGTCATCCTGCTCGACGTGGTCCTGCTCGGTGTCGCGGCGCTCGGGCTGATCGGGGTGCACGTGGGCTGACGGTCGGTCGGCCTCTGAGGCGGCGTCCGGCTAGTGGGCGTGCGCCTCGTGGAGGTCCGGGTCCTCGGTCGGAGCCGGCCAGTCGAGGCCGTCGGTGCCGGCGCCGTAGTCGAGCGGATAGCCGTGCGCCTCCCAATCGGGGACGCCGCCGGAGACCGCCGCCACGTGGCCGAAACCGGCCGAGCGCAGGAGCGACGCGGCCACGCTCGAGCGGAAGCCGCTGGCGCAGATCGTGGCGATCTGGCGGTCGACCGGCAGCCGCTCGAGCATCGATGGCAGGTCGGCGGCCATGATGTGGAGCGCGCCCGGAACGTGGCCGGTCTCGTACTCGCCGAGCTGGCGGACATCGATCACGAATGGCGCCTCGGTCCCGCCGGTCGACAGCGACCGCGCCAGCGCATCCACGTCGAGGGACTCCCCGGGCTCGACCGGGCGACCCGCCCGCCGCCACGCGTCGAAACCGCCGGCCACATGCCCCGCGGTCGCCTCGTAGCCGATCCGGAGGGACTGGCGCGAGAGATCGTCGAGGTCCGCCGGGTGCTCGACGACGAGGACGATGGGCCGGTCGACGTCGACCAGCCAGCCGAGCCACGTCCCGAACGACGCGCCGGCCGGGATCGACAGCGAGCCGGGGACATGCGCCACCGCGTACGCGTCGGGCTGTCGCGCGTCGACGACGAGAGCGCCGCGCCCTAGTGCCGCGTCCAGCGCGGCGTCGGCCAACGGCGGGATCTCCGGGATCGACCCGCCGAGCAGCCTCGGTCCCGCCTGGTTGAGCGGTCGCATCCGCGCGAAGTAGCGCGGGAACGCGGGCTGTCCGGCGAGCAGTGCCCGCGCGAAGAGCTCGACCTCCATCGGCGCCAGCAGCGGGTCATGGCGCCGCTCGAAGCCGATGGTCGACCATGACGTCGACGAGGTGCCGGCCGAACACAGCGAGCCGGCGCCATGCGTCGGGTAGACCATCACCGAGTCCTCGTGGCGCAGCAGCACATCGTGGAGCGAGCGGTACATCGCCGCTGCGAGCGGCCGCGCGTTCTCCGCTCCGAGCAGATCGGTCCGCCCGACCGCACCGACGAGCATCGACCCGCCGGTCAGCAACAGGAACGGCTCGTCCGCGCGAATCGTGTCGGCGACGGCATAGCTCACGTGCTCGGGCGTGTGGCCGGGAGTCGCGAGCGCACGGAAGCGGATCGATCCGACGTCGAACGCCTCGCCGTCGGCGAGCGGGCGGTGCTCGTACGCGAGCTCGGCCCCTGCGCCGATGAGGTGGGTCGCACCCGACAACGCGGCGAGCTCGCGGCCGCCGGACACGTAGTCGTTGTGGAGGTGGGTCTCGACGACGTGGGTGATGCGCAGGTCGTCGGCCCGGGCGGCGTCCAGATAGACGTCCACATCGCGCCGCGGGTCCACGACCGCGGCGACCCCCTCGACCTCGTCGACGACAAGCGTCGACAGGTGCCCGAGCCCCTCGATCCGGTATTGCGTGACGCGCACGGCGGCAGCCTACACCGCGCGGAAGCGGCGATCGGCGGTCAGCGCTGTGTCATGGGCCTGGCCGGCAACCCGATGACGGTGGTCGCCGCGGCGACATCGTCGACCACGACCGCGCCGGCGCCGATGACGGCGCCGTTCCCGATCGTCAGCCCGTCGCGGACGATGGCGCCGATCCCGACGTAGACCCCGGTCCCGATCGTGACCTTGCCGGCCACGTTCGCGCCCGGCCCGATGAACCCGAACGGGCCGATGACGGTGTGGTGGCCGACCAGCGCGCCCCGGTTGACGATGGTGGCCCGGCCGATCCGCGTCCGGGCGCCGACGACCACGCCTGGGAAGACGACACAGCCCGGCTCGATGATCGCGGTCGAAGCGACGACGGCGGTCGAGTGGACCAGCGTCGCGAGCGTGCGACCTTCGCCGACCAGCCGCTCGACGATGCCGCGCCGGGCGACCGCGCCGATCGCCGGCAGGACGGGCAGACCGGGCTCGAAGGTGGCCTGATCGTCGACCCACAGGATCGGTGGGTCGGCCCCCGGGCCGGCCCGGCCGCGATCGATCCCCTCGATCCAGGCCGCGATCTGCACGCCGGCGGAGCGGCACAGATCGGTGACCTCCTCGGCGAAGGCGCCGGCGCCGACCAGGATGACCCGATCCCCCGGGTTCACGACCAGACGGGGTGTGAGCGCATCGCGGCGACGATCCTGTCGACCTCCGGCTCGGTCAGGCGACCGTGGATCGGAAGCGCAAGGCAGCGCCGGGCCAGGGCGCGACTCCGGTCGGCCGAGGCGACCCGCCCCTCGAACGACGTCTGGTCGGGGGTCGCCGGATCGTAGTAGGTCCGCGTGGCCACACCGGCTGCCGTGAGGTGGTCACGGACGGACGCTCTGTCGGCCGGCTCGTCGAGGAAGACGAGAGCGTCCTTGAAGGCCGAGCGCTCCCCCGTGCGCGGTCGAGGCAGTCGGAGCGGCAGCCCGCGCCAAGCGACGCGATACCGCTCGGCGATCGCGGACCGTGCGGCCAGCCGGGCGTCGAGCATCGGGAGCGCGCGCAGGGCCATCGCCGCGGTCAGCTCAGGCATCCGCAGGTTCATGCCCATCCCGATCGCGTCCAGTTCGCCCAACCGATGGCCCTGGGCCGAGAACCGCTTGATCCGTCCGGCGAGCTCCTGGTCGTTGGCGACGACCAGGCCACCCTCCGAGACGCCGAGCTGCTTGGTCGGACCGATGCTGAACACCTCGATGTCGCCACCCGCCCCGACGGGACGGTCGGCCCATCGCCCGCCGAGGGCGTGGGCGCTGTCGAACAGCAGCGCGAGACCATGGCGATCGGCGACGGCGCGAAGCCCCGCCAGGTCAGCCGGGTGGCCGCCAAGGTGGACGCCCAGGATCGCCCGGGTACGCGGTCCGACGGCGGCCTCGGCGGCGGCCGGGTCGAGGAGGCCGCGCTCGTCGACGTCGGCCACGACCGGCGTCATCCCGGCCCACACGACCGATTGCCACGTGGCCAGGTACGTGAAGCCCGGGACGATCACCTCGGCGCCGGGGTCGCGGATGGCCCACAACGCAGCGATGAGCCCGTCCGAGCAGTTCGAGACCGCCGTCACGTTCCCCTTGCCCACCCACGGCTCCAGGGCGGTCTCGAGGCGCTCGGTGTAGGGACCCAGGCTCAGGCGCCCGGAGTCGAGGATGGCGCGCGCGTCGTCGACGAACCCCTCGACGTCGAGCCGGTCCGGGACATGGAAGAGGATCGGCGGCGCGTCGGTCGAGATCACGCGAGGTGCTCCCCCTGTGGCGGTCGGCGAGCGTGGGTCGTCGCACGCGAGGATATCGCGCCGCAACGACCGCAGATCACCCCGGCGCGGCGGCCGCCAGGACGCGCCCGAGCGACGCCTGCATCGTCAGCGAGTCGCGGAGGAGAGCCTGACCGGCCTCGACCAGGCGCACTCGGCGGACGCCGTCCTCGGCGACGGCACAAGCGACTCCGAGGATGTCGGACGCCTGCGCCTCGACATAGTGGACGTCCGGGATGAACGGCCACGGGTCGGTCATCGGCTCGGTCACGAGCACGGCGCCCGCGGCGAGCGTCAGCAGCAGCCGCAGCCCGACGAAGTTGCCCGGGATCCGATGGATGTCGACGACGACCCGCGCTCGCCGCAGCAGCGCCGCCCGCTCGCTCCCCCACACGCCCTCGACGATCGTCAGGTCGCGACCAGCCTCGCTCCGCACCAGCTCGTCAACCCGGCGAGCGCGGCGGGTGTGGCTGGCGCGTGAGCCGAGCATCAGCATCCGGAGGTCGCGAGGCCCGCTGCCGGCCGCCGTCAGGGGCCCGGCATGACGCTCGTGGTAGCCGAACGGCACGACCGCGGCGTCGATGCTCTCGGTGGCCAGGGCCGCCGCTCGATCGCGGCTGGTGACGACCAGCCGCGCGCCGGCCGACGCGGCCATCGACAGCTCTCCGAGGTTCGCCTGCAGCAGACGCTCCGTCGTGACCGCCACGCGCCGGCGATCGAGCGGTCCCGGCAGCCGGGCCCGCCGAAGAACGGCACCGAGTGGCCGGACCCCGCGACCGGCGGGCGCCGCCGGACTCCTGGCTGCCGCGGATGGCCCGGCCGGACCATCGGCGCGGACGGCCGGCAAGGGCTCGCCGGTCCACACGATGCGCCGCGGCCCACCGCCCTCTCGCGCACCGAGGAGCGCCTGATACCGCCCCGGGCGCCCGATGAGGAGCAGGCTTTCGAGCCCGTCCGCGTCGCCCGTCGTCCGGACGTCACGCGTGGAGAGTCCGAGATCCGCGGCGCTCGCGCGGACGGCGTCGATGAGATCCGCGAAGAGCGGGTCCGGATCGACTCCAAGACCCATCACGGCACGCCCGGCCACGCCGCTCATCGTCGTCTCAAGGGATAGCCGCTCACCGCGATACCGTAGCGGCAACCGACCGGGTCGCGAGAGCGCACCGATACCGGGCTCACGTACGATGGCCCCAATGCCATCGCTGAGCGTCGACGCGGTCCCCGCAGATGCCGCACCCGACAGGCGCGGCCTCGGACGACTCAGGGTTTCGGAGGTCGCGCCACCGCTGCGCCGCGAGATCATCGTGGCGCTGTTCCTGCTCCTCTTCTACGGGTTCTTCCAGCAGAGTGCCGGCTGGAACGAGAACAGCCGTCTCGACCTGGTCCGGGCACTCGTCGAGCAGCGAACGACGACGATCGACCGGTTCCAGACGAACACCGGCGACAAGGCGTTCCATGACGGCCACTTCTATTCGGACAAGGCCCCGGGATCGTCGCTCATCGGTGTGCCGGTGTACGTCGGGTTGAGGGCAGTCGCAAAGCTGACGGGCAGTGGCGCCGTCGATCCGCAGCTGGCGATCGAGGCCCTGGCGTTCGTCGAGAGCGGCATCTCGACGGTGCTGCTGGTGATCCTTCTGCTGCGCTTCCTGCGTCCTGCGGTCGGAGAGGTCTGGGCGCTCGTGATGAGCCTCGGCTATGGGCTCGGGTCGATCGCGCTGCCGTTCGCGACCATGTTCTTCGGTCACGCCCTCTCGACGTTCTTCCTGTTCGCGGCGTTCTATCTGCTGTGGCGCTGGCGCGCCGAGCCACGGACGTGGCGGATGGTGTCCGCTGGTCTCATGGCCGGCTTCGCCGTGCTGACCGAGATCCCGCTCGTGCTCGGCGTCGCCGTCCTCGGCCTGTACGCGCTATGGATGGGCCGCCGTCAGGTCCTCTGGTTCATCCTGGGCGGGACCCCGGCACTGATCGTGTTCGTCATCTACGACTGGATCAGCTTTGGCAGCGCTCTGAGCATCGGCTATCAGTACGCCACGCTCTTCGCGGCTCAGAACCAGCAGGGCATCATCTCGGTCGTCTGGCCGACCTGGGCACGAGCCGAGGTCATCCTCGTCGGCGGGCGCGGCCTGCTCCGCCTGGCGCCATGGTTCGCCCTTGCCCCGCTTGGGATCCTGGCCGTTCGGCGGCCAGCGGTCCGCGCGGAGGTGCTCGTGTCCGTGGCGATCTGTGCCGCATTCGTGACCTACAACAGCGGGGCGCTGAATTCGCTCGGAGGCTGGACCCCCGGGCCGCGCTATCTGCTCCCGGCGCTCCCGTTCGCCACCATCCTGGTCGCCCTCGCGCCGACGTTCGTCCGTCCTCTGACGGCGTTTCTGATCGCCCTGTCGGTGGCGTTCTTCTTCATCGCCACCGTCACCGTCCCGGCAGCACCGACGGCCTACGACAGCCCGCTGTTCGACCTGTGGATCCCGCGCCTGCTCGCCGGAGATCTCACCCGAACGATCGCGGGGCTGCATTGGGGTCTCGGTGGCGTTCCCGCGATCGCCATCCTGGTCGTGGCCGCCGTCGCCGCAGGAGCCGCCCTGCTGGCGACCTTCCGGACGGGCCGGGCCGCCGGCCGCCTGTCCGGTATCGTCGCGGTCGCCCTGTGCCTGTTGATCGTCGTCTTGGCCGTGCCGTTCCAGCTCTGACCAGCGGACGACGCGCCCGAGCCGAACGGCTCAGGGCGAGGCCGGCACCAACAGCTGGACGCGCATCCCCTCGAAGGCCTTGCTCTGGTCGACCTTGAGCCCCGGCAGGGTGGCCAGCAGAGCCTGGTGGTCGGCCAGATCCATCTTGTAGAGAACGAGCCAGACGCGGCCTGGGATAGCACGAACGTCGTCGAGCGTAGCGTCCGGTGGATGCACGCCAGGGATCGTGTCCAGATACCAGCGGAATGGCTTCTGCCCGTTCTGGATCTCGTATACCACGCGGTCGCCAGGCTTCGCCACGGACGCCACCCAGCCGGCGGCACCGCGCCAGTCCTCGCCGATGTCGTCGGCCCGCGCGGCGAGCGGGCCGATCGAGAGGGCGAGCGCGCCGGCGAGCACGACGACCGCGGCAACCCTAGGGCGGATCCGGAGCAGCCCGTCAGAGGCGAGCAGGGTCAGCGGCGGGACGACCACGATCAGGTACCGCGGCACCAGGAGGGGCTTCCAGATCGAGATGACGATCGCGGCAGCGATCGGGACCAGCAGCCATGCAGCGAGGAGCAGGCGCCCTGACGACCAGCGATCGCGTCGCCGAGCAAGGGCGAGGACGACGCCGACGATCAGGACTGCCACCAACGCCAGCGAGCCGCCAGCAAGCGCCCCGATGACATCGCCGACCAGATCGGGCGAGAGGGCCGGGATCCAGTCGACCTGGCCGGAATCCTCGAAGAGGACGAAGAATGCCAGGGGGACCGCCGCGAGGATGACGACGGCCAAGGCGGCGCCCATGCGGCGTGTTCGCGGCACAGCGCCGACCACGACCAACACCACGAGCGCCCCGATCGCACGAGCCCGCAGAAGAAGTGGGCGTACAACGAGGCCGAGGCGGCGATGGCGAAGACCACCCACCAGCGGACACGATCCGTTTCGACGGCGTGGAGCCAGGCCAGGATCGCGGCCGTGGAGAGCAGCATCGCCAACGTGTAGCCACGGACTTCCTGCATGTACGGGATGACCAGGGGCTGGACCGCGAACAGAGCGCATGCACCCAGGGCGGCGGTCCGTCCGACCGTCCGCCGGCCGACCAGGTAGAGGAGCGGGATCGTCGCGAGACCGAACAGGACAGAAAGCAGGCGCAGCCGGATCTCGCCCTCGCCGAGCTGGCGCCAGGCGGAAAGCAGGACATAGAAGAGCGAGCTGTTCGCCTCGCCGGTCGCGAGGGTCCGCAGGAGGTCCGCGGGCGCAAGACGAGCGATGACGATGCTGGTCGCCTCGTCGAGCCAGAAGCTGCGGGTCTTGATGCCGTACAGCCCGAAGCCGAATGCGGCGACCACGGCTAGCGCGACGCCGAGCCACGCGAGGCGATCCGGATCGAACCGCGATCGGAGAGGACGGGCGGTGGTCATGTGGCAGGTACCGTACCCCGGCATCCGGGCCGACGATGGCCGCGGGCCGAACAGCCGCCTGCGTCCACCCTCACGACGGCGGCCGTCGCCATAGCGCAAGCGAGCGCGGTGTCCAGGCCTGGACCAGGTCGACGAGATCGGTCCATCCGGGGAGGAGTGCGCGGACGGTGAACCCGCTTGCCCGCCGGTCGACCGAGATCGGCCAGGACAGCCATGATCGAATACGTCACGAGCGAGGCGGTTGCCGCGCCGACCGCGCCGAAGAGCGGGATCAGGACCAGGTTGAGCGAGACGTTGAGGACCATCACGGCCACCGAGATGGCCGCCATCCGTTCGAGCAGGTTGCGCCGCATGAGATCGGACATCGCGATCCGGCCACAGGACAGGGCGACGATGCCCGGCAGCAGGATGAGCAGTGGCGTCACCGACGCAGCGAAATCGGGCCCGTAGATCAGCGGGACCAGGATCGGCGCGAGGACCGCGGCCAGCAGGGCGAGCAGGCCGCCGGACAGCAGCGTCTCACGGATCAGTCGGGCGGTGACCGTCCCGCGCTCGACCTCCGGGTGGCCGTGGCCGAGCGCCAGGACCGTCGCCGCGCTGGCCGAGGCGAGGACGAGGATCGGCTCCACGGTCTGGTAGGCCACGACGTACACCCCGAGGCTGGCGGTCGGGGCCAGGATGCCGAGCAGCAGCACGTCGGCGCGCTGGTGGAGCATCCCGGCGAACTCGCCGGGGTACATCCGCAGCCCCTCGCGGATCGAGCGCCTCGCCAACCCGGGTCGTGCACGGCCGAACGCCACGACCGACAGCGGCGGTCGGACGAACGCCGCCGCGACGGCCAGGACGTATGGCGCGAGCGCGAAGATCCACAGTGCCGCCGCCAGCCCGCCGCCGGTCACCGGGCAGCAGGAGGTACCCGATCGCCGCGACCGTGTAGGGGCCGAAGCTCAGCACGGCGCCGGCGATCGAGCGCCCGCGCGCGAACGCCAGCTGGAGCTGGTGCAGGTTCGCGCTGAAGCCGGCGACCCCGACCGCGACCAGCAGGGGCCACGCGGCGACGTCAGCGAGCGGGCTCGGGAGGAACCCGAACACGACCTGCAGGACGACGGTCCCGGCGGCCGCCAGCAGGCCGCTGAGCGCCGCGAACCACATCGCGTTCGCGGCGAGATCGGGCGCGGGAACGCCGTGGCGAACGGCAAGGATGTAGCCCCCGCCCGGGGCGCTCAGCCCGAGGACGGTCGGCAGCCAGGATGGTCAGCGCGACGTAGAACGCATGGGCGCCTCGACCGTCCGGCCCCAGCGTCCGCGACAGGATGATCGAGCCGACGAAGATGAGGGCGAGACTCACCGCCCGGGCGAGGATGATCCGGCGCGCCGAGGCGCTCGCGGCATCCACGACCGACCCCGCGACCGGCAGGTCGCCGGCGGGCAGGTCCGGCTCCGAGGGTGCTCGCGGGTCGCCAGCCGACATCGGGCGTGAGAGTAGCAGAGCCCGGTCGTCGGGTAGGCTGGTAGCGCGGATGGACTCGATCTACAGCCGTGGAGTCATGATGCCGTGACGCCCGTCGTACCAGCAGATCGCCTGCTGGCTCGAGCGGTGTCCAGATCTCGTTCGGTGCCTGGACCAGTCGGCCTCACCGCGCGGAGCTCTCGCAGTCGGAACATCCGCGGTCCCCTTCGACGGCGCGATCGAGCCGACGCGAGCGTCCGGCATCATCGAGCGCTACTGGCGAGCCGGCTGGCACGCTGGTCGCACGCGGTCCCGCATGGCGGACAGGCCGCGGCCGTCGATGCAGCGCTGGCGATCGGCGACGGGGTGACGAGTCCTCGGCTGGCTCAACTCCGGACGACTTCTCTATGCTCGGGGCGCACCCTCGAGCGTGGTTCGCGGCCATGCTGGTTCGCCGACGTCATCCCCGGATCCAGGCGGGTTCGACTGTACGGCGTCGTGAGATGCCGCCTGATCGACGCCGACGGCACCCCGCTGGGCCTCGACGCGGCATGGACCGACTACGGCGACGCGCCGCGCTCCTGTTCTCCGTCACCAGATCGATCCCGCAGCCCGCAGCGTTTCTGCGTCGTGACCTCGGTCGCGCGGGCGGGCTTCCTGGACCGCGCGGCTGCGCTATTCGATGTGACTACGACCTGTTCCTGCGAGCGGCCCCAGCTCGACCGGCCGGTCTTCCGTGCCGCGGACACCGATCGCCGAGGCGACCATCCACCCGGCGGCCCAAGACGCACCGCGGAGGCCGGGCCGGCGATGGCCGAGACGCGGGCGCTGCGTCGACGACATGCTCGCGGCGTCGAGGTCGCCTCGTCGGTGGCGCTCCAGCCCCCGAGCCGTCCGCCGTCTATCGACCGGTTGCCGATCTTCGCCCGCCGTCGGGTCGCACCGATTCCAGCCGGGCTGACGTGTTCGCCCTGCGGCGCCGCCGTCGGACGATCGAGGGACGACCGCGGCATGACCGAACACGATGCGGACGGTCCGTCCCGCTGGTACCCTCTCCGCGATGTCGACTCGCCCGCACCGCTCCCTCACGGTCGTCGGCGCCGGTTATGTCGGGCTGGTGACGGCCGTCGGGCTGGCCCGACTCGGCCACCTCGTCCAGCTCGTCGAGACCGGCCCGGCCCGGCTCGAATCGCTGCGCGCCGGCCGGATCCCGATCCATGAGGCGGGGCTGCAGGAGGCCTTCGACGCGGCGGTCGCCGACGGTCGGCTGACGGTCGGCGAGCGATGCCGGAGCGAGCCCGGGATCATCCTCGTCTGCGTCGGGACGCCGATCGGCGACGACGGGACGAGCGACCTGCGCCAGCTCGACGCGGCCATGACGGCACTCCGCGAACGGATCGGGCCGGACGACATCCTCGTCATCCGGAGCACGCTCCCGGTCGGCGGCACGCGCCCGACGATCGAGGCTGCCGGGCTGCCGACCGCACGGGTGTTCACGAACCCCGAGTTCCTGCGCCAGGGAACCGCGGTGGAAGACTTCGCCCACCCGAGCCGCGTCGTCGTCGGGCCGCTTCCCCGATGCCGATCCCGATGCGCTCGCGGCGGTCCTCGCGCTGTACGAGGGCATCGAGGCGCCGCGCCTCGTCGTCGACGTCGAGGCGGCCGAGATCATCAAGAACGGCGCGAATGCCTTCCTCGCGCTCAAGCTGTCGTTCACCAACGAGATCGCCTCGCTGTGCGAGGAGGCCGGGGCCGACGTCGATGAGGTCCTCGCCGGGATCGGCGCCGACCCGCGCATCGGCCGCACGTACATGCACCCGAGCTTCGGCTTCGGCGGGAGCTGCCTCCCGAAGGAGCTCACGACGCTGGCCGTCGCCGGACGGACGTTCGGCCTGCCGATGCACGTCACGACCGCCGCGTCGGCGGCCAACCTGGCCGCCCAGGACCGGTTCGCCGACCGCGTGCTGGCCGCCGTCGGCGGGCCGACGGGACGACGATCGGCCTGCTCGGCCTCGCCTTCAAGGCGGGCACCGACGACATCCGGGATTCGCCTGCGATGCGCCTTGCTGCCCGATTGCTCGATGACGGGGTGCGCGTGCGCGCGTACGACCCTGCGGCCGGGCCGAACGCCCGGGCGCGCATCCCGGCACTCGACGTCGTCGCCGATCCGGGGTCCGTCTTCGACGGAGCCGACGCGATCGTGATCGCGACCGAGTGGCCGGAGTTCCGGGACCTGCCCTGGGCCGCCTGGACCGGCCGGCCGGCGCGGCCGCTCGTCATCGATGGGCGGCGGCTGCTCGATGCCGGATCGCTGCGAGCCGCGGGCTATGAGGTCATCCAGCTCGGCGACGGCAGGCTCCAGCCGGGTTCGCCGACCCCGATGCTGTCCAAGAGCATCCGGTAGGCGATCCGGCTCAGAGGGGCGGTCGACCGGCATTTCCGGCAGGCCATGCTAGAGTGCCGCCACCTTGGCCACCGAACCCTCTCCGGACCCGCGTCCGACGCGGTCACCGTCACTGGCAACCTTCCTGTCGTTCCTCTGGCCCGGTCTCGGGCAAGCGTACGAACGACGGCGGCGCGCCGCGCTCCTCTTCGCCATCCCCGCACTGATTGCGGCCGGACTCCTCCTGGTCCAGGCCCCGCGCGGCCTCGATGTCCTCGCGATCGAACTGATCACGCCGACGTTCGCGCTCACCGTCCTCATCCTCGTCCTGCTGCTTGGAGCGTGGCGGCTGATCTCGATGGTCGACGCGGCGATGGCGTCGGGAGGGCCCGGGCGTGGCGACGACGCCCGACGGTCATCGTCCTGGTCGCGCTCTCGCTGGTGGTCTTGATCACCCATGGCGCCGCCGCGTACTACGCCTACAGCTTCTACGACGCCGGTCAGGCCATCTTCGTCGGCCAGGTCACCCCGACCCCCTCTCCGGCGTCGGGTGGGTCCGGCACGGCCGACCGGGACGCCGAGCGGCTCCGATGCCGGTGCATCGCCAGATCCGAGCGATAACAGCGCCGACTTCCAGGGGACGCCTCAGGGTTCCCCGGCGGCAGCCTCCTCACGGATCAACGTCCTGTTCACCGGCATCGATTCGGGCCACGGCCGCGATCACGCCCTGACGGACACGATGCTCATCGCCAGCATCGATCCGGCGACCAAGGCCGTCGACATGGTCAGCTTTCCGCGGGACATCTCGAACTTCAAGCTGTGGGACGGGCGGACGTACAGCGGCAAGTTGAATTCCCTGATGACCTACGCCCTGCTCCATCCCAAGGACTTCCCGGACGGACCCATCAACACGCTCACGAAGGAGCTCGGTTACCTGCTGGGCGTTCCGATCTACTACTACGCGGCGATCAACCTCGACGGGTTCAAGCAGATGGTCGACTTGGTCGGCGGTGTGACGATCACGTACAACCAGGACATCTCCGATCCGAGCTACGCGTGGGAGGACGCGGCCGCCTCGCATGGGTTCTACTTCCACGCGGGCACGCACCACCTCGATGGAAAGACGGCGCTCGCGTTCGTTCGCTACGCGGAAGGCCGACAGCGATTTCGCGCGCGCCGCTCGCCAGCAGATCCTACTGATCGCGCTTCGCAAGGAGCTGACCCGCCCGTCGAACCTGCCGAAGATCCCGGCCTTGCTGAAAGCGGCAGCCCAGACCGTCCGGACGGACTTCCCGGAGAGCCAGGCGGCGGACATGATCGCCCTCGTCCGGGGCATCGACGACACGTCGATCCAGCACTATGTGCTCGGGCCACCGTATTCGACCCATCCGCCCAACACGGCGACCGGGGGGATCTACACGCTGAAGCTCAACATGACCAAGCTGGCCAACCTGTCCGTGAAGCTGTTCGGGACCGACAGCCGCTACTACAAGGCACCCGCGGCCGCCCCCACGGTATCCCCGGCCCCTTGATCCTCGAAGCAGGTCACGGCCCTGCGCCCAGGAGCCTGTCGTAGGCCTCGAGCAGCCGCTCGGCCGACCGTTCCCAGCGCAGGTCGAGCTCATCGATCCGTTGACCCGCGGCAGCCGTCAGCGCCGCCAGTCGAGGTCGGTCGTCAGCCAGGGCAGCGAGCTCTGTCGCGAGGGCATCGGCGCTGGCGATCTCGACGATGGATCCCGCGTCACCGACGATCGATCGCGTCTCGGCGAGATCGAAGGCAACGACGGGTCGACCGATGGCGAGGTATTCGACGACCTTGGTCATGGTGGAGACGTCGTTGAACGGCGTGGGTGGATCCGGCGAAACGCACACGTGCGTCGCCGCCAGGATGGGAACGAAGACGTGCGGACCTTGGTAGCCGTGGAAGCGCGCGACGGACCCGAGACCGAGGGTCTCCGCCCGGCGCTCCAGAGCGGGCCTCGCCTCTCCGTCGCCGATCAGATCGAGCTCGACCGGCAGGTCCGGACGCGTGGTGCGCAGGCGGGCCGCCGCCTCGAGCAGGATCTCCACGCCGTCCTGCGAGCCCATCACCCCGAGGTAACCGATCCGCAGGCCGCCACCGTCGGGCGGGAAGGTCCCGGCCGCCAGGGCGCGGAAATGGTCGCCTGGCGGTGCGTTGCGGACGACGATGATGTGATCGGGCACGAGGCCGCCGCGCTCCGCAGCGAGGCGCGCGTACGAGTCGTTCGGGACGATCACCACGGCCGCCGTCCGGTACGACGCTCGTTCGAGGGCGCGGGTCAGTCGGACGAGCAGGCGGCCGATGCGCCTATCACCCCACTTGGTGATCGCGAGCTCCGGGTTGGCGTCGTGCTGGTCGAACACGTAGCGAGCGCCGAAGACGCGCCCGAGTCGGCCCAGGAGAAAGAACAGGTCGGGCGGGTTGCACCCATGGATCACGTCGATCCGCCCGCGCAGCCGGAGCGCGAGCAGCCACGCCGCCGTGAACCACATCGATGGCAGGTATTCGATGACATAGCCGCTCAGCCCGGTCGCCGCGCGTTGGGGGTAGCGCAGGATCAGGATCCCCTCGCGGGATTCGGCGATGCGGGCCATCTCGCCGGCACCACGCGGCGAGATGATCGTCACGCGATAGCCGGCGCCCACGAGTGCGAGGCCTTCCTGCCAGACGCGCCGATCGAGCGGGACCGGCAGGTTCTCGTCGAGGATGACGACGTGCGGGCGGCCTGAGCGCGTGCGCATCCTCGTCATCTCCAATCTGTATCCCAGCCCGGCGCACCCCGCGTTCGGCACGTTCGTGGAGGCGCGGGTCGAGGCCCTGCGCGCCCTCGGCGCCGAGGTCCGCGTGGCCGCGATCCGCGATCCGGCGGTCCACCGTCGAGTCGCCGCGAAGTATGGCAGCCTGGCCTGGGCGTCCGGCCGAGCCGCACTCGGGTCCCGGATCCGCGGGCCGCGGTTCGACATCGTCGAGGCGCACATCGCCTATCCGACCGGGCTGATCGCGCGACCGGTCGCCGCGCTGGCCGGCGCTCCGCTCGTGCTGTTCGCGCACGGTGCGGATGTCATGGACCTCCCCGCACGATCGGCCAGGCATGCCCGGCTCGCCCGGTCGACCTTCCGGTCGGCCACGCTGATCGTTGCCAACAGCCGGTTCCTCGCGACCGAGATCGCGACGCGCGACCCGGACCTGACCGGTCGGGTGCGCGTCCTGACCCCCGGCATCGAGCTTGAGAGGTTTACGCCGGACGCGGCTTCTGCCCCGGCTCGCGACGGCGTCCTGTTCGTCGGACGGCTCGTCAAGCGCAAGGGCGCCGATGTCCTGATCCGGGCGATGGCCGCCCTCACGCCCACGCGTCGCCGCCTGACGATCGTCGGCGACGGTCCCGAGGCGGCACCGCTGGCCGCCCTCGCCGGCCAGCTCGGTCTCGATCTGGAGCTGCGCGGCGACCTCGGCCGCGATGACGTCGCGGTGGCCATGCGTGCGGCGGAGGTCGTCGTCGTACCGTCGGTCTATCGCGAACCGCTCGGTCTGGTCGCGCTCGAAGCCATGGCGGCGGGAGCCATCGTCGTCGCCTCGGCGACGGGTGGCCTGACCGAATCGGTCGAGGATGGCGTGACCGGGCTGGCCGTCCCGCCCGACGACGTGGTCGCGTTGACCGGCGCCATCGAGCGGGCACTCGGGATCGCCAGCGACCCTGTCGCGGGGACGACGCTGCGCGCAGCGGCCCGTGCAGTTGCCGAGACACACGACGTCGGACGGGCGGCCGCCGTCTCACTCGACTGGTATGGCACCCTACGCCAGTGACCGCGGCCGACCTGACCCCGCTCGAACTCGCCGGCCTGACGCTCCTCATCGCGCTGGTCGGTGCTGCCAGCGGCTGGTGGCTCGCTCGTCGGACGACCTGGGCTCCCGCCGCGGGGCTGGCCCTCCTCGTCGCCACGCCCCTCGTCCCGCACGTCCCAGTGCTCGGCGGGCTGAGCCTCGACGACATCCTGCCGCTGCTCGGGATCGCCTTCCTCGCCTTCGCGGTCGACCTCCGCCGGCTGTTCACGGTCCGGCTCCCGTGGCTGCTCGTGGCCGGCCTCGTCATCCTCGTCGCAGCGGGCATCGTCAGCAGCCTGGTCAATGCCGATTTGCCGACCCAGGCCATCACGATGCTGCTGCGCTCGCCCGCCCGCTACACGTACCTCGCGGTGATCGCGCTGCTCGTCGCCCTCGCCGAGCCGGCCGAACGCCGGCGGCTCTTCGTCGCGCAAGCGATGGCCCTGCTCGGGACCGCCGAGGCGGTGTTCGGACTGGCGGCGTTCTTCCTCCCGCTCGGCGGCATCGGCCTGGAGCCGACGAGGAAGTTCTCGGTGCTGTACTTCGAGGTGCCCGGCCGGATCGCCGGCACGCTCGGCATCTCGCCGAACTTCCTGGGCGCGATCTTCATCCTGACCATCGTCCTCACGGCTGGGCTCGCGACCGATGCTGTCGGCCGGCGAGAGCGCATCGCCTGGTGGGCCGCCGTCCTCGTCCAGGCATTCGCGCTGACCCTGACCTTCACCCGGGCATCGCTCGGTCTTACGCTCGTCATGCTGGCCGTGCTGCTGCTCCTGCGTGGCCGGCTTCGGTACATGGTCCCGGTCATGGCCGTCGTTGCGCTCGGGTTCCTGATCACGCCCAGCACGCCGGTGGACCCGGGCGGCGGCGGGTCGGGCGGTCTGTCGGCCCCGGTCGGCGTGCAACGGCTGACCAGCGACGTGCCGGATCGGCTGGCGCTGTGGACGTCGGCGACGCTGATGATGGTCGACCACCCGCTCACAGGGGTCGGGCCGGGTCAGACGCTGGTGGTCGCAGCAAGTGACCCGCAACGCTACGTCGACACGAGCCTTGGATCGGCCACGAACAACGCCCACAACACGATCCTGCTGGCCGGCGCAGAGACCGGGGTCGGCGGGGCCGTCGGGGCGTTCATCGTGAACGTGGCGATCGCCCTTGCCGCCCTGCGCGTCCTGCTTGGCCTGCGCCGGCGGCGGATCCCGGCGATCGAGGTCGCGGGTGCCCTTGCGGTCCTTGGCTACCTCGCCCAGGGCATGGTCAACAACCTGTTCAACGTGGCCGCCGCCGGGGTCGTGTTCGCAGTCGTCGCCGGGGCGTACGTGATCCTGCTCGAGGCGGCGCCGTCAGCGGAGCCGGTCGGGGACGATCCGCCTCAGCGCCAGAGAGCACCCACCGGGCCGCCGCTCGAGCCGAGCTTGTAGCTGGCCGATCCGGGCCCGGTCATGAGGTACATCGCAGAGCTCGGGTCGTACGACAGGATGCCCGGATCCATGTGCACCGCCCGGGTGCCGAGCACGACCCGGCTCGAGCTGCTCCGGGTCCCGAGACCGGCGATCCAGTAGCTCGTATAGGTCACCGTGATCTTGGCCCCGATCGCCGCGTAGAAGTGGTAGCCGGCCGAGCCGCGGATGATCGAGTTCCGGACCGTGATCGAGCCCTTCTTGATGTAGAACGTGCTATGCGACTGGGTCTTGACCGTGCCGGTGTCGTAGAAGGTCTCGTGGTCGAACGTCTTGCCTGAGGTGTACGCCTCCGACGACACCGCCTGGGTGTTGCCGATGTAGAGGTTGCGGAAGAAGGTGACAGCGCCCTTGCCCTGGGTGCTGGTGTACTTGCCGTCCCACAGCACGACGCCCGTGTCGTTGCCGATGAACGTGTTGTACTTGATCGTGTTCCCGGTCAGTGCGCCACCGCCGGAGCTCGTCTGGTAGAGCATCAGCCCGCGCCGGTTGCGCTCGATCCGGTTGCCGTCGATGGTGTTGTGGTTGGCGCCCTGTTCGATGTCGACGCCCTGGACGTAGCCGCCGTAGCCGCCCTGGTTGACCGGCACGTCCTTGCCGCCGCTGAAGGTCGAGCCCCGGACGGTGTTGTATTGGGTCCCCGAGCCGGTCAGCTTGATGCCCTGGCCCATGTTCTGGGTGCCGACGGCATCCTCGACCAGGTTGTGGTCCGCGCCGTTGTCGAGCTTGATCAGCTGGATCGTGTTGCGCGTCCCCGTCACCCGCCGGAAGGTGTTGTACGAGCTGGCCGTGAAGAAGCCCATCGTGTAGTCGTAGCTGGCGTCCACGTCCTGGACCAGGTCGTGGCTGGCGGTCCCGGTGAATCCGACGCCCATCGTCGTGTGGCGGATGCGGAAGCCGAGGACCTGCACGTAGTTCGAGCCGGACGACACGAGGATGCCCGTGTAGGTCGGGATCTCGACGGTGTGGTCGTTCGGGTCGAGGCTGTCCCCCGGGGTCGAGCCCCAGCCGCCGAGCCGGACGTACAGGTGGAGGCCGTCCCAGTATTGAGACCCGGGCGTGGCCTGGAGCCCGGCCAGCGTCGTCGAGGCCGGCCGGACTAGCGGCTGCGACACGTCGACGAAGACGCGCTCCTGGTGGTAGTCGCGGACCGACGCCTCGTAGCCGGGGATGGCCGTCGTCCAGGACGTCACCCACACGTTCGGGTCATGGGTCGGGTCGGGCCGCACCCACTTGGCGTCGCCGGGCCGGCTGACCACCTTCGCGCCCGACACGATCGGTCGCACCGCTCCCGGGGTGCCGTAGCCGTACGCCCGGATGACGACTGGCGACGTCGAGGTCCCGTTGATGAACCACTGTGACCCGGTCATCTGCTCGTAGTAGACGTAGTCGTCGTAGCCGACCACGTCGAGCGTCCCGCCGTAGCGCAATGCCCACATGCCGGCCTTGATCGTCTTGAACGCGGAGCCGAGGCTCGTCCCGCTGTTGCTGTCGCTGCCGTGCTTGCCATCGACGAAGAACGACGGCGAGGCGACCGACGCGGACGCGGTCATCGGCGCGAGCATCGCCATGATGAACACGACGACCGCGACGAGCGGGCTGGCGCGGCGGACCGGTGAGAGGGATCCCATCGCGACCACCGTACGCGCGTGGCTTGTCCGTGAGCCAGCCTACCGGCGTACCCTGAGGCCGGGCCGAAGGGCCTATGCATCGGCGCACCGCCTGCCTATGATGCGCCGGGAACATCGCGCGGAGTTGGGGACCACCGCTTGATCCGACGGCACAACATGGCCCTCCGTCTCGGGCTCCTCATGGCGGACGCCTTCATCGCGTTCGTCCTGTTCCTCGTCATCTCGAGGTTCCGCTTCGGGCCCGACTGGGTCGCGACGTGGCGCGCGGCAGGCTTCGACCCGTTCGCCATCGCGACCGCCTACGCGGCGGCCTGGGTCGCCGCCCTGTGGATCCACGACCTCTACCGGTTGCGATCACGTTGGTCGATCCGAACCGAGGTCCGTGACGTCCTGCGCGCCGATCTGCTGTTCGCGGTGGCGACCTTCACCGCTCTCTTCCTGTTCAAGCTGCCATCGGTCAGTCGGCGTTCCTGGTCTTCCTGTTCGCGATCCAGCTGGTCGTCACCCTGGCATCCCGGATCTCCATCCGCCTGGCGCTCGGCACGCTGCGCGATCGGGGCACAATCGCCACTTCATGCTGGTGATCGGCTCCGAGACCGACGCCCGCCGGTTCGCCGACCGCGTCGAACGGCATCGCGAGCTCGGGCTGCGGGTCATCGGCCACCTGGCGTTGGACGCGGACGCGCCCGACCAGACCGGTCGGCGCGGCCCATCCTGGGCACGCTCGACGATATCGAGGACGTCCTCCACCACCGCGTCGTCGACGAGGTCGCGATCTGCCTGTCGCCCGAGCACGTCGCGCTCGTCGAACCGATCACCCGCCTGTGCGAGGAGGAAGGCAAGATCGTCCGCATCCCGGTCGCCGGGCTCGGCCTGACCCTGCCTGGCGGACGTGTCGAGGAGTTCGACGGGATCCCCGTCCTGTCGCTGGTCGTATGGCCCCGACGAGTCCTCGCGCTGGCCGGCAAGCGGCTGCTCGACGTCGGCCTGGGCGCCGTGGCGCTGGTCATCCTCGCACCGGTCATGGCCGTGATCGGTCTGCTGGTCCGCCCTCGTCGATGGCGGGCCGATCCTCTTCCGCCAGACCCGCGTCGGCCTGCATGGCCGTCCGTTCGAGGTGGCCAAGTTCCGCACGCATGCAACCGGACGCCGAGGGCCGGCTCGAGGAGCTCCAGGCGCGCAACGAGATCCGCGGGCCGGCCTTCAAGCTGACCGACGACCCGCGCCTGACCCGGACGGGCAGGATCCTGCGGGCGACGAGCCTCGACGAGCTGCCCCAGGTCTGGAACGTGCTGCGCGGCGAGATGAGCCTGGTCGGGCCGCGTCCGCCGTTGCCGCGCGAGGTCGACGGCTATGACCTGTGGCACCGCCGCCGCCTGTCGATGAAGCCGGGCATCACCGGCCTGTGGCAGGTCGAGGGTCGACGCGAACCCGACTTCGACCGCTGGGTCCAGCTCGACCTCGCCTACATCGATCGGTGGTCGATCTGGCTCGACGTCAAGATCATGGCCAGGACCATCCCCGCCATGCTCCAGGGGCGCTGAGGTGGACACATCGTCGCCGGAGCCCTCGGTCAGCGTCGTCGTGACCACCCACGGGCGGCCCCACCTCGTCAGCGGCGCGCTGGCCAGCGTCGTCGCCCAGACGATGACCGACCTCGAGATCATCGTCGTCGTCGACGGCGCCGACCCCGCGACCGAGGCGGCTGTCGCCGCGATCGACGATCCCCGACTGCGCGTCGTCGTCCTTCCGATCGCGGCCGGCGCGCCGACAGCCCGCACCACCGGGATCGGCCTGGCGCATGGCACATTCGTCGCTCTGCTCGACGACGACGACCTGTGGTTGCCGACCAAGCTCGAACGCCAGCTCGACCTCGCCCACAGCTCCGAGGTGGAGTCCTCGATCGTCTTCTGCGCCCGGTTCGTGCGGTTGCCCGATGGCCTGGACACGGCCTGGCGCGATCGGGCCCCCGCTCCGGGTGAGCACGCGAGCGACTACCTGTTCGTGCGCCGGTCGTTGCGTCTCGGCGAGAGCACGGTGAGCACATCGACCATCCTCGCCCGGCGGTCGCTGTTCGAACGGGTGCCGTTCGACCCGTCGGTCCGTCGCTACGAGGATGCGGACTGGGTGCTCCGCGCGGCCGCCGCCGGCGCCCGGCTCGTGTACGTCCCCGAGCGGCTGGCTGTCTGGCGGGCACCCATCGACGGGGCATCGATGACCGGCCGCTTCTCGGCCGACTGGCGGTACGGGATGGAATGGATCCGCGATCGGCGCGACCTCGTCACTCCCGAGGCCTATGCGGCGTTCCTGCTCGTCCGGGTCGCGGCCATGGCCGACCGGGCGGGCGAGCCGGGAGCGGCACGCGTCATCTGGCGCGAGGCTCGCCGCAACGGCAGCCCACGGGCGATGGATGTCGCCCTGTTCGTCGCTCGCTGGGTCGTCCCCGATCGCCTCCGGGTGGCCCAGCGGTCGCGGCTCGCCCAGACCGATGTCGAGCAGGACGCCTTCGTGACTCAGGGCTGAGCGTAGGCGCTGTCGCTGCCGAAGAGCTTGATCGACTCGGCCGCCAGCTTGTCCATCCTGAGGCGGAGCGTGTAGATCCCACCGGTCTCGCTGTCGGGCGGATGCACGGAATAGGGCGGCCCGAGCACGACCTGGGTCACCGACGTGCTGTCGATCCCCTGGACGAGCCTGAGCATCTCGCTGACACGATCCGACGGGAAGTTGGTGCGGAGGGTGTCCCCCGCGACGCCGATGAGCTGCGGGATGCTCGGCAACATCCCGGGCGTGGCCAGCTTCTTCGACAGCGAGACCAGCACCTCCTGCTGGCGGCGCGCGCGGTTGAAGTCGTTGTCGCCGGGCGTGTAGCGCGAGCGGACGTAGGCGAGGGCGTCCTCGCCGTCGAGCATGTGCGTTCCGACCGAGAGCTTGAACCCACGTCGTCCGTCGAGCCAGTCATAACCCGGATCGTCGATCGCCCGCTGGTTGTCGATCGTGACGCCACCGGCCACGTCGACGAGTCGACGGAAGCCGGCCAGGTCGACCGCGGCGTAGTACTCGATCGGGACCCCGACCAGGAAGCTCAGCTCCCTGACCAGCTCGACGAGCGGGGCGCCCTTGAACTCCTTGGGGTGCTGGCCGACATAGGTCATGAACGAGTTGATCTTGCCCTTGAACGTGCCACCGTCGACCAGTCGGAAGTCGGTGATGTCGCGGGGGAAGCTGACGAGGGCGAGATGGCCGGTGACGGGATCGACGCTCGCCACCAGGAGCGTATCGGTCAGGGCATGCGAGCGGTCCTCGGCCGAGTCGACGCCCGTCAGCAGGACGTTGATGCGCGAGCTGGGGGTGGCCGGTGTCGCGAACGGTCCGGACACGTACAGGTCGTTCGGGTCGGGCGTCTGGCCGGGAGTCCTGGATCCCGTCGGGCCGGCCCCGGACTCCGCGGCGCCTCCGCCGAAGTCGGTGTCGGGTCCCTCGGCGCCGACGAAGATCCTCGAGCCGGCGTCGTAGAACGCCCACGCGACGTATCCGGCCCAGGCGTGGCTGCCGGCGATGATCAGGCTGACGAGGACGATCGTGACCAGCGATCGGCCGCGCCGCCAGGCGCCGCGGGGGAGGACCGCCATCGCCGAATCGAGGACCGCGATCTCACGCCAGACTCCGAGCAGCACGATCAGGATCGAGATCGTCAGCGCCGACGACGGCGAGATCAGGAGGGATGCCAGCTGGCCGACGCCGCCGGTCGCCTGCATGGCGACGATGAGCACCACCGCCAGGAACGGCAGGGCGAACAGCAGGGCAGCGCGCTGCCGACGCGAATACCAGTGGCCGAGGCCGGGCCATAGGAATGACAGGAAGGCGGCGATGGAGGGTGATCGTCGCTCGGTCGAGGACCCGAGCGCGCCTTGGGTGGTCAAAGCGCGGCGAGTCTACCATGCGACCCGTCGCCGGCCGGTGAGCTCCGTCGTTACATCATCACCAGGCCGCCGTCGACGGCGAGGACCTGGCCCGTGATGAACGCGGCCTCGTCGCTGGCGAGGAACGCGACGGCGGAGGCGATCTCGGTCGTCTCGCCGAACCGTCCGAGCGGGGTGGCGGCCCGGAGCTGCTCCTTGAGCGCGTCCGGCAGGTCGCGGGTCAGCTCCGTGTCGACGAAGCCCGGCGCGACGGCGTTCGCAGTGATCCCGCGGCTGGCCAGCTCGCGGGCCGTCGCCTTGGTCAGTCCGATCAGCCCGGCCTTGGCCGACGAGTAGTTCGCCTGGCCCATCTGGCCCGCCTGCCCCGACACGGAGGTGATGTTGATGATCCGGCCGGACTTCGCCTTGAGCATCGGGCGGGTGACGGCCTTGGTCATGTAGAACGAGCCGAACAGGTTGGTCTCGAGCACCTCGCGCCACGCCTCGACCGACATCCGCATGATCAGGTCGTCGCGGGTGACGCCGGCGTTGTTGACGAGGATGTCGATCTTCGGAACGCCTCCAGCACCTGCTTGACGACGGCGTCGGCGGTGTCCGGCTGGGAGGCGTCGCCCTGGATCGCGAGCGCCCGTCCGACCGAGGCCCTCGACCGCTGCCACGGCCTCTGCCGCGGCCTCGGCGTTGCCCCTGTAGGTGAACGCCACGTCGGCACCCTGCGTCGCGAGCCGCGTCACGATCGCCCGCCCGATGCCGCGCGAGCCACCGGTCACGAGGGCCGTCTTTCCAGATAGGTCGATCACGCGTTGACCTCCTGCGGGGCGGCTGCCGGCTCGTCCGGGACGACATCGTCGAGCGGGACGTCGACGGGGCCGGGGCTGCGCATCAGCTCCGCCAGCGCGTCCGGGATCGGGTCGACCGAGTCCCAGTCGACCGGGAGCCGGACCTTGATGTCCGCCGGGTCCACGGCCGCGTCGCCGGCGATCCCGCGCGCCGGGTCGGCCGTCCACTCGATGGCGACGGCGCCCGATGTGAACCCCGCGCCGAACGCGACGATGACGATGTTGTCGCCGACCTTGACGCGGCCCTCGTTGACCGCCTCGGCCAGGGCGATCGGCACGGACGCGGCGGACGTGTTGCCGTACCTGTCGAGGTTGACGAACATCCGGTCCATCGGCAGGTCCAGACCCTTGGCGACCGCCTCGATGATCCGGATGTTGGCCTGGTGCGGGATGAACAGGTCGATGTCGGCCGGCTCGAGGCCCGCCCGCTGGACCGCCGTGAGGGCCGTCGTGGCGAGCGTCCGGGTCGCGAACCGGTATGTCTCCTTGCCCTCCATCCGGACGTAGTGCTCGCCGCGGGCGACGGTCTCGGCCGACGGCGGGCTCTTCGCCCCGCCGGCCGGCAGCCAGATCATGTAGGCGCCCTGCGGCTCGGTCGTCATCTCGAAGCCGAGCCCGCCGCCCGGTTCGTCTGACGCCGACAGGACGACGGCACCCGCGCCGTCGCCGAACAGGATGCAGGTGTTGCGGTCGGTGTAGTCGAGGAAGCGGGTCAGCAGCTCGGCGCCGATGACCAGCACGTGCTTCGCCATCCCGCTCGTGATGTAGGCGTGGGCCGTCGCGTAGGCGTAGACGAAGCCCGAGCAGGCGGCCGCCACGTCCATCGCCGCCGCTCGCGTGTTGCCGATCGCCTCCTTGACCAGCGCCGCGGTCGAGGGCATCCAGTAGTCGGGCGTCAGCGTGGCGAGCAGGATCAGGTCGATCTCGTCGGGCTCGATGCCGGCGGTCCGGATGGCGCGCATCGCGGCGACGGCTGCCATCGACGCGGTCGTTTCGTCCGCCGCGGCGACCCGCCGCTCGCGGATCCCCGTCCGCGACACGATCCACTCGTCGGAGGTGTCGACCATCTTCTCGAGGTCGTGGTTGGTCAGCACCTGGCTCGGCGCGTAGCGGCCCCAGCCGGTCACGTGGGCGTGGCGAACGGGCGTGGTCACAGTGGCTCCACCTCGATGAGCGGCTGCTTGGCCTTGACCAGGGCCCCGCTGTCGGGGACGACGCGGGTGACGCGCCCGGCCAGGTCGGACTTGATCTCGTTGAACAGCTTCATCGCCTCGATCAGGCCGATCACCTGGCCGACCGCCACCTCGCCACCGACCTGGACGTAGGGTGCCGTCCCTGGCGCCGGGGAGGCGTAGAAGATGCCGGTCAGCGGCGCCTTGATCGATGGCGGGGCGCTGACCGCCGGGTCCCGCCCGGCGGCCGACGGCTCGCCGGCGACCGGGACGTCGGCGTGCGTCGTGGGAGCCCCAGCCGACGCCGGCACCGCGGCTGGCGGTGGCGACCGCCAGCGCGATCGGTTTGCGCAGGATCAGCCCCGTGCCGCCCGACTCGACCTCGAGCTCGGCCAGGTCCGAGCGCTCCAGCAGGCCGGCCAGCCGGTCGATCAGCGCCAGCAGTTCGACATCGCCATCGTCATGGGGCTCGGGCGCCGCGGCGGCCGCGTCGTCGGTCATCGCGGCGGGCCGCTGATGATGAGCGCGGTGTTCTGGCCACCGAACCCGAACGAGTTGCTCAGCGCGGTCCCGACCTGTCGGCGGGCCGCCACGTTCGGGGTCAGGTCGAGGCCGGCGGCCTCCGGGTCGGGGCTGTCGAGGTTGATGGTCGGCGGGACGCAGCCCTCGCGGATGGTCAGGATCGTGATGATCGCCTCGATCGCGCCGGCGGCGCCCAGGGTGTGGCCGAGCATCGACTTGTTGGCGGTGATCGACACCTTCTCGGCCCGCTCGCCGAGGATCGTCTTGATCGCCTGGAGCTCGGCCTTGTCGCCCTCCGGGGTCGACGTCGCGTGGGCATTGACGTGGTCGATGTCGGCGGCCGTGAGTCCCGCCTTGACGAGGGCCCGGTTGGCCGCCCGCACGGCCCCGATGCCGCCCGGCGCCGGCAGCGTGATGTGCGAGGCGTCGGCGGTGGCGCCGTAGCCGACCAGCTCCGCCAGGATGGTGGCGCCGCGGGACTCGGCGTGCTCGAGGGCCTCGAGGATGACGATGCCCGCGCCCTCGCCCATGACGAACCCGTCGCGGCCGGTGTCGAACGGACGCGACGCGGCTTCCGGGTCGTCGTTCCGCGTCGACAGCGCGCGCATCGCCGCGAAGCCACCGACGATCGCCTCGTAGACGCCCGCCTCGGTGCCGCCCGCGACCATCACGTCGGCGTCGCCGCGCCGGATGATCTCGCTCGACTTCGCCGATGGCGTGGCCACCGGTCGCGCACGCGGACACGGTCGTGAAGTTCGGCCCGGTCATCCCGAACTGGATGGCGACCTGCCCGGCGCCGATGTTGGGGATGCCCATCGGGATGAGGAACGGGCTGATCCGGTCGGGACCGCGAAGAGCGTTGGTCGTGAAACCCTCGATGAGCGTTCCGACGCCGCCGAGGCCGGTCCCGAGGATCACCCCGGTCCGCTCGGCGAGCTCGCCCTCGAACCGATCGGGCAGGCCGGCCTGGTCCAGCGCCTCGCGAGTCGCCACCAGCCCGAACTGGACGCACCGATCCGTGCGGCGGAGCTCCTTGCGGTCGAGCAGGCCGCTCGCGTCGAAGTCACGGACCTCGGCGACGATCCGCACCGACAGCCGCGACGGGTCGAACGCCTCGATGGTGCGGATCCCCGACCGGCCCGCGATCAGCCCGTCCCAGGTCGTTGCGACATCGTTGCCGAGGGCCGTCACGAGGCCCATGCCGGTCACGACGACGCGACGCCGGTCGTCGGTCACCGGACCAGCTTCCCGGTGCGGACCGTCGCGGCGCGATAGACGTCGCCCGGCAGGCCCCGGGCCGAGATGGCGTTCGCCACCGCCAGGACGTCGAACTCGGTGCGGTGGATCTCGGCTGTCACCTCGCCGTCGTCGATGTCGATCCGCGCCCACGACGCGGTCGGGTCGCCGTCGAACACATAGCCCGCGGACCCGTCGTTGACGATCAGCTTCCAGCCGAGGTCGCGCACCTCGGGGACGTGGGTATGGCCGCAGGCGATGACCCGGGCATCGGTCCGGCCGGCCCGCTCGATGACGACGTTGGGATCGAGCTCCTTGTCGAAGCCGGCCGTCTGCGAGCCCGGCGAGCCGTGGCAGACCAGGATCATCGTGCCGTCCTCGGCACGCAGACGGCGCTCCGAGGGCAGGCGGCGAAGCCACGAGATCCGCTCGTCACCGAGCGCGTCGTGCGCCCACTCGGCGGCGGCCCGGAAGATGTCCGGGACGCCGTCGCTCATCCACGGGAACGCTGCGGCGTAGTCGAAGTCGGCCACGGCGACGTCGGTGTTGCCGCTGACGATCGCCGCGCCGTCGGCCTCCATCTCACGAAGGAGGTCGACCGCGCCGGCCGGGTCGGGGCCGTTGAGCACGTGGTCGCCGGCGACGGCCACCAGGTCCGGCTTCTCGGCTCGGAACGCCTTTCGGACAGCCTCGAGCGCGATGGCGTTGCCGTGCACGTCCGACAGCACGATGACCCTGGTCATCGCAGCACTCCCTCGGACGGGATGATGAAGCTCAGCGTCGCCTCGCAGGCCGTCTCGCCGTCCACGCTGGCGACGCCCCGGCCGCGACCGAACCGGCTGCCGAGCTTCTCCATCGTGACCTCGAGACGGAGGGTGTCGCCCGGGTTGACGACGCGCTTGAAGCGGCACGTCGTCGATCCCGGCGAACAGCCCGATCCGATCGCCGAAACCGGGCTGCTTCGCGACGTAGACCGCCATCGTCTGCGCGAGCGCCTCGACCTGGATGACGCCGGGCATGACCGGCAGTCCGGGGAAATGGCCCTGGAAATACCATTCGCTGGCCGTCACGCCCTTGATGCCGACGATCCGCATCGCGTCGGGGTCGTACTCGACGATGCGGTCGACGAGCAGGAACGGCCAGCGGTGCGGGATCAGCGCTTCGATCTCACGGGTCGTGTGGACGGTCTCGGTCACGGGCGACTCCAGGACGGGTGATGGTCAGTCTGGCGGGTCATCGTGGCCGCGTGCAGCATGGTCTGTGCAGGTATGCACGACGACGCCGGGCTCACGATCGCGCCGCCGCGGCGAGGAACGCCGCGCTGCCGACGCGGTCGAGCAGGTTGGTCGTCATCCTGCCCTCGAGGAACGCCTCGTTGTGCGAGCAGCGCCTGATGGATCGTCACGTTGGTGACGATGCCGTCGACGACCAGCTCGTCGAGCGCCACGCGGCTGCGCGCGATGGCGGTCGCCCGGTCCGGCCCCCAGACGACGAGCTTGCCGAGCAGCGAATCGTAGAACGGCGGGACCTCGTAGCCGCTGTACAGGTGCGAGTCCATGCGCACGCCCGGACCGCCCGGCGCGTGGTACCGCTCGACGAGGCCGGCGCCGGGCCGGAAGTCGTGCTCGGGGTCCTCGGCGTTGATCCGGAACTCGATGGCGTGGCCGCTGCATCCGGACGTCGGCCTGGCTGAAGCCGAGCGGCTCGCCGGCCGCGATGCGGATCTGGATCGCGACGAGGTCGAGCCCGGTCAGCATCTCGGTGACCGGGTGCTCGACCTGGATCCGGCAGTTGATCTCGATGAAGTAGAAGTCGCCGGCGGCGTCGACCAGGAACTCGAGCGTCCCGACGTTCTCGTAGCCGGCGCGACATCGCCGCGCGGACGGCTCGCTCGGCGAGGTCGAGCCGGGCGGCGTCGGACAGCGCCGGGGTCGGCGCCTCCTCGAGGATCTTCTGGTGGCGGCGCTGGACCGAGCAGTCGCGCTCGAACAGGTGGACGCCGTGCCCGTAGCGGTCGATGGCGACCTGGACCTCGACGTGGCGGTTCTCGTCCAGCCAGCGCTCGAGGTAGAGCGAGTCGTCGCCGAACGCCGCCTTGGCCTCCGATCGGCAGACGCGCAGCACCGATTCGAGCTCGCGCGGGGTGCGGACCATGCGCATGCCCTTGCCGCCGCCGCCGGCCGACGGCTTGATGAGGACCGGATAGCCGATCCGCTCGGCCTCGTCGAGGGCGTGCATCGTCGTCGCGCAGCATCCCCTCCGACCCCGGGATCGTCGGCAGTCCGTGGTCGGCCAGCAGCTGCCGGGTGCCGGCCTTGCTGGCGAACCGCTCGAGGACCCCCGCCGACGGCCCGATGAACGTCAGGTCGTGCGCGCGCGACGACCTCGGCGAAGCCCTCGTCCTCGGACAGGAAGCCGTAGCCGGGATGGATCGCGTCGCAGCCGGTGACGAGGGCCGCCGAGATGACCGCCGGGGCGGACAGGTAGGAGCGGCGCGCTTCGGACGGGCCGATGCAGATGGCCTCGTCCGCGAGCTGGACCGGCAGCGAATCGCGGTCGGCCTCGCTGTACGCGACGACGGCCTCGGCACCGAGCGTCCGGCAGGCACGCAGGATCCGGAGGGCGATCTCGCCTCGATTGGCGATCAGGACCTTGCGGAACACGGTCAGGCCTCCGGCGAGCCGGCGGAAGCGAACTCGAGCAGGATCAGCTCCTGGCCGTACTCGACCGCGTCGCCGGGCTCGATCAGGCTGGCACCGACGACGCCGTCGGCCGGGGCGACGACCTCCTGCGGGACGCCGAGCATGTCCACCGAGCCGAGCCGGTCCCCGGCCCGGACCTTTGTGCCGGCACGGGCCTCCGGGCGGGGATGGAAGATGCCGACCGCCGGTGACGTCGCCACCATCCGGCCGTCGTCGCGGGCGACGCCGTCGCGGCTCTCGCGCCCGTCACGTGCCGGATGCCCGTTCTGTTCGCCATGTGCGTCGCGGCCGTCGCGACCGGGCCCGACCGGGGTCAGCCCGCTCGCGGGGTGCGTGCCGCCTGTCGAGGCCGCCGCTCGTCCGCTCCGCTCGCGATCGCCCGGCCTGCGCTCACGCGTCCCGGGACTCGATGCAGGAGAACCGGTCTGGCCGTCGGCTGGGCGGCGCAATCGGACGCGCCAGCCGCCCTCGCGGACCTCGAGCTCGCCCAGGCCCGTCGCGCCGAGCTTGGCGATGAGTGCGGGCAGCAGCTCGCCGCTCAACCGGTCGATGGCGGCGTGGTCGGCCGCGCGCTCGGCGGGCGAGCGTTCCTGGCGACTGGCCTCGGGCTTGGCCGGTTCGGGCACCGTCTAGACCTCCTCGCGAGCCGGCGGCTCATCGCGCGACCAGGCCGGGACGGCGGCACCGACCGCACGCCGACCCGGATCGAGCAGGTCGCGCAGCCGGTCGCCGAGCCCGCGACCCGCCGGCGACTCGAGCTCCGGCAACTCCGCCTCAGTGTAGGACCCGAGCGCCCGGTAGCGACGGTAGCGCGTGTCGAGCAGCTGGTCGATCGGCATCGCCTCGAGCGCGTTCAATCGGTCGACGACGATCGCCTTGAGGCGCCGGGCGGTCTCGGCCGGGTCGGTGTGGGCACCCTCGCCGGGCTCGGGGACGACGATGTCGATGACGCCGAGGGCGAGCTGGTCGGCGGCGGTCATCTTCATCGCCAATGCCGCGGCCGGCGCCTCGTCGGCGGTCCGCCACAGGATCGCGGCGCAGCCCTCGGGCGAGATGACCGAGTAGACCGCGTTCTCGAGCGCGATGACGACGTCGCCGACCGCGATCGCCAGCGCGCCACCCGAGCCGCCCTCGCCGGTGATCACCGTCACGATCGGCGTGCGCAGCCGGCTCATCAGCCCGATCGAGCGGGCGATCGCCTCGGCGATGCCGCGCTCCTCGGATTCGGGGCCGGGATGCGCGCCGGGCACGTCCACGAAGGTGACGACCGGCAGGCCGAACCGCTCGGCCAGCTCCATGATCCGCATCGCCTTGCGGTAGCCCTCGGGATGCGGCATCCCGAAGTTGCGCCGGATGTTCTCGTCGGTGTCGTCGCCCTTCTGCTGGCCGACGATCGCGATCCGCCGGCCGTCGAGACGGGCGAGTCCCGCGACCATCGCCTCGTCGTCGCCGAACAGCCGGTCGCCGTGGAGCTCGACGAACCCGTCGGTCATCGCTTCGACGAACGCGAGGGTCCGCGGCCGCGCGCAGGTTCCGGGCGAGTCTGGACGCGCGCCCACACGGCGTCGCGCGGGTCGCCGGCGGGGATCGTGTCGGTCGGCGGGGCGAACGTGCCATTCGTGCTCGAGCCGCTCCCCCACCCGCTCGGCCAACGACGACAGGAACGAGAACGGCCGGAAGCCCGGCGCTTCCACCTCGAGCGGCCCGGTCCCGATGTCGTCGAGCAGGTCGCGCACCGGCAGCAGCTCGAGCAGGTGGCCGATCTCGTCGCGCAGGCCCGGGCGGGCCACGATCCGGTCGATGAAGCCGTGCTCGAACAGGAACTCGGAGCGCTGGAAGCCGGGCGGCAGCTCCTGGGCGATGGTCCCCGCCGAGACGCGCGAGCCGGCGAACCCGATCAGGGCATCGGGCTCGGCGATGTTGACGTCGCCGACCGACGCGAACGAGGCGAAGACGCCACCGGTCGTCGGGTCGGACAGGATCGACAGGAACGGCACGCCGCCGGCGCGCAGCCGCTCGAGCGCGGCGAGGGTCTTGGCCAGCTGCATCAGCGACAGCGTGCCTTCCTGCATCCGAGCGCCGCCCGACGCGCTGACCACGATGAGCGGCACGCGCAGGTCGAGCGCGGCTTCCGCGGCGCGGGTCACCTTCTCGCCGACGACCGCGCCCATCGAGCCGCCCATGAACCCGAAGTCCATCACGCAGATGGCGACCCGCCGCCCGGCGATCGCGCCGGTCCCCCACACGGCGGCGTCGCGCATGCCGGTGGCCGTCTGGGCCGCCTCGAGGCGCTCGGGGTAGGGCTTCTGGTCGACGAAGCCGAGCGGGTCGACCGACAGCAGGCCGGCGTCGCGCTCGGTCCACGAGCCCGGGATCGAGCAGCTGGGCGAGCCGCGGTCGCCGCCGACAGCCGGAAGTGGTGGCCGCAGGTCGGGCAGACCCGCATCGCCTTGTCGAGCTGCTTGTTGAACAGCATCGTCTCGCACGACGGGCACTTGGTCCACAGGTCGGCCGGGTAGACGTCGCGGCGGGCGCGGAACGACGGCAGCTTGATCGGCATCAGATCGGCCCTCGACCGGGCGACCGCGCGGGCCGCGCGGGCCATCGGGCCGGCGGCCGGCCGGTTGAGCCGCCAGGCGACGTAGACGGCGCCGGCGACGAGATCGCGGCCGAGGTCAGGGCGCCGCCGATGAGCAACGGTCGCCGCCGGTCGGGCCACGCGTCCAGACCGAGGCCGAACGGCTCGGCCGTGGCGGGCGCGCCGCGGCGTGCCCGCCGCGCCGGACCGCGGGGAACGCGCGATGAGCGGGTCGGACGCGCCGTCGACGCCGGCCGGGCCGCGCATCCGGGCCGCGGCCTCCGCCAGCCGGGCGGCCAGCGCCTCCTCGAACCGGAACGACGGATGGAACCGCGGCAGGTCGCTCGCCAGCCGGTCGGCGGCCCGACGGACCGGGTCGTCCGGGGTCGCCGGCGACGGGCCGTGGTCCGCGCCGCGGGCGTGGGCGGTCGAGCAGCGCCTCGAGATAGCGGTCGGTGACGAGCGCATCGACCTCGTGGCCGTCCCGACCGGCGAATGCGCCGGTCATCGGGCCGGGTCGTCGAGGTCGCGCGCGACGCTCCGCAGCGCGCGATGGATGAGCACCCGGACGGCCCCCTCGGACCGGCCGAGCACGCCGGCGATCTCGGCCGTCGACATCTCGTCGACGAAGCGCAGGATCAGCGCACGCCGGCGGTCGTCGGGCAGCCGCGCGACCGCTCCCCAGGCCGCCTGGGCGGCATCGTGGCGCTCGACCTCGCCCTGCGAGGTCGACCGGGGCGGCGACCGTCGCCGCGGCCTCCAACGGCGCCTCCGGGCGGCGGCGGCCGAGGCGTCGCCGCTCGGCGATCACGTTGCGGGCGATCTGGAAGAGCCAGACCCGGAAGGTCGACGCGCCCTCGCCGTCGGCCGGCCGGGCGCGCTCCTCGAACCGGGCGAGGTTCGCCAGCGCGGCGAGGAACGTCCGCTCGGTGGCGTCCTCCGCCTCGTGGTGGTCGTGCAATTCGTAGAACGCGAAGCTGTACACCTGGGCCAGGTACTTCCGATAGAGGGCCTCGAAGCGGGCCGGGTCCGCCTGGGCGGCCTCGACGAGCCGCCGGTCGCGGTCGAGGTGGCCAAGGCGCGGACCACCCTCCTCCGAGCGGTCCACCTTCCAGAATGCCGGTCGGGCCATCGTCGTTACACCCCGCCCGCGACGGGTTCGGCCAGCCGGACGTGCATGATCTCGCCGACGAGGACGATGCGCGGTCCACCGGTGCGGTCGTCGGGATCGGCCACGATGCAGCGCCGCCGGTCGCGGGTCGACACCGATCGCGCGGACGGTCTCGCATGCCGTCCGGCCGTCTCGAGGCGGACCGTGCCGGCCGGTCGTCACCTGGCGCGCCGGTCCACGCGGCGCCGTCGAAACGCGCCGGCCCGCAGCGGCGTCGATGCGCGGCTCGAGGTACGCCGACGAACACGGTCGAGCAGCGTCGTCGTCGGTCGATGCGGCGCCCGGCCGACGTCGCGGAGCGAGGTCATCGTGGCCGCGAGATCCGCGGGAAGTCGGCCGCGGCCCAGTCGGCGTTGATGCCGATACCGATGACCGCACGCGGGTCGGCGGTCCCGAGGCCGTCGTCTCGCCGAGGACGCCGCGCGAGCTTGCGGACGCCCGCCGGGCCGCTCTCGTCGCGCATCGCGACGACCAGGTCGTTCGGCCACTTGAGGCGGACGGTACCGGCCGGCAGCCCGGCGACCGCCTCCGCCGCCTCGGCCATCGCCAGCGACGCGATCGGCCGCCAGCCGCCAGACGGCGTCGGGCGCCAGCCAGGTCGGGCCGGAACCCGAGCGACAGCAGCAGCGCCGCGCCGGGCGGTGCGACCCAGTCCGACCCTCCCGACCGCGACCCGCGGTCTGCTCGTCGGCGACCGCGAGGCAGACCTCCGGGCGTCCCGCCGGCCAGCCAGTCGCGCACGACGTCATTCGTCGAACCGACGCGCGCCAGGTGCTCACGCCGGGCGAGGAACGGCGTCATGCGGGCGATCCGCATCGCTCATCCGGCCGCCGCGGCGCCGGCGTCGACCGGCTCCGGCCGCTCGAGCTCGAACGCGTCGTGCAGCGCGCGCAGCGCGGTCTCGAGGTCGGCCTCGGCGATCATGCACGTGATCCGGACCTCGGACGTCGAGATCATCTCGATGTTGACCCCGGCGTCGGCGAGCGTCCCGAACATGCGCGCGGCGTAGCCGGGCGCGTTGTGCAGCCCGGCGCCGACGATCGACACCTTGGCGACCGACGCGTCGGTGGTCAGCTCGCGCGCGTCGAGCTCGCGGACGATCGGCTCGAGCGTCTTCTTGGCGGCCGCCAGCTCGACCCGCGGGACCGTGAACGACAGGTCGGTCGTCGCCGCCGTGGCCGACGTTCTGGACGATCATGTCGACGTTGATGCCGGCCTCGGCGAGCGGGTCGAAGATCGACCGCGCGACGCCCGGCCGGTCCGGCACCGCGACGATGGTGACCTTGGCGACGTTCCGGTCGTGCGCCAGCCCGCGGACCTTGTTGCGCTGCTCCACGAGCGGATCCTCCTTGATCAGCGTGCCGGGGGCGTCCTCGAACGAGCTGAGGACCTCGATGACGACGCCGTTGACCCAGCCGAGCTCGACGGCCCGGACCTGCATGACCTGGGCGCCCTGGTGGGCGAGCTCGAGCATCTCCTCGTAGCCGATGACCGGCAGCTGGCGAGCGCGGGCGACCAGCCGCGGATCGGCGGTGTAGATGCCCTTGACGTCGGTGAAGATCTGGCAGCGCGTCGGCGCCGAGGCTGGCGGCCAGCGCGACCGCGGTCGTGTCGCTCCCGCCGCGACCGAGCGTCGTGATCTCGTCGTCGGCCGCCGCGCTCGCGCTCTGGCCCTGGAACCCCGCGACGATGACGACCTTGCCCGCCGCCAGCTCGGCGTGGACCCGGCGCGGCTCGATGCCGGCGATCCGGGCGCGGCCGTAGCGGCCGTCGGTGGTGATGCCGGCCTGCGGCCCGGTCAGGCTGATGGCCGGCACGCCGAGCCCGTGGAGCGCCATCGACAGCGAGGGTCGCGCTCTGGTGCTCGCCGGTCGCGAGCAGGACGTCGAGCTCGCGCGGATCGGGGTCGTCGGTGATGCGCCGCCGCCAGCCCGAGCAGCTCGTCGGTGGTGTCGCCCATCGCGGACACGACCACGACCAGGTCGCTCCCGGCCGCGCGTTCGCGCGCGATCCGGCGCGCGACCCGCTTGATCCGGTCCGCGTCGGCGACCGACGAGCCGCCGAACTTCTGGACGACGAGGGGGGTGGGCTGGTCTGGCATCGGCAGCGCATTCTACAGGCTGTCCACGTGGCCTCCGGCGCACGAGCGATGGTCCGGCCCCGGATTTGCGACCATTGCAGGTCCACGTCCCCCGGAGGCCCGCCATGTGCTTCGATCTCGACAGCCACCCGCCGATCGCGCCCGATCGCGGGCGGCTCGCTCGACCAGTCGCGGCTGATCCTGACCGCCGCGGATCGCAACCGGTTCGCGGCGTTCCGGGCGCGGGCTGCCGAGCCGAACGGCGCCGCGGTCGTGATCCTGCCCGACGTGCGCGGGCTGCACCCGTACTACGAGGAGCTCGCGCTGCGTTTCGCCGAGCGCGGGGTCGACGCGCTCGCGATCGACTGGTTCGGCCGGACGGCCGGTCCCGAGCCCCGCGGCGACGACTTCGACCACATGCCCGAGGTGGCCCAGACGACCTGGGCCGGCATCTCGGCCGACATCGTGGCCGGGGTCGAGGAGATCGGTTCGCCCGACGAGGACCGGCCGGCGCCGCGCGCGGTCTTCACCCTCGGGTTCTGCATGGGCGGCCGGATGTCGTTCCTGGCCGCGACCCTCGGGCTGCCGCTGGCGGGCGTGATGGGGATGTATGGGACGCTCATCGGGCCGTGGCGCAACGACGCCCCGGCGCCGGTCGACGTCGTGTCGCAGTTCGGGGCGCCGGTGCTCGGGATCTTCGGGGGCGCCGACCAGGCCATCAGACGCCGACGCGGTCGCCGCCTTCGACGCGGCCCTGTCGGCGGCCGGCGTCGACCATCGGATCGTGACCTACCCGGACGCCCCGCACAGCTTCTTCGACCGCAAGGCGGCCGAGTTCGCCGACGCGAGCGCCGCGGCATGGGACGAGGTCCTCGCGTTCGTGGCGGCGCACACGCCCTGATCGGCCGGGCGATGGTGGCCACGCCGTCGACGAGACGCGTCAGCTCCGGGCGGCCACCCGCGCGCCGGTGTTGCGTGGCTCGACCACCAGGACGCGCCCGTCGAGGTCGGCGTCGGCGGCGGCGGCGAAGAAGGCGGCCTCGATCCGGGTGATCCCGGCCATCGAGTCGGTGAACGCGAGGATCGTCGAACCGGCGCCCGGACAGGCATGCCCCGATGGCGCCGGCCGAGCGGGCCGCCTCGATCATCCGGGGAGCTGCGGATAGACGGCCGCCCGATACGGCTCGTGCAGGCGGTCGACCGTGAGCCGGTCGAGCAGGTCGTAGCGCCCGGTCGCGAGGCCGGCGACCCCGACCGCGACCGCGCCAAGGTTCGCGACCGCGTCCGCCAGCGGCACGGTCGACGGCAGCGCCGCGCGCATGTCGCCGGTCCCGAGATGCGATCTCCGGGATGAACAGCACGGCGCGCAGGTCGCGCGGCGACGTCGAACCGGATCGCTTCGACGCCGTCGTCATAGGCGGCCGACACGACGAACCCGCCGAGCAGCGCGGCGGCGGCGTTGTCCGGGTGGCCTTCGATCGCGCAGGCGATGCGCAGCAGCTCCGCGGTCGACAGCGGCTCGCCGGCGAACGCGTTCCCGGCCAGCACGCCCCCGACGGTCGCCGCGGCCGACGAGCCCAGCCCGCGCGCCAGCGGGATGTGGTTCTGCATCGTGATCCGCCAGCCGAGCCCCTCGGGCAGCTCGCCGCGCGCCTCGCGAAGGACGGCCTCGAGGCCGCGCACGAAGCGGTTCTCGCGATCCGCGGGCAGCTCGTCCCCGCCCTCGCCCTCGACCGTCAGCTCGATCGCGCCGCGGCTCCAGGCGCGGACCTCGACCTCGATCCGGTTCGGTGATCGCCAGGGCCACCCCGAGGCAGTCGTAGCCGGCGCCGAGGTTCGCCGACGAGCCGGGCACCTCGACGGTCACCCGGCTGCCATCGAGCTCGGCGAGCCAGTGGTCCATGGCCGTCCCTACCAGCCCAGCGCCACGGCCACCGACCCGACGGTCGGCTCGGCCTCGAGGAACGGCGGGACCTGGCGCTCGGCGGTCGTCGGGTCCTTGAGCCCGTGGCCGGTCAGCACGCAGACGACCGTCGCGTCCGGGTCCAGCTCGCCGGCCGCCGCCGCCCGCGTGATGCCCGCGACCCCGGCGGCCGATGCCGGCTCGCAGAAGATCCCCTCGTACCGCGCCAGCGCCCGGTACGAGGACAGGATCTCGTCGTCGGTGACCGCCGTGATCCGGCCCGCGCGAGGCGTCGCGCGCGTCGACCGCCTTCGTCCCACGAAGCGGGATCGCCGATCCGGATCGCGGTCGCCACGGTCTCGGGATGCTCGATCCGGTGCCCGACCACGATGGGCGCGGCGCCGGCCGCCTGGAAACCCCACATCGCGGGCCGAGATCGCACGATGCCGGCCTCGGCGTAGGCGCAGAAGCCGGCCCAGTAGGCGGTGATGTTGCCCGCGTTGCCGACCGGGATGGCCAGCACGTCGGGCGCCTGGCCGAGGTCGTCGCAGATCTCGAACGCCGCGGTCATCTGGCCGTCGAGGCGGAACGGATTGACCGAGTTGACCAGCGTCACGGGATGGTCGTCCTGTTCGGCGAGCGCGCGGACGATGCCCAGCGCCTGGTCGAAGTTGCCGTCGATGGCCACCACCCTCGCGCCCGCGATGAGAGCCTGGAGCAGCTTGCCGGAGGCGATCTGGCCCTTCGGCAGGACCACGATGACGTCCATCCCGGCGGCCGCGCCATACGCCGCGGCCGAGGCCGAGGTGTTGCCGGTCGAGGCGCAGACGATCGCCCGCGCGCCGGCCTCGGCGGCCTTGGCGACCGCGAGGACCATCCCGCGGTCCTTGAACGAGCCCGTCGGGTTCTGGCCCTCGACCTTCAGGTAGAGCCGGCGCAGGCCGAGCGCCGAGCCCAGTCGCTGCGCGTGGACGAGCGGGGTGAAGCCCTCCCCGAGGGTGAGTCGCGGGGTCGCGTCGGTGACCGGCAGGAAGCGCCTGTAGCGCTCGAGCAGGCGCGGTCGCGCGCCGGCCGGCGCCGTGGCCGTGCGTGCGCTCAGTCATCGATCGGATACCGCACGCCGCTGGCCGCGATCGAGGACCGGTCGATCGGGACGGGCGACCGGGCTGCCGGTCGCGCCCAGCGGCCGACGGTCTGGCCGCCCACGTCGAGCCCGCGCCGCGGGCGATCGCGATCAGGTCGCCGAGGACCGCGCTCGACGTCGCCGCCCCGCCCGCGCCCGGTCCGTCGAACCCGACCCGCCCGACCGGCACCGCGTCGACCTCGATCCGGTTCTGCACGCCGGCCGTCCGGCCGAGTGCGGACTCGAGTGGCAGCGCGGTCGGCAGGACGGCCGCCTCGATCTCTCGGTCGCCGTCGTCGCCGTCGTCGTCTGCGTCGCGGGTCTTGGCGGACGCGGTCGCGACCAGGCGGATGATCCGGCCGGCTCGCCGCGCGTCCTCCTGGTCGGCGAGGCTGACGGTGGTGATGCCCGGACCCGCCGGGCCGTCCGCACCGTCCGGTCGAGTGGCGATGGCCGCCGGGTCGAGCCACGTGTCGAACGCGAGCCGGGCCAGGATCACGAGCTTGTTGACCGCGTCGTGCCCCTCCACGTCACCCGACGGATCGGCCTCCGCGTAGCCCAGCCGCTGCGCCTCGGCCAGCGCGGCCTCGAACTCGAGCGGGTTGGCCGGATCGGTCATCGCGGTCAGGATGAAGTTGGTCGTGCCGTTCACGATGCCGCGGACGCGCTCGATGCGGTTCGCCGCGAGGTCGGCCGGCGAGCGGCCCAAGGACGGGGATCCCGCCACCGACCGCTGCCTCGAAGCGCAGCGCCGCCGCCGGTCCGCCGGGCGACCGCCTCGAGCTCCGGCGCCGTGGTGGGCGACGACGTGCTTGTTGGCGGTGACGACGCTCTTGCCCATCGCCAGGGCCGCGGCGATCAGCGTGTGGGCCGGCTCGTCGCCGCCCATCAGCTCGACGACGACGTCGACCTCGGGGTCGGCCACCAGGTGGGCCGGCGCGTCCGAGACCATCGCGGCCGGAACGCCGGCCGCGACCGCGCGTTCGACGTCGCGGACCGCGACGGCGCTGAGCACGAGGGGCCTGCCGTCGCCGGAGCGGAGCTCGGCGGGTCGCTCGAGCAGGGCGTGCGACGACCTCGCGCCCGACCGTCCCCGCGCCGAGGACCGCGACGCGCAGCGGGCTGCCGCTCATGACCGGGGCCGTACGGGTCGCGACATCCGCCGAATGGTAGCCGACCGGCTTGCGCGACCGCCGGGTGAGTGCCGTCGGCTACACTCGCGTGCCATGACGACCGACCTCGCTTCGGCGCCCGTGCCCGCCTCGGTCGAGGCGCCGGCGGCGCGGCCGCGCACGTTCTCCGGGATCCAGCCGTCGGGCGTCGTCCACCTCGGCAACGACCTGGGCGCGATCCGCAACTACGTCCGGCTCCAGAGCGAGTACGAGGCGATCTACTGCATCGTCGACTACCACGCCCTGACGAGCACGCACGACGGCGACGTGCTCCGCCAGCGGACGCGCGAGATGGCCGCCTCGCTGCTCGCCCTCGGGCTCGATCCCGAGCAGTGCACGCTGTTCGTCCAGAGCCATCGCCCGGAGGTCACCGAGCTCGCCTGGCTGCTCACCACCGTGACGCCCGTCTCGTGGCTGGAGCGGACCCCGACCTACAAGGAGAAGCGCGAGCAGCAGCCCAACGACGTCAACCACGGGCTGCTGACCTACCCGGTCCTGCAGGCCGCCGACATCGTCATCTACAAGGCGTCGCTGGTGCCGGTCGGCAAGGACCAGGCGGCCCACCTGGAGCTGACCCGCGAGATCGTGCGCGCCTTCAACCATCGCTACGGGCACACGTTCCCGGAGCCCGAGGCCGTCTACACCGAGTCGCCGACCGTCCTCGGCACCGACGGCGTCCGGAAGATGAGCAAGTCGATCGGCAACACCATCGACATCCTCGGCTCGCCCGAGCTGATCCGGAAGCAGGTCATGTCGATGGTCACCGACACGCAGCGGATCCTGCGCAGCGACCCGGGCCGCCCCGAGGTCTGCAACGTCTGCCAGCTCCAGCCGTCGTTCGGCGACGACTACGAGAGCCTGTGGGAGGGCGAGCGGACCGCGCGGACCGGCTGCGTCGACATGAAGAAGCTGTTGGCCGACCGGATCATCGCCCGCTACGCTGAGGCCCGCGAGCGTTACGCCGAGCTGATGGACACGCCCGGGCTGGTGGACGAGATCCTGGCGGCCGGCGCCGAGCGGATCCGGCCGATCGCCGAGGCGACGATGGCCGAGGTACGGGAGAAGATGGGCCTGCGCTGATGCCATGCTGAACATCGGGTCGGGAACGCGGGAACGACGCCTGCTGAGCGCGCTGCTCATCCTCGGCGTCGTCTTCCTCTTCTTCGGCATCGTCAGCCAGCTGTCGCTGCTGTTCTTCTACTTCGGCGACATCCTGCTGACCTTCTTCCTGGCCTGGCTGCTGGCGTTCATCATCAGCCCGATCGTGACCGGGATCGTGAACATGATCCCGCGCCTGCCGCGCGCCGTGGCGACGGTCCTCGTCTACGGCGCGGTCGTGGTCGTCCTCGTGCTCGTCGTCGTCGTGGCGGCCGGGGCCCTGGCGACCTCGATCGCCCAGTTCGCGGCGCAGATCCCGGACATCAAGGCGAACCTGCCGACGATCCTCGCGCCGTGGCAGCAATGGCTCGACTCGATCGGGCTCAACCAGATCGACCTGGTCGCCCAGGCCGAGGCCGCCCTCGGCAACCTCGACCAGATCGCCGCCGCGCTCGTCCAGCCGCTGCAGCAGATCGCGGTCGCGAGCCTGAGCGTCGTCGGCACCCTGCTGATCGTCTTCTTCCTGTCGATCTACATGGTCCTCGACCGCGACGCGGTGCTGACCTTCCTGTTCCGGATCGTGCCGCCGGCCTATGCCGAGGAGGCGCGGCTGGTCGAGGTCGCCGTGTCGCGCTCGTTCGGCGGCTTCCTGCGCGGGCAGGCACTGATGGGCGCCGTCTACTTCCTGATCGCGCTCGGCACCAACCTCATCCTGATGCTGCCCCTCGCGGCGCTGACATCGGTGGCGTCCGGCCTGCTCCAGATGATCCCGTTCTTCGGCCCGTTCGTGTCGTGGGCGCCGGTCGTCATCGTCGCCCTCGTCCTGCAGCCCGAGTCGACCTTGCCCGGCGATCATCCTGATGGGCGCCGGCTGGTTCGTGGTCATGAACGTGCTCCAGCCGCGGATCATGCAGGGCGCCGTCGGCATCCACCCGATCGTGGTCCTCGGCTCGGTCCTCATCGGCGGCCGCATCGCGGGCATCCCCGGGCGCCATCTTCGGCATCCCGATCGCGGCCGTCTGCTCGGCACTCATCCTCGAGTTCCTGCATCGCACCTCGGGCGACCGGTCGGTCGCGGGACGTGCGGCGCGCCGCCTCGAGGAACGTGATGGCCGCCCGGTCAGGATCCCCCGTGAGCCGACGCCCGGCAGCGCCGCCGACATCGGCGAGCCCGGCGACGATGAGCCCGACTCCGCGTCCGCCCACGCCGTGACGTGAGCGACGAAGGAGGCGATCCCCCGGAGCGCCGGACCGAGGCGCCCGAGATGGACATGACCCGCGAGCGCGCCCGGACCGAGCGACGCGACGTCGACAAGGAACGCGGCGAGCCGCTGGCGGGCGGTGCGGCACGCGGCGGCCCACGAGCGCTGCGGGTCAACGCCCGGCCGCTCGGCGAGTGGACGTCGAAGCCGCGGATCCTGGTCACCAACGACGACGGCGTCGAGTCGCGCGGCCTGCTCGCGCTCAAGCAGGCGCTCGATGGGATGGGCGAGGTAACGGTCGTCGCCCCGGACACCAACCAGAGCGCGGTCGGCCACCAGAAGACGCTGATGCGCCCGCTCCGCGTCCGCGAGCGTGTGCTGGCCGACGGCTCGATCGCGTACTCGGTCGACGGGTCGCCGACCGACGCGGTCAGCCTCGCCTTCCTCGGCTACTTCGGTCACGGCTTCGACCTCGTCGCGGCCGGCATCAACTACGGCGCCAACCTCGGCGACGACATCACCTACTCGGGAACGGTCAGCGCGGCGATGGAGGCGGTCATCAACAACTGCCCGGCATTCGCGATCTCGCAGGAGTACTACGCGCATCCCGACTTCGAGCTCGCCGGCCGGGCCGCGACCGCGGTGGCCCGCAACATCCTCGAGCACGGGCTGTCGCCGGGCGAGCTGATCAACGTCAACGTGCCTGCGGTCGCGCCCGAGGAGTTCGACGGGGTCGAGATCACCCGCCTCGGCAAGCGCGTCTACCAGGACCAGCTCATCGAGCGCCAGGACCCGCGCGGCATCCCCTACTTCTGGATCGGCGGCCCGCCGCCGTCCGGCCTGGCCGTGGAGGGGACCGACTTCCACGCGGTCGTCAACCGGCGGATCGCGGTCACCCCGATCCACCTTGACCTGACTGGCCGGCGACTGCTCAAGCGACTGCGCACGTGGGATTGGCAGTTGCCCCCTGCGCCCGAGGCCGTGGATCCCGGGAGCGGCGACTGACGCGCCGTCGCTCAGAAGGCGATCGACGCCTCGCGACCGTAGATCCGTTCGACCGCGAGCTGGACAAGCGGGATCGCAAGCCACGAGATCTGGGACGCGCGGGCTCCGAACAGGACGAGGACCACGAGTGAGGCCAGGAACACTCCCGGAACGACCAGTCCACGCACGAGGTAATGCCGGATCGTGGGTTTCGACAAGCGCGGATCGATGAGCCCGGCATGTTCGGCGTACAGCCACTCAGCGCCGCTGAGCAGACCAGTCGCGGTGATCGACAACGCGTAGATCGCGGTCGTCACCGGATCCCCGAACTGGGCGATCAAAGCCGTCGGGAACGGGATGAATGCGACAGACCCCAGAAGCGCGAGATTGACGATCACGAGACGTTGATTCACGCGTCGGATCAGTTGGAACCGGCGCCAATGGGTCAGCCAATACGCGCCGATGACCGCGAAGCTCACGAAGAACGCCACGTACCGCGGCGCAAGGTCCAGGATGGCCTGGGCCACTGCCTGATTCGATGCATCGGCCGGCAGATCCGGGACCCGCAGGTCGATGACGAGCAGGGTGATGGCGATCGCGAAGACCGCGTCGCTGAAGAAGACGACGCGCTCGAGAGCGGACGTCTGCTGCGCGTCATCGAGCACGATGGGCTCGTTCTGCCCGCTGCCGCCACCCACCGGCCGATGATGGCATACCGCCGTCTCCCGAGGGCCGACCCGAAGATAGGCCGACCCGCCCGAGGAGCCCAAGGCACCCTCGACCGAGGCGCCCGAACGTCCGTCCACCGAGTTACGCGCGTACCATCGCCGGTCGGGATTGTCTCCAGCCGGTCACCGTCGTCGGTGATACACGTGGGCGGCACATTCCCGTGACCGTGATGCAGTCCACACGCATAGCCGAAACGACCGGCCGCCGCGATACTTCTCGGAACCCTAGCGGCGCCGCTTCCGCAGGTCGCCGACGATCTCGCGCGCAGCGTTCTGGCCGTTCTGCCCGGTGATCCCGCCGCCCGGGTGCGATCCGGCCCCCGCCAGGTACAGCCCGTCCAGCACGAGCCGGTAACGGGCGTGGCCGAGCAGCGGGCGCCACAGGAAGAACTGGTCGAGGCCCTGCTCGCCGTGCATCGGGTGGCCGCCGGTCAGGCCGTAGTCGCGCTCGAGGTCGAGCGGGGTCAGGACCTGGCGTCCAGTGACCAGCCCGGCGAGACCAGGCGCGTGGTCGTCGAGCGCACGGACGACCAGGTCGCCGAGCTCCTCGCGGGCATCGTCCCAACCTCGGTCGCGGAGCGCGTACGGCACCGCCTGGACGATGACGCTCATGACGTGGGTCCCGGGCGCCGCGCCATCGACCAGCGACGGGTCGGCCAGCGACGGGATGGTCGCCTCCATGATCGGAGCGTCGGGCAGCCGGCCGAACTTGGCCGCATCGTGGGCCCGTTCCATGGCGTCGATGCCGGGCGCGATGACGATCCGGCCGCGGACGAGTCGCATCTCGTCGCCGGCAGCGGTGAAGCGCGGCAGACCGGCGAGCACGAGGTTGACCTTGGCGACCGTGCCGGGCGTCCGGATGTTGCCGGCTCGCCAGAGCATGCTCGGACCGACGGCGACCGGGTCTGCCAGGCGGGTCAGGGCCTGCTTCGGGTCGATGCCGGCGACGACGGCCCGGGCGGTGATCTCCTCGCCGGACGCCAGCGCCACACCGGTCGCGCGCCCGTCGCGCGAGGTGATCGCCACGACCTCGGCGCCGGTCCGGATCTCGACCCCGGCCTCCCGCGCCGCGCTCTCCAGCGCGGCGACGAGCGCCCCGGGACCGCCCCGCGCGAAGACGGTCTGGCCGGCCGCTCCCCCGTCGTTCCCGGCCGAATCGATGAGCAGGACCGCGGTCGTTCCGGCGGACCACGGGCCCATGGCGGTGTACTGGACGCCGCGCCAGGCGATGGCCGCCCGGACCGCGTCGGTGTCGAAGGATTCGGCGACGAAGTCGGCGATCGCCATCGGCAGGACGCGGGTGATCGTCCGGCCGTCGTCGCGCCCGAGGCCACGGAACGTGCGCCCGAGACGCAGCCCCGCCAGCGCGTCGCCGAGGCCAGGTGAGGAGATGTCCGGCGGCGCCTGGCCGGCCAGCTCGCCCAGGAAGCCCGACAGCGCCCGGACCAGCCGGTCGAAGGCGGGATAGCGGTCGGCGTCCGCGGCGGATCGGGAGCGCAGCCCATCGGCGGTCTTCGCGACGTCGCCCCACAGCACGACAGCGTCGCCGTCCTGGCCCGGCGCGAAGACGCGCACGTCCGGTCCGACCAGCGACAGGCCGTGGCGCTTCAGGTCGAGGTCGCGGACGACCGACGGCCGCAGCCGCCCGACGGTATGGGCCAGGGTCGGGACCCGCGCCCCGGGCGCGAGCTCGGACGTGCCGGCCGCGCCGCCGAGGGTCCCGCGCCGCTCGAGCACGATCGTCCGCAGCCCGGCCTTGCCGAGGTAGGCCGCAGTCACGAGGCCGTTGTGGCCGCCCCCGATCGACGATCGCGTCGTACGGCGCCGTGGCACGCATCGCGGATGCCACCGCCTAGGCCGCCTTCCGGCCGCGCGCCCGCAGGACCTCGAGCGCGGCGATCCGCCCGTTCGCGCCCATGATCCCGCCACCCGGATGGGTCGCCGACCCGCACAGCCACAGGTCGCGGACCGGCGTCCGGAAGCGGGCGTAGCCGGGGACCGGCCGGTTGAAGAACAGCTGCTCGAGCGACAGCTCGCCCTGGAAGATGTTCCCCTCGGTCAGCCCGGTCGTGCGCTCGATGTCGAGCGGGGTCTGCACGTTGCGGAACAGGATGCTGTCGCGGAACCCCGGCGCGAACTCCGAGATCCGGTCGACGACCGCGTCGCCGAACGCCTCGCGCTGGTCGTCCCAGGTCCCGAGCTCGGGCGCGAGCTTGTACGGCGCGTACTGGACGAAGCAGCTGATGACGTGCTTGCCGGGCGGCGCCATCGTCGGGTCGACCAGGGTCGGGATGATCATGTCGATGTACGGCTTGCGCGAGAAGTGGCCGTACTTCGCGTCGTCGTAGGCGCGTCTCCATCTCGTCGATCGACGGGCTGAAGCTGATCGCGCCGCGCAGGTGCTCGCCGACGCCCGGGCAGGCAGCTGAAGTCGGGCAGCCGGTCGACCGCGAGGTTGACCTTGCCGGACGAGCCGCGGAACTTGAAGCGGCGGACCTCCTCCTCGAACGCCGGCTCGAGCGTCCCCGCCTCGAGCAGGCCCAGGAACGTCCGGTGCGCGTCCAGCGAGGACAGGATCGAGTCGGCGTGGATCTCCTCGCCCGACTCGAGCGCGACGCCGACGGCGCGGCCACCCTTGACGATGACGCTGGCGACCGGCGCATCCGTCCGGATCTCGGCGCCGAGGGCGCGGGCCGCGTTCCCGATCGCGTTGCTGACCCCGCCGGTGCCGCCCTTGGGGATCCCCCAGGCGCGGAACGCTCCGTCGATCTCGCCCATGTAGTGGTGGAGCAGGACGTAGGCGGTGCCCGGGCTCTTGACGCCCTGGTACGTGCCGATGATCCCGGACGCGGACATCGTCGCCTTGAGCGGGTCGGTCTCGAACCACTGGTCGAGGAAGTCCGAGGCGCTCATCGTCATCAGCTGGACGAAGACGGCCTGCTGGCGCTCGGGCAGCGACTGGAAGCGCCGTGCGAGACCGGCCAGCGGCAGCAGCGGGCGGGGGTCGCGGCTGGTCAGGTCGGGCGGGGTGATGGCCAGGATCGGCTTGATGAAGCGGGCCATCTCGACCATCAGCTGGCCGTACTCCTCGTACGCCTCGGCATCGAGCGCGGACCAGCGGCGCAGCTCGCGGATCGTCCGGCCGTGGTCGTTGACTCGCCACAGGTAGTCGCCGCCACCCTTGGAGCCGCGCCCGGCCTTGGGGCCGTCGCCCTTGCGCAGCGGCGTGAACGTCCCGTCGAGCGGCAGGATGTCGAGCCCATGCTTCGGCAGCTGCAGGTCGCGGATGATCTCGGGCCGCAGCAGGCTGACGACGTACGAGAAGACCGAGAAGCGGAAGCCCGGGAAGAGCTCCTCGGTGACGGCCGCGCCGCCGAGGACCGGGCGCTGCTCGAGGACGAGCGTCTTGAGGCCGGCGCGGGCCAGGTAGGCGGCGCTGACGAGGCCGTTGTGGCCGCCACCGATGACGACGGCGTCGTACGACTGGGCCAAAGGAAGACGCCCTCCGTGCATTCGAACGGGACTCCAGGGGAGGATGGAGAGTCTAGCCGCCCGGTCGGTGCTCGACCTGTTTGCCCGGCCGCCGTGGCGCGACGGCTCGGTCCGACCCGGCATACTGGCGACCTCATCCGCACGGAGGCCAGCCGGCACGTGAGCGTCGGGACGCCGTTCCATCCACGCACCTCGCCGCTCAACCGCAAGATGCAGTGGCGCGAGTGGTCGGGCTACTACGCCTCGAGCGTCTACGCCGACGCGCACGACATCGAGTACAACGCGATCCGCGAGGCGGCGGCGCTCATCGACGTGTCACCGCTGTACAAGTACATCGTGTCGGGGCCCGACGCGCTCCGGCTGGTCGACCGCGTGGTCACCCGCGACGCGACGAAGCTGCCGGTCGGGGGCGTGATCTACACGCCGTGGTGCGACGAGCACGGCAAGGTCGTGGACGACGGCACGATCCACCGGCTCGACGAGCAGCGGTTCCGCTGGACGGCGGCCGACCCGCAGCTCCGCTGGCTGCGACAGAACAGCGCCGGGCTGGACGTCACGATCGACGAGGAGACCGAGGCGACGGCCGCCCTCGCCCTCCAGGGCCCCCTGGCACGCGCGATCCTCGAGGACGCGACCGGCGAGTCCTTCGCGGACCTGCGCTACTTCAGACGCCGTCCGTCCAAGGTCGGCAAGGTCGCCGTCGACGTGTCGCGGACCGGCTACACCGGCGATCTCGGCTACGAGCTGTGGATCCCGGCCGCCGGCGCAGTGAAGGTGTGGGACGCGCTGATCGCCGCGGGTGCCGCATACGCGATCCGGCCGGCCGGGATGCTCGCCCTCGACGTCGTTCGCCTCGAGGCGGGACTGATCCTCCTCGAGGTCGACTACACCTCGGCTCGGCACGCCATGAATCCGGAGCAGAACTACTCGCCGGGCGAGATCGGCCTGGGGCGGCTCGTCAGCTTCGACAAGGGCGACTTCGTCGGCCGCCTGGCGCTCGAGCGCGAGGCGCGAGCCGGTGGTCCGGCTCGCCGGCTCGTCGGGCTGCAGCTCGACTGGTACGACATCGAAGGGCTGTACGACGCGCAGGGACTGCCGCCGGCCATCAGCCCGAGCGTGGATCGGTCGCCTGTCCCGGTGTTCGCAGCGGGCCGGCAGGTCGGCCGGGCGACCAGCCACGGCTGGAGTCCGATCCTCAAGCAGGCCATCGCGCTCGCGTCCGTGCCGCCGCAGTACGAGGCGCTCGGGACGACGCTCGCGGTCGAATGGACCGTCGAGGGACGGCGTGGCCGGGTCGCGGCGTCGGTCGTGGCGCTCCCGTTCCTGGACCTGGAGCGCAAGCGCACCTGAGCCACGGGGTCTGATATGGCCCTGTCACCTCCCTGCAACGCACCGGACCGCACCGTACCGCCCGCCTGTGACCCCTGGGCGGCGACCATCTTCGATCTGATGCCCAACACCGCACGCCGGCGTCCCGACGTTCTGATCGTCGTGGGCGCCCCTAGCTGACGCGTCGGCGAGCGGTCGCTCTGGCCCTCTTCTGCCTGAACGCGACCTTCTTCTTTGCCGCGAACGTCGCGACCGCTCGACCGCCCAGCCCACCCAGGACCCTCACCTCCGCGGACTTCCACGCGATCGTGCTGGCGCCTGCGCCGATCGCAGCGCCGTCGTTGACGACCGCCGCGGAAGCCGCCCTGCGCCCTCCTGCCGGCGAACCGATCGCAGACTTCACGCACGCGGCCGCGCCGCTCACGATCCGCCCGACACCGCACGCGGCGGCGAAAGCTCGCGTGATCCCCAAGGTCCTGCGCCCGACCTTCCGGGCCGGCTCGACCGGCCACAGCCGGTCCGGCCCGGCGACCTGGTACTGCAAGACCGGCAGCAGCGTCTGCGCCTCGGGCTACCCAGGCGGCATGTACGCGGCGGCCGGGCCGGGGCTGCGCGTCGGATCGTGGCGTGGCCGGATCGTCCGTGTCTGTGGCGGCGGGTCCTGCATCGCGGTCAAGCTCATCGACTGGTGCGCCTGTGGGAACGGGCACCTCATCGACCTGTACAGCGACGCGTTCCGTCGCCTGGCCCCGCTGTCGAGCGGCGCCGTCCACGTCACCGTCAGCTGGTGACCGGCTGACGTTCAGCGGAGGGTCTTCTCCGCGTACCCCTCGAGCCGATCGATCGCCTCGGGCAGGTCGCTCCGGCCGAAGCCGAGCCGGAAATGGTTGCCCGGGAACCCGAACTGCGAACCGGGCAGCAGGAGGACGCCGGTCTCCTCGACCAGCCCGGCCGCCCAATCGTCGATCCAGATCCCGGGCACGGTCAGCCGCGGGAAGCCGATCGAGCCGGCCCGCGGGCGGACCCAGCTGAACCGGTCGGCCCAGTCGTCGAAGAACGCGTCGACGCGCTCGAGGTTCGCGGCGATGATCGCGCGGGAGCGGTCGAGCACCCGGTCGCGGGCACGCAACGCGATGATCGCCAGGATCTCCGATGGCGCGGATGAGCAGATCGTCGTGTAGTCCTTGAACCCGGCCAGACGCCGCAGCAGCTCGCGATCGCGGGTGGCCAGCCAGCCGATCCGCAGACCCGCCAGGGCATAGGCCTTCGACATCACGCCCAGCGAGATGCCCGACGGCAACGCGTCGGCGCCGGCCGGCAGGCGGTCGGCCGGATCGAACTCCAGGCCGCGGTAGACCTCATCGAGGAGCAGGAAGGCGCCCGACTCTGCCGCGATCGCCACCAGCTCGTCGAACGTGGCTCGGTCGGGCAGCATCCCGGTCGGGTTGTGCGGGGCGTTGACGACGATCAGCCGGGTCGCCGGCGTGACCTGTCTGCGCAGCAGGTCGAGGTCGAGCGCCCAGCCGGCCGGCTCGCGCAGCTCGTGGAGCGTGATCGTCGGCGCCGGCCGCCCGGCCGACCTCGTACAGGCTCTGGTAGCCCGGCCAGGTCACGATCGCGTGGTCGCCCGGCCCGAGCAGGACGTTCATCAGGCAGAAGACAGCCTCCTCGGCGCCGGCGAAGGTCAGGACGTCGTCGGGTCCGATGGTGTCGTACAGCGACGCGATCTCGGCCCGAAGGAGCGGGTGGCCGGTCGATTCGGTGTAGCCGAGGCGGAGCCCGTCCCACAGCGCCCGCGTCTCTGGCTCCGCCAGGTCGAGCAGTTCCGCCATCGGGTAGCCCTCGACGTCCGACGCGCAGAGCAGGTGGTCGGCCGAGAACTCCCAGCGGGCGAAGTAGCGCTCCAGGGCGAACTCGTCGATGCGCACGGCGCCATGATGCGGCACCATGCCCGGGATGCACGGACCGATCGCGATCGTCGGGGTCCCCACGGCACTCGGCGGCCATCTGCCGGGGATGGAACGGACGCCGGCCGGGCTGCGCGACCTCGGGTTGCTCGACGGGCTGCGAGCGCGCCCCGGGCTCGCCGGCGTGGACCTGCGCGACGCCGGTGACCTGGCGATCGAGCCGGGCTTCGTGGCCGACGACGACCGGCGCGCGAAGAACCGATCGGCGATCTGCGACTTCCTGCCGCGCGAACGCGACCTCGTCGTGGCGTCGCTCGCAGGCGCGGCCGTGGGCGGCCTGATGCGCCCGGGGCGGCCCGCCTGCTCGTCCTCGGTGGCGACTGCACGGCCAACGCCGGCGCCATGGCCGGCCTCAAGGCCGCCCGGCCGTCCGCTCGCCTCGCGATCGCGTGGTTCGACGCGCACGGCGACTTCAACACGCCAGACACCACGCCGTCGGGGAACGTCTTCGGGATGCCGTTCGCGATGCTGTGCGGACGCGGCGATCCCGACCTCGTCGCCGCAGTCGACGGACCGACGGTCATGGAGCAGGACGCGGCCCTGTTCGGCGGGCACGTCCTCGACGAGACCGAATGGCGGATGCTGGCCGCCTCGCGCATCGCGCACTTCGGGACCGGGATGCTGGCGACCGACGCGGGGCAAGCCGCCGTCGCCGGCTGGGCGGCCGCCGTCGCGACGCGAGTCGACGGCCTCTACATCGCGTTCGACATGGACTGCCTCGACGCGGCAGCCGGCTGGGCGCTGACGATGCCCGAGCCCGACGGGCTCGCGCTCGAGACGGCGCTGGCGGTCGTCGGGATCCTGGCGTCCGCGATCCCGGTCGTCGGTTTCGGCGCGACCGCGGTCAACCTCGACAACGGCGACGGCCCGGCGACCGTCGACGCCATCGCGCGTCTGGTCGAGGCGGCGTTCAGCCCTCGCTGATGCACAGTCGGGCCGGAGCTCGGCCCGAGGCTGGGACGGCGCCGTCGACCTCGATGAAGACCGCCTCGGCCGTACCCGGGAACGGGACGTCGATCGGTGGGCGACCGGTCGCCAGCGCCTGTGCGATGCGGAGCGTCCCGGCGTGGGACACGACGACCGTCGGGCCACGGTCGGCGAGCAGGGCGGCCCACGCCCCGGCGACCCGCTCCGAGAGTGCCGATGCGGTCTCGCCGCCCGGCCAGTCGATCTCGGCGTCACCTGAGGCCAGCCGAGCCGCAAGGTCCGGGTATCGGGCTGCCACCTCGTCGAAGGTCAGGCCCTCGGCTTCGCCGACGTCCGTTTCCATCCAGCGCTCGTCGACGTCGATGACGGCCGGGGCGAGGCGGGTGGCCAGGATCGCCGCCGTGTCGTGGGCGCGCCGGCTCGGGCTGGTGACGATCCGGACGCCCGCCGGCAGCATCGTCTCGAGTCGCTCGGCCAGGGCCTCGGCCTCGCGCCGGCCGTCCGCCGACAGTGGCGGGTCGCCGCGGCCGCTGTAGCGCCGTCCGGAGAAGTCGGTCGCGGCGTGACGGACCAGGACGATCGTCGTCACGCCGGGCCGTCGATCCCCGCGGAGTCGAAGGTCGCCATCTCGTCGCGGATGGCCGCGGCGGCCACGATCACCCCCATCGCCAGCGCGGCGCCCGACGCCTCCCCGAGCCGCAGGTCGAGCTCGAGGATCGGGGCTCAGGCCAAGGTGGTCGAGGACGATCCGGTGGCCGGGCTCGGTCGAGCGATGGCCCGGCGATGAGCCGCGGACCGAGGCGCGGCTCGAGGGCGACAGCGACGAGTGCCGCCGACGTGCTGATGAAGCCATCGAGCACGACCGGGACGCCCGCCAGGGCCGCCTCCACGATCGCGCCGACGAGCACCGCGATCTCGAGCCCGCCGACCGCGGCGAGGACGCCGAGCGGGTCGGCCGGGTCGGGTGCGTTGACGGCGAGAGCCGTCTCGATCGCCGCGACCTTCCGCTCGCGTCCGGCGTCGTCGATGCCGGTCCCGCGGCCGGTCACCGCGTCGACCGCGGCACCGGTGAAGACCGCCGCCAGCGCGCTCGCGGCCGTGGTGTTGCCGATCCCCATCTCGCCGATCCCGAGCAGGTCGAGGCCCGTCGCGTCGGTGCGCAGCTCGGCGATCACCCGCCGGCCCGTGGCGATCGCGCTGAGCGCCTCGTCACGCGTCATCGCCGGCCCCTCGGTCATGTCGGCGGTGCCCGGGCGCACGCGGGCGCTGACGAGCCGGCCGCCGCGATGCGGATCGGGCGGGACATCCGGGATCGGTCCCGCCACGCCCGCATCGACGACCACCACCCGCGCGCCCACAGCAGCGGCCAGCACGTTGATCGCCGCGCCGCCAGCCACGAAGTTGGCGACCATCTGGGCGGTGACCTCGGCGGGGTAGGCCGACACGCCACGCTGTGCGACCCCATGGTCCGCGGCGGCCACCACGATCGCCCGGGCAGCGACGGTGCCGTCCGGGCGGCCCGAGATACCGGCCAGCTGGATGGCCAGTGTCTCGAGCCGCCCGAGGCTCCCCGGCGGTTTTGTCAGTCGGTCGAGATGAGCTGCGCAGGCGTCCATCGCGTCGGTGTCGAGGGGTCGGACCGTGGCGAGGTCGGCGAGCAACGCGGTCTCCGCCGGGGACGAGGCCCCGGGCGGTGGCGGCAGGCCGGTCATCGGCTGCCGGCCTTGAGCGTGATCGGCAGCCCGGCCACGAGCAGGTGGACCTCATCGGCCCGCTCGGCCAGCCGCTGGTGCGCGAGCCCGACCAGGTCGCGGTAGGCACGCGCGCCGGCGTGCATCGGCACGATCCCGGAGCCCACCTCGTCGCTCACGACGACGACCGGACCGGGTCGGTCGTCGATGGCCGCCAGGGCGGCGGCGACCGGCCCGTCGAGGATCGGGTCGATGGCCGGGACATCGTCCCCGAGCAGGGTGCTCAGCCAGAGCGTGAAGCCGTCGATCAGCACCGTCTCGTCCGGCGTCGTCTGCGCCAACGCGCTGACCAGGTCCACGCCGACGTCGATGGTCGGCCACGACGCCGGGCGGGCCGCGCGATGGCGCGCGATCCGATCGTCGAGCTCGGGGTCGCCCGGCCACGCGGTGGCCAGGAACCAGGCGCGACCGCCCTCGCCGGCCAGTCGCTCCGCGGCGGCCAGCCCGAACCGGCTCTTGCCGCTGCGCGTGCCGCCGAGCGCCAGGACCAAGGGCTCAGCCATGTCGTCGCCCGATCATCCGGCCACCGACGACGCGAACGCCGCGGCCACCAGGATCGCGGCCACCGTCAGCTCGATGATCGCGCCCATCCCATCGCCGTCGAGCTGCCGACGGCCGCTCACGATCACACCGGCGATGACCAGCCCGGCACCCGCCCCCATCAGGCCACCGACGACGACCGCGGGCGACGCCGCGAGGAGGCCGAGGGCCGCGGTCACGAGCGTCGCGAGCACGACCGCGACAGCGACATCAGCCGAGCTGACGCGGGCCGCGAACCAGCCACCGAAACCGCCGCTCTCGGCCTTCTCTCGGGCCAGCGCGACTGCCACGACCGGCAGCGTCCGGCCGACCACCGCCGCCACGACCAGGGTCGCTGCCGCGATCGGCCGGCCGCCGGAGGCCACGAGGCTCGCGAGCGCCGCGACCTCGGTCCCGAGCACCAGGATGAGCGCGACGGCGCCGCCCGGCCCGACCGCGGGGTCCTTGCGGGCACGCTCGGCGGTCGACGGGTCCGGCGCGAGCAGTGCGTCCGCTGTGTCGGCCAGCCCGTCCAGATGAAGGGCGCCGGTGAGCACGGTCATCGCCGCGATCGCCAGCAGGCTCGCGACGACGGGCTCCAGGCTGCCGCCGAGCAGGATCGGCACCGCACCCACGGCCCCGACGAGCACGCCCACGATCGGGAACGCCGCCGCGCCGCTCACCATCTCGTCGCCGGGGTGGACGGGCAGCCGGGTCAGCAGCGCGAACGCGGCCTGGAGCGTCCCGCCGAGGTGGATCGGCGACCGGGCGCTCTGCTCCGGGACGAGGCGGGAGGCGATGGACGTTCACGGTCAGACCGCTCCCAGGGGCAATCGCACCAGCGCCGGGTCGACCCCGAACACCCCGCGGATGTGGCCGGCATCGAGCGTCTCGGCCGGCGGACCGTCCGCGACGATGCGGCCGGCGCGCATGAGCGCGACGCGCGGGAAGAAGTTGGCGGCGAGGGCGAGGTCGTGGAGGACGGCCACGATCGTCGCACCGTCGCGCTCGTTGAGGTCGACCAGCAGCTGCATGACGTCGACCTGGTGGCGGATGTCGAGATGCGCCGTCGGCTCGTCGAGGACCAGGATCGGGGCCGCCTGGGCAAGCGCGATGGCGACGAACACGAGCTGCCGCTCCCCCATCGACAGGCGGCGCGCGTCGCGGTCGGCAAGATGGCCGACACCGACCCGCTCGATCGCGGCGTCGACCGCGTCCTCGTCGACCTGGCGCGGGCCGCTCAGCGGCGGGTCGTGCGGGAGGCGCCCGAGGCCGACCACCTCGCGAACCGTCATCGCGAACGGGAGCTGGGCGAGCTCGGGCACGACCGCGATCGATACGCGCGATACGCTTGCGGTCGATCGTCCGGATCGGCTCGCCGAAGAGCGAGACGACGCCCGCGCGCGGCTCGAGGACCCCGGTCAACACCCGGAGCAGCGTCGACTTGCCCGCGCCGTTCGGCCCGACCAGGGCGACCCGTTCGCCGGCCCGCAGCGACAGGCTGGCGTCGCTCACGATCGTCCGCTCACCGAATGCGACGGTGACGCCATCGAGCGGCCAGGATCGCGCTCACAGCTCGTACCCCGTGCGCGTCTGGCGCAGGAGGACCAGGAAGAACGGCGCCCCGAGGATGGCCATCACGACGCCGACCGGCACGTCGCCGAGCAGCCTGGCGACGAGGTCCGCGAGCGTCAGCAGGACGGCCCCGACGATGGCCGAGATGGGCACGACCCGCCGCGCTGACGCCCCGACCAGCAACCGGACGACATGCGGGACGACGAGCCCGACGAACCCGATGAGCCCGGTGATCGCGACGGCCGCCGCTGTCGCCATCGTCGCCAGAACGAGCAGGATCCCCCGCTCACGTCGGACGTCCACGCCGAGATGGCTGGCGGCGTCGTCGCCGAGCAGCAGCCCGTCGAGTGAGCGCGCCCGAAGGGCGATCAGGAAGGACGCCCCGAGGATCAGCGGGGCGGCCAGCGCCAAGCGTTCCCACGACGCCCCGGCGAGCCCGCCGAGCAGGAACGAGAAGATCGCCCGCAGGTTCGTCCCCGACACGTACATCGCCATCGTCAGCAGAGCCGCCAGGATCGACCCGACCGCGTAGCCCGTCAGCAGCAGCCGGGTCATGCCGCCGGCCCCGCCCGAGCCGCCGAGGCGGAACACGAGCAGCGCGGCGGCCAGCGCACCGACGAACGCCCAGACGTTGACGAGACCGAACTCGAAGACGGTCAGGCTGACCGGCAGGAGGATGGCCAGCGCGGCTCCCGAGCGCGGCCCCTGACGACGTCCCGAGCACGTACGGGTCGGCGAGCGGGTTGCGGACGATGCCCTGGAACGTCGCTCCGGCGACCGCCAGCCCGGCGCCGACCACCGCGGCCGTCAGGGCGCGAGGCAGCCGCAGCTCCCAGACGATGGTCTCGGTGGCCGCCGTCCAGTGGCCGCCGAGGTCGAGCCCGAACGCACGCTTCAGGATGACCCCGATCGTGTCGGTCGGGCCGATCTGGGTCGAGCCGACGGTCACGGCCGCGACGAGGGCCACGGCCAGGGCGACGAGCCCGATGACGGCGACGACTCCGGGGCGGCCGCGGATCCGGCCGGCCAGGCCGACCGACCGGATGTCCGCGGGGACCGTGCGGGTCGCCATCGACGGGAGGCTACGGCGACGCTGTCGGCGCGTCCGACGGCGCCGCTGATGGCAGGACGAGGTTCGGGTACATCGTCAGCGCCAGGTTGCGCATCCCAGTCGCCAGGCGCGGACCCGGGCGGGTGATCTCCGTGTCACTCACCGACCGGATATCGCCGCTCTTCACCGCGCTCAGCGCCGACCAGCCGGTCCGCTTGGCGACGGTCGCCGGGGTCGGCATGTAGAACGCGTTGGTGCCGAGGATGATGACCTGCGGGTCACGCTCGATGAGCGTCTCGATGCGGGACCTCGTACGTCACCGGGTCGCCGGTGATGACGTCGACCCCGAGCATCTCGAGCATCTCGTCGAGGAACGAGCCCTTGGCGGGCCCATAGATCTGGCCCGTCGTGTCGATGTAGCCGACGTCGTAAAAGACGCGCGGCTTGGTCCCCGCTTGCTGGGATGCGGCTTGGGCGGCGGTCCCGATGGCCGTCATGTCGGAGCGCAGCGTGTCGACCAGCGCGGTCGCCGCCTCGGCTTCGCCGGCGGCCGTGCCGACCAGCCCGAGGTCGGTGTAGATGCTGTCGAGCGTCGTGCTCGACACGACCAGCACGGGGATCTTCAGCGAGCGGAGCTTGGTGATCGCGTCGGCCGAGGTGAACCCGGCTCCGCCCGCGATGACGAGGTCGGGGTCGAGGCTGACGATCTTCTCGACATCGACCGTGCCCAGGGAGACGACGTGGGGCAGGGTCTTGGCGGCGGCCGGGTAGTCGCTGGCGTCGTCGGTGGCCACGACGCGATCCCCGGCGCCGACGGCGAACAGCGTCTCGGTCACCGCCGGGGTCAACGACACGATCTTCTGGGGTTCGGCGGTCAGGGTGACCGCGGTGCCCTCATCGTCGGTGAGCGTCACCGGGAAGGCAGGGGCGGGGGTGGGAGTCGGACTCGGTGCCGCCGTCGGGGCGGTCGTCGCGACGGGCGCGATGGTCGCCAGCGCGACCGACGGACTTGCGGGAGCGCCGCTGGAACTGGTGATGCTGCAGGCGCCCAGCACGAGGGCGAGAGCCGCCAGCAGGGCGGCGAGCCGCACGCGAGCCGCACCTGATCGGGCGGACGGGGACGACGTGGACACGGACGGGAACCTCCGGAGCGGGATGGGCTCGGAGGGGGCGCGATGAATTGCGAACCCCTCGCTTCGAACAGGGTCGAAGGAGGGGTCTACCCGAAAGAACGCACGGTCTGCCTACCTCTCTCTCGAAGGTTCGAGCATGCACCGTGTGGTCGGCGACCGGACTTGCGCCCGTGAGGGGCGTTCACCGTAGCGGGACTGTGTCGGAATCTCACCGACTTCGCGACCAGACGGCGTGACTAGGTGTCTCACGAACCGTAGCACAGGCCACGTCCGCGGCGACCGGCGCGACCGGTTCGCGGAGGTCGGGTTCCCGATAAGCCGCCGATAAGGGCCCTTTGCGAGGATCGCTGCCTCGCCCTCCTCCCGCCACCAGTCCATCCGCCGGAGGAGGTCAACCTCATGGTGGAGGCACGATGGCTGCGGTGGTTCGGGCCCGGGCTCGTCGCCCTGTCCGCACTCGGCCTGGTGGGGTCGGCGACGGTCGGCGCCAGGACCGCGACGACGCCGACGCACGACGACGCCGACGACGGCATGCGCCGGCTCGCCGGCAGCCCGGATCGCGATGCCTCGGGGCGCCGCTGTCGCCTCGCTGGCGGACGGGTCGGCGGCGCCCTGGTTCCGGCTCGATCCGGTCATCGACCGCGACGGCGCGCTCGCCGGACAGCGGCTTGCGCTCGGTCTCGATGGCATGCCGAGCGCGCGGACACTCGACCTCCCGGCCGAATCGTTCGCGGCCGGGCCGTTCGGGCGCGTGATCCTGGTCGGTGCCGATGACGGCGTCAGCTCGTCGCTCCGGCTGTTCGACGTCGGCGCCGAATGCGCCTGGCCGATCGCGACCGAGCGGAACGTCATCCGCCGGGCGACGGTCGACCGCAGCGGGTCGGCTGTCTACGAGATGCGGGTCGACCGCACGACCCGCGCCGACCTCGGGGTCTGGCTCCAGCCGATCGGCGGCGGCCTGCCTGCCCGCCAGGTCCTGTCGGCGCCCGCGTCCGACGATCGTTTCGGGCAGACGTGGACGACCGAACTCACCTGGGATCTCGACGGCGACCGGCTGGCCGTCCAGTCGTGCGGCGACGTCGCCTGCCGGACGCGGATCGTCGACCCGGCCGGCGGCTCGACCGTGATGCTCGACGCGCCCGATCTTGGCAACCTGGTCGGCCTCGACGGCGACCGGCTCGTGACGTACGGGGCGTGTCGCGGCCTCCCCTGCCCGATCGTCTCGACGGACCTCGGCTCAGGCACACGGACCGTCCTGGACCCTGCCGCGGGACCCGCGGTCGTCGTGGACACGGCGGACGGCGCACGGCTCGTCGACGAGGTCCTGGTCGGCGACGAACGGGCTCTCCGATCCGTCCCGATCGGCGGCGGCGATACCGTCGACCTCGGCCCGATCCCCGATGGGCTGGCTCTCGAGCCCGACGAGACGTTCGCCGGCTCGGCGACCGAGCTGCCCGCCGGCTGGGTCCTTCTGGTCCCCGACGGCCGGATGCCGGCAGACGGGTCCTCCACCATCTCACGACTCCGCCACGTCCCCGACGGCACGACCGTTTCCTTGACCGAGGCGATCCGATGAGCCCGACACGACGCTTCCATCCACCCCGAGCCCGGCGAGCACTCGCGCTCATCACGGCGATGACGCTGCTCGCGCTGACAGGTGGTGGTGTGGCCGCCCACGGGCCGGACCCGAAGCTGTCGGGCGGCCCGTTCAACCAGGACCAGGTCCTGCGCTTCCGCTGGCGCGCAGGTTCGGTGCCGACCTCCGCGATCAAGTCGGCGATCACGAAGGCTGCGGCGGATGCCAACGCAAGCCGCGGCTCGCGGGCCGCAACGTACACCTATGACTCCGCCGGTTCGAACCCGATCGGCTATGGGGTCGGCGCCACCTGCGGGGTCAACGGTCTCGCCTGCTTCACCCGGACCCCACCGACCGGTTTCACCATGTGGCTCCGCGAACAGGGCCACGTCTACGACTGGGGCACGCTCAAGTGGTGCCAGGCCTACAGCACAGCGCCGAATGGCTGTTACGACGCCGAGACGATCGCGCTCGACGAGTTCGGGCACGTCGAGGGCCTCGACCACCACGTGAACTATTCGAGCGATTCGGACTACGAGGATGCCGTCGTCCAGACGTTCTCCCGAACGAAGCCCTCGACAGGCTGGAACCGGCATGCCTTCGGTCGATGCGACGTCGCGACGCTCCAGACCATGTACGACATGACGGCTTGGACCGCGAAGTACTCGACCTGCCTCTCCCTCGCGACAGTCCTGACCCTCGGCGCGTCGCCGAGTGGGATCCTGGTCGGTGGCACCACCACGCTGACGGCGACGCTCAAGGTCGTCGACGCCGACTCGTACGGAAAGCTCGGTGCCAACCCGATCTCGGGCCGCACCGTGACCCTCCAGAAACGCGCACCCGGGGCCGCGATATGGACGACGGTCGGGTCGATGGCCGCCGTGTCCGCGACCGCGGGGACGTACACGCTCTCGCAGCGACTGACCGCCGAGGCCGAGTTCCGTGCCGTCTTCGCGACCCAGACGTCCGAAGGGCTCGACGGTGACACGAGTCCGACGGTGCACGTGTACGTCAGCATCTGCGCCGGATCGGCGGCGGCGCGGATCGATGCGCCATGCCTGTGACCCGTCGCGGAGGAGATCCGATGCACAGCTCGGCCGCGATCCGATCCGGGATGGTGATCCTTCTGCTGGGGCTGGTCGTCATCGCCTGCACGTCGGGGGATGGGCGCGGGTCCGCGAGCCCGACGCGAGCGCCACCGGTGCGTCGGGCCGTCGGCGCACCGGCGATCGGCGCCGTCGGCGGCCCCGGCGACGGCCTCCCCGGCCGTCGGGTCGTCCGCAGCGACCGTCGCCCCGGTGACCGACAGTCCCTCGGCGGTCGCCGTCGCGCCACCCGACGCGATGCTTGCAGTCGAGGGCGGCGACCAGGTGGCCGGGCAGCTCGGCTCGTACACCTGGAACGGGAATGGGTCCGACAGCCCGTGGCTGCCCGGCACGCCGATCACGGTCGGCGTCGGCGAACGACTGACAGCGTCACTCGATCCGGATGTCGGGGTGGCCATGTGGTCAGCCCGTCGGGTCGCCGCCGGGACATCGGACGGCGCCGGCGCGGTCGGGCTCGGCGAGGGCGCCGCGCCCGTCTCCTTCACGGCGCCGGCGCCGGGTCACTGGTCGGTCCAGGTGATGATCGGGTTCGCGGGCGAGCTCGGATCGGCGACCTACTACTGGGACGTCACCGTGCGATGACCGTTCTCACGGGCATGGCACACTTCGCTCGCCGATGCCAACCACGATCCGGACCGGCCGCCTCGCGGCCCGAGCGCGCCGGGCCTTTTACCCGGCGCTCGCGCTTGCGTGCGCCGCCGCGATCGCAGCGTGCTCGAGCACGGAGCCGAGCGATGCCGCGAGCGCCGCTCCGGACGGCCTGGTCGCGCTCGTCGCGACCGCCGACGCGACGTCACTCGTCGGCTGGAGCGGGACGGCCACCAAGGCCGTCCCGATCACGCTGCCGAAGGGCGATACGACGTGGATCGCGACGGGACGCGCCGACGTCCTCGCGGCCGCGCTGGCCAACGGGACGACGGCCACCAGCGACCCGATCCACCTCGGGAAGCCGCTCGACTGGCGAGCGGTCAAGGCCAAGGACGCGAGCGGCGACATCCCAAAGGGCCACCAGGACTACGTCAGCTGGGACCCAGAGGGTGGTCGGTTCGCAACGCTGGTGGGTGACCTCCTGTCGGGCGATGGCATCTCGGTCATGCTCATCGATCCGTCGGCCGGGAGCGCATTCGCGATCCCCATCGATCGCTCGGTGATCGCCGCCCCGCCGGTCTGGATCGGGGCCGATCGGCTGGTCGTCGTCACCGGCGACGCCTCGTCGCCGCTGGCGACCATCGTCGACACGGAGACCGGCGAGCTGTCCGATGGGCCGCTCGGAGCGCGTCTGCTCGCGACCTCGGCAGACGGGCGTCGGGTGGCGACGATGGACGAACCGGGCGATCCTGTGATCGTCCGCGACACCGACGCATGGCTCGGCGGCGACCACGTCATCGATCGCGTCTCTTCCCCCGCCGAGCGGATCGTCCAGCGCGATCGCGTTCTCGCTCGACGCGACCGGTCAGCGACTTGCGATCGCCTGGCAGGCGCAGGACGGCACCGTCACGCTGAACGTCTACGACGGCCGATCCGACTGGCACCGCGTCGCGAAACCGTCGATCGGCGCGGCAAAGGGCTCCGTCGTCGCGTGGCGGCGCTAGGTCACTGTGCCGAGGATCGGGGCCGGGCCGCCTAAACCGTGACCGGTTCTGCAGCGGCGAAGATGGAGACCTGGGCGTCCTCGGGCAGCATCACGCCGAAGACCTTCTGGAGGGTCAGCAGGTGCACGCACGACCCCCAGCTCTCGAAGTAGTGGCAGGTGCATCGCCACTGACCAGCGTCGAGCCCGATGTGATGGGTGTCGTTGTCGCCACGGAACGTGAGCGAAAGCCGTTCGATCGTGATGCGATCGAGCTCTCGCGCGTAGCGATTCGCCTTCTCGACCTTGCCGATCAGGGAGCTGTGCATCGCGGTGCTACCTCCGTCGCCCGAGGGCGCTAACGGGGCCGCCGTCCGGTCATGCACCTCGACCGGTGATGGCGGTCGCGTCTGGCTCAAGGGTACACCCGACGAGCCGTCGAACCAGCCCTGAAATCATCCTATCCCGGGCTACGGGGCACTGGTACCTTCGCGTCCGAAGTCGTCCTCGAGCCGGACGACGTCGTCGAGCTCAGGGGTGGACACCTCGATGAGCTCCGTCCGCTCGATCGCCTCGTAGCGGTGGATCCGACCGGTCGGGACGTGGCGATGGTCGCCCACGACCAGCTCCTCGACCTGGACCGTGCCGTCGTCGTCCTCGAGGTGCAGCCGCAGCCGTCCAGCTGCCACCAGGATCGATTCGTCCTTGACGAGGTGGCGCTGGAGAGACAGGCGATGCCCTGCCTCGATGACCAGGACCTTGCCGACATACCGGTCGGTGTGCGCCCAGATGATCTCGTGCCCCCACGGCTTGTCGACCCGCCGGCCCGGCGCCGGGGACATTTCCGTCGCCCGCCGGAGTCCCGTCGCCCGCCGAAGTCCCGTCGCCGCTCATGAGCCGCGGACCAGTCGCTCGCCGGCGACGAGGAGAGCGTCGCGCAGTCCGGCGGAAGTCGCCTCGGTGTAGATGCGGACGAGCGGCTCGGTCCCCGACGCCCGGACCAGCAGCCACGATCCGTCGGCGAGGAAGAACTTGAAGCCGTCGCCGGTGTCGAGCGGCACGGTCCGCACGACAGGCTCGCCCGCCAGCTCGGCCGGGGCGTCGGCCGCGAGGTCCACCAGCAACCGGCGCTTCGTCTCCGGGTACGCGGCCCGCTCGACGTGGACATCGACGCGCAGGTAGTACGACGGCCCGGCCAGCTCGTGGAAGTGCGCGATCGCGCTCGAGACCGGCCAGCGACCGGCCGCCTTCTCGTGCAGGAACAGGTCGAGCAGCATCAGGTCAGCGTAGACGCCGTCGCGCTCGGGCAGGTGCCTGCCGAACCCGAACCCGCCCGATTCCTCGGCGCCGAGCATCGCCCCGGTCTCGATCATCTTCGGCCCGATGAACTTGAAGCCGACCGGTGTCTCGTGGGTGGTGATGCCGTAGTGGTCGCCCAGCCGCGCGGCCATCGAGGTGTTGTTGACGCTGACCACGACCGGCTCGCGCAGGGCGCGGTGCTCGGCGAGGTAGTACATCAGCATGCCGGTCACCTGCGAGCTGGTGGATGAATGTGCCGCGCTCGTCGGCCGCGCCTGCCCGGTCCGCGTCGCCGTCGAGGAACAGCCCGAGGTCGTAGCCGCCGCCCGCGAGGATGCCGAGCGCCTCGTCGATGTTCGGCCGGATCGGCTCCGGGTTGACGCCGCCGAAGTACGGGTTCCGCTCCTGGTGGATCTCGTTGACCCGGATCCTGCCACCGGACAGCAGCCGCGACAGCCAGCCGCTGCCCGCTCCCCACATCGGGTCCACCAGGACGGACAGGTCGGCGGCCTTGAGCGCATCGAGGTCGATGGTGGTCCGGACGAACCGTTCGTAGCCCTCGTACGGGTCGAACCGCTCGACCAGCCCGGCCGCTTCGGCGTCGGCGAACGGCCGCCGGTCGATGGCGATGCCGCCGTTCTGCGCGAGGCGCGACTCGATCACGCCGAGAAGGTCCGCGCCCGCCGCGGCACCGGTCGGGGCCTTGACCTTGAAGCCGTTGTCGACCCACGGATTGTGGCTGGCGGTGATGACGATGCCCGCCGCCGCGCCCCGCTCGATCACCTCGAACGAGCTCATCTGGGTCGGGACCGCGTGGACCGCGTAGGCGACCGGGATGTCGTGCGCCAGCAGGACCTCGGCCGCGGCCACGGCGAAGTGCTCCGACGAGAAGCGCCGGTCGTAGGCGATGACGACGCCCTTCGAGGTCTCGCCTCGTGCCGACCACGTAGGCCGCCACGCCGTCCGCGCAGCGCCGGACGTTCTCGTAGGTGAACTCGTCCGCGATCCGGGCGCGCCAGCCGTCGGTGCCGAACACGATCGTCGTGGGGGCCGGTGCCTGACCGGTCAGGGTCACGTCAGTCCTCCGCTTCGGAGCAGCGCTCGAGCAGCCGCTCGACGATCGCCCGGTCCGGACCCGAGCCGCGCAGGACCGCGATGGGCTGCGCGGCGGTCATCCTACCGCGCTCGGGCGGCGCGATGACGCCGAGCCGGCCCTTGATCCGGCGGACGACCAGGTCGTCGTGCTCGACCTCGACCGACTCGCCCGCCTGGACGACGGCCCCGGTCCCGCGCGCCCCGATCGCCGCCAGCAGCGCCGTCCACGAACCGAGATCGGACCAGCCGACGTCCATCGACGCCATGACCACCTGGCCGCTCTGGGCCGCGCCCTCCATCACCGCGTAGTCGATCGAGATCGGCCGCTGGATGGCCTCGTAGGCGTGCTCGAGGGTCGTCGGCGAGCCGGCCATCGGTCCGAGCGACTGGAGGAGGCCGGTGTAGCGGCCGAGCGCCGCGCGGATGGCCGCCCGCTGCCACAGGAAGATGCCCGCGTTCCAGGCGACGCCCTCGAGCGTGGCCAGCTCGTCGGCGCGGGCCGGCTTGGGCTTCTCCTCGAACCGGACGAGCGGATAGGCACGGAGGCCATCGATGTCGGCGCCCCGGCCGAGGTCGGGGATCAAGTAGCCGTAGTCGGTCGCCGGCCGGTCCACCTCGATGCCGAGCGTCACCAGCGGCGCCTCGATGCCGAACGATCCGGTCGCCAGGTCGGTCGGCCGCGGTCCGCAGCACGGCGCGGAAGACGTCGTCGCGCTCGACCGTCTGGTCGGCCGGCAGGACGACCATCACCTCCGTCGTCCGGGCGATCGATGGCCAGGGTCGCAAGGGCGATGGCCGCCGCCGTGTTCCGTCCGAGCGGCTCGAGGACGAGGGCCGCGTCGGGTACCTGCGCCTTGACCAGTCCCTCGTAGCGGCGGTCGGTGACGACCGTGATGTCGTCGGTCAGGCCCGCCAGCCGGTCGACCGTCCGCTGGAGCAGCGAGCGCTGGTCGAGCAGGGGCAGGAACGGCTTCGGGCACTCGGGCCGGCTGAGGGGATGGAGGCGGGTCCCACCGCCGCCGGCCAGGATCACGGCATACATGCGCCGCCCAGTCTACGGGCGCGACGACCGGACGCGGGGCCAGACGCGGGCCGGCTCGAGCCGCCCTCGACCGGTGGCCACCCGGCTACCACCCGGCCACGATCCGGCCCTATCCGCCCGATGTTCCTGTGAGGCACCCTTTCTCACATTTGAGCGTGACGGACCTTCAAAACCGACAGGATCTGCACGGATTCGGTCCGACGACGCTCGCATATCTGGAAAGTGTTCCTGGGAGGAACGCGGGCCGCCCGGAACGCGGGCCCCGCCAGGGTCAGGCCGCGACCACCGGCTCCGGGAGCCCTGCCTCGGACGCGAGCAGTGCCGCCTTGTCGGTCCGCTCCCACGGCAGGTCGAGGTCGGGCCGGCCGAAGTGGCCGTAGGCGGCGGTCTGGCGGTAGAGCGGCCGGCGCAGGTCGAGCGCGGCGATGATCGAGGCGGGTCGGAGGTCGAAATGCCGCTCGATCAAGCCCTGGATCGCATCGTCGGAGATCCGCCCGGTGCCGAACGAATTGACCGAGAAGCTGATCGGCCGGGCGATGCCGATGCCGTACGCGACCTCGACCTCGAACCGGTCGGCCAGCCCGGCGGCGACCACGTTCTTGGCCACCCAGCGCGCGGCATAGGCCGCCGACCGGTCGACCTTGGTCGGGTCCTTTCCGGAGAACGCGCCACCACCGTGGCGGGCCATCCCGCCGTAGCTGTCGACGATGATCTTGCGGCCGGTCAGGCCGGCGTCGCCCATCGGACCGCCGGTCACGAACCGCCCCGTCGGGTTGACATGCATGATCGGGTCGTCGGAGCGCAGCTCGGCCGGGATCGTCGGCAGGATGACGGCCTCGACGATGTCGGAGCGGAGCCGCTCGGGGCGGACGTCGGGATCGTGCTGGGCCGACACGACCACGGTCCGGACGCGCTTCGGGACACCGTGCTCGTACTCGATGGTCACCTGGGTCTTGCCATCGGGCCGGAGGTACGGCAGCTGGCCGGACTTGCGGACCTCCGCCAGCCGGCGGGCCATCCGGTGGGCCAGCGCGATCGGCAGCGGCATCAGCTCCGGCGTCTCGCGGCAGGCGAACCCGAACATCATCCCCTGGTCGCCGGCCCCGAGCTCGAACGCCGATGCTGCGTCGTCACGGATCTCGAGGGCGGCATCGACACCCATCGCGATGTCGGGCGACTGCTCCTTGACCGAGATCAACGTGCCGCAGGTCAGGTAGTCGAAGCCGTAGTCGGCACGGGTGTAGCCGATGTCGCGGACCGTGTCGCGGACGACCGCCTGGATGTCGATGTAGGTCGTGGTCGAGATCTCGCCGAGGACCATCACGAGGCCGGTCGTGGTCGCCGTCTCGCAGGCCACCCGCGCGTACGGATCCTCGCGGATGATCGCGTCCAGGATCGCGTCCGAGACCTGGTCGCACATCTTGTCGGGATGGCCCTCGGTGACCGATTTCGAGGTGAACAGGTAGTGCGCTGCGTCGACGATGCTCATGGCCGCCAAGCCTAGCATGGAGTCCCGTCGGCGAGCCGGACGGGACCTAGCTGACCGTGGTCGCGGCCCCCTCCTGACGGCGCGCCCGCCATGCGTCGAGGCCGGGCATGTCGAGCGGCTCGATCACGTCGGCCGTCTCGAACCCGAACACCTGGGCGAGGAATGACAGCCGCGCCTCGAGCGTGCGGCGGATGGCGGTCGCCCCACGAAAGCCGTGACCTTCGCCTTCGAATGCCAGGTAGGCGTAGGGGATCCGCTTCGAGGCCAGGGCGGCCACGATCGCCTCGGCCTGCGACGGCGGGACGACCCGGTCGTCGAGCCCCTGGAGGACGAGGACCGGGCAGTCGATGTCGTCCACGGAGTGGATCGGCGAGCGCTCGCGATAGCGCTCGGCGGCCTCCGGATATGGCCCGACCATGCGGCGGGAGTATTGCGACTCGAACTTGTGCGGCTCGACCTCGAGCAGCTCGAGGTCGGCGATCCCGTAGTGGGTGATGCCGGCCGCGAACACGTCGCGGAAGGCGAGTGCCGCCAGGGTCGTATAGCCGCCCGCGCTGCCGCCCTCGATGACCAGACGGTCGCCGTCCACGTCGCCGCGCTCGACGAGGAACCGGGCGGCGGCCACCGTGTCGTCGACGTCCACGACCCCCCACATGCCATCGAGCCGGCGGCGATAGGCCCGGCCGTAGCCGCTGCTCCCTCCGTAGTCGACGTCGACGATCGCGATGCCGCGACTGGTCATCAGCTGCTTCGAGAGATCGAGCCCGGTCGAGGCGTTCGACGTCGGGCCGCCGTGGGTCAGCACGATGAGCGGCGGCTTCTCGCCGTCGGGCCCCGCGAAGTCCGGGTTGGTCGGCGGGTAGTAGAGCGCGTGCGCCAGCAGGCCGTCGGTCGTCGGGAAGGTGATCGATTTCGGGCGTCGAGATGACCGCCGGTTCGGCCGTCAGCGTGCTCGCTCGGCGCAGGACACCGGCCGGCGCCAGCGTCGCCGGGTCGAACCGCACGACGATCGCGGGATCGCCCGGCCCGCCGGCCACGGCAACGACCGTCGAGGACTCCGATCCGGAGCGATTCGAGCTCGGTGAACGGGGTCTCGACCTCGCCGATGAGGTGCCCGGGCTCGAGCCGGAACAGCCGGTCGCGCCCGTCGGAGCGTCGCGATCGCGACGATGGCGCCGTCGGGCAGGAAGCCGTACGACGACCGGTCGAAGACCCATGACGGTTCGGCGAACTCGGCATCCATCGGCGCCAGCGGTTCGAGCCGCGGGCCCTCGACCAGGCGGTACAGGTTCCACCAGCCGCTGCGGTCGCTGATCAGGTGGAGCGTGCCGTCCGGCGCCCATTCGGGCTGGACGATCGACTCCTCGGGCCCGCCGGCGGCCAGCGTCGATGGCCCGAGCGTGCCGTCGGGTTCGAACGCCGCGACGCGCAGCCGGGTGGCGTCCCACGGCATGTCGGGGTGATCCCATTCGAGCCAGGCCATCTGGCTGCCGTCCGGCGACAGGCGCGGGGAGGCGACGAAATCGGGGCCGCTGACGAGGACCGTCGACTCGCCGCCGTCGAGCGGGATGGCCACGATCGTGTTGGTCGGCATGCCCTCGCCGGTGTGGTCCTCGCGGACGGCGACGAACCGCCGGCGGGTCGGGTCGGACCGGATGTCGGCGTGGCGCCAGGCCGTCTGCGGAGGTGATCGGCACCGCACCGTCGGACCCCGGGTCGAGCCGGTAGAGACGCCCATCGCGGAAGTCCGAGAAGACGATGATCCCGCCGGCCACGACGTACGAGCCACCGCCGTACTCGTGCACGCGGCTGCGGACGTTGAACGGGGCCGGCGTCAGGTCGGCAGTCGAGCCGTCGGCCGCGGCGCGGACGAGGACGCGCCGGCCCTCCTCGGCCGGCCGGCCCTCGATCCAGAACACGTCGTCGCCGTCGATCCACGGCTCGGCGAGGCTGATGACGTCACCGACGACGTCCTCGATCCGGATCGGCGAGCGCCAGGCGCCGTATGGGGCGACCGTGACCGGACGGTCGAGCTCGGGCTCAGGTCCCATGCTGCCAGGACGCCACGTAGGCGACCTGCTCGGGTGTCATCGGCTCGAGCTCGATGCCGAGCGCCGCGAGCTTGAGCCGGGCGACCTCGGCGTCGATCGCCTCCGGGACCACGTAGACCCGCGGCTCGAGCTCGGCATGGTGGGCCGCGACGTACTCGGCCGACAGCGCCTGGTTGGCGAAGCTCATGTCCATGACCGCGGCCGGGTGGCCCTCGGCGGCACCGAGGTTGACCAGCCGTCCCCTCGGCGATGAGGTTGAGCCGCTTGCCGCCGATGTCGAACTCCTGGACGTTGTCGCGGACCTCGCGAACGTGGCCCTCGGCCAGCGCGCGCAGCGCGTTCAGGTCGAGCTCGGCGTCGAAGTGGCCGGAGTTGGCCATGATCGCGCCATCGCGCATCGCCTCGAAATGCTCGCGTCGGAAGACGTTGATGTTGCCGGTGGCGGTGATGAACAGGTCGCCCCAGGCGGCGGCCTCGCCCGCGGTCATGACCGCGAACCCGTCCATGAGCGCCTCGAGCGCGCGGACCGGGTCCACCTCGACGACCGCGACGTGGGCGCCGTGGCCGGCCATCCGCGAGGTGATGCCCTTGCCGACCCAGCCGTACCCGGCGACGACGACCTTGCGGCCGGCGATGAGGATGTTGGTCGCGCGCAGGATGCCGTCGAGCGTGCTCTGCCCGGTCCCGTAGCGATTGTCGAAGAGGTGCTTGGTCTGTGCCTCGTTGACCGCGATGACTGGGAACCGGAGCATCCCGTCGGCGGCCATGGCTCGCAGTCGGATGACGCCGGTCGTCGTCTCCTCCGTGCCGGCGTGGATCTCCGGACACCTGGTCCGGGCGCTCGGTGTGGAGCAGGTTCACCAGATCGCAGCCGTCGTCCATCGTCAGCTGCGGATGCGTGTCGGCGACCGAGCGGAGGTGCGAGTAGTACGTGTCGTTGTCCTCGCCACGCCGCGCGAACGTGGCGATCCCGTAGGCCGACACGAGGGCGGCCGCCACGTCGTCCTTGGTCGACAGCGGATTGCTCGCCGCGAGCACGACGTCCGCACCGCCCGCCTTGAGGGTCCGCATCAGGTTCGCCGTCTCGGTCGTGACGTGCAGGCAGGCGCCGATGCGCAGGCCGTCGAGCGGCCGGTCGCGCTCGAACCGCTCGCGGATCAGGCGCAGCACGGGCATCTCGCGCTCCGCCCATTCGATCCGACGGACGCCCTCGGCGGCCAGGCCGAGGTCGGTGACGTCGTGGGCGGGGGACGTGCTGGTGGTCGTCATCGAGGGTCGATCTCCTTGCGGGAAAAGAGGCGCTTGACGGAGGCGGCGAGGTCCGGCCACGGCGAACCGAGCCGATGGACGAGGCGCTCCTCGAAGCGCACGTGTTCCATGTAGCCGAGGCGGCGGTACGCGTTGAGCGCCGGCGGATTGTCGGCGCGGACGTTGAGCACGACCTGGTCGCAGGTCCGCAGCAGGTCGGCCGTGACCGCTCCGGTGACCGCCGTCGCGAAGCCGCGGCCGCGATAGTCGGCATGGGTCAGGACGTTGCCGACCACGGCCAGGCGGGCAGCCCCGCTGACCACGTGGGTCCCGGCGGCCGACACGAGCTGGCCGTTGACGCGCAGCCCGTAGTACACGCCGTCGCTGATCGCGGACGACGGCAGCCACGACGCGAAGCCGAGCTGGTAGAGCCGGTTCAGGTCGCCGATCTCGGCGCCGAGAAGGCGCTGGACGGTCGCCGGGTACGGCCGGAAGTGCGCGCGGTCGACCCACATCCGGACCATCGCCGGCCCCGGATCGACCCGGTACGCGGTCTCGATCGCCGGGATGAGCGTGGCCGGCGCGGCGACGTAGGCGATGCGCGGCCGGATGAGGTCGCGCAGGATCACCGCGACGCCGTCCTCGCGACCCATCGCGAACAGCGGCTGCGGGGTCGGGCCGTTGTACTCGAGGACGACCGCGACGGGCGCGTCGCCGTCGAGCGCGACGCCCCAGCGCGTCCGCGAGAACTCGCGCTCCTCGAGGTCGCAGATGGCGTACGCGGCGTACAGCCGGTCGCGCTCGAGGAACGAGCGCAGGAGCGCCTTGTCGGTGGTGGCCCGCGCGACGATCCCGCGACGGCCGACGGCGACGGTGGCCATCAGTCGGCGCCGGCCGCCGGTGTCGCCGGCATCTCGACCTCCGGCGCAGGTGCGACCGGAGGGCGGACCGCGTGGAAGCCCGGCATCGCCGCCCAGCGGGCATGGGCGGCCTCGGTGGCCGCCGCGAGCCCGGCCGCGAACGGCGGCCGGACGCACGCCTTCCTCGGTGACGATCCCGGTGATCAGGTCGGCCGGCGTCACGTCGAAGGCCGGGTTCCGGACGTCCGTGTCGGGCGGCGCGATGCGGACGCCGCGGAACGACAGGACCTCGTCCGGGCTCGCGCTCCTCGATGACGATGTCGTCGCCGGTCGGTGTCGCCAGGTCGATCGAGCTGTCGGCGCGCAGATGAAGAACGGGACGTCGTTGCGGGCCGCCAGCACGGCCAGCGTGTACGTGCCGACCTTGTTGGCCGTGTCGCCGTTGGCCGCCACCCGGTCGGCGCCGACCAGGATCGAGGTCGACCTCGCCGCGCGACATCAGGTGCCCGGCGGCCACGTCGGGGAGCAGCGTGTGCGGCACGCCCGCCTGGGCCAGCTCCCAGGCCGTCAGCCGGGCGCCCTGCAGGTACGGCCGCGTCTCGTCGACCCAGACGTGGACCGAGCGGCCGGCGTGGTGGGCGGCCTGGACGACCCCGAGGGCGGTCCCGTACTGGCCGCAGGCGAGCGGCCCGGTGTTGCAGTGGGTCAGGATGTTGACCGGCCGGTCCGCGAACGACGGCAGCAGCTCGAGCCCGAACCCGGCCAGCCGGCCGTGATCGGTCGTCGCCTCGAAGACGATCGCGTCGGCCTCGGCGCGCATCGCGTCGGCGATCGCCCCGCCGTCATCGGACAGGTCGCCGACCTCCTCGTAGCGAGCCATCACGCGCTCGACCGCCCAGCGCAGGTTGACCGCCGTCGGCCGGGCACTGATGAGCGCCTGCGCCGACCCACGCAGGGTCGCCCGGCGGGCGTACGGCATGCCGGTGCGCTGCTGCTCGGCGCTCATCGCCAGGCCGATGGCGGCGACCTGGCCGATGGCCGGCGCGCCCCGCACGATCATCTCGCGGATCGCGTAGGCGACCTCCCCGGCATACCGGCACGGATATTCCTCGAGGGCATCGGGAAGCCGGCGCTGGTCGATCAGATAGAGGATGCCGCCGCCCTCGCGGAACGGGGTCCGGAACCCGGTCGGACCGCTCGTCGCGCCCGGTGTCCCGATCGGGTCGTCACCGGCCGGACCGAGCAGCTCCGCCGCGCCGGCGGGGTTGAGGATCGCGCCGGCCGCCTGCGCTGCGCCCTGCTGGAGGGCCGTGGCGGCGCCGGCGACGGTCACGGCCGTCTGGATCAGCTCGACCGGCAAAGCTCCGGAAGAAACGCCGCCGCCCGAGATCGACCTCAGACGGGCTCGCCGGCGGCGCACTCGTGCCCGCGTCGGGTGCCGCCGACCCGCCGTCGGTGGACGGGGTCGTGCCGTCTGGGTCTCGGGTGGGGTCGGTCAATCGCTTCGTGCCTCGCTGGGACCGTCAGTACTTGACGACGCTCGTGACGCGCCGGCCCTCGAGCCGGTCGCGCCCCTTGAGGAACTCGAGCTCGACGAGGAAGGCGAGCCCGACGACCTCACCGCGCAGCCGCTCGACGAGCTCGATCGTGCCGTGGACCGTCCCGCCCGTGGCAAGGAGGTCGTCGACGATGAGCACCTTCTGCCCGGCCTGGATCGCGTCGCGGTGGATCTCCAGCGTGTTCGAGCCGTACTCGAGCGCGTACTCGACGGTGATCGTCTCGGCCGGCAGCTTGCCCAGCTTGCGGACCGGGACGAGCCCCGCGTCGAGCTGATACGCCATCGGCGAGCTGAAGATGAAGCCTCGCGACTCCATGCCGACGACGATGTCGATCGGCTCGCCCGTGTACGGGGCGAGCATCAGGTCGATGGCTTCCTTGTAGGCCGCGGCGTCCTTGAGCAGGGTCGTGATGTCGTAGAAGAGGATGCCGGGCTTCGGGAAGTCGGGGACCTCGCGGATCTTGGCCCGCAACTCCTCGGCAGACACGGTATCTGGGCCTCCACTGGTCGGGTCCGCGGCGGCAGGTCGACTGCCGCGCGAGAGCCCGAAGTCTACCGCAGGCGTCCCGCTCATCTACGACGGCGGCGACGCCGGGGACAGGGCCATGACGCTCGCCGGGACGTCGCGCGGACGAAGCCGGCCGGTCAGCAGCAGCCCACCGAGGCCGATGGCGACGGCGACAGTGAACCCGACGGCCAGGCCGGCCGCCGGCTCGCCCGTCATCCGGACGCTGGCCGCGACGAAGGCCCCGGTGATCCCGGTCCCGAGTGCTGTCCCGAGCGAATTCGGTCAATGACAGCGCGCTGGTCGCCGCTCCCTGCCGGTCGGCCGGCGCCTCGCGCAGCACGATCAGGGCGAGCGGCGAGTAGGCGAGCCCCATCCCGAGCCCGGCCACGCCGAAGGCGACGACACCGACCGGCCACGGGATCTCCGGGCGGAGCACCAGCAGCATCCCGGCGAGCCCCGCGATCGCGACCGCGAAGCCGACCCGGACGAAGCTGTAGGTCGGCCAGCGGCGGGCCCACGCGCCTGGATCCACGAGCCCGCCGGTCCAGGCGACGGTGGCCGCCGTCAGCGCGATCCCGGCCTCCGTCGCGGACAGCCCGCGCCAGCCGACCAGGGTCAGCGCCACGAACGCGTCGACGCTGAAGAACGCGCAGGTCAGGATCCCGCGAAGCAGGACGGCGGCGGGCAGCACGGGCCGCGCGGTCAGCGTCCCGGCAGGCGTGAGGCGTCTGCAGCGCCCAGATCCCGATCGCGAGCCCGGCCGCGACGAGCGGGACGGTCGCGATCGGCCTGTTCGCTCGTCAACCCGACGAGGAAGAGTCCCGCGCCGAGCGACACTGTCATGGCCAGCGGCAGGCGGGCCCTGCGCGCCCGTGCCGTCTCCGGGTCGGTCACCGTGGGCGCCGGTGCCACGGCGCGTAGCGCCCCGAGCGTCAGCGCGCCGGCGATGGCGATCAGCGGCAGGAGTCCGAGGAAGACGTAGCGCCAGCCGAACGTCTCGCCGACGCTGCCCGCGATCGCGGGTCCGATCAGGCCGGGCAGCACCCACGCCGTCGACATCGTGGCGAACATGCGGGGCCGGAGGCCTTCGGGCAGCGTCCGCCCGATCGCGACGTAGGCGATCGGCTGGATGGTCCCGGCACCGAGACCCTGGACGAAGCGGGCGACGACGAGGACCTGCATCGCCGGCGCCAGGCCGCCCGCCAGCAGGCCGATCGCGAACAATCCGAGCCCGATCGCGAACGGCAGCGCGAGCCCGCCACGGTCGATGGCGCTGCCGACGACGACGATGCCGATCAGCGACCCGAGGAAGAACGCGCTGAACACCCAGCCGTAGAGCTCGATGCCGCCGAGCTCGCGCGCCGCGATCGGCATGACCGTCGAGACCGCGAGCGCCTCGAAGCCGACCAGGGTGATCGTCAGCACGAGCCCAAGCGTCAATGCCCGCCGGTCGGCACGCCACAGGCTGTCGGCGCTGTCGCGCCGGGATCGGTTCATGCCCCAAGGATGGCCGGGATCGGCGCGGTCTGCCACGGTCGTCCGTCGCGTGCCCGGACCCGACGTTCGTCCCATCGGCGAGCGCCGGGGTCCTCGCCGCGCGTCAGTCGGGCTGGATCTCCTCGACCCAGGCGGTGCGCCAGGCTGGTGCCTCGAACGGCTCGGCCCAGTAGGTGATCTCGTGCACGACGTGACCCTCGCGGAGCCGGAACATCGTCACGAGGTGCCACAGCGAGCCATCCGGGTACCGTGCCTGGCCTTCGGTCCACCACGTCTCGCCGCTGCCCGCGACCCGCTGGAACGTGAAGCTCGGCGACACGACCCAGCGGTCCTCGCTGCCGACGATCCGACGGGGATCGATGTCAGGGAGTCCGCCCGGGTAGTTCTCGGCGATGGCCCGCTCGTTCGCATGTCCGCGGATCCGTTCGCCGGACTGTGGGTAGTCGACCATCCATCCTGGATCGCGCAGCCTCGCCAGGGCGGCCGCGTCGTCGACGGTCAGTGCATGGATGTACGCATGGATGACCTCTTCGTTCGTCAGCTCAGCCATGCGCCCCTCCGTTCCGGTCCGACCCGTGGCTCGATGGTACGCCCGCGGCGTGGCGGCGAGGCGGTCCCCCGGCATGCTGTTACCGTGGAGCTGTGACGACCAACCATGTCCGATTCGCCCTGCGTGACGTGACCTTCGGCGGGGTCAACCTCCCGGGCGCCACGGTGGACTGCTGGGACGACGGCAACGGCCACGCGCGCTGGAGCGCCCGGATCGTGACCCGGGTCGGGCCGGCCATCGACGAGGGTGAGCTGACCGGCCGCACCGCCGATGGTCGAGCACTGTCCGGTCACGCCGTCGTGGCCGATCGCCAGGTCGGCGCGGGCGGCCGGCGCGAGACGCTCGTCGAGCTCCACGGCTCGGGCGACCTGCTCGGGATGACCGAATCCTCTGACTGACAGAGGGGCGATCGTGCCCGTTCAGCCGCGACGCAGCCGCCAGATCGATTCGGCCGGCCAGCGTCGCGCCCAGGCAAGCTCCGTCTCGGATCGGTAGCTGCTCGTCCCGCCGGCCGGTGGCCTCGGCTCGACCAGGTCCTCGATGGCGAAGCCGTTCTCTCGGAACAGCGCGATCCAGCGGCCGTAGGGCAGCTGGAATGAGATCTCGTCCTCGTCGTCGACCCGGTGCAGACCGAAGTAGTCGAGGACGAGCCGGTCGGTGATCGTCTCGACCCCGGGCGGCCAGCACATCGTCTCGATGGGCGAGTGGTGGCTGAACGCGAACAGCCCGCCCGGGCGCAGGAGGCGAGCCGCTTCGGGCACCGTGCGGTACGGATCGGCGAAGGTCATCGCGCCGTGGTCGCAGAAGACGATGTCGAACGAGGCGTCCGGCAGCGGGACCGCCTCCGCGCTGCCGTGGATGAGCGGGAACGTCACGCCGGCCTCGGCCATCAGGCGACGGGCGTGCTCGAGCTGGCGCTCCGAAAGGTCGAGCCCGACCGGCCGCGCGCCATGCTGCGCCAGCGCGATCGACCACTGCGCCGCGCCGCAGCCGAACTCCAGGATGTCGAGGCCGTCCACGTCGCCGAGGATGTGCAGCTCGGCTTCTGGGATCTGCGAGGTTCCCCAGGCCATCCCGCCGCTGTCGGCCAGCTGCCCGCCGTGGAGCGCCTGGTATTCGTCGCTGTAGGCGTCCCACGATGCGCGGTTGTGCGCCGCGTGCTCGGTCAGCCCCGGAACCGGGTCGGAGTCGGTCGTCATCCGCGCACTGTAGCCGCCCAAGGTCGGCGCACGAGCCAGACCGACGGGCGGCTCAGTGCGCTCCGGACTGGACTTTCGCCGGCTCTGCCGTCACGACGACGACCGGCACGGGCACCGCGGATTTGAGGCGCGACGGCGCATCCTGGCCGAGCCAGCGCGAGATCCCAACGGGCAGGGTGGAGAGGATGACCTCGTCGACGGGATGCGTCCGCAGTGCGTCACGTGCCGCCTCGACCGGATCCTTGTGACCCACCTCGCCGGTCGCCTCGGCGCCCATCGCCCGCAAGTGGGCCAGCGTGGCCTCGAGCCGCTCCTCCGCGGCGGCATAGGCCTTGTCCTCGTCCCACGTGAAGCTGCCCTGGACCGGCGTGGCCGGCACGACGACGTGGAACCTGGTCGGCTCATCCGCGGCGATCCGCTCCGCGATGGCCGCCGTCAGCTCAGGTCCGGCAAGCGTCTGGTTGCCGACCACGAGATAGGAACGCATGGGACACCTCCTTGGCGTATGCGGTCCTGTGTGCATGACGGTACGCCTCGGAGGCAAGGTCGGATGCGCTCGCCGCCGCGTGACCGCGTCAAGCCGGAGGCGACCAAGCGTCACGTGGCGTGTTCCTCCCAGGCACTCATTCGCGATATCTCAGCGTGCCCAGCACTCGAACCAGACGATTTCTGTCAGAACTCGCACCAAACCACGCTCGAATATCGCGATCGTGTGCCTCACAGGAACACCCGGGACCGGCGCTACCCCGACGCCACCGACAGGCGCGCGACGACAGCCTGGGTGAGAGTCCACCCCTTGCGCGTGTCGGCCGGCAGGCGGAGCCGGACCTGGTTGCTCGCGAACGTGACGTCGTTGGGGCGGAGGCCCGGCAGCGACGGGCCCGCGAGCAGGCGCATCGCAGTCGCTCGGGTGAGACCGGCCCCGAACCGGACGACCAGCCAGCCCTCCTCGCGCGAGATCGACGCGACACCGGCGGCCTCGGCCGACAGCCGCAGCTCGGCGACCTCGACGAGCCGCGCGACCGGCATCCGGGATCGGGCCGATACCGGTCGATGACCTCCTGGCGGAAAGCGGCGACGTCGCCGCCCGTCCGGGCCCGGGCGAGCCGCCGGTACAGCTCGAGCTTCTGGGCCTCGTCGGGGACGTAGTCGTCGGGCAGGTGCGCCTCGACCGGCAGGTCGATGACGGCCTGCGGCGCCTCGACGATCGGCGCCCGCCCCTCCATCGACGCCTTGCGCGTCCTCGACCGCCTCGGCCAGCAGGCGCGAGTAGAGGTCGAAGCCGACCGCCGCCATGTGCCCCGACTGCTCGCCGCCGAGGATGTTGCCGGCGCCGCGGATCTCGAGGTCCGACAGCGCGATCTGGAAGCCGGCGCCGAGCTCCGACGCGTTGAAGATCGCCTGCAGCCGCTTGCGCGCCTCGTCGCGACAGCCGCTCGCGCCGGCGATACAGCAGGTAGGCGTAGGCCCGCCGCGACGACCGCCCGACCCGGCCGCGGAGCTGGTAGAGCTGCGCCAGCCCGAGCGTGTCCGCGCGATCGATGACGATCGTGTTCGCGTTCGGGATGTCGAGCCCCGATTCGATGATCGTCGTGCAGACCAGGACGTCGGCGGCGCCGTCGGCGAAGGTGATCATCACCTTCTCGAGCGCGCCCTCGCCCATCTGCCCGTGCCCGACCACGAACCGGACGCCGGGGAGCATCGTCCGGAGCTGCTCGGCCTGCGCCTCGATCGTCTCGACCCGGTTGTGGACGTAGAACACCTGGCCGCCGCGGTCGAGCTCGCGCAGGATCGCGTCGCGGACGAGCCCGGCCGAGGCCTCGGCGACCCTGGTCTGGATCGGCAGCCGGTCCTCGGGCGGCGTCTCGATGACCGACAGGTCGCGGATGCCGGCCAGCGCCAGGTTGAGCGTCCGCGGGATCGGCGTCGCCGACAGGGTCAGGACGTCCACCTCGCGCTTGAGCTGCTTGAGCCGTTCCTTGGCGGCCACCCCGAAGCGCTGCTCCTCGTCGACCACGACCAGGCCGAGGTCCCGGAAGCGGACGTCCTTGCTCAGCAGGCGATGGGTGCCGATGACGATGTCGACCGTGCCGTCGCCGAGGCCGGCGAGGGTGGCCTCCTGCGCCGGCGGGCGACACGAACCGCGACAGCAGCCGGACCTCGAGCGGGAAGGCCGCGAACCGCTGCGAGAACGTCGCGTGGTGCTGCGCGGCGAGGACCGTGGTCGGGACGAGGACCGCGACCTGCATGCCGTCCTGGGTCGCCTTGAACGCCGCGCGCAGCGCGACCTCGGTCTTGCCGTAGCCGACGTCGCCGACGACGAGCCGGTCCATCGGCCGGGTCAGCTCCATGTCGGCCTTGACCTCGGCCGCGGCGCGGAGCTGGTCGATCGTCTCCTCGTATGGGAACGACGCCTCCATCTCGGACTGCCACGGCGTGTCCTGGGCGTAGGCGTGGCCCCGCGCGTCCGCGCGCGACGCGTACAGCGCGAGGAGCTCCTCGGCCAGGTCGTCGACGGCCTTGCGGACACGCTGCTTGGCGCGCAGCCAGTCCGTGCCGCCGAGCTTGGACAGCGCCGGCCGCTCGCCGCCCGAGTAGCGGGTGACCCGCCCGATCTGCTCGACCGGGACGAAGATCCGGTCGCCGCCCGCGAACGACAGCTCGAGGTAGTCGCGGTCCTCGCCCGCCCCGCCGCGCCGGAGCATCTGCTCGTAGCGGGCGACGCCGTGGTCGATGTGGACGACCAGGTCGCCCGGGCGTCAGCCGTTCGAGGATGTCGCGCGGGACGACCCGCCGGAGGGCCTTCGGGCGGCGGATCCGGACCGTTCCGAACAGCTCGCGATCGGTGACGAAGGCGAGCCCGTCCGGGCCGCCGGCGAAGCCGCCGTTGAGGCTGCGCTCGATGAGCGCGATGGCGCCCGGCGGTGGCGGTTCCGTGACCCGGTCGACGATGGCCACGTCATGGCCGGCCTCGCCGAGCAGGTCGGCCAGCCGGGGCGCCTGGTCCGAGGCGAGCACGATCCGCGCGCCATCGGCACGCCAGGCCTCGACCGCGGCATCGAGGCGCCCGGCACGGCCCGGCGGCAGGACCGGCTCGCGCCAGCCGAACGGGTCGCCGGACGACAGCCCGCCGCGGGCCATCGCGACGTCCTCGGGCGGGACCGACTCCCATGTCAGCTCGAGGGTCCGCGATGCGACGAGGCGGCCCTTCCAGTCGCGCGGCGGCAGGTAGGTCGACGGCCAGTCCTTGGGCAGCTCGCCGGCCTCGACCAGCTCGGCGCGCCGCTCGTCGGCCTGCCGCCACAGGAATGCCGCCGCCTCGGCGATGTCCCCGGGCTCGTCGAGGACGAGGAGGGTGCCCGGGTCGACGTGGTCGAGGCCGGTCGCCGGTGCGAGGTGTGCTGCCCACACCTCCGCCGCGTCACCGACAGCCATCGCTCGGCTGGCACGACCAGGGGCGCCCGGATGCGCAGCGTCGCGGGCGGGCGCGTCGAAGCGCTCGAGATCAGCTGCCAGCCGCTCGGGGAGCCTCGCCGCGGCGCGGCCCAGCCGGTCGCGGATGGCCGCCGCGCCACCGGCCGGAAGCAGGAACTCGGACGCCGGGAGCAGGACGGCCGACTCCAGCGTCCCGACGGTCCGCTGGTCGGTCGGGTCGAACGATCGCAGCGAATCGATCTCGTCGCCGAAGAACTCGATCCGGATCGGCAGCGCCATCGACGGCGGGAAGACGTCGACGATGCCGCCGCGGCGCGCGAATTCGCCGCGACCCGCGACCTCGCTGACCGGGACGTAGCCGAGGTCGAACAGCTCGTGGAGCAGGTCGTCCTGGTGGATCCGGGCGCCGAGGCGCAGCTCGCGCGGCGCGGTCGGCAGGTCGTCGGGATGGATGGTGTGCTGGAGCAGTGCCTGGACGCTCGCGACCAGGATCCGTGCGCCGGCCACTCCGCCAGGCCGCGAGGGCCGCGACCCGGGCGGCGGTCTCGTCGGCGATCAGCTCGCTCCGCTCGTAGGCCAGCGCGGTCCGCGGCTCGAGGACGGCGACCGCATCGACATCGCCGAGCCACGCCCCCAGCTCCTCGGCGACCCGGTCGCCGATCTCGGCGTCGCGGGCGACCCAGACGAGCCGCTCGCCGGCCGGAGCGAGCGCGAGGGCCGCGGCAAGATAGCTCTTGGCGCCGTGCGGCACGGCGACCAGGCCGACGTGGCGGCCCGTCCGCTTCGTGTCATCGGCCGGCGACCCGAGACGCTCACGGAGCGCCGCGAACGTTCCGCTGGCCGCCAGCAGCGGTGGCAGCCCCGACAGGTCTGGCAGGCGATGGCCGCCCCCGGCCCGAGCCGAGGTCGCCGGGATGGCCGCGGCCCTCGGCCTGGTGCTCGTGGCCGGCCGATGCGATGGCTCGGACCGCCCGGGCGGTGCGGACCGGCGGGCGTCCTCGACCTCGGCGTCCACCGCCGCGACGTCGAAGTCGCGCTCGGCCTCGGGCGGTGGCGGGGCGTGGCGCGCCGCGAAGTCGGTGGCGACCCGCTCGGCGATCCGCCGGTCACGGCCGCGCTTGCCGCGGAGCGGCGTGTCAGGCACGGTCCGGCACCCTCACGCGTCCGGCTTTCCGGGGCGGAGGCGCCGCCAGCCGGTTCGGGTCCGGCGAACGCCATCGGCGTCGGGCGGCCCATCGACCTCGCCGGGCGCGGCGAGCCGCGTCTGGTCGGCCGGTCGCAGCTCGAACATGTTGAAGCGATTCGCCGCCTTGTTGGTCCCGTCGCGCGCCCAGGCCTCGACGGCATCGGCGGCCGCGTCGAGCAGCTCGTCGAGCCGTTGCTGCTCGTCGGGAGCGAACCGCGTCAGGACGTGGTCGACGGCGCTGCGGTCCGGCTCGCCGATCCCGATCCGGAGCCGGCTGAACTTCTCGGTGCCGAGCTCCCCGATGATCGAGCCGAGGCCGTTGTGGCCGCCCGCGCCACCGCCCTCGCGGAAGCGCAGCTTCCCGAACGGCAGGGCGAAGTCGTCGGCCACGACCAGCAGGTCGGCCAGCGGCGCGTGCTCGCGGGCGATGACCTTGCGCACGGCGAGCCCGGAGTCGTTCATGTAGGTCAACGGCTTGACCAGGGTCAGGTCGAGGCCACGGAAGCGGCCCATCGCCACGTTGGAGGCGTCGCGCTGGCGGCCCTTGCCGGTCCAGCCGGCACGCTCGGCAAGCCGGTCCATGACCAACCAGCCGATGTTGTGGCGCGTCCCTGCGTATTGCGATCCCGGGTTGCCGAGACCCACGACGACCTTCAACGGACCCTCCGAAGACAGCACGACAGGGCCCGATCCCGCTCCGGGAGGGCCCGCGGCGATGGTAGCAGGGGTTCAGGTCGCGGCGAGCAGGCGCCGTTCGAGAGCCCGCATGGCCGCCTCCTCGGCGGGCTCCGCATGGTCGAAGCCGCAGATATGGAGCGCGCCGTGGGTGACCAGCAGCCGAAGTTCGTCGGCGGCGGACCAGCTGACGTCGCCGGTCTGCCCGCCACGCCCGGTCGCGGCCTGCTCTGCCGCGCGTTCCACGGATACGACGACGTCACCGAGAGAGGGCCGGCGACCCGGCGGCAGGGGGAAATCGCGCGACGGCGACAGCGGGAAGGACAGGACATCGGTCGGGCCATGGTGGCCGAGATGCGCCTCGTTGAGCTCGGCCAGCTCCGCGTCGTCGGACAGGATCAACCCGATCGACGCGGGCGAGGGTGCCCCGGCGGCGTCGAGGGCCGCGGCGATCGCCCGCGCGAGGCCCGCCGCCGGGACCGGCGAGACGACCCCGTCGCGGACCGTGATGTCCACCCGCCACTGGCCCACGTAGAGCGCCCGCGTCACGAGGCGGAGCCGCTGCCTCCGCCGCCGCTCACGGCGCGGCGCGACTCGAGCTCGACGACGGTGTTCTGCGGGTAGGCGACCCGGGTGTGGTACATCCCGAGGAGCTGGACGACGAACGCCTCGCGGATGCGCTCGATGTCGCGCAGGGTGATGTCGCATTCGTCGAACTGGCCGTCGCCGATGCGCTCCTCGAAGATCCGGCTGACCATCGCCCGGATGGCCGGCTCGTCACGCGACGCGAGCGAGCGGACGGACGCCTCGACGCCGTCGGCGAGCATGATCAGCGCCGCCTCGCGCGATTGCGGCTTCGGCCCCGCGTGTCGGAACTTCCGCTCGTCGACGGTCGCGCCGGGCTCCCGCCAGCTCCTTCGCCCGAGCGTAGAAGTAGCTCATGATCGCCGTCCCGTGGTGCTGCGGGATGAACGCGATGAGCGCCTTCGGCAGACGGGACTTGTAGGCGAGGTCGATGCCGTCGGCGACGTGCTGCTTGAGGATCTGGGCGCTGACCTCTGGGTCGAGCTGGTCGTGGATGTTGTCGCCGCCGGCCTGGTTCTCGATGAACGCGAGCGGGTTCGCGAGCTTGCCGACATCGTGGTAATACGCTGCCACGCGGGTGACCAGCGGGTCCGCGCCGATCGCCTCGGCGGCGCGCTCGGCCAGGTTGCCGACCATCAGCGAGTGGTGGTACGTGCCCGGGCGTCTCGACCAGCAGCCGCCGCAGCAGCGGCTGCGACGGGTTGGCCAGCTCGAGCAGCTGGAAGACCGTCAGGATCCCGAAGACGGAGCCGAGCGCCGCGAACGACCCGACCGCCGCCACCCCCGAGCCCGCCGCCGAGGCCGCCGATGCGAACCACAGCTCGAAGATGCCGCGGATGTCCCGGGCGCCGAGCAGCGAGAAGACGAGCACGACCAGGGCCTCGACCACGAACACGGCGATCGACGCCTGGACGAACGCCTGCAGCCGGTCGCCCCGTCGGACGGCGACGATGCCGGCGATCCCGCCGAGGAAGATGTAGGTCGCGAATTCGAGCGAGCCGCCGTTCACCGCGCCGCCGATGACCGCCACCAGGGCGATGACGATGGTCGCCACCGACGCGTCGAGCAGGATCGCCAGCAGGATCGCGATCGCCGCGGTCGGCAGGAAGAACGGCAGCGTCGGGCGCCCGGCGGTCACCTTGAGCGCCAGCGTGGCGCCGACGACCAGCAGCCCGATCAGGATCAGGACGTTGTCGCGGTGCCAGAGCGCCGGGCGGAAGCGCCACAGCCACGCGAGGAGCATGGCGACGACCAGCACGGCCAGCAGGAACCAGCCACCGAAGCTGGCCACATCCGGGACCGACTGGCGCAGCCCGAGCGCATCGATCTTCTCGATGTCGGTCGGCGAGTCAGTGGCGACCCCTCGCGGACGATGACCTCGCCCTGGCGGATGGTGACCGGGACCGGGGCGACCGCCTCGGCGGCCTTGTCACGGGCCTGGGCGGTGAGCTGGAGGTCGAGCGAGGAGTTGGGGACGACCAGCGGGGAGATGATCTCGGCGGCGAGCATCCGTTCCGACTCGTCGAGCTGGCCGGCCATCCGCCCGGCGAGGCGAGTCTTGGTGTCCTCGACATCCGTGTCGCGCAGCTCCGTCCGGAGGGTCGCGTCGAGCACGCGTGCCGCTTCGGTCCGGACCGCGGCCCAGCCGGCCGGATCGAGCCCGGCGAGAGTCGCCTTGGCCGAGTCGGACAGGTCGGGCAGGTCGGACGCGAGCAGGATCTTGCGAGCCGCGGCGGTCAGATCGGCCGAGAACGTCGTGTCGATCTGCTTGACCCGCTGCTCGAACGCGAGCTGCTGGGCGGCCGCGATGGCGATCGCGTTCTCGGTCGTGAAGCTGTACTGGAACGGCACCGCGGCGCTCGCGGCAGCGCGCGCGGCGTCGGTCTGGACGCGTGCTGTCGAAGTCGATCGCGCGGGTCGCGATGATGTCGCGTGTCGCGAGCTGGCCCTCTTCGATGTCGAGGGGGGCCTGCGGCAGGATGTCGGCGCCCAGGATCGCTGCGAGCGCGAGGATCAGGATGCCGGCCGCGATGGCGACGCGCGGCAGGTCGCGTCGCGTGAACCGGATCGAGCTGTCGACGCGCTGGGTCAGCATGGGCGGGTCATCGCGGGAGGAGTCAGTGCGTGCCGCTGTCGTGGGCGGCGAGATCGGCGCTGGCGAGCGCCTGCACGACCAGCTCGCTGACGTGCTTGCCGTCGGCGCGGCCACGGGTCCGCGGGGAGAGCCAGCCCATGACCTTGCCCATGTCGCGGGCAGAGGTGGCACCGGTCGCGGCGATCCCGTCGTGGACCAGGGCCGTCAGCTCGTTCTCGGTGAGTGCCTGCGGCAGGTAGTCGGCCAGGATCGCGATCTCGGCCTCCTCCTTGTCGACGAGGTCCTGGCGGCCGCCGGCGCGGAAGGCGTCGACCGACTCGCGGCGGGTCTTGACCTCGTGCGTCAGCACGGCGAGGTATTCGTCGTCGGTCAACGGGCGCCCCTGGCGCTTCTCGACGTTGTAGGCGGCACTCGTGACCATGCGGAGGACGTCGCGACGCAGCGCATCACCGCCGCGCATGGCGACGGCGATGTCTGACTTGACGCGTTCCTGGAGGGACACCGGATCTGGCACCTCGGGCGGGCGGGTCACCGCGGTCGCGGTGGGCCGCCGGTGGGCCCGCGGGGAGCAGGGGCTGGTGGTCGGGCCGTGGCCCGCTCAGCCGACCTGCGTTCGGGCGTTCTTCTTGCGCTTGGCTTCCTTGCGCTTGCGCTTCACAGAGGGCTTCTCGTAGTGCTCGCGTCGGCGAGCCTCGGCGAGGATGCCGCTCTGCTGGATCTTCTTGTTGAAGCGACGCAGGGCGCTTTCGAACGTCTCGTTCTCACCCACTCGGACTTCTGCCAATCCCGGTTCACCTCCCCAGGCCTGGGTTCGTCGATGTCGTCGAGCAGGCGGCCTTACCCGGCCCTGACGCGCCCCGGGCGGCATTCCCGTCCGAGGCTGGCGGAGCATAGCCGAGGGTCCCGGACCGGTCAAACGTCCGGCGAGCGGTCTGCCAGGCCGTAGAGTACGGGCCGTGGAGACGTATACCCGGGAAGAGGCGGCCTGGCGGGCCGGGGTCAGCGTCGAGGCGCTCGACGGGCTGGTCGGCATGGCGATCCTCGCACCCGATGCCGACGATCGGTTCACCGAGGGTGACGTGCGACGGATCGGCGTCGCGTACAGGCTGGAAGCGGCGGGTATCCCCCTCGATCTCCTCGCCGACGCGCTGCGAAGCGGCGACCTCACGCTCGGCTTCATGGATGACGCCGCGTACGGCGTCTTCTCCTCGTTCACCGACGAGACCTTCGAAGAGCTGAGCGCGCGGACCGGCATCCCGATGTCGCTCCTGGCCGTCGTCCGCGAGGCGACGGGTTCGGCGGCCCCGGCTCCGGGCGACCGCGTCCGCGAGGACGAGATGGCCATCGTCCCGTTGCTCGAACATCAGATGGCCCACGGGTACCGGCCATTCATCCTCGAACGCAATGTGCGTGTCGCGGGCGACAGCATGCGACGGATCGCCGAGACGTCCGGCGATGCCTGGAACTCCGAGGTGACCGGGCCCCTCTTGGCGAAGGGCGCCAGCGCCACGCAGATCCGGGAGGCCCTGAGCGATGTGTCCGACGGGATGACCGAGCTCGACGAGCAGGCTCTGATCGCGATCTACCGCGGCCAGCAGAATCATGTCTTCATGGCCAATATCCTCGGCGGGTTCGAAGCGATGCTGGCCAGGACCGGCCGCAGGGCGAAGGTCGAGCGCCCTCCGGCGATGTGCTTCCTCGATATCACCGGCTACACGCACCTTACCCAGGAGCGTGGTGACGTCGCTGCGGCCGATCTCGCAAGCAAGCTGGCGCGACTCGTGGAGCGCACATCGGTCCAGCACGGGGGACGGGCCGTCAAATGGCTCGGCGACGGGGTCATGCTCTACTTCAAGGACCCCGGGCCGGGCGTGGAGGCCGCCCTCGAGATGGTCGCGGGCGTGGCCGCTGCCGGGCTGCCGCCGGCGCACGTCGGTCTGCACGCAGGCCCCGTCGTCTTCCAGGAGGGCGACTACTACGGACAGACAGTGAACCTGGCCTCACGCATCGCCGAGTACGCCAGGCCGGGCGAGGTCCTCGTCAGCCACGAGGTCGTCGAAGCGGCGGACGGGACGGGTGCCACGTTCCGGGAGATCGGCCCGGTCGAGCTCAAGGGCGTGTCCGGCGCCATGCGCCTGTACGCCGCCCTCCAGGGATCCTGAGGGGTATCGCGCTGGATACGCTGCTTGACGTGCTTGCCGAGGCCGTCGCGGCCAACGGTGGCAAGCCGGCGCTGCGCCTGCGTCTCGACGATGGCACGACCACGACCTGGACGCTACCGCGACCTGGACCGCCGTTCACGCCTCGCGGCATGGCGGCTGCGCGCGCTCGGCCTCGAGCCGGGCGACCGCCTTCTGACCTGGTCGCCCTCGACGCCCGAGCTGCCCGCGACCTATTTCGGGGCGATGCGCGCGGGCCTCATCCTCGTGCCGCTCGACCTGCGCATGTCGGCCGACGCGGTGGAGGGGATCGTGGCCGCGTCCGAGGCAAGGCACCTCATCCTCGGCACCGGACGCGACGCGCCCGATCCGCGCGAGGCCGGCCTCGAGCGGTTCCCGACGACAACGGTCGACGCGATCGCGGCAGAGGCCGACGACACCGATCCCGGCCGACTGGGAGGCCCAGGTGGCCGCCTGGCCGGCGCCGGTCGCGAGCGACGTGTTCGAGCTCGTCTTCACCTCCGGCACGACGGGCACGCCGAAGGGCGTGATGCTCGCCCACGACAACGTCGTCGCGGCGATCGAGTCGTTCCACCGGATCGTGCCCCGGATGGAGCACCGCATCGTCTCCCTGCTGCCCCTGTCGCACCTGCTCGAGCAGTCGGTCGGCCTGTACTACGCGCTGTCGGTCGGTGCCGACATCCTGTACGTCCGGAGCCGCAACCCGCGGGTCATCTTCGACGCGCTGCGCGACCATCGGGTCACCTCGATGGTGGTCGTCCCGCAGGTCCTCGACCTGTTCTGGGGCGCCATCGACCGCGAGGTCGTCAAGCGCAAGCGCGAGACCGCGTTCGCCCGGCTCCGCGCGATCGCGCGACACCTCCCGATGTCGATCCGGCCGCGCCTGTTCGGCAGCATCCACGGCCAGCTCGGCGGCCACTTCCGGCTGTTCCTGTCGGCCGGCGCGTTCCTGCCGCCCGCGCTCCAGCAGGGCTGGGAGGACCTCGGCGTGACGGTCCTCCAGGGCTACGGCACGACCGAGACCGGGACCGGCAGCTGCACCCGCCTCGACGACCACGGCCTCGGGACGGTCGGGCGGCCGCCCGACGGCGTCGAGATGCGGATCACCCCCGACGGCGAGATCCAGTTCCGCGGCCCGACCGTGACCCGCGGGTACTGGCACGACCCGGCGGCCACCGCCGCGGCCTTCACCGAGGACGGCTGGTACCGCACCGGCGACATCGGCCACCTGGACCCGCACGGCCGGCTGATCCTGTCGGGCCGGATCAAGGACATCATCGTCCTGCCCAACGGTTTCAACGTCTATCCCGAGGACATCGAGAACGCGCTGCGGATCGCCGGCATCCGCGATTCGGTCGTCCTCGAGACGCGCCCCGGCCGGATCGAGGCGATCGTCCTCGGATCGACCGCAGGCGTGGCGGGGGTGCCGGGCGCCGTGCGGTCGAGCGACCCGGCGGCCGTTCGCGCAGCGGATCGACGCGGCCGTGAAGGCCGCCAACGCCACGCTCGGGCCGAACCAGAGGATCGCCGGCTGGCGGCTGTGGCCCGACGAGGACTTCCCGCGCACCCACACGCTCAAGGTCAAGCGCCAGCAGGTGCGCGCGTGGGTCGCGGTGGATTCGCCGCTGCCTGTCGGCTGAGAGCGCCCGGACGGGCCAGCGCCCGGAAGCGCGAACCCGCTTTCGTCAGTTCGCGACCGGGTAGCCGACCCCCAGGCGTCTCGAGCGCCGTCTGGATCCCGGCCGCCGACGGATCGTTGGCCGCGGCCGGCAGCCACTGGTACATCACGACCGTCGAGCCGACCTGGCGGATGACGCTGACCGTGCCCTGCGGAGTCTGGACCCGGCCCGGTCCGCTTCCGAGATAGCCCTGCTGCTCGGTGGCGGCGGCCGCGGCACGGCCCGGGTCGGGGAACTCGTAGACGACGATGTAGCCCTTGTCGGGATCCTTGGGCAGGACCACCTGGTAGACGGCCCGCGGCGCGGTCGTGAGCAGCGGCGATTCGGCCATCCGGACCGGCGTCTGGGTGTCGCTCAGCTGGAGGTCGTGGCTGCCGAGCACCTGGACGAGCGCGGCCCGTGTCTGGTCGACGGCCGGCGAGACGGTCATCGCCGGACCGATCGAGGCGACCGGGAAGGAGCGCCCCGGCTTCGTCGACCGTCCCGCAGCCGGCGAGCGTCGCGGCCAGTCCCGCCGCCAGCGCGATCGCGCCAAGGATGCCCGGCGCCCGACCGAACCTCCGCCTGCGGTCGCTCATCCGGGCGGCCAGTCGAACGGCCGGCCGCCCATCAGGTGGACGTGGAGATGATCGACCGTCTGGCCGCCCCAGCGCCCGACGTTCGACACGAGGCGATAGCCGCCGTCGGCGATCCCCGCGTCGCGGGCAAGGTTCGCGGCGACCGCGAACAGCCGTCCGAGCAGCGGCGCCGTCGGCCTCGGTCAGGTCGGCCGCCGAGGCGATGTGGCGCCGCGAGATGAGCAGGATGTGCGTCGGGGCGCGCGGCGCGATGTCCCGGAACGCGACGACCAGGTCGTCGTCGTGGAGCCGGTCGGCGGGGATCGTGCCGGCGGCGATCTTGCAGAACAGGCAGTCCGCCACGGCCCCTGCCGCGACCTCGGACCGTTCGGCCGCGCTCACCAGAGCTCCGGCTTCGAGCTCATCAGGAACCCGATCGTGCCGACCAGCCCGGCCATCAGGTACGACACGTACCGCTGCCGTTTCGCGCGCTCGAGCCAGGTCCTGTCATCGTCCGCGGCCCGGATGCCGACCAGCCGCCGGAGGTTCGGCCGCTGGACGAAGAAGGCGATCCCGAGGTTGATGAAGTAGATCGGTCAGCGCCAGCAGCAGCCACGGCTGCGCGAGCATCGTCGATCCGAGCGCGCGCGATCAGCCCGAGCCCCGTCAGCGCCAGGCCGGCGCCGATGGCCAGCGTCCCGTGGGTCTGCGCCCACAGCAGGCCGCGGACGACGCCGTTGTCGGACTCGACCGTCGCGCGACGGGTCCGCAGGGCGAACGGCAGCAGGATCGACGGCAGGATCAGGCTCACCGCCAGGATGATGTGCGCGCCGAGCAGGATCGGGAAGTAGGCCGGCATCGCCGCCGATTGTAGGGCGGGATCGCCCGGATCCCGATCGTCGCGGCGCGATCATCCGCGCCGGACGGCCTCGAGCGCCACCCAGTCCCCTTCCGCGCTGCGGTCGACGACCGCCAGCCCGACCCGCTCGAAGGCGGTGACGACGTCGGCTTCGCGGTCGACGAAGATCCCGGACGCGACGAGGATGCCGCCGGGACGCAGCTCGTCGTGGCAGGCCGGCCGCGAGCGTGACCAGCAGCCCGGCGATGAGGTTCGCGAGCACGACGTCGAAGGCCGGTTCGCCGCTCGGCAGGCGTCCCCTCGCGGGCGCGCAGCCCGCGCGCGAGGGCGTTGCGCCGGGCATTGGCCGACCGTCGCCTCGATGGCGATCGGGTCGGTGTCGACGCCGACCGCCGATGCGGCGCCGAGCTTGAGCGCCGCGATGGCCAGGATGCCCGAGCCGCAGCCGACGTCGAGGACACGGGCGTCCGCCAGGTCGCCGCGGTCGGCGACGACCTCGAGCGCGGCCAGGCACAGCCGGGTCGTCGGGTGGAGCCCGGTGCCGAACGCCATCCCCGGATCGAGCGCGAGGACGACGTCGTCGGGTGCGCGTCGATGGCGGCGCCAGGTCGGCCGGATGACCAGCCGCCGGCCGATGCGCATGACCGGGAAGTACGCCTTCCACGCGTCCGCCCAGTCGGCCTCCTGGACGACGCGCGTGCGCAGCTCGCCGATCGGACGCAGCCCGAACGCCTGGAGATGGCCCAGCGCCTCGGCGACCTCGGCCACCGCGCGATCCGTGGCGGCTCGATCGCGAGCCGGGAGATAGGCCCGCACGGTGGCCGGCCGGCTCGGATCGAGCCTGGCCCCGAGACCCTCGTCCACCAGCTCGAATGCCGGCTCGACCGACGTCCCGCCGGACGCCACGCGGCCGAGGATCTCGCTGACCGCCTCGACCGCCTCGACGTCGGCGTCGACGGCGAGCTCGAGCCAGGCGCCCGGTCCGTCGGGGCCGGCCTCGGCTCAACCGAGCCCGAGCTTCTCGAGCAGGCCGCCCCCGCCGTGGCCGACCGACTCGCCGGCCTCGTCTGCGTAGGCGGCCAGCAGCTCGCGGCCCTTCTTCGAGAGCTTGGTCGGCACGACCACGTCGACCATCACGTGGAGGTCGCCGCGCTGGCCGGATCGCCGCAGGTGCGGCACGCCCTTGCCCCGCAGACGGATCTCCGTGTTCGGCTGGGTTCCGGGCTTGATCTCGACCTCTTCGCTGCCTTCGACGGTCGGGACCGAGATCCGCGTCCCGAGCGCCGCCTGGGCGATCGAGATCTCGGCGTCGTAGTAGAGCTCGGTCCCCTCGCGCTTCAGCGAGGGATGCGCCAGGACGTGGACGGCGACGTACAGGCTGCCCGGCGGACCGCCGCGCGGCCCGACCTCGCCCTCGTTCGAGAGGCGGATCTGGTGTCCCTCGTCGATCCCGGCCGGGATCGTCACCCGCAGCGTCCGCTTGCGCTCGGTGCGGCCGTCGCCGTGGCAGGTCTCGCATGGCGTCTCGACGATCTTGCCCTCGCCGCCGCACCGCGGGCAGGCGCTGACGTTGACCATCTGGCCGAGCATCGTCTGGCGGATCGAGCGGACTTCGCCACGGCCGTTGCACTGGGGGCAGGTGGTCGGCTCGGTGCCGGGCTTGGCTCCGTTGCCGCCGCACGTTTCGCACCGCTGGAGGACCGTGAACTCGATCTCCTTCTCGGTGCCGTTGACGGCCTCCTCGAACGAGATGCGCAGGTCGTAGCGCAGGTCCGCGCCGGGAAGTGGGCGTCCCCGCCGCGATGACGCCGATGCGGCGCCGCCCCCGAAGAACGCGTCGAAGATGTCCGAGAACCCGCCGAACCCTTCGAACCCGGGACCGCCGCCCGCCGGGCCGCCATCGACCCCGGCCCGGCCGAACGTGTCGTAGCGGGCTCGCCGTTCCGGGTCGGACAGGACCTGGTAGGCCTCGTTGATCTCCTTGAACCGCTCCTGTGCCGCCGGGTCCGCGTTGACGTCCGGGTGCCACTGCTGGGCGAGCTTGCGGAAGGCAGCCTTGATCTGGGCGTCGGACGCAGTGCGCTCGACGCCGAGGATCAGGTAGAAGTCACGTTCGGTGGTGGCCACGGAAGCGAAGGATACGGGAGGTGGTCCGGTCGGGCTGGTTCGGGCGGTCTGAGACGAAAGTCCGGGCTTGCACTCGGGCCCGTCGATGAGAGGATACGCATGGGAGCAGTCGCATGACCGGCGACAGCTCGGCGGCCGTGCGACAGACGCGGCGCCGGGGCCGACTGGACCCTTCCATCAGACGCCCATCGGACCGTGTCCCGCTGGCACCGCACGGTCGATTCGACACGTTGGCTCGGGGATTTCGAGGTCGGTATCGCGATGACGACGGCTCGCCGCTCGAGCATCGGACGACGCCGCCTTGGCCACCGCATCCTGGCCATCGCCGCGATCGCCGCGATGACGATGGGCTGCGTCGCCGACACGCTGTCCGCATCGGTCGCCCGACCTGAGGCGGCGCTGCCGATCGCGCCGGTCGCCCCGCTCGCGCAGGCACCGGCCCCGGTCCCGAGCGCGACGCCGGGACAGGCGGCCATCGCATCCCCACCCGTGACGACACCGCCACCACGATCGGCGCCGTCCCTCGCGCCGGCGCCCCCGCCCCGTCGCGCAGGGACCCGTGGTCACCGCGACCGAGAATGTGCCCGTCCTCTACTACCACCGCGTGCGGGCGCTCCCGGCCGGCTTCTCGGATTGGTCCCCGGCCGCGAAACGGCGGTTCCTCACCTACGACACGCTCCCGCAGGCGTTCGCGGCCCAGCTCGACTGGCTCAAGACCTTCGGCTACACGACGATCCTGCCGCGCGACCTCGCCGCGCACTGGGACACGGGAAAGCCGCTGCCGATCCGACCGGTGATCATCACCTTCGACGACGGCTCGCACGACTGGGTCAGGACGGTCCTGCCGATGCTGCAGGCGCGCGGGATGGTCGCCGAGTTCTACCTGACCCTCGACGCGGTGAAGTTCGGCAACCTGACGTGGAAGGAAGCGCGTCGCCTGGTCAGGGCCGGCGACGGGGTCGGCGCGCACGACGTCCATCACGTCCAGCTGACGGCGTTCGGGAACGGCCATCCGAACGCGTCGGAGACCACGATGTGGTCCGAGGTCAACGACGCACGCCGGATCATCGGCTTCCACGTCGGCGTCTTCCCCGATTCGATGGCGTATGTCGGCGGCGGATACGACGCCACCCTCGAGCGACTCGTCGGGGAGGCGGGCTACACCTCGGCGCGGAGTATCAACCGCGGGATCGGCCAGAACTCGGCGCACCGATTTCGGATGCGCGTCGTCCGCATCGGCGCCCACGACGATGTCGCGAACCTGACCAGGGGCACGATGGTCCCGGGTCTCCCGACATTCACGAAACGGATGCACGGCGTCCCCGACAAGTAGGCGAACCAGGGCGGATCGGGGCGACCCGACGCGATCGACCCCGCTACCATCGGGCGATGGATGCCCCTCGTCTGACCGTCGCCATCACGATCGACCACGACGCGATCTCCGACGCCATCCGTCGCGGCGACCCACCGGTCACGGTCAGCCACGCCGAGTTCGGACCGCGGGTCGGCATCAAGCGGATCCTGGCGCTGCTCGCCGAGCGATCGATCCCGGCCACGTTCTTCGTCCCCGGGCACTCGCTCACGACCTTCACCGACGACACCGAGGCGATCCTCGCCGGCGGCCACGAGCTCGGCTGCCACGGCTGGTTCCACGAGGACTTCGCGGCGCTCGAGGACGACGAGGCGCGGGCAGTCCTGGAGCGCTCGATCGAGGCAGTCCGGTCGGTGACCGGAGCCGCGCCGACGGGCTGGCGCGCGCCGTATTGGTCGCTCGGGAAGACGACGCTCGAGCTGGTCGAGGCGGCCGGCTTCACCTATGACTCGTCGCTGATGGCCGACGACTACCGCCTGTACCGGGTACGCCACGGCGACCGCCATTCGCTGACCGACGGCACGATCTGGGGCCAGCCCGGATCGCTGGTCGAGGTGCCGGTCTACTGGGCGATGGACGACTGGCCGCAGTTCGAGCCGGCCCCGAACCGGGCCGGGCTGAAGGCGCCGTCGGCGGTCCTCGAGATCTGGACCGAGGAGCTGCGCTATGCCCACGGGCACGCGCCGGGAGGCCTCGTGATGATCACGGTCCACCCGGAATGCATCGGCCGCGGCCACCGGATGGCGATGCTCGAGCGGTTCATCGACGCAGCGGCGGCGCTCGACGGCGTGGCATTCGAGCGGCTCGACGCGGTCGTCGCCCGCTGGTCGGCAGCGGAGGGCTGAGCGCGATGCAGGTCGATGAAGTCCGCTTCCTGTTCGCCTACGATCGCTGGGCGACGAAGCGCGTGTTGGCCGTCCTCGACGGCGTGGACCCGGCGGTCTGGGGACGCACCGGCGTCGTCGGCGACCGAGGCTCTGGGCGCGATCCTCGTCCACCATCTCGGCGCCTCGCAGCGGTGGCGCCACTCGTTCCAGGACACCGGCCAGTCCCCGGAACCCGAGGACGAGCCGCTCCCGACGGTGGACGAGCTACGAGCCGCGTGGGACGAGGAGTGGGCGGCGGTCGATGCCTGGCTGCCGACCGTGACCGACGGCTTCGTCGGCTACGTCCATGAGGGCGTGCCGGTCTGGCAGATGCTGGTCCACGTCGTCAACCACGGCACCCAGCATCGGGCCGAGGCGGCAGCGCTGCTCACGGCCGAGGGTCACTCGCCGGGTGAGCTCGACCTGATCAACTATTCCGATGAGGTGCTCGCCGCAGGTGGCGCCGAGGCCTGATCGGCCGCGACTGCGACAGCCCGTCGGACGACCGCGTCGAACATCTCGGGCGTCAGCCGGCCCGTGAACGTGTTCTGCTGGCTCGGGTGATACGTGCCGAGCAGGCGGTAGGGCCCGATCGTCGCCTCGGCGCCGTGCCCGAACCGCGGTCTCGGCGCGATGGGGTGCCCGAGGTCCGCGAGCGCCCGCAGCGCCGCGTCCCAGCCGAACGCCCCAAGCGCGACGATGACGCGCACCTCCGCGAGCAAGTCGAGCTCACGCACCAGGAACGGCGCGCAGGTGTCGCGTTCGTCGGTCGTCGGCTTGTTGGCGGGCGGGGCGCAACGGACGGCAGCGGCGATGTAGACGTCGGTCAGCGTCAGACCGTCGTCGGCGCGGTGCGAGGCAGGCAGGTTGGCCAGCCCGGCGCGGTGGAGCGCGGCCCACAGGAAGTCGCCCGAGGCGTCGCCGGTGAAGACGCGCCCTGTCCGGTTCCCGCCGTGCGCCGCCGGCGCCAGGCCAAGCAGCAGGATCCGGGCGTCCGGGTCACCGAAGCCCGGCACGGGCCGGCCCCAGTAGGTCTCGTCGCGGAAGCGCCGCACCTTCTCGAGGGCGACCTGCTCGCGCCATGCGACGAGCCGCGGGCAGCGCCGGCACTCGACGATCTCCGCGGTGAGGGCCGCCAGCGCCAGTCCGATCCGTCGCGCCGCTCACGCCGTCCCGCCCCGGCCGACCGCTACTTGAGCAGCAGCTTGTCGAGCCGTCGCGAGGTCACCGCGAGGCCGACGAACCCCATGATCGACAGGTACGCGACGTGGACCAGCAGGACCGGCGAGATGACCCCGACCGTCAGCGACCGGATCAGGTCCACGCCCTGGTAGAGCGGCGTCAGCCGCACGAAGATCTGGAGCGCCTCGGGGTACGCGTCGATCGGATAGAACGTGCCCGAGAACAGGAACATCGGCAGCACGACGAGCTGGATCAGGTCGAAGTCCTGCCACGTCTTCATGAACGACGTGGCCGCCATCCCGACCGCCCCGAACGCGAGGCCGACCAGCAGCGCCGCCGGGATGGCGAGGAGCGCCCAGGGCGAGATGAACAGGCCGAGGACGACGATGACGGCCATGAACCCGATGGCGTAGAGCCCGCAGCGGATGAGCGCCCAGCCGAGCTCGCCGAGCGCGATGTCGCCGGGCGACAGCGGCGTCGACAGGATGGCCGTGAACGTCTGGTTGTAGTTGAGCTTGAAGAAGAAGTTGAACGTGCTCTCGTTGATCGCGCCGTTCATCGCGGCGGTGGCAAGCAGCGCCGGCGCGACGAACTGCTGGTAGCTGATCGGCGCCCCGCCGGGTCCCGGGATCGTGCCGATCAGCGCCCCGAGCCCGAAACCGATCCCGAGCAGGTAGAACAGCGGCTCGACGAAGCCCGACAGGAGGACGACCCAGCCGTGCTTGTAGACATACAGGTTCCGCTCGATCAGGCGCATCGAGCGTCGACTGCCGATCGCGAAGGAGGGTGTGATCCGGAGCGCCGTCATCCGCGGATCAACCGGCGTTCGATGGTCCGGGTCGTCAGGTAGGCGCCCACCGCGGCCAGCGTCACGAGATAGACGAGGTGGACGACCGTCGCGACCGGATCGTCGGCCGACCGTGCCCAGAGCCAGGCTGCGGGTGAGCGCGACACCGTGGTACAGCGGCGTGACAGCCGGCCAACGACCTGGAGCGCGGTCGGCAGCGAGCTGATCGGGAAGAACGTCCCCGAGAACAGGAACAGCGGCGTGATGATGAAGCGGAAGATGTTGGTGAAGCGGTTCGGGTTGTGCTGGGTGGCGGCGAACGCGGCGATCGGACCGGCGAACGCCATCCCGGTCAGGACCGCGGCCGGGATGCACAGCAGGACCAGCGGCGACTGGTACGCCCCGAAGACGATGATCACCAGGGTGAAGATCCCCGTGACCAGGGTCAGCCGCGCCATGATCCAGGCCAGGTTCCCGAGCGCGACGTCGCGCGGCGAGATGGGCGTCGCGGCCATCGCGTGGAACACCTTGTTCCAGATCAGCCCGCCGATGATCGGGAAGGTCGCCTCGAACGAGGCGGTCTGCATCGCCGTCGCGGCCAGCAGGCCCGGCGCGAGGAACACGAGGTAGGGCACGCCGTCGAGCAGCCGCGCTGTTGGACACGTACCCGCCCAGCCCGACGCCCATCGCCGTCAGGAACAGCACCGGCGAGACGAACGAGCTGAACAGCGACGATCGGTAGGTCCGCCGGTAGGTCAGCAGCCGGTATTCGAAGACCCGGCCGAGGGTCGACACCGGGCGGGTGAGCGCAGCCATCGCGCTACTCGATCAAGCGAGCGCCCGGTCAGGCGCAGGAAGACGTCCTCGAGTGACGACCGGCGGACGAGGACGGTCTCGGGCTCGAGGCCGCGCTGGTGGACCGCGACCGCCGCCGCCTCGCCATCGTCGGCGTAGAGCAGGACGCGGTCCGGCAGGCGCTCGACGCGGTCGGCGATGCCCGTCGAGCTGGCCGTCCAGGGTCTCGACGACGCCCGGCGCGAAGCGGAGCTCGGTGACCTCGCGGGTCGAGTACTGCTCGATCAGCGAGCGCGGGCTGCCCTCGGCCACGATCTTCGCCTTGTCCATGACGACCAGCCGGTCGCACAGCTGCTCGGCCTCGTCCATGTAGTGGGTGGTCAGCACCAGCGTCACGCCCTGCTGCTTGAGCCGGTAGAGCCGGTCCCACAGCAGGTGACGGGCCTGCGGGTCGAGGCCGGTCGTCGGCTCGTCGAGCAGCAGGACGGTGGGCTCGTTGATCAGCGATCGGGCGATCGTCAGGCGCCGCTTCATCCCGCCCGACAGCGGCTCGACCAGGTCGTCGGCGCGCTCGGTCAGCTGGGCGAACTCGAGCAGCTCGTCGGCGCGCTTGGCGACCTCCGCCCGCGACAGGCCGAAGTAGCGGCCGTAGATCGACAGGTTCTCGCGGACCGTCAGCTCGACGTCGAGCGTGTCCTGCTGCGGGACGACGCCGAGGTTCGCCGCGGATCTCGGGCCCTGCGTCTTGGGGTCCATGCCCATCACCGTGCAGCGTGCCGTCGCTGATCGGCGAGACGCAGCCGATCATCCGCATCGTCGACGTCTTGCCGGCCCCGTTCGGGCCGAGGAAGCCGAACGATTCGCCGCGCGCGACGTCGAAGTCGACGGCGTCGACGGCGACGAACGAACCGAACCGCTTGGTCAGTCCGCGGGCATGGATGAGCGGTGAGGTCGCCGGTGCGTCGGAGTGGGACGAGGCCGACGACACGGGAGTGTCGGGCATGGGCGGGCATGGTACCCCGGCCGTGGGCCGCGCGTCATCCCGACGCTCCGACCCGCTCGACCGTGAATTGCTCGAGCGCCCTGCCGTCGAGGACGATCCCGAGTCCACCACTCCCCGGCCGACCTGGGACGTGCATCCGGCCCCTCGCCACGATCAGGGCCTCGGCCAGCAGGTCGTGGTCGAGCAGTCCCGCCGTCGCGAGGCCGTGGTCGGGCGGGCTCGCCCACAGGGCGGCGTCGACATCCGGCAGGTGGGCAGCCATGGCGAGGCCTGCCGCGAGCCCGATCCAGTCTCGAAGAGCGTGCCGATGACGACCGGTATGCCGTGCTCTGCGGCCCGCTCGGCGATCTCGGTCACGGCCGCCGGGCCGCCGACCCGGGCCGGTTTGAGCACGAGCACATCGACGGCTTCCGCGGCCAGCAGCGCCCGGACTGCGCCGACCGACCAGGCGGCCTCATCGGCCGCGATCGGGACGCGGACGCGGCGGCGCAGCTCGGCGAGCCCGTCAACATCCTGCGCGGGCAATGGCTGTTCGACGAACTCGATATCGAAGCGCGAGATCGCCGACAGGCGGTCCTCGGCCGTCGAGAGATCCCACGCACCGTCGACCTCGATGCGCAGGCGGACGTCGGGGCCGATGGCCGCTCGGATGGCGCGGATACGCTCGACCAGCACCTCGGTCTCGCGTTCCGCGCCGGCCGTGAGCTTGAGCGTCTCGAAACCCGACTCGACCGACTGCCGGGCCGCCTCCGCCGCGGCAGCCGCCCCGAGCGAGGGCAGTGTCGCGCTGACCCCGATGCCGGCACCGTCCGGCAGGACGTCGGCAGCCGGGGCCCCTTCGAGGTCTGAGGAGCGCGCTCTCGATGGCCGCGTTGAGCGCCCGGCCCGGCGCGCCGTGCGGCTCAAGCTCCGCCATCGATGGCAGCCCGCTCTCGGACGCCCGTTCGACGGCCTCCCGGATGAGCGCCGTCAGGATCGTGTCGGCGACCTCGCCGGCCGATGGCTCGACGACCGCTTCGCCGAGACCAGTCCGGCCATCGTCATCGTGGACGCGGATGACCCACGATTCGTGTTCGAGCCACATGCCGCTCGCGGTCGCGATGGGTCGGCGCAACGGGATGCGGACACGGTTGGCGACCAGCGCGCGGATCGCGGTCAAGAGGCACCGCCGGCAGCCAGCGTCCGCCCGCCGGCATCGGCGTCGATCGGGAGATCCCGCGGGTCGGTGATGAGCACCCCTTGCATCTACGGATCCGCCAGTGGCGGTATCCATCGTAGCGCCGGCCCGCCGGTGGCTGCGACGTCTGTAAAACGTGCTACGATGCGGTAGCAAATCGATATGTGACCGGTTCCCAGTGATCGTGAGGCAGACGATGGCCGTCATTCCCGCACCCGTCGCGGCGCTGCTCGACGCAGCGCTCGTCGGCGAGCTCACCGTCATCGATGGGGACGGCCGCCCGGTCACCTACCCGCTCATCCCCCTGTGGGACGGCGAGCGCATCTACCTGACCTCATCGAGCCTGTTCAGCCGCAAGCTCGAGCACATCCGCGGCAACCCGAAGGTGTCCGTCTCGATCACCGACCCGGTGGCGGTCGATGGGTCCACCGATCGGGCAACCATCCAGGGCGACGCACGGGTCATCGAGGACGACCCCCACGGCGGCTGGGAGCGACTCCTGCCGATCTGGGAGAAGAAAGAGCCGTCGATCGTCTACTTCCTGAAGGCCCGCGTCGCGCTCCCGCTGTTCTTCGAGCGGGCGCTCATCGAGGTGACGCCGCGGCGGGTCCTGTACTGGGCCGCCGGCGACACCACCGCCGCGCCCGCCGTGGCCACGGTCGGCCAGGAGGCGGCGTGATGCGCAGCACGCCCGAGATCGACGCCCGGACCGGCCTCGACAAGCTGTCCGGCTACCCGTTCCAGATCCTGACCTGGGTCGACGACGCCGGCTACCCGGTCAGCGTCGCGATCGAGGCACGCATCGACCCGGCCGGGCTGACCGCCCGGTTCGCGGCGCCGGCCGGCCTGGCGGTCCCGACCGACCGCGACGTCTCGCTGACCGGCTCGCACATCCGGCCGCAGCCGGGTTATGGCTATGACGAGCGCCGCCACGTGACGGTCTGGGGACCGGCGACCGGGGCGGACGCCGAGGTGACGTTCGCGGGCCGAACTGCCTGGGGCTGGGACGAAGCCGAGGTCCCCTTCTTCGAGTACTCGGAGCGCTCGGTCGGCAAGTCGCGCAAGTACTTCGATGCTCTCTCGGCGGAGCGCGGCACCCCCGTCAAGCCGAAGCTGTCGTTCGGGTTCCTCACCCTGCGGACGACCCGTCTGCCGTTCCTGACCGCGACCCTCGTCCCGGTCCTGCTCGGCATCCTGATCGCGGCGTCGCACGGCTTCTTCGATCTCGGCGCGGCACTGCTGACGATCATCGGCGCGTCGTTCGTCCAGCTCGGGCTCAACGTCGCGAACGACGTGTTCGACACGATGTCGGGCGCCGACGACGCGAACGTCACCCCGACCCAGTTCTCGGGCGGGTCGCGGGTGATCCAGTACGGCCTGGTCAGCCTGCGCCAGATGGCGACGCTGTCGACGATCTTCTACGTCCTCGCCGGCGTGATCGGGCTGGTCCTGCTGGCGACGCACGGCTCGACCGCATTGCTGGTCATCGGGATCGTCGGCTTCATCGTCAGCCTCGGCTATACCGCGCCGCCGCTCAAGTTCGTCTACCGCGGGCTCGGCGAGCTCGCCGTGGCGCTCGGGTTCGGGCCGCTGATGCTGTTGGGCGCCTACGTGGTCCAGACCGGTGGGACCCTGGCGTGGGAACCGTTCGTGGCGTCGATCCCGGTCGCGCTGCTCGTGGCACTGATCCTGTACGTCAACGAGATCCCGGACCGGCGCAGCGACGCGCGCGCGGGCAAGCGGACGCTCCCAGTTCGCTTCTCGGAGACGACCATCATCACCGGCTACAACGTGGCCGTGGCCGCGGCCATGGTCGTGCTGGTCGCCGGCGTCCTGGCCGGCATCCTGCCGATCCCGGTCCTCCTGATGCTGATCACGATCCCGCTCGCGCTGCGCGTGTCGCGCGGTCTTCGCCCGAACTACGACAACCCGTACGGGCTCATGTCGATCATGGGCATCAACGTCCAGCTCCACCTTCGTGCCGGGCTGCTGCTCCTCGCGGCCTACGTGGTCGTGCTCATCGTCGGGGCGGTGGCGCCGACCGTGAACCTGTTCCTCCCCTGAGCCGCTAGCATCGGCGTCGCCATGCGCATGCTCGCTCGCCCCATCGGTCTCGGTCTCGCGGCGCGCGGCGACGTCGACGAGGTCGTGGCATGGGCCCGCCAGGCGCGCGACCAGGGTCTCGACTCGGTCTGGGTCCACGACAGCTACTTCGAGCGCGACGGCGTGAGCTTCACGACCGCCATCGCGCAGGCGATCGCGGCCGATGACGACGGTGACGAGGCGGGCTTCCGGGTCGCGCTCGGGGCCGCCAACCCGTTCACGCGCCACCCGGTGGTGCTGGCGATGACCGGCTCCGCGCTCGACGAGATCCTGCCCGGCCGGTTCGTGCTGGGGATGGGGACCGGGCTGCCACTGCGGCTGAAGCAGATGGGCATCCCATACGAGCCCGACGCCGCGGTGGCGAGCGTGTCGGTCGCGATCGACCAGGTCCGCGCCCTGTGGGCCGGCGAGCGCCTGCCGTCGGCGACCCCGGGCCTCCCGCCGATCCAGCCGATGTTCCCACCGACCCACCGCATCCCGATCGTGATCGCCGCCTACCGCAAGGCGTTCGTCGAGCTCGCCGGCCAGAAGGCCGACGGCTACCTCGCCCGCCCGGCCGAATCGATCCCGTCGCTGCGCGGGATCCTCGAGCGGCTGCACGGATCGGCAGTCGCTGCGGGCCGCGACCCTGGCTCGTTGGAGACGGCCGGGTACCTGCTCTCGCTGGTCGACAAGACGCGGCGCGAGGCTTTGAACCGGGCCAAGCGCGAGCCGTTCGTCATCTACATGATGTCGGTGCTGTCGGACGTGTCGCTCGCGCGGGCCGGGTTCGATCGCGAGCTGCGCGACCAGATCGCCGCCGCCTGGCGGGCCGAGGACTTCACGACCGCGGGCAACCTGATCCCCGACGAGCTGCTCGACGCGTTCATGCTGTGCGGCACGCGCGAGGACGTCGCCGCGGGCGCCATGGCGTTCCACGCCGGGACCGGGCTCCACCTGCCGCTGCTCCAGCCGGTCCTCCAGGAGGATCGCCAGATCGACGAGCTGATCGCCGCGGCGGCGATCTACGCCTCGATCCCGGACAGTGCGCCGGTCGCCGCGGCCGGGGTCCCCTTCCCGGTCTCCGCCCCACCGATCGGATCCGTCACGGACGGGGTGGCGACGGCTGGCGCGGTCACCCTCAGCCTGGCCGACGATCGGCAGCTGACCAGCGGCGAGCGTGCGCGGCGTCGGGCTGGGGCGCTGTACGAGATCCTGCGGCCATTCGCGTTCACCGCCTCGGTCATCCCGGTCCTGGCCGGCGCGGCCCTCGCCTGGGTCGACGAGCTGTGGAACTGGGCGCCGTTCATCGCGGCACTGCTCGGCGCGGTCTTCCTCCACGCAGGCACGAACATCGTCAACGAGGTCTACGACGTCCGGAAGGGCGTCGACACGATCACCAGCCCGCGCGCCAGCCACGCCATCGTCAAAGGCCGGATGAAGGAGCGCACGGCTCTCCTGGTCGCGGCCACGTTCTTCGCACTCGCGGTCGCCGTCGGGCTCTATCTCGTCTGGCTGCGCGGTCCGGCCATCGTCGTCCTCGGTCTGCTCGGGCTACTCGGTGGCTGGGGCTACACGGCGCCGCCGCTCGAATACAAGAACCGTGCCCTCGGCGTCCCGATCGTGTTCCTGCTGATGGGGCCGCTGATGGTCGAGGGCGCCTACTTCGCGGTGAGCGGCGAATGGTCGACGACGGCGCTGGTCCTGTCGATCCCGATCGGGATGCTGGTCGCGGCGATCCTCCACGGCAACGAATGGCGCGACATCCGCGAGGACAGTCGTGCCGGCATCTCGACGATCTCGGCACGCATCGGGCGGCGCTGGGCGCACTACGGCTACGTCGGGCTCGTCATCGGCGCGTACATGGTCCTGGCCGTGGCGGTCATCGCGGGTTCGCTGCCGTCGTGGACGCTCCTCGCGGTCCTGTCATTGCCGTTCCTGGTCGCCGTCATCCGGGCGGCCGAGCTGGGCGCCACGGGCCAGGCGCGCGCGATCGCGATGATCGACCTCCAGACCGCCCGGCTCCACCTCGCGTTCGGGTCCCTGCTCGTGCTCGGGCTGGTGCTGTCGCGGGTGGTCGGTGGCTGACCAGGGTCCCGCGGCGGGCGGCTGGGTGGCCGAAGGCGCCGGTCGGGCGGTCGTCCCGGGCGCGCTCGAGTTCGGCCTGGCGCTTGCGCAGGGTTGGTTCGCGCTGACGTTCCGCGGGCCGCGGGACAGGTTCTGGCACCGGATGACGATGACCGGGCTCAACCTCGGCGGCCTTGCGCTGCTGACGAGCCGGCCCGCACGCCGGGTGCGCGTCGGCCCGAAGGAGGTGGCGATCGGACTGGCGTCCGCGGCGACGCTCTACGCCACGTTCCGCGTCGGCGACGTCTTCGCCCGCCGGTTCGTGCCCGGTGGCGACGCCCAGATCCGCGACATCTACACGCTCCGGACGATCCGCCCGAAGGAGGAGATCGCCGTCCGGCTGGCGACCGTCATCGGCCCGGCCGAGGAGCTGTTCTGGCGTGGCCTCGTCCAGGAGGCGCTGATGGCCCGATACGGCCGCTGGACCGGAGCGGCGCTGGCGGCGATGGCCTACGGCGGCGTCCACATCGTGACCGGCAACTTCACCTTGTTCGGGGCGGCCGGGATCGCCGGCGCCCACTGGTGTGCCCTGTACGCAGCGGGCGTGCCCCTGGGAGCGCTGGTCGTCAGCCACGTCACGTGGGACGTCTGGATCTTCCTCGTCCAGCCGACCGGCGAGATCACACCGATCGCGCCGGTCTCGGTGAGTGCCGCCGTCTGACTGCCGCCGTCTGATCTACGGAGCGTGCCGGCTCGTGTCGTCGTCGGTGCGCGCGCGCCTCGCCGTCGTGAGCGCGACCACGAGCGGCCTCGTGACACGTCCATCGAACGCGCTGTTGATGAACGCCTCCATGTCATCCACCAGACCCACGCGGTCGGTCGCATCCATCATGTTCGTGTCCGAGAACGAGAGCATCAGCTTCCGGTATTCGGCGGCGGTGTACGTCTGGTCCCAGTCCCAGCGGTGGACGACGACCTCTGTGAAGCGAGGATCCTCGGTGAGAGCCTGCGCGATCGCGGGTTCCACGTCCGACCGCGCCGGCTCCGGCGGACCCTCATGGGCTTGCCCGTACCGCTCGTAGATCGGCTGCGCCGCGGCGTAGAACCCGCGATCCTCGGGTGAGTCGACCTGGAAGAGCCCGACGATCGCGATGACGCCGCCCGGGCGCAGGATCAGCGCGGGTCGATCCAGTTGGGCCGCCGGCGAGATCCAGTGGTACGCACTGGCGGAGAAGACGGCGTCAGCGCTCTCCGCTGCCAGGTCGATCGTCTCGAAGTCCCCGACGCTCACCTGGAGGCGCTCGGTCGGAAGCTTCGAGCGCAGCCTGCTGGCCATCAAAGGGCTGATCTCGATGGCATGGACGAAGGCACCGCGGGCAAGCAGGTCCCTCGTCGCCTGGCCGGTTCCCGGTCCGACCTCCAGCACCTCCGGCTCCGATGGCAGGAGGGCGAACAACTCTTCGAATAACGCGTCCGGGTATGTCGGGCGGATCTCGTCGTAGATGTCGACGACCGCCCCGAACGTGAGCCTCGGATCGCGAGTCTTCCCCGGGTCACTCATCAGGAGATGCTACCCGCGCCGGTGCCGCTGCTGGGAGTGGCCGGTCGACCGGGTCGATAAGCCGGAGTGCAGCCTCGACGGTCATGCTCGGCTGTGGATGTCGTCCGGTTCGGACTCGGGGTGCGGGCGCTTCGTCGCAAGCGAAGTTGGACTCAGGACCAGCTTGCCGGGAAGGCACAGGTCTCGCGGACTGCTCTCTGGCGGATCGAGCGCGGGCATGGCGACCGGGTCGCGGTCCACGCGCTCGTCCGCGTGGCTGCTGCGCTCGGGGCGACGGGTCGACGTCCGCCTTCTCTGGCAGGGCGAGGGCCTTGATCGGCTGCTCGATGCGGGTCACGCCGATCTCGTCGAGCGGACTGTCGAGCTCCTCGGCTCCGTCGGCCTGGCAGGTCGCGACCGAGGTCTCCTTCAACCTGCGCGGCGAACGCGGCTCGATCGACATCCTGGCGTTCCACCCGGCGACCGGGTCCTTGCTCGTCATCGAGGTCAAGTCCGTGGTTCCGGACATGCAGGCGATGCTCGCCGGCGTCGACCGGAAGGGACGACTCGCACGCGACATCGCCCGGGAGCGCGGCTGGCAGGTGACGAGCGTCACGCGTCTGTTGGTACTCCCCGACGACCGCACCGCCCGGCGAAGGGTGGAACGGCACGCGGCGACGTTCAGGACAGCGTTGCCCGCCCGAACCGCGGATGTTCGACGCTGGATCCAGCGCCCCAGCCGGATCGATGGATGGGGTGCTGTTCCTGTCAGATGCCCACCACACGAGCGCTCGTCACCGCGTCGCGAGTCACCGTCGACTCCGCGAGCGCAGCGACGGATCGCTGGTTAGCCGATCCGGTCAGAAGCTCGCCGAGGTGAGCTGATCTTCAAGAAACGGCTGACCAACGCTCGTGTGACGAGCGTCTGTCAAGAAACGGACAGGTGACCGCAAGGGGCCCGAGCGGCTCCCCGGGCCGCTGACGCTCCGAATCGAAACGGCCCGCGGTCACCCGCGGGCCGTCACTGATCGGCGAGATCCGCCGGAGGCCTAGACCTCCTTGAACTCACCCTCGACCGTCTCCTCGTCCGCGGCACCCGCGCCGTCTCCGGCACCGCCGTCGGACTCGCCGCCGGCGCCGCCGTCGGGCCCAGAACCGTCCGAGGAGCCGTTGCCGGCTTCCCCGGCCGACGACGCAGCAGCCTGGTAGGCCGCGGTCGACACCCGCTGCAGGACTTCGGCCAGGGAGGTCATCCCGCTCTTGACGACGTCCATGTCGGAGCCCTTGAGCGACTCGCGCAGCGACTCGATCTTGTTCTCGACCTCGAGCTTGTCGTCGGACGAGACCTTGTCGCCAAGGTCCTTGATGGCACGCTCGGCCTGGAACGAGAGGGCCTCGGCCTGGTTCCGGGTCTCGACCTCCTCGCGCCGCTGCTTGTCCTCCTCGGCGTGCTCCTGGGCGTCGCGGACCATCTGGTCCACGGCGCTCTTGTCGAGCATCGAGGAGGCGGTGATGCGGACCTGCTGCTCCTTGCCGGTCGCCCGGTCCTTGGCCTTGACGTCGAGGATGCCGTTGGCATCGATGTCGAACGTCACCTCGATCTGCGGGATCCCACGCGGAGCCGGCGGGATGCCGTCGAGGATGAACCGGCCGAGCGTCTTGTTGTCGGTCGCGAAGTCGCGCTCGCCCTGGAGGACGTGGATCTCGACCTGGCTCTGGGAGTCAGACGCGGTCGAGAAGACCTGCGACTTCGAGGTCGGGATGGTCGTGTTCCGCTCGATCAGCTTGGTCATGACCCCGCCGAGCGTCTCGATGCCGAGCGACAGCGGCGTCACGTCGAGGAGCAGGACGTCCTTGACGTCACCGGCCAGCACGCCGGCCTGGATCGCGGCGCCGATGGCGACGACCTCGTCAGGGTTGACGCCCTTGTGCGGCTCCTTGCCCCCGAACATCGCCTTGACCGCCTCGACGACGGCCGGCATCCGGGTCATGCCACCGACCAGGATCACCTCGTCGATGTCGGCCGGCTTGAGGCCGGCGTCCTTCATGGCGGCCAGCACCGGACCCTTGGTCTTCTCGACCAGGTCGTTGACGAGGTCCTCGAGCTTGGCCCGGGTGAGCGTCACGACGAGGTGCTTCGGGCCGGTCGCGTCGGCGGTGATGTACGGCAGGTTGATCTCGGTCGATGCCGTCGTGGACAGCTCGATCTTCGCCTTCTCGGCCGCCTCCTTGAGGCGCTGGAGGGCCTGCTGGTCCTTGGCCAGGTCGATGCCCTGGTCCTTCTTGAACTCGGCCAGCAGCCAGTCGATGACGCGCTGGTCGAAGTCGTCGCCGCCGAGGTGCGTGTCGCCGTTGGTCGCCTTGACCTCGAAGACGCCCTCGCCGAGCTCGAGGATCGAGATGTCGAACGTGCCGCCGCCGAGGTCGTAGACGGCGATCTTCTCGTCGCCCTTCTTGTCGAGCCCGTAGGCGAGCGCCGACGCGGTCGGCTCGTTGATGATCCGCTTGACGTCGAGGCCCGCGATCCGCCCGGCGTCCTTGGTCGCCTGGCGCTGCGTGTCGTCGAAGTAGGCCGGGACCGTGATGACCGCCTCGGTGATCTTCTCGCCGAGGTACGCCTCCGCGTCCGTCTTCAGCTTCTGGAGGATCATCGCGCTGATCTCCGGCGGCGTGTAGACCTTGCCGTCGGCCAGCTTGACGGCGACGCCGTCGCTCTTGGGGTCCTTCTCGACCTCGTACGGGACGAGCTTGCCGCTGCGCTTGACCTCCGGGTCGTCCCAGCGACGGCCCATGAAGCGCTTGATGGAATAGACGGTGTTGGCGGGGTTGGTGACGGCCTGGCGCTTGGCCAGCTGGCCGACGAGGCGCTCGCCGGTCTTGGTGAAGGCGACGACCGACGGGACGGTCCGGCCGCCCTCGGCCGATGCGATGACGGTCGGCTCGCCGCCCTCCATGACGGCCACGACGGAGTTCGTCGTGCCGAGATCGATGCCGATGATCTTGCCCATGTCGATGGATGCTCCTTGGTCGGGTCTTGGGTCTGGGTTGGTCTGGGTCAGTCGTTGGTTTCGGTGGTTGACGCCACGGCGACGAGCGCCGGGCGGATGACACGATCGCGCAGCCGGTAGCCGCGCCGGATCTCCTCGACGATCTCGCCGTCCTTGTAGGCCGTTCCCGGGACGTTGGTGATCGCCTCGTGCTCGCGCGGGTCGAACGGCCGCCCGGGCGACGCATCGATGGTGCTCACGCCCTCGCTCTCGAGCAGCTGGCGGAGCTTGCGGTCGATGGCCGCGATGCCCTCGAACCAGGAGTCGTCGGCGATGGCGGCCGGCCGGGTGTCGATGGCGCGGTCGAAGTCGTCGGCGAGGGTCAGCACCTTGCGGATGAGGTCTTCCCCGGCGAGGCCGAGCTCACGCATGCGCTCCTCGCTGGTCCGGCGCTTGAAGTTCTGGAACTCGGCGCGCTCGCGCTGGAGGGCGACCAGGAACTCGTCGGCGGTCGCGAGGGCCGCGTCGCGCTCGGCGGTCAGCCCCTCGATCTGGTCGAGCAGGGTCGTCGGCGAGATGTCGATCTCGGCCGCGCGCTCCTCCGCCCGGGTGGCGTGCTTTCGGTCAGGCATACAGGTGATCCACCAATTCGTTCATGAGACCGGACACGAAGCCGACCGTGCCGATCGCCTGGGAGTAGGACATCCGCGTCGGCCCGAGCACGCCGACCACGCCGATCGCGTGGCCCGGCCGCCCGTACGGGGCGAGCACGAGCGACACGTCGCGCATGTCGAACGGCTGGTTCTCGTGGCCGATGAAGACCTGGACCCGGCCGGCACCGGCGACGCTGCCGACCAGCTGGCCGAGGTAGGCTCGGTTCTCGAGCGCCGAGAAGACGCGCCGGAGCTTGTCGCTCTGGGCGAACTCCGGCGCTTCCATGACGTTGAGCAGGCCGTCGCTGAAGACCTCCTCGATGGCCGCCGCGTCGTACTCGCGGACGATCTTGGCGGCCCGCTCGCCGACACGCCGAGCGAGAGCTTCGACCGGGACGTCGTTCGCGCAGCGAGCCCAGCCGGGCTGTCGCGCGCGAGGCCGTCATCCCGGCCAGCCGCTCGTTGAGGATCGTGGCGACCGCGTTGAACGTCGGCTGGTCGACCGACTCGTCGGCGTCGAGCGTGATGAGCGCCTGCTTGATCGCGCCTTCCTGGAGGACGAGGATCAGGCTCGCCATGCGCTCGTTGATGGCCACCAGGTCGACCCGCCGGATGTGCGCGTCGCGCGGCTTGGCCGGGGTCGCAAGTCCGGCCGAGCGGGTGACCGATGCGAGGGTCGTCGCCGCCAGGCGGAACCAGTGCTCGCTGGCGAACTCGACCTGGCCGAACTGGTGGCGGATCATCAGCTGCTCGACGGCGGGCAGCGGGACGGTCTCGACGATCGACTCGACGTAGAAGCGATACCCGGCGTCGGTCGGCAGGCGGCCGGCCGAGGTGTGCGGATGGGTCAGCAGGCCGTTGGCCTCGAGCTCTGCGAGGATGCTGCGAACGGTCGCGCTGGACACGCCGAGGTGATAGCGCTCGACGAGTGCCTGGCTGCCGACCGGCGTCGCGGTCGTGACGTATTCCTCGATGACGGCCCGTAGGATCGCCTGGGTGCGAAGGTCCAATGGGCCGAGTGGGCGACGATTCCGACGCGCCAAGGCCGATCTCCTGCGTGGTTAGCACTCGATGTGGAGAGTGCTAACGGTGTTGCCGGCATCGTAGCAGCCGTCGGGGCCGAGTGTCAACGCGCGCAGCCAGATGCTGAACCCGGGTCGCCGCATCGCGGTACGTATCCGTGCCGACGGTGAGTGTCAGGATCCGGGAGCTCGCCGCGGTCAGACCAGGCGGCTGAACAGCTCGTTCGAGAGGAGCCGGCCGCGCGTGGTGAGGACGACCCGGTCGTCCTCGGTCACGTCCAGCAGCTCGGCGGCCAGCGCCCAGCCGAACGGCGTCCGCGAGGGGCGGCTCGTGCGCGGCGGCGAGCGGGACGCCGCGATCCGTCCGCAATCCGAGGATGACCGTCTCCGCGGCGGCCGTGGCCTCGTCGATCGGCTCGGACCGCCCGGCGGAGGCGTGGGGCGCTGCCGTCGGCTGGTGCCAGCGCGGCGAGGTAGCCCTCGAGCCGGGCCGCGTTCCAGCGCCGCGTCACCCCGTCGAAGGCATGCGCGCCTGGACCGACCGCCTCATACGGCCGCCGCTGCCAGTAGACGAGGTTGTGGCGGCTTTCGTGTCCTGGCCGTGCCCAGTTGCTGATCTCGTAGCCGTGCCAGCCGTCGTCCGCCAGTCGGTGGACCGCATGGTGGTACTGGGCCGCGGCGCGATCCTCGTCCTGGGCCGGCCGCGCCTTCTCCCGCCAGCGTCGCGCACCGGCCGTCGTCGGCAGATGGTCGCCGTCGAGGCCGGTCAAACCCTCCGCGTCGGGATCGTCGAGCGTGAGCGCGTAGAGCGACAGGTGGTCGGGCTCGAGCGCCAAGGCGGCCTCGAGCGTCTCGATCCAGTCGCCGAGGGACGCATCCGGGACGTCGTACAGGAGGTCGAGGCTGATCGAGGCGATCCCGCCGGCGCGGGCATCGGCCACGGCGCGCACGACGTCCACCACCCGGTGGCGACGCCCAAGGCGGCGCAGGCCCGCGGCGGACATCGCCTGGGCGCCGAGCGACAGCCGGGTGACGCCGGCCGCCCTGAGCGCACCGCCGTCGCCGCGCTCGTCGGGCCCCGGGTTGGCCTCGAGCGTGACCTCGGCGCCGGCTGCCAGGCCGAAGCGGTCGCGGACCCGGGCGAGGAGCGCGCCGATCGTCGCGGCCGGCAGGAGCGACGGTGTCCCTCCGCCGAGGTAGACCGTCTCGAGCGGCGGGCGGTCTCCCGGAAAGGCCGCATCGAGCGCATCCGCCCGAAGCTCCAGTCTCGGCTCGCAGTGCCGCGACGAAGGCCTCGACGCGGGCCCGCGGGCCGCGGGCCGCCGCGCCGGCGTAGACCACGAAGTCGCAGTACGGGCAGAGCGAGACGCAGAACGGGATGTGGATGTAGAGGGCGATCGGCGGGGCAACGCACAGGAGCGACAAAGGGCGAGACGCGGGCGAGGCGACGGCGGTGGCGCGTGCCACGGTCAGCGATCCCGCGAGGCGGACTCCCGGGACCCGATCACCCGCCAGCCCTCGGGCGGACGCCGCCGCTTCTCGATCTCCTCGACCTCACGGCCGCGCGGCTTGGTCTGGCCGGTGTGGCCGGTGCACAGGAAGACGGCGAAGCGCGTGATGGCGTGGCCGACGAAGGCCGCCGCGATCCCACCGGTGACGACGGTCAACCAGCCGCCGATCAGGCCCATGCCCATCGTCAGCACGAGCAGGTAGCGGTCGCGTCCGGGCGCCCCGAGCCGCGTCGTGAGCGTGTAGATGATCGCCTGCATGAAGTTGGCGAGGGTCGGATTGACGCCCGCGACCAGAAGCAGGCCGAACAGGGCGCCGCGGAACGCGGCCTCGTCGATGAACGCGGTGGCCGTCGAGTTGAGCAGTGCTCCCGGGTATGACCAGGAATCAGGGAAACGGATGCGGTGGTAGCGATAGGTCGCGAAGCTGACCGCCACGACGATCCCGAGCAGACCGTAGGCGAGTCCGCCCAGCACGGCGCCCAGCCGGTTGCCGGATCCGAGGAAGAGGTCCACCTGCGGCGACGGATGGATGTACAGGATGGCGATGGCGATGGCGAAGCCGAGCCCGTACCAGCCGAGCCGACGTCGCACCCGCGGCCGCTCGCCGTCGCGCGTCGCTTCGTAGTACTCGGCGGTCCCGAACTTCTCGGCGTCGAGGCGAAGCATGATCAGGAGCAGCGTCAGGCCGATCGTGATCAGCCAGCGAGCCAGGTTGATGAAGTCGTCCACCGGCGCGCCCTAGCCCTCGTCCATCCGGAGCATCGCCAGGAATGCCTCCTGCGGGATCTCGACCGAGCCGACCCGCTTCATGCGCTGCTTGCCCTCTTTCTGCTTCTCGAGCAGCTTGCGCTTGCGGGTGATGTCGCCACCGTAGCACTTGGCAAGGACATTCTTGCGCATCGCCCGCACCGATTCGCGGGCGATCACGTTCGATCCGATGGCCGCCTGGATCGGGATCTCGAACATCTGGCGCGGGATCAGCTGCTTGAGCCGCTCGGTCAGCGCCCGGCCGGTCGACTGCGCCCGATCGCGGTGGACGATCAGCGACAGCGCGTCGACCGGCTCGCCGTTGACCAGGATGTCGACCTTGACCAGGTTCGCCGGCCGGTAGCCGAGCTCCTCGTAGTCCATCGACGCATAGCCCTGGCTCCGGCTCTTGAGCTGGTCGAAGTAGTCGATGATCAGCTCGGCCAGCGGCATCTCGAAGTGGAGGACGACCCGGGTCGGGTCGAGGTATTCCATGGTCATGAACTCGCCGCGCCGGTTGGTCGACAGCTCCATCAGCGGACCGATGTAGCCGGTCGGGGTCACGACGCTGAGCTTGACCCAGGGCTCCTCGATGGCCTCGATGTCCGATGGGTTGGGGAGCAGCGCCGGGTTGTCGACGACGACCGGCGGGCGACCCAGGGTCCGCTGGACGTGGTATTCGACCGACGGCGCCGAGGCGATCAGGTCGAGCGAGAACTCGCGCTCGAGCCGCTCCTGGACGATCTCCATGTGGAGCAGCCCGAGGAAGCCGCAGCGGAAGCCGAAGCCGAGCGCGACCGAGCTCTCGGGCGTGTAGGTGAAGCTCGCGTCGTTGAGGTGCAGCTTCTCGAGCGCGTCGCGCAGCAGCGGGTAGTCCTCGCCGCTGACCGGGTAGATGCCGGCGAACACGAGGCTCTTGGCCTCCTGGTAGCCGGGCAGCGGCGTGTCCGCCGGCCGAGCCACGGTCGTGACCGTGTCGCCGACCTGCGCGTCGCGGACGCTCTTGAGCCCGGTCGCCACGTAGCCGACCTCGCCGGCGACCAGCTGCTTGACCGGCACGAGCTGCGGCCGGAAGACGCCGAGCTCGAGCGGGTCGGCCTCGGCGCCGCTGCCCATCAGGCGGATCGCGCTCGCCCTGGCGGATCGTCCCCTCGGCGAGGCGGACGTAGACGACGACGCCCTTGTACGCGTCGTAGTGGCTGTCGAAGATCAGGCCCTTCAGCGGCTTGGCCGGGTCGCCCTTGGGCGCCGGGATCCGGGCGACGATCGCCTCGAGGATGTCGGCGACGCCGGTGCCGTCCTTGGCCGAGGCGAGGATGACCTCCTCGCGCGGGATGGCCAGCACGTTCTCGAGCTCGTCCATGATCGTGTCGGGGTCGGCCGACGGCAGGTCGATCTTGTTGAGGACCGGGATGAGCGTGAGGTTCTCGCGCAGGGCGAGGTGGACGTTGGCGAGCGTCTGCGCCTCGATGCCCTGGGTCGCGTCGACCACCAGGATCGCGCCCTCGCACGCCTGGAGGCTGTGGCTCACCTCGTAGGCGAAGTCGACGTGGCCGGGCGTGTCGATGAGGTTGAGCCCGTAGACCAGGCCGTCGCGGGCGGTGTACTCGAGCCGCACCGCGCGGGCCTTGATGGTGATCCCCTTCTCCCGCTCGAGGTCCATCGAGTCGAGCACCTGGCTCATCATCTGGCGGCCCTCGATCGTGTGCGTCATCTCGAGCAGCCGGTCCGCAAGCGTGGACTTGCCGTGGTCGATGTGCGCGATGATCGAGAAGTTGCGGAGCCGGTCCTGGGGGATGGTCACGAGGCGGCAGTGTAGCCGAGCGGCGCCTCCCGACCGACGACGCACCTTCCGCTACGCTGATACCTTCACACGGTCCCAGCCCAGGAGTCGCGCGTGTCCTGTCCCGTCTGCCGGAGCGAGAATCCGGCCGGAGCCAAGTTCTGCAAGGACTGTGGTACCCGTCTATCGGCAGTCTGCCCGTCGTGCGGCTCGTCGACGCTGCCCGACGCGAAGTTCTGCAGCGAATGCGGCACGGTGCTGGGTGCGACGGCTGCACCTGCTCTCGAGAGCCGCCCGGGCCTGTCGTCCGCACCGATCTCCGGGCCTGCCGGGCCCGTCGCCGAGCGTCGCCACGTCACGGTCCTGTTCGCCGACCTCGTCGGCTTCACCCCGTTCGCCGAGGAGCGCGATGCGGAGGAGGTCCGCGAGGTCCTGACCCGCTACTTCGACATGGCGCGCGCCATCATCGACTCGTACGGCGGCGTCGTCGAGAAGTTCATCGGCGACGCGGTCATGGCCGTCTGGGGCGCACCGATCGCGCTCGAGGACGATGCCGGACGGGCCGTCCGTAGCGCGCTCGACCTCGTGGAAGCCGTGCGAACGCTCGGGCCGACCGTCCAGGCACGGGTCGGCGTCCTGACCGGTGAGGCCGCCGTCACCCTCGGCGCCACGAACCAGGGGATGGTCGCCGGCGACATCGTCAACACCGCCGCGCCGGCTCCAGTCGGTCGCCGCGCCGGGCACGGTCCTCGTCGGCGAGGGGACGTACCAGGCGGCGTCGCTGTCGATCGCCTTCGAACCCGTCGGCGAGCAGGAGCTGAAGGGCAAGACCAGCCCGGTCCCCGCCTGGCGGGCGCTGCGCGTCATCGGCGAGCGAGACGGCCGTCGCTCCGGGGAGGGGCTCGAGGCGCCGTTCGTCGGCCGTGACGACGAGCTCCGGCTCCTCAAGGACCTGTTCCAGGCGACGAGCCGCGAGCGACGCGCGCGGCTGGTGTCGATCATCGGCCCGGCCGGGATCGGCAAGTCGCGCCTCGGCTGGGAGTTCGTCAAGTACCTCGACGGCGTCGCCGAGGACGTCTGGTGGCACAGCGGTCGATCGCCCGCGTACGGCACCGGCATCAGCTTCTGGGCGCTCGGCGAGATGGTCCGCGGCCGCTGTCGCCTGGTCGAGACCGACGACGAGGCGACATCCAGGAGTCAAGATGGCGGAGGCCCTCGCGGAATACATCGCCGACCCGGACGAGCGCCGCTGGATCGAGCGCGCCTTCCTCGTCCTGCTCGGCTTCGAGTCCGGCATGGCGACCGAGGAGCTGTACGGCGCGTGGCGGACCTTCTTCGAGCGGCTGGCCGAATCCGGCCCGGTGGTCATGGTCTTCGAGGACTTCCACCACGCCGACACCGGTCTCGTGGACTTCGTCGATCACGTCATGGAGTGGTCGCGCTCGGTGCCGATCTTCGTGGTCACCCTGTCCCGCCCGGACCTGCTCGACAAGCGGCCGGCGTGGGGAGCCGGCAAGCGCAACTTCACCTCGGTCTACCTCGAACCGCTGACGACCGACGCGATGCGCCAGCTGCTCCTGGGGCTCGTGCCGGGCCTGCCCGAGTCCGCCCTCGTCTCGATCGTGGCGCGAGCGGACGGCATGCCGCTGTACGCGGTCGAGACCGTCCGGATGCTGCTGGCGCAGGGACGGCTGGGCATGGTCGCCGGCGTCTGCCAGCCGGTCGGCGACCTCACGACTGTCGCCGTCCCCGAGACGCTGACCGCGCTCATCTCGTCGCGCCTCGACGCTCTTGCGCCGGCCGAGCGGACTCTCGCCTCGGATGCCGCGGTCCTCGGCCAGAGCTTCACGCAGGCGGGCCTGGCCGCCGTCTCGGGCGATCCCCGACGCCGATCTCGAGCCGCTGCTCCGCCAACTGGTCCGACGCGAGCTGCTGACCCAGGACCTGGACCCGCGCAGCCCGGAACGCGGCCAGTACTCGTTCGTCCAGGCGCTCATCCGCGAGGTCGCCTACAACACCCTCGCGCGGCGCGACCGGAAGACGCGCCATCTCGCTGCGGCCCGGTTCTTCGAGTCGCTCGGGAGCGACGAGCTCGCGGGCGCGCTCGCCAGCCATTACCTGGCCGCCCATGAGAACGCGAGCGAACCCGCCGAGGCCGACGCGCTGGCTCGCCAGGCGAGGATCGCGCTGCGAGGCGCCGCCGACCGGGCGCTCGCCCTTGGATCGTACGAACAGGCGCTGGGCTTCCTCCGGTCGGCGCTGACGGTCGCGACCGAGCCCGGCGAGGAGGCCGACCTCCTCGACCGCGCCGGGCGGGCGGCGACCGAGGCGGCACGGCTCGATGAGGCCGCGGCGCTCCTCAGTCGCGCGATCGACCTGCGCCGGGCCATGGGCGACACCTCGGGGCTCGCCGGCAGCCTCAGTGCGATGAACCGGACGCTCATCTCCGCCTATCGGAGCGAGGAGGCGGTCGCCCTGCTCGAGCCGGCGATGAAGGAGCTCGAGGGGATCGACGACGAGGTCGCTCTCGTGCGCCTCGCGGCGGCCATGATCGGCGCCTACACCCTGCACAACGACACCGACCGGGCCCTGCAGCTCGTCGAGGAGTACATCGGCCGCGCGGAGCGACTCGATCTCATCGATGTCGTGGTCGAGTTGCTCATGCGACGCGGCATCCTCCTGGGCCAGACCGGCCGAAGCTACGAGGCAAGTGCCCTCACGAGGGGCGCGCTCGAGCTTGCCGAAGAGCACGGGCTCGTCGGCATGGCGATCGCCTGTCGCGGGAACCTCGCCTACTACCTGAACGAACGCGACCCCGCCAAGGCATTCGCGTTCGACCGCGAGACGCTGGCCGAGACACGCAGGCTCGGGATGCGCCAGCGGATGCTCCTGATCCTGGGCAACTCGGCCGAGGAAGCTCGCATGACCGGCGATTGGGACTGGGCCCTTGCGGAGTTGGCGGCGCAGCTGGCCGGTGAGCTCGATCGTCCGGACCGGGCGTGGTACCTGGGCACGACGCTGGTCTACCGGTGCTGGCGGGGCGAGGCTGCCAACGCGGACTGGGCCGAGTGGGAGACGCTCGTCGAGGGCCATGACGATCCCCGGATCGCGGCGGACTACGCCGAAGTCCGGGCCTTCCGGGCGCTGACCGAAGGCCGCCTTGCCGACGCCCGACGGTTCGCGATCGAGAGCTTCTCGACGGTCGTGGACTGCCCAGCCGTCGAGCCGTCGCCGCACGCGCCGCGCTGTGGTCGGGCGATCGCGCCGGCGCCATCGGCGGACCTCGACGCGATCGACGCGACGGGCGTCCACGGCCCTGCCGCCGAACTGCGACGCACGGCGATCCGTGCCGGGATCGCGGCTCTCGATGGGCGCACGGGCGAGGCGGTCGCCCGGTACCGGACCGCCCGCGAAGGTTGGCGCGACCTCGGCGTCCCATGGGAGGAGGCCCTCCTCGGGATCGACATGGCGACCCTCCTCGATCCTCGCGAGCCCGAGGTCGTCGCGGCAGCAGCGCGCAGCCGCGAGATCCTGACCGGCCTTCGCGCCCGACCGTTCCTGGACCGCCTCGAGGCCGCGCTGGCGGCCGGTCGCGACCCCGCGTCCGGCGCGGGCACGCCGAGACCGTCGGAGGCGGCCGACCGCACGGCGGTCTAGGTCGGGGAGGCGTCGGCGGGTCACCGGCCACGGGTCGCCGCCCCCACCTGTGCTACCATCCGCCTTCGCGCCCGGCGCTTCTTCCGCGTCGCGCGTGGATCGACTCTTCCACACAGTTGAGGTTCGCCCACTTTGGCCAAGACGCCCCGCACCTGGACCGGCGCACGCACGCCGTCCGGACTCAAGAGGGTCCGTCAGGCCCAGAGCCGCCACGAGGTCCTGCAGCCGCGCCGGAGCGCCGCCAAGACCTACGTCGCCAAGGCCCTGAGCGCCGCCGCGGAGCCCGCCGGTTCGACGATCGACCCCGTGGCCGCGCTGGCCGAGGCGCTGAGCGCGCTCGATCGGGCCGCCAAGGTCGGCGCCATCCATCCCAACGCCGCCGCCCGCCGCAAGTCGCGCCTGACCCGCAAGGTCAACGCCGCGCTCGGTGGCGAGCACGTCCAGACCGGCGGTCGCGTCGTCAAGACGACCGGCAAGGCCGCAGCAGCGAAGGCCGCCAAGGCCCGCATCGCGGCCGGCAAGGCCGGCAAGGCAAAGGGCGCCCAGACGGCCGCCGGCAAGGCTCGCGCCGCGCTGAGCAAGACGGCCCGCGCCGAGGCAGCCGCCGCCAAGGCCGCGGCCGAGGCGAGCGCCGCAACGGCCGAGACCGCACCGACGAAGACCGCCACCGCCAAGCCGGCGGCCGCGAAGACGACCAAGGCCGCGCCGAAGAAGGCCGCCACGGCCCCCAAGGCTGCGGCAAAGACGGCCACGAAGGCGACCGCCAAGGCCGCCCCGAAGACGACGAAGAAGGCCGCGACCAAGGAGTAGGGCGCGTCCCGGCCCGACTACGACGAACGCCCCGGTCCGCCGGGGCGTTTGCGATTCCGGGTGCGGTTCGGCGGCGTCAGGGGCGGGCGGTCACCGAGCCGGTCTCGGGCGGCGACGATCGTCTTGGGCCGGAACACGCCGTAGAGCGCCGCGCCGCCGAGCCCGCCGAGCGTGGTGATGACCAGGATCGTCCCCGCGCTGCCGAACTGCTCGTTCCAGTAGAAGCTCGTGAACGAGCCGGCGTCGGTCACCCCGGCCGCGACCAGGTCCTCGCCGCGTCCGGCCTGCAGGTAGCGCTGGTAGACGCAGTCCGCGCCGGTGACGCAGGCGGCGGGGCGCCCGTCGTCCTTGTCGACCGTGACCCGGCCGCCCTCGCCCGGATCGCGGAAGCCGTCGTCACCGAAGAAGAACAGCGCCTTGATCGAGAGCAGCAGCACGGCCGCGGTCAGGCCGGTGACGAACCCGGCGAACAGGCCGTTGACGAGGATCCGGCTCCACGGCCCGGCGCGCCGGTCCGAGCGCTGGTTGGCGTAGTAGCCGATGAGCAGGCCGGACGGGATCGCGAGGACCCAGATGAACCACTCGATCGGGATGAACAACATGAAGCTGACCACGATGGTCAGCGCCATGCCGACCCCGACATAGGCAGCGATGATGGCGCCGCGATCGACCAGCCGGCTCATCCGCGCGCGTCGGCCCTCGGCTCCGGCAGCCGGCCGTGCGCCGGCCCCGGCCCCGGCCCCGCCACCCGCCAGCGCCGACCGGCCCGGATAGCGGGCGCTGTCGCCGAGCTCGCCCTCGATCCGCAGCAGGCGGTTGTACTTGGCGACCCGCTCGGAGCGCGACGGCGCGCCGCTCTTGATCTGGCCGGTCCCCATCGCCACCACGAGGTCGGCGATGGTCGTGTCCTCGGTCTCGCCGGAGCGGTGACTGACCATCGCGGTCCAGCCGGCCCGCCGGGCGAGGTCGATGGCGTCGATCGTCTCCGACAGGGTCCCGATCTGGTTGACCTTGATGAGCACGGAGTTCATCGCGTCCTCGGCGATGCCGCGGGCGATGAACGCAGGGTTGGTCACGACGATGTCGTCGCCGACCAGCTGGACCCGCGAGCCGAGCCGGCTGTTGAGCTCGCGCCAGCCCGACCAATCCTCCTCGGCCAGGCCGTCCTCGAGCGACACGATCGGGTAGGTCGCGATCCAGCGCTCCCACAGGTCGATCAGCTCGCCCGAGTCGAGCGTCCGGCCCTCGCGCTCGAGGCGATACTGGCCGGTCACGCCGTCGACGCCGGTGCCCTCGACCAGGATCGAGGACGTGGCCGGATCGAGCGCGATCGCGACGTCCTCGCCGGGCCGGTAGCCCGCCCGTTCGATGGCTCGCAGGATGTACTCGACGGCGGCCTCGTTGGTGGGCAGGGACGGCGCGAAGCCGCCCTCGTCGCCCTGGCCGGTCGAGTGGCCGTCCTCGTGGAGGATCGACCGGAGCGCGGCGAACACCTCGGCCCCGGCCCGGAGCGCCTCGGCGAAGGTGGCAGTCCCGACCGGCGCGACCATGAACTCCTGGAAGTCGGTCGAATCCTGGGCGTGCTTTCCGCCGTTGAGGATGTTGAAGAACGGCACGGGCAGGGTCCGCGCGCCGACTCCGCCGAGGTAGCGGTAGAGCGGCAGGTCGTACGAGGCGGCGGCCGCGTGGGCGCAGGCGAGCGAGACGCCGAGGATCGCGTTCGCGCCGAGCACGCTCTTGTTGGGCGTGCCGTCGAGCTCGCACAGCAGGGCGTCGATGCCGGCCTGGTCGGACGCGTCGAGCCCGTAGAGCGCCGGACCGATCGTCTCGGTGACGTTGGCGACCGCCCGGCTGACGCCCTTGCCGCCGAACCGGTCCTTGTCGCCGTCGCGCAGCTCGACCGCCTCGTTGAGCCCGGTCGAGGCGCCCGATGGCACCGCCGCGCGACCGACCGACCCGTCGACCAGGACGACGTCGACCTCGACGGTCGGGTTGCCGCGCGAATCGAGGATCTCGCGCGCGTCGACGGCGTCGATGAGCGTGTTCATGCGCGTGCCTTCACGGTCGTCTTCGAGCTCTTCTTGGGCGGCACCGGCCGATCGAGCAGGACGGTCACGCCGGGCAGCTCGCGACCCTCGAGGAACTCGAGCGATGCGCCGCCGCCGGTGGAGATGTGGGTCATCCGGTCGGCCAGTCCCTGCTGGGTGACCGCGGCGACCGAGTCCCCGCCGCCGACCACGACCGTGGCGCCCGCATCGGCGCGCTCGGCCAGGATCCGGGCGACGGCCTTCGTCCCGTGCGCGAACGACGGGATCTCGAACACGCCCAGCGGCCCGTTCCAGAACACGGTCTTCACGTCGGCCAGGGCGTCGACGATGAGATCCTGGCTCGCCTTGCCGATGTCGACGATGTGCCAGGACGCCGGGATCTTCTCGGCGGGGAGCGTCTTGTACTCGGTGCCGCGGGTGACCTCCTTGGCCACGATGACGTCGACCGGCAGGACGACGCGGACGCCGTTGTGGGCCGCGCTCGACAGGATCCGGCGCGCGTCCTCGACGCGGTCGGGCTCGGCCAGGCTCTTGCCGACCGCCTTGCCCTGGGCGAGCAGGAAGGTGTTGGCCATCCCGCCGCCGAGGATGAGCAGGTCGACCTTGGTCAGCAGATGGTCGATGACCCGGATCTTGTCCGAGACCTTGGCCCCGCCGAGGATCGCGGCGAACGGCCGCTCCGGCGCCTCGAGCAGCTTCGAGAGCATCTCGAGCTCGCTCTCCATCAGCAGCCCGGCGTAGGCCGGCAGGAGCTTGGCGATGCCGACGGTCGAGGCGTGGGCTCGGTGCGCCGTCCCGAACGCGTCGTTGACGAAGATGTCGGCGTACGAGGCGAGCGCCGCGGCGAAGGCCGGATCGTTCGCCTCCTCCTCGGCGTGGAAGCGCAGGTTCTCGAGCATCAGGACCTCGCCCGGTCGCAGCCGCTTGACGGCGTCCTCGGTCCCGATCCCGAGCGCGTCGCCGGTGACCGGCACGTTGCGTCGCAGGAGCTGGGTCAGCCGCTCGCCGACCGGCCGCAGGCGCAGGCCGTCCTGGACCTTGCCGTCGGGACGGCCGAGGTGGCTGGCGAGGATGACCGACGCGCCGCCCTGCAGCAGGGCGTTGATGGTCGGGATGGCGGCACGGATGCGCGAGTCGTCGGTGACCTTGCCGTCGGCCAGCGGGACGTTGAAGTCGACGCGGACGAAGACGCGTTTGCCGGCGACGTCGACGTCGCGGATGGTCAGCTTGTCCATCGATCGATCAGGCGGCGACGGGCAGGCGCGCGGCGACGAACGAGATCAGGTCGGCGACGCGGCAGCTGTAACCCCATTCGTTGTCGTACCAGGCGATGACCTTGACCATCGTGCCGCCGAGCACCATCGTCGACTCGGCGTCGATGATCGAGCTGCGGCTGTCGCCCTTGAAGTCCATCGACACGAGCGGCTCGTCGGAGACGCCGAGGATGCCCTTCATCGGGCCGGCCGCCGCGGCCCGGAACGCGTCGTTGAGCTCCTCGACCGTGGTCGGCCGGCTGACGTCGGCGGTGAAGTCCACGACGCTGACCGTCGGCGTCGGGACGCGCAGGCTGAACCCGTCGAACTTGCCCTTGAGGTCGGGGATGACGAGCGCCAGCGCCTTGGCGGCGCCGGTCGTCGTCGGGATGATGTTCTGGCCGGCGCTGCGGGCGCGACGCGGATCCTTGTGCGCGACGTCGAGGATGCGCTGGTCGTTGGTGTAGCTGTGGATCGTGTTCATCAGGCCGCGCTCGATGGTCAGCAGGTCGTGGACGACCTTGGCGGCCGGCGCGAGGCAGTTGGTCGTGCAGCTGGCGTTGCTGATGATGTGGTGGACGGTCGGGTCGTAGCGGTCCTCGTTGACGCCGAGGACGATCGTGAGGTCCTCGCCCTTCGCCGGGGCGCTGATGATGACCTTCCTGCGCGCCCGCGTCGATGTGGGCGCGGGCCTTCGACGGCGTCGGTGAACAGGCCGGTGCTCTCGAGGACGATGTCGACGCCGAGGTCGCCCCACGGCAGGTTCGCCGGATCGCGCTCGGCGAGGATCTTGATCTCGCGACCGTCGATGACGATCGACGAGTCGTCCGGCGCTCGGACGTCGCCCGGGTATGTGCCGTACGTCGAGTCGTGCTTGAACAGCAGCGCGTTCATCTCGGCGTCGACGAGGTCGTTGACCGCGACCACCTCGATGTCGGGGGCGCGCTCGATCAGCGCCTTGAGCGACTGGCGACCGATCCGGCCGAAGCCGTTGATGCCGACGCGGGTGGACATGAGACGGACCTCCTGGGCGAGATGCGCGCCGGCCCGTGCCGGACGCGGGTATGTGGACGGTCATGTCGGACGTGGGACCGGAACGGGGTGCCGCGAACGTGTGCCGCGGGTCCACCGCTTCCGAGCGTCGCGGCCATCGTACCAAAGGGGACCGCGAGGGCCGAGTGCCGGCCGGCCCGGATACGACGGGGCATTCGGCCCGGGACATGGAAAGGCCCCCGCCGTCGGCGGGGGCCTTTCGCAGCTCTAGAGGGAAAGCGGCGTCAGCCGCCGATCCGGAAGACCTTGCCGCCGCAGATCGGGCAGGTGCCCTGGATCGCCGGCTTGCCGTTCTTCATCGTGATCTTCTGGGCGTTCTGGACTTCGACCTTCTTCTTGTCCTTGACGCAATAGGCCTCGGCCATGTGGGCTCCTCCATCCTCTCGATGCGTCGCGGGATCCCATGTCCCGCATCCGCTCAACGATGCGTGGTCAAACGGTGTGCTGCCACAACGACGGTCGCCAGCGATCCGTCCCGGCTTCGCGCTTCTGCTGATCCATGTCGGCCAGCACGAGCAGGCTTTCCAGCCCGGTCTCGATACAGGCCGCCTCGGCCGCGTCCTTCTGGGCCCCGCCGACGAACTCGCCGGTCGTCCGGTCGGCATACACCGCACAGACGACACCGGCTCGACAGCGGGCAAGGGTCGCGAGGACGAGGAGAGCCGACGCTTCCATCTCGAAGTTCAGGACGCGCTGGCGCGCCATGTCCTCCGCGAGGTCAGGGTAGCGGATGGGCAACTGGGGGATCGGGCGCCCCTGCGCACCGAAGAACCCGGGTGCCGTCGCCGTCACCCCGACGTGATACCGGTGTCCGAGCCGTTCCGCCGCCTCGACCAGGGCCGCGACCGCCTCGTAGTCGGCGAACGCGGGATAGCCGTCGTGGACGAAGTAGCTCGTGGTCGCTTCGAGGCGCACCGCTCCCGAGCTGACGACCAGGTCCCCCAGGCCGATCTCAGGTTGGAGCCCCCCGCACGACCCGACCCGGATGAAGGTCGGCCGCTCGGTGATCGCCAGGATCTCAGCCACGACGATCTCGACGTTGTCCGTCCCGATACCGGTCGACACGACCGATACCCGGCGGCCTCGGAACCGTCCGGTGGCCGATGCGAACTCACGGTGTCGGTGCTCGAGCTCGATGGAATCGAAGCGCGAGGCGATCCGGGAGGTCCGATCGGGGTCACCGGGGAGGAGGATGTACTCGGCCAGCTCACCTGGACCGAGCCCGATGTGGTACTGCCGTTCTCCGGCTGGGATCGCGATCCTGCGATCCGAGGGGCTTTCGACGCGGTGGTCCGCGTTCGGCAAGACCTCTTCCTCGCTCACGGGGCTGCTTCGCTGGCGCGAAACTCGGCCGAGGATAGCCCCCTGTTCTCACGAGCGTCAAGCCGAGTGGATCGTGCTTGACGCACGCTCAGCGGGTGGGGTCGCGAGCAGGCCCGCCGATGGGGTCCCAGGCGGGGTCCGACGGGACGGCACGCGCCGAGGGGCCGGCGAAGGCCGCCAATCGGCCCGGCGATCCGGGCCGCCATGCGGCGCCGAACCCGCTCTCGGCGAAGGACCGTGACGGCCAGCGACGCGGCCGAGATCGCCAGCAACGTCCCAAGCCCGGCAGTCCCGGGATCGAACCCGAACGGCCCCGACACCGAGACCGGCGAACCGGCTGCCGGCCGAGGGCGGCGCCGAGGCTGTCGGCGCCGGCGGCGAGCGGATCTGCGGTGGGCGACGAGGACGGCGCCGCCGCGAGCGGGTCGCTCGCCTGCACGATGCCCGCAGGGTCGTCCACGACCAGCACCGCTCCGTCCGGGGACGCCTCCACGTGCCCGGTCGCCTCGAGCGCGTCGTCCGGCTCGATCAACGACAGCAGCTCGAGCGCCGGCCCGCGCATGATCACCCGTCCGGTGGCCGTCCCGTCATCGAGCGTGAAACCGTCCGGCCTGAGGTCCACGACGAGACCACCGACGCGCACCGTGGCGCCGACCAGCCCGTCGAGGTCGACCAGGTCCGCGGTGGGTGCCTGGGGCTTGAGAGGCCGTCGCCGCCGGGCTCGGGCCGGCCGCGCCAGGAGCCGTGATCGGCAGCGCCACCTGTGCCTGACCCGGCACCGGCCGCGGCTGGCCGCCCGTCGACGCGGACGTCGGCCGCGAACCTCGGCGTCACCGCGAAGCGGCGGTCGGTCGCGCTCGGGAACGGCCGTCGCGCGATCCCGATGACCGTGGCCGTGCGTCCCTTCTCGAGTGCGGTGCTCGGGATGCCGGCGCCCGCCTCGCCGACGACGACCACCTTCTGGGCGCCGACGACGATCTCGGCCCGCCACCGGTCGCCGAGCTTGCGGACCGTGTCGACTCGGCCGCTGACGCTCACGAGACGCCATTCGTGGGCGATCCCGGGTTGCCCGTGGAGCACCAGCGCGGCGGGCAGTGGATCCCCCGCCCGTGACCGCGAGCGCATCCGCCCGGAGGCGCGGGGCGTCATACGCGACGCCGATCCGGCCGGTCGCGTGGATCCGGGCTCCGACCGCCGGTGCGGGACTGTCGGTCGGCAGCAGGACCTCGACGGCGCCCGAGCCGTCCTGGACGACGATCCGCCGACCGGTCGAGTCGAGAAGCGTGGCCGGTGTCGTCACGACCGCGTCGATGGCAACGTCGCGGTCGGTGATGCGGAGCGCGCGGGCGATCGACATGGTGGCCGGGCGATCCGGTGCCTGGCGTCGGCGACGCCTTCCCGCCGTGAGGAGTCGGGGTCGGAGATGCGCCCGGAGCCGTGGTCAGGACCACGTCGGCGGTGTCGCGGACCCAGATGCGATAACCGTCGAGCGCGCCGGATCGCGATGCTCGCTGCCCGACGAAGCCCACGACCCGGTACGTCGCGCCGACCTTGAGCGACGCGGCCGCGATGCGGCTCGATGGGTCGGCCATGACCTTGACCGGAGTGGCGCCGTCACGCTCGAGGACGATGGTCAGCGCACCGGCGGACGTCTTCTTCGGCTTGGCCGTCAGCCGGCCCGCGGTGGTCACCAGGCGCCCCTCGCTCGACTCGGTCAGACCCGAGCCTGCGACCACGGTCGGCGTCGGGAGGACCCCGGTCCCGAGGACACGGATGTCCGCCTTCGCCGGGCGGATCTCGAGCTGGCCGTACGGCGCGGCGAGCCTGCCCGCGACGTCGAGCAGGGTTCCGCGCGCGTACGTGCCCGCGCCGGACGGCAGGTGGACGACGAGGCCGCCGGTCGCATCCGCGATGCCCAGCAGCGCCGGCGAGCCGAGGCGCCCGGCTTCCGCGACCACCACGCCCGTCGTCCGAACTTTCGTCCCGACGGCGGTCGCGCGGACCTGCCCGAGGGTGAGGATCGCGTTCGACGGCGTCGGGGTCGGCGTGGCAGTGGGCGTCGGAGTCGGAGCGGACGTGGCGATCGGTGTCGGGGCGTCGGGTCAGCGTGCGGTCGGCAGCGGCGTGGCCGTCGGCGTCGGCGTGGGACTCGCGGTCGGTGCAGGCGTGGCCGTCGGGGTCGGCGTCGGCGCCGGCGCGAGCTCCAGCTCGTCCGGCAGGGTCGCCTGGATCCGGTAGCCGGCCGAACCCGTCCCGGTGCTGTCGCGCTGCCCGAGCGGTCCGGTGACCGTGGCGAGCATCCCCGACGTGATCGTCAGCGCCAGCCCGCGGCATCGGGACCGATCACCGCGCGGACAGGCCCGGAACCGTCGTCGATCGTGACACCGAGGCCGTCGGTCAGCTGGTCCGGCGCACCGGACACCGCTCCCGGAGACGGTGACTCGGACGCCTTCCATCACCTCCGTCGCCGCACCGGTCGAGATCTGGACAGCGGCCGGCAGGCCGACGAGGGTCCACCCACGAGGCCCGCCTCCGAGATCCGGAGTGTCCGCTGAGCGAATCGGCTCGACAACGGTGCCCTCGACCTCGACGCGTCGGTGCCCGCCGGCCAGTCGCCGGCCACCGTGTCATCGAGGTAGAGCGCGATCCCGCCCGACGCGTCCTGGATGAACCCGCTCCGACCGGATTCGAGCGCGCCAAGCCGCGTCGTCAGGACGCCCGCGATGGTCACCGTCTCGCCATCCGCAAGCGCTCGAGCGCTCGGCGATCGGCATGGGTGTCGGTGCCGGCGTGGGGGTCGGCGTGGGAGTCGGGTGTCGGCGTCGGTGTCGCTGTCGGCGTCGGGGCGGGTGTGGGCGCGGGAGTCGGAGTCGGCGTCGGCGTCAGTGTGGGCGTGGGAGTCGGGGTCGGTGTGGGCGTGGCTGTCGGACCGGGGTCGGCGTGGGCGGCGGCGTCGCGGTCGGCGCGGCAGTCGGTGTCGCGGTAGGCGTCGGGGTCACCGTCGGGGTCGGTGTCGGGCTCGCGCCGGGAGCCGGGACCAGCGGCGCGCCGAGCCCCTGCGGCGACGGAGCCGCCTGCACGAACCAGTCGCTGGCGTTGTCATTCGTGTCGGTCGCGTTGCCGGCCGCGCCGCCGGGGAGCCGCTCGAGGCTCGAGCCGGCCGCCGGCGCAGCAGCCGCGGTTCCCTCGACGAATGCGTTCGTCGCGTCGCCCCAGCCGACCGCGTCGATCACCGCGCCGCCCACCAGCCGAAGCGCGATCGCACCCCCGGTCGCGGCGAACCCGCCCGAGTACGTCGCGTCCGCGATCGCCGCCGAAGGCCCCGGCGCTGTTGCCGAGGAGGAACCGCTGGCCCGGTCCGAGCACCAACGATGTCGCCCACGTCGCCTTGCGGGTGACCGTCGAGCCGGACGACGTCACGTAGACGACCTCCAGCCCGAGCAGGTCGGTCGGCGCCGGCCCCTGGTTCGCGATCTCGACGAACTCGTCCGACGCCGAGGCGCCGCCTGTCTGTACCTCGGAGACGACCAGCGTCGACGCCGGCCATCCGACGGCACCGGACAGGGCGACCGATCCCTGGGCGCCGGCGGCCGAGGCGACCATCACGATGACGATGAGCGCGGTGAACCCCGCGCGCCGGGCACGATCCATCGGTGACCTCCCGGCGGGAAGGGCAGCTGGCGGCGGGAGGTCGGTTGTAGCAGACGCGCCTTCACTGGCGCTTATCCCGCCATGCGGGACGTTGGACTACGATGCGCTCCACACCCCGCCCGACCCCGTCACGCACCACCTTCAGGAGACACCCTGTGGCCCGCGCCAAGAGGACCGAACGCGCCGAGGCGCGACGCCGTTATCGAGCCGCCATGACCGGCGAACAGGCAGACGACGCCATCGATGGTGACGCCGCCGACGCCGACCAGCCGGTCGAACAGCTCCAGCTCGAGCAAGACCTCGAGCGGCGACAAGTCGGTGCCCGCCGGCCGGATGGGCTTCGGCGAGGCCTTCCGCGCATCGATCCGGCCGATCCATGTCGGCGCGGACCTGGCATCGCTGCCGTGGATCGCGGTCCATACCAAGGCGCTGTGGATCCCCCTCCTGATCACCGTCGCGAGCACCATCGCGGTCATCGGGACCCAGGGCGGGACGATCTCGCAGTTCATGTTCGCCTACTTCATCCAGACGCCGGCCATCGGCGGCGTCTTCATCGCGGGGTTCCTGGCGCCGCGGGCCAGCTGGTTGCTGGGCGTCATCGTCGGGCTCGTGTCGGCGCTGTGCTACTCGATCCTCGTGCTCGGGTTCCCGTCGACGATCTACCCGGCGGCACCACCTTCGGCGGATACCGCCCGCGACGTGGCGCTCTCGGCCTTCGTCCTGTCGCCGGTCATCGGCGCCTTCTTCGCTGCGGGTGCGGCCTGGTACCGGCGCTTCCTCGCCTATTCGAGCCCGAACCGCGGCCGAAGCTCGCAGGGCCAGAAGCCAACGGCTCGCGCCGGCGACGGCCGGACGCGCAGCGGGACCACCTCGCAGAAGGCGGGCGCCAAGCGCTAGGGTCAGGAGCCTCGGAGGACGTCGATGGCCGTGCGTGTTGACCTGAACATCTCGCTGGACGGCTTCGCGACGACGACCGACCAGACGCCCGAGAACCCGTTCGGGCCGGACTGGGCGCGCCTGACCGAGGCCTACACCGCGACCCGCACGTTCCGCGCCCGCGTGCTGCAGCGACACGTCCGGCGAGGGAACGACCGGCGTCGATGACGAGTACGCGCAGGCGTACTTCGCCGAGGTCGGCGCGGAGATCATGGGTGCCGGCATGTTCGGGCTCCACCACTTCGCGGACGATCCGGACTGGCGCGGCTGGTGGGGCGACGAGCCTCCATTCCATGTCCCGGTGTTCGTGCTCACCCACAGCCCGCGCCCGGCGCTCGAGATGGCGGGCGGCACGACGTTCCACTTCCTCGCCGCGACGCCTCGCGAGACGCTCGACCTCGCGTCAGAGGCCGCAGGCGGCAAGGACGTGCGGATCGGCGGCGGCCCGACCGTGGTCCGCGAGTTCCTCAAGGCAGGACTCGTCGACCGGCTCCACGTCGCCATCGTCCCGATCCTGCTCGGCCGCGGCATCCGGCTCTGGGACGACCTCCGCGGGTTCGAGGACGGCTACAGCGTGACGTCGGAAGTCGCCCCGAGCGGGATCACGCACCTGACCTTCTCGCGCTGAACGTCGTGGCTTCCGGCTCAGCGATCGAGCGGGAGCGCCGGGTCGTCGTGGGTCCGATCCGGTATGGATCGGTGCGCTTGGGCGCGCATACTGTCGTTTCGCCCTGGCGATCCCCGCAGCTCGCGGGTCTGACGCCCGGGTCTATCCCAGCCTCGGGATCGGGTCGACATCGTGGAGGACTTGCCCCCCATTGAGGTGGGTCAAGGCCGTCCAACGAAAGGGATCACCACGATGATGCGTCGCCGAGGCGGGATCGTCCGCATGGCCGCCACAACCGCCGTCGTTGCCGGTACGGCGGGAGCCGTCAGCCACCACCAGCAGCAGAAGTACGCGAACCAGGAGCAGCAGGCCGCAGCGCAGCAGGCCGCCGCGCAGCAGTCGGCGGCGCCCGCCGAGGCCGCCCCGGCGGAAGACCCGCAGACCGCGCAGCTCGAGAAGCTCGCCCAGCTGCATGCCCAGGGCATCCTCACCGACGAGGAGTACTCGTCGGCCAAGGCCAAGGCACTCGGCATCTAGCGCACCGGCACGCTCGAAGCGAGCGAGCCGGACACTCGGGCGCGGCATCCAGCCGCGCCCGACCACACCGGCGATTCGAGGCTCGACCCGACGTTCGAACGAGGCGAGTGATCCGCGGCGACCTATCGAGCTGGAACGACGACACGTGAGCCGGGGGAGCCGTACATCGATCTCGAGCGAGAAGCAGCCGGGATGTTGATGCGCGAATGACGCAGGTCATGGCGCCGAGCGCTGGTGACCCTCACCCGAGCCGCCGCATCCCGGCGTGACCGAGCTGGCGGACGCCTGCCGGCCGGGCCGGACCGCCGGCCGCGGCGGCCACCTCGGGGAGCGACCGGATCTCCTTGGCGATCACGTTCACCACCTCGCCCTCGCGCTGGAGGTCGCCGTCGACGAGCAGCAGGGCGTGGCGCCGGACGACGCCCCGCAGCCGCGCCCAGGTGTCCGGCCAGAGCGTGACGTTGACCATCCCGGTCTCGTCCTCGAGGGCGAGGAAGACCGTGCCCTTGGCCGTCATCGGGTGCTGCCGCGTGACGACCAGCCCGCCGATCCGGACCCGGCCGGACCGCCGCTCCGCCAGTGCCGCGTTCGTCACCGCGCCCAGCCGGTCGAGCGCCGGCCGGAACAGCGTCACCACCTGGCGCCGCGCATCCAGCCCGATGACCGCGTAGGCATCCCCGATCCGCTCCGACTCGGTGATCGCGGGGAGTGCCGGCGCCTCGGTCGCGGGCAGCCGCAGGTCCATCGGCCGCCCGGCCGCCGCTCCCCGCTTCCCGGCCGCCCGGCCCAGCCCGCGCAGCGCCCGCCCGTCCACGCGACCGCGTGATGCGCCGGCGACCTCGCGGAGCTGCCACAGGAGCTCGCGCCGCGGCCGGCCGAGCGAATCGAGCGCCCCGGTCCGGATCAGCCGCTCCAGCACCTCCTCCGGCAGCCCGGTCCGCTCCACCACGTCGGCCAGCCCGCGTACGGCCCGCGTGCCAGCTCCGGTCCAGCAGCTCCTCGTGCTGCTCGCCGATCCCCTTCACCAGGCCCAGCCCGAGCCGGACGCCCCAGCCAGCGGTCACCTCGGGCGTCCAGTGCTCGCGCGCCGCGGCCGACGGCACGACGCAGGCCGGCGATCGGATCGGCTCGGGGCGGGCGGCGATCCCGGCACCCTCCGGCAGCGGCTCGCCGGGCCGGCCGACCCACTCGGTGGTCGTCTTGTACGACGACGCGTTGATGTCCACCGGCAGGACGGCCACGCCGTGGCGCTTCGCGTCGTTGACGAGGACCTCGACCGGGTAGAAGCCCATCGGCTGGGCGTTGATCAGCCCGACCAGGAACTGGGCCGGGTAGAACAGCTTGAGGAACGCCGATTCGTAGGCCGTCCGCGCGAACGCCGCGGCATGCGACTTGGCGAACCCGAAGCTCGCGAACGCGGCGACCTGGCGGAACAGCTCCTCGGCGACCTCCTCGGTCATCCCCGGCTGGCGCATGCAGCCGTCGAAGAACCGCTTGTGGAGCTTCTCCATCTCGCGGCTCGAGCGCCACGTGCCCATCGCCCGCCGGAAGCCGTCCGATTCCGCCGGCGTGAACCCGCCGACCTCGATGGCGATCCGCATGACCTGCTCCTGGTAGAGGATCACGCCCATCGAATCCTTGAGGACGGGCTCGAGGCTCGGATGGAGGTAGGTCACCGGCTCGAGGCCCTGCTTGCGGCGCAGGAACGGGTGGACGGCGTTGCCCTGGATCGGGCCCGGCCGGATGATCGCGACCTCGACCACGAGGTCGTCGAGGCTCTTCGGGCGCGACTTGGGCAGCGTCTGCATCTGGGCCCGGCTCTCGACCTGGAAGACGCCGACGGTGTCGGCCGCCTGGAGCATCTCGAACACCTCGGGGACCTCCTCGGGCATCCGGTCGAGGTCGACGCAGACCGCGCAGTCGTGCTCGATGAGCTGGAGCGTCTCGTCGATCGCGGCGAGCATCCCGAGCCCGAGCAGGTCGAGCTTGATGAGCTTGAGCGTCTCGACGTCGCGCTTGTCGAACTGGACGACGACGCGGTCGTCCATCGTCGCCCGCTCGAGCGGCGCGATGTCGATGAGCGGCGCCGCGGTCACGAGCATCCCGCCCGAGTGGATCGAGAGGTGGCGCGGGAAGCCGTCGATCCGGGCGCAGAACTCGAGCCAGCGCTCCCAGTCGGAGAGGCCGACGGTCGTGCCGCCGCGGGGCTGCGGCGGCGGCTCCGGCTCGACCCGTGCCACCGACGACGATCGCGCCGCCGGCGGGTCCCAGCGGGTCGGCCGCCCGAGCCTGTCCGCAGCGCGCTCCGTGCCGCGTGGTGGCGGTTCGAGCTGGCCGCTCTCCGGGTCGACCCGGCGGCCGTCGATGAGCTGCGGCGCGACCAGCCGGTCGGTGTCCGCCTTGTAGCCGGTCCCGCGGCCCGCCCGCAGCCAGGCGACGCTGGCCGGCGTGTCGCCGGGGCCGCCCTCGTCATCGTGGCGACCACCGGGCCGGATCGCCGGCGGCGACTCCGGGCGCCTTCCCACATCCCGACCGGAGGCCCGCCTCGGCGCCCTCCCGGAGCCAGGCGAACGGTCGCGGTGCGTTCGGGTCCACCGGCTTCGGCGGCTGGCGCCAGGGCGGCACCTTCCCGACGAGCGGCATCCGCGTGTTGAGCTGGCCCATCCCGTCGACGAGGCCGAGCCCCTCGGCCGCGTCGGCGGCGGCAGTCTCGGCCGGCAGTCCCTCGCCGGGCCGCTGGAAGAACTCGGCGAACCCGCCGTCCGCCTCGAGGTCGCGCCGGACCATCACCCAGTCGTACGTCTCGAGCGCCTTGGCGACCCGGTCCACGAGCGGCCGCGGGAACCCGAGCGCATAGCCGACCTCGCGCACGGCCGAGCGCGCCCGGTACGTGACGAGGTTGCAGACCATCCCGGTGTGCTCGGGGCCGTAGCGGTCGTAGACGTACTGGATGACCTCCTCGCGCCGCTCGGAGGAGAAGTCGATGTCGACGTCCGGATAGGTCGTCCGGCCCTCGTTGATGAACCGCTCGAACAGGAGGTTGTGGGGGATCGGCTCGACCCGGCTGATCCCGAGCGTGTACGACACGATCGAGCTGGTCGCGCTGCCCCGGCCCTGGGCCGGGATCCCCTGCTCCTTCGCGAAGCGCATCAGGTCCCAGCAGATCAGGAAGAACTCGGCGAGGCCCGCCCGCTCGATGACGTCGAGCTCGTGGGCGAGCCGCTTGACGACCGCGGACGTCAGCGGGTGGTAGCGCCTGCGGGCGCCAGCCCAGCACAGCTCCGACAGGTACGAGAACGGCGTCTCGCCGCCGGGCACCGGGAAGCCCGGGAAGCGGTACTGCTCGAAGCCGAGGTCGACCGTGCACGACGCCGCGATCTCGACCGACGTCGAGATGCCCTCCGCCCAGGCCCGAGCCGCGGCGCCTTCGAGCGACGCACCGAGATCGGCCAGCTCCGTCCGGACTTCAGGTACGACTCGCCGTCCGGCCGGCGCAGGTCGGCGAGCGTGTCGAGCGTTCGGCCGTGGCGGATGGCGGTCAGGACGTCGTGCAGCTCGCGGTCCTCGGGCCGGGCGTAGTGGACGTCGTTGGTCACCACGACCGGCAGCCCGACCTCCTCGGCCAGCGCGGCCGACTCGGCGACGAGCCAGTCGTCGTCGGGCAGCAGGTGGTGCGACAGCTCGATGAAGAACCCGCGGCGGCCGGGGAGTCGCCGCGCCCGAACAGCGGCGCGTAGCGCTCGGCGACGGCCCGCGCTCCGGCCCGATCGCCGGCCCGCAGCCGCCGGGCGATCTCGCCGTCGCGGCAGCCGGACAGCGCGACGAGGCCCTCGGTGTGCTCGGCGAGGAGCGCGTGACTGAAGCGCGGGACGCCCTTCGTCCCGGCCATGTTGGCGCGCGAGACGAGCCGGCACAGGCTCCGATAGCCGGTCTGCGCCGGCGAGCAGGACGAGGTGCGGGCCGCGCTGCCGCTCGCCGATGCCGCGGAGGTCCTCCTTGACCGGCGAGCGATGGCCGGGCAGGCGGGCGCGCGTCGGTCGCGGCCGGGCCGGCAGCCCCTCGTCACCTCGGCGCAGCGACCGGCCCGTACCCGGTCCTCCGGTCCCCGACGGCCTCCGCGCGGTCTGGCCCGGCGCGGCGCGACGACGATCCCGCCCGGATCCGGACCGCCGGGTCGAGCAGCTCGATCTCGATGCCGATGACCGGATGCAGCCCGGCCGCCCGGCCGCGCTGGCGAACCGCACCGCGCCGTACAGGCCGTTGTGGTCGGTCACGGCCAGCCCGGCCAGCCCCAGCTCGACGGCCCGCTCGGCCAGGTCCTCCGGGGGATGCCCCGTCGAGGAACGAGAAGTTGGTGTGGCAGTGGAGCTCGGCGTACGGGATCTGTGCCACGGGTCGCTCCGGTCGGAAAGCCGGCTGACAGGGGGCCCGCCAGTATAGAACGCCTGTTCTGTCTTGACCAGTGGGGTCCTGTCCGTCGCCGGGACGAAAATCCCCTGCCCCGAGACCCGCGTATCACGAAACACAAACGCACATCGCGGCGTCACACCGGCATGCACGCACCGATGCGCCAGATCGCCTTCTCGGCAGTCCGGACCGGGGCGCTCGTCGCCCTCGCGATGCTTCTCATCCTTGGCCTCCTGCCGGCCGTCCTCGCGGTCCAGGCCGCCGGTACCTAGAACACAGAACGACGTCTCGTCGCCTTTGGGGGGCTCGGGACGATCGGCGGCACCCGACTCGCATGTCGGGCTGTCGACCCGCCGGAAGCGTCGGTGAGCGGCGCCTCGCGGCCACAGGACCCCGTCGCTTGGGGGCGACAGTCCAGTATCCCGTCGCTTGGGGGTGACGGATCGGACTCCCCGGAGGCGGGGTCCTGGCACGTAGACTTCCGACCTAGCAAACGACGAAACGCGACGGAGACGGCGTACATGAATTGCGGCGGCCGTTCGTGCGGGCATGATCTCGCACGACCAGCAGCTGGAGGGCCTCGGTAACGCGCGGCTAGGTGGTATAGCCCAGCACCGTTGTGTTCAGGCTCGTCGCACGACAAAGGAACGCCGTGATGCTCGACATCCCCGACGAGGTCTGGAACAAGGTCATCGCCGACGGGAACGCCGCGTGGCTCGACGAGTTGCCCTCGGTCGTGGAGTCTCTGGCGCAGGAGTGGTCATTGACCATGGGCGCCACGTTGCGCGGCGCCACGCCGCGTTCGTGGTCGAGGCGACACTCGCCGATGGGACGGCGGCTGTCCTCAAGGTCGGCGTTCCGGGGACTCGGCGCGAGATCACCTTCGAGGCCACCGTGCTGGGTCTCGCTGACGGCGATGGCTGCGTGAGCCTGCTGCGCGCCGACCTCGACCGCGGTGCGCTCCTGCTCGAGCGACTCGGGGCTGCCATGTACGACGTCGTGCCTGATCCCGCGACGCGGCACGACATGATGTGCGATGTCGCTTCCCGGCTCTGGCGTCCAATCGGTCCCGATGTCGACCTGCCGACGGGCGCCGACAAGGCGCGCGAGTATTCCGACCTGCTGCCGCGTCTGTGGGAGGAGACGGGTCGGGCGTGCTCGGAAGCGACCGTCGAGGACGCTCTCGCCTGCATGGAGCGTCGCCGCCGCGCCCACGATGACCGCCACGCCGTCCTCGTACACGGCGATGTCCACGACCTCAACGTGCTCCAGGCGGCGGACGGCACGTTCAAGCTCATCGATCCGGTCGGCCTGCGCGCCGAGCGAGCATGCGATCCTCGGCACCATCATCCGATGCAACCCCGACGCCGGCGACGACCTGCACGCCAGAGCGACGCGGCTGGCCGCCCGCACTGGCGTGGACGCCACGGCGATCTGGGAGTGGCGGAACGATCCACCGCGTCATCGGCGGCCTTTACAGCCGGCGGATCGGGTTCCAACCGTTCGGCGATCTGTTGCTTGCCGAGGCAGATCGGCTGACCAGATGAATGGTTGGAGTCGACGAAGGCGAACAAGGCCATGACCCGTCGGGACCCCGCCCTTTGGGGGTGACGGGGTCCTGTCATGTCCGGACGCGACGAGACCAGGGGTACGATGGCCGCATGACCTCCCAGCGCCGCCACGCCACGACGGATCGCCTCGCGATCGGCCTGGCGCTGATCGCATCATTCGCCCTCGCCGCCTGTTCGTCGGCCGGTGCGTCGACGCAGCCGAGCACGTCCAGCCCGACGACCGCTGCATCGGCTGCGTCGTCGGCCAGCGCGGCGGCCGCCCAGGGGAGCTCGTCGACGAGCCAGACCGCGTGGGGCTCGGACTCGCTGCCGAAGGACTTCCCGGCCATCGCCGGCTCACACCGGACGTGGCTGGGCGGGTCTTGGCTCCTGGTCGTGCCGCTTCCGCTCCCCCCCGACGCTCTCAGCGGTCGGCTACCTCCGCGGCCCGCGTCTCGGGGCCTTCACGTACAACCTGGTCCACAACTGGGCGCTGGGTCTCGGGGTGCTCGGCTCTGGCGGTGGCGACGAACAGCGTCCCGCTCAGCGATCGCGGGGGCCATCCTCGGTCGACCCCACGTCGGGATGGGACCGCGCGGTCGGTTATGGCCTGAAGCTATCGACGTCGCTTCCATGACACGCATCTCGGCCGGATGGGCAAGGACCGCGGTCAGTCGTAGAGGCGCTCGAGGTGCCAGGACCCGTCGACTCGATCGAGATAGACGAGCGCGAGCCAGCGATCCCCCGCCACCTTGAAGTAGTCGCGCGCGATCGGCTCGCGCCACCAGGCCTCCTCGACCCGCCAGCGATTGCAGACCTCGACCGCCTCGCGCCGGCCGTTCCAGCGGATGGCGATGAGCCTGCCGGCAGCATCCAGCTCGGCCTCGATCGCCGGGTGGCCGCGCAGGAGGCGCGTCACGACGGCACGCTCCGGTCGCCCGAGAAGACCGGCCGCCACGCCCAGCGCGTCTCGGGCAGCGGCGCATCCGGATCGGTGATGGCCACCCGCCGGACGCGATCCTCCCCGAACGTCAGGGCCAGCCGCGCGAGCTGCCATTCCAGCCGGGCGCCGCGGGCGGCCTGCGGCGTGAACAGCGGGAGCTGCTGACCGGCCGCCGGAGCCGTCCCGTCGAGCTCCAGCCCGAGGCGCGCGACCGCGGCCGGCGGCGGGGTCCGCTCGAGCCGGGCGAACAGCAGGCGCTCGATCGCCTCGGCGTCGGCGGTCGGCTCGGGGAAGCGCTGCTCGACGTCCACCTCGGCCGGCGTCCCGGCCCGCGCGAACGCCAGGTCGAGGTCGAGGTGCAGCCTCGCCCGCGATGCCGCCAGCCCGCGCGCGACGAGCTGGCCGGTCAGGGCGCCGGCGAGCCGGTGGAGGACGAAGCGGAGCGGCTCGAGGTCCTCGACCGCGGGTTCGATGGGCAGGGCGAGCCGGAGCCGTTCGGGGGCCTGCCGTGGCCGGAACGGCTCGAGCTCCTCGCCGCACGCCCGCGAGTGGATCCGGGCGCCTTCCTCGCCGAACCGGGCGACCAGCGCGGACCGGGCGAGCTCGGCGACCGGACCGATGCGACGCAGGCCGAACCGCGTGAGCCGGGCGCGGACGTCCGGGTCGGCGGTCAGCAGACCGGACGGGTGCGGGGCGAGGAAGTCGGCCTCGCCACCGGGCGGGACGAGGTTGGGGGCACCGGGCCGGGCGAGGACGGCGGCGACCGTCGCCGCGAACCGGGTCCCCGCGATCCCGGCCCGGACCTCGTCCCAGCCGAGCGCCGCGGCCAGGCGCTCGACGAGGACCGGCTCGGGGCCCCACAGCGCCTCGAGGCCGTCGACCTGGACCTCGAACAGCCCGAACGCGGGGTCGAGCGGGTCGGTGCTGCCGGCGATCCCCGGGCTGAACGCGGCGAGCGTCTCGAAGGCGGCCTCGACCGTCGCCCGGTCCGCATCGGGGTCCGGGTCGATGAAGGTCGCCTCAGGGACGAGCCGGTGGGCGCTCCCCAGCGGCATCCCCCGCCGGACGCCCAGCGCCCGGGCGTCCGGGCTCGCGTCGACGACCGGGCCCGGATCCCACGGCCGGCCGCCCAGGATGAGCGGGCCGGGCGGGAAGGGGTCGGATGCTCGCGCTCGGGCGAGCTCGAGGGGGAGGTGCGGCCGATAGAGGTGGAGGAGTCGCATGGTCGATGGTCCGTTCGTCGATCGCGGGGGCTGGATCGGGGGCCTCGTCGCGGAGGAGGTCGTCGCGGGCGAGGCAGGCATCGCGCTCGCCGCCGTCGGCATAGAGGATCCGGAGGGTCGCCCGCCGCCCCGGCGGGCCGTATCGGTCGCGGGCGACCAGCGCCTCCGTCCGCTGGCCGACGATGTCGCGCCCGAGCCGGATCCACGACCGCCGGGCGAGCTCGAGACGGACGCCGGTCGACTCGGCGACGGCGGTCGCCAGGGTCCCGTTGACGCCCGGCGGCTCGAGGACGACGAACAGCGTCTCCGAGCGACGGGCGAGCGCCGCCAGCCGGCCGAGCCGGTCGGCGATCCGGGCGGGCTTGTCCGAGGCGGCCAGCCGGCCGCCGGGCAGGTCGAGGACGAGCAGGTCGACCGACCGTCCGGCCAGCAGCGCGCCACCGATGGCCAGGCCCTCGTCGAGCGTCTCGGGGGTGATGACGACCAGCCACTCGAGGCGGACGCCGCGCGCGACAGCCTCGACCGGGTCGAAGCTGCGCGACAGGTCGAGCCAGGCCACGATGGATCCCTGGATCTGGGCTTCCGCGGCGAGCCGGAGCACGAGCGTGGTCCGGCCGCTCGACCCGTCGCCGCGGATCGCGACGCTGGCGGACCTCGGCAGGCCGCCGCGTCCCAGGATCGCGTCGAGCGCGGCGAACCCGGTGCGGATGACGCGGTCGTCCGGGTCGGGGCGGGGCTCGGTCCGGGGCTGGACATCGGGGAGTGCCGCGAGGGCCGTCGGCGACCGGCTCTGCCGCCAGCGCCAGGGCGCCATCCGTGATCCGCGGAGCTGCGGCTCCCCAGCGAGCCTGGAGGCTCGCCACGGCTGCCGTCACGTCCGCGGAGAGGGTCGCCATCGGACGGCTAGATTAGAACATCCGTTCTACGGTGGCAATCCCCGAAACCTGCGGATCCGCCCATCCGCTGGGTCCGTCACCGCGCCGTCACGCGAGCGGCCTAGCATCGCTCCCCTACCATGCTGCCGATGCCGACCCAGCCCGCCTCGCCGATCCCCGAGCGACCGATCCTCGTCGTCGACGACGACGCCAAGATCGTCCGCCTGGTGCGGACCTACCTCGAGCGCGACGGCTTCAGCGTCGTGACGGCCGCCGACGGCCCGGCCGCGCTGGACGCCATCGAGCGCCACCGGCCGGCACTGGTCGTGCTCGACCTGATGCTCCCCGAGCTGGACGGCAGGGCCGTCATCCGCGCCGTCCGGCGCGACGATGCCGCGGCCGCGACGCCGATCCTCGTCCTGTCGGCCCGCGGCTCGACGATCGACCGGATCGCCGGCTTCGAGGATGGCGCCGACGACTACCTGCCCAAGCCGTTCTCGCCTGCCGAGCTCGTCCTGCGCGTGAAGTCGATCCTGCGCCGCGCCGCGACGGCCCCGACCGACAGCCCGACCCGCGCGCCGGTCATGTTCAGCGACCTGGTCATCGACGCCGACCGGTTCGAGGTCACCCGTGACGGCGCGCCGATCCCGCTGACGCGTGTCGAGTTCCGCCTGCTGACGACGCTCATCGAGGCCGACGGTCGCGTGCTCACGCGTGACCAGCTGCTCGACGCGGTCTACGGCCAGGACCAGTCCGAGGTGCTCGATCGGACCGTCGACGTCCACATCGGCCGGCTGCGCGACAAGCTCGGCGACGACGCCGAGCGACCGCGCTACGTCGCGACGGTCCGCGGCATCGGCTATCGGGCCGCCCGGACATGATCGGGCGCGGCATCGCGACCCGGATCGCGCTGGCGGCGCTGGTGTCGGCTGCCGTCGGGCTGGCCATCCTGGCCATCGGCGTGACCGTCGTCGGTGGCGACGTCTTCCGCTCGCTGATGGCCGAGGCCGGCATCTCGGCCGATCACGCCCAGGACATGTACGACCGCTCGGTCACGACCGTGGTGATCGCCGCGGTCGTGGTGGCGGTCATCGCCAGCGTGTCGCTCGCGGTCGTCCTCGCGCGGATGCTCGCGCGGCCACTCGCCGAGGTGGGTGCCGCGGCTCGCCGGATCGCCGACGGCGACTATGCGGCGCGCGTCCCGCGCGAAGGCCCGGAGGAGATCGCCAGCCTCGCCGATTCGTTCAACCAGATGGCCGCCAGCCTGCAGCGCCAGGAGATGATGCGGCGCGACTTCATCGCCAATGCCGCGCACGAGCTGCGCACGCCGCTGACGAACCTGCAGGGCTATCTCGAGGCGCTGCGCGACGGGGTGATCGTCGCGGACCGGGCGACCTACGACTCGCTGTGGGACGAGGCCGAACGACTCGTCCGACTCTCGCACTCGCTCGACGCCCTGAGCGAGGGCGACGCCGCGACCGAGCCGCCGCGGCTCGAGGAGCTCGACCTCGCGGCGGCGATCCGGGCGGCGCTCGAGCTCGCCCAGCCGACCCTCGAACGGGCCGGGCTTCGACTCGTGGTCGACATCCCGGACACCCTCCCCGCGCGGGCCAACCCCGACCACCTCGCCCAGGTCCTGGCCAACCTGCTGTCGAACGCCGCCCGGTATACGCCGGCCGGCGGCACGGTCACGGTCCGTGCCGAGCGCCACGCGACGGATCTGCTGGTGTCGATCTCGAACACCGGCGACGGCATCCCGCCAGAGGACCTCGAGCGCGTCTTCGAGCGCTTCTACCGGGTCGAGAAGTCGCGTGATCGCGCGCGCGGCGGGGCGGGCATCGGCCTGGCCATCGTCAAGCAGCTCGTCGAGTCGGGCGGCGGCCGGGTCGGCGCCGAGTCCCGCGCGGGCATGACCCGGTTCTGGTTCAGCCTTCCGGAGTGACGCGGATCGATCAGGGGAGGGCGATCGCGACCATCCCGACCACGATGCCCGCCAGTCCCAGCCACTGGATCGGGCGAAGCCGCTCGCCGAGGAACGCGACGGCGATGACGATGGTGACCGCAGGGCCGAATGACGCGGCCAGTCCGACCATCCAAGTCGGCGCGGTCTCGAGCCCGGTCGCAAAGGCGATCAGCCCGAAGACGTCGAGCAGGGCGGCAAGGGCGATCGCGCCCGCGACACGCAGGTCGGACCAGGCGGGGCCGTCCGGTGGCCGCTGCCCGAGCGCACTCCCGGCGCGCCGGCTCAGGACGAGGACCGCGACGATCCCGATCCCTGCGTTCACGACGCGGGCGATCGTGTAGGTCTGGACCCAGGTCATCGTGTCCAGCGCGACGTCGGTGGTGATCGCCATCAGCGAGAAGAGCACGAGCGCCACGAGTGCGAATGCCACGCCCGGACCGGCGAACCGGGTCGCCCGCAGGCCGCCGTCGAAGGCGAATGCGACGAGCAGCACGCCGACCGTCGCGATGGCTGCGCCGAGGGCCTGGAGAAGGGTCAGCGATTCGCCGCGAAGGACCACGGCCAGGACGACCGTCAGGCCACCGAAGGCGGCGACCATCCCGCTGACGACCGCGATCGGCCCGAACTGGAGGCCGGTGAAGTAGGACAGATAGGCGCCGGCACCGATGAGGCCGAGAAGGGCTGCAAGTCCGAGCTCCTGCGGTTCGGTGGGGAGCGTCGCACCCGTGGCGACGAAGATCGCGATGAACGCCACAGCCGTCACCGACTGCATGCCGGCCGTCACCCGCAGACTGCCGACGACGCGGCTGCTGAGGGCGGTGATGACGTCGAGGGTGCCCCAGAACAGGGCGGCCGTCAGGCCGGTCATGAGTCCGAAGGGCATCGGCGCAGCCTAGCGGGGCGCAACGGGCCTCGTGCTACCATTCCGGCTCGGTCGCCCGTTCCCGGACGCGGCGAGACCGCCCGTGGGGATGTAGCTCAGCTGGAAGAGCACCGCGTTCGCATCGCGGGGGTCAGGGGTTCGAGTCCCCTCATCTCCACCACGTCCTCCCGGCAACAGCATCAGCGACGACGTTGAGTGGCGCGAGGCAGATCGATGACTGACGACGCCGCGATCGAGGACCTGCGGGCGTCGCGCCGGCGCCTTGTCTTGGCCGCCGACGCCGACCGTCGGGCATTCGAACGTGAGCTGCACGATGGCGTCCAGCAGCAGCTCGTCGCACTCTCCGTCGATCTGCGACGTCTGGCCGGGCTCATCGACGCCGATCCGATCGCCGCGCACGCGCTGCTGGACGAGATGACGTCCAACGTCCGGACGGCCATGGCCGAGGCCACGGCGTTGGCGGGGAGGATCCATCCGCCGCTGCTCGCAGCAGCGCGGCCTCGCGACCGCGTTCAGATCCGCGGCCGAGGGCCTCGGGGTCACGATCGCTGTCGACGCACCGGCCGGTTCCGGCTATCCGTCCGAGATCACGACCGCGATCTACTGGACCTGCGTCGAGACACTCGTCGTTCGCGTCACCCGGGTCCGAGGCAACGGTTCGTGTGGTCGACACCGATGGCGCGCTGACCTTCGACGGTCGGGATCGACGGCCGACCTCCGGAGGCGCTCCTGACCCGCCTGCGCGATCGCGTCGAGGCACTCGATGGCGGCCTGGCCGTTGACGACCGGGCTGGCGGTGGTTCGCTCATTCACGGCTCGGTGCCCTGGTCCAGATAACCCCGGTCGCTCTCGGCGAGATACAGGACGACCGCCTTCACGCGCTTGTGGACCGCCGGCTCCCAGGTCAGCCCGAGCTTCATGAAGATCGAGTTGATGACCTTCTCGACCGACCGTTCAGTCAGGACGAGTGCCTCGGCGATCGAGGCGTTGTTCATGCCCTCCGCCATCTTCTGCAGCACCTCGCGCTCCCGAGCGGTCAGCTGCTTGAGCGGCGACGTCGTCGCGCGCGTCCGATCGGCGACCAGGCGTTCCACCACCGTCGGGTCGATCAGCGATCCCCCGACCGAGACCACCCGGATCGCCGTCAGGAGCTGGTCGAGATCGTTGACGTGCTCCTTGAGGACATAGGCGCGCCCGGCGCTGCCCGTGTCGAGCAATGCGACTGCGTAGGTCGGGTCCGCGTATTGGCTCAGGACGACGACGCCGAGGCCGGGGTTGATCTCGCGAAGTCGCCTGGCGGCTTGGATCCCCTCATCGGAGTGACTCGGTGGCATCCGGACATCGGTGACCACCACGTCCGGAGCCTCGCGATCGACGGCCTCGAGCAGCGAGTCGAGGTCACCGCAGACCGCGGCGACCTCGAACCCGGGTTGCGCGTCGAGCAATCGGCGGACGCCTTCCCGGACGAGGTAATGGTCTTCGGCGAGCACGATGCGGATGGGCACGGGCGGAGAATACGCCGGTGATGTCGTCCCACCCGCTCGTCCTGATCGTGGACGACAGCGATCGGAACCGGAAGCTCGCTCGAGACGTGCTCGGGCAGGCCGGGTTCCGAACCCTCGAGGCCGCGACAGCCGCCGAGGGCATCGCCCTTGCCTCCGCGCATCTGCCCGACGTCATCCTGATGGACCTGCGCCTCCCGGATCTCGACGGCACAGAGGCTGCGCGGCTGCTGTCGGCCGAGCCGCGGACCTCGCACATCCCGGTCGTGGCTGTGACTGCCCTGCCACTCGATGCCGGCGATGTGTGGCTGGTCGATGCCGGCTTTGCCGGCTCCATCGTCAAGCCCATCGACGTCGATACGTTCCCCGACGTCGTCCTGGGGTTCTGCCCGCCAATCTGAGCTGGGGGGTGCCAGCATCCCCCGACGCATGCCAGCAGGCACGGTTGGCGCGCCATCGTGCTCCTCCTACGGTCGCGGAAGCGGCGCAGACGCTCCGCCGAGTCACGAGCAACAGGACCGTGAAGGAGGAGAAGTGAAGACCAAGTTTGTGTCGGCCATCGCGCTCGTCGCCCTCTGCCTCGCCGCCATCTCAGGCAACGTCATGGCGACGTCGGCAACGGGGTTCGTCGGAATGACCGTCGCCAAGGCGACCTTCGGCGACATCTCCTCGCACGTGCACGACAAGACGCCACAGTTCTGGAATGAGGTCATCCAGACGCGGGGAGACTCCGATCTCTACATCCAGTCGAATACATGGCAGCCCGGTGGCAGCACCGGCTGGCACACCCACCCGGGCCCGAGCTTCGTCATCGTCACCCAGGGCAGCGTGACCGTCTACGAGGGTGACGACCCCAGCTGCACCCCGCACGTCTACACGGCCGATACGCCCGACAACTCCTTCGTCGACGCCGGTGGCGGCGATGTGCACCTGATCCGGAACGAGACCGGTGCCGTCGCGAAGACCATGGCCGTCCAGTTCGTGCCGGCCGGCGCGACACGGCGGCAGGACGCCGACGATCCAGGCCACTGCTCCTTCTGATCGATGCCGATGCGCCCCCGAAAGGGCCGGCGAGACGACCTCCGCGTTGGGGGTCGTCTCGCTCGCATCGAGAAACGTTGGAGTAGTCTCCGTCCCGGGCGATCTGTGAGGGGTAGGGTTCGATGAAGACCTGGCCGTCCGCTCTCAGGCTTTTGAGCGTCTTGATACTCGCCAGCATCGCCGCCGGCGGGTGCAACGCGAACGTCCAGCCGTCTCCATCCGTTCCACGAGTCGGTGTCATGCACGTCGGGACGGACCACAACCCTCCGTCTCTGGCCACCCTGGTCGCGGGGCTCGGCGACCTCGGCTGGTTCGACAGCCCGCCGGCGCAGGTGATGCAGCAGCTGATCGGCGACGGGAAGCCGTGAACGGCCAGATGTCGCAACTCCAGGGGGAGTACGACGGTCCCCGGATCCAGCTGATCTGGCGCAACCTGGCCGGCAAGGACCAGGCCAACGCGCAGGCGCAGGAGTTCGTTCGCGAGCGCGTCAACCTGATCGTCGCGTTCGAGGACACGTCGATCGCCGCGGCGCAGAGCGCGACGGCGGACCCAGCCAACAAGATCCCGGTCGTCTTCCTGCACCCGTCGGACCCCGTCCGCGACGGCCTCGTCGAAAGCCTCGCCCATCCGGGCGGCAACCTGACCGGCGTCTGGGGGGCGCGCGATCCCGTCGTCAGGCAGCTTGAGATCTACCGGCAGATCCTGTCCAAGCCGCAGCCCCTGCGCCTGCTCACGCTGGTCGACCCGACCGACACCGTCGCGACGCCGCCGCTGTTCGCCGAGGCGCGTGACGCGGCGACCAAGCTCGGGATCGACCTGGTCGAACGTGACGCATCCGACGCCGCCGGGCTGGACGCCGTGTTCACGTCGGTCGTCCCGGGGTCGTTCGACGGCGCGTTCATCCTGTCGCCCAGCCTCCGCCTCGACTTCTCGGGGACGATCCTCCCACTCGCCGCAGCAGCGAACCTTCCCGTCCAGGCCCATCGGCAGCAGTGGGTCGACCCGGAACAGAACGCCCGCGGCGCGCTCTTCTCGCTCGGCGTCGACCTGGCACCCGTCGGGACCGCGGCCGCACCGTACGTCGACAGCATCTTGAAGGGCGCCAAGCCCGGGGACCTGCCCGCCCAGGAGGTGCCCAAGGTCGTGTTCGCCCTGAGCCTGAAGCGAGCGGCGGAATTGGGGATCACGGTCCCTCCCGACGTGATCTCGCAGGCCGACCTGGTCTATCCGTAGGCGCGCAGAAAGCAGGAGCGCAGGTGGCAACGCCGGCACGGCCGCATCGGCGCCTCGTCTGGCGATACGTGGCTGTCGTCGGGACGCTGGTGGCGGCAGCCATCATCTCTGTCGGGATCAGCGAGTTCTGGTTCTCCTACCAGGACAGCAAGCGGGCCGTCACGGTGGCCGAGGCGGACAAGGCGTCGTCCGCCGCCATCTCGATCCGCCAGTTCCTCGATGAGCTGGGCGGCGATCTCGATGGCGTCGCCAGTGCGATCCCGGGCGACACGGCCGGAACCGAGCGCGAGCGGTCATTCAAGAACCTGTTCCTGCGCCAGCGGGCGATCAGCGCACTGACGTACCTGGACGCCGCGGGCGCGGACTGCGTGCACACCTACTCTGACGCGGCCGAGGTCGACCAGCTCGACTCCGTGACCTGCCAGGGCGACCACTCGGGTAGCGATGAGTTCCGGCTTGCGCGGGCCGATCAACGATATTTCGGCAACGTCGCCTTCGGGGCTGATGGCCGGCCACACATGGACATCGCGGTGGCCGAGGCGCCCCCGGGCGGCGGGGTCATCGTCGCCGATGTCGACCTGGGCGCGGTCGTCGATGCGATCCGTCGGGCTCAGATCGGCACCGCGGGCTACGCCTATGCCGTCGATGCGGGCGGCGGGGTCATCGCCCACACTGCGAACAACAACCTCGTCCTGGCCGCCACCAACCTCGGGGCGCTGCCGCAGGTCCACGCCGCCCTCACGACGGATGCGGCGGCCCAGGGCGTGGTCACCGACGGACGCGATCCGCAGGGGACCGAGGTGCTGAGCGCGTTCGAGAGGGTGGACCCGCCCGGCTGGCGGGTGTTCGTCGAGGAGCCGCTGAGCGAGGCATTCGCACCTATCCAGGCCTCGATCTGGCGCACGGTGGCGCTCCTCATCGTGTTCCTCCTGGTTGCGATCGCGACGAGCGTGTTGCTCGCCCGGAACCTGGCCAGGCCGATCGAGGCCATCCAGGTCGCGGCGGCGAAGATCGGCTCGGGGTCGCTCGATCAGCGGATCGACACCTCCAGCCGCGATGAGCTCGGGGCACTGGCTGACGAGTTCAATCGGATGGCTGCCCAGCTCGAGGCGTCCCACGCGGGACTCGAGCTGCAGGTCCAGGAGCGGACGCGTGAGCTGGCCAGCGCCCTGGCGGAGCTGGACGAGAAGACCCGCCAGCTCGAGGCCGCCAGTCGCCACAAGTCGGAGTTCCTGGCCAACATGTCACACGAGCTGCGGACCCCGCTGAACGCTATCAGCGGCTTCTCCCAGGTGCTGCGGAAGCAGCTTTTCGGCGAGATCAACGAGAAGCAGGCCGAATACCTCGACGACATCCTCGATTCGTCGCGCCACCTGCAGTCACTGATCGACGACGTCCTCGACCTCTCGAAGGTCGAGGCCGGCCAGATCGACCTTCACGTCGCGCCCTTCTCGCTCCCCGAGGCGCTCGAGCGCGGGGTCGTGATCGTGCGCGAGCGAGCGACCAGGGAAGGCGTCAGCGTGTCGCTGTCGTCCGAGCCCGGCGTCGAGACCGTGGTCGGCGACGAACGCCGGGTCGTGCAGGTGATCTTCAATCTCCTGTCGAATGCGGTGAAGTTCACGCCGGCCGGCGGCACCGTCGACGTCGCGGCAGCGCGGCGCGATGGCGAAGTGCTCGTCTCTGTCACCGATACGGGGCCGGGCATCGCTCCTGAGGACCAGGACCGGATCTTCGAGGAGTTCCAGCAGGCCGAAGCGGGCAAGGAGCAGATGGAGGGGACCGGCCTCGGGTTGGCATTGTCCAAGCGCCTCGTCGAACTGCATGGCGGCCGGATCTGGGTCGACAGCGAACGCGGCCGAGGCAGCACGTTCGTGTTCACCCTCCCGGCACGACAGGCATAGCCGTGGCCGGCAGGCAGATCCTCGTGGTCGAGGACAACGACAGGAACATGAAGCTGTTTCGCGACGTGCTCCAGGCGACCGGGTACGACACCCTCGAGGCATCGACCGGGGGGCAGGCGCTGGCCCTTGCGACCGAGCATCGACCCGCTCTCGTGCTGATGGATATCCAGCTGCCCGACATGGACGGCCTCGAGGCCCTGGGCCGGCTGCGGCTGGACGAACGCACCGCCGCGATCCCCGTGCTCGCGGTGACCGCCCAGGCGATGCGCGGGGACCGTGAGCGCTTCACGGCCGCCGGTTTCGACGGATATCTCGCGAAGCCCGTGGACGTCGACGGCCTCCTCGACATCGTCAGGCAGCACTGCGAGGGAGGCGACGATTGACACCCGACGGGTCCGCCCGGATCCTCGTCGTGGACGACGTCCCGGGGAACGTGCGTCTGCTGGAGGCGTTGCTCACCTCCCGCGGCTATGACGTCCTGTCGGCTGGCGACGGCGACTCCGCGCTCGAGCTGATCGCGGCAGGCAAACCAGATCTCGTCCTCCTGGACGTCCTGATGCCGCCGCCCGATGGCTACGCCGTCTGTCGACAGCTCCGCGCGAACGAAGAGACGGCCATGCTGCCCGTGATCATGCTGACGGCGGCCGTCGGGCCGGAGAAGGCCAAGGGCCTCGAAGCGGGCGCCGACGACTTCATCGCGAAGCCGTTCGATCACGACGAGCTCTTTGCGCGCGTCCACTCGCTCCTTCGCATCAAGAGCTACCACGACACGATCACGGATCTGAACCGGACGCTCGACGCGCGGGTGCGGCAACAGGTCGCGGAGCTGGCGCGGGTGCGGCGGCTCCAACGGTTCCTCTCGCCGCAGCTCGCGGAGGCGATCATCACGTCGGGTGGCGAATTGATCCTGGCCAGCCATCGACGCGAGGTCTCGATGATCTTTGCCGACCTGCGCGGCTGGACCAGCTTCGTCGACGCGGTCGAACCAGAGGAGCTCATGCGTGTGCTCGGAGAATTCCACGAGACGATCGGTCGGCTCGTGACCCGCTTCGAGGCGACCGTCGGTTTCCTCGAGGGAGACGGCGTCCAGCTCTTCTTCAACGATCCGATCGAGATCCCGGACGCCCCGCTCCGGGCGGTGCAGATGAGCTGCGCGCTCCGCGAGGAGACGGGCCATCTGGCACCGCAGTGGCGGAAGCGTGGCCATGACCTCGATCTGGGGATCGGCATCGCGCTCGGCTATGCGACCTGCGGCGAGGTCGGCTTCGAGGCGCGCTCCGACTACGCGGCGATCGGCGGGGTGACCAATCTCGCCTCGCGACTGGCCGACCGGGCGCTGGGCGGGCAGATCCTGATCTCGCAGCGTCTCCACGCCGAGGTCGAGGACGACGTCGACGTCGAGCTCATCGGCGAGCTGGACCTGACCGGTTTCCAGCGGCCGGTCACGGCGTTCAACGTCGTCGGGCTGCGCGGTCCGTTGGAAGAGCCTGTCTCGATGACCTGACCCGCGGCCGTCAACGCGGGTGGTCAGTCGTTTCGTCGAGCGCGGCGTGGAGCTCGGTCGAGTGGTCGTGCAGCCATCGCCGCCATGCCTTGTGGTCCGGCCGGCGCGACGCGACGAGCGCCCAGAAGCGCGGGCCGTGGCCGAACACGCGCAAGTGGGCCAGCTCATGGATGACGACCGTCTCGAGCGCCTCGGGCGGAGCGAGGATGAGCCGCCACGAGAACGCCAGCCGGCCCTGTTTCGACGCGCTCCCCCAGCGGGTGCGCTGGTCGCGGATGGTGATCGCCGCGGGCGTCACCCGCAAGGTCCGCGGCATGGCGGCCGATCTCGCGCTCGATGGCGCTTCGCGCCCGGGGTCTCAGCCACGCCTCGAGGACCGCCCCGATCGAGCGGCGGTCGGCCGCTGCGACGTGAACGATGATCTCGTCCTCGGCCGCGCCACCGATCCGCTCCACGCTCGAGCGCCGGAGCCCGGCGCGAGCCGGGACGAGGCGCAGGCGATGGAGCTCTCCCCGGAACCGGATGGCGGCGCCGTCGCGCAGGCCGCCGCGTGCGGCGAGCTCCGCGCGGTCGGTCGCCTGCCGCGCGAGGTGACGGCGCAGCCACGGTTCGCGGTCGGCGAGGAAGTCGTGCACGTGGCGCTCCGGATCCGACCAGCCGCGTCGGCCGGCCGCCGGCACGGTCACCACCACACCTCGGTCCGGGTGGATGACGACCCGCAGCCCTCGTGACCGCGGCGAGCGCCGCAGGGTGTAGGCCAGTGGGCCGCCGGGCAGCCGGACGACGGCCGGGGTCTCGGTGGCCGAGGCTGAGGCACAGGCGGTAGCAGAGACGGGAGTGGCCGATCCGAGGTGGCGCGTCCCCCCCGTCACGACCGTCGGAGCAGGCGGCCCGGCCGTTCGCCGGTCTCGGCGCCGTCGACGATCGCCGGCCGGCCGTTGACCACGACATGGTCGATGCCGATCGGGTAGCGCACCGGGTCCGTATAGGTCGCCACGTCGGCGACCGTCGCCGGGTCGAACACGACGAGGTCCGCGTAGGCGCCTTCGCGCACGACGCCCCGGTCGCGCAGGCCAAGTCGGGCGGCCGGGACGGACGTGAGCTTGGCGACGGCCGTCTCGAGCGACAGGATCGCGCGCTCGCGGACGTAATGCCCGAGCACGCGCGCCGTGCTCCCGTACGTGCGCGGGTGTGGCCGCCCGACGTCGAGGACCGGGTGGCCGGGGCGGCGCCCCTCCGCATCGGTACAGATCGCGATCCAGGGCACGGCCATGATCGTCTCGACGTCGTCCTCGTCCATGCAGTCGATGACGACCGACACGTCGAGCCGGTCGGCCAGGAGGGCGTCGAAGGCGAGGTCGGCCGGATCGGCATGAAGCTCATCGGCGAGGTCCGCCAGCGAGCGGCCCGCCCATTCCGGGAAGCTCGGAGAGAAGGAGATCCGCAGACCCTCCCAGCCGGGATCGGCAGCCACGTTCTCCCAGCCTGAGATGCCGCGGGCGATCTCGCCGCGGATCAGCAGGCGGACGTCGGGGTCGGCCAACGCGGCCACACAGGCTTCCACACCGAGGCCCTGCAACGCCGGCGGCAGGATCGTCGCCAGGGTCGTGGCGGCGGCCGTGTACGGATACTGGTCGGCGGCCACGTCGAGGCCGTCCGCGCGGGCGGCCTCGAGACGGGCGACCGCCTCGCCGGCGCGGCCCCAGACCGCACGCGAGCCGCACTTGAGGTGCGAGACCTGGAGCCGTGCGCCTGCGCCGGCGGAACGGACGGCGGCGACCGATTCGTCGAGCGATGCGAACAGCTCGGCCGCCTCGTTGCGCATATGGGTCGCATACAGGCCGCCCCGCCGCGCGGTCGCCGCCACGAGGGTCTCGACCTCGCTCGGGGCCGCGTGGAGCCCCGGTGCGTAGATGAGCCCGGTCGACAGGCCGGTCGCGCCGGCGTCGAGGGCCGCCTCGACCTCGGCGACCATGGCCGCCAGCTCGTCGGGCGTCGGCGGCCGCGCCTCGGTCCCGACGACCGCGGCCCGCACTGTCCCATGGCCGACCAGGCAGGCCACGTTCGGCCCGAGCTGCTGCTCCGCGACCGCATCGAGGTACTCGCCGAACGTCTCCCACCGTGCGACGAGCTGGTTCGGGCGCAGCGACAGCTCGACGATCTCGCGACCGCGGGGAGTGATCGGGGCCAGGGTGTCCCCGCAGTTCCCCGACAGCTGCGTGGTGTAGCCCTGGTGCAGGTGGCTGGCCAGCGCCCCGTCGACGAACAGCGACCCGTCGGAATGGCCGTGCGGGTCGACGAACCCGGGAGCAACCACCCGGCCGCCGGCGTCGATCACGGTCGCGACCTCGCCGTCATCGATCGCGGCCAGGTCGCCGACGGCGATGATCCGGTCGCCGAGGACGCCCACGTCCGCCCGAACGCCCGGCCGCCCGGTGCCGTCGACCACGGTCCCGCCACGGAGCAACAGGTCGAACGCGGTCATGTCCCGATGGTGACACGTTCGCACCGGCACCAGCCCGGCGTTCCGGACCGAGCGGTCGCCTCTGGTAGACTCCGCCTTCCGTGGGGCTATAGCTCAGCTGGAAGAGCACCTGCATGGCATGCAGGGGGTCCGGGGTTCGAGTCCCCGTAGCTCCACCAACCGCGACACAAGCGCCGACCCCCACCCCTCGCCGGCGCGGCGGGGGGTGTCACGTCTCCGAGGACCGCGTGACCGACACCGACACCACCGACACGACCGAGCCGACCGAGGCGCGCAGCCGGATCGAGCGCTACGACGCGACCGCCATCGAGCCACGCTGGCAGGCGCGCTGGGACGAGCTCGCGATGCACGACACGGACCTGGCCGCTGCCCGCGATCGCTACTACCTCCTGACGATGTATCCATACCCGTCGGGCGACCTCCACATCGGCCACTGGTACATCGTCACGCCCACCGACGCGCTGGCCCGGTTCCAGCGGATGCACGGCAAGAACGTGTTCCTCCCGATCGGTTTCGACGCGTTCGGGCTGCCGGCAGAGAACGCGGCCATCAAGGGCGGCTTCAACCCGCGCGAATGGACGATGCGGAACATCGACAACATGCGCCGCCAGTTCCGCTCGATGGGCGCGATGTTCGACTGGTCGGCCGAGGTCGTGACCTGCGAGCCCGAGTACTACCAGTGGAACCAGTGGCTGTTCCTGCGGTTCCTCGAGGCGGGCCTGGCCTATCGGGCGAAGTCGCCGGTGGACTGGTGCCCGAACGACGGGACGCTCGCCCGCGAGCAGGTCGAGGGCGCCGATCGCCACTGCTGGCGCTGCGGCGCGAAGGTCGAGAAGCGCGTCCTCGACCAGTGGTACCTGCGGGTCACGAAGTACGCCGACGAGCTGCTCGACTACGGCGGCATCGACTTCCCTGAGCCGATCAAGACCATGCAGACCAACTGGATCGGCCGGTCCGAGGGCGGCGAGGTCGTGTTCGCGACTGCGCCGTCCGAGCACCACGCCGGCGGCGAGGAGCTGCGCGTCTTCACCACCCGACCGGACACCCTGTTCGGGGCGACGTTCATGGTCCTCGCGCCCGAGCACCCGCTGGTCGCGACGCTGACCGCGCCGGAGCGCCGTGCCGAGGTCGAGGCGTATGTCGCCCAGGCCGGCGACCCGCACCGAGATCGATCGCCTGTCGACCGACCGCGAGAAGACCGGCGTCGCGCTGGGCGCGGACGCGATCAACCCGATCAACGGCGAGCGGATCCCGATCTTCGTCGCCGACTATGTCCTGGCCGGCTACGGGACCGGCGCGATCATGGCCGTCCCCGCCCACGACGAACGCGACTACGCGTTCGCCGAGAAGTTCGGGCTGCCGATCCGCCGTGTCGTCGCGGCGCCGGGCGACGAGGCAGCCGAGCTCGACGCCGCGCTACATCGCCCATTCGGCCGGGGAGACCCTCGTCAACAGCGGCCCGTACAGCGGTCTGCCGGCCGACGAGGGCGGCCGCCGGATCGTCGCCGAGCTCGCAGTCGCGAGACGCGGGCAAGGCGGCCGTCACCTATCGGCTGCGCGACTGGCTGATCAGCCGCCAGCGCTACTGGGGCACGCCGATCCCGGTCATCCACTGCCCGACCTGCGGCATCGTGCCCGTACCCGACGAGGACCTGCCCGTCCTGCTGCCCGACACCGTCGACTACGAGGGCAGCGGCGTGAACCCGTTGACCCGCGACGAGGCGTTCCTGAACGTGACCTGCCCCACGTGCGGCGGGCCGGCCAAGCGCGAGACCGACACGATGGACACGTTCGTGGACTCGAGCTGGTACTGGTATCGCTACCTGTCGCCGCACAAGCCGGACGCGCCCGTTCGACCCGACCTGGTCGAGGGCTGGACGCCGGTCGAGCAGTACACCGGCGGCGCCGAGCACGCCGTCATGCACCTGCTGTATGCCCGCGAGTTCACCAAGATGATGCGCGACGTCGGGCTGATCCAGCAGAACGAGCCGTGGAAGCGGCTGTTCAACCAGGGCCAGATCCTGGGCGCCGACGGCGAGCGGATGTCGAAGTCGCGCGGCAACACCCAGGACCCGGACGATCTGGTCGCCCGCTACGGCGCCGACTCCGATCCGGCTGTTCCTGATGTTCATGGGGCCGTGGGACCAGGGTGGGCCGTGGAGCCCGACCGGGATCGGTGGGGTCCATCGCTTCCTGAACCGGGTCTGGACGCATCGCCCTCGATCCGCATGGTCGCGAGGCCGGGCGATCCCGAGTCGGGGACCCTGCCCGGCGGGCCAGACCGATGCGGACGCGGCCACGGCCCTGCGCGCGGCGGCCCATCGCACGCTCCGTGATGTGACCGCCGATTACGAGGGCTTCCGGTTCAACGTCATGGTCGCCAAGCTCATGGAGCTGGCCAACACCCTGTTCCGCTACCGCGGCACGTCCGCGGCCGGGACGCCGGCATGGGACGAGGCGGTCCGCCTGATGCTGTTGATGCTCGCGCCTGCCGCTCCCCACGTCGCCGAGGAGCTGTGGAGCCGGCGCCTGGCCGCGGCGGGCATGCCGTGGACCTCGGTCCACACGGAACGGTGGCCGGAGGTCGACTCGACCGCGGTCGTCGAGTCCACCCGCGAGATCCCCGTCCAGGTCAACGGCAAGCTGCGCGACAAGGTCGTCGTCGCCGCGGACGCCACGACCGCGGAGATCGAGGCCGCCGTCCTCGCCTCGCGAGCGGGTCCGGGCGATCCTCGACGGGCGCACGCCGGACCGGATCGTCGTGGCCGGCGGCGGCAAGCTGGTCAACCTGGTGATCCGATGACCGAGCCGACGACCGACGCGCTCGCGTTCGACCGGCATCTCGATGCGACCGCATCCGCCGTCGCCGACATCGCGCGGGCGCTGCGACGGACGGTCCTCGACGGCTTTCCGGGCGCCTCGGAGGTGTTCGACGCCGGCGACGGCATCCTCGTGATCGGGACCGGTCGCTCGATGCGCGACTTCCTGTTCGCGATCATCCCGCACAAGGCCCACGTCAACCTGCAGCTCGCCGACGGCGTCGACCTGCCGAACCGCGATGGCCGCATCGAGGGCACCGGCAAGCGCATCCGCCACATCAAGGTCCGCTCGGTCGAGGACGCCGGTGCTCCGTGGGTCCGCAACGTCGTCGCGGGCCAGCTCGCATTCCGCGTCGCATCGACCGGTCCGACCGAGACGACGGGCGTGACGTCGACGGTGCTCAAGACGGTCGACCTCGGTCCCGAGATCGAAGGCATGGATGGACGCGAACTTCGGATACGGATGGTGACCATCGAGCCGGGAGGCGCCATCGGCCCCGTCCACGACCACATCGAACGGCCGGGCATCGTGTACGTCCTGCAGGGGACGATCACGGACCATCGCGATGGCGTCGCCACTGACTACGGACCGGGCGTCGGTTGGCCCGAGGATCGGAGCACGCTGCACTGGGTCGAGAACACTGGGAGGATCCCAGCGGTGGAGATTTCGGTCGATATCGTCAAACGGAGTGCCGATTGAGCGACATCCGGCTCGGGGCCAACTGCTGGAACCAGTACACGACCTGGCCCGACCTGCTCGCCGCCGGCCGTCGCGCTGACGAGCTCGGATACCACTCGCTCTGGACGTGGGACCACCTGTACCCGATCGTCGGCAGCTCCGACGGCCCGATGTTCGAGGCGTGGCTGATGCTTGCCGCCTGGGCGCAGGCGACCGAGCGCGTCCGGATCGGGCTGATGGTCGGTGCCAACACGTTCCGGACGCCGACGCTGACCGCCAAGATGGCGACGACGCTCGACCACATCTCGGGCGGACGGGCGACACTCGGCATCGGCGCCGCGTGGTTCGAGGAGGAGCACGTCGCCTTCGGGATCCCGTTCGGCAGCGGCTTCCCGGAACGACTGCGCTGGCTCGGTGAGGCGCTGCCGATCATGCGCGGGATGCTGGGCGACGAGCGGCCGAGCGCGACCGGCCCGCACTACACGGCCAAGGCGGTCCGAAACGATCCGCCGCCGATCCAGGACCGGATCCCGCTGCTGGTCGGCGGCGGCGGCGAGCGGGTCACGCTCAAGCTCGTCGCGCGCTACGCAGACGCCAACAACGTCGGCGGCGGCATCGACAACGTCCGGCGCAAGGAGGCGATCCTGCTCGAGCATTGCGACGCGGTCGGGCGCGACCCGGCCGAGATCGAGCGGACGGCCGGGATCGGGACGGTGATCATCCGCGACTCGCGGGCCGAGGCAGAGCGTGCCCACGCAGCGATGTTCGAGCGAAACGGCCACGCCGACGAGTGGATCGACCAGCCGGTCGGCACGCCCGAGGACATCGCGGAGCGGCTGGCGCCGTTCGTCGAGCTCGGCTACCGCCACCTGATCGCCGGGTTCCCGTCCCCGCACGACGAGGAAACCATGACCCGCCTCGCCACCGAGGTCGTGCCACTCCTCGCCCGACGCTGACACAACGTCACGACGGCGTGACGGGAACGTCCTAGACTCCGGCCATGCCGATCTACGCGATCTGGTTCGTGGCAGCGCTGGCGCTGCTCGTGCTCGAGCTGGCGAGCACGACGTTCTTCTCGATCTTCCTCGCTGCGGGTGCGTTCGCGGCCGGCCTGCTGGCCTTCGTCATCCCCGACAGCGCGGTCTGGATCCAGTGTGTCCTCGCCATCGCGGTCGCGATGCTGGGCGTCGTCGTCGGACGGCCGTTCCTGCGTCAGCGGCTTCGCCGGCAGGGCGAACCGCCGCTCACCCCGGGTGTCCATGGCGGGTTCGTCGGCCAACGCGCACTCGGACTCGACGAGATCGGCGATGAGCTCCATCCCGGCCATGTCCGCCTGGCCGGCGAGACCTGGCTCGCATTCTCGGCAGATCACCTACTCATCCCGTCGGGTGCGCCCGTGGTCGTCACCGCGGTCCGCGGCACGACTCTCGTGGTCCGGCCCGCGGGCGCACCGGCCGCAGCGGAGACAGTCACATGAATGGGGACCTCATCCCCCTGGTCGTCGCGTTCATCATCGCCATCCTGTTCGTGCTGTTCGCGTTCTACCTGCTGCGCAACACGGTCAACCTCGTCCAGCAGGGGTTCGTCGGCGTGACCACAAGGCTCGGTGAGTTCCGGGCGATCCACGAGCCCGGCCTGGCGATCATCGCGCCGTTCATCGACAAGCTCGTCAGCGTCGACATGCGCGAGTACCCGCGTCCCGGCGATCGCCAGGAGGTCATCACCAAGGACAACGTGGTCGTGTCGGTCAACGCCACGATCTTCACCCAGGTGGTCGACGCCAAGCAGGCGCTCTTCTCGATCGCCAACTTCGACGTCGCCATCGACGCGCTGGCCCGGACCGCCCTCCGCTCGGTCATCGGCACGCTCTCGCTCGACGAGGCGCTGTCCGAGCGAGAACGGATCAACGTCGACGTCCAGCAGCAGATGGAGGCGGTCACCGACAAGTGGGGCATCCGGATCAACCGGATCGAGATCGTCGAGATCACCCCGCCGCCGCAGATCCTGCAGGCCCTCGCGCTCCAGAAGCAGGCCGACCAGGAGAAGCGGGCCAAGATCCTCCAGTCGGAAGGCATCCAGCAGTCCGCGGTCAACGTGGCCGACGGCGACCGACAGGCGGCGATCAAGAGCGCCGAGGGCGAGCGACAGGCGGCCATCCTCATCGCCGAGGGCAACCGGCAGGCCGCGATCCTCGAAGGGGAAGGGCGCGCCCGGGCGATCGAGATCGTCTACAGCGCGATCACCGCCCAGAACCCGAACCCGACGCTGGTCGCCATCCTCCAGCTCGATACGCTGAGCAAGTTCGCGCTGAGCCCGAACACCAAGATCGTGATCCCGGCCGAGTCGGCGGCCCTGATGGGCGCCGTCCAGGCGATCCAGTCGGTGCTCGCGCAGGTGCCGAGCGCCGAGTAAGCCTCAGGCCTGGAGCTGCTGGGAATCCCCGGCGGGTTCAGCCTGCTCCGCGCGCTCCTTGGCGCGATGCCGCGCGGCCTTGGCGCGATTGCCGCAGGTCGCCATATCGCACCAGCGACGACGGCTCGTCCGTGATGCGTCGTAGAAGATCCAGTCGCAGGTGTCGCTCGCGCATGTCTTGATCCGCTCGGGGTGCCCCTCGGTCAGCTCGAGCACGAGCGGCTCGGTCAGCCGCGCCAGTGCGTCGTCGATCGGGTCGCCGACATGGCGGTGGTCGACGCTACAGCCGTCCGGCGCCGGAACGAGCTCGATGATCTGCCGGGCGTGGAGAGCCCGATTGATCGTCTCGAGCGAGCCGATGTCGGGCGCACGGTGCTCCGAGATCGCATGGGCGACGTCCCGCAGGGCGGAGCGGACCCGGTGGACCCGGGCGAGCTCGCTCGCCTCGAGCGATCCCTGGGCCGCCGCCTGGGCGCGGACGCGATCGGCGCCGTCGGTGTGGATGACGCCCCGATCGACGAACCAGCCAAGGGCGCTGTCGAGGGTCGGCAGCTTCTCGACGGGGAAACCATTGTCGGTGTCGTCGGTGTTCAGGAAGTCGAAGGTGTCCTCGAGGTCGACGTCATGAGCGTGGCCACGACGCGGCTCGTTGACAAATTGGATATTCATCGCAGTAACCACCTTACAACCATTGACAGGTTACGCGCAAGGGGCTACATTACGGCAGTAACCGATTAGGCAGTGCAGATAGGTTAGCAAGGAGACGTGACAATGGGCATCCTGATCGTGATCGCCATCGTGCTGATCGCATTCGTCGCGTTCGACCTCGCCGCGATGCGCTGGGGCGCGGACACGCGCGAGTATTTCCCGCAAGAGCACCATCACTGACCTCGAGGGGGGCCCAACCTCATGCATCCCTTTTTCCTGTACAGCCAGGCGGTCCAACGCGATCGCTTCCATGAGCTCGAATCCGAAGAGCACCGTCTGCTGGCGGAGTTCCGCGCCACGCGCGAAGCTGGATCGTCCGGGGTCCGCCGCTCGGCCGCCCTGGTGCTCGCCGCGCTGAGCCGCGGCTCGGCAGCCGCTGCGCGTCGACTCGACGCATGCGTTGCCGACGACATCGGACGGGCACTCGCCTCGTCGGAGTAGCCTCCACCGACAGACGGGAGGCACGAGATGACCGACGGGACCGCGGCGGTGTCCTGGGGGGATGACCGCATCGACCTCTTCTGGGTGGGCGCTGATATGGCGCTCACCCATCGTTCGTTCCACGACGGCGCATGGGACGAGCCTGGATCGCTCGGCGGGACGCTCGCTTCTGCCCCGGCCGCGACGGCCTGGGCCGCCGACCAGCTCCAGGTGTTCGCCATCTTCCCCGACGGCGCCCTGTGGAACCGCTACTGGGACGGCATGTCGTGGCACCCCTGGGAATTGCTCGGCGGCGAGCTGGCGGGGGACCCGGCGGCCTCGTCCTGGAGCGCCGACCGGATCGACGTCTGGGCGGCCGGCCGGGATGGCATGACCTGGCACCGCTGGTGGGATGGCACGCATTGGGTCGACTGGGAGCGCCTGGCCCGCTAGGAGCTCGGCCTCCGCGAGGCTAGTCTGCGGACCGCGCCGCGTAGTCGATCCGCTCGAACGGCCAGCCGGCCGCGAGCCACGCGACGACCGCCCGATACAAGACCGCGTCGAGCTTCGCGTCCGCTGCACGGACCCACGAGCGGACCCGAACGTCGTGGTCGGGTGTCCGGCTCGGGTAGATGTAGACGCAGCCGATCACGGTCTCGGTCCCCGGCCGGAGAACGGTGTAGGTGAACCCGATGCGCGCCGCGAAGTCAGCGGCGTGGCGGACGAGGTCGCCGTGGTTCTCCTCGAGCGTCATCGGCCGCGGCCAGGAGTCGGTGCCGTAGCCCGGCGTGGCGCGGATGTGCTCGATGCTCGAGGTCCACGCGGCGAAGTCACTGTCGTTGTGCTCGGGACCGAGCGGTCGAAGCTCGAACTCCGGCTGATCGAGGGTGAGTGGCGGCTCGAAATCGGGCGGGACGAATAGGTCGGACATGGCCGTCACGGTAGCGCGTTGGCGGACGGTGATGTCATCCGCCCGACACGAACCGGACGTAATCTTTCGACATGAGTGACATCGAAACGACCCCTGCCCAGACCTCCACCCAGCCGAACGCCCAGCCATCCCCCACCCCATCGAACCCGAACCGGACCGACGCCGAATGGCGCGCCAGCCTCACTCCCGAGCAGTACCGGGTCCTTCGCCACAAGGGCACCGAACGCGCCTTCACCGGCGCCCTGTGGGACGAGCATCGCGCCGGCACGTACCGTTGCGCCGGCTGCGGCGCCGAGCTCTTTCGCTCGGAGACGAAGTTCGAGTCGGGCACGGGCTGGCCGAGCTTCTTCGCCCCGGCCGATCCGGCCGCTGTCGCCACAGAGAAGGACCGCTCCCTGTTCATGACCAGGACCGAGGCGATGTGCGCGGCCTGCGGCGGGCATCTCGGCCACGTCTTCGATGACGGGCCCAACCCGACCGGCCTGCGCTACTGCATCAACTCGGCTTCGCTGACGCTCGATCCCGAGAAGTGACCGGCGCTTAGCCTGCGGTCACGACGACGCTGGTGTTCGCCGGCAGGCACGCACCGGCCGTCTGATCCTGCGTCTGGACCTTCGGGCCCTTTCCCTGGACCGTGAACGTTCCAGTGAAGCCGGCCGACGTCCAGGCGGTCCGGGCGACATTGATCGCCTTGCCGACCATGTTCGGCACTGTCTTGCAGGTGGGAGGCGTCGGGGTCGGTGCTGGAGTCGGGGTCGGCGCCGGGGTCGGAGTGGGCGTCGGCGCCGGAGTCGGAGTCGGCGTCGGGGCAGCGGTCGGTGTCGCGATCGGCGTCGGCGTCGGGATCACGGGCGGGGTCGGCGTCGGCGGCCGGCGGGGGCCTGCCGTCGGGGTCAGGGTCGGCGTGGGCGTCGAGCCCACCGTTTGCCCGGAGATCGTCTGGCCGCCTGGTTGACCCGTCGCCTGGGTACCCGCGGCGGTCGACGTCGCGGTCGCTGTCGGACCTGTGGTGGGCTGGACGGAGGCCGGGTCATTCCCCGAGAACGTGGGGGACTCCGTACCGGCGGGCGTCTCGGATGGCGGGACGTAGACCGTGCCTTCGACCCCACCGACCGGGCGGAACGCACCCCCGACCGTCAGCGCCAGCACGATCGCGACCATGATCAGGGCACCCGCCGCGACCGAACGCCGCAGCTCGAATCGGCGCAGCACCGCGGCCATCGCCCATCGAACGCTCCTGGGTCGCGCAACGACGATGGGGAAGACGGCGGCGCAGGCGGGACATGCGCCGGCGGCATCCGTCCAGCACCAACGGCAGGCATACCGGCTGCATTCAGAGCAGTAGCACAGCCCGACCCCGCCATCGAGCGCGGACGGGTCGCTCCGCCGCAGGCAACGCGGGCAGAATGCGCTCGGCGGCTCGCCCGAATCCGGGGCTTTGGTGTCCTTGTTCACGATGAGGTCACGGGTCGCACGCGCCTTCCCGCGGTTCGCATGGCTCACCTACACACGAAGCTGCAGCGCCCGGCCCCCCGCCGGATCGCCTGGCGCATGACCGTGCGACGTGTCACACGGGCTGGCCGCGCTCGAGCATATCGCACGTAGCGGACCTCATCGCTCGTGGATGGTGCCTGTCGGTGCTCGCGGGCACCAGGATGCGGGCGCTCATCGCGCCCGGTGCGGCGGTCCAACGCCTCCGTGACCTCAGCCGACTGGGCTCGGTCCCTACGTCATTCCGACGATGCCGTTTGTGAATCTCGGCACCAGACTTGACGCTCACACGCTGTGTCCCGTCGTGCGGCGGAGCAGAGCTTCGAGATCGATGAAGGCGGGAACAGGTGACCATTCCTGCTCGGATGTGGCCCAGGAACCTTCGCCATCCCGGGCGCGGCGAGGTCTCGGCCGCTGAACATGGGACGTCCCAGCCACCGGATGGAGCGACGACCGAGATCGATGTCCATGGCGGGACTCTCCGACGGGGCTCGCTGCGGTTTCTCGACACTCGCGTAGAACGGCTTTATCAACGCCAAGAAGGCGCCGAGAGTCGGACCGGCTTCCGCATCACCACCGGCACGGCGACGGTCCTGTGGCTCCTCGCCGCGGCCGTCGTCCCGATGGGAACACCGATCGCGCCGGAACGCGTGATCCCGCTGTGCCTGGCGATGACCGCCCTGAACCTGGCGGCGTTCCTGCTCTCGGCCCGCGCGGACACACTGGATCGACAGCACTTGATCATGTCTGCCCTGACCTCGGTGAACGGGCTGGTCATCCTCTGGATCGCGTCCGCGGCCGGCGTCCTGCCGGGATATGGGATCAGCGCGCTGATGCTGCTGTTCGCCTTCGGGTTCGTGACACGCACCGGCTTCATCTTTGCCGCGGGGCGCACGGCGGTCATCGTCGCCGGTTTCGTCGTCGCTGCCAGCCTCTACCGGGGTCCGGGCAATCTCCTGGTGGATGCATTCATCTTCGGAGCCGCCGTGATCGGCACTCTCGTTGCCCTGCGACTGCTCGAGCAGTCGCGCCGCCGCGTCTTCTACCAGGACACCGTCATCACCCAACAGTCGGACGCGTTGAGGCTCGAGAAGGACAGGGCCGACGAGCTGTTGCTCAATGTCCTTCCGGGATCGATCGCGTCGCGTCTCCTCGCGGGTGAGCGGACGATCGCCGACGAGTTTCCGTCCGTCACCGTGCTCTTCGCCGACATCGTCGGGTTCACGCCGTTGACCGGCCGCCTGCCAGCCAACGAAGTGGTCGGGATGCTCGACCGACTCTTCGCGCGTTTCGACGAGCTCGTCGCTGAACGCGGCCTCGAAAAGATCAAGACCATCGGCGATGCGTACATGGCCGCCGGCGGGCTCCCCGAGCCGCTCGACGATCACGCGGCTCGGGTGGTGGATCTCGGACTCGCGATGCTCGACGTCGCTGCGGAGGAGAGCGACGGACCGGCCGAGCTCCGGCTCCGGATCGGTGTGCATTCGGGGCCCGTCATCGGCGGCGTGATCGGCCACCGCAAGTTTGCGTTCGACATCTGGGGCGAAACGGTGAACATCGCCAGCCGACTTGAATCGCAGGGCATCCCCGACCGCGTCCACGTCAGCGCCGTGACGTGGCAAAAGGTGGAGGAACTCTTCGAAGGGGAGGCCTGCGGTCCCGTCCACCTTCGCGGACACGGTCCGATGGACACGTACACGGTCGTCAAACGCCGCACCTGAGACGGATCGTGCCGGAGCCGCTCGGTGGTCCTCGATAAGTCGCAGATAAGCGGCCTTCGCTAGAGTCGTCCCACGACGTCTCCGCCACGTCGGAAGTGCCCCCAACGTGGCGAGACGTCGCGACTGCCTGTGACGTCGTCGCGCGACCGCCCGCCGCGGAGGTCGTCACGTGGATCCGAGTCCGGCGCCGTGGCGCGTCCTGGAAGACCCGGTGGTTCCCGTCGTCGCCCCCGCCGGCGAACCGCTCCCATCGACGGGGATCAAGGCCGTCTCGCGGACGACGTTGCTTGCGATCGGCGGCGCCGTCCTGCTCGCTGCCGCCGCGTTCGTGCTGGCATTCGGGAGCGGTTCGACGGGCGCGGTCGCGGTCGTTGGTGGAACGCCACTCGACAGTGAGCGACCGGGTTCGAGCTCGGCGGTCGGCGTGACCGCGCCCTCTGTCGAGGGTGAGGTGGTCGTCGAGATCGTCGGGGCCGTGAGCCACCCGGGCGTCTTCCGGATGCCGGGCGATGCGCGGGTCGGCGACCTGCTGACGGCGGCCGGCGGCTACGGGCCGCGCGTCGATGCCGGACGCGCCGGCCGGGAGCTCAACCTCGCCGCGGAGTTGCACGACGGTGACCAGATCCGCGTCCCGTCGCGCGATGACGCTCCTCTCGCCAGCGCGGGAAACGCGGGTGGCACGACCGGCGCGACCGGGTCGACTGGTGGCGGGTCCGCCGGTTCGGCTGGACCGATCGACCTCAATCACGCGACGGCCGGCGAGCTCGACACGCTGCCCGGGATCGGCCCCGCGACCGCGGCGAAGATCCTCGCCTCACGCGACGGCCAGCCGTTCGTCGCCGTCGACGACCTCCGCACCCGGAAGCTGGTCGGCGAGAAGACGTTCGATGGCCTCAAGGGTCTCGTGACGGTGCGCTGAGATGGGTCGCAGCGGCCGGCTCGCGTTGGGCGCCATCGCCGCAGCGGTCGCCGCAGGACAGGTCGCACCGAACCATCTCGGGGCGGCGATCGCGCTGGGCCTGGCGGCGATCCTGCTCATCGGCGAGGCTCGGCCGCGGATGGGGGCCCGGGCCATGCTCCCGGTCGCAGTCGGGGCCGGACTCGTGGCCATCCGATTGGCTGTCGTCCCAGCGGGCCCCGCGCTCCTCGATCGGCCACCAGATGGCGACGGCCCGTGGACGCTGGTCGTCGAGGCGACCGGGTCACCACGCGACGGTTCCCAGACCGCGACCCTGACGGCCCCGGCCGATTCCGATCGCCCGTTCCGTGTCGCCGCCACGCTGCCCCGCTACCCGGTCGTGATCCCGGGCGACCGGGTGACCGTCACGGGCGCGATCCGGCCGCGACCGGACTCGCCGTACGGCGCGTACCTCCTTCGGATCGGGGCGGCCGGGACGTTGACGTCGCGGACGCTCGACGTCCTGCCCGCACCCGACGATCCGGGCCGTCGTCTCGAGGAGCTGCGTCGTGGCGCTGCGGAGGCGCTGGCCCGTGTCCTGCCGGAGCCGGAGGCAGGGCTCGCGGCCGGCATCCTGATCGGGTTGCGCGACCTCGTCGATCGTGACCTCGCGGCTGCGTTCACGACCGCCGGCGTCAGCCACGTCGTCGCCATCTCGGGCTGGAACATCGCGATCGTGGCAGCGGCCATCGCCGCGATGACCGGCCGTCTCGGACGCCGCCGCCGATCGGTCGTGACGGTGCTCGCGATCGTCGTCTACGTCGCCTTCGTCGGGAGCGTCGGCGTCGGTCGTGCGGGCCGCCTTGATGGCCGGCGTCGTGCTGCTCGCACGCGAGAGCGGTCGCGCGGGACGGGCCGCGGCCGCGCTCGGCTGGGCGGCGACGATCCTGCTGGTGTCGGACCCGGCCCTCATCGGTGACGCCGGATTCCAGCTGTCGTCGCTCGCGACCGCTGGGCCTGATCGCCTGGGCGACGCCTCTCACGGACTGGCTCGAACAGAGCGGCCGCGGGCGGATGCCGCGCTGGCTCGCGGAAAGCCTCGGCGTGTCGCTGGCCGCCCAGGCCGCGACCCTGCCGATCATCCTCGTCTCGTTCGGACGGCTCGCAGTCCTGTCGCCCGTGGTCAATCTGCTGGTCGTGCCCCTGGTCGCGCCCGCGATGGCTGCCGGCGTGGTCGCGCTGGCCGGCGGCGCGCTGGTCCTCGCCGGCGCGCCGACGGTGGTCGGAGCCGTCCTCGCCGCACCGGGATGGGTGATCCTGCGGATCCTCGACGCGATCGTGCTGACGGCGGCCGGCCTGCCGTTCGCAAGCGTGACCCTCGCCACGCCGTTCGACCTTCTCGCAGGGATCGCCGCGGCGCTCGGACTCGTCGTCCTGACCCGGTGGCGGAGGAGTCCCCGGATCGCGGATCGGTCGGCAGGCGGCGGGACACCCGCGCCGGTCGACGACCGGACCATGCCACCCCAGCAGGCGGCTCCACGTCCAGCCCGGAACCCTGGCCGAGCCGCGGCACGCGGCGCGACGGTCGCGCTCGTCGTCGCGATCGCGGTGACCGGCGGGGTCCTCGCCGCACGACCCGCGGGCATCGCCCGCATCTCGATCCTCGACGTCGGCCAGGGTGACGCGATCCTCGTCGAGGGGTCGCGCGGTGGCCGGCTGCTCGTCGACGGTGGGCCCGACCCGGACCGGCTGCTCGTCGTCCTCGACGCGCGGATCCCGCCGTGGGACCGTCGGATCGATGCCGTGATCCTGACCCACCCGCACGAGGACCATGTCGCCGGCCTCGCCTTGCTGTTGAAGCGCTATCGCGTCGGTCGCGTGTTCGAGCCCGGGATGATCGGTCCGGGTCCCGGCTACGCGGCGTGGCAGCGGACGCTGGCCGCCGCGGGAGCCGCCAAGCGAGCGATCCTCGCGGCGGGGGATCGGCTGTCGGTGGACGAGATCTCGATGCGCGTGCTGTGGCCCATCCGCGGTCAGGTCCCGGCCACACCGCCCGACGGCGGGACAGGCATCAACAACGTCTCGGTCGTCCTTCTCGGCCAGGTCGGGGAGCGGCGCTTCCTGTTGATGGGCGACGTCGAGGAGGGCATCGATCCCTCGCTGCTCAAGGACGACCTGCCGCATGTCGACCTCCTCAAGGTTGCCCATCACGGCAGCAAGACCGCGACGACACAGGCGTTCGTCGACGCCACGAGACCGACGATCGCGGTCGCTTCGGCCGGAGCCGGAAATCCGTATGGCCACCCGGCGAAGTCGACGCTCGACCGGCTCGCAGCATCAGGGGCGCGCGTCTTTCGGACGGATCTCGATGGATCGGTCGTGGTCGGGTTCGAGACGAGCGGGATGACGGTTCATGCCGAGGGCGGACGTCCGGCGGCCGTCACGCCGGCCCGACCTGCACTGGCCACCACATCGGGCGCCGTGCCGGCAGCGTATCTCTGCGCGATCCCCGTGACCGGGTTGCTGCCGACACTCCCGGCCCCGACGACAGCAGCCGACGCTCGCCCCGGCCGGAGCCTGACCGTCGGGTACCATCGAGTCGATGACCGTGCCTGGGCGGGTGGAGGCCGCCTCCCTCCTTCTGTCCCTGGATCCCCCGCCGTGGTTCGTCCGGCACGCCCGCGCCGTAGCCGAGGTCGCGGGCTGGCTGGCGGCGCGGATCGAGGGCCGCGGGATCCCGGTGGACCGCGCGCTGGTCGAGGCCGCGGCGCTGCTGCACGACACCGACAAGGCGCTTCCAGTCGACGACCCGGCCCACGCCCTCCGCCACGGCGACGGCTCGGCGGCCTGGCTGACACGGGCCGGCCACCCTGAGCTGGCGCGGGCGGTCGCGAACCACCCGGTGACCCGGCTCGCGGACGCGGAGGCGTACCGGCGCTGGGCCTCCTTCGCGACCCGCGAGGAGCGGATCGTCGCCTACGCCGACAAGCGAGCGAGCCAACGGCTCGAATCGCTCGACGCCCGGTTCGCCCGCTGGCGGCGGCGCCATCCGGCCAGGGTGGTCGACGGGCAGCTGACCGGCTGGGACGAGGCGACATATCGGTCCATCCGGGGACGAGCTGCGCGCCTCGAGGCCGACGTCTGTCGCGCGGCGGGGGTGGCGCCCGAGGATGTCCGTCGTCTCGGCTGGACCGGCCGGGCGCTCGTGGCGGCACGCCTCGAGCACGACGCAGTCACCGCCCGATGACGACCGTGCCACTCGCATTCTTCTGGGGCGATGACGAGCTGTCGGCCGCCCGAGCCGTCGAGCGGTTCGAGGCGGCGCTGGCCGCGGAGAGCGGAGCGCCGCTCGAGCGCTGGGTCCTGCGCGGCAATCGCAATACTGCGAGCGGCCAGTTGGCCGACCTCAACGAGCGCGTCGCCACGCCGGTCATGTTCGGTGGCGGGACGCTGGCCGTGGTGCACAATGCCGGCGCCCTGGTGGTCAAGACCGAGGACCGCGACGCGTTCCTGGCGGCGCTCGCATTGGTCGCGCCGGGGAATGCGATGGTCATCCTCGATGCCAGCCAGTCCGGGGCGAAGTCGCCGGTGCCGAAGCGACTGGCCGACGCGATCGCGGCGGCCGGCGGCCTCGTCCGCCAGTTCCGCTCGCCCAAGGGCGGCGCGCTCGCGGGCTGGATCGAGGCCGAGGGCCGCGAGCGCGGTCTGACCCTGGCCCCGGGGTCGGCCAAGCTCATCGCCGAGCGGGTCGGTGGGTTCGTCCAGGAGGGCGATGCGGAACGCCGCCACCAGACCGCGATCGCCTCGATGGAGCTCGACAAGCTGGCGCTCTACCGGGGCTCCGAGCCGATCGGGCCCGATGATGTCCGGGCGCTCGTCGCCGAGGCCGTCCCGGGCTCCATGTGGGCGTTCACCGACGCCGTCGGGGAGCGGCGGGTCGAACGGGCGCTCGAGCTCCTCGAGCGGCTGATCGAGACGACCCCGGAACCCGTCCTGCTCGCCGTCCTCCACCGCCGTGTCCGTGAGCTGCTCGAGACACGCGACCGGCTCGACGCGGGCGAGCGGCTGCCGGCGATCGGCAAGGCGATGGGGATCACCACCGAATACCGGATGGAGAAGCTGCGCGAACAGGCCCGGCTGTGGACCACGGCCGAGCTGACCGCGGCGCTCGATGGATTGGTCGAGCTCGACGCGATGGTCAAGGGCGCGCCCGGCTCGGAGATCGACGAGACGCAGCGACGGCTGGCCTTCGGTCTCTGGCTGATCGATCACGCCGGTCGTGACGGGCGGAGCGCCTGAGGGTCAGTGACCCGAGGACCAGGCCTGCTCCTGGACGACGAGGTCGCTCTCGATGGCAAAGACGCAGCGGCCTTCGCCCAGATCGAGCAGCTCGATCAGGTCCGGATCGATGTACAGCTGCGAACAGTCCTCGCACAGCCCGCCGGGGATGCCGAAGCACAGCCGCTCGCTCCGGTCAGGGAGGCGGAACGTCGTGTCGAACCGGGTCGTGATGAGCCGGCGGGCACAGGCTGGGCAGCGATCTCGAACGGCGGACATGCGCGGACTGTAGGAGCGGTGCCTCCACGGTCAACATGACCCGCTAGTACCCCCACGCACTACCCGGCTGGCGACGATCAGGGGTGCCGTCCCGCGCCGCCCACGCGCCGCGCCCTACTGGACGGAGAGGATCGTCCGTGCCTCGGACCAGTGCTTTTCCAGGCCGTAGTAGTCGCGCTCCGGGGGCGTGAAGATGTGGACGATGACCGACCCGTAGTCGACGAGGACCCAGTGCGACGCGGCCGTCCCCTCGCGCCCGATCGGCTTCATCTTCTCGTCGCGGAGGCTCCCGATGATCCCGTCCGCGATGGCCGACAGCTGCCGTTCCGACCCACCCGAGCAGATGACGAAGTAGTCGGCCATCGTCGTCAGCCCGGCCAGATCGAGCAGCACGATGTCCGCGGCCTTCTTGTCCTCGGCCAGCTCGACGATCCGGCGGGCGAGGTCGAGCGGAGGTCGCCCGGCGCTCGGCGCGAGCGGTGCGCGCTGGGGGAGGCCGTCGGCGCGCGGGGCGGTCGCGCTATCGGTCGGCGTCCGGGGCATGGCGGGTTCGGTCACGATGAGGGGTTCCTCCGTAGGTCCTGGTAGAGCCCATGGTCGCCGATGTAGGCCGACACCGCATCCGGGACGAGGTAGCGCAGCGATCGCCCGCTCGCGGCCCGCGCGCGCAGCTCGCTGGCGGACAGGCGCAGACGGGGCCCGGCGAGGAAGGTCGCCCGATCGGCGAGGTCGGGCAGGTGCTCGGCCAGGAAGTCGGGGCCGGCGTCCGGGTAGCCGTCGCGCGGCGCGACCACCACGCGCGCCAGCTCGAGCACACGACGCGGCTCGCGCCAGCTCATCAGCCCGAGGAACGCCTCCGCCGACAGGACGAGCACCAGGTCATCCGCCGCGCCGGCTGTAGAGCGGTCGGCGCGCAGGGCCACGAGCGTGTCGACCGTGTACGACGGACCCGGTCGGTCCAGCTCGAGCCGGGCGGCCGCGAAACGCGGGTTGCCCGCGATCGCCAGCTCGACCATCGCCAGGCGGTCATCCGCCGGCGTGATCTCGCGCCCGGGCTTGTGCGGCGGCTCGCCGGTCGGGACGAACAGCACGCGCTCGAGGCCGATGACCTCGGCGGCTTCCTCGGCCACGGCCAGGTGAGCGTTATGGATCGGGTCGAACGTGCCGCCGAAGACGCCGAGCGAGCCCGCCACGACCGGGTGCGGGCCGTCGCTCACGTACGCTCCCAGGGCTGCGCCTCCCATTCGAGCTCGGTCCCGCCGATCCGAACGAGGTCGCCGGCAGCGATGCCGGCCCGGCGCAGCTCGGCCTCGATCCCGAGGCGGGCCAGGTCCCGCTGGAACCGCTCGGCCGATTCCTCGACGTCGAAGTTGGTCTGGGCGGCGATCCGTTCGATCCGCGCGCCGCGCACCCGGAACGCGCCGTCGCCGTCGAGCTCGACGGCAAAGCCGTCGCCCATCGCCTCGATGCGGTGGACGACGACGCCGGACGGCTCGGGCGGCTCGGCCAGCTCGGTCGCGTCGGGCAGCAGGTCGGCGACACGCGCCCGGAACTCGCCGAGGCCCTCGCCGTGTGCCGCGGAGATCGCGATCGCATCGATCCCCTCGGCAGTCCGGGCGCGACTGAAGGCGGGCCATGCCTCGGCCGCGGCGGGCAGGTCGACCTTGTTGAACGCGACCAGCATCGGCTTGTCGAGCAGCGCCGGGTCGTGCGCGCGGAGCTCCTCCCGGATCACGTCGTAGTCCCACGCCGGATCGCGGCCGGATCCGTCGACCACGTGGACCAGGATCCGGGTCCGCTCGACATGGCGAAGGAACGCGTGCCCGAGCCCCGCTCCGTCGCTGGCACCCTCGATCAGACCGGGCACGTCGGCGATTGTCGGGCGGCGCTCGTCCTCGTCGCCGAGGTCCATCACCCCGAGGTTCGGCTCCAGCGTCGTGAATGGGTAGTCGGCGATCTTCGGCGTGGCGGCGGTCACGCCCGCCAGGATCGTGGACTTGCCGGCGTTCGGCAGCCCGACAAGGCCGATATCCGCGATCAGCCGGAGCTCGAGCCGGAGCCAGCCCTCGGACCCGGGCTCGCCCTTCTGGGCATGCTTGGGCGCCTGGTGGGTGCTGCTCTTGAAATGCGTGTTGCCGAGCCCGCCGCGCCCGCCTCGGGCGACCATCGTGCTCTGCCCGACGGCCACCAGGTCGGCGACCAGTGCGCCCGACTCGTCCTCGTAGACGGCCGTACCGGGCGGCACGTCGAGGACGAGGTCGTCGCCCGCCTTGCCGTGCCGCCGGGCCTTCGTGCCGCGGCCGCCGGCCGTCGCCCGGAAGTGGTGCCTGTGGTTGAAGTCGCGAAGGGTGGTCTGACCGGCGTCCACGCGCAGGTAGACCGAACCGCCTCGACCACCATCACCGCCGTCCGGGCCGCCGCGCGGGACGTGTGCCTCTTGCCGGAACGTCGCGGCCCCGTCGCCGCCGTCGCCGGCGCGGACCCAGATCTTCACGCGGTCGAGGAACATCGCGGCCATTCTCCCACGGGCGGCGGGCCACCTCGATCGGTGGCCCGAGCGGCGTCGCGACGCCTAGAAGTACGCCAGCGGGTTGACCCGGGTCCCACCGTTCCAGACGGGACCGATCCAGACCTCGAAGTGACAGTGCGGGCCGGTCGCATCGCCGGTCATCCCGATCCGCCCGACCTGGGTGCCGCGCGCGACGTGCTGGCCGACGCCGACCGTGATCGCCGACATGTGGTTGTAGGTCGTGTACAGGTTGGAGCCGTGAGCGATCCAGACCTGGTAGCCGCCGCCGTTGTTCTTCCAGCCGGCGAAGGTCACCGTGCCGGCCGCGGCCGCGCGAACCGTCGAGCCGAAATCGGCGGCGATGTCGATCGCGTAGTGGCCGTAGTGGAAGTACTGGCTGATGTAGTTGCCGCCACCGACGACCGGCCACAGGAACTTGCCGCCCTTGTACGAGCTGGGCGGCTTGACGCTCGTCCCGTTGCCGCTCGTGACGACGTGAGCCGGGTTCCTGCCGGGCTTGGCTGGGGGGACCGGGAGGGGGAGTGCCGCACCTTCGGCGCCCGGGATCACCAGCACCTGGCCGTTGATGAGCGTCGCGCTGTCGAGGCCGTTGGTGGCGATGATGTCGGTGCCATTCACGTTGTATCGCGCAGCGATCGCGTCAAGCGTGTCATTCGCGCTGACCTTGACGATGAGCCCGGTCACCGGCGGGATGCGCAGGACCTTGCCCGGGCGGATGTCCGTCTTCGACTTGAGGTTGTTCGCCCACACGATCGACATGACCGAGACGTCGTTTCGCGCCGCGATCGAGGCGAGCGTCTCATTGCCCTTGACCGTGTAGCTCGTGACCAGCCCGCTGCCGTCACGGACCGTGGTGTCGACGGCGATCGGCTTGACGAGCGTGCCGTCCTCGGTGAACGGGCCTTCGACGTCGACGGTGGCGCCCGCCGCCGGCGTGTCGCTGGTCGGCTCGACGTCACCGATCGACGCATTGGCGAGGCCCAACGCTGGGTCGTCCGTGGTCGTGATCACGGGATCCGGGTCGGCGAACGCGACGCTGCCCTCGGTGCCCGAGGTGTCGGCGCTGGCCGTCATGGTGTCATCTGTCTGCCCGGCAGGTTCGGCGACGTCGCCGCCGACCGCGATCCGAGGCGCCGAGCCCGCGCCATCCGTGTTGCCGGTATCGACGGCGGCCGCCGGGTGGCCGACCGACAGGCTGACGGTGGTCGCCCCGACGAGGATGCCGACGACCGCTAGGGCGACGACGCGCTCGTGCCCGACGCGGCCGACGAGCGAGCGCTTTCGCCCTCGAGTGACGACGGGCTTCGAAACAGGGGTCTCAGCAGCCGGCCGCGCCTCGGTGGGTGTCCAACGGCCGGCGGGCAGCAGGTGCGACGCGACGACGATCGTGCCGATCCCGTGGCGCAGCCGCCGGCGGACGGCGTGGCTCCGCGTCGGGGCGTCCGATGCGATCGAGGCTCGTTGGCTCGGTGGTCGGTGAAGGCGTCCGAGGACGCGCTGCAGACCGACCGACGCGTTCAGCAATACGGTCTCCTGGCGGAGGACGGCCCGGGCGCTTGGGGGGTTCGCGCTTGGGTCGGGGCTCGTGGACCGTCCTGGGGTCGCGGTTTTGAGCTGGGGTCTCTTGACGCGGCCGCCGCCCGCTTCGCGGGCTTACGACATCTCGGGTAACCGTATCACGGACGTTACAGCCGAGGCAACCCGGCCATCCGGCCGGAGGTCAGGCGTCGAGGCTCTTCGTCAGGGTGGACAGGAACTCGGCGTTCGATTGCGTCTTCGCAAGCCGGTTGAGAAGGATCTCGATCCCCTCATTGGCCCCGACCGCGGACAGCATCCGGCGCATCGTCCAGACCATCTTGAGGGTGCCCTCCTCGAGGAGCAGTTCCTCGCGTCGGGTGCCCGAGCGCTGGACGTCGATCGACGGGAAGATCCGCTTCTCGGCGAGCTTGCGATCGAGGATGAGCTCCGAGTTGCCGGTGCCCTTGAACTCCTCGTAGATGACGTCGTCCATCCGCGAGCCGGTGTCGACGAGACAGGTGCCGATGATCGTCAGCGACCCGCCCTCCTCGATGTTCCGGGCGGCACCGAAGAACCGCTTCGGCGGATAGAGCGCGATCGGGTCGAGGCCGCCCGACAATGTCCGGCCGGACGGCGGGAGGGCGAGGTTGTAGGCGCGGGCGAGGCGGGTGATCGAGTCGAGCAGGATCACGACGTCGCGGCCGGTCTCGACCTGGCGCTTGGCGATCTCGAGCGCCATCTCGGCGACGTGGGTGTGGTTCTCGGTCGGCTCGTCGAACGTCGAGGAGATGACCTCGCCCTTGACGCTCCGGCGCATGTCGGTGACCTCCTCCGGTCGCTCGCCGATGAGCGCGACCATGAGCAGGATCTCCGGGTAGTTGGCGCTGACGCCGTTGGCGATCTGCTTGAGGAGCATCGTCTTGCCGGCCTTCGGCGGGCTGACGATCAGGGCGCGCTGGCCCTTGCCGATCGGGTTGACCAGGTTGATCAGCCGCTGGCTCAGGTTCTTGGGGTCGGTCTCGAGGTTGATCAGGACGTCCGGGTGGACCGGCGTCAGGTCACCGAAGACGGGACGTGCCCGGGCGGTGTCCGTGTCGACGCCGTTGACCGAGTCGACCCGGAGCATGCCCCAGTACTTCTCGGCCTCGCGCGGCGCGCGGACGGCGCCCGACACGCGGTCGCCGATGCGCAGGCCGAAGCGGCGGACCTGGCTCGAGCTGACGTAGACGTCATCGGGGCTGGGCAGCAGGCCGTGGCGGCGCAGGAAGCCGAAACCCTCGTCGACGATGTCGAGGATGCCGGTGGCGTAATCGTGGCCGGCGCGCTCGGTCTGGCGCTGGAGGATGAGGTCGACGAGGACGTCCTTGCGCTCGCCGCTGGCCGCATCGACCTCGAGATCGCGCGAGACCTGGCGGAGCTCCGCGACGCTCATCTCGCGGAGGTCGGCGACCTCGAGGTCGTTCCGCTCGCGGGCGGCCTCGAGCTCCTGCTGCTCCTCGTATTCGGTGACGGGGGCGCGTCCGCCGCCACCGATGGGGGCGCGGCGTCGGGGTCGTCGGTTGCGTTGTGCGCGCTGATCGCGCTGGTCGGGGCCGGGTCCGGGCATATGGGAAAGGTCACCTTCGGGTGATGGGAGGACCGGGCGGATGGTGCGCGCGGAATCGCTGCCGCAGCGCGGTTGCCGGTCGGGATGGATTGAGGATAGACGTGCGTCGGCAGGTCGTCAATGGGGTGGATGAGGTCCTCTCTGGCGGGCACGGACCGTGCCCCGTGACCGTGGCCGGCACAGGTGAAACGCGTAGCATCCGGCCATGTCACCGAACGGACGTCTGCGTGACCGGATCTGCCTCGTCACCGGATCGACCGGGATGGCGGCCGCCGGCGCGCGCCGGCTGGCCGAGGAAGGCGCCTCGGTCTTCGTCGTGTCGCGGACGGCCGCCCATGCCCGATCGCTGGCCGATGAGCTGGTCGCCGCCGGCGGGCTGGCGGCGTGGGCCGCGGCCGACCTCACCGCCGAGGCCGACGCCGACGCTGCGGTGGCTGCCGCGGTCGCCCGGTTCGGCCGGATCGATGGCCTCTTCGCCGTGGCCGGCGGCAGCGGCCGGCGCTTCGGTGATGGTCCGATCGACGAGCTGAGTGCCGAGGGCTGGGATCGCACTCTCGAGCTGAACCTCCGGAGCCAGGCGCTGACCTGCCGCGCCGTGGTCCGGCAGATGCTGGCCCAGGAGCCGAACGGCTCCGGGACGCGAGGCTCGATCCTCCTGATGGGCAGCGTGACCGCCAGCGACCCGGCGCCGGAGTTCTTCGCCACGCACGCCTACGCGGCGGCGAAGGGTGCGACGACGGCGCTGATGACGACCATGGCCGCGACCTATGCGACCCGAGGGATCCGGGTCAACGCTGTCGCCCCGTCGCTGACCGACACGCCGATGGCGACCCGGGCCGCGGGCGACCAGCGGATCCGTGCCTACGCGCGACGCAAACAACCGCTCGCCGGCGAGATGATGGACCCGGTCGAGGTCGCCCACGCCGCGGTCTACTTCCTGTCGGACGAATCCCGGGTGGTCACCGGCCAGCTGCTCAAGATCGACGGCGGCTGGTCGGTCCTGTCGGTGTCGCCCGATTTCCTGCCCGAGCCCGGTCCGTGACCTTCGTCCGGACCGTCCTCGGCGACATCGACCCAGCCGACCTGGGCGTGACGTATTCCCATGAGCATGTCGTCATCGACGGCGGGCGTCCGGTCCTGATGGAGCCCGACTTCGACCTCGCCGACATCGATCTGATGGCGGTCGAGGTGACCGAGGCCGCCGGATTCGGACTCGGGGCCATCGTCGACGCCATGCCCTGCGATGCGGGGCGCAATGCCGGGAAGCTTGCCGAGCTCTCGCGGCGGACTGGTGTCCATATCGTCGCCCCGACCGGCCTCCACCACGACCGCTTCTACGGTCCTGCGCATTGGAGCCACCTGGTCAGCGTCGGCGATCTCGCCGAGCTTTTCGTGCTCGATGTCACCGACGGCATCGACGAGCTTGACTATTCGGGGCCGATCGTCCGACGCACGCCATACCGGGCGGGCGTGCTGAAGGTCGCCGGCAGCTTGAACGGACCCTCCCAGCGCGACCGGATGATCTTCGAGGCGGCCGCCGCCGCACACGCGCGGACCGGCGTCCCGATCCTCACCCACTGCGAGGCCGGCACCGGCGGCGTGGAGCAGATCGAGCTGTTCGCGGAGCTCGGCGTGGACCCTTCGCACGTCACCCTCAGCCACGTCGACAAGGTCGTGGATCGCGGCTACCACCGCGCGATGCTGTCGGCTGGGGCGAACGTCGAATACGACCAGTCATACCGTTGGACGACCTGCCGAACTCCACCGCGGGGCTGATCGGGTGGATGGTCGAGGACGGGTTCGCCGACCGGATCGTCCTCGGGATGGACGCGGCGCGGCGTGGGTACCTGCGCGTCTACGGTGGATCGCCCGGGCTGACCTGGCTGCTCGACGGGTTCACGGCAGAACTCGAAAGCGCCGGCATCGACGCCGCGATCCGGCGCCGCTTGTTCGTGGACAATCCGGCTCGCACATTCGCGTTCACAGAGGTCGCCTGATGGATCACGCACCGCTCCGCACCAGCGTCGTCGGCTCGCACGCCCGGCCGTCCTGGTTCGTGTCGGGGATCGCGGCGGCGGAGCGGGGCGAGTTCGGGCCGGTGGACCTCGAGGAGATGCTCGACGATGCGGTCGACCTCGCGCTCCGAGACCAGGAGGAGGCCGGCGTCGACGTCGTCACCGACGGCGAGATGCGGCGGGCAGGCTTCTTCACCGCCGAGTTCTACCGGCACGTGACCGGCGTCATCGCCCTGCCGCCGGACCGTCGGCTGGGGGCCGGCGCGCACGACCAGCAGCATCGGTTCGGAGTGGTCGAGCCCATCGCAGCCCCCGACGGACTCGGCGTCGTCGCCGAATATCGCTATGCCGTCACCCGCGCGACCCGTCCATTGAAGGTCACGCTGCCCGGGCCGTACACGCTGTCGGGCCGGTTGACCTATGGACCGGGTGAGGTCTACGACGGACGCAACGACGTGGCCGAGGCGTTCGTGCCGATCCTGCGCGCCGAACTAGAGGGACTCGTCGCGGCGGGCGCGGACTTCATCCAGATCGACGAGCCGTCGCCGGCGATCCATCCGGAGGCACCCGCCGACTTCTCGGCGCTGTTCAACGCCGCCGTCGAGCCGATCGTCGGGCGGGCCCGTCTCGGCGCACACCTGTGCTTCGGGAACTACCTCGGCCGGCCCCTGGCCCGGCGGACCTATCGGCCGGTGCTGGAGGCGATGCTCGACTTCCGCGTAGACGAGCTGGTCCTCGAGTTCGCGAATCGCGAGATGGCCGAGGTCGAGATCCTGGGGGAGATCGCCGCCGCGGGACGACAGGTCGGCGCCGGCGTCGTGGACGTCAAGAACTCCTACATCGAGACGGCGGACGACGTCGCAGAGCGGATCGACCGGATCCTTGCCACCGGCGTTCCGGCCGAAGCCCTCACGCTCGTCCCCGATTGCGGCTTCAGCCAGACACCCCGCGCGGCGACCCGCGCCAAGCTTCGGGCGCTGGTCGACGGACGCGACCTCGTGCTCGGACGGACCGGGAGGGAGATGCGATGAACCGATCGACCAACGGCCACGCCATCACCATGCTCGGGACCGGGCTCATCGGCGAGTTCTATACCGACACGCTCCAGGGCCGGCGCGGCCGCGACGAGGTCCGGGTCGTCTACTCGCGGACGGCGGAGCGCGGCGAGGCGTTCCGCACCCGCTGGGGCATCGCCGAGGCGACGACCGACCTGGCCGCCGCGATCGAGCATCCGGACACCGACGTCGTGGTCATCGGGGTCCCCAACTTCCTCCACGAGGAGGCGGTCGGGCTGGCCGCCCGGGCCGGCAAGGCGATCCTGTGCACCAAGCCGCTCGGCCGGACCGCCGAGGAAGCGCGCCGGATGCTCGAGGTGGTCGAGGCGGCCGGCGTCTTCGGCGGCTATCTCGAGGACCTGTGCTACACGCCCAAGACGCTCAAGGCCATCGCCTCAGTGGAGGGTGGCGCGATCGGCGACGTCACCTGGGTGCGCTCGCGCGAGACGCATCCGGGACCGCACTCGGCGTGGTTCTGGGACGGCCGGCTGACCGGCGGCGGCGCCATCGTGGACCTCGGCTGCCACTGCATCGAGATCATCCGCAACTTCGTCGGCAAGGGGAACCGGCCGGTCGAGGTGCTGTGCCATACCGACACGCTCGTCCACCCGATCGCCGACGAGGACAACGCCGTCGCGCTGATCCGGTTCGAGTCGGGGGCGATCGGACAGTTCGAGGTGAGCTGGACGTTCCGCGGCGGGATGGACCTGCGGGACGAGGTCGCGGGCACGCACGGCACGATCTGGCTGAACCACTTCCTGCGCACGGGGTTCGAGATGTTCTCGGCGCCCGGGTCCGGCGGCGGCTACGTGGCAGAGAAGGCAGAGAGCTCGTCGGGCTGGCTGTTCCCGGTCGGCGACGAGGTCTCCGAGCTCGGCTACACGGACATGTTCAACGACATGTTTCGGGCGATCGACGAGGGCCGCGCCCCGCGCGAGACCTTCTACGACGGGTACGTGGTGAACGCGATCATGGACGCCGCATATCGGTCCGCGAAGGCGCACGCTTGGGAGCCGGTCGAGCTCGATTGGCGAGGCGGCGCGACGGCCCGCATCGCGTCGGAGCCCGAGACGTTCGACGGCCAGGTCGTCATCAAGCGTGAGGTCCTGCCCGACGGCCGCCACAAGCTCATCCTCAAGGACCCCGCATCGGGCGACTTCATGGACCGCATCGTCGCGAACTAGCGGGAGGAGTCGATGAGCAAGGTCAGGTTCCAGATCGCGATCTCGCTCGACGGGTACATGGCGGGACCCGAGCAGAGCGAGGCCAACCCTCTTGGCATCGGTGGGATGGACCTCCACCAGTGGATGTTCGATCTCGAGGCGTGGCGCCAGGGCATGGGCCAAGAGGGTGGCGTCGTCAACGCGAGCACGCTGGTGATCGACGAGGCGAGCACCGGTATCGGCGCCCACGTGATGGGCAGGAACATGTTCGGTGGCGGCCCGGGGCCATGGCGTGACGACCGACCGTGGAACGGATGGTGGGGCGACGACCCGCCCTTCCACAAGCCGGTGTTCGTGGTCACCCATCACCCTCGAGCGCCGCTGGAGATGGCTGGCGGCACGACGTTCACCTTCGTGACCGACGGGATCCGATCTGCCCTCGACAGGGCGCGTGACGCAGCTGGCGGCCTTGACGTCGCGATCGGTGGCGGCGCCAGCGTCCTGCGTCAGTACCTCGCCGCGGGCCTGGTCGACGAGTTCGAGCTCCACGTGGTCCCGATCGTGCTTGGAGCCGGCGAGCGCCCGCTCGACGACCTCGGCGACATCACGCTCGAACAGGTTCGCGTGCTCGAGGCACCGGGCGTCGCGCACCTCAAGTACCGCGTCGTCAGGTAGCCGCTCCCGGGTGATGCCCCCGGTCAACCCGCGCGCGGCAGCGCCATGTCGGGGACGCCCGACGGCTCGCCGGCGTCGATCCAGCGTGCCAGCGATGCGCGCGCAAAGATCTGGTCGCCGACCATCGCCGACGCGCCGATGACCCCGGCCAGGCCTCCGAGCGACGAGCGCTGGACGAGCAGGTCGCGCGTCGCGAGCGGCAGCGACCGCCGGTAGATCGTCTCCCGGATGGCGGCCAGCAGCTGATCCGGGCTGTTCGCCACGCCACCGCCGATGACGATGAGCGAGGGATTGAAGAAGTTGACGATGCCGGCGAGCATCGAACCCACCCGCCGCCCTGCGTCACCGAGCAGCGCGACGGCGACGGGATCGCCGAATGACGCGGCGCGCGCAACGTCCTCCGCGGTCACGACGCCGCGTTGATCGAGCGCGGTCCGGAGACCGGGACTGCGCCCGGCCTCGGCGGCCGCCTGGCCCGCCCGCCCGATCGCAGCGCCGCCGGCGAGCGCCTCGAGACAGCCGATGTTGCCGCAGCGGCACACGACCGACGGGTCGTCCGTGACCTGGATGTGGCCGACGTCGCCGGCACTCCCCTGCGCGCCGCGATGGAGGTGGCCGTGCGAGATGATGCCGGCCCCGATGCCCGTCCCGATCTTGACCACCACCACGTTGGAATGACCGGCGGCAACGCCCGATCGCCACTCCCCCAGCGCGAGGACGTTGACGTCGTTGTCGACCCAGACCGGCGCCCCGTAGCGCCCCGCGAACCGCTCGCGGATCGGGTAGCCGTCCCAGCCGGGCATGATCGGCGGCGAGATCGGCCGGCCCGACCCGAACTCCACGGGACCCGGAACGCCGATCCCGATCCCCCACAGCCGCTCTGGCAGTCCCTGCGTCGTCCGGACGAGCGAATCGAACAGGGCATCGACGCGTGCGAGGGCGACCTCGGGCCCGGACTCGATGAGGGCGGGTTCGTCGTGATGGCCCAGGATCCGGCCGTCGAGGGTGGTGACCGCGACGTCGATGCTGGTGGCACCCAGGTCCGCGACCAGCAGGTACCCGTTGTCGGCACGGAACGTCAATTGCCGCGGCGGCCGCCCGCCGGTGCTTGGTCCGACATCGCCCTCGCTGACGAGCCCGCGCTCGATGAGTTCGCCGACCCGCTGGGCGACGATCGCCCGCCCGAGTCCCGTCCGGGTCACCAACTCGGCTCGCGACCGCGATCGCCCGAACCGGATCTCGTCGAGCACGTCGACCAGGGCGTCGAGCGACTCATCGGGCAGTGGCGCGAACCGCCCGGGAAGCTCCGCGGAACCGTCGCCAGGCTGCATGATCATCCGCGGATGATACGCCGCTGCACCTTGCGTGCTCGACTTTTGCACTTGACATGGCAAAGTAGGATGGGGGCCGGAGGAAGTCTGGAGCGCGCCCATCGAGCGTCCGCGTCGCCCAGCGGTGGTTCACACTCGAGTCCTGTCTAGAACGTCTAGACAGTTGGCCCAACGTCGCCAGCGGGTGGAGAGGGAATGAGAACGGATCGCCGACGTCGGCGCGGCCGTCATCGGCACGGGCTTCATCGGGACCGTCCACGTCGAAGCGTTGCGGCGCATCGGCGTGCGGGTGCACGGCGTCCTTGGCAGCACGCCCGAGCGCGGCGCTGCCCGGGCCGAGTCCCTTGGCGTCCCGCGCGCGTACGAGTCGATCGAGGACTTGCTCAGCGACCCCGCGGTCGAGGTCGTCCACGTCACGTCCCCGAACGATCTCCACCTTCCCCACGCGAGGGCGGCCCTCGCGGCCGGCCGCCACGTCGTGTGCGAGAAGCCGCTGGCGATGTCCGCCATCGAGTCCGCGGAGCTGGTCGAGCTCGCCGCGCGGACCGGCCTCGTCAACGCGGCCAACTTCAACATCCGCTACTACCCGCTCAACCAGCACGCCCATGAGGTCGTCGCCGCGGGCGACATCGGTGCCGTGCGGCTGGTCACCGGGCGCTACTTCCAGGACTGGCTGCTCCTCGACAGTGACTGGAACTGGCGGCTCGAGCCCGGACGCGGCGGGCCTCTGCGCGCGGTCGGCGACATCGGCTCGCACTGGCTGGACCTGATGACGTTCGTCACCGGCCAACGGGTCGTCGAGGTGATGGCCGACCTGAGCACGTTCATCCGGACCCGACGCGAGCCTGCCGGGCCGGTCGAGACCTTCTCGACCGAGGTCGCCACCGAGACGGTCACCCGCGTCATCGCCACCGAGGATGCGGCGACCATCCTCCTCCGCTTCGAGGACGGCGCCCGCGGCTCGGTCAGCATCAGCCAGATCAGCGCCGGTCGGAAGAACTCCCTCCAGTACGAGATCGACGGGTCGCGCTCGTCGATCGCCTGGGACTCGGAGCAGCCCGATCAGATCTGGCTGGGCCACCGCGACCGCCCGAACGAGATCCTGATCAAGAACCCGGCCCTGATGGGCGACGCCGGACGCGCCGCCGCTGCCCTTCCCGGCGGCCATGTCGAGGGCTTCGGCGACACGTTCGCCGCGCACTTCCGGGCCGTCTATGCGGACGTCGTGGCGGGCGGCCCAGCGGAGCGCCCCACGTACCCGACCTTCGCCGACGGCCACGACGAGATGCTTGTCAACGACGCGATCGCGGAGAGTGCCCGCATCGGCCGCTGGGTCGAGGTCGTCCGGGCGCCCCTCCCCGTCGGCACGGAGGCGCGCTGATGAGACTCGGCCTGTTGACCGCTCCGTTCCCCGAGACGCCGCTGATGGACGTCGCCGACTGGACGGCGGCGAACGGCTTCGAGAGCCTCGAGATCGCCTGCTGGCCGCAGGCGTCCGGTGCGACCCGGCGGTACGCCGGCACCAGCCACATCGACGTGGCGAACCTGTCGGCCGGCCAGGCGACCGAGATCGTCGACGAGATCGCCGCCAAGGGCCTCGCCATCTCCGGTCTCGGCTATTACCCGAACCCGCTCCACCCCGACCCCGCCCATCGGGCCGAAGTCATCGGGCACCTCAAGCACGTCATCACCGCCGCCGAGCTGATGGGCGTCCCGCTGGTCAACACGTTCATGGGTGCGGACGGCTCGAAGGACCAGGACGCGAACTGGGAGGAAGCCCTCCGCGTCTGGCCGGACATCGTCAGCTTCGCCCAGGACCACGGGCGCAGGATCACCATCGAGAACTGCCCGATGCTGTTCAGCAAGGACGAGTGGCCGGGCGGGCACAACCTCGCCACGACCCCTCGGATCTGGCGTCGGATCCTCGAGCAGTGGGGCGGCACGATCGGGCTCAACTTCGACCCGTCGCACCTGATCCTCCAGATGATCGACATCCCGCGGTTCATCCGCGAATTCGGGCCACACATCCTGCACGTCCAGGCCAAGGACCTGCTCATCGACCGCGAGGGGCTGTACGAGCGCGGCGTCTTCTCGATGGGCATCGGCTGGCAGATCCCGCGCCTGCCGGGGCTGGGCGATGTCGAGTGGGCTCCCCTGTTCGCGGCTCTTTGGCGAGGCGGGTACGACGGCGACGTGATCATCGAGCACGAGGATCGCGACTTCGAGAAGACCGACGACCTCGTCAAGCGCGGGTTCCTGCTCGCTCGCGACGTCCTCCGCCCGTATATCAAGTGAGGCCATGACCTTCTCCATCGACGACCTGACCTACCGCGACGTCGCCAAGACCATCGATCACTCGCTGCTGCGACCCGAGCTCGACGACGCCTTCGTCGAAGCGGGCTGCCGGCTCGCCGCCGACTACGACGTGGCGTCGGTGTGCGTCCGCCCGGCCGACGTCCTGCGCGCGGCCAGGTTCCTGTCGGGGACGGACGTCGCGGTCGGGACGACCATCGGCTTTCCGCACGGCAACCATCGGACCGAAACCAAGGTGTTCGAGTCGGTCCGCGCCATCGGCGACGGTGCGACCGAGCTCGACATGGTCATCCAGATCGGTGCCCTCAAGTCCGGCCGCGACGCCGATGTGGCCGCCGACATCGAGGCCGTCGTCAACGTCGCCCATGCGGCCCGGGCGATCGTCAAGGTCATCTTCGAGAACGCCTACCTGACCGACGACGAGAAGATCCGGGCGTGCCACCTGACCGAGGCGGCCGGCGGCGACTTCGTCAAGACCTCGACCGGGTTCGCCCCGAGCGGCGCGACCCACGAGGACCTGATCCTGATGCGCGCCAACACGTCGCCGCACATCGGGGTCAAGGCCGCGGGCGGCGTCCGGACCCTCGACGCGCTGCTTGACGTGATGGCGCTCGGGGTCACGCGCGTCGGTGCGACCGCGACGGCGACGATGCTCGACGACTTCCGGGCACGCAAAGCCGGTGGCGGACCGGTCGCGGCCGGCGCCCCGGGTCCGGCCGAGCGCCCGGCGAGTGACTATTGATGGCGACCTCGGCCGCCGGACCGACCACGACGCAGCCGGCCCTCGAGTGGCTGACCGCCGCCACCGGCCTGCTGGAACGGCTGGCGGCGACGCAGGGCGAGGCCATCGAGACGGCCAGCCGCTGGTGTGCCGACACGATCGCCGCCGACGGTCTCGTCCACCTGTTCGGGACCGGCCACTCGCGGATCCCGGTCGAAGAGATGTTCCCGCGCTACGGCTCGTACCCGGGGTTCAACCCGATGGTCGAGCTGTCGATGACGTTCCACACCCAGGTCGTCGGCTCCAACGGCCAGCGCCAGGCGATGTTCATCGAGCGGACGTCAGGGCTCGCGGAGGTCATCCTGTCGAACTTCACGTTCGGCCCGAACGACCTCGTGATGGTCTTCTCGGCCGGCGGGCTGACGGCCGTTCCGATCGAGGTGGCCCGTGGCGCCCGCCGGCGAGGCATGCGGGTCATCGCGGTCACGTCCGTCGAGCAATCGATGTCCGGGGAGCCGGACCCGATCGTCCGGGGGCGCCTGCTCGACGAGGCGGATCTCGTCATCGACCTGTGTTCGCCCCACGCCGATGCGCTGTGCGCGATCGACGGCCTGGATACCCCGGTGGGTCCCGGCTCGACGATCACCGCGGTCGCCATCGTCAACTGCATCAAGGTGCGGACCGCCCGGCTCCTCCGGGAGCGGGACGCTCTGCCGCCGGTCCTGACCCGAGCGTCGGTCGTAGGCGCCGACCGCTCGCGGGAAACGTTCGAGGAGGCCTATCGTGAGCACGCGCGGCGGATCGCTCGTGCCATCTCCCGGGAGGGGTGATGGTGGCGGTGATCGCGCGTAGGAGGTGAGACCGATAGATCGGATCGATTGGCTCCCCCGAGGGGAAGCGGATCCATTCGTCGGCGCGACCAAGTCGGCGCGTCGTTGGTCACAGGAGGAGAACACATGATCAAGGGATCCATCCGGTTGCGATCGTTCGCCGGCCTCGCGGTCGTCGCCCTGATCGCGGCCGCGTGTTCGAGCTCGGGTGCCTCGACAGCGCCGAGCGCCGCCGCGGGCGGCTCGACTGCCCCATCGGGCGCAGCGTCGCAGTACACGATCGGCTACTCGAACGGCGGAGGCGTCGGCAACGGCTTCCGCGAAGAGCAGGTCTGCACTGCCAAGGCGCAGGCCAAGGCGGCGGGCATCCCGGCCGCCAATCTGACCGTGATCCATCGCAACACGGATGCCGCCGGCCAGCTGGCCGACATCCGGACCCTGATCGCGAAGGGCGTCAATGCGATCGTCTTCAACCCGAATGACCCGAAGGCCCTCAACCCGGCACTGGCCGAGGCCGCTGCGGCAGGGATCAAGACGGTCGCGGTCGACAGCTACGTGACCGACACGAACACGTGGAACCTGTACAACAACCAGGTCAAGTACGCGGAGCTCGGCGCCAAGTGGCTGTTCGATCAGCTCGGTGGCAAGGGCACCGTCTGGTACACCCGCGGCATCGCCGGCAACTCCGCTGATACCGACCGCGACACCGGGTTCAAGAACGTCCTCAAGGACTATCCCGGTATCACCGTCGTCCCGAGTCCCGATGGCGTCGCCACGGGCTGGGATCCGGCCACCGCCACCAAGCTGACCAACGATTTCATCGCCAGTGGCGGCTACGACAAGATCACCGGCATCTGGGCGTCCGGCATGGGCAAGCAGATCGTCGACGCGATCAAGGCGAACGGCAAGAAGTTCGTGCCGATCGCTGATGCCGATGTCGGCGGGTTCGTCACCCAGCTCCTCGACACGACCAACTTCCCGGGCCTCAAGGGCGCAGCCGTGACCAACACGGCGGCGGTCGGCGGCGCGGGCATCACCCTGGCGCTCAAGCTCCTCAACGGTGACACGGTCACCCCGTCCGCAGGTGCCACCCAGCCGAACACCGTTCTGCTGGATCCGGTCGTGGTCGACAACCTGACCCCTGACGGTCAGGCGAAGCTCAAGGCGTGGCAGTCCGTGCCCGGCATGGACCCGCTCTGGCCGCTGAGCCTGTCCATCGACGGCTGGACGACCTACGATCCCAATACCGTTCCCGCCGGCTGCAAGGGCGCATAGCCCTCACTCCGGTCCATCCAGGGAGGGCGACGGCCATGCCGTCGCCCTCCGCCTGAATCGCGCGGAGCGCATGACTCTCACCACGACCGAACCCCTGCTCGAGGCGAGTGGCGTCTCGAAGACATACGGCGCGGTGGTCGCTTTGCGCTCCGCCTCATTGGCCGTCAAGCCCGGCGAGATCCATGCCCTGATGGGCGCCAACGGCGCCGGCAAGAGCACGCTCGTCAAGATCCTGACCGGCGCGGTCAGTCCGGACGCGGGCACGATCTCCGTGCGCGGGAAAGCCCGCACCGTCCAGTCGCCGGCCGAGGCTCGTCGCGGCGGGCTCATCTCCGTGTACCAGGAGCCGTCGCTGATCCCGGACCTCGACATCCGGCAGAACCTGCGACTGACCGAGACACCACTCGAACCATTCCGCCACTGGCTGACCGAGCTCGGCCTCGGTGGCCTCGACCTGGCCGGCCACGCTCGACGCCTGCCGCTGGCCACGCTGCGGATCATCGATCTCGCGCGCGCCCTGGCCGCCGAGCCAGACGTGCTGATGCTCGACGAGATGACCGCGGCCCTGCCCGCCAACCTCACCGAGCGAGTCCTCGAGGTCGTGGGACGGCTCCGGGGCGGCCAACGCTCCGTCATCTTCATCTCCCACCGGATGATCGAGATCGCGGCCATCTGCGACCGCGCCACCGTGCTGCGCGAAGGGGCGACCGTCGGCGTCGTCGACGTGACCACGGGCTCCGAGGACAGGATCGTCGAGCTGATGCTCGGCGAGATCATCAAGGACATGCCCGTCGCCGCCGAGCACGGGACGACGAGCGCGACGCGGAGAGCGGACGCCAAGCCACGCATCTCGGCTCGTGCGCTGACCGCACGCTCGACCCTGAAGGAAGTCTCCTTCGACCTCTATCCGGGCGAGGTACTGGGCGTGGTCGCGCTCGAAGGCCAGGGACAGGACGAGCTGTTCGACATCCTCGCCGGGTCCGCGCGTCCGGCCAGTGGTCAGCTCCTGGTCGACGATCGACCCGTGAGCTTCCGACATCCCGCGGACGCCATCAGGGCAGGCCTCGTCTACGTGGCCGCCGACCGAGCCGAGGCGTTGCTGATGCAACGGTCGATCCGAGAGAACATCGCGCTGCCGAGGATCGCGGGACTCAGCCACTGGGGTTTGATCGACCTCGGCGGCGAACGTCGGACGGTCGACGACGCAGTCGCGCGGCTGCAGATCGACGCTCGCGCGGCAGGTGAGGTGCGGCGGCTCTCGGGTGGGAACCAGCAGAAGGTCACGATCGCGCGGTGGGTCGCCGGCGGCGTCCGGACGATGCTGTGCTTCGACCCGACGCGCGGGATCGACATCGGCACGAAGCAGCAGATCTACCTCCTGCTCCGCGACCTGGCCGAGGCCGGGGCCGCCGTGCTCATCTATACGTCCGAGCTCAAGGAGGTCCAGCTCGTCTGCGATCGCGCGATCGTGATCTTCGGTGGCGAGATCGTGGCCGAAGTGGCCGGCGTTGACGCCGACGAGGCGTCATTGCTCCGAGCCGCCTACAACCTGCGCGCCGACGCAGAGCTGCCGGAGAGCGCCGCCGGCGCCGCGATCGAGGAATCGATCGCCCAGACCGAGGAACCATGAGCGCCACCGCGGCGCCGATCGAGGGCGCCGGCTCCGGAACGGCCGACGCCATCGCGGTCTGGGCACGCCGGAACGCGTGGATGCTGAGCCTTCTCGTGCTTCTGGTCGGCCTGCTGGTCTTCACCAAGCTGATCCAGCCCCGATACGGCCCGATCCCCATCCAGGGCCTCGGAACGTCGATCCTCCCGCTTGCACTGGCCGCGGTCGCCCAGGCGGTCATCGTCATCAGCGGTGGGATCGACCTGTCGATCGGGTCGATGATGGCCCTGACCAGCGTCGTGGCCGCCTCCCTCATGGACAACCAATCCGACACGACCGGGATCGTGGTGGTCGTGGCTGTGCTGGGCTTCGGCCTCGTGCTCGGTGGGATCAACGGGGCGGTCGTCGTGGGCACACGGGTGCCGGACATCGTCGTCACCCTGGCGATGTCGTTCGTGTGGGCGGGCTTCGCGCTGCTCGTGCGATCGTCGCCGGGCGGCGGCGCCGCGACCTGGCTCACTGGTCTGGCCGTCGGGCCGCTCGGCAACGAGTGGATCCCACGGGCTGCGGTCGTCCTGCTCGTCGTGGTCTCGGTCATCTGGTTCCCGCTGGTGCGCTCGAGGCTCGGGCTGTCGATGTACGCGATCGGCAGCAACCGGCTCGCCGCCTTCCGGAGCGGGGTTCCCGTCGGACGGACCAAGTTGTTCGCCTACGCGATCACGGGTCTGTTCGCGGCGCTGGGAGGCCTCTCGCTGACCGCCAGCACGGGGATCGGGACTCCGGTGCCCGGCCCGTACACGCTCCTCAGCGTCGCGGCGGTCGTGCTCGGTGGGGTCAGCCTGGCCGGTGGCCGGGGCGGCGTGTTCGGGCCGATCGTCGGGGTGGTCGTGCTCCAGCTGATCCAGACGGACATGAGCTTCCTGAGCCTCGATTCGAACCTCGCCATCGTTGCGCAGGGCGTCATCCTCATCGGTGTCGTCATGGTCGGCAGCGTCATCGAGCTCCGGCGGAGCCGACGATGAGCACCGCCGTCGCGGTCGATCGCTGGAGAGGTGCCGACGCCTGGCGTGCACTGTTCCGGGATCGCCCGATCATCCCGCTGATCGGCCTGCTCGGGATCCTCATCCTGATCATCGACATCGTCGACCCGGGCATCGTCAGTCCTGGCTGGGCGAACATCATCGTTCGCACGACCGTGCCGCTGGCGATCCTCGCCGGCTGCCAGACGATCACCATGCTCACGGGCGGGATCGATCTGTCCGTTGGCGCCGTCGCGTCGATGACCGGGTTCGTCACGGCGACGCTCGTCCACAGTCCGGGCGGCGTGCCTCAGGCGATCCTGGTGTCGCTCATCGTGGCCATGCTTGCGGGCCTGGTCACGGGCGTCGGCATCGGCGTCTTCCGGGTCCACCCGCTGATCATGACCCTGGGCATGAGCTTCGTCGTCCTCGGCCTCGCCAACGTCTGGCAGCTCCAATCCGTCCAGACGGGCGCAGGCGTCCCGGACATCCTGACGACGCTCGGAAGCGCGACGCTGCTCGGTTTCATCCCGGCCGGCCTGCTCGTGCTGGTCCCGGTGATGCTGATCATCCTGATCGGACTCAGACGGACCGGGTATGGCCGGCTCCTGTACGCGATCGGCGACAACCCTGTCGCGGCGCGGCTCTCGGGGGCTCGCGCCTGGCAGGTGTTGATCGTGCTGTACGTCATCTCGGCACTGCTGGCCGGGGTCGGCGGCCTTCTTTTGTCTGGCCTGACGAATACCGCCAGCGTCTCCCTTGCCGATTTGCTGGTGCTCCCGTCGGTGGCTGCGGCCGTGATCGGCGGGACGTCGATCCTCGGCGGCCGGGGTGGGTACGGAGGCACGCTCGTCGGCGCACTCATCCTGAGCGTCCTGACGGCCCTCCTGACGGCAGTCGGCTTCCCGGAGCCGACCCGTCAGATCGTCTTCGGCGGGATCATCGTCATCGTTGCGGCCGCCTACACCCGGGTCACCGGCGAGACCTGACCAGCGTGACCGACGGCCAGCCCACCCGACATCTCGGCCTCGATCTCGGCGGCACGAACATCAAATGGGTGGTCGTCGAGCACGACGACGGCTGGCGGGTGCTCGACCGAGGCCAGGTCCCGACCCCGGCGGCCGACGGTCCGGAAGCGGTCGTGGCGGCCCTCACGGCGGTCGGTTCCGAGGCGATCGGGCGCTTCCGGGACGTGTCGACGATCGGGGTCGGCGTCCCGGGGCTGTACGACCCGGCGACCGGGGCGACCCGGTTCCTGGTCAACATCCCGGGCGACTGGGCGGCTCGGCCGGTCGGGGGTCCCATCGCGGCCGCGCTCGGCCGGCCGGTCTCGCTCGTCAACGACGCCCGTGCGTTCGGGCTGGCCGAGCTGCGACTCGGCGCTGGGCGTGGTGCTGGTTCGATGGTCGGGTTGGTGCTCGGGACCGGGGTCGGCGGCGTCATCGCCATCGACGGACGGGTCCACCTCGGCCACGACGGGACGGCCGGCGAGGTCGGCCACCAGACGATCGACCCGGACGGACCGCCGTGCGGCTGCGGGAACAACGGCTGCGTCGAGGCGTTCGCTCGCGCGGACCGGATCGCGGCCGCGTGCGGGACGGCGACCGCGGAGGCGGCCGTCATTGCGGCACAGGCCGGCGACGCGCGGGCACTGGGCGGGCTCGCGATGGTCGGTCGCTATCTCGGGATCGGGATCGCAAACATGGTGACGGTCGTGTCGCCCGACCGGGTGGTGATCGGCGGCGGCGTGGCGGCGGCCGGCGACCTTCTCCTCGAGCCGATCCGCGCTGAGCTGCGGCGGCGGGTGCGCACCACGTCGCTCGACGATGTCGAGGTCGTGACGGCCGAGCTGGGGGTCTGGGCAGGCGCGATCGGGGCTGCGATCCACGGCGCAGAGGCGGCCGAGACCACCGCGGGCGCCGAGAATGCGGCGGCCCACCGATGACCGAACCCGCCTACCAGCCGCAGTACCGCCAGATCGAGCAGGTGCTGCGCGAGCGGATCGCGACGCTGCGTCCCGGCGAGAGGCTGCCGTCCGATGCCGAGCTGTGCGCCGAGTTCGGGGTCAGCCGGATGACGGCACGGAACGCCATGCACCGCCTCGCCGAGGACGGCCTGATCGCCCGCGAGCCGGGCCGCGGCAGCTTCGTCGCCGAGCCGCCGGCGCACCGTCGCGCCAACCGGCTGATGACCTTCACCCAGGAGATGCTCCGGGCGGGCCGCGTCCCGAGCTCGCGGCTGCTGACCCGTGTCATCCGGCCGTCGACGACAGTCGAGGCCGCCAGCCTGGGCATCCCCGCCCGCCAGCCGATCGTGCACCTGCGCCGTATTCGCCAGGCCGATGGCGAGCCGATCGCGCTCGAGTCGGTGGTCCTCATCGGGGCCTGCGCGAACGCGGTGATGACGGCCGATCTCGTCGCCGGCTCGCTCCACGAAACGCTCGGCCGGGCGGGCATCGTCCTCCGGCGCGGCACCGGCACGATCACGGCGGCCGCGGCCACGGCCGAGGACGCGCGCCTGCTCGGGATCCGGACCGGCGACCCGCTGCTCGTCGAGCAGCGGGTGATCGTCGACCAGCACGGCCGACGTGTCGAGTCGACCGAATTGCGCTATCCAGCAGAGCGCTACGGGCTGGTCGTCCAGTTCGAGGTCGAGGACCCGGGCGTCGGCGGCACCGAGCCAGCGGAGGCCGAGTGACGAGCACCGACACGCCGGGCACGATCGTCGGACGCCTCGTCCTCGACGACCGGATCGCGAGTGGCCGGATCGCCATCGAGGACGGCCGGATCACCGCGGTCGAGCTTGACGCCGAGGACAGCGCGGCCGACGGCCCCTACATCGCGCCCGGCTTCGTCGACGTCCACGTCCACGGCTGGGGCGGCCACGACGCGATGGGCGACGCGACATCGCTCGACGGGATGGCCCGCAGGCTGCTGCGCCGCGGCGTGACCTCGTTCCTGCCGACTGCGGTGACAGCACCGCTCGACGCGCTCGCCGGGTTCGCCGATCGGGTCCGGGCCTGGTCGCCCGACGCCGCTGCAGATGGCGCCGAGCCGCTCGGGTTCAACCTCGAAGGGCCGTTCCTCGCGCCGTCACGCCGCGGCGCCCACGACCAGACGCACCTCCTCGTCCCGGCGGACGTGCCCCGTGACGTCCTCGAGCCGTTCCTCGACGGGCTCCGCTTGATCACGGTCGCACCCGAGCTGCCCGGCGCCCTCGAGCTCATCGGCTGGTTGCACGACCGCGGCGTGGCCGTGTCGGTGGGTCATTCGGCGGCGACCATCGAACAGGCCCGCGCGGGCTACGCGGCAGGCGCCACGTCCACGACCCACCTGTTCAACGCGATGACCGGGATCGACCATCGCGCGCCCGGCGTCGCCCTGGCCGCGCTGCTCGAGGACGACGCCTGCGTCGAGCTCATCGCCGACGGACTGCACGTCGATCCCGCCGTCTGGCCACTCATCACCCGGCTCAAGCCGACCGATCGGCTGCTCCTCGTCAGCGACGCACACGCCCTGGCAGGGACCGGCGATGGACGGGGCTGGATCGGCGGGCTCGAGGTGGAGGTCGTCGGCGGGCGGGTCACGTTGGTCGGCACCACGACTCTGGCCGGGTCGGTGATCGCGCTCGACACCGCCGTCCGGAACCTGGTGGCCTCGGGCGTGGCCCTGCCGGCCGCCGTCGCAGCCGCGAGTCGGAACCCGCTGATGCTCCTCGGGATCTCGGACCGCGGTCGCCTCGCGGTCGGCCAGCGGGCCGACCTGGTCCGGCTGGACCCGGCCCTCCGGGTGCGACGCGTGATGCGCCAAGGGACCTGGTTCGCGGCCGACGCCGACTGAGCGAGCCGGCGCCACACGGGCCTCAGCGCGGCGGCATCGCCTCGAACGTCCGCTCCACGTCATCGAGCATCCGCAGCGTCGCCTCCGTGACGACCTGCAGGTAGCGCTCGCCGTACTCGGCAGACGAGTCGCGCGCATCGCCCCACGTTCCCGAATGGCTCGCCCGATGGACGGAGCCCGGCGTCGAGAAGAAGAACGCCGTGTGCACGGCGGCGGGACTCGTCACCTCGGGGAACGGCGGCATCTCCGCATTGGCGGCGTCGATGTCGACCAGGCTCGGATCGATCGCCATCACCGCCGACGTCTCGGCCTTGTTGGCATGGAGACCGGCCGTGGGTCCGAAGAACTCACCGGCCTCGTCCGGGGTCATGCCGTCCCAGTAGTTGACCGGGAAGGCACGCGTGCCGTCGGGCAGCCGCGGGGCCGCGTTCGCGCAGGCGTAGGCGATCGCCAGGGTGTTGTCGTAGTGGCCGTTGAGGAACACGATCCTCCGGAAGCCCATGGTCGCGAGGCCGACCGCCACGTCCTCGACGACTGCCATGAACGTGGCGATCCCGAGGTGGACGACACCGGTGAACCCCACGTGCGGATACGACAGCCCGTAGTTGATCGATGGCGCGACCGCGGCACCGGCCCGCGGCCCCACGCGACGAGCGACCTCGACCGGCACGAGGACATCGGTCAGCAACGGGCCGTGCGGGCCATGCTGTTCGGTCGAGCCGACCGGCACGAGCACCGTGTCGTGGTCCCGCACGAACGCCTCGACCTCGGGGTTCGTCATCTCGCCGAGGAACACGGTCGGTGGCTTCATCGTGGGATCTCCTCTCGCGACGTCACGCGACGTGGGTGGTGAGCTCGCCGATGCCTTCGATCCAGCAGGTCACGACGTCAGCCGGCTGCAGGTGCCGGTCTGGGCCCGGGCGGCGACGCGAGCCGCACCGGCGTGCCGGTGGCGATCAGATCGCCCGGGGCGAGCTCCACATGGCGGCTCAGGAAGGCGACGATCTCGGCGACCGAGAAACGCATGTCCGAGGTCCGCCCGTCCTGGATCGTCTCGCCGTTGATGGTGCAGCCGAGGCGGAGGTCCGCGGGATCGAGATCCTCTGCCGGGACGACCCACGGACCAGCCGGGCAGAACCCGGGCATCGACTTGCCGAGCAGCCACTGGTCCCCGTCAAGCCACGGGTCGCGCGACGAGACGTCGTTCACGATCGTGTAGCCGAGGATGCGGCGGATGGCGTCCTCGGGCGCGACGTTCCACGCGGTCTCCCCGATCACGACTCCGAGCTCGACCTCGGCGTCGACGTTGGCTGTCAGCGAGCGGTCCCAGGCGAGCGTCGCGCCGTCGCCGGCGATCGCGGACGCGGCCTTGCCGTAGATGAGAGGCCGATCGGGTCGGCTTCCATCGGCCTCTCCGGGCGCTCGATAGTTCAGCCCGACCGTGTAGATCGCTCCGGGAGTGGGGACGTCGAGCCGGGTCACTCGGTCAGGCCGTCCCGGTCGCGTCGGCGAGCAGCGGCGCCACGGCGGCGCGCATGACGCCGGCCATGCCGCCCACCCCGGTCCAGCGCTCGAAGGCGATGACCGCCTGGGCGATGAGCATCTCCGAGCCGTTGGCAGCGCGCAGGCCGCGCGCCCGCGCCGCCCGCAGGAGCGGCGTCTCCGCCGGCACGTAGACGAGATCGAAGACGGTGGCCTCGGTCGGGAGCCGGTCGACGTCGATGGTCATCCCGGGCTGGGTCATGCCCACGGTCGTCGCGTTCACGGCCAGGTCCGTGGACTCGAGTGCCGCAGCGAACGCGGGGTCGTCGAGCGCCACCGCCGTGACCGTCGCACCCCCCACGCCCGCGAATTGCTCCGCGAGCGCCTCCGCGGAGGCCCCATCCCGACTCCCGATCGTCACCCGGCTCGCCCCGGCGTCCAGACACGCGAACACGACTGCGTGGGCCGCGCCACCCGCCCCGGCGATCACGACGTCCGCCCCGGCCAGGGCCCGCCCCATCGCCATCTCCACTCCGACACGGAACCCAGGCGCGTCCGTATTGATGCCGATCAGCCGGCCATCGTCTGTCCGGATCACGTTGTTCACCGCGCCGATCTCGCGCGCCGTCGGTTCGACCTCATCGACCAGGCCCGCCACGAGCGGCTTGTACGGCGCGGTCACGCCGAGCCCCAGGAACTCCGGCCCGCGGGCCGCAGCTACGGCCTCCGGGATCTCTGCCTCGTCGAGCTCGGCGAGGACGTACTCGCCGTCGATCCCCGCCGCGGCGAAGGCGGCGTTGTGCATGACCACCGAGTGCCGCCGCTTGAGCGGCTTCCCGAGGAGCACGACCCGCCGGGTCATCGCCAGGGCGTCGGGGGGCGGCGGACCGGCCCGACCGTCGCGGGGAAGGTCACGTTCGGGATGATCTCATCGACCCACAGGCGGAGCTGGGCCGGGTCGGGGGTCATCGTGTGGAGGAAGAAATACTCGACACCTGCATCGACGCGCGCCTGGAGCGACGCGATGATCTCGTCCGGTGTCCCGAACAGGTAGACAGTCTCGAGATACGCGGGTCCGCGCTCGTTGCTCATGACCTTGAGGAACGCCCGGTGCTGCTCCTCTCGCGCCTTGACGGGGTCGTTGGTCATGACCAGGTGCATGAAGTTCTCGTGCGCGACGAGGGTGCTCGACGGGTCCTTGCCGGCGACGCGCATCGCGGCCTGCAGCTCCTGCCAGTCGCGGGCGATATCCGGCGGCGGGCAGGTCGGCCGCGGGATCCAGCCGTCGGCGCGGACGGTCCGCGCCATGACCGACTTCACGAACTTGGGCACGTCCGGCGACTTCGGGTCGGCCAGCTGCGACCCGCCGCCGATCCAGAGCAACGGCCGCTGGGACGTCCGCGGCTCGATGAACACGTCGTCCACGTCGTAGAAGTCGCCGTGGTAGGTCACTCTCTCGCCTTCGAGCAGCGGCATCATGATGTCGAGCATCTCGTCGGTGCGCTTGCCGCGCTCCGATTTGTGGACGCCGACCGCCTCGTACTCGACGTCGTTCCAGCCGACGCCGGCGCCGAGGATCACCCGGTTGTCGGACAGGAACTGCAGAGTCGCGAGCTCCTTGGCCAGGATGACCGGGTTGCGCAGCGGCATGATCAGGATCGACGTGCCGAGACGGACGTGCTCGGTCGCCCCGGCCGCCACCGCGAGCGTGGTCAGCGGCTCGAGCCAGTCGACGCTGTAGAAGCGCTTTGCCGCCAGCAGGTGGTCGGTGATGAACAGCGAGTCGAAGCCGAGCTCCTCCACTTCCCTCGCGAACGCCTTGATCCCGCGGGCGCGTTCGGGCCCATCGCCCTCCCAGACATACGAGGGCAGAAAGACCCCGAAACGCTCGACGTCAGCCATGTGCTCCCTTCCGTGCGTTCGGCTCGCTCATCGGCCGCTGTAGTTCGGATCGCGCCTCTCGAAGAACGCCCGGGCACCCTCGACCATGTCCTCTGTGGCAAAGATCCGTTCCGAGGCTTCGAACTCGGCCTCGAGGCCGGCCCCGATGTCGCGATCGAGCGCGGTGTCGATGAGCCGCTTCGCCTCGCGAACGGCGACGGGACCGCGCTGCGCGATCTCGGCTCCGAGCTCGTCGGCGGCCGCGACGGCGCTGCCCGCCGGCACGACGCGGTTGACCAGGCCGATCGCCTCGGCCTCGCTCGCGCTCAGCACGCGCCCGGTCAGGATCATCTCCTTTGCCCGAGTCGCACCGACCACCCGCGGCAGCCGCTGCGTCCCGCCGGCGCCCGGGATGACGGCCAGACTGACCTCGGGCAGACCCAGCCTGGCCGTCTCGGATGCCACCCGGATGTCGCAGCACAGCGCCAGCTCGAGCCCGCCGCCGAGGCAGTGGCCCTCGATCGCCGCGATCGTCGGCATCGGCAGCTCGGCCAGCTGGCGCCACACGTCCTGGTCGAGCTGGTGGCGGTCGCGGCCTGCCTCACCCGCCTGGTCCTCGAACTCGCCGACGTGCGAACCGGCGGAGAACGCGCGCTCGCCGCGGCCGCTCACGACGACCGCGCGGACGTCCTCGGCCGCCTCGATCGCCCGGAGAGCATCGCGGAGCTGGAGCACGAGCTCGCCGGTGAACAGGTTGAGCGGCGGGTTCACCAGCTCGAGGTGGGCGACACGCCCCAGCTCGAGCGCGACGAGCGCGCTCACGAGCCCGCCCCGAAGTCGGCCGCGAGACCCATCGGTCCGGTCGCGTACAGCCGCGGATCCATCGTCGGCAGCGGGTCGGCCACCCGCGGACGGAAGCCCATCTGGCCAAGGACATCGCGCTCGACATCGATTCCCGGCGCGACCTCGATGAGCACCAGGCCATCGTCCTCGAGGGCGAAGACCGCGCGATCGGTGACGTAGCGGACCTGCTGCCCACGCTCGCGCGCGAGCCGGCCGTTGAACGAGATCTCGCGGACCCGTGGCACGAACTTGTGGAGCGCGCCTTCGCGGACGATGCGGACCCCGCCATCGATGTCGAGCTCGAGTCCCTGCGCGGTCAGCGTGCCCACGAAGTTGATCCTGCCGGTCCGGGCGCTGATGTTCGGGAAGCCGCCCGGCCCGCGCACCCGGCCCTCGAACGCGTGGACGTTGACGTTGCCCTCGGCGTCCACTTCGGCGAACGACAGGCTCGCGATGTCGAGCCCGCCACCGTCGTAGAAGTCGAACATCGATGGCTGCTCGATCATCGCCTGGTAGTTGAACCCGGCGCCACCTTCGTTGCCCGCCACCGGAACACCGCCGAAGATCCCTTGCTCGACGGTCAGCACGAGGCGGTCGGTGATGCCCTCCTCCCATGCGACCCGGCCGATGAGCTGGCTGATCCCGAAGCCGAGGTTGCAGATGGCACCCGGCGGGAACTCCAGCAGTGACCGCCGGGCGATGATCTTGCGCACGTCGAGCGGCAACGGCGGCTCGGGGCGGACCGGCCGCCGCCGGGCGCCCGCGTAGTACGGCGAGTCCCGCGTGATGTACGTCTGCCACTGGTCGGGATCGACGTACACATGGTCGATGAGCGCGGCCGGCACCTTGACCTCGCGCGGGCCGAGGCTGCCGCGCGTCGCGAGCTGGCGGACCTGCGCGACGACGATCCCGCCGCTGTTCCGGGCGGCCATGGCCATCGCCAGCATCTCGCCCTGGACCGCCTCGCCTTCCATGGTCAGGTTGCCGTCCTCGTCGGCGGTCGTCCCGCGGATGACGGCCACGTCGATCGGGAACGCGTGATACAGCAGCCATTCACGCCCGCGCAGGGTGACGACCTCGACCAGGTCCTCGGTCGTGCAGGCGTTCTGCTTGCCGCCGGTCTGCCGCGGGTCCACGTACGTCCCGAGGCCCACCTGCGTCACGAGCCCGGGCCGGCCCGCGGCGATCTCGCGCATCAGTTGCGAGAGCACGCCCTGTGGGAACGAGTACGCCTCGAGCTGGTTGGCCTCGACCATGGCCCCCAGCCGCGGTTCGTTGCCGATGTTGCTGCCGATCGTCCGGCGCATGAGACCCGGCAACCCGAGCTGCGAGAAGCCGCGGTCGGCGAAGTCGCCGATGCCGACGATCCGCACCGTGGTGAGGTCTCGCGGCCGCCCCTCGGCGGTGAAGACGGCGGCCAGCTCGTCGATGAACCGCTGCGGGACCGCGTGCCCGGCGCCCGAGCCACCGATGAGCAGCGTGCTGCCGTCATGGACGAGCTCGACGGCCTCGCGGACCTCGATGACCTTGGAGGCGGGGCTCACGGCATGTACCCGCCGGCGTTCGGGTTGAGCGTCTGGCCGAGGAACAGGGACGACGCGTCGGAGAGAAGGAAGAGCACCGCGTCGGCGACCTCGTCGGCCCGCCCGAACCGTCCGAGCGCCATGTCACGCAGGCGCCGCCGGCCTTCGTCGCTGTCCACCAGGTCGGTGGTCATGTCTGTCACGGTGACACCGGGTGCGACCGCGTTGACACGGATCCCGCGTGGACCGAACTCGCGCGCGAGCGCGCGGGTCAGACCGATGAGCCCGGCCTTCGCGGCCGAGTAGGCGGCCGTCTCGGCGACCCCCATCTGTCCGAGCCTCGACGCGACGTTGACGATGGTGCCGCTCTCCCGCTCCACCATCGAGGGCAGCGCCGCGCGGCACGTATGGAATGCCGCCGTCAGGTCGGTCCGGATGACGGCGTCCCAGTCGGCCGGGTCGATCTCGAGGAACGGCCCGACCTGCGTCAGGCCTGCGTTGTTGACCAGCCCATCGATGCGACCGAACCGCTCGATGACGCGTTCGACGAGAGCCTCTGCCTGGGGACCGTCGGCGACGTCGGCGACGAAGGTGTCGGCCTCGCCAGCGCCGGCAGCGCGGACCCGTTCGAGGGTCGCCGCTGCCGCATCTGCACCGCGGAGGTAATGGATCGCGACCACCGCCCCTTCCGCGGCCGCCTTGACGGCGACTTCGGCGCCGATGCCACGGCTGCTCCCCGTGATCAGGACGACCCGACCGGCCAGCACGCCACCCATCAAACGGCCGCGACCGGGCGGACCGGATCGGCCGGCGGGGGCGCCGCGGTCGACCCGCGGAGGACGACCTCGGTCGGGAGGATCTCACGGCTCGGCTCGTCGCCGGCGAGGACCCCGGTCGCATGCGCGAAGCCGCGGCGGCCCATCTCGCGGAGCGGCAACCGGACGGTCGAGAGGCTGGGTGCGGTCAGCGCGGCCGTGGAGATGTCGTCGAAGCCGGCCACGGATACTGCGTCCGGGACGGCGATCCCGAGCTCCGCGAGCCGACCGAGCGCACCCAGCGCCAGCAGGTCGTTCGCGCAACAGACGGCAGTGAACGGCATCTCGCTTGCAAGCAGGGTATCGATGCCGAGCTCGCCACCGGCGGCATCGAAGCTCGTCCGGACGACAAGCCGCTCGTCGAACGCGATCCCGGCCGCCTCGAGGCCCTGCCGATATCCCGCCAGCCGGGCCGCGGCGACGTAGAGCGAGTGCGGTCCGGCCAGGAATGCGATCCGCCGGTGGCCGAGTGCGACCAGGGCGGCGACCATCGCCGCGACCCCGGCCGCGTTGTCGACGCCGACCTCCGGCTCGCCCGTGGCGTGTGGCGACAGGTGGACGATCGCCGCGCCATCGGCGCGCATGGCGGCGAGGTGTCGGTCGATCTCCTCGGTGACCACCGGGTCGTCGAGGCCGCTGCCGGCGAAGACAACGGCCGCGGCCCGGATCGAGCGCAGCAGCCGGACGTACGACCGCTCGCGCTCCGCGTCCCGTTCGGATGAGCAGGTGATGACCAGGAACCCGGCCACCGACGCGGCATCCTCGACCCCGCGCACGACCTCCGCGAAATACGGGTCGGTGATGTCGTGGACGATGACCGCGACGACGGGGACCCGGCTCTTGAGCAGCCCCCGAGCGAGGGCGTTCGGGACGTAGTCGAGCGTCCGCGCCGCCTCGAGCACCCGCTCACGCGTGGCCGCGCTGACCGGATAGTCCGATGCGGACACGACGCGCGAGGCAGTCGCGGCCGACACGCCCGCGAGTCGGGCGACCTCCGTGATCGATGCCATCAGCGACGCGCGACCCCGCTCAGTACGGGTAGGGGTACGAGCGCGGATCCTCGCGCACGGTGACCCATTGCCACTCGGTGAACTCGTCCCAGTTCGCCGGGCCACCGAATCGCGCGCCGTTGCCTGACGCGCCCATCCCACCGAACGGGATGGTCGCCTCGTCGTTCACGGTCTGGTCGTTGACGTGGACCATCCCCGAGCGGAGCCGCTGCGCGAGCGCGAGGCCACGCGAGATCGAGTTCGAATAGACGGCGCCGGTCAGCCCGTATTCGCTGTCGTTGGCAAGCGCGAGCGCCTCGTCATCTGTGTCGAAGGTCACGACCGGCGCGACCGGGCCGAAGATCTCCTCGCGCCAGGCAGCGTGGTCGGCGGTAACGTCCGTCAGGACGGTCGGGCGGTAGAAGAGGCCGTCGTGCGTGCCGCCGACGACGACCGTGGCGCCGGCGTCGACCGAGCGACGGACGATCCCGTCCACCCGCTCGAGCTGCTTCTGGTTGACGATAGGTCCGAGGTCGACGTCCTCGCGGTACGGGTCGCCGAGGCGGATCCGCCCCGCCTTCTCGGCGAGGAGATCGATGTAGGCCGGGGCGATGCTGCGATGGACGATGTGCCGGCCGGTCGCGAAGCACACCTGGCCCTGGAACTGGAACGAGGCGAACGCCCCAGCTGACGCGGCCGCCTCGAGGTCCGCGTCGTCGAGCACGACGAACGCGTTGTTGCCACCAAGTTCGAGGCTGACACGCTTGAGCAGCTGACCCGCCAGCGTCCCGACGCGACGTCCCGCCGCCGTCGAGCCGGTGAACGAGACCCGGTTCACGTTCGGGTCCGTGACGATCGCCTCACCCACCTCGGCGCCACCGAGGACGATGTGGAGCAACCCTTCGGGCAGCCCGGCTTCGCGGAAGACCGCCTCGAACACGGCGCCGCCGCAGACCGCGGTCTGGGGATCGGGCTTGAGGATGACGGCGTTGCCGAGCGCAAGGGCCGGCGCGACGACCCTCATCCCGAGCACGGTCGGTGAGTTCCAGGGCGTGATCGCGCCGATGACCCCGGCCGGGACGCGGCGCAGCATCGACAGCCGTCCGGGCACGACGCTCGGGACCAGCTGGCCGTAGGGCTGGAACGGCATGGTCGCCGCGGCGTTGATCTCGCCTGCCGCGAAGTTCTGCTCGTGGTGCATCTTGCCGTGGACCGCGCCCGTCTCCCGCTGGGTCCACGTCCCGAACTCCGGGCGGTGCGCCTCGTAGATCTCGGCGGCGCGGCGCAGGACCGCGGCTCGCTCGGCATAGCTCGTGTCGGCCCAGGCCGGCTGGGCGGCAGCGGCCGTTGCGGCGGCGCGCGCGACATCCTCCGGCGTGGACTGCGGCAGGGTCAGCAACGGCCGGCCGGTCGCGGGTTCGCGCGTCTCGCGTGGTTCACCCGTGCCGGGCCGCCAGTCGGCAAGGAACGGGTCCAGCCAGCCGGCGTGCGTGGTCTCAGGTGCCGTGGTGGCCATCGCTGTCTCCTTCGGGCGGGGCGGCGAACCGCTCCGCATACGTCCTCGGTGCGTCCGTGACGACCGCTCGCGTGCCGGTCGCCGGGTCGCGCCAGACCGGGCCGCGCGCGAGCACGGCGTCGATCAGGCCTTCATCGATGTAGGCGGGGACCTCCCACGAGCGGAGGGTCAGCGCGACCTGGCCCGGATAGCCGATGCCGTCACGCACCCCGCTGTCCGTGTAGTAGCCGCCGACGATCACCAGCTGGAGCGCGCCGAGGTTCGTCGGCTCGTCGCGACCGAGGGTGTCGAGGCGCGCCTGGACGTCATCGCCAAGCTCGGGGCGGAGCGCCGCCCGGAGCTGGCCCACCAGATCGGGCCGGGCGTTCAGCACGAACCGCAGCCGATCGTCCGTCAGGACCTCGGCCGCGGAGGGCATCCCGTCCGCCGCCGGGATCAGCCTCTCGGCCACGGCGCGCAGGGTGGCCTTCTCGCCGACGTCGATGCTGACGAGAGTGTCGGAGGTCATACCGGCACCTGCTGCTCGAACCGAGTCTCGATCATGTGGTCGGCGGCGCGCAGCGCGATCGACACGATCGTCGATGTCGGGTTCACCCCCGTCGACGTGACGAAGCACGACCCGTCGACGACGTACAGGTTCGGGACGTCATGGGCGCGGTTCCAGCGGTCCACCACGGACGTCTTCGGGTCGTCGCCCATCCGGGCGGTGCCGAGGAGATGCCAGCCGGAATATCGCATCAACCGGTCGACCTCGATCTTGTACGCGCCGGCGGCCTCCATCGACTCGGTCGCGCGCTCGATGTGGAAGTCGAGCATCCGCCGCGCGTTGTCGGCCATCGCGTAGTGGATCTCGGGCGCCGGGAGACCGGACGAATCGGTGACCGACCCGGACAGCGTCACGCGGTTCGACGGGTCGGGCAGGTCCTCGGCGAACAGGCCCCAGTTGGCCCCGTGGCCCAGATGCGTGCGGACGTGGGCATGGTGCTCCGGACCCCAGATCTGCTCGCCGGCGCGACTCGGGAGCGCCGTGTTGATCGGGCCGCCGGTCGGCGCGAGCCCCCAGCGGGCGCCGCGGACGAAGCCGCGCTTCTCGTCGGTCTCGTAGAACTCGAGCGACTCGATGAGGTCGCCGAACTGGCCGGCCCAGCTCATCAACGGTTCCTCGAACAGGCCGGCGACGTTGGCGAAGGGATGCATCATCAGCCGCGTTCCGACGACGCCCGACGAGTTGGCGAGCCCATCCGGATGCGTGGGGCTGGCCGACAGCAGCAGCAGCCGGGGCGTGCCGATCGCGTTGGCCGCGACGACGACGACCGTCGCCGGCTCGAAGTGCTCGCGACCGTCCGCGTCGATCCAGGTGGCGCCGGTGGCGAGACCGCGCGCGTCGGTCTCGATCTTGCGGACGCGGGCGCCGGTCACGAGCCTCGCCCCAAGCGCGATCGCCTTCGGCCAGTGGGTCAGGTCGGTCGACGCCTTGGCGCCCTCGTTGCAGCCCGACTGGCAGGTGCTGCGCTGGACGCACGGCCGGCGGCCGTCGTAGGCGACCGAGTTGATCGAGTTGAACTCGGGCCACCAGTGCCAGCCGAGCTTGGTCATGCCCGCGCGCGACCTTGAGCCCGGCCGACCCGATCGGCAGCGGCGGCATCGGCGCGTCCTCGGCATCGGGCGGGTAGGCCGGGTCGCCCGGCAGCCCCGACACGCCGAACTGGCGGTCGGTCCGGTAGAAGTACGGCAGCAGCTCGAAGTAATCGATCGGCCAGTCGTCGGCGACGCCATCGAGCGAGCGCACCCGGAAGTCCGACGGCAGCGCCCGCGGCCAGGCGCCGGCGAAGATGATCGTGGACCCTCCGACCGCGTTGTACATCAGCGGCGAGACGGGGGTGTCGTCCTCGACGATCGGATAGTCCTGGGCGAGGCCGCGGATGTTCGGGCTGGTCGCCCAGTCCTTGCGCGCCTTGAGCTCCCAGTCGAGCTTGTTGCCGGGGTAGTCGGCCCGGTCGAGCCACTCCCCTTGCTCGAGGCAGACGACCTTGAAACCGGCCTGGGCGAGACGAAGGGCCACCACACCACCGGACGCGCCGGCACCGATGATCAGGACGTCCGCGGGTTCCGCCGTCAACGCTGGCCCTCCGCTCGAAGTCGGTGGTGAGGGGCCGATAGTAAGCCTTTTCTACGCCGCCTCGCAGGCCCCCGTCAGCTTGTGAAGATAGCGTTCCAGGCGGCCATGTCCTCGGGGTAGAACCACCGCTCGACCTGCTGACCGTCGCGGAAATGGAAGACGCTCGTCACTCGGATCTCGACGTCCACTCCTGGTCGCTGGGCGCCGATATAGCTCAACGCGCAGACGTGCTCGTCGTTGCCGAACACGTCGTGCTCGCGGATGGTGAAGCCGAGCGCGCCTAGTCCACCGAGCCAGGCGACGAGCTCATCGAGACCACGGACCTCACCTGCCATCGGACTCTCACCCGGCACGTGCCAGACGACGTCCTCCGCGACGAGTGACCGGACGACATCGAAGTCGCGAGCCCGGAATGCATCGACCGTCCTCTGATACGCCGCAACATTCGGATGCTCTCCGGAGTTCATCCCGGGCCTGCTAGACGCCGGGCATCGACCGGCGGTCGCCGACCGGCTCCGGCCAGTCCGGGAATGCCAGCGTGCCGGCCGGCACCCACCACTCCATCACGTCGTACGACAGCCGGCCGACGAGGACCAGCGGATCGACGTCGTTGAGCCGCGCAGCCTCCTCGAGGCCGCAGGTGAAGATCGAGATGCCTCGCAGGGAAACGTCGGACTGCGCGGCCATCGGCCCGTTGACGACGAGGACCCCTCGCCGACGCAGCTCGGCGCGGTAGGCGAGGTGCTCGGACTGGAGCCTGCCGATCTCGGACTCCGACATCTGGGGCGCATCCGGCGGACGCCGCAGGAGCACCAACGTGTAGACGTCGAACGCGGCCGGGATGTTCGGGTCGCGTGGCATGTCTAGCCTCGCGCCGCAGACGTGACGGACTCGCGCAACAGCCCGACCTCGGTCAGCACGTCGGCCAGATGTGCGCGCTCGGCGTCACCGAGCGGCATCAACGGCCGGCGGACATGTGCGTTCTCGAGAACGCCCAGGATCCGCAGGCACTCCTTGAGCCGCACGCGGTAGTCCCCGACCGGCGCGGCGAAGACGACGTCCGCGAGGCGCTGGACGCGCCGTCCGAGGCTCCGGGCGTCCTCGATGCGACCGTCCTGCCACGCCTTGATCATGTCGACCTGCTCGCGGGTCATCACCGCCCCGAAGCCGATGAGCGCGCCGGTCGCGCCGAGCATGAACGACTCGAGGATGAAGTTGTCGTTGCCGGTCAGGAGCGTGATCGGCCGTGGCAGGTCGGCGATGAGCCGGGCCGTGTCCACGAACCGGCGGGCATCGAACGAGGCCTCCTTGATCGCCACGACCCCCTCGACCGCAGCCATCGCCCGAAGCGTGTCGGGCGCGAAGTTGAGCCCGGCGAGGGCCGGCTGGAGCTGGAACAGGATCATCGGCAGCCCGACGTCGGCGATCGCCTCGTGGTATCGGACCGGCACGCGCACGTCGAGCGGCTCGCTCAGGTAGGCCGGGATCGGGAAGACCAGGAGCGCATCGGCGCCGGCCGCCTTGAAGTCACGTGCCTGGCGCACGGCCGCGTCCGTCGACGGCCCGGCCAGCCCCGCGACGATCGGCAGGTCCGTGACGTCGCGCACGATCCCCAGCACGCGGACCTTCTCGTCGTGCGTCAGGTGCGGCCCCTCGCCGGTGTCGACGTTGATCGCCAACGCCACCGGCCCCTGCCCTGCCACCCAAGAGATGTAGGAGCGGAGCGCGGGCTCGTCGATCTGGCCGTCCTCGTGCATCGGCAGCACGGTCGCCGGGATCAATCCGTCGAGGTTCAGGCTCATTGCGGCTCCTGCAGGGTGGTCGCGGGGCGCGTCGGTCGGTCCAATCTTAAGACCCGTGTGGCAGAATCATCTTCGATAATCGATCATCAGAGGACGCGCCGGATGACCCAGCTCGACATCTTCAGCCTCGACGGACGCGTGGCCCTGGTCTCGGGCGGCGGCGGTGCGATCGGGTCGGCGATCGCCGAGGCGCTGGCGGGTGCCGGGGCGAAGGTCGCGGTCGCCGGTCGGACCCCGGAGACGCTCCAGTCGGCCGTCGACCGCGTCATGGCCGCCGGTTCCGAGGGTCTCGCGATCACCGCGGACGTCACGCGCGAGGACGACTGCGAGCGGCTCGTCGCCGAGACCATCGACCGCTTCGGCAAGGTCGACATCGTGGTCAACGCGGTCGGTGGCGGCGCCGGCGAGGTCCTCCACCCGGCCGAGGCCTACCCGCGCGACGCGTGGGACTGGATCATGGAGCTGAACGTCCGGAGCACCCTCCTTCCGACCCAGGTCGCCGCCCGGACGATGATCGAGGCCGGCCGGCCCGGCGCGATCCTCAACATCACGTCCGTGCGTGCGGTCCTCGGGATCAACGCCGGGTATTCGGCCTACGTCGCCGCCAAGGGCGCGATCGCCTCGCTGACCCGCCAGTGGGCGACGGAGTGGGCCAAGCACGGCATCCGGGTCAACGCGATGATGCCGACATTCGTCGACACGCCTCAGGTCGCGACGCTCCTCGGCGATCCCGACTTCAAGGCCGGCATCGTCAACCGGATCCCACTCCGCCGCATCGGAGAGCTCGACGACCTCGTCGGACCCGCGATCTTCCTCGTCTCCGACGCCGCGTCGTTCGTGACCGGGCAGGTGCTCGGCATCGATGGCGGCCTCACCGCGACGCAATAGCGATAGCCCAGGAGCGACCGATGCCGACCGCCACGCTCGACCTGGAAAAGGTCACGCCCAACGTCTACACGACCACCAAGCTGCGCGGCTGCAACCCGAGCTTCGTGACCACGTCGGACGGAGTCGTGGTCATCGACACCCCGCAGCTGCCGACACGGGCGGTCGCGATGCGAGCCGAGGCGGAGTCGCACGGTCCGATCCGCTACCTCGTCAACACCGAGAACCACGTCGACCACATCTTCGGCAACTGGTGGTTCCGCGACGCCGGCGAGGTCGTCAACCACCAGGCTCTGTACGACATCTTCATGGACCCGAATGCGGCGCTCGACCCGTTCGCCTACGCGCTCGAGGCGATCCCGACCGACGACCCCGAGGCCGCGCCCCTGATCCCCGACCGCGACGTCTACTACGCCAACCTGCCCCGCGGGACCGTGGTCTTCACCGGCGACCTGACGCTGCGAGTCGGCGACCACACGTTCCACTGCCTGTGGACGCCCGGCCACACCCCCGGCCAGCTCGCGGTCCACGTGCCCGAGGAGCGCGTCGTCTTCACCGGCGACACGATCTTCAGCGGGGTCCAGACGTGGCTGATGACGTCGAACGTCGACCAGTGGCTCGAGGCGCTGGAGCGGATCAGGGAGCTGCCGGACGTCGACTACCTGGTCCCGGGGCACGGACCCGTCGTGACGCTCGAGTACGTCAAGAACCAGCGGGCGGTGCTGATGGCCTGGAAGGCCGCCGTCGCCGACGCGGTCGCGAAGGGCCTGAGCCGCGAGGAGACGATCGCCAAGGTGCGATTCGACGATGCGTTCGGCCCTGTTGACGTCGGGCAGGCCTACATGATGGATCACATCCAGAACAACAACGCCGGCTCGCTCTGGGACAAGCTGACGGCCACCGGCTATTCCAAGGGGCGCTGAGGGCTTTCGGTTTGGGGGCAAACCGGCGCGCGTGACCTACCGCTGCGCGTCGGGCTCGCCAGTCGCGCCGCTGGATGTGCCATCGCCCGAAGGGTTGCCCGCGCGCGAGCGAGCCTGTCACCCCGAAGGCCGACGAAATCGAGCGCCCAGAACGTGTCCGCGTAGACGAGCGTTCCACGCATCCAGGGCTGCCACCCGGGAAGCTTCACGGCCTGGCAGGCGGGCTCCGGGATCCGGGTGGACGGGGGCGTGACACCCAGCTCAGAGGCGGGTCTCCAGCCGAGTGGACCGTAGTAGGCGGGGTCGCCTTCGAGGAAGATCGCCGGGACGGCGGCGCGCTTCGCCTCGAGGACCGCATGGGCCACCAGCGCCCGGCCGATCCCACGGCGTTGCCACTCCGGCGCGACCGACAGCGGGCTGAGGTAGAGCACCTCGACCAGTTCCGACTCCGCGTCGATCCAGCCTCGCGTGAGCCGCACCTGCCCGACCACTTGGTCATCCACGACGGCGACGTATCCGCTGCTGTCGGAGCGCTGCGCCAGCGCCTCCTCAAGGCCTACCACGCCGGGCTGGGTATCGAAGGCCCGGGCTATCACATCGCGGAGGGCGGCGGCATCCTCGGGTACCTGGTGTCGGATCGCGGCGGCGGCAGGAACGTTCATCCTCGAGCACAGTACCTCTCGGGCCCGGGCAGGCAGGTCGGTGCTTCCAGGACGCCCGGCCAGCTAGAGGTCCGGGTGGTCGATCCCGAACTCGACGGCATCGAGGGACGACGGCTGGTCATCTTCGTTGAACTGGATCCGGAGATCGTCGCGGTCGATGCCGATCTCGGGATCATCGAGCACGGTCGTCGCGAGATCCCGCGCTCGCGGCACGCGAGCCTCCAGGACCAGGACCTGATCGAGGCGGTCGCCGCTCTCCCAGACCAGCGAGACACGAAGGCCACGCCCGGCCTCGGCCACGAGACGGTCCTCCCAGGCCGGGTCGCGCTCCTCGAAGACGACGTACACGGGATCGGCCGCCCCGCGCCGCTGGTCATCGATCTCAAAGCTGGCGACGCGACGACCTGACTCGTCGTACGCGGTGCCCTGAGAGCCGTCGAGGGATCCGGGGACGGAGCGCATCGATGGATCGTAGCGGAGCCGAGGCAGCCGCACGTCACGAGCGGTCCGACCGTCAGCAGAGGCGAGCTACCGGACCAAGGCGCCGAGATCTGCGAGGGAACGGCTCATGTGCTCGAGTTGCTCGGCATTGTGGTGCTGGCACCGGTGCGGTCCCCACGCCGTGCCGGCTGGCTCAAGGCAGCCGGACTCCTGGCAGAAACGACCGGTGTGATATCGCGGCCCGTTCATCGGGTCCCGGGGATCGCGTGCTCGGTCAAGCGCGCTCGTTGTGCCGGTCGGCACTCGTAGGCGTGAGCTCGTCGACTCGGTAGTTCCGATGACCGAGGTGGTCGCTGTCATCGTTCCTGGGACGGGTCCGACGCGAGGATCTCGAGAGCGGGTCGCTTCGCGTAGATCTTGTGAAGAAGGCGACCATCGTCCGCTCGATCAGCGACTGGGCGGGCGTCAACCCGCGCATCACGCATCGGCTTGGTGGCTGTAGTGGTTTCGATCGTCGGGATGTTCGCTGCCATGACTGCTGAGATCTCCTGCCTGTCTCGACGCGGAAGGCCGTCGATGACTTCGACACGATCATCTGCCCGGCGTCGGTCCCGTTCATCGGCGGGACGGTGCAGTGCGGGAGGTCATCGGTTGCCGCACCAGTGCAATGCAGGGCTGTGCATGGGCGGTGGAGCACGCATGATCGCACGTTGTTCAAGAACGCAGGCCAGCCGCTAACCCAGAAGCAGTCGCCTATCTCGGCCGACGATGCGTGCGATCTCGGCGGCGACAGCCGTCGGCGAAACCGACTCAGTGTCGATGACGATATCAGTCGCCGGTAGCTCGCCTGACGCCTTTGTCGCGGCGTCGAAGTACCCCGCGAGGAATGCAGGATCGCGGGACACGCCGCGCGTCGGATCACCCTGCGCGCGGCGCAGCGCCTCGTCGAAGGTGACCTTGAGCGTCACGTAGAGCGGGCTGACCTTCGGGTCGAGGTGCTGTTCGAACGCCGCCCTGATCGTTCGCCAGGTTGTATGAACCGTCGGCGATGACGACGTCGACCCCCTCCTCAAGAAAACCGTTGGCAAGCCTCGCTGCAGCGCGGCGCGCAAGGGCCCAGGATTCGAGGTCAGTCTTCGGTCCGTCCGCAGTGAGCATGTCTTCGATGAGGTCGAGGTCGATAACGGCCGCTCGGAAGTCGAGTCCGGCGAGCTCGTGAAATAAGGCCCGCGCCACGGTGCTCTTGCCACTTGCGATCGGCCCCGTGATCACGATCACCATGTGCTGAGTCTGCCGCATCCGCTAGGAGCGCCCGCCTGCTCGTTGGATAGATGTGCTCCACCCTGTCTCTACCGCCCACTCTTCGGCCGTGACGATCACCAGGTCGACGATCGGGTCCTTCACCTCCGTGTAGGTGTCGATGTCGGGTATCGCCGCGGCCAGGGATCGCTTGATGGCTGAGTACGCGATGACCGCCTGCGGGTGGGCACGCATCCAGTCCCGGAACAGAAGAGCAAGGCGTTCGTTGGGCGATCCGCTCACCCGGAGGTGAAGGTTGACGTCCTCACCGGTGCCCCTGCGCGCCCAGAATTGCTTGGCCCAAAGGGCCGGATCATCACTCCGGCCGGCGGGTACATGGTCTCGGCCGATCGGAAACCCCACGAAGCCCAACTCGCGCAGGGGTTGGTCGAAGTGCTCTTGAGCATCGGCCAAGTCCGTGACGCTCACTTGGATGTCGAGGACATCCTTCGCGTCCATCCCCGGGATCGCAGTACTCCCGATGTGATCGATCCGCAGCGCTCTGGGTCCGAGCGCCCCACGCAGCGCCGCGATGAGGATCCCGGCGCGTTCGGCCCACGTCGGATCGGGCGCAGAAATGACGACCAGCTCCCGAGTCCATGCACACAGATTGCCCGTTCTGGTGCGTCGCCGCCCACGACTCGGACCACCCGGGACCTAGCACTTGTGCGGCGCGAAACGTTCGGACGTAAGGTGGACGCCACGTTTTCGGAGGGTCGCGATGGTCGCGCAGAAGCCGCTGGAAGATCAACTCATCGGGTTGAGTGACCGGCCCGGTTCGCCCCTCGAGGTCCAGGTCGAGCCCACGGGGCGGTGGGTCAGGGCCGTCGTCGACGGCGTCGCGGTGGCTGACTCGAAACGGGTCCTGACGGTCACGATGGGCCTCCCCGTCTACTACTTCCCGCGCGGCGACATCCGAGCCGATCTGCTCGCACCGTCGGCGCGGACGGAGTCGCACGCGATCCTCGGCGAGCGATCGTTCTACGACCTCAGGGTCGGTGACCGGGTGATCAAGGACGCGGCATGGCAGTTCGACGCGCCTCCTGTGGGCGCGCCCGAGCTCGGCGACCATCTGGCCTTCTATTGGGATCGCATCGATCACTGGTTCGAGGAAGACGACGAGGTGTTCGTCCACCCGCGCGACATGCACCACCGCGTGGACGTGCTGAACAGCTCACGCCATGTGAGGGTGATCGTCGGAGGCGAGGCGGTCGCCGATTTGCACCGGCCGCGACTCCTGTTCGAGACCGGCCTCCCGACCCGCTATTACCTCCCTCGGATGGACGTTCGGATGGACTTTTTGACCGAGTCGGAGACGGTCACCCAATGCCCGTACAAGGGTCGGACCGTCCATTACGACCTCGCCCTCGGGGACCGATCCGTCCGGGACGTCGCTTGGAGCTATCCATTCCCCATCCCCGAGTGTCCGAAGATCGAGAACCTGATCTGTTTCTACGACGAGCGCGTCGACCACGTCGAAGTCGACGGCGAAGCGCAGCCGAGACCACAGACGCCCTGGTCCAAGTGATCCACGACGCGGTGACCGCGTCGCCCAAGTTCGGCGAGCGCCGACGACGTGCCGGTTCCGGACATCCCTGTCAGCAAGATCGTCGACATCGGGCAAACCTACCGTCATTTCGTCACGACCTTGAAACCGTAGACGGGTTGCCGAGGCGGACATGCTCGGTAGACTCGAAGGGCTGACGACGAACCTTCGGGAGACTGTGATGACCGGTACAGGCCTGACCGACCCGGACGAAGGCATCCGGGAGGCCGAGCGACGTGATCTCGAGGCCGAACGCAAAGAGGAGCCTCTGCAAGAGCGGGGGCAAGTGGAAGAGAGCCCCAAGGCCGACGAAGACGAGAACGAAGAGGCCAAGGAGCAGTAACGCGGCGCTCCTGCGGCCCTACGCCTCGAACAGGCGCCAGTGGCCCTCCGAGATGACGTCGATGACCCCGTCGACCACCCTGATCGCGGTCTCGTCGTCGATCGCGTAGCCGGACCGGGTCAAGCCGGCCGCCCAGCGCTCCGCATCGGCCATGGTGTTCCGCGGCAGATCGGGGTTGTCGAGGTGCGGGAAGATCTCGAAGTCGACGAAGCCCAGCCCTTCGCCCCCGACGGGGCGCGTCCACGAAGCGAAGCAGTCCGCGACGGCCGGCGACATCACCAGGCTCCCGGCACTGAGTCCCACGTACACGAGATCGAGCGATGGGAGGAGCTCCGCCAGCCCGGATTCGCGCATCCAGCGGTCGAGGTAGATGGTGTCGCCGCCGTTCACGAGCAGCACATCGGCCTGTTCGACCCAGGGGAGCCAGACGGTTCGCGCGATAGATGTGGCACCGGTCGCACAGCGTCCGCCAATGACGCCAGACGCAGGCCCGCAGTCGGGTGCGGGGGCGAAGCTAATGACCGTCCAGAACCCTTCGGAGTGCTATCGCAAAGCCTTCGATGGCGCCTGGGTCAACGAGAATCGTGGCGGTCACTATCCAACCTCGTGAGTCGAACGGGTGCGGAACGCCCATCTTCACTTCGACGACCACCAGGCCTTTCCTGTCGTGATGACACTTCAGCTGAAGGTCGCGCTCGATGTTGAACCATTCCCGGGTCCCGTCCCAGCCGTGCCACGACGCCGCGAGCGATTTCGAAGAAGTCGGCAGGCTGCCGCCGTCATAGGTATCCAGATCAACGGGGAGCGACGCGTGCAGCGTTGCGACGTCCAACGTCACGGTGGGGTCACCGCTAGACCCTTGCTCGGCTGGGTGAAACGTCGGACGGCATCGCCATGGCCGAGTCGAACGCCTTCCAGGTCATCCACCCGACGACGGTACTCGATGGTTGGAAAAGCTGGCGCACCGGCGATGAGCAGGAGGACCCCGTGGTCGCAAAGCGCGCTATCGCCCGCTACGCGCGGCTGGCGGCGACCTCGTCTTC
>CAWCQK010000003.1:0-99330 GCA_963797685.1 uncultured Chloroflexia bacterium | reverse complement strand
ACCCCCGTCTCGTCGATCGCCGGCACAAGGCGCTCGAGCACGTTCACGACGCTATTGAGTTCGTCCTGAGAGCCGATCTGTGAGGAGTCGACGAAGGGCACGACCATGCGGCGGACGCCCAGCACGGCGCACCGCTCGAGCAACCAGACGAGGGTCTTCGTTCGTTCCGTGATCTCGTGGTCCGTGGCCCGCAACAATGGGAACTCCATGAAGTAGTCCGCGCAGAGCGAGCGGACCATGACGTCGTTCTCTTCCGCCAGTCTCTTCATCTGCGCGAGCCCATGGTCCGTGGCGACGGGGTTCACGTCCGCCCCGTAGGCGTCGTAGATCCACTCGATGGCCTCCAAGCCCGCAGCAGCGGCCAACGCGAACTCTTCATGCCAATGCTCGCGGGGAAAGCACTGGATGCGGTCATCTGTGGGCGGGACGAGCCGCCCTTGCATGATCCCGATCGTCATCACTCGTCCAGCGGCGGGATGATCATGTTTGCGAGGAACTCGTCACGGTCGAGGAACGGCCACAGGTCCTCGAGCGGCTTTGACACCATGCTGCCATCGGGACGCTGCATCGTTGAGATCCGAGGCGCGCGCTGTTCCTCGGATGGAGCGATGACCTCACACACGATCGGCCCGGGACTGTCGAGGACCGCGCGGATCTGATGCCGCAGGTCTGCTTGATCCGAGATCGACGCGGAGGGAACGCCGTACGCCTCGGCCAGCTTCTTGACATCGGGCAGTGTCAGGCCACTCGTCGAGTCAGCCGCAACAAGGTGGTGGAAGTAGTTCTCCTGTGACGCGCGGATCGAGGCATATCCGTCGTTGTTGATGACGAAGACCTTGATCGGCAGATCCATCCGCCGGATCGTCTCGAGTTCCTGGGCGTTCATCTGGAAACTGCCATCGCCTTCGACGCAGATCGTGCGTCTGCGACTCGCGCCGAGACACGCACCGATGCTTGCCGGTAACCCGAATCCCATCGCTCCCAGCCCACGCGAGTGAAGGACCCGCTGGTTGCCTTTGACCTGGAACGCAAGCAGGAAGAGCTCGATCGCGGCGCCGGAGCTGCCGCTGGCCACGATCTCGTCATCGCCAAGCTCCGCCGAGATGGCCTCCGCGAGAACGTAGGTGCTGACTCCAGTGGTCTGCTGTCTGTATTCCGGCTGGACGACCGGGTAGCGTCGCTTCCAGTCCTGGCATCGCTAGACCCATGCTTCGTAACTCGGCAGGTCGGCATCGGCCAGCTGGCGGTTCAGCTCACGCATGAATGCGCCGGCGTCAGCCACGATCGGAAGCTGGATCGTCCGTCTTCATCTTCCGGATCTCGGCCTCGTCGACGTCGACCATCACCTTGATCGCCTGGCGCGCCAGCTTGTCGTGCGCGTATCCGGTCAAAGCCATGTCGAGTCGTGCGCCGAGGACGATCATCAAGTCCGAGTTCTGGAGCGCGAAGTTCGCACCGCGAGGCGCGATCGATCCGGGCGTCCCGCGAACAGGGGGTCGGCCTCGGGCAGAAGTCCATTCCCAGCCAGGTCGTCAAGACGGGAACCTGCAGGGTCTCGAGCGCTTCGCGAAACTCGCCGACGACGCCAGCCGCCCTGATGCCGTTGCCGGCGACGATCACCGGTCGCTCGGAGGAACGCAGGAGACCGAGGAGCTCGGTCGACCTCGACCGCGAGGTCGTCGGTCTCTTCGGCCGGGGGCGTATAGCCCGCCAGGTTGGCCGGATCGATCTGGGCAGCCTGGACGTCCAGCGGGATGTCGATCCAGACGGGACCCGCGCCGCCCAGCGTTCGCCAGGTGGATGGCCTTCTCGAGGTGGTAGCGGATCGTCGACGGGATCCTCGACCGTCACCGCGTACTTGGTGATCGGATCGGACGATGCTGACGATGTCGATCTCCTGGACCCCCAGGATGCGCACGCCGAGTCCCGCTTCAGATCGGCCCGCTTGACCTGCCCGGACAGCACCAGGCAGGGCGTCGACTCAAGCCAGGCTGCCGGCGACGCCCGTCACGGCGTTGGTCCCTCCGGGCCCGGTCGTCACCATCACGACGCCCAGACTTGTTGGTGACCCGCGCGTACGCCTCCGCAGCGATGGCGGCCGCTTGCTCGTGGAGGCGTGCAGACGAATTCGATGTCTCGGCGCATCGGCCGAGTGACTCGTCGAGATGCATCGCACCGCCGCCGGGAACCATGAAGACGTGCTTGACGCCCGCCTCGGCGACGCGCTCGATGACGTAGTCGGACAGCTTCATCTGATTCCCCGACTGGGCTGCGGCGTCTGACGACTTCGCGGACAGCAGCGTCGATGACCGCCCGGACCGCCCCGCGACCACCTTTCGACTGGTGACCAGCAGTCGCGCGACCACGGCGATCGACTGCGCGTCGGCTGGTGCAACGGCGAGCCCGCAGATTTCGAAGGCCGGCAACGTCGTTTACGTCGTCGCCGATGAAGCAGATCTCAGCCGAGCCCGAGATCGTGACGGCTCGCGAAATCGCGGAGTGCGGCCGCCTTGTCCTTGCAGCCGCCGTACACGTCATCGATGCCGAACTTCGCTGGCGATCGCATCCAGGCCGGGTCCGCTCTCCCCGGACACCAGCGCGAATGACAGGCCCGGCTCTTCCGACCCAAGCGACACGCCCATGATGTCCGCGAACGCGATCCGCTTCGATTCACGGCCGGCCTCGTCGAGCCACACCGTGCCGTCCGTCAGGACGCCGTCAACATCCATTGCGATGGCCTTGATCGCCACGCTCAGAGCCCGACGCGCCGCAGCTTCTGCATCACTGGCACCTCGGACGGATAGACCTTCTTCACGCCGTCGCCCATCGCCGTCTCGACGAGCCGGATGTCGCGGACGACCCGCATGATGCCGTTCGGCTCGAGGGACGCCGCCTGGTCGGAGCCCCACATCGACCGGTCGAGCGTGACGTGCCGCTCGACGATGCAGGCCCGAGGGTCGCCGCGGCGACGTGACGATGCGATGCCAGTCTCGTGGCCGGAGTATCCGATCGGAACCCCGTAGCGCTCCCGCAGGGCCGGTATCGCCCTCAGGTTCAGCTCGGCGTATTGCGACGGATAGGCGCTGCAGCAGTGGAGAGGACCAGATCCTCCTTGCCGAGCACCTCGACCGCGTGATCGATCTGCTCGAGCGTGCTTCCGCCCGTGGACAGGACGACCGGCTTGCCCTTCGAGCGCGTGTGGCAGAGCAGCGCGTCGTCGGTGAGTGACGCGGACGCGATCTTGTAGAAGGGCGGATCGAACTGGTCGATGAAGTCGACCGACGCCTCGTCCCAGCCGCGACGCGGTCCACGCGATCGGCTTGCGTCCGGCAGTACGCGTCGATCAGCTCGTACTCGGCCTGCCCGAATTCGAGCGCGCGCTTGAGGTCGCCGTTCGTCTCCCCGAAGGGCGACTCGCGGGGCTTTGCCAGCTCCTCGGGCGTGTAGACGACCTCGACCGTGCGCTTCTGGAACTTGACCCCCTCGCAGCCTGCGAAAGCTGCGACGTCGATGAGCCTCTGGGCGATCTGGGTATCACCGTTGTGGTTGATGCCGATCTCCGCGAGGACGTAGCACGGATGCCCGTCGCCGACGGCCCGATCCCCCAGTAGCACTTCCATGCAGGTCCTCCCCGGTCGCACGTCCCGGCATGATCGCGCCCGTGGCCATTGCGCCCGCGAGACCGACCGACCGTACACGGCGAGCCTAGCCTACGTCCCTACCCCTTGGTCCCTGTCTGGTACCACTCTGCCGTCCGCCGGATGCCATCGGCGAGGCCGACGCGACATTCGCAGGCCGAGCTCGACGGCAGCGCGGGCGGTCGAGGGTATGTATCTCGCTGTGGGCGCGCCCGGCCTCGCCTGCTCGGCGATCCGGACCGGGATCCCGGACCGGACCGTATCCGCGACCAGATGGGCAAGATCGGCGATGCTCACGTCCGCCTCCGACCCGACGTTGTACGGCCGGCCGGACTCGCCCCTGATCAGGATGGTCCACAGCCACACCGCGAGGTCGGCGGCGTACAGATACGAGCGACGAGCGGTGCCGTCGCCGTTCACCTCGATCGGTCGCGGAAGAGCGCATCGCGGATGAAGTTGCCGATCGCGAAGTTGATGTCCAGGGGCAGGCACTGGACCGACGAATGCAAAGCAGCGTGCGATCTTGGCTTCGAGCTCGGTCTGGGCTGCCGCGGCCGAACAGAGATATTCGGCGGCACGTTTGCCGTGACCGTACCCGGCGCCCACGTCCTCCGGACGGGGGGCGCCAAGGTAGTCCTCCGAAAGCCGGTCGACCTCACTCGGCTGCGTGCCGTACACGGCGCCCGAGCTCGTGAGCAAGAGCTTGCGGACGCCACGCCGGGCCGCGAAATCCGAGGACGCGCTCGGTGCCTGCGACCGCCGTCTGGAACGAGGCGCTCGGAGACATGCCGGGACCGGCCTCTGTCGCCATGTGAAGGACGTGGCTGCACGCGGACTCGGGGAAGTCGAATGTCTTGACGTCGCCAGCGAGCAGCGTCACCGCCCTGTGCTCGGCCACGTGGGGGACGGCCTCGGCGTACCGGCCTGGATCGCGGGTCAGCAGCGTGACCGTCCGCCTGAAGGCCCAGCTCGTCGTTCGCCCTGAGGAAGCTCTCCAGCATCCATCGGCCGAAGAACCCGGTCCCGCCGGTCACGAACAGCCGACCGCCGCGAAGGTCCTCCCACAGACCCTGGGTGTGCTCCAGGACGTGGTCCAGGTCCCGGGCGGGAAGCGGCCGGGTGCTACTCCCAGGCATCCGTCCTGATCCGTTCGCGGCAGGAACGTCGCGGCCGGCCAATTGCATCGTCAGAGCGTCAACCATCTGCGGCGGGCCGGCTCAGGTAGAAGATCGGATCGTCCAGCGTCGAGATCGCCGGCCACGCAGCGCCGACCTCCAGACGACCCTGCGTCTCCTCGCAGACGAGGAGGCAGGTGAGCGACGGGACCTCACGGGCACGCGGACTCGGCCAGAGAGCCGTAGACGAACAGGTCCGGCGTCCGCGCGCCGTAGAACAGGACGACCGTGAGCCCGATGCTCGGGCGTCAGCGATCGAAGGAACGCCGTGAAAGCGGTGATGCCGGTCCCGCCGGCGAAGAGGACGGCGTCCCTGCGACGGATCGACCACGAACTCGCCGTACGGCAGCTTCACCCAGACGTCGCCACCGGGCACCAGCTCGCGCTCCATGCGCGTCGTGAACGGCCCCTTGACCGCGTAGGTGATCGTCAGGCGGTCGCGGTCGCGAGGCGAGCTGGCGATCGAGAAGACCCGCGACTCCGGCCAGAAGCCGGCGCCGTCGTACGGATCGATCGCCAGGTGCAGGAACTGTCCCGGCTTGAACGGCGGCACCGGCGGTCGACGGCACGAAGCTCGACCGTGTACACCCGCTCGCCGTGGTCGGTGATCCCGCGAACGACGCACGGGATCTTGCGGACGACGGCCACTGACCGCTCAGCGGTCCATCGGCAGCCGGCGCCACGCCACCGGTCGTCTGGCCGGCTCGCGCGAGCGCCGGCCATGAACCGCCCGAACGCGGCGATCATGTAGTCCAGCCGAGCGTCGTCGATCCCCGGGTAGACGCCGACGAAGAACGTGTCGTTCATCACGATGTCCGTGTTCGCCAGGTCGCCGACGACCCGGCGCTCGATCGACTCGAAGGCCGGGTGCCGCAGCAGGTTGCCGCTGAACAGGCTGCGGGTCTCGATCCGGTTCGCCTCGAGGAACCCGGCGAATTCGTTCCTGGTGAAGCCGGCTCCCTCGCGAACGGTGATCACGAAGCCGAACCACGATGGATCCGTGTTCGGTGGCGCGACCGGCAGGATGAGCCGGTCCTCGTACGGTGCGAAGCGCCTCGAGGAGCCGGGCGTGGTTGCGCTTGCGCGCCGCGACGAACCCGTCGATGCGAGCGAGCTGGGCGACGCCGATGGCGGCCTGCATGTCGGTCGCCTTCAGGTTGTAGCCGAGATGGCTGTAGACGTACTTGTGGTCGTAGCCGTACGGCAGGCTGCCGAACTGCTGGCTGAACCGCTTGCCGCAGGTGTTGTTCTCGCCGCCGGCGCAGTAGCAGTCGCGGCCCCAGTCGCGGATCGAGCGGGCGATGCGGGCCAGGTCCTCGCGATCGCTGACGACCATGCCGCCCTCGCCGGTCGTGATGTGGTGGGCGGGATAGAACGACGACGTGGCGAGGTGGCCGAACGTGCCCGTCAGGCGGCCGCCGATAGCGCGACCCGAGGGCGTCGCAGTTGTCCTCGACGAGCCAGAGGTCGTGCTTCTCGACCAGGTCCATGACCGTGGCGAGATCGAACGGCACGCCGAGCGTGTGCGCCAGCATGATCGCCCGCGTCCGTGGCGAGATCGGCCGCCCGCAGACTGCATCAGGGTCGGCGTTGTAGTCGCCGAGCCCGACGTCGACGAAGACCGGCACCAGGCCGTTCTGGACGATCGGCGCGACCGTGCTCGGGAAGCCCGCGGCGACGGTGATCACCTCGTCGCCGGGCTGCAGACGCCGGTCGCCGAGCATCGGCGAGGTGAGCGCGGTCAGCGCGACCAGGTTCGCCGACGAGCCGGAATTGACGAAGAGCGCGTCCGACAGCCCGAGATAGTCGGCGACGCCGGCCTCGAACTGCTCGGTGAAGCGGCCGGCCGTCAGGTAGAAGTCGAGGCTCGAGTCGACCAGCGAACGCATCTCCTCCTCGCCGAAGACCCGGCCGGCATAGCGCACCGGGTCGCGGCTCCGGATCGAACGGCGGCGGGCACATGGCGCTCGCGGTAGTACCGACCGACGAGATCGAGGATCTCGGCTCGCGTGTCGGACGCAGTCGTCGCGCCTCGTGGTCATGTGGTCGTCCGTTCTCCTCTGTCACCCGCCCACGCCAGCCCCGCGGCGCGCGCGTCGTCCTGGTAGGCGCTGAGCTCATGTTCGACCAGCCCGCGAGCGCTGGCAGGGGCCCGGTAGTACTCGCGGTACCACGAGGCCGTCCGGCGGACGGCCGTCTCGACGCACTCCAGACCGGCGCCCAGCCGAGCTGCTCCCGCGCCTTCGTGCTGTCGAGGCTCAGCCGCTGGGCCTCGTGGGGCTGACCCCTCGCGTCCAGCCGGCGTCGTCCACGAGCCCGATCCCCACTCCGCGAGGAAGCGATCGACCACCCAGCGGACCGGCTGTCTGCCCGCTCCTCGGTCGGGCCGAAGTTCCACGCTCCTTCGTAGCGATGGCCATCCTCGAGCAGCAACGCCCCCAGCCGGAGGTATCCGGACAGCGGCTCGAGGACGTGCTGCCAGGGGCGGATCGCATCGGGGTTGCGGACGACGACCGGCTCGCCCGCGACGAGGGCGCGCACCGAGTCGGGGACGATCCGGTCGGGCGCCCAGTCGCCGCCGCCGATGACGTTCCCGGCGCGGACCGAGGCGATCGCCGCGCCGTCGGCGAAGAAGCTCGCGCGGTAGGCGGCGGTGACGAGCTCGGCAGCCCCCTTGCTGGCGGCGTACGGGTCGCGGCCACCCATCGGGTCGGTCTCCCGGAACGCGTCGGCCGGTCTCGGGGTTGTCGTAGCACTTGTCGCTGGTCACGATGACGACCGCGCGGACCGAGGGGCATGCCGCGGGCCGCCTCGAGGACGTTGACCGTGCCCATCACGTTCGTCTCGAACGTCTCGCGCGGCTCCTCGTACGCGCGCCGGACGAGCGCCCGCGCCGCCAGGTGGAAGATCACCGACGGCTGCGCGGCCTGCACCTCGGCCGCGAGACGGTCGCTGATCGCGAACGTCGGCGACGACGTGGCGGACCCGCGAGCCCAGGTCCAGCGCGTCGAACAGGTTCGGTTGGGTCGGGTGGATCGAGCGCGTAGCCGGTGACCTGGGCGCCGAGGCTATCGAGCCACTCGGCGAGCCACGCACCCTTGAACCCGGTGTGGCCGGTCACGAAGACGGGCCGGTCGGCGTATGTCTCAGCCAGGGCCATCGGCCGACTCGCTGCGGCTCGGTGGCGATCCGTCGCTCCAGACCGCCCACGGCGGCAGCGCCGGAGTCCCAGAGAGCCTGGAGCGTCCGGACGTCGCGCAGGGCGTCCATCGGCTGCCAGAAGCCGCGATGTCGGTACGCCACCAGCTCGCCGTCGGCTGCGAGGCCCTCGAGCGGGGCGCTCTCGAACAGCGTGTCGTCACCCGCGATGCGGTCAAGGACAGCCGGCTCGAGCACGAAGAACCCGCCGTTCACCCAGGCGCCGTCGCCGATCGGCTTCTCCTGGAATGCTCGGACCCCGGGCGCGACGACCCCGCCGACGACCTCGTCGGCTCGATCTCGAGCGATCCGAAGCGGCCCAACGGCTGGACGGCCGTGATCGTCGCCAGCTTGCCGTGCGCACGATGGAACTCGACGAGCTTGGCGATGTCCACATCCGCGACGCCGTCGCCGTAGGCGAGCATGAACGTGTCGTCGCCGATGTACTCGCTGACGCGCTTGATCCGCCCGCCGGTCTGCGTCTCGGCGCCGGTGTCGACCAGCGTGACGCGCCACGGCTCGGCCGCGTTCTGGTGGACCACCATCGAGTTGTCGCGCATGTCGAAGGTCACGTCGGACATGTGCAGGAAGTAGTTCGAGAAGTACTCCTTGATCACGTAGCCCTTGTAGCCGAGGCAGACGACGAAGTCGCTGAACCCGTAGTGGCTGTAGCTCTTCATGATGTGCCACAGGATCGGCCGCTCGCCGATCTCGACCATCGGCTTGGGCCGCGATGCGGTCTCTTCGGACAGGCGCGTGCCGAGACCGCCGGCGAGGATGACGACCTTCACGACGTTGCCCGCCCCCATGCGCTTGGCGATGAGGTATCGCCAGCCAGTGTATCCGCCGGCCAGCCGTCACGTGGTACGCCGCACGAGGCGGTGGAGCAGCCAGGTCGACAAGCACATGGCACAGCCGGCTCAGGGGACCTATGCCGCACTGCGAGCCGTCGCCGCCGAATCGGCCACGGGAGTGGGCACCGGCTCACCGAGGGAGGCGGTGTTTGGGGTCGGCAATAGATGTAGTCGATGCCGTGGGCCTTCAGGAATGCGGCGACGTCTGACGACGATGGGCGCGCTTCGCATCCGGATATAGCGCCCGTCTGTGGCGCACATCGGAAGAACAGGTTCGCGACCTGGTCAGACCGTTGGCGGCACCGATCAGGGTGCTGAGGATTTCGGCCTCGAAGCACATCGGCACGACCCGGCGGCTCGGTGTGCGCGTCGATGCTGAGGAGCCGCGGCGTCCCGAACGCGACCTCCTCGAACGGCCGACATGAGTAGGCCAGCTTGGCGTCCGCGGGAGCTCGCTGATCGCCGCCAGCATGCTGTCCGGGATCGGCTCGTACGTGCGGTCCGAACCCCTGCAGGCGAACGATCCCGCTGCAGCTCCCGAGCTCCAGTTGGATCGAGGCAGACGACGACAGAGCGCCAGCAACCGAAGATCGTCGCGCCGTCACGGATGCGCTCCCACACGGTCCAGGACGGCGACCGCCGCGACCGGCGTCGCAAAGACGGCGATCCCGGCAAAGAACAGATAGAACATCGTGAAGTCGCCGAGCCGCGCAGCCCCAGGCGATCGCACCGGCGACCAGGAGCCCCATGGTGCCGAGGTAGAGGTCGGCCCGGAACGGCGCTCTCTCGGCGGCGCAGGAGCCAGGCGATCGGGATCGCCAAGAACACGCCGGCCCCGAGGACCGTGATGGCGACCGAGTCGCGCCACGACGCGTTGAACGGGAGATGACGGTCGACGGCTCGACGGCGTCGTCGAGCGACCGCCGTCGCGAGCCCATCCGGCATGGCCCGTCAACATGCCCCAGACCACGGTCGCGACGAGCGCGACGCCCGTCGCGACCAGGGTGCGGGCCCAGATGGGCGACACGGTCGGCAAGTCGGCGGGCCATCAGCGGACCGGACGATCCCGATGCGCCACAGACGCCGACCACCCCGACGAGCGCGAGGCACGGCGATCACGATGTGCGCGGGCAGGATGAAGGCGACCGCGCTCCCGACGAAGCCGGCAAGCGCCCAGGTCGCCCCGCGTCGCCCAAGCACGACCAGGCATAGAAGGCGAACAGGACCGCCACGGCGCCCAGCCCGTACAGCGTGATCCCGAAGATCATGCCGACGGCCCACGAGCTGAAGAACGGGCCGGCGATCAACGGGACGGGCGCGAGGAACAGGCAGGCGACGAACCCGAACACGTACGCGCGACGGGATGTCGGTGCCGTTCAAGCGGCGCACGAGCGTGCCGGTCAGGGCGGCCGCCGCGAGCAACACGACCGGCAGGACGACGAAGTAGCGAGCGGCGAGCGGCGCGGCCCCGAAGATCGTGATCGCGGCCGACGCGAGCCACAGCTCGCCCCAGTGATACCAGGTCTGGGCCGGGACCCCCGGGAGATCGGAGAACCCAGACGGCGAGAGTGTTCGTCTCGGTGCCCGTCGCGGCGAGGTCGCGGCCGAGGACCGCGTAGAAGGCCTCGTCGATCGATTCTCGACTGGCTGCACGCCGTCGCGCGGGCTCGGCGCCATCGTCGCTCCGTAGAGGAGCGCGACCGCGACGACGAATACGCCACCGGCCGAGAGCGGCGAGGACCAAGGGCCGGTTGCGTCGACCAGCGCGACGCCGCTCGGTCGGGTCCATCGACCTCGGCGTCGACGTCTGCCGCGGAGGCGGGCGCCGGAGCGGGCCGCCGCACCACTGCGAGGACGATGGCGATCGCGAAGCCGACCGCCACCGGGGTGAATGAGCTCCGCCCGCCCGACCAGATCGCGGCCCACCAGGCGGCGAGGACCATCAGCCCCGACGCCAGACCGACGCCGAGGGTCTCCCCGGCCGGCGCATCGGACGTCGAGCAGACCGACCGCGCGGGCCACCCAGATCCCGAACAGCAGGCAGACGCCACCGAACAGCAGCCCCTGGCCGATGGCCAGCCAGACCGCTCCATCGGCGACGGTGATGCGCGAGCTCGACAGGAGCAGGCGCAGCCCGGTCACGGCCGGCGCAGCGGGCGCACGAACTGCGTCGCGAATCGCGTGCAGTGAATCGACGGGGCCGCGGCCGTGCCACGCCGTGGGGATTATCACCGGCGCATGGTAGTCGGTGCGACCCGCACAGTCTATGTGACGCGAAGGTCCGCCCCTGCCGCCGGGACCTGCCCGACCCGCGGTGACTCGCCCCGAGCTGCGTCGCTGCCTTCCGGCCGGCCACATCGACTCGGCGGCCAGCGCCGCGCAGATCGCGAACCCGCTGACCCACAGGACAGGCAGCGCCAGCGTCGCCGCCACCGGCACCGTCCAGCGCCGGTCGGTCAACCCGCCCCAGGCGACGAGCGCGGCGGCCGCCGGCAACCGGATCCACAGCGGGATCGGGATGTTGAACTGCGCCACGGACCCGCCCTCGGGGGTCGAGCCGATGAAGGCGACCCACTCGCGCCACAGCTGCGCGTTCAGGACCAGCGAGACGGCCACGATCGCGCCGGTCACGCCGAGCGCGATCCCGAGCGCCCGCCACTCGCGCCGCACGGCGAACCACAGCAGCCCGATCCCCGGCGTGACCTTGGTCAGCAGCACGAAGCCCCACGTCCACGGGTAGCGGAACCCGAGCACGATCGCGGCCGCGATCCACAGGTGGATGTTGCCGTGATACAGCTCCAACGCGACCGGCGGGAACGCCAGCAGCCAGAGGACCCGCACGCCGCGACCGCCGAGCCAGATCAGGTTGCCGACCAGCAGGGCCAGCCAGATCCACAGGAACGTCGGCCACTCGAGCGCGCCGAACGGACCGAACAGCCACGCGATCGGCGGCGTGTAGTTGAACGCGCCGAGCCCGCCGACGCCGACCTGGTACGGGTTGGCCGCGTTCACATTCCAGTACGCGAACGCGTCGAAGCCGACCGTTCCCGCCTTCGGCGCGACGACGACGAACAGGTAGCCGAGGAAAGCAGCCCCGCGATGACGGCCCCGTCGCGGACCGCCCGGACGCGGTTGGGCGGCCGGTCGTCGACGTCACGCCCGCATGGTAGCGCCCGCTCCTCCATGGTCCCGCGTCTGGCCTCCACCACCGCATTCTCGCGCCGATGCGATCGACCAGATTCCAGACAGCTCGGGCGCGCCGAATCGGGCTGGGCGATCGCCCTCGGCCTGCTGACGCTGACGGTCGTCATCTGGGCCTTCGCGCTCATCACCGCGACCGACTGGTTCGCCCGCTCGTTTGCGATCGACTACGGGATCTACATGGGCGCGCTCGACCGTTTCATGGCGGGCGGACCCTGGTACCAGGCGCGCCAATTGACCGGGCCCTATCCGATCGAGCTCGGCGACGTGCTCTATCCGCCGGTGCTGATGTACCTGTTGTTCCCGTTCCGGTACATCGGGCCGTGGGTGTGGACGATCATCCCGGCCGCGATCATCGGGTGGGTCGTGTGGCGTCATCGCCCGGGGCCGTGGGCGTGGGTCCTGATCGCCCTGTGCATCGCGTGGCCCTACTCGCCGGCCAAGTTCGTCTTTGGCAACCCCGTCATCTGGGCGACGGCGGCGGTCGCGCTCGGGACGCTCTGGTGGTGGCCCGCCGCTCTGGCCGTCATCAAGCCGACGATCATCCCGTTCGCGCTGGTCGGGATGCAGGACCGCCGCTGGTGGCTGATGATCCTGGTGCTGCTCCTGGCCTCACTGCCGTTCCTGGCCGCGACCCTCCTGTATCCGCAGGTCCTGCTCGATGCGCAGACGAACCCGGTCGATGGCCGCGGCGGGCCGTTCTACTCGATCACCGAGTTCCCGTTGTCGCGATCCCGGTCATCGCCTGGCTGCGGCCGGACGAGGCGCGCGACCGATGGGTGAGATCGGGTGAGTCGCGCTGGCGTCCTGACGTGAGGCGTCGGACTCGGCACATCGGCGTCGTCGGCCTCGATCGGTCTGGCGCGATCGAATGGCGTCGCCTCTGCGCGATGCCAAGTTCCGCAAGACGCTTGAGTCTCCGAGTCGCCGGTACTCAAGTACGGCCCCCATCAGCGCACGGAGCGTTCCATCGTACTGGCGACGTCGCTTCGCCGGCGTCCGCCAACGCCGGCTCGCGCATCCGTCGCGTGCGCCAGATTGTCGTCCTTCGATGGCTCGCCGGCGGCTGACGCGCATCGTCTGAACCTCGACGGCCAGCGACGAGCTGGCGATCTCGACTGGTCCGTCGTCCGCGCCACAGTCGCGGCATTGCTCGATCGCGGAGATCCACCGACTTCGGGTCCGCGGCGTGCGATGTTCTTCGTGCTGTCGGGCTATCGCAGCCGCGAGTATCACGCGACGGAGGCGATCGACCTGCGGCTTCTACCGACGTCGAGCGCCGATCACGGCCACGGCGCTGCTCCTGTCGCCTCGCATCGCCGAGGCCCACGACATCGGCGCAGCGCCCAGATCGCACCCGTCGGCGCTCGCGGCGCTCGTCCTACTCGTCCGACTGGTGCCGGCGACCAGCCAGGCAAACCTCGGTCGACCTGCGAGCCTCGCCATCGAGGAGCAGTCCTATGTCGTATGGCCGCTCGTGATCCTCGTCGGCGCCGGGCGCAGCCGGCATCACGCCGATCGCGCTCGTTGTCGCCGTGCGGGGAGCCGCGATCTACATCGCGAGCGGCCAGTTCCGATACTCGAACGGCGACGCGATCAGCCGGCGGCGCCGGCGGCGCTGGACGCGGTGCCGACGCCCATGGGCGTGAGTCGGACTAGCCTGCATCCGTCACCGGCGAGTCTGGCAGCCGGCCTGATCGTGCGGACTGCTGGTGTCGGTGGACCCGTCCGAGCGCTCGGGATCACGCCACTCGATCATCGCTCGACTGCGGTCGTCTTTCCGAGCTAGGCGCCGCTCGGATCGTGCCGATCAGTCCTCGCGCCAAGCTTCGTACCGTTTCGTCGAGCGCCCGATCATGCGCCGGTTCCACCCCCGCTTGCACCGCTGTCCGAGTTCGACGCCTCGATGGCAGCGGGCGCTCTCCTCCGCGGCTCGATCCCCGCGCAGCATCCATCGAGCGTCTCGTCGCACGCGCGACGATGCCTGTGGCAACGTTGGCGGATCATCGCGCATCCAGGCGTGCATTGAGGCCGACTTCTGGACGCCACGGGGCATTCCGGTCGGCCATTCGTACCGGTCGGCACGATCGGGACCCGGTGCTACTCTGCACCGGCCGTGCGTACCCCGTTGCTGTTATATGGGCTCGCCCTCCTCGTCCGCGGGCTCCTGATCTGGCATTTCCCGGACCCGGCCTACCCCGATTCCGCCTACTACGTGGACGTCGCTCGCGCCCTCCACGCCGGCCAGGGGTTCAACGTCGACTTCATCTGGATCTTCCCCGAGGTCGGTGGCAAGATCCCGGCCGTCCCCACCCTGCCGATCCCCTCGAACGCGCACTGGATGCCGCTCGCCTCGATCGTCCAGGTGCCGTTCCTGGCGATCTTCGGTGACGTCGCCTGGGCGTCGGCCCTCCCGTTCGCGCTGATCGGCTCGATCGCGGCGCCGCTGACGTGGGCGATCGCCCGGGACGCCGGCGCCCGCCGGTTCGTGGCGATCGGGGCCGGAGTCCTGGTGGCGATCCCGCTCCTGTCCACCGTCTACATGGCCCAGCCCGACAACTTCTCGCTGTACCAGCCGCTCGTCATCGCGTCGCTGTGGATGGCCGCCCGCGGCCTTCGCGCGACCGGCCACCCCGGGCGGTCGTTCGTCCTGGCCGGGCTGTTCGCCGGACTCGCGACGCTCGCCCGCACGGACGGGCTGTTCGTGCTCGTCTCGCTGGGCCTCGTCTTCCTGTTCGATCGCTGGCGCGCGTGGCGTTCCGCCGGCGCCCGGCGCCCGACGATCCCGTTCGGGGCGGCGGTCGGCGCGGTGGCCGTCTTCGTCCTCGTCATGGCGCCGTGGTGGATCCGCCAGCTGGCCGTCTTCGGCTCGCTCTCGCCGTCGACGACCTCGGGCAAGGTCCTGTTCATCCGCGACATCGGGGAGTGGAACAGCATCACCATCCCGGCCACCCTCGACCACCTGCTCGGGATGGGGATCGGCCCGCTGATCATGACCCGGATCGGTGGCGCGGTCGCGGCCATCTTCATCTACCTGACCCTGGTCTGCGGCTTCGTCCTCGCCCCGACGATGATCGTCGGTGGCTGGGCGCGCCGCCGCTCGACCGACTTCGGGCCGTTCTTCGTCTACGCGGCGATCCTGTTCGCGTTCTCGGCCCTGGTGTCGGCGGTCCACGTCCCGGGCGGGACGTTCATCCATTCGGCCGTCGCGCTCGCGCCGTACAGCTACATCCTCGCGCTCGAGGGCATCGTCATCGCCATCGGCTGGGTGGCTGCCCGCCGGCCGACCTGGGACAAGGACCTTGCGCTGCGCGTGTTCGGGGGCGCGACCATCGCGTTCGCGGTCGGGGCCGCGATCCTCGGCTCGCTCGCGGTCCACGCCGCCTGGACGGACCGTACCGACCAGCACAAGGCGGTGGCCGCCGCGCTCGACGCCGCCGGCGCCCCGCCGAGCGACCGGGTCATGTCGATCGACGCGTCGAGCACGAAGTACTGGTCGGGCCACGGCGGCGTGGTGCTGGTCAACGACCCGCTCGACACGATCCACGACGTCGCCCGCGCGTACGACATCCGCTGGCTGGTCCTCGACCGGGACGATGCCGTCAGCTCGGTCGCGCCCATCCTCGACGGCGCCCCGCTGCCCGACTGGCTCGGCCCGCCGATCATGAGCCAGGGGACACCGACCCAGCTGGCGGTCTACCCGGTGCTGCCGGAGCCGGCCGCGCTGGCCGCCCCGTGACACGGCGCGAGGCGATCGCCTCCGCGGTCGGGATCTTCGCCGTCGCGTTCGTGGCTCGCGTCCTGTTCGCGTCGCAGATCGTCTTCCCGAAGCCCGAGGACACCGCCTACTACTTCGGCGTCGCGCGCAACCTCGTCGAGGGCCGCGGCCTCGTGTCGGATGCCCTGTGGAGCTACCAGACACCGCCGCTCGTCGTTCCCGCGGCGACGCGTTCGAGGTGTGGCTGCCGCTGCCATCGCTGCTGGCCGCGATCCCGATGGCGCTCCTCGGCGCCGACGTTCGCGGCCGCCCAGTGGTCGTCGGTCGTGCTGGGAGCGCTCGTGCCGGTCCTCGCCTGGCGACTCGCCGCGGACGTCGCCGACGGAACGCGGGCTGCCGCAGGGCCGGGCCCGCGTGCTGGCCATCGGCACCGGGCTGACCTGCGCGGTCTACCTGCCGCTGCTGCTCCACTCGGCCCTCCCCGACTCGACGATGCCGTTCGCCGTCCTCGCCCTGGCGCGCCTGCCTGGTCATGGCGCGCATCGCCCGCGCGCCACGCGGCGGCCGCCTCCTCGACCTGCGGGTCGTCGGTCTGGGCGTGCTCATCGGGCTGGCCGCGCTGACCCGGAACGAGGCCATCTACCTCGGCCTGGCGTGGCTCATCGTGGCCGCCGGGATCGCCGGCCTGGACCGCCGGGCACGGGCCGGGCTGATCGCAGCCGTCGCGGCGGTCGCGTTCCTCGTCTTCCTGCCGTGGGCGATCCGCGACTGGCTCGACGTTCGGCAGCCCGTTTCCCGGGCAGGCCGTGGCCAACGCCTTCTCGATCAGCGGCTTCGACATCTTCGCCTGGAACGATCCGCCGACGCTCGCCCGCTACCTCGCCGTCGGCCCGGCCCGGCTGGTCGGGATGCGGGTCGACGGCTTCGTCCACAACCTGTTCAGCGTCCTGCTGCTGCCCGGCCTGCCCGTCTCGCTGATCGGCTTCATCGGGCTGCCGTGGGCGATCCGCGGCGCCGCGATCCGGCCGCTGGTCATCGTCAGCTTCGCTGCCTTCCTGGTGACGACCCTGGTCTTCCCGGTCGCCACGACGTGGGGCACGTTCCTCCACGCCGCCGGTCCGTTCCAGGTGCTGCTGGTCGTGTCGGCGCTGCTCGCGCTCGATGCGCTCATCGCCTGGGTCGGCGCGCGGCAGGGCTGGACCCGGCCGGTCGCCTGGCTCGGACCGCTGCTCGGGATCTTCGGGTCGCTGCTGTTCTCGGTCGCGCTGCTGCCGTCGTTCGGTGCGGGCTCGAGCGGCACGGCGGACCAGTACCGCCAGCTGGCCGCGGCGATGGTCGGACATCGGCCACCCGCTGGACGGCTCCAGCGGCCCGGTCATCACCAACTTCCCGATCTGGATGGCGGAGACGCAGCGGATCGACGCCCTGGCACTCCCCGATGAGCCGCCGCGCGACGTCCTCGACCTGGCCTCGACCTTCGGCGCCAAGCTGGTCGTCCTGCATCGACGCCGACAGCACCCACTGGCCGCACGATCCTCGATGCCGGCGTCGACGGCAGCGCCTGCTTCCACGAGCTGGACCTCGGTGCGGCACCGAGCCGATCTCCCGGCGACGCCCTGGCCGGCGTCCGCGCGTTCGAGGTCGTCTGCCCATGAAAGGCGACCCCTATACTCACAGTCCGATGGAGCCAGCACGCGCCGGGACCGATCCACGGGACAGCCGCTTCGACGGACTCCACGCGGAGGCGAAGGCGGCGGTCGGCTACAGCGCGAACACATTGCGCAGCGTGCGCGAGCGCTACCGGGAGGCCTATTCCGACTCCCTCGGTCGCTGGCAGGAGCTGCGCGACCAGCTCGACCTCGTCGATCGCGCGCCGCCGGACGGCGTGCGGGTCACCAGCACGGCACCCATCGATCGCGCCGCGGACGCGGCCGAGGCCGGCGCCGATGATGCCCGCCGGCGGACGCTCCGCGGCGACGTCGACACGCTGACCGCGGACCTCGGCGACCACCAGGCCGAGCTGGCCAAGCTCGAGCTCGCCGAGCGGACCCTCGAGCGGACCTGGCTGTTCCTCGAACGCGGCGACGCGACGCTGCTGACCGAGGTCGGCGGACCGGCGACCGCGGGCGACGTCCAGATGCGGATCGTCGAGGCGCAGGAGGCCGAGCGCTCGCGACTGGCCCAGGAGATCCACGACGGCCCCGCCCAGGCGCTCAGCAACACGATCTTCCAGGTCGAGTACATCGAACGCGTCATCGACTCGGACCCGATGCTGGCCCGCACCGAGCTGCAGCTCCTGCGCGAGCTGCTGCGCCGCGAGCTCGGCGACGTCCGCGCGTTCATCAGCCAGCTCCGACCGCCGATGCTCGACCAGCTCGGTCTCGATGGCGCGATCGCCGACTCCGCCGAGTACACGCGGACGCTGACCGGGATCGAGATCACGCTCGACCTGACGGCCCCGACCGATATCCTGAGCGACGGCCAGCGCACCGTCGCCCTGCGGGTAGCCCAGGAGGCGCTTCAGAATGTCCGCAAGCACGCCGAGGCGAGCAACGTCGTCGTGGCGACCCGTCTCGACGACGACGACTGGTCGCTCGAGGTGCGTGACGACGGCCGGGGGTTCGATGTGGGGGCGGTGGCGGCCCGTGGCCGCCGGAACTTCGGGCTTCAGTTCATGCGCGAGCGTGCCGAGCTGATCGGCGCCCGTTTCGACGTACGATCGCGGCCGGACGGCGGGACCGTCGTCCGCCTGGCGATCCCGACCGGACCCGCCACGGGAGAGGAGAGTCAATGACTGCCATGGACTACAGCGGGCCAGATCGTCGGCGCGGCGGTCCGGATCGTCGCACCGCCGAGGAGGTCACGAGGATCCTCGTCGTCGACGACCACGCCCTGTTCCGGATGGGGATCGCCAACATCCTCGGGCACGAGCCCGACTTCGAGATCGTGGCCGAGGCCGAGGATTCGCGCGGCGCCATCGACCGCGCCCTGGAGACCTCGCCGGACATCATCCTGATGGACCTGTCGCTGCCCTCCCCGGGCGGCATCGAGACGACCCAGCGGATCAAGCGCGAGCTGCCCTCGACCGGGATCATCGTGCTCGCCCAGACCGAGGACGAGGACGCCCTGTTCGACGCCATCAAGGCGGGCGCGGCGGCGTTCATCCTCAAGGACGTCGGCCCGGACGACCTCGTCACGATCATCCGCCGCGTCGTCGCCGGCGAGTACCTCATCAACGACAAGGTCTTCTCCAAGCCGGCCGTCGCCTCGCGCGTCCTCAAGGAGTTCCGCGAGCTGGCCGTCTACGGCCAGGACGCCGCCCCGATCTTCGCGCCGCTCTCCCCGCGCGAGGTCGAGATCCTCGACAACATCGCCCAGGGCATGACCAACAAGCAGGTCGCCTACGCGCTGTCGATCAGCGAGCAGACCGTCAAGAACCACATGAGCTCGATCCTGCGCAAGCTGTCCGTCAACGACCGGACCCAGGCCGTCGTCTACGCGATGCGCCAGGGCTGGATCCGGATGCCGGAAGACTGATCAGCACCACGACCGCGACCATGACCGACCTCGCTCCCGCGCCGCCTCTGCCGACCACCCTGCCGGAGCTGTCCGAGCGGATGGCCGAGACGTTGGCGCAACTCGAGAGCGAGTTGGCGGAGGTCGATCTGCTGATCGTGCAGGCCCGCACGGAGGCCGACCCGTCACGAGGCACGTCGGGTCGCAGCCGGGGAGAAGCTGACGGCCGCGACGGCGGCGGCCACGTCGGCCGGGACGACCCTCGACCCGACCGTCTCGGCCGATCTCAACGCCCAGCTCGTCCTGCTGACCAAGCGAGCCGCGCTGATGGAATCGCAGGTCGACGTGCTCGAGGGCAAGCGACGCGCGCTCGGTCGGTACCACGATGCGCTCGCCGGGTATGTCGAGACGCTCGGGACGTTCGGCGACGTTCCCGCCACGGCCAAGGCGGCCAAGGGGGCCGGGGCCAAGGCCCAGGCGACACGCATCCACCGACACCGGTGATCCCGCCCGCGGTCTCACGCCTGCTGCTTGGCGCCCAGGAGGACCTTCGCCGCGAGATCGCGCGGGCGATGCACGATGGCCCGGCCCAGAGCCTGACCAACATCGTCCTCCAGGCGCAGATCGTCGAGCGCCTGGTCGCGACCGACCCTGCACGGGCTGGCGCCGAGGTCCGCCAGCTGGTGGCCATGGTCCAGCAGACGCTCGAGGCGACCAAGTCGTTCATCTTCGACGTGCGCCCGATGGTGCTCGACGACCTCGGGCTCGTGCCGACCCTCAAGCGGGCGGCGCGGGAACGCGGGCGGCGGGCGGGCGTCCCGGTCGACTTCGACTCGATGGGTCCGGACCGGCGGCTCCCGATGGACCTCGAGAGCGGCCTGTTCCGGATCCTCGACGAGGCGATGGCCGCCTACCTGAGCGTACGGGCGGAGCGGGTGTCGGTCCGTCTCGACTGGTCCGACCAGGTCGAGGCGACGGTCTCGGCCTCACGGAACGCGGCCGAAGCGCCGGGCGACCTGACGCCCGATGCCGGCGATGACAAGGACCTGCCACCCGCCCTCGCGGCGATGATGGAGGATCGCCGCGCGGATGCGCGCGACGCGGTCGAAGCCGCCCGGCGTGAAGCGATCGTGGTCCTGCCGCCGTCGACCTGGCGCGAGATCCAGAGCAGGGCCTCGACGCTCGGCTTGGTCGCGGAGCTGTCCGCCGACGGCGCCGAGCTGCGGCTCGTGGGCGAGCTGCCTGCGGCCCAGCCGCCCGCTCCGGTGGGATGACGTTTCCGCGGCGTCTCATGGCGGAAGGGCAGGGCCTGGTCGAGTACGGACTCATCCTGACGCTGACCAGCCTGTTCACGGTGCTGATCCTCGGGGTCTTCGGCGGCACGCTGGCGCAGGTCCTCGGGTTCATCGCCAGCTCCATCGACGCGGCCACCGGTAGCTGACGGCCCGACCCAAGAGTCCGGGGTCGCGGCCCGGGACTATCAACCTAGTGTGCCGCGCGCCTGCCTCTCCCTATAGTGGCGCTGCTCTCATTCGGGGGCGGAACTCATCAGGGAGGTATGCCGCAAATGGCCATCGTCAACGACCTGTATCTCAAGGTCCTCAATGCCCTCAGCCGGGATGAGGAAGGCCAGGGGCTGGCCGAGTACGCGCTGATCCTCGCCCTCATCGCGATCGTGGCGATCGTCGCCCTCATCTTCCTGGGCGGCCAGGTCAGCAAGATCCTGAGCACGGTCGGCAGCTCGGTCTAGTTCCGGTCCAGGTCAGATCACAGACCGATCCGCCGGATCCACAGTGGATCCGGCGGTTCGCGTTACGGGGGCAATCCAGACGAAAGGAGGTGAACTCCAATGGCGTATCTTCAGATCATCCTCGATCGGTTCTCGAACCGCGACGAAGGCCAGGGCCTCGCGGAATACGCACTGATCCTCGCACTCATCGCCATCGTCGCGATCGTCGCCCTGATCTTCCTGGGCAGCCAGGTCAGCACGATCCTGAGCACGGTCGGTAGCTCCGTCTAGCACGGACCGACCCATCGTCAGTCATCGAACCGCCGGTCTCCGACCGGCGGTTCGTGCGTCATCGGCGGTTCGTGCGACGCACCGGTTGATCGCGTACGCCTTTGACAGGGTCCTCCGCCATTTGTATCGTCGGCGGTCCGGGGATCACGAACGACGCAGATGGAAGGTGGATCCGGATGACTTCACTCGCACATGCCTTCGATCGAGTTCTCGACCGCGAGGACGGCCAGGGCCTCGCGGAATACGCACTGATCCTCGCACTCATCGCCATCGTCGCGATCGTCGCCCTGATCTTCCTGGGCAGCCAGGTCAGCACGATCCTGAGCACGGTCGGCAGCTCCGTCTAGCACGGACCCGCCGAAGCACCAAGAGCGCCGGTTCCAGTTGGCACCGGCGCTTTTTCATGTCCTGCGTGAGAGGGTCGGTCCGGAGTGGTCCAGCTCCGAATGCGGCTCACGACGGGCTTGACGGCTCGACATCCGGCCCGTACCTTGTCCCAGCCCTCGGCCCGCCGGGGAGCTTCGAAGAAAGGAGGTGGCTTCACACAATGACTTCGATCTATTTCGCAATCATGAATTTCCTTCATCGTGACGAGGAAGGCCAGGGCCTTGCCGAGTACGCGCTGATCCTCGCCCTTATCGCCATCGTCGCGATCGTCGCCCTGATCTTCCTGGGCAGCCAGGTCAGCAAGATCCTGAGCACGGTCGGCAGCTCGGTCTAGCCAAGCGTCACCGATACGACACGACCGCCGGCGCCGCGAGGCTCCGGCGGTTTGTCATTCTTGGGCGCTGGTGGGTGCGTCCCGGTACCGCACCATCGGACTATTGACAGTCCCTGCCATGACCCTATGTTGGGGTGGACGCAGGACTTCCGGGCCACCGCGTCCTCGCAGCACCGGACACTAAAATCCAGCCGGAAAGGAGGTGAACTCCATGACCGCGCTCTATCGCATCCTCGCCATCATCGATCGCATCCCCATCATCGATCGCGTCCGTCGTTCTGAAGACGGTCAGGGCCTCGCGGAATACGCTCTCATCCTGGCTCTCATCGCCATCACCGCCATCGTCGCCTTGCTCTTCCTGGGCAGTCAGATCAGCGACAAGCTCAGCACCATCGGAAGCACACTCAACTCTGTCGCACCGTAGGGCGCGAACGACCAGTTCTTCACGGCCCGTCGGACCTCCGGCGGGCCGTCGTCATTGGCCCCTGGACCGGTCGGAGCAGGTGCGTCGCGGGACCTGGGGCAACCTTGCAGAGATTCCTTGCCGCGTGCAGGATTTCCTGCCGTTTCCTCCTAATGGTCCTAGCCCTTTGGTATAGTCGCGCGGCTCTTGGGCGGTGCTAGAGTGGTGCCACCTGTCACACAAATCCTTCTTCGGGGAGAACCAACTTGAAGCGCTCGAATCGCCTCGTCTTGCTCGTCGGGGTCTTCCTGGCGATCATCGCGTTCGTGGGGATCCTGCTGCTCGCCCGAGGAAACAGCACAGGCGGCAGCACGCCGACCGCCGCCGCCCACGACCGGGCCCGTCGTCGTCGCCGCGACGGACATCCCGCTCTCGACGCGGATCACGGCGGACGAGCTGACGGTGATCACGCTCGATCTGACCGCGATCCTGCCGGGTGCCTATCACCGACCCGTCACAGGTCGTCGGGCAGATCGCGCGCCAGGCCGTGGCCAGCGGCGCCCAGGTCGACGAGCGCCACCACGAGCGGTGGCAGTCCGGGCCAGATCGGCAACCTCGAATGCCCGGCGACCCTGCGCTGCATGGCGGTCCAGGTGGACCAGGTCAGCGGCGTCGGCACGGTCATCAAGACCGGTGATTACGTGGACATGGTCGTCGGCCTGACCGACTTCCCGGTCACCACCATCAACCCGACCGACAAGTCGATCACCGTCGTCTCCGGCCTCAACAGCACGAGCGTGAAGCTCCTCCTCCAGGGCCTCCAGGTCATGGGCACGCTGCTGCCGCCGGTCGCGCCTGCGCCCGACAACGGCACGCCGGCCTCGCCTGCGCCTTCGGGAACGCACGAGCGGACCGAGCACGGCCCTCAACGGCCAGCAGGAGATCGTGGTCCTGGCGGTCAGCGCCCAGCAGTCCGAAGTCCTCAAGTTCGCCCAGATGGACGGCAACGTGACGCTCGCCCTGCGATCGCCCAATGACTTCATCGATCCGACCACGGGCCAGCCGATCCCGCCGACCGACGGCGCAGACGACCGGCATCATCCTCAAGACCCTCATCGACTCGTACGGCGTCCTGCCGCCGCAGATCATCCAGACGGTGCTGCCGAGCGGCAAGCCGTAGGTCGTCGTCGCGACGTCAGGAACAGAACAAGACGACGGGCGGATCGGACCGAGGGTCCAGCGCCCGTCGTCCTCCGACCAACGACACCATCCATCGCATAGACAGCCTCAAGGACCAACCAGAGCGAGATGGCCGACCAGATCCGTGTCCTCGTCGTCGACGACATCCCAGAGACCCGCGATCACCTGACGAAGCTGCTCGGCTTCGAGGGCGACATCGACGTGGTCGGCTCGGCGTCGTCCGGTCGCGAGGCGCTCGAGATGGCCGGCCGGCTCAACCCGGACGTGGTCCTGATGGACATCAACATGCCGGACATGGACGGCATCGCGGCCACGGAGCAGCTGTCGTCGGCGGTCCCCACCGCGGCCGTCGTGATGATGTCGGTCCAGGGCGAGGCCGACTACCTGCGCCGCTCGATGCTGGCCGGCGCCCGCGAGTTCCTGGTCAAGCCGTTCAGCAGCGACGAGCTCACCGCCTCGATCCGGCAGGTCAACACCCGCGAGCGCGAGAAGATGAGCCGCATGGCGGTCATGCCGGCCGCGACGGCCGCCGGTTCGAACGGCGGATCCGGCGCGCGATCCGGTGATCCGGGCGAGCCGGGCCTGGTCGTCGCCGTCTTCAGCCCGAAGGGCGGCGTCGGACGGACGACGTTGGCCGTCAACCTCGCCGTGGCGGCCGCCACGGAGCTCGGCAAGAAGGTCGTGATCATGGACGCCTCGTTCCAGTTCGGCGACGTCGGCGTCCTGCTCAACCTGAACCCGAAGAGCAAGTCCATCGCCGACCTCATCCCGGAGCTCGAGACCGGCGAGCCGGATTCGCTCGACACGTTCCTGATCGACCACACGGCCGGGATCCAGGTCCTGCTCGCGCCGCCGTCTCCCGAGACGGCCGAGATGATCACCGCGTCCGGGGTCAAGAAGATCCTCGAGGCGCTCCGCCGGACCCACGACCTGGTCGTCGTCGACTGCACCGTCGTTCTTCAACGACACGACCCTGGCCGTGCTCGACGCGGCAGACGTCGATCCTGACGATGCTCAGCCTCGAGATCACGAGCATCAAGAACATGCGCCTCTTCCTCGAGGTCGCCGAGCAGCTCGGCTACGAGGCGGGCAAGGTCCGCCTGGTCCTCAACCGCGCCGACTCGGCGCTCGGCATCCGGGTCGCCGACGTCGAGCATTCGATCGGCCGGAAGGTCGATGAGACGATCGTCAGCGACGGCCGGAGCGTGGTGTACGCGCTCAACCGGGGAGTACCCTTCTTCCTCTCCAATCGGGAGGCGCAGGTCTCCCAGGACATCCTGCCGGTTGGCCCGATCCGTCGTCGGGGAACGGTCGACCACAACCGTCACGGCCGACCGGAAGTCGACCCAGAAGAAGTCGCTCTTCGCATGGCGATGAGTGCAGTCACAGCAAGCCCCTCGGGGCGAAAAGGGGTGTAGGCGATGTCCCTCCTGAAGCGGATCGAGAGCGCTCGACCGGGAGCCACCGGTGCGCCGGGCGCCGGCGCCCGCGGCTCCACCGACGCCGGCGTTCCAACGTGCCGGCCGCGCCGGGTGGCGTGCCGCCCACGCTGGCGACGACGGGCCGGCTGACCAGCCAGGCCCCCGTCCGTGAATCCTTCCGGGACGTCAAGTTCCGCATCCAGAACCGGGTCATCCAGGACCTGGACCCGAAGCTCGACCTGTCCAACCAGGTCGAGGTCCGGCGCCAGATCGAGGAGATCTTCGGCAAGGTCATCGACGAGGAAGGCCTCGCGCTGACCCGTGCCGAGCGCGTCCGGATGCTCGAGCAGATCACCGACGAGATCATCGGCCTCGGGCCGCTCGAGCCGCTGCTGCGCGACGAGTCCATCACCGAGATCATGGTCAACGGCCCGCGCCAGGTCTACATCGAGCGCTCCGGCAAGCTCGAGCTCACCAACGTCGTCTTCCAGAACGACGACCACGTCATGCGCATCATCGACCGGATCATCGCCCCGATCGGTCGCCGCGTCGACGAGTCGTCGCCGATGGTCGACGCCCGCCTCACCGACGGCTCCCGCGTCAACGCCATCATCCCGCCGCTGTCATTGGTCGGCCCGGTCATCACCATCCGGAAGTTCTCGGCCATCGCCGTTCACCGTCGACGACCTCATCCGTTTCGGCACCGCCACCGCAGACATGTTCGACTTCCTTCGAGCATGCGTGGAGGCTCGCCTGAACATCTTCGTCTCCGGCGGCACCGGCTCCGGCAAGACCACGACCCTCAACGTCCTGTCGTCGTTCATCCCGAACGACGAGCGGATCGTCACGATCGAGGACGCCGCCGAGCTCCAGCTCCGCCAGGAACACGTCGTCACCCTCGAGTCGCGGCCGCCCAACATCGAGGGCAAGGGCGCGATCCCGATCCGCGAGCTCGTCCGCAACGCCCTGCGCATGCGGCCCGACCGCATCATCGTCGGGGAGTGCCGCTCGGGCGAAGCGCTCGACATGCTCCAGGCCATGAACACCGGCCACGACGGCTCGATGTCCACCGGCCACGCCAACTCACCGCGCGACATGCTGTCCCGGCTCGAGACGATGGTCCTGATGGCCGGCGTCGACCTGCCGCTGCGGGCCATCCGCGAGCAGGTCGCCTCCGCGGTCGACCTCATCGTCCAGCAGTCGCCGCCTCAAGGACGGCACCCGCAAGATCGTCAACATCACCGAGGTCCAGGGCATGGAAGGTGACGTCATCGTCATGCAGGACGTGTTCATCTTCGAGCAGACCGGCGTCGTCGAAGGCAAGATCCAGGGCCGGCTCAAGCCGACCGGGATCCGGCCCAAGTTCGTCGAGAAGTTCGAGGTGATGGGGATCAATCTCCCGCCCGGCCTGTTCGGGTTCACCTACTAGGCCCGCGGAAGGAGCTGACGACCCGTGGACACCATGGCGCTCGCGATCGCCGCCGTCGCCGCTCTGGCGATCATCCTGATCGCGGTCGGCGTCGCCGAGCTCCGGCAGGTCGGGCATCTCCGATCGCCTGGAGCGCTATGCGTCCAAGCCGCAACGAGGCGGCCAAGGTCTCGTCGTCGGGCCAGGGCGGCGTCGGCCGAGCTGATCGCGCAGAGCGCGACCCTCAACAACCTCAACAGGGTCGTCGAGCAGCGCGACTTCGGGGCGAACCTCGCCCGCGACATCGCCCGCGCCGACCTCAAGCTCAAGCCATCCGAGTTCCTGCTCATCTGGGCCGGCGGCGATCGTCGGCATCCCGCTGGCGATGCTCCTCCTCTCGCCGATCGTGCCGGCACTCGGCAATCCCGCTCGTTCCTGCTGATCGGCGGGTTCATCGGGTTCATGCTCCCGCGCTTCTGGCTGGGCCGTCGCAAGTCCGGCCGGCTCGGGGCATTCAACAAGCAGCTCCCCGACACGATCACGCTCATCGCCAACGCCCTGCGTGCCGGCTCGTCGTTCCTGCAGGCGATCGAGCTGGTCGTCCGCGAGTCGCGGCCGCCGATCTCGACCGAGTTCGGGCGCGTCATCCGCGAGGTCAACCTCGGCCTGCCGTTCGACCAGGCGCTCGAGAACATGGTCCGACGCGTGCGCTCGGACGACCTCGAGCTGATGGCGACGGCGATCAGCATCCAGCACCAGGTCGGCGGCAACCTCGCCGAGATCCTCGACTCGATCGCCTACACGATCCGCGAGCGCGTCCGGATCCAGGGCGAGATCCGGACCCTGACCGCGCAGCAGCGCCTGTCCGGCTACGTCGTCGGCTTCCTGCCGATCGGCCTGGCCGGCTTCCTGTTCATCGCCGCACCCGGCTTCATGAAGCCGATGTTCGACAATCCGCCGGCGATCCTCGGACTCCCGGCCGGCGTGGTCATCCTGATCTTCGGCGGTTTCATGATGTTCATGGGCTTCATGTTCATCCGCAAGATCGTCGACATCGAGGTCTAGACGATGCCCATCCTCGCCGATCGTCGTCGCGGCCCTTGCGGCCGGCGCGATCCTGCTCATCGTCATCGGGCTCGCCGGCAGCTCGCCGGTCGATCCCGTCCAGGCCCGGCTGACCCAGCTCGGGTCCATGCAGGCCAAGAACCTCGAGGAGCTCGAGCTCCAGCAGCCGTTCGCTCGAGCGGACGCTGCGCCCGCTGGCCAACCGGCTGTCGGGCAGCGTCGCGCGGGTCACCAGCACGTCGTTCAGCGACCGGACCGAGAAGACGCCTTGCGCTGGCCGGCAACCCGGGCGACCTGCGCGTCGCCGACTGGCTCGGCATCAAGGCGATCGGCGCGATCATCGGCGCGATCCTGTTCTTCCTGCTCTTCGGGATCGTCGGCCTCCTCGGGTTCCCGTTCGTCATCGGCGGCATCCTCATGCCGATCGTCGGCGCGCTGTTCGGCTACACCGTCCCGGAGTTCTGGCTCGGGCGCAAGGTCAAGGCGCGCCAGAAGGCCATCCTGCTGATGATCCCGGACGCGCTCGACCTGCTGACCATCTCCGTGCGGGCCGGCCTCGGCTTCGACGCCGCGCTGGGCAAGGTCGTCGAGAAGCTCCAGGGCCCGCTGTCCGACGAGTTCCGCCGGGCGCTGGCCGAGGTCCGGGTCGGCAAGGCGCGCCGCGAAGCGCTGCGCGACATCGTGCCGCGGACCGAGGTCGTGCCGCTGACCAACTTCATCGGCGCGATCATCCAGGCCGAGCAGCTCGGCGTGTCGATCTCGAAGGTGCTCCAGGTCCAGTCCGAGCAGCTCCGCATCGAGCGCCGCCAGCGCGCCGAGGAGCAGGCCGCCAAGGCGCCGATCAAGATGCTGTTCCCGCTGGTCGGCTGCATCTTCCCGTCGCTGTTCATCGTCATCCTCGGGCCGGCGATCATCCTCATCGTCCAGAACCTGAAGGTCTAGCCGGTCCGGATCCGGGAGCACTCGATGGCCGCGGTGCTGCGCGCCCGAAATCTCGATCGCGATACCGAGCTGGCCGGGCGGCTGGAAGTCGCCGATGGCCTGTGGGCCAAGTTCATGGGCCTGATGGGCCGTCCCGCGCTCGAGCCGGACACGGGCCTGTGGCTGACCGGCACGAACGGCATCCACATGATGTTCATGCGCTTCGCGATCGACGCCGTGTTCCTCGCCAAGCCGGACGGAGCGGGCGTCGATGGCCGGGAGTCCCGGGCGGTCCTCTCGGTCCACCGCGGGCTGCGCGCATGGACCGGGCTCGTGCCGCTCGTCCGCGGCGCCAACGGCGTCCTGGAGCTGCCGGTCGGCACCATCGACCGCAGCGGGACCGCCGTCGGCGACCGGATCGCGCTGGAGCCCGCCAAGCCGTAGCGAAGCCCGCGTGAAGGGCACGCCGCCATCATCGTCGCGATGGCGGCGATCCGGCGGCTGACGGCCGCGACCCTCGATCTCGCGTTCCCGGCCTCTTGTTCCGGCTGCAGGCGCGAAGGCCCGCCGATCTGCCCCGCGTGCCTGCCCGCGCTCGACGCCCGGCTCGATCTGCCCGGGCGGCACACCGCTCGGGCTGCCCGCCGACATCCCGGCGCCGCTCCTCCAGCTGGACTGGTGCGCGGCCGTTCACGGGTGTCGTCCGCGACGGACTCCACGACCTCAAGTACAAGGGTGAGCGACGTCTTGCGGAACCGTTCGGGGCGGCCGTCGCGCGACGCTGGGCGCGCGTGGGCATCGGTGCGCAGGTCGTGGTGCCGGTCCCCGTGCACGCCGAGCGCGAGCGACAGCGCGGCTACGACCAGGCGGCCCTCATCGCGGAGGTGGCCGCACGCGAGCTCGGCCTGCCCGTCGTGCGAGCGCTCGAGCGCCGGCGAGCGACGATCGCCCAATTCGAGCTCGGCCGGGCTCGGCGGGCGACCAATGTCGCCGGGGCGTTCGGCGTGCCGGGCGGGGCGGGACGAGGGCGGCAACGCGGCCGCCATCGCCGGACGGTGGGTCCTGCTGGTCGACGACGTCGTCACCACCGGTGCGACGCTGGCGGCCTGCGGGACGGCGCTCCGGGACGCCGGCGCAGTCGCCGTGAGCGCGATCGCGGTCGCCCGCGAGCGGTGATTCGGGCCGGCGGACGAGACGCGTATACTCGGTCGCAGGCGGTCCACGACGCGACCTCGCGCCGCCGCGGCGGGACCAGCACGGGCACCAGTGGCCCGGGGGGTTCGCTTGAGGACGATCGTCAAGGGCAAGAACGCCGAGGTCCCGGATCGCGTCCGCGAGTACGCCGAGCGCAAGCTCAAACGGATCGACCGGCTGCTCGACGATCGGACCGATGCCACCGTGGAGCTCTGGAGCGAGCACCACAAGAGCGCCGCGACATCGCACGTCGCAGAGTTGACGCTGGTCGTCCACGGCCAGTCCCTGCGCAGCCGCGCGACGGGCGCGAGCTACCAGGAGGCGCTCGACGACGTCGTCGACAAGGCCGAGCGCATCGCCGTCGACTACAAGGAGAAGCCGCGGCTGCGCGCCCGGCCCGAGGAGGAGAAGCAGATCCTCCGCCGCCTCGCCGATGGCTCGGCGGCGCCCGGCCGCGAAACGCGCATCGTCAAGGTCAAGCGCTTCGCCATCGAGCCGATGTTCGAGGAGGACGCCGTCGCAGCGATGCAGGAGCTGGGCCACCAGTTCTTCGTCTTCGTCAACGCCGAGACCGAACGGATCGCCATCCTCTACCAACGCCAGGACGGCGACTTCGGCATCATCGAACCAGCCATAGGCGGCGACTACACCAAAGGCCGCACCCGAACCTCCGACGCCCGCAAGAGCAGCCTCAGGCCGCTCCTAAACACTCGAACTCGTACGCGGGCGTCGGCTCGTGGTCGTGGCCGCCCGGGCGGGAGCGGCAGGCGCCTCCGTTAGGCGCAGCGCCGTAGGAGGCGTCGGCCGCTTCCGGTCGGGTGGGCGCGCGGGTGCACCCGGGCGCTCGCGTCGTAACATGCCGCGAATGCTTCCCGATGGACGACGCCTCGGGCGCCCACCTGCCGCTCGGTGGCGGGATGGTTCGCGCCGTCGACCGCGCCAACGAGATCGGCGCCAACGCGATCCAGGTCTTCATCGACAACCCGACCGCCTGGCGGCGGCGCGCCGAGCCACCACCCGAGGCAGAGGCGTTTCGCGCGAGGCTGGCCGAGTTCGACATCCGCCCGCTCGCGGTCCACGCGTCGTACCTGGTCAACCTCGCCGGTCCGGAGGAGGACTCGTTCGGACGGTCGGTGGGCGTCCTCGCCTCCGACCTCCGGGCGGCGCCCGGCTTCGCCGCGCGCTACGTCAACGTCCACATCGGTTCGCACCGCGGCGCAGGCGTCGAGTTCGGGACGAACCGTCTGGCGGACGGGCTCGCGCTCGTGCTGGCAGAGGTCGACGGCGGGCTCGACGCCCCGGCGATCGTCCTCGAGAACTCGGCAGGAAGCGGATTCGGGCTGGGGACCGATGTCACCGGCCTGGCCGCCATCGCCGACGCCGCCGATGCCCGCGGCATCGCCCGCGGCCGCCTGGGGTTCTGCATCGACACGGCGCACGCCTGGGCCGCCGGGATCGACCTGTCCGAGCCCGACGCGATCGATGTCTTCCTCGCCGACTTCGACGCCCGGATCGGACTGGACCGGCTGGCCATGGTCCACCTCAACGATTCGAAGACCGAGCGGGGCTCGCATCTCGACCGCCACGAGCACCTGGGAGCCGGCCGGATCGGCACGGACGGTCTCGGCCACCTGCTCCGTCATCCATCGCTCGCACGGGTCACGTATTACCTCGAGACCCCGGGGATGGACGAGGGCTACGACGCGGTGAACCTTGCCCGGGCGCGTGACATCGCTGCCCGGCGCCCGCTCGCCGACCTGCCACCCGAGGCGATGACCATGCGCGGCAGCCGGGCGCGTACCGGGCCGCCGGTCGGCCCGTCGGACGCCGCGGAGTGACCGCCGCGTCATCCGCGCGTGCCGGCCGCTGGCTGGTATCGATCCCGATCGGCCTCGTGGTCGTCGCGGCCATCCTGCGCCTGCCGAACCTCGCGACGCGTGGCACGTGGGATGCCGACCAGGGTCACGACATGCTCGTGCTCCGTGCGCTCGTGCGCGACGGGGTGGTGCCGCTCCTCGGGCCGCCGACGTCGCTCGGCGACGTCCACCACGGCGCGCTCTACTACTACCTGCTCGCACCGGCCGCGTTCCTGACCGGCGGCGACTCGCCGCTTGCGGTCGCGGCCCTCATCGCGCTGGCGGGGATCGCCGCGGTGCTCGTGACGTGGTGGCTGGCACGGTCGATCGGCGGACCGGTGGCCGGCCTCGTCGCCGGCCTGGCGATGGCCGTCTCTGCGTCAGCGGTCGACGAATCGACGTTCATCTGGAACCCGAACCTGATCGCGCTGTCGAGCTCGATCGCACTCGCCGGCGCGTGGTACGCCTGGACGACCAAGCGCCGGCGCGGGTGGCTGGTCGCAGCGATCGGGACGGCCGTGACCATGCAATGCCATGTTCTCGGTGTGACGCTCCTCCCCGTCGTCGGGGCGCTGCTCGTCGCCGATGCGCGGCGGCGGCCGCCGGGGCACGAACGTCGCGCAGTCTGGTGGGCCGGCGTGGCCGGTCTCGGCATCATCGCCCTGTCGTTCCTGCCGTTGGTCGTCCACGAGCTGACCAACGACTTCTCCGAGACCCAGGCCGCGCTCGACTACCTGCGTGGCGGCGGCCAGCCGGGCGCGAACGGACCGCTGGTGAGCTTCCTCGTCATCGGTGCGCGGGTCCTGTCGTGGCCGATCACAGGGTTGTTGACCGACGCCCCGTTGGTGGCCCTGGTCGCCGTCGCGGTCGTGATCGGCATCACCATCTGGACCAGTCGGGTGGGCACGCTTCGCGAGCGGCAGGCCGCTCGCTGGCTGGGGCTCGGGCTGCTGTGGACGGCACTCGCTTTGACCTTCCTGTCGCCCAGCCTGGCCACGGTCGTGCCGGACCTTCCGAACGACCACTACCACGCCTTCGCCGACCCGATGGTCTTCACCCTGCTCGGCATGGGAGCGGCGGCGCTGTGGCGACTCCGAGGGATCGGTCGGCCCGGCGGACTCGAAGGCGAGCCGTCCGAGGTCCGCGCTGACACCTCCGCCCCAGCGCGATCGCTACGTTCGGTGCCGGTGGGACCCGTCCTCGCCATCGTCGGGGTCGTCGCGGTCCTCGCCTGGAACGTCGCCCGTCAGCCGCCGGCCGTCCATCCCGACGGCGGCTTCCCAGCCGCGGATGCCGCAGCCGCGCGGATCATCAGTGTCGTCGGCGACGACCCGATCACCCTCGTGTCGCTGCCGGACTTCAAGACCACCGAGGCCTACGGCTACCCTCTCGTGCGGGCCGGGGCCACGGTGCGGGATGCGACCGGCGGCGATCCCGGCGCGGTCGCTGAGGGCGCGGTTGTCGTCATCTGCGATTCGCGGTTCGAGGTCGCCATCGGGGCACCGTGCGGCGGCCCGGCCGAGGCGACCGTCGCCCCCGCGGATCGGTTCGGCGAGCCCGTGGACCGGTTCGTCGCCGCCCCGTACCGCACGATCTCGGTCTACAAGCCAGGGGCGGTGGCGAGGACTCTGATCCCCTGACGACGCGCTGCCCGCCCGGGCACGACATCGCGCCCGATCCGCCGAGCGCCGGGAATCGCGAACGCCGGCGCCCCAGACGCCGGCGTTCGCTGCCCCGAGACCCGGACCGTGGAGGGCGAATCCGGGTCGTGCCCTGATGTGTGCTAGTAGCGCCCCGGCTCCCGGTTGGCGGATCGTGACACCGGACGCACCGTGCTGACGGTGGATCCGACCCCGGCTCCGACCGGGCTGGCAGAGGAGGACAGTCGGCCGTTGGAGCGGCCGAGCGTTCGGTCCGCACCGTTGCCGTTGTCGGCTTGCTGGAAGCTTCGGCCATAGCGGCGCATCCGCACCGCCAGGTAGTACTCCATGATCTGGCGGACCTGCGGCTCGCTCAGGAGCTCGTCGGCGCGGAGCGCGTACTCGACCCGAGCGGTCGGGTTCGTATTGCCGGCCGCGACGAGGCCGAGATATTGCGGAGTGTCGGCGTCGTCGCGCAGCTCACGCAGGCCGCGAGCGAGCTTCGTCGCGGTCCCGAGTGACGGCATGCGATCGCCGCGGATCAGCCGGGAGATGGTGGAGTGATCCACCCCGGACTGCTGTGCAAGCTGCCGCTGCGACATCTTCTTGGCTTTGAGCTGTGCTCTGAGCCATTCGTTGAACGCTCGGCCGTTCTGAGTGGTCATCGTTGACTGGGCGCTCCTGGGATCGAGCCGTGGTGAATGTCCCTGCCCCGAACTATCGGTGGGGCGTCAGGACACCTGTATCACCCGTTGGTACCGGGTTGTCGGCGCGCTCGATCGCGAGGCGTGGGCGGTTCGGTACAGAGCGGGCAAGTCCGGTCCGGGAACAGGGGCACTGGGTCCCCTGACCTTGGTACGTCCCACATCGCGGATCGGTTCACACGGCAGAGGATGAACCGCCGGGCTGGGACGTCCGGCATTCTGTTCACGGACGAACTGGGCTCAGACCGTTGCGCGAAAGATACCAGCCTTATGCGATGGTGGAGATGGAGCCAGTCGGCTGCGGGATGCGACCCATGCCGCGAGGCATCGGCGAGACCACGTAGACGACCGCCCCGATCACGATGATCGACAGGACGCTGATCACCCAGTCGAGGATCGCGATCGCGGTCGCCTCGGGCAGCGGCACGCCGTAGACCACGGTCAGGACCCCGATCACGCCGGCCTGGGCGAAGCCGAGACCGGCCGGACTGAGCGGGATGGCGGTCAGCAGCGACCCGATCAGGGCCACGAACATGGCGCCCGACAGCCCGATCTCGACGTTGGCGAAGCCGAACGACAGGACGACGATGTAGAGACGCAGGCCCTCGGTCAGCCAGATGAGGCCGGTGAGGAACGCCAGGATCGGCGTGTGGCGGAGGGCGACGGCGCCGAAGACGCCTTCCTCGAAGCGCTCGTACAGCTCGGACACGCGGGGCGGGAGTGGCAGCCGGTCGAGGATCCGCCGGCCGAAGTTGCGCATCGTGAACAGGCCGATCGCGGCCACCACGACCACGACGATGCCGACGACGAACAGGATCCGGACGGCCGGCGGCAGCCCGTTGCGGAAGCTCCAGAAGCCGACCGCGAGGCCAAGGATCGCGATGGCGAAGATATCCAGGATCCGCTCGATGAAGACGGTCCCGAACGTCCGGCTGAGCGACGCAGGGCTGTTCATCTTGAGCAGATAGCCGCGATAGACGTCGCCGAGCTTGGCCGGCACGACACAGTTGACGAACCACGAGATGTACAGGATCTCGGTCGAGTTTCGCAGGCTGATGACGAACCCCGTCTCGCGCAGCAGCCGCTCCCAGCGGTACCCGCGCAACGGGAAGCCGAGGTAGAACACGATGAAGGCGAGCAGGACGTAGCGCCGGGTTCGCCTGCAGGATGAGCTGCGGGACCTCGGCCAGACGCTCGCGGTTGAGGTACAGGAAGAAGGCGATGATCGCGAGCGGGACGACGATCGACAGGATCGTCCGCGGCTGGCGCAGCCGCTGGCTGAGCGAGATCTGCGCGACCTCGGTCGGCTCCTCCTCGATCGCTTCGAGAAGCGACTCGGGGTCGTGATGCGGCAGGGTGGCGTCGAGTGCTGGTGTGGCCTCCATCGCACCGGACCCTACCGGACCGCCCGCCGCGTCCACTACTGGACGATGGTCCTGTTCCTCGGTCCCGCTCATGGCTGCGTGTCCGATCCGGCGTCCGCCTCGTCGGCTGGTTCGATCGCCACCCGGCGGTTCCCGCGGACATGGTTGACGGTCTTCGCGACCGGGGTCCACAGCCGGATCAGGTAGCTGGCCCGGCCTGGGATGATCTCCGCGGAGGACAGGGCCGCCAGCAGGCCGGCTGCCGTCGACGGGTCGCCATCGAAGGCGGTGTAGGCGACCCCGACCTCCATGACCGAGTGGGCGTCGGAGACCGAGATCCCGGGCAGGCCGTGCTCGAGGGCGAATGCCTGGGCATCGTCATTGCCGTGACCGATCAGCCGGGCGTTGTGCGTCTCGACCCAGTCGACCAGCGGAACGAGCTCGGCCATGGACTCGTCGTTGAGCAGCGAGCGGCGGTGCCGGTCGAACGGGTGCGGGATGCCGACCAGCCCGCCCTGATCACGGGCGGTCGCGATGGCCTCGATGACGGGCAGCCCCGGCGGGATCGCCCGCTCGAGGTACAGGCAGATCAGGTCGCCGCCGAGCGTCTTGACCTCTTCGCCGACGATCACCGTCAGGCCCGCCGGCGCCATCTCCCGGGCGGCCTGCGCGACATCGATCCGATCGTGGTCCGTGATGGCGAGGTGGGTCAGCCCGCGGGCGTGCGCCGCCCTGACCATGTCCTTCGGATCGGCGAGTGAGTCGAAGCTGCCGCGCGAATGGGTGTGCAGGTCCGCGAATGCCCTTGTCACGCGGCTCGGGACCCATCGCCACGCCGGGCGCCACCCGGTCCTGGATGCATCTAGACCTGCTGGACCAATGACTTCTTGAAGAAGTCGAAGTGCTCGAGGGCCAGGCCGGTGCCCAGGGCGACGCAGAGGAGGGGGTTCTCGGCGACATGGCATGGGACGCCGGTGACCTGGGTGAGCAGCTTGTCGATGTTGCGCAACAGCGCCCCGCCGCCCGACATGACCATGCCCTTGTCGATGATGTCGGACGACAGCTCGGGCGGCGTCTGCTCGAGCACGGAGCGGACGGCAGCGACCAGCTGCTGGAGGGGTGCCTCGATCGCCTCCATGACCTCGCTGCTGGTGATCGGGATCGTCCGCGGCAGGCCGGCGATGAGGTCGCGGCCGCGGACCTCCATCGTCAGCTCGCGATCGAGCGGGAGCGCCGTCCCGATGGAGATCTTGACCTCTTCGGCGGTCCGCTCGCCGACCATCAGGTTGTACTTCTTGCGGATGTAGGTCGCGATCGACTCGTCGAACCGGTTGCCGCCGACCCGCAGGCTGTGCGACACGACGATGCCGCCGAGGGCGATGACCGCGATCTCGCTGGTCCCGCCACCGATGTCGATGATCATGTTCCCCGACGGCCCGCTGATCGGGACGTTCGCGCCGATCGCCGCGGCCAGCGGCTCCTCGATGAGGTAGGCCTCCTTCGCGCCCGCCTTGAGCGCGGCGTCACGGACGGCGCGCTTCTCGACGCTCGTGACGCCCGCGGGGACCGAGATCATCACCTCCGGCTTGCCGAACCCGATCCGGCCCTTGCGGACCTTGCCGATGAAGTGGCTGAGCATGGCCTCGGTGATGACGTAGTCGGCGATGACCCCGTCCTTCATCGGCCGGATGGCGTGGATGTTGCCGGGCGTCCGCCCGATCATCTCGCGCGCCTCCTCGCCGACGGCGACGATCCGGTTGTCGTCCGAGACGGCGACCACGCTGGGCTCGGTGATGACGATGCCCTTGCCCTTGACGTACACGAGGACATTGGCCGTGCCGAGATCGATGCCGATCTTCATGGGGTGGTCCCGACGGTTCCTTCCGCGGCGCGCTGGATGCTGGCCCCGATGTCGAGGAACTTGCGCTCGATGTTCTCATAGCCCCGGTGAACGTGGTGTGCGCCTCGGATCGTCGTGCTCCCCTTGGCCGCCAGGGCGGCGAGGATGAGCGAGGCGCCGGCCCGCAGGTCGCCGATCTCGACCGCCGCGCCGACCAGCTTCGACGGGCCCTCGATGGTCGCGCGTCGGGCGTCGACCATCGTGATCTTGGCGCCCATCTTGGCGACTTCGCCGAGCCATTCGAGTCGGTCCTCGAAGATCGCCTCGTGGACATGCGAGATCCCGCTGGCCTGGGTGAGCAGGACCGCGGTCGGTGGCTGGAGATCCGTGGCGAGGCCGGGATAGGGAGCCGTCGTGATGTCGGTCGCGCGATACCCGGCCCCGTGCAGCGCCGAACCGTCGACCTCGATGGTGTCCCCGGTGCACGTCACGTCCACCCCGACGCGCCCGACCGTCTCGATGAACGAGGCGAGGTGGTCGCATGGGGCGCCCTCGAGCGTCAGCCGACCGCCGGTGACCGCGGCGGCGACCATGAATGTCCCGGCCTCGATCCGGTCCGGGATGACGTGGTGGTCGGCGCCGCGGAGACGCTTGCGACCCTCGACCTCGATGGTGTCGGGATAGGTCCGCTCGACGGCAGCGCCCATCTGCTGGAGGAAGGCGATCAGGTCGTCGACCTCGGGCTCCTGGGCGGCCGGTCGGATGACCGTGGTGCCCTCGGCGAGGGTGGCGGCCAGCATCGCGTTCTCGGTGCCCATCACCGACACGAACGGGAAGCGGACCTCGCCGCCGCGGAGCCGGCCCGGCGATGTCGCGAAGTAGTAGCCATTGCGGTACTCGATCGAGGCGCCGAGCGCCCGCATCGCCTCGACGTGGAGGTCGACCGGACGGCGGCCGATGCGGTCGCCACCGGGGTTGCTGATGATGACCTGCCCGAAGCGGGCCAGCAGCGGGCCGAGCAGGATGAAGCTGGCCCGCATCCGGGCGGCGGCCTCGAGCGGCACGAACAGCCACTCGACGTCGCCCGACGCGACCTCGTAGACGTTGTCGGCCGGGTGATCGACCACGACGCCGAGATCGCGCAGCGTCTCGGCCATGACCCGCACGTCCTCGATCTCCGGGACGTTGGTGAAGCGACAGCGCTCACCGGTCAGCGTGGCTGCGGCAAGCAGCTTGAGGGCGGCGTTCTTCGATCCGCTGATCGGGACCGTGCCGTTCAGCGGCCGGCCGCCCTCGATGCGGAAGATCTCCCTGGCGACCGGTTCGGGCCGGAACTCCCAATGGAACGGCCGCGCGTCAGCCACGGGGGTAGGTCCGGTGCCGCACTGTCGCGGCAGCGATGAAGATGTTCAAGGCATCAACCGCGGTGACGCGGTCCTTCTCGGTGGCGGCGTTCGGCGACGCGGATCAGGAGGAGGGCCTGCTGGAGCTGCGCGCGGGCCGCGGCGAGATCGACCGCGTCGGTCGGGGCGGCGCCCTCGAGCGCTCGCTCGGCATCCCGCCTGGCCTGCTGGGCCTTCTCGAGATCGATCTCGCTCGCCATGTCGGCCGTTTCGGCCATCACGACGACGCGGTCGGGCCGGACCTGCAGGAAGCCACCGACGATCGCGAACGACTCCTCGGCGCCCCCCTTGCGGATGCGCAGCTCGCCGATCCCAAGCGTCGACACGAGCGGCGCGTGGTGGGGCAGAACCCCCAGCTCGCCCTCGCTCCCCGGCAGCTGCACCGAATCGACGGTATCGGAATACGCCAGCCGCTCAGGAGTCACGATCTCCAGCAGGAGTGGCATCGGTCTACCTCCCGCCGCCGGTCACGTCCGTGCTTCCAGTAAGGAGCCAGACCATCATGATCCGAGCTTGGCGGCGTTCTCTCGAACGTCGTCCAATGTCCCGGCCAGGAAGAACGCCTGCTCGGGGAGCGTGTCGGTCTTGCCTTCCAGGATCTCCTTGAACGACGCGACCGTGTCCTTGATGTTCACGTACTTGCCCGAGCGTCCCGTGAAGACCTCTGCGACGAAGAACGGCTGGCTCATGAACCGCTGGAGCCGCCGCGCCCGGGCGACCGTCGCCTTGTCCTCCTCGGACAGCTCATCGATGCCGAGGATGGCGATGATGTCCTGGAGGTCGCGGTAGCGCTGGAGGACGCGCTGCGTCTCGCGCGCGACGTCGTAGTGGTCCTGGCCGACGATGTTCGGGTCGAGCACGCGCGACGTCGACGTCAGCGGATCGACCGCCGGATAGATGCCCAGCTCGGCGATGCTGCGCTCGAGTCGGATCGTCGAGTCGAGATGCGCGAACGTCGTCGCCGGCGCCGGGTCGGTGTAGTCGTCGGCTGGCACGAAGACGGCCTGGAGCGAGGTGATCGAGCCGTCGCGGGTCGACGTGATCCGCTCCTGGAGGCCGGCCATCTCGGTCGCGAGGTTCGGCTGGTAGCCGACCGCGGACGGCATCCGTCCGAGCAGCGCCGAGACCTCGGAGCCGGCCTGCGTGAACCGGAAGATGTTGTCGATGAACAGGAGCACGTCGCGGTGCTCCTCGTCGCGGAAGTACTCGGCCATGGTCAGGCCGGTCAGGCCGACCCGCTGGCGGGCTCCCGGCGGCTCGTTCATCTGGCCGAACACGAACGCCGTCTTGGCGATGACGCCCGACTCGGTCATCTCGTGGATGAGGTCGTTGCCCTCGCGGCTTCGCTCACCGACGCCCGCGAACACCGACACGCCGGCGTGCTCCTGGGCGACGTTCCGGATCAGCTCCTGGATGATGACCGTCTTGCCGACGCCGGCGCCGCCGAAGATGCCGATCTTGCCGCCCTTCTTGAACGGGCAGATCAGGTCGATGACCTTGAGGCCGGTCTCGAACACCTCGATCTCGGTGGACTGCTGGTCGAAGGCGGGCGGGTCGCGATGGATCGGCAGGTGGACCTCGGCGACGACGTCGCCCTTGCCATCGATCGGATGGCCGAGCACGTCGAAGACGCGACCGAGCGTGGCCTCCCCGACCGGGACGGAGATCGGCGCGCCGGTGTCATGGACGTCGACGCCGCGGGCAAGGCCGTCGGTCGTGGTCATGGCCACGGCACGGACCCAGTTGTTGCCGAGGTGCTGCTGGACCTCGCAGACGAGCGGCTCCTGCCCCTCGCGCTGGATCTCGACGGCGTTGTAGATCCCCGGCAGGCGTCCGGCCGGGAACTCGATGTCCACGACGGGTCCGGTGATCTGGATGACTCGGCCGATCGCGGCCGGGGCGTTGGTCGCCATGTTCGGGTTGCCTCCTGCGTCCTGGCGCGTCAGCGAGCGTTCGCGCCCGACGCGATCTCGATCATCTCGCGGGTGATGTTGGCCTGGCGGACCTTGTTGTACGAGAGGGTCAGGTCCTCGATGAGTTCTTCTGCGTTCTCGGTGGCGTTCTTCATCGCGACCATCCGGCTCGACTCCTCGCTGGCCTTGGCCTCGAGGACGGCCTGGAAGAGACGCGTCGCCACGTAGCGTGGCAGGAGCTGCTCGAGCACGGCGGACGCGCTCGGCTCGAAGATGAACTGGTTGCCCGGGATGCCCTCGGTGTCCTGCGCGGGCTGGATCGGCAGGATGGTCAGTGCCGTCGGCCGCTGGACGAGGGTCGACACGAACAGGCTGTAGACGATGTCGACCCGGCTGTACGTGCCGGCCAGGAAGTCGTCGGTGACGAGACGGGCCAGCGGCAGCACGTCGGCGAACGACGGCCGGTCGCCGAAGGTCGCGAAATGTGCCTCGAGCGGGACGCCTGACCGGCGCATCGCGTCGCGACCCTTGCGCCCGACCGTGATGAGCGCCACGTCGCCGGGGTTGTCGACGATATCGCGCGAGACGAAGCGGACGATGTTGGTGTTGAGCGGCCCCGACAGCGGCCGGTCCGTCGTGATCAGCACGATCAGCCGCTTGCCACCCTCCGGCGTGGCGAGGAGAGGGTGGTCCTCCTGGCCGAGAACGGCAGCCAGGTCGGCCAGCACCTCGTCGAGCTTTTCGCTGTACGGGCGGGCGGCCAGCGTGGCGTCCTGGGCGCGCTTCAACTTCGAAGCAGCGACGAACTGCATCGCGCGCGTGATCTGCTTGATGTTCTTGACGGAGCCGATCCGTCTGCGGATGTCGCGCTGACTAGCCACTCGACGACCTCAGCAGCCGCTTCGGACGGCCCGGCGCCGCGTTGCCGGCTGCGCGCCCTCGCTCACGCACCTTGAGGTGCGCTCGCTCACGTGCTCGCCGGCGCCTTGCGCGGGGCCGCCGCAGCGGCTGATCCTCGGTTCCATCTAGGCCAGGAAACTCGTGGCGGAAGGTGTCGATGGCTTCGTCGAGGGCCTTGCCGAGGTCGTCCGAGAGTGCCTTCTTGTCGGCCAGCTCCGTGAGGATGTCGGGGCGCTCGGTCTCGAGGAAGCGGTAGAACTGGGTCTCGAACTCGCGCACCCGCGGTGTCGGGACGTCGTCGAGCTTGCCGTGCGTCGCCGCGTACAGGATGGCGACCTGCTTCTCGACGCCGAGTGGCTGGTACTGCGGCTGCTTGGTGATCTCCGACAGCTTCTCGCCACGGGTCAGCTGGTCGCGGGTCGCCTTGTCGAGGTCGGACGCGAACTGCGCGAACGCGGCCAGCGATCGGTACTGGGCGAGGTCCAGCTTGAGCGGCGCGGCGACCGTCTTCATCGCCTTGGTCTGCGCCGCGGAACCCACGCGCGAGACCGAGATGCCGATGTTCAGCGCGGGCCGCTGGCCGGCGTTGAACAGGTCGGTCTCGAGGAAGATCTGGCCGTCGGTGATGGAGATGATGTTGGTCGGGATATAGGCGGACACGTCACCGGCCTGCGTCTCGACGATCGGCAGCGCGGTGATCGACCCGCCGCCGTTCTCCTCGTTCATCCGCGCGGCTCGCTCGAGCAGGCGGCTGTGGAGGTAGAACACGTCGCCGGGATATGCCTCGCGTCCGGGCGGGCGGCGAAGCAGCAGGGCCATCTCGCGATACGCCCAGGCGTGCTTGGACAGGTCGTCGTAGATGCACAGTGCGTCCTTGACCACGCCCTGACCGGGCACCTCGACGCCCGCCTCCATGACCTCCTCGGCCATCGCCACGCCCGCGTACGGGGCGAGGTACTGGAGCGGGGCCGGGTCCTCGGCGCCGGCGACGACGACGATCGTGTACTCCATCGCGCCGTACTGCTCGAGGACGGCCACGGTGTTGGCCACGGTCGACAGCTTCTGGCCGATGGCGACGTAGATGCAGACCAGGCCCTTGCCCTTCTGGTTGATGATCGTGTCGAGGCAGATGGCGGTCTTGCCGGTCTGCCGGTCGCCGATGATCAGCTCGCGCTGGCCGCGGCCGATCGGGATCAGCGCGTCGATGGCCTTGACGCCGGTCTGGACCGGCGTGTCGACCGACTGGCGGACGATGACGCCGGGGGCGATCCGCTCGACCGGGCGGCTGGCGGTCGTGGCGATCGGGCCCTTGTCGTCGAGCGGTCGACCGAGCGGGTCCACCACCCGGCCGAGCAGGGCGGCCCCGACCGGCACCTCGACCACGCGACCGGTCGTCTTGACCGTATCGCCTTCCTTGATCGCGGTCGCATTGCCGAGGATGACCGCGCCGACCGTCTCTTCCTCGAGGTTGAGGGCCATGCCCATCAGCCCGTTCGGGAATTCGAGCAGCTCGGAGGAGAGCGCGCCGGACAGCCCGTAGATCTGGGCGATGCCGTCGCCGACCTCGACCACGGTCCCGACGCTACGCGTCTCCACACCGGAGTCGAAGTCGTCGATCGCGGACTTGATGATGCTGGTGATCTCGTCGGAACGGATGGCCATCGGTCTCAGATCTCCTAGAGGGCGCCCGAAACGAGCTGGTTCCGCAGTCGCTCGAGGCGGCCTCGGACGCTACCGTCGATCATGCGGTCGCCGACGCGGACGACGAGGCCACCCAGCAGGCTGGGATCGACCTGGACGTCGAGCTCGACGCGACCGCCGCTGAAGCCCTCCAGCCGTTCGGTCAGGGCTTGGATCTCGTCCTGCGACAGCGGGGCGGCGCTGGTCGCGGTGGCTACGGTGATGCCCTGGCGGGCGTTGTCGAGACGGCGGAACTCGGCGGCCACCTTTGGCAGCTCATGGATCCGGCCGCGCCGGATCATCAGGCCGAGCAGGTTGAGGACCGGACGCGGAGCGACCTTGCCGAAGATCGAGTCGGCCATCTCGAGGCGCGTCTCGAGCGCGACGGCCGGATTGGCCAGCATGTGGCCCACCTGTTCATCCGTGGCGATCGAGGCGGCCGCCTCCAGGGCGGACCGCCAGGCCTCGACGCTGTCGTCCCGAAGGGCGACCTCGAACGCGGCCTCGGCATAGCGGCGAGCGGCCGTCTCCCGACCGGCCATCAGTCGCTCCCCATCAGTTGTTGGATCCCCCGACGCCGGAGCTCTTGAGGAACTCCTCCACCAGCCGGCGCTGGCGCTCGTCGGACATGGTCTCGCCGACGACCTTGCCGGCGGCCAGCAGGGCGAGGTCGGCGACCTCGGCCCGGACGTCGGCGATCGCGCGGACCTTCTCCGCCTCGATCTCCGCCGCCGCGCGGACGCGCAGGCGCTCGAGCTCCTCGCGGGTCGCCGCGATATCGGCATCCCGCGTTTCCTGGGACACCTTCTGGGCGCGGACAAGGATGTCGTTCGCCTCGCGGCGCGCCTCACCGAGCGTGGCGACGCGTTCCGCCTCCGCGCTCTCGCGATCTCGGCGGGCCTGCTCGGCGTCCTTGAGGCCCTGCTCGATCCGACCCTTGCGCTCTTCGAGCATCCGCGTGACCGGCTTGAGCGCGAACGTCCAGAGGATGGCGAAGAAGACGAGGAAGTTGAGGGCGCTGACGATCACCCAGAACAGGTTGATCTGGAAGAGCGCCTGCCCCTCGGCGGCGAGCTGTGCGGCCTGGTGGCCTGCCCCGGTGGCGGTGGCCAGGATATCCACGGTCGACTATTTGGCGGGCTGGATGAAGATGGCGAGCAGGCCGACGACGATCGCGAGGACGCCGAGTCCTTCCGCGAAGGCCGCGAGGATGATCGCGATACCGCGGATCTGGCCGGCGGCGTCAGGGTTGCGCCCGATCGCCGCGGCCGCCATGCCGCCGAGGATGCCGATGCCGATGCCCGGGCCGAGTACGCCAAGGGCTGCGAGTCCGGCGCCTGTGTAATCCATCGTGTTCCTTCCTCCTGTGCCCCGAGCCTGCGGCTCGGGATCATGGTGACCGGGGTCGAGTCGCGCTCGTCCGGCGCGTCAGTGTGCGGGCTGGAGCGCCGGTGGTTCGTGGCCCTCGATCGTGTCGAGGGCCTCCTCGGCGACGTGCCCTTCTTCGTGGTCGTGGCTCTCGATCGCGAGGGTGATGAAGACCAGGCTCAGGATGCTGAAGATCAGCGCCTGGATCGCGTTGAGCAGGAAGTCGAGCCCGAGCAGGCCGACCGGGATGAGCGCGAGGGTCAGGCCGGTGATGACGCTCAGCGCGACCTCACCGCCGTAGATGTTGCCGAAGAGTCGCATCGACAGCGTGATGGGCTTGACGAATTCGAGCATCAGCTCGACCAGCCCGACGAACAGCGCGATGAACCCGGCGGCGATGCCCGCCCGGAACTCGTAGAACGGGAAGAACTTGCCGGCGTAGCCGCGGAAGCCGAGCTTGCGGAAGCCCTCGCCTTCGAAGATCACGAACGACACGAGCGCCAGTCCGAGCGTGATGTTGACGTCGCTCGACGGCGCGCGCAGCCACTCGACCCGACCGACCCCGGGCACCAGCCCGATCCAGTTCGAGAAGATGATCAGCAGGAAGAACGACACGAACAGCCCGAGGTACGGCCGGGCCGTCGGGCCCGGCGATGCCGATGCCGAAGTCGGTCAGGAACTCGTAGAAGGTCTCGAAGACGTTCTGGCCGCGGCCAGGGATGAGCCTCCGGCCGCGAGTCAGCAGGATCGACCCGACGAGGACCAGCACGATGACCAGCCACTGGGTCACGATCGTGTTGCTGATGCTCGGGTAGAACACGATGAGCTGGGTCGGGTCGGGAGCCGGCGCAGAGGTCAGCGTCACGAGCGTCTCCGGCGCCGGGAACTCGAGGGTGCCGTTGATGAAGCAGACCGGGTAGGGGCACGGGTCGCCGGCGGCGCCGCCCTTGGGGAATGGCGGGACGAGGATGACCGCGACGACGTTGAGGATGATGATCGCGCCGATGAACAGGAACCAACGCTGCGACAGCCCGCGGCCGGACTTCGGCTGGGGCTCGGGCGCTGGGGCCTCGGCGGCCCCCGGGGTCATGTCCTGCTCGCTCGACACGCTCGCTCCACACACAGGAGCGCGGCTCGACGCCGCGCTCGGTTCCCCCTAGCCGGTCGGGCAGTGACCGGTCAATCGAATGACTTCAGGAAACGATCCACCATCCGGATGATCATCACGGTCCCGGCTCCGGCGCCGAGGAAGAACCCGATGAGCATGAACACCGGAAACGTCGTTCCCAGCTGCCCGTCGACCCAATGGCCGGCGAGCGCTCCAACCAGCGTCGTCACCAGGAGTGAGAGGCCGATCTCCGAGAAGAGGACTACGTAGGCCCCGCCTCGTCCGGGCTCGATCATGGGCGACCTGATACGGCCGCGGCAGTATAGCAGGTGCGATTTCGCGCGACCGTCATCCGACCAATGCTACTGCCGCGCTCAGGGTCCACGGCGATGCGGGGCGAAATAGGCCGATAGTTGGGTATCTGCTACGACGGGCCTGGCGTGACGGTCGGGGTCGGAGTCGGCTCGGATGTCGGTGTAGGTGTCGGTGTCGGAGTGGGCTCAGACGTCGGGGTCGGGGTCGGTGTCGGGGTCGGTGTCGGGGTCGGTGTTGGCGACGGAGTAGGTGTCGACGTTGGAGAGGGCTCGGGCGTCGGGGTGCGCGTCGGCGTGGGGGTCGGCTTGCGCGATCTCGCCGTGGGTGCCGGACTCACGACCCCTGTCCGGGTGACGACGGAAGTCGCCGCAGGTGATGGCGTCCCGGCGGCTGACAGCGGCGTCGCCGTAGCCGCCAGGACTGATCCGCTCATCACCGAAGGCGGCGCCGGCGAATGCTGGCCAGCGTGCCGGGTCGGGTCAGCTGGTGTCACGACGAATTGCGTCGGATCGGGCGGGCCGCTCGGTCCTCGCGGCAAGACGAGCGCCGCGACAAGTCCGAGTGCCGCGAACACGATCAACGCCATCCCGGCGTCGCGGAGCAGACGCTCGCGTGGCTCCGGCCCGGCCGGACGAGCGGCCGCACCGACACCTGAGGCGGCGCGTGACGGGGCGCCCAGGGTGATCACGTCCCGGATCGAAGTCGACCTCGGATCGCTTGCGATGACATCATCCGGCGCAACCGTCGTGGCCGTAGCCGGCGGCGGGACGGTCGGCCGACCTGTCACGCGACGGATGACATACATGCCGATCGAAGCGCCGATAACATCACGCGCGCCGTCGAGCGGGCCGCGACGCCGGATCGCCTTCGCGGGCTTCGCAGAGCCGGCCGCTGTGCGAGTCGTGACCGCCATGACTACGAACGTGACGAGGCCGACGACCGCGAGTGCGCCGACGATGACGAAGACGACGTCGGAATACATCAATCACCCCGAGCGGACGCGACCCGCGTTCGCGTTACCGGACGGGGATGCTAACACTCGTCCGCCAACGCTCCCAACAGGGCACACGGCCTAGTCGATGCGGACCTTCGGAGGCGTGACCGTTTCATAGGCTTCGGCCTCGAGCTCGTCGGGCCGGTCGAAGTCGCCTCGGGTCGGGATGAACAGGACGAGGCCGAAGGCCACGAACACGCCGACGAATGCGTAGATCTGCGTGACCCCGGACAGCAGCAGCGACAGGACGGCGAGCACGAGGCAGATGCCGTAGATCACCAGGACGGTCTGCTGGTGCGACAGCCCGAGGTCCAGCAGCCGGTGGTGGATGTGGCCGCGGTCGGGGCTGAACGGCGAACGTCGCTCGGACAGCCGGCGGACGATGATCCAGAACGTGTCGATGATCGGCACGCTCAGCACGAGCAGGGCGACGGCGACCTTGGCCGTCCCGAGGATCGGCGAGCACGGCCAGCGTGTAGCCGACGAACATCGACGCCGCTGGTCCCCACGAAGATCGAGGCCGGGTGGAAGTTCCAGCGCAGGAACCCCAGCAGCGATCCCGCCAGCGCGAAGCACAGGACGGCGATGAGCGGCTGGGCGACCGACCTGCGTCGTCAGGCTGATCATGCCCAGCGTCACCGCCGCGATCAAGGCGACGCCCGACGACAGCCCGTCCAGGCCGTCGATCCAGTTGATGCTGTTGATCATCCCGACGATCCAGAAGATCGTCAGCGCCGGCCGCGACCGGCCCGGTCGAAGCGGATAGGCCGGGCCCGAACGGGTTGGCGACGAACGTGATCGAGACCCCGAGGGCGACCGCGGCGGCGGCCAGGGCGACCTGGCCGAGCAGCTGCCAGCGCGCCCGCAGATCGAAGCAGTCGTCGACGGCCCCGAGACCGGCGGCCGACGGCGCCGCCGAGGAGCAGCGCCGCCACCTCGGACGAGTCGAGGTGAACGGGATCGGCACGATGTCGGCGCGTCTGGTTGACGATCAGGAAGAGCGCGGACGACGAGCAGGAACGCGGCGCACGACGGCCAGGCCGCCGCCGCGCGGCACCGGGGTGCGTGTTGACGCGGCGCGCCTCGGGCCGGTCGACGATCTCGTAGCGCATGCACCACGCCGGCGCACGACGGGCGTGACCGCGAATGCGATCAGAGCGGCGAGGACGAAGACGACGACGATCGGACCGACGAAGTCCCCGACGTTCGGGATGAACGTCATGCGTCGGCGGGATCCGGCAGGGCTCGCGGCGGCGACCGTCGGGACGGTCACGCGGCCGGCAGGCCCGGCACCGGGAACCGGTCGACGATCTCGCGGACCTCGCCTGACAGGCGCGCCTGCTCGGCCGGCTCGTCGCGCCGGCGGATCGCGTCGATGATCATCCGGCCGATCGTCGCGCATCTCGTCGGGCCCGAACCCGCGCGTCGTCGCCGCCGGCGTCCCGATCCGGATCCCCGAGGCCGTGTTCGGCGGCAGGGTGTCGAACGGGATCGCGTTCTTGTTGACGGTGATGCCGATCTCGTCGAGCAGGTGCTCGGCCTCCTTGCCGGTGACGCCGAGCGGCGTGACGTCGACGAGCATCAGGTGGTTGTCGGTGCCGCCCGAGACGACCCGGGCGCCGAGCCCGGCGAGCGTCTCGGCCATGACCGCGGCGTTCTCGACGGTCCGCCGCTGGTCGTCGCGGAACGTCTCCTCGGCGGCCAGCTTGAAGCGCGACGGCCTTGCCCGCGATGACGTGCATGAGCGGGCCACCCTGGATGCCCGGGAACGTCGTCCGATCGACCGCCGCGGCGAGCGCGCCATCGCCGCCCCGTTCTTCACCGTGGGAAACCGTCCGCGTCGAGTCCGGGCCGGCAGCGTCCGGCGGCTGAAGATCATGCCGCCGCGCGGGCCGCGCAGCGTCTTGTGGGTGGTCGTCGTCACGAGGTCGGCGTGCGGGAACGGGCTCGGGTGGACGCCCGCCGCGACGAGGCCCGCGATGTGGGCCATGTCGACGAACAGGAGCGCGCCGACGTCGTGGGCGATCGACGCCATCCGCTCGAAGTCCCAGATCCGCGGATAGGCCGATGGCGCCGGCCACGATCAGCTTCGGCCGGACCTCCTTGGCCTGCGCGGCCATCGCGTCGTAGTCGATGCGCTCCGTATCCTGCCGGACGCCGTACGCGTGGACCTCGTACAGCCGGCCCGAGAAGTTGAGCCCCATCCCGTGGGTCAGGTGACCGCCGTGGGCGAGGTTCATGCCCATGATCCGGTCGCCGGGCTCGAGGACGCTGAAGTAGGCGGCCATGTTCGCCTGCGCGCCCGGAGTGCGGCTGGACGTTGACGTGCTCGGCGCCCGGGAAGAGCGCGAGGGCTCGGTCCTGGGCGAGTCGCTCGACGACGTCGACGAACTCGCAGCCGCCGTAGTAGCGCTTGCCCGGCAGGCCTTCCGCGTACTTGTTGGTGAGCCACGAGCCCTGCGCTTCCATCACCGCCGCGGAGGTGTAGTTCTCGCTGGCGATCAGCTCGATCTTGTCGTGCTGGCGCCGGCGCTCCCCGAGCATCGCCTCCCACAGGACCGGGTCGACGCTCGGCGATCGACTCGAGCGCGAGGCCTCTCGGTGGCGAGACCGTCATGATCGCCGACTCCTTCCCTGCCACTCCGGCACCCTCTCGTGTCCCGCCGACGCGCCGAGCCCCCGCGCATCCGGGGTATCTTCCCACGTTCGCGGCCGGGCTCCCGATGGCGCGGCTCCGCCCACCTCGTGCGGGCCCGACCCGCCAGGTCGGCGTGATCGGGCGGCGAGCCACTACCGTCACGCCGTCTGCCACCGCCGACCTCGACCCGGTCGCCTTCGCGCGCGATCACGGCAGCCCTTCATCGCCGCGAGCGGGCGCTGACGCGACCGGATCTCGTGCGCGACGCCGGCCGTGTCGAGGACGCGCGCCACGCGCGATGTCGGGATCGCCCCCTCGCGGAGGATGACGGGCCGCGCGCCGCTGCAGTCGACGACGGTCGAGGCGGGTCCGCCGTGCGCAGGACCGCCATCGAGGACCAGGTCGATCGCGTCGCCGAGCTGGTCGAGGATCTCGGCAGCGTCGCGTGCCTCGGGGAGTCCCGGAGACGTTCGCGGAGGTGGTCGGCAGCGGCCCGACAGCGCGGGCCAGCGCGCGCGGTGCCGCGTGGTCGGGCACCCGAAGGCCGATCGTCGGCGGCGCCGGCGGTGAGTGCAGCCGGGAGCGAGACCTCCGGCAGCCGCGGCACGATCACCGTCAAGCCGCCCGGCCAGAACGCAGCCGCGAGGGCCGCCGCGGCGACACCCATGATGCCGATCGTCGCCGCCTGAGCGGCGTCGTCGAGCAGCAGCATGATCCCCTTGTCCGGCGGCCGATGTTTGACGTGGAACAGGCGCTCGACGCCGCCGGCTGTCTCGAGCGCGACTGCGACGCCGTAGACCGTGTCGGTCGGCAGCGCGACGACGCCGCCGGCGCGGAGCACGTCGATGGCCGCCGCCCGACCTGTCTCGTCATCTGCAACCACCTGGGCAGTCATGCCGAGGCAACCATCGCGCGCTCCGCGGTCAGCGCGGCCTGCCGCTCCCCGGACTCCTCCGACAGCCGCGCCACGGCTCGACGTGCGGCCGCCGGCGACGCCAGGACCAGCGCCTCGATCATCCGTGCCACTCCCTCGTCGGCGAGCGGTGGCGCGACGTAGCGGGCGGCCGCGAGAACCTCGACCGGCGCGCTCGGCATCGCTGCGCCGTGACCGACCTCGGCCAGCATCTCGATGTCGTTCCACTGGTCGCCGATGGCGAGCACCGCGCCGAGCGGGATCCGCAGTCGGCGCGCCAGCCAGCGGATCGCGCGACCCTTCGAGACCCCCGGCGCGACGAACTCGACGAAGTGCGGGTGACTCACGGTCACGTCGGCACGCCCCGCGAAATGGGCACGGGCCAGCGGCGCCACCTCGGTCGGCAGTGGCGGCTCGCCCGCGCACATGACCTTCGTGACCGGGTGCCGGATCGCGGCGACCAGGTCGTCGGTCAGGCGCGGCGGCGTGCCCATGAACGTCGTGTACTCGTCGGCGCGCGGATCGTCCGACCGCACGATGAACCGCTCGAGGTGGTTGACGTGCGGGTCCAACCCGTGATCGCGTGCCCACGACGACGACCTCGCGAGCGACCGCCGCGGACATCGGCGTGTGGATCAGCAGCTTGCCCGGCCGGGTCGAGCCTTCGACCGGCATCTCCCGGATGAGCGCGCCCTGGTAGCCGACGAGCGGCGTGTCGAGCTCGAGCTCGCGCGCGAACCGGAGCGCGCTCGAGACCATCCGCCCGGTGATGAGCGAGACCATCACTCCCCGACGCGCGCGCGGCCCGGATCGCCGCGCGCGTGTCCGGCCCGATGTTCAGGTCGTCGCCGACGAGCGTCCCGTCGATGTCGAGGGCGACGAGCCGCACGGGCAGGATCGGCTCGGGAGTTCGGATGACGGGCACAGCCGATGATGCCCGACCGCAGCCGTGGGCGCTCGGCGGAGCGGTTACGAGAGCTCCGATGCCACGCGCCACGGCCCGCTCGATGCGCGCCACCCGCGGCAAACCGGCGAGGTCGAGCTCGATCGCGCACCGCCAGCCCGGCAGTCGCTCCGCGACGAGGGCGAGCATCGCCTCGCGCTGGTCGGCGCCGATCTCGAGGAGCGCGACCCCGCCTTCGACCAGCACCTCGGGCAGCCGATCCACGCAGCCGCTCGATGACGGCCAACCCGTCGGCACCGCCGTCGAGCGCCAGGACCGGCTCGAAGCTCGTCGCTCGCGGCAGGGCCGGCAACGCGTCGCTGCGGACGTACGGCAGGTTGGCCAGCACGACCTCGAACGGGGACGCGCCGGCGGCAGCAGGTCGGCGACCTCGAACCGGATCCGGTCCGCCACGGCGTGACCGACCGCGTTCTCGACCGCCAGCCCGAGCGCATCGGGCGAGATGTCTGTCGCGAGGATGTCGACGGCCTCGAGCGCGCGGCGGCGCCGCAGACCGACCGCCAGGGCGACCGCGATCGCGCCGCTGCCCGTCCCCACGTCCGCGATCCGCAACGGCGCCGCGTCCGAGGCTCGCGCGACGGCACCCAGCCGGCGCATGACCTCGGCCTCGGCCAGCTCGACCAATCGCTCGGTCTCCGGCCGCGGGATCAACGCCCGAGCGTCGACCTCGAACGCGAGCCCGTAGAACTCCTTGAGCCCACGCAGGTAGGCGACCGGCTCGCCGGCCGCCCGGCGCTCGATGTCCGAGCGATAGCGGCTCGCCGCGTCCACCCCGACCGGCGCCTCGGGATGCGCGAGCACGACCGTTCGCCCGACTCCGACCGCGTGGCCCAGCAGCAGCTCTGCGTCGAGTCTCGGCGTCTCGGAGCCCGGCGCCGCGAGCCGTTCGGCGCCCTCGCGCAGGAGCGCGCCCGTGGTCTCGGAGGAAACCCGGCGACGCCGTCCCGGACGGCGGCGCCTCGCGACCGTTCGTCAGGCAGCGCCGTCGCCCTCGCCCAGCCGATCGGCCTGGTCGGCCATCACCAGCGCGTCGATCAGGTCGTCGAGGTCGCCGTCGATCACCCCCGGCAGGTTGTGGACGGTCTTGCCGATCCGGTGGTCGGTCACGCGGTCCTGCGGGAAGTTGTACGTCCGGACCTTGTCCGACCGGTCGCCCGACGCCGACCATCGAGCGCCGCGCGGCGGAATCGGCCTCGCGCTGCTTCTGCTGCTGGAGGTCGTAGCAGCCGCGAGCGCAGGACCGAGATCGCCTTGGCCTTGTTCTTGTGCTGGCTCTTCTCGTCCTGGATCTCGACGACGAGGCCGGTCGGCAGGTGGGTCACCGCACCGCCGAGTCGGTCGTGTTGACCGACTGGCCGCCCGGCCCGGACGCGCGCTTGACGTCGATCCGGAGGTCGCGCTCCTCGTCGATCTCGATCTCGACCTCGTCCACCTCGGGCAGGACGACGACCGTCGCGGTCGAGGTGTGGATCCGGCCCGACGACTCGGTCGCCGGGATCCGCTGGACGCGATGGACGCCGCCCTCGAACTTGAGCCGGCTGTACGCGCCGTCGCCGTGGATCTGGAGGATCGCCTCCTTGATCCCGCCGATCCCCGTCTCGTTCAGGCTGAGGACCTCGGGCTTGAAGCGGTGCCGCTCGGCGTAGCGGATGTACATCCGGTAGAGCTCGGCGGCGAACAGGGCGGCCTCCTCCCCGCCGGCGCCGCCGCGGATCTCCATGATCACGTCGCGGCCGTCGTTCGGGTCGCGCGGCAGGAGGAGGACCTTGAGCTCGTCGAGCAGGCGGGTCTCGTCGGCCTCGAGCCGGGCGATCTCGTCGCGCGCCATCGCGTGCATCTCGTCGTCGGAGTCGGTGCCATCGCGAAGCTCGCGCGCGCCGGCCAGCTCGGTCCGCGTCGCCTCGAGCCGCCGGAAGGCCGCGACGACCGGCTCGAGCCGCGACAGCTCCTGGCCGAGCCGGCGGATCGCATCGGGGTCGGTCGACGTCTCGGGACGCGCCAGATCGGACCTGGATGTCGTCGTATTGGCGGGCGATGTCCGCGAGCTTGGCGTCGAGATCGCTCATCGCCCCGGCGGCGGATCGGTCGGGAGCGGCGGGACTGCAGGCGGCGGCGGGGCGGCCGACGCCGGCACATCAGTGAGCGTGTCGGCGGGCGCCGCGAAGTCCATCGGGCGCTTTCGAAGTCGCCCGAGCCCGTCGGGACGGCCTCGCCGTCGGCCACGAGCGCCTGCTCCATCGACACGATGGCGACCTCGATCATGTCGTCGGTCGGCTGCTTGGTCGTGATCATCTGGACGAGCAGGCCCGGGTAGAGCAGCACCTTCATGATCGGGTTCTTCCGATGGCGCGCCCCGAACCGCAGGATCTCGTAGCCGACCGCGGCGATGACCGGGATCAGCAGGATCCGGCTGGCGATCATGACCAGCGGCTCCTGCCGGCCGACCAGCGAGAACGCGATGATCGACAGGAGGATCACGACCACGAGGAACTCGGTGCCGCAGCGCTGATGGGCCGTCGGGTACTTGCGGACGGCGTCGACGGTCGAGCGGGTCGCCGGCCTCCAGCGCATGGATCGTCATGTGCTCGGCGCCGTGGTACTGGAACACGCGACCGATGTCGGGCGAGCGCGCGATGAGCAGCGAGGTAGCCGAGGAAGATCGCGACCCGGATCAGGCCCTCGACGAGCGACTGCAGGAAGCCATGGTCCGGCCCGGACGGTGACCGACGCGATGAACAGCGGCAGCAGGAAGAAGACGCCGATGCCGGCGACCAGCGTCAGCCCGAGCATGAGCGCGATCGACGCCCTTGCCGAGCTCGACGCCCTCGTCCGAGGCCTGGACGTTCGCGCTGCGGACCAGCCAGCGCGTGCCGACGATGAGCGTCTCGTACAGGACGACGAGGCCGCGGATCGACGGCCATTTCGACCAGCGCGTCCCGTGGAAGCCGGCATCGAGCCGCTCGGTGGCGTAGACGATCTGGCCGTCCGGGTGGCGCAGCGCGACCGCGATCGCGTCGCGACCGCGCATCAGGACGCCCTCGATCAGGGCCTGACCGCCGTAGGTGTAGATGGGCATGGGCGCAGTCTACCGGGTGCGGCCGAGCGAGGCTCTCAGGGACTTGCCGGCGTCTCCTCGCGGGGCGGCGCCAGGGCGAATCGAAACGGCGGGCCATACGGCCCGCCGTCCGTGCGCGTGGATCGCGGTCGAGGCTCTAGCTGCGGACCTGGCGCTCGAGGCGCTTCTGGAAGCGCTCGACCTGGCCGGCCGTGTCGATGATCGTCTGCTTGCCCGGTGAAGAACGGGTGGCAGTTGCCGCAACGTCGACCCGCAGCTCAGGTCGGGTCGAGCCGACCGTCCACTCGGTGCCGCACGATCCGCAGTGGACCTTGGCCTGGAAATACTTGGGATGGATATCGGGCTTCACGAGGTTCTCTCCTCCGACGCCGTCCGTGCCGGGCCGTGGCCCAGCCGGTGGTCGCCGGTCATTCCGGTGTGTCTAGGCGCTCGCGGCGGTCGTCTCGACCGCCTCGACCCGGATGCGCTTCTTGGTCTTGGTGGCGTGCTCGAACTTCACCTTGCCGGTGACCGTCGCGAACACGGTGTAATCGTGGCCGAGCCCGGTCCCCGGACCGGACAGGAACGTCATGCCACGCTGGCGGACGATGATCGAGCCGGCGTGGACCAGCTGGCCATCACCGGCCTTGACGCCGAGTCGCTGGCCGACGCTGTCGCGGCCGTTCTTGACGCTGCCGCCGGCCTTCTTGTGGGCCATCTCGTCTACTCGTCCTTCTTCGTGGTGCGCGGCTTCTTGGGCGCGTCGCCTTCGCCGGAGTCGTCGGCCTTGGCGGTCGCCGGCTTCGCTGCCGTCGCCTTCGTCTCGTCTTGGTCGCGTCTTGGCCTTCGGCGGCGCCGTGGTGGCCTTTGCCGCCGGCTTGGTCGTCGCGGCCGTCGCGGCCGTCGGCCTTCGTGTCGGCCTTCGCCTTCGCGCCGTCTCGGTCTTGGCCTTCGGCTCGGCTCGCGCCTTCGTGGCCGTCTCGGTCTTGGCCTTGGCCTCGGTCGCCTTGACCGGCTTGTCCTCGGCGCCGACCGCGAGCTTCGCGGCGAGCTCGGCATCCTTGGCAGCCTGCGCGCGCTGCGGCCTCCTCGAGGCGCTCCCGCTCGGTCTTGGCGTCGCGCTCGGCCTTCTGGCCGCCTTGGCGGCACTCTTGCCGCCGAACGTGATGTCGGCGATGCGCAGGACCGTCAGCTCCTGGCGATGGCCCTTCTTGACCCGGCTGCGCGCCTTGGGCCGGTACTTGAAGGAGATGAGCTTCGGGCCGCGCGTCTGGTCGAGGACCTCGGCGCTGACCGCGGCATCGGCGACGAGCGGCCGACCGATCGACGACTCGTCGCCGTCGGCGACGAGCAGGACTCGATCGATGGTGATCGTCTTGCCGGGCTCGACGTCGAGCAGCTCGACTTCGAGCTCGGTGCCGACCTCGACGCGGTATTGCTTTCCGCCGGTCTCGATGACTGCGTACATGGATCCTCAGGATGGTGTCCGGCGACCGCATGCGGCGACCGAGACCTTGTACGTGAAAAGGCGCGCGGCGATGCCGACGCGCAGAAAAAGGATTGTACGGCGCCGAGCGTGAGACGGTCAACCGGCGAGCGAAAAGCCCATCCCCAGATCCGGTCGACCTTAAAGCTGCCCGCGGCTGAGCCATCAGCCGAGCTCGTCGGCCAGGATCAGGCGCTCCCGCACGATCGATCCGACCCCGAGCGGCGCACCGAGACGATCGCCCATCGCTGCCACGACCTCCTCGGGCCGCCCGGTCCCCCGGATGGGATCGAACCGTGTTCGTGCGCGAACGCAGGCCGGCGGCCCGGCGTCGACCACGCGCATATCGTCGAGCAGCGGCCGCAGGTCGTAGGCGACGACCGTCGCCCCCTTCGCGCGCTCGCGCGGGAGCGCATTGGCCGCGAGGATGCCATTGCACGCGGTCGCGAGGACGGCGGGGTCCGCCGAGCGAGCGCGATCCGGTAGTCCGCCGCGGCGACCTGGCCGGCCAGCGCCGGGGCTCCGAGCCAGACGTCGTACAGCTCGACCAGCCGCCAGCCCTCGGGCAGGCCGGCACCGATACGGTCCCGGACCTGGGCCACGGGAAGAGCTCGGTCAACAGGATGTCGGCGAGCTCGCGCTCGCCCGCGACCCCGAGTGGCAGCGGCGCCCCGAATGCGACTCGGGTCCGCGTCCGTCCCGCGGCCCGACCAAGCGGCAGACCGCTCGCCTCGAGGCCCTTCGAACGTTCAGCCAGCTCACGCCCGCCAGGGCGGGGCTCGACGCCGCGCGACAGCACGAGCCGCCAACGCTGGCGAGCCGGGCGCCGGCGGCGGGTCGGGTCGGTCGGATGGCTCGGTCGTGATCGCTGGACCGGGTTCCACGTCTGGTAGTCTGCGGGACCATGGACCAGGCCGCGTCGCAGATCACGCCGGTCGATGGCTGACCCGAACGACCCGTACAAGATCCTCCAGGTCGATCCCGAGGCCGAAGACGAGGTCATCCAGGCCGCGTACCGACGGCTCGCCCGCAAGTATCACCCGGACCTAGCCGAAACGCCCGAGGCGGCGGCCAGGATGGCCGGGATCAACGCCGCCTGGGAGCTGATCGGCGATCCCGCAGCCCGTCGCGCATTCGACCGCAAGCGCGCGACCGCCGGACGCGGCCCGCGCCTCATCAGGTGCCGGCACGTCGGCGCGCCCCGACATCGACCAGCGCGAGCCGGCAGCACACCGCCCAGCCCCACCGACGCCACGGCCACCGGAGATGGTCTCTCGTGACTGGACCACGGGCGCTCGAACGAGGGCGGCGGGTTCGACGAATCGATGCGTGCCGCAGAGGGGTTCGGTGCGGCCGGGCCGCCGCCGGGACGCCCATCGGGCACGGTGCTCAATTTCGGGCGATATGCGGGCTGGTCGCTCGGCGAGGTCGCGCGCCACGACATCGAGTACATCGAGTGGCTCGACCGCGCGCCGATCGGGCGGAACTATCGGCAGGAGGTCGATGACCTCCTGCGCTCGAGCGGCCGCCGTCGATCCGCCCAGGCGGAGGACACCGACCGGCGCGGGCTGTACCGCCGGCGCTAGGGGTTCGATCCGCTCGAGCCGGCGGCGCCGGGTCGGGTTCGAGATCGGACGGCAGCTCGCCGTCGCCGGTCGGCCCGGATCGCCCGGTCCACCACCCGCCCGATCGTCGTCCCCTGGAACAACAGCGTGAACAGGACGACCCCGAAGGTGATCTCCTGGAGCAGGGCGCGCTGCGGAACGTCGGCGGGCAACGACAGCGCCATCGCGACGGCCACCGCCCCGCGCAGACCGGCCCAGAACAGGATATGCAGCCAGCCGGTCGGCACGACCTCGGCCATGCCCGAACGGGGCGCCAACCGCGAAGCGCCGCCGAGCAGGATGTAGACGACGAAGGCCCGGCCGACCAGGATCCCGGCGATCCCCCAGGCGATCGGCACGATGGAGTCGAGCAGCCGAGCGGGCGGGATCGCCAGGCCGACGAGGAGGAAGACGACGGCGGTCAGGAGATAGGCGAAGAACTCCCAGACCGTATCGACCGCGTCCGAGCCTGTCTCGGACATCGCCCGCCCCGGGCCGAAGTTGCCGAGCACGATCGCGGCGGTGACCGTGGCGATGACGCCGGACAGCCCGAGCTGGTCGGCCACGATGTAGCTTCCGTAGGCGAGCACGACCGAGATCGTCAGCTCGACGAGGTGGTCGTTGACGAGCCCGATGACGCGCGTGGCCAGCTACCCGGTGACCACCCCGATCGCCAGGCTGATCCCGATCGTCCCGGCGAACCCGACGACCGCCTCGCCGGGTCCGATCGGTGCCGGACCGCCGACAGGCGATCGCGAACAGGACGAGCCCGGTCCCGTCGTTGAGCAGGCTCTCGCCGTCGACCATGGTCGACAGTGCCTCGGGGACCCGCAGGCGCTTGAACGTCGCAACGACGGCGGCCGGATCGGTCGCCGACACCATCGCACCGACGATGAACGCGAGATCGAGCCGCAGCCCGGTCCCGACGTTCAGCACGACCGCCACGACGCCGGCCGACACGAGGACGCCGGGAACGGCCAGCAGCACGAGGCCACGATACCAGCGCCGCAGCTGGCGGATCCGCAATCGGTACGCGGCCTCGAAGACGAGGCCGGCAGCAGGACGAGCAGGACGAGCTCGGGCGAGACATCGACCCTCGGGTATCCGACGGCGCTGGCGCCGATCCCGACAAGGAGGCCGGCGACGACCAGCGCGACCGTGTAGGGGATGCGCAGCGGGCGAGCGATGATCGCCACGAACGCCGCCAGGCCGAGCAGGCCGACCAGCAGTTCGACCGCGTGCGGGATCGCCGCCTCGTCCATCAGGCGGTCACCGGGATCGGCGCGTCCTCACCAAGCCGCCCTGGTCTGACGTATGTTGATGCTCTGGAGGATGCCGAGCCCGGCGGCCATGCTGACCAGCGACGCACCGCCGTGGGTCACGAACGGCAGCGGGATCCCGGTGATCGGCATGACCCCGAGCACCATCCCGACGTTGACGATGAGCTGGAACAGGATCATCGCCGCCACGCCCGCCGGCGAACAGCGTGCCGAACGCGTCGCGCGAACGCCAGCCGGCGACGAGGACCCGCCAGAGCAGCAGCACGAACAGCGCGAACAGCACGATCGCGCCGATGAACCCCAGCTCCTCGGACAGGGTCGCGAAGACGAAGTCCGTCGCCTGGACCGGCAGGAGGTCGCCCTGTGTCTGGGTCCCGTTCGTCAGGCCCTTGCCGAAGAAGCCGCCCGAGCCGACCGCGATCTGCGCCTGGTGGAGCTGGAAGCCGGCGCCCTGGATGTCCGGGTTGGCGTCGAGGAAGGCGCTCAGGCGCGCCTTCTGGTAGTCGCGCAGCACGTATGTCCACGCGATCGGGACCATCGCGATGACGGCCACGGCGAGCGCGGTCAGCCAGCGCAGGCTCGCGCCCGACATCCACAGCATCCCGGCGAGGATGGCCCCGAACACGAGCGACGTGCCGAGGTCGGGCTGGAGCATGACCAGCAGCAACGGCGGACCGACCAGCAGGCACGCCCCGAGGATCGGGAACGGCGAGTCCAGGTGGCCCTCGCGTGCCGAGAGGTAGCTGGCCAGGACGATGATCATCAGGATCTTGGCGATCTCGCTGAACTGGAACGCGAGCGGGCCGATCGAGATCCAGCGCGCCGACCCGCCGACGCCGTCGCCGATCGCCAGGGTCGCGATCAGCAGACCCAGCTGGATGCCGTAGATCGGCCAGGCCAGGGTCTTGAGCCAGCGGTAGTCGAACGCCGTCGCGACGATGAACACGACGACGGCGATCGCGGCCCACATCAGTCCGCGGCTGAAGGTCGCGTCGCCGCCTCCGAGGCTGTTCGTGTAGGCCATGACCAGACCGATCGCGACCAGCAGCCCGGCGTAGGTCGTGAGCTGCAGGTCGTAGAAACGCCAGGCCGCCCCGACGGACTTGGCGGCCCAATCGCTGACGCGTGCCGGCTCGGCTCGGATGACGCCCATCAGTTGCTCTGGTAGAAGTTGCCGCGATGCAGCAGGTTCGGCAGGCGGTAGTCGTGCTTGATGCCGTAGTGGAGCTGGAAGAAGTACTTCACGATCTCCGTGCCCACGTTGCCCTTCGTCCGGGAGTCGTAGGCGAAGGCGAGCACGACCAGCTGCGAGTCGGTGTTGTTGAACGACCCATGCTTCGGATCCTTTGGGACGAACCCGACGAACCACGAGTGGAACGGCAGCCGGCCCTTGCTGTCCCGCGTCCCGAACTCGGCCGTGCCGGACTTTCCGGCGATCTTGATGGGCATGTCCACGAGGTTGTACGTGTGGCGGACCAGGACGACGTTGCGGGCGGCGTTGCGCATGATCCGAAGGACGTTCGGCGGACCGGCCATCTTGTGGAGGACCTTCGGCGTGAACGGTCGGACGACGGTCCCGTCCGGGCCGACGATGTCGCGGACGATCTGAGGCTGATAGAGCGTGCCGCCGTTGGCCAGCGCCGCGTAGGCGTTGATCAGCTGGAGTGGCGTGACGACGTCGTAGCCCTGCCCGATGCCCGCCTGGTAGACCTCGCCCGGGAAGATCTTCTCGCCCAACGTGTCCTGCTTCCACTGGTTCGACGGGACGATGCCCGGAACCTCATTCGGAAGGTCGACCCCGGTCAGCTGGCCGAAGCCGTACTGCTTGGCCCAGTAGGCGAGCCGGTCGATCCCGAGCTTGCCCGCCATCTGGAAGAAGAACGTGTCGCTCGAGTGCCCGAAACCGCAGTAGATCGTGCATGCCCCGAAGCCGAGATGGTTCCAGTCGTAGAACCTGGTCGAGCCCAGGGTCAGGTACGGGTGCGTCTGCACCTTGGTCTTGTCGGTGATCTTGCCGTCGGCGAGGACCCCGGTACCGGTGACCAGCTTGTATGTCGAGCCGGGCGGGAAGTGCTCCTGGATCGCGTGATTGAGAAGCGGCTTATTGGGGTTGTTCAGCAGCTTCGCGTAGTCGGCGTTGCTGATCCCTTTCGCGAACTGGTTGTTGTCGTAGGTCGGCAGGCTGACCATCGCGAGGATCTCGCCGGTCTGCGGATTCATCGCGATGACCACGCCCCGCTTGAGGCCGGCGGCCTTCATCGCCCAGGTCAGCGCCTTCTGCGCCTGCTGCTGGTCCTTGGTGTCGATGGTCAGCCTGAGGGAGTCGCCCGGGACAGCCGGGGTGACCGTCTGCAGGACCTGCGTCTGACGGCCCGACGCGTCCTCTGCGACGCTCTCGCTGCCGTACGTGCCTCGCAGCTGCTGACTCGTAGGTCTCCTCCACGCCGGCCTTGCCGATCAAGTCGTCGGGCAGGTAGCCGAGAGCCTTGAGCGTCTCGAGCTGGCTCCCCGAGACCGGCGCGCTATAGCCGAGGATCTGCGACATGAGAGGGCCATCGGTGTAGTCGCGCCTGGCTTCGACATCGACCTCGACCCCGGGCAGGTCAGCACCCGCCTCGGAGATGAGCCGGGCGGTCGGCACGTCAACGTCTCCGGCGATCCGGACGAGATCGAAGGTCGATCCGGGATTGCCGTCGATGGTCGCGTTGATGTCGGCGGCGGGCATCTTGAGCAGGGCCGCAAGCCGGTCCACGACCATGGGGCGCTGGTCGACGGTCATGCCCGACGGGCGCAGCTTGACGACGTAGGTCGGGACGTTCGTGACGAGGGGCAGGCCGTTGCGGTCGTAGATCAAGCCGCGTGGCGCCTTGATCGGTTCGAGGACGGTGCGGTTGTGGACCGCCAGGGTGGCCAGCCGGCCGCCATCCACGATCTGCAGATAGAACAGCCGCGCGGTCAACCCGCTGATGCCGACGATCGCGATGAGGGCGAACGTCAGGAAGCGCGACAGGCTGCGAATCCGCTTGGGGCGGTCGTCGAGGAACGCCGTCACCAATCCACCCGTTCGGTCGCGGTCCGGCGATCGTGGATCGAGATCGCGAGCGGCCCGATCACGGCGGCGAGGATCGTGTCGTAGACGACGCCAGGCAGCAGGATCGAGAGCGGATCGGCGACCGGGATCGGCGAGCGAAGCGCATTGAACGCGAGGTACAGGATCATCGAGTAGATCAGGCTCAGCAGAAGCGTCGCGACGATCGGCACGATCGGTCGGACTCGGACGAGGAGTTGGGCGAGGATCGCGGTGGCGCCAACGCAGAGCAGGAGCGCAAAGGACGTCGAGCCGAGCGGCCGATCAGCGAGCACATCGACGACGAGGCCTCCCACGAAGGCCCACACAAGTCCTGCCTCCAGCCCGACCGCCACGGTGACGACGATGCCGACGACGAGGACCAGATGCGGTTGCGCCACTCCGACCCTGAGGTACGGGCCGACGGTCAATTCCAGCAAGGCCATCACCGTCGCACCGACCGCGGCGAGCAGCAGCGTCATCGAGCGGGTCGGTCCTCGGATATCGGCCTAGATCGCGCCCGCCCGCACGGTCCCTCAGGTGACGGTCGAACGGCGGCGACCTTGAGGCGAAGTATCCCACGGACCGCTTCTTCCGGCAACGGACGGAGGCCGGCCATTCGTCCTGTCGGGCACCCACGTTCGTGTCTCCGGTCCAGGTTCCAACGGGTGTTTCACGTGAAACAAGTCGGTCCAGCCGGGGACGTTACGAACGGTGGCGCCGCCGCGAAGCCATCGTGTTTCACGTGAAACAAGTCGCCGGGCCGTCGGATAAGCCGGCGTGAAGGCACAGATATGCGCTTGGAGAGGACGGTTCGCTACGCTCCACTGATCACGTGATCGAAAGAGGCCCGGGGCCGCGCGATGGTAGAATCAAACGCTGTGAGACTTCTCCGAGCAGGGCACTGAGTGGGGCAGACGATCGCCTGCGCGAATCAAAAGGGTGGCGTCGGCAAGACCACGACGGTCGTGAATCTCGGGAGCTATCTCGCCTTGGCAGGTGAGCGTGTCCTCGTCGTTGACCTGGACCCACAGGGAAACGCAACGAGCGGTCTGGGGCTCGACCGTAACGCGATCGAACGATCCGTCTACGACGCCGTCATCGATGGGGCCAGGTTGGTCGACATGACCGTGCCGGGGCCGGTCGAAGGGATGGACGTGGTCCCTTCCGCGATCGCTTTGGCGGGGGCAGAAGTCGAGCTGGCGCCTCTCGAGGGTCGCGAACATCGACTGGCCCGCCTGCTGACAGAGATCGCGAACGAATACGACTACATCCTCATCGATTGCCCGCCATCGCTCGGGCTCCTCACAGTGAACGCCCTGACTGCCGCCGATGCGGTCCTCATCCCACTGCAATGCGAGTACTACGCCCTGGAAGGAATGTCCCAACTGCTTGCGACGCTTGACCTCATTCGTGACCACCTCAATCCGGACCTCGCCATCAAGGGCGTCGTGCTGACCATGTACGACGCCCGGACCAAGCTCTCAGCCGACGTCGCCGCAGAAGTGCGCCGCCACCTCGGGGAACGCGTCTACCAGACGATCATCCCGCGAAACGTGCGGCTCTCCGAGGCGCCGAGCCACGGAAGGCCGATCTCCAGCTACGCACCAGATTCGACGGGAGCGTCCGCGTATGCCGCCCTTGCCACGGAAATGAGGACGCGAGACGGGCGCGCCCTGGCGTCCAGAACGAGCGACGAGGAGATCGTGGAGGTGGCCTCGTGACCATCGGTCCGGAGAGATCCCAAGGACTCGGTCGTGGTCTGGCGTCGCTCATCCCACAACGCAGCCCGGGGCAGGGCGGTTCGATCGAGATCTCGATCGCGCGCGTCCGCTCGAACCCGCATCAACCCCGCAAGCGCTTCGACGAGGAGGGCCTCGCCTCACTGACGGCGAGCATCTCCGAGCACGGCGTCATCCAGCCCATCCTGGTCACCGAGACAGTGGATGGCTATCAGCTCGTTGCCGGCGAGCGGCGTCTCAGGGCCGCACAGGCTGCCGGCCTCGAACGCATCCCGGCGGTCGTCCGGCAACTCGCCGATCGCGACCAGCTCGAGCTCGCTCTGGTCGAGAACCTGCAACGCGAGGATCTCGATCCTCTCGAGACGGCCGAGGCATACCGGCAGCTCATCGACGACTTCGGATTCAGTCAGGACGACGTCGCAAACCGTGTCGGCCGCGCTCGCTCGACCGTCGCGAATACGCTTCGACTGCTCGACCTCGCCCCCGGCGTCCAGGCGGCAGTCGCCGACGGGCGGCTGACCGAGGGCCACGGCCGAGCGCTGGGGGGCCTCGCTCCCGAGCTCCAGGACCGGGTCCTCGATTCAGTGATCGGCCAGGAACTGTCCGTTCGTCAGACGGAGGAACTCGTCCGACGCCTGCGCGAGCCAAAACCCGAAGCGGCCGGGTCGGTCGCGCGGGTCGTCGACCCCGACCTCGAGCGGGTCGAGGAAGACCTCCGTCGAGCGCTCGGGACCAAGGTCAGCCTGGCCCGCTCGCGACGCGGCGGCAGGATCGTCATCGAGTACTACAGCGACGAGGAGCTCGGGCGGCTCTACGAGCGCCTGACCGGAGGAACCACGTGACAGAGGCCACCAGTCCGACACCCGCCACCCCAGCAGGCGGCCGCGGCAAACGCGGCAAGGCCGCGGCGTCGGACTACACGGCTGCCAGCATCCAGGTCCTGGAAGGTCTCGAGGCCGTACGGAAGCGGCCCGGGATGTACATCGGCTCGACCGATTCTCGCGGACTGCACCACCTCGTGTGGGAGGTCGTCGATAACTCGATCGACGAGGCGATGGCCGGCCAGGCGACCACGATCCACGTCACCATCGGCACCGACGGCAAGGTCACGGTCGTCGACGACGGTCGTGGCGTGCCCGTCGGCCGACATTCCACCGGCAAGGACGCCCTCGAGGTCGTCCACACCGTCCTGCATGCTGGCGGCAAGTTCGGCGGCGGCGGCTACAAGGTGTCGGGCGGTCTGCACGGCGTGGGGGTCAGCGTCGTCAACGCGCTGTCGTCGTGGATGCGTGTCGAATCGGCACGAGACGGCTCGATCTGGGCGCAGGAGTACCAGCGCGGGAAGCCGACCGGTCCGGTCAAGAAGGTCGGCCCGCAGGCTGGGCGTCGGGGGACGACCACCCAGTTCATCGCCGATGCCGAGATGTTCGAGACCACCGAGTACTCGTTCGAGCTCATCAGCCAACGGCTCCGCGAATCCGCCTACCTGACCAAGAGAGTCTGGATCACGCTCGTCGACGAACGGGTCGACCGCGAGCGATCGTTCTACTTCGAGGGTGGCCTGCAGTCGTTCGTCCGGCACCTCAACCGGAACAAGGAGGTCCTCCACAACCGGCCGATCTACGTGGAGCGGCGCGAGGGCGGCACCGCGGTCGAGGTCGCGCTCCAGTACAACGACTCCTACACCGAGAACGTGCTGGCGTTCGCGAACAACATCAACACCGTCGACGGTGGCACGCACGTCACCGGGTTCCGGGCCGCGCTGACCAGCTCGCTCAACGACTGGGCGAGGCGGGCCGGAGTGCTGCGCGATGCCGACGGCAACCTGTCGGGCGACGACGTCCGCGAGGGCCTGACCGCGGTCATCAGCGTCAAGCTGACGGACCCGCAGTTCGAGGGCCAGACGAAGGCGAAGCTCGGCAACGCCGAGGTCAAGGGCCAGGTCCAGGCTGCCGTAGCCGACAGCCTCGGGCAATACCTCGATGAGAACCCGGCCGATGGGCGGCGGATCATCGAGAAGTGCCTCACCGCCGCACGCGCCCGCGAGGCCGCCCGCAAGGCGCGCGACCTTGTCATCCGCAAGGGCGCCCTCGACGGCATGTCGCTCCCGGGCAAGCTGGCCGACTGCCAGGAACGGGATCCCGCCCGCAGCGAGCTCTACCTCGTCGAGGGCGACTCGGCCGGGGGCTCGGCGAAGCAGGGCCGGGATAGGCGCAACCAGGCGATCCTCCCGTTGCGGGGGAAGCTGCTCAACGTCGAGAAGGCACGCCTCGACAAGATCCTGTCGAGCGAGAATGTCCGCCCGCTGATCATCGCGCTCGGTGCCGGGATCGGTGAGAGCTTCGATCCGGCCAAGCTCCGCTATCACCGGATCATCATCATGACCGACGCCGACGTCGACGGCGCCCACATCCGGACGCTGCTGCTGACCTTCTTCTATCGGCACATGCCGCAGGTCATCGACGAGGGCTACCTGTACATCGCGCAACCGCCGCTGTACCGGATCAGCACCGGCAAGGTCACCCGCTATGCGCAGACCGAGAAGGAACGCGACAAGATCATCAAGGACTTCAACGTCAAGAACCTGTCGGTCCAGCGGTTCAAGGGCCTCGGCGAGATGAACGCTGACCAGCTCTGGGAAACCACGATGAACCCGGAGACGAGGACGCTGCTGCGCGTCGACGGTGAGAACGCGGCGCTCGCCGACGAGATCTTCACGATGCTCATGGGCGAGAAGGTCGGTCCCCGGAAGGACTTCATCAAGACCGAAGCCCGAAAGGTCCAGAACCTTGACGTTTGAGGCGACGCGCACAGCGCCGTCCACCTCGGCCCGGGAAGACAGGCCTGCGATCGAGACGCCGGACGGCCGTTTCGAGTTCGCGGAGCACAACTGCTTTGCGTGCGGCACCCTCAACGCCGGCGGTCTTGGCCTGGTCCTGCACGTCGAGCCGGGACGGTCGTGGTGCGACGTGACCCTCGACAGCAGGTTCGAGGGGTGGGAACGCCTCATCCATGGCGGGATCGTGAGCACGATCCTCGACGAGGTGATGGCCTGGGCGCTCGTGGGCGAGGACAACTGGGGCGTCACGGCCCGGATGGCGGTCAACTTCCGCCGTCCGATCCTCGTCGGGATGCCGATCCACGCGGAAGGGTGGATCACGGAGTCACGGCGCCGCGTGGTCGACACGGCCGGGCATATCGTCGAGCCCTCCACGGGTGTCGAGCTCGCGACGGCGACCGGCGTCTACGTGGCGGCCGGGGCGAAGCGCAAGCAGGACCTGCGTGAGAAGTACGCATATCGACGTGCCGACGGCCCAGCCCTGGACGCGGCAGAAGCCGCTCCCGACGCGCGACCAGCCGCCTCCGGCGCCGCCACCGAGTCCGACCGATGATCGACGCACCGGCGCGCAGCGAGGTCACGGCTCGGGCGGTCGCCTTCGTCGCCGCTCATCGTGACCCGGCCGAAGGCCTCGGTACGTCGCTGGCGGAGCTCACGAACGACCCGGACGGGTTCGCCCGAGCCCTGACCCACGGCCTCGCCGGCCTGTCCGATCCCGAGTACCGCGACGGGCAGCAGCGGATCGCGCCCGGGATCGGGGCGGTCTACGGCGTCCGCTGGCCGCTCCTCGCCGCCGTGTCGCGTGGGTTCCGGAACGCCACCCGGCACGACCGCCCGACTCCGCTCCTGTTCATCGCCGACCGCCTGTTCCGTGAGCCCGAGCTCGAGGCGCGCTGGTTCGCGTTCGGCCTCCTCGAGCGAACGCTCGACGGCGAGACCGAGCGGACCTGGCAGCTCCTCCGGCGAGCCGCCCGCGAGTCGGGCGACTGGATCACGGTCGACTCGCTCGCCCATCCGTATGGAAAGGGCATCCTCGCCGAGCCGTATCGCTGGGCCGAGCTCGAGCAGCTCGCCTACAGCCCGTCGCGCTGGGAGCGCCGGCTGGTCGGGTCCACCATCGCGACCATCCCGTTCGTGGATCGACGGCTCGGCCGCGAGCCGCTGGTTGCCGACCACGCGCTGCCGATCCTGGGCGCGCTCATGGGCGACGCCGAGCCGGATGTACAGAAGGCGCTCGCCTGGGCGTATCGCTCGCTCACGCTCGTGGACCGCGCCGCAGTCGAGGCGGCGCTCCGAGCAGAGACCACCCGCGCCGTCGAGGGCAGCGACGGTCACCGCGCGTGGGTCATCCGCGACGCGCTGCCCAAGCTTGACCGGACGACAGCCGACGAGCTCCGCGCGGCCCTCGCCGGGATCCGCAAGCGTCCGGGCGCCCCGTCCACCTCGGCAGCGGCCGAGACCGCCGCCCGGTTCGGTGGCCTGCCCGACCCGTCGACCCTCCCGGAGCCGCCGCTCTGATGCCCCGCCCGACCTCCCGACCGACCCATGAGCGCACTGGAGTGACGCGACCGTGACCGACGACCTCGGCGACATCCGATCGATCCGCATCGAGGACGAGATGCGGGTCAGCTACCTCGACTACGCGATGAGCGTGATCGTGGCGCGGGCCCTGCCCGACGTCCGCGATGGGTTCAAGCCGGTCCATCGTCGGATCCTGTTCGCGATGGGCGAGATGGGCCTGTCGTCGACGAGCTCGTACCGCAAGTGCGCGGCGATCGTCGGCGAGGTGATGGGCAAGTACCACCCGCACGGCGACCAGGCCCTGTATGACGCTCTCGTCCGGCTCGCCCAGGACTTCTCGATGCGCTATCCCCTGGTCGACGGCCAGGGCAACTTCGGGTCGGTCGACGGCGACACGGCGGCTGCGATGCGCTACACGGAAGCGCGCCTGACCGCGATCGCCGGCGAGATGCTCGCCGACATCGACAAGGACACGGTCGACTTCGTCGACAACTACGACGGCACCCAGAAGCAGCCGTCGGTGCTGCCGGCCAAGCTGCCGAACCTGCTCGTCAACGGCAGCTCGGGGATCGCGGTCGGGATGGCGACCAACATCCCGCCGCACCACCTCGGCGAGATCGTCGACGCGACCATCGCGATGATCGACGACCCGGAGCTGACCTCGGACGACCTGTGCAAGTACGTCCAGGGGCCGGACTTCCCGACCGGGGGGACGATCTATCGCTTCGAGCGTCAGCGGAACTCGCTGACCGGCGAATGGGAGACGGTCGACGCCATCCGTCAGATGTACGCGCATGGTCGCGGCCGGGTGGTGATGCGAGCCCAGGTCGCCTTCGAGGAGGTCAAGGGCGACCGGACCGCGATCGTCGTGACCGAGCTGCCCTACCAGGTCAACAAGGCGACCCTGCTGGAGAAGATCGCCGAGCTGGTCAAGGACAAGCGGATCGAGGGCATCGGCGACCTGCGTGACGAGTCCGACCGCGACGGGATGCGCATCTACATCGAGCTGAAGCGGGACATCAACCCGCACAAGGTGCTCAACAACCTGTTCAAGCACACCCCGATGCAGCTCGCCTTCAACATGAACATGCTGGCGCTGGTCGACGGCCAGCCGCAGACGCTCCCGCTCCGCAGCGTCCTCGTCCACTACCTCGACCACCGGCGCGAGATCATCCGCCGCCGGACCGAGTTCGACCTGGCCAAGGCCCGCGCTCGGGCGCACATCCTCGAGGGCCTCAAGATCGCCCTCGACAACCTCGATGCGGTCATCAAGACCATCCGCGAATTGCAGGAAGTCGAGGACGCACGCAACAACCTGATGTCGCGGTTCGACCTGTCCGAGCTCCAGGCGCAGGCCATCCTCGACATGCGGCTGGCCCGCCTGGCCGCCCTCGAGCGCCAGAAGATCGAGGACGAGTACCTGGCGATCATCCAGTTGATCGCCGAGCTCGAGGACATCCTCGCCAATCCGGCCCGCGTCAGCCAGATCATCAAGGACGAGCTGACCGAGCTGAAGAAGAAGTACGCCGGCGAGCGTCGCACGCGCGTGCAGGACGACTTCAGCCGCGAGATGACCGACGAGGACCTCATCGCCGACGAGGACGTCGTCGTCACGATCTCCGGCCGCGGCTACATCAAGCGCCAGCCGGTCGCGACCTATCGCCGCCAGCATCGCGGCGGGAAGGGGATCATCGGCCACGTCACCCGCGAGGAGGACGCCGTCGAGCACCTCCTGGTGGCGAACACGCATCACTGGGCGCTGTTCTTCACCAACCGTGGCCGCGTCTTCTCGGCGAAGGTCCACGCCATCCCCGATGCCAGTCGCCAGGCCAAGGGGATCCCGATCATCAACTTGCCGGGCGTCCAGGTCGAATTGGGCGAGGTCCCGATGGCGACGATCACGCTCCCCGACTTCAAGGCCGGGTCGTTCCTGGTGCTTGCCACGCGTGCCGGGATCATCAAGAAGACCCCGCTCGAGCAGTTCGAGAAGGTCCGCTCGTCCGGGATCCGGGCGATCATCCTGCGTGACGAGGACGAGCTGGCGTGGGTCGACGTCTCCACCGGGGACGACGACGTCATCATCGCCACCGCCCAGGGCAAGCTCGCTCGCTTCTCGGAGAGCGAGGTCCGGGCGATGGGGCGCGACTCCGCCGGCGTGATCGGCATCCGGCTTGCCCGCAAGGGCGACGCGGTGGTCGGGATGAGCGTCGTCCAGCCCGACAGCGACCTGCTCGTCCTCAGTGAGACCGGTTATGGGAAACGGGTGCCCCTGACCGATTTCCGTCGGAAGCATCGCGGCGGCCAGGGCGTCGGCCTGATCAGCCTCGAGGGCCGCAAGACCGGGGACGTCGCGGCGGTCCAGCAGGTCACCGAGGCGGACGAGGAGCTGCTCCTCATCAGCGCCGGCGGCCAGGTGATCCGGACCGAGACCAACACCATCAACCGCTACTCGCCGCACGCCCGCGGGGTCATCGTCATGCGCCTGGCCGAAGGCGACCGGGTCGTGGCGATCGCCGCGTTCCGCGCCGGACTTGCAGAGCAGGACGGCATAGGGGACGATGGCGAACCCGGAACGGACGGCGCGAGCCCGGTCGGCCCGGACGGCGGTGGATGAGACTGACGTGACGGCATCTTCGGCCTTTGGCGGACGAGAGGCGGCTGGCTTGTACTCGGACCAGTTCGAGATCTACCACGGCAACTCGAACCCGGGCCTGGCCCGCAAGATCTGCCGCTACCTGGGGACCGAACCGGGCAAGCTCGAGGTCTTCCAGTTCGCCAACGAGAACATCTTCGTCAAGATCCTCGAGAACGTCCGCGAGAAGGACGTCTTCCTCGTCCAGCCGACGAACCATCCGGTCAACCAGTCGATCATGGAACTCTTGATCATGATCGACGCGTTCAAGCGCGCGAGCGCCGGGCGGATCACCGCCGTCATCCCGTTCTACGCCTACGGCCGGTCGGACAAGAAGGACCAGCCACGGGTCCCGATCACGGCCCGGCTCATCGCCGACATGATCACGGTGGCGGGCGCGGACCGCGTCCTGACGATGGACCTCCACCAGGGCCAGATCCAGGGCTTCTTCAACATCCCCGTCGACGAGCTGACGGCCGTCCACATGCTGTCGAACTACTACCGCCACAAGAACATCGAGAACGCGGTCGTGGTCACCGACCTCGGCTTCGCCAAGCGAGCGCGAGCGTTCGCCGAGCTGCTCGACGCGCCCCTGGCGATCATCGAGAAGCGGCGCGTCGGCAACCTCGATCGGGCCGAGCTGATGAACGTCATCGGCGACGTCAAAGGCAAGCGGGCGATCATCGTCGACGACGAGATCGACACTGCCGGCACGCTGGTCGAGATCACCCGCGCCCTCGAACGCGAGGGCGTCACCGAGATCTACGCGTGTGCCACCCACGGCGTCCTGAGCGACCCGGCGATCGACCGGATCGCCGCGTCCAACCTCCTCGAAGTCGTCCTGACCGACTCGGTCCCGCTCCCCGAACGGAAGCGGCTCGGCAAGATCACCACGCTGTCGGTCGCCCCGCTCATCGGCGAGGCGATCCGGCGCATCCATCGCGGGGAGTCCGTCGGCGCGCTGTTCTCCAGCGAGGTCGCGCTCACCCAGGAGATGCTCCTGTGGGAGGGCGGCGACGAGGGTACGCTGGACACGCGCCCCGAAGACGAGGAACCGGACCTCCTGGCCCGTGCGGCGCTCTCGACACAGGTGGGAGACCGATGAGCCTGCAGCTGCACCGACCCGATGGCGAAGGTGGCCTCGAGCCGCGTCCCGTCGCCGAATTGGACTGGCGCACCCAGCTGCGCTCGGCTCGATGGGGGACGGAACTCCGAGGCGACAAGCTGCCCGAGCTGAAGAACCCCGAGATGGATCCGACCTCGCGGCTCCGCTCCGTCCTGTTCTGGCTGGCTCTTGCGTTCGCCACCTTCGTGATCGTCGCGCTCGGCTACGGCACCGGCTTCTGGAGCCTCGGCACGGGGAGCTGACGTCCGTTCCGGACCGCCCGTTCGGGGGGTCGCGGACACGACCTCCCCTATACTGGCCGCCACATGCGCTTCCTGAACCGATTCGTCGACTCGAACGACCGCGAGATCCGACGCCTGCAACCCCTGGTCGACGAGACCAACGCCTTCGAGGCCGAGTACGAGGCACGTTCCGACGAGGAGATCCGCGCCGCGTTCGCCGAGCTGCGCGCGGAGGTCCTCGAGGCCGCCGTCCCCGACGAACCGTCCGAGGACGAGCTCGAGCACCCGGACCTCGAGCGCCGCCGCGAGCTCAAGAAGGAGCGCCGGACCCGCGAGAACGAGCGGATCCAGAAGGCACTCGACGACGTCCTCCCCGAGGTCTTCGCGATGACCCGCGAGGCGATGAAGCGGACGCTCGGGATGCGCCACTTCGACGTCCAGCTGATGGGCGCCGCGGTCCTCCACCAGGGCAAGATCGCCGAGATGCGGACCGGCGAGGGCAAGACCCTTGTCGCCCCGCTCGCCGCGATCCTCAACGCGCTCGCCGGACGCGGCGTCCACGTCGTCACGGTCAACGACTACCTTGCTCGCCGCGACCCGCAATGGATGGGCCCGGTCTTCGACTTCCTCGGCGTCAGCGTGGGGATGATCACCCACGACGCCTCGTTCGTGTTCGAGCCGGGCTACCCGACCAACGACGAGCGCCTGGTCAACCTGCGGCCCGTGACCCGCCGTGAGGCCTATGCCGCGGACATCACGTACGGGACCAACAACGAGTTCGGGTTCGACTACCTGCGCGACAACATGGTCCTCGAGCTCGACGAGCGGGTCCAGCGCGAACGCAGCTTCGCGATCGTCGACGAGGTCGACAACATCCTCATCGACGAGGCGCGGACCCCGCTCATCATCAGCGGCCAGGCCGAGGAATCGGCCGACCTCTATTTCACGTTCGCGCGCCTCGTCCCGCGCCTCAAGGGCCGTCCGGAGGGCGATGAGGAGGGCGGCGACTACTTCGTCGACCTCAAGGACAAGGCCGTCTCCTCGACCGAGGAAGGCATCGAGAAGATGGAGGGCTGGCTTGGCGTCACGAACATGTACGACGCCGATCCGCGTCTCGCTCGTCACTTCGAGCAGGCGCTCCGCGCGCACGCGCTGTACAAGCGCGACCGTGACTACATCGTCAAGGACGGCGAGATCATCATCGTCGACGAGTTCACCGGGCGGCAGATGCCGGGCCGGCGCTGGAGCGAGGGCCTCCACCAGGCGGTCGAGGCCAAGGAGGGCCTGCGGGTCCAGCGCGAGAGCGTGACCCTGGCCACCATCACCTTCCAGAACTACTTCCGGCTGTACGACAAGCTGTCCGGCATGACTGGCACGGCGATGACCGAGGCCGAGGAGCTGCACAAGATCTACAAGCTCGAGGTCGTCGCCATCCCGACCCATCGGGAGATGGTCCGCGACGACTTCCCCGACCTCGTGTTCCGCGACGAGCCGGCCAAGTTCAACGCCCTGATCGACGAGATCGTCGAGATGCAGGAGGAGGGCCGGCCGGTCCTGGTCGGCACGATCTCGGTCGAGAAGTCCGAGCTGCTGTCGACGATGCTCAAACGCCGAGGTATCAAGCACGAGACCCTCAACGCCAAGTTCCACGAGAAGGAGTCGGGGATCGTCGCGCAGGCCGGCCGGACCGGCGCGATCACGATCGCGACGAACATGGCCGGCCGTGGCACCGACATCCTGCTCGGCGGCAATCCCGCCGGCCTCGCCTCCGAGGCGCTCCACAAGCGTGGCCTGAACCCGGCCGAGGTGGACGCGGAGACGATGGCGGCTGCCCTCGCCGAGGCCAGGACGATCACCGAGGAGGACCACGATCGGGTGGTCGAAGCCGGTGGCCTGCACATCGTCGGCACGGAGCGACACGACTCGCGGCGGATCGACAACCAGCTCCGCGGCCGCGCCGGCCGGCAGGGCGACCCGGGATCGTCCCGCTTCTACCTGTCTCTCGAAGACGACCTGATGAAGCGCTTCGCCGGCGACCGGGTGACCGGGCTGATGGAGCGGCTCGGCCTCGATGACGACGTGGCGATCGAGTCGCGCATCGTGTCCAAGACCATCGAGTCGGCACAGAGCCGAGTCGAGGGCTTCAACTTCGACATCCGCAAACGCGTCGTCGAGTACGACGACGTCATCAACAAGCAGCGCGAGACGATCTACGCGGAGCGGGACAAGGTCCTCAACAACGAGGACCTGACCGGGACGGTCCAGGCATTCCTCGACGAGGAGGTCGACGGCCTCATCGAGACCCACCTCGTCGGCGAAGACACGTCGGTGTGGAACCTCGACGGGCTGTCCGCCGCGCTGGGTGCCATGGGCCTGGTCGGCGAGGGCACGACCCCCGACGAACTGTGGGAGCTGAGCAGCCGCGAGGCGATCGCGGTCCACGTCCGGGACCTGGCCGACGACCGGCTGGCCGCCAAGGCGGCCGAGGTCGGCGAGGAAGACTGGAAGACCGTCGAGCGGCTGGTCCTCATCCGGACCATCGACTCGCTGTGGGTCGAGCACCTGACCGAGCTCGACGACATGCGCCGCGGGATCGGCCTGCGCGGCTACGCGCAGCAGGACCCGCTCAACGAGTTCAAGCGCGAGGCGTTCGCGCTGTATGACGAGCTCCGCGACCTCATCCGGCACGGCGTCGCGTCGTCGATCTTCCGGGTCACCGTCACTCGCCAGCCGGCGGTCCCTGCGGGCGGGGATCCGGCCGTGGCAGCGGCTCTCGCCCAGGGTGCGGCCGCGCTCAGCACCGGCGGGAACGGCTCGAACGGCGCCGGTGGCTCGAATGGTGCCAACGGATCGGGCGGTGCGGCGGGCGTCCCGGCTGCAGCCGCGGCACCGGCCAAGGTCCCGGCCGCGGCGGCCGTCGGCGGTTCGGCGATCCTGCGCGGCGGCCCGGCGGCGCCCCCGTCAGCCCGTCCGATGGTCGAATCGCTCGGCGACCAGCCGGTCACCTCGCCCGTCTCCGGTGGCGGGCCATCGGCGAGCGGCCCGAAGCCGGGCTTCACACCCACAGGCGCCCGGATCGGTCGGAACGACCCGTGCTGGTGCGGGTCGGGCGCGAAATACAAGAAGTGTCACGGGCGCTGAGCGCCCGGACTCGCACCGTCCCGAACGATCCCGTTTGAAGCAACGCTCGATGGTGCGCGACCTTGTCGTGGTGGCCGTCGTCGGCTGCCTCGGGGTCGCGGTGGTCGCGGGTTACGCCACGTTCCGGATCTGGACGCAGGGCCAGCGGGATGACCAGCGCCCGGCGGACGCCATCGTGGTGATGGGCGCCGCGCAGTACAACGGCCGGCCGTCGCCACTGTTCGCGGCCCGTCTCGACCACGCCGTGGATCTGTTCCACGCTGGCGTCGCCAAGCACCTCATCGTGACCGGCGGCAAGGCCGAGGGTGACCGGACGACCGAGGCCGCGACGGCCCGCGCCTACGCGATCGCGCACGGCGTCCCGGCCGACGCGATCCTCGGCGAGGACGCCAGCCGGACCACCCTCGAGTCGATCCGGGCGGTCGGTGGGTTGATGCGCGAACACGGTCTGAGGGACGCGGTCTTCGTGTCCGACCGGCCGCACATGCTGCGCGTCCTCCGGATGGCCGCCGACGAGGGGATCACGGCGTGGGGCTCGCCGACCGCGACCAGCCCGATCGAGCACGACCCGCCGGGCCAGATCGACGCCACGCTCCACGAGCTCGGGGCGCTCGCCCAGTACTTCCTGGTCGGCGGAGCCCCCTGAGCGTCCCGTCCAGCGGGGCATCGAGGGCTCGAGCGGGTTTTCCCTCTTGGCGACGAGGGATTGGCCCCGTATACTGTGCCAAAACCCATCCCGGGCGGTCTCCCAGGACCCCCGAGGCACACGACATGCTACGGTCCCGTTCGCCGCCTTGCCCAGCACTGAGAGGGAGCCCGTGAAGCAGGCCGAGGAAGCATCGTTCGTCGATCTGATCGCCTGTGAGCGTGACTGCCGCAGCTGCAGCTACGCGGCGGCACTCGACTGCGACGGCAACTGCGGCGTCTGCCCCCACAACGGCTACTGTCCCTGCGTGAACCCCGTCGTCGCCCGAAGCAAGACCGCGCTGCGCCTCATCGAGCTGCGCCCGATCCTGCTGCAGGATCTGCAGGCCCGGAACTAGGTGGAAGCGTCCGCCATCCGGGACCTGGCTGAACGGATCCGGTCGACCTCGGGGTACCTTTGACCTCGAGGCCAAGGAAGCGCGCGTCGCCGAGATCGACGCACTGACCCAGGCCCCCGGCTTCTGGGACGACGGGCGCTCCGCCCAGAAGGTCCTGCGCGAGGCGGACGGCTTGCGCGGCGAGATCGCCACGTGGCAGGAGCTGCTGACCCGCGCCGACGACCTGCTGGCCGCGGTCGAGCTGCTGTACGAAGCTCCCGACGCCGAGCTCGAGGCCGAGCTGGAGCGCGACACGGCCTCGCTCGAGACTGACTTCTCGCGCGAGCGCACGGCGTTGCTGTTCTCGGGCGAATACGACGAGCGCCCCGCGCTCCTGTCGATCAGCGCCGGCGCGGGCGGCACCGAAGCCACTGACTGGACCGAGATGCTCCTCCGGATGTACCTGCGCTGGGCCGAGCGTCACCGCTTCCCGACCGAGATCCTCGACCAGCAGGAAGGCGAGCAGGCCGGCCTCAAGAGCGTGACCGTCGCGGTCAACGGGCGACGGGCCTACGGCTGGCTGCGGGCCGAGCGTGGGCGTCCACCGCCTCGTGCGCATCAGCCCGTTCGATTCACAGAACCGGCGCCAGACGACGTTCGCCCTGGTGGAGGTCCTGCCGGAGGCCGAAGACGACGTCGAGATCGAGCTCGACTGGGACCAGATCCGGGTCGACACCTTCCGCTCGCAGGGTGCCGGCGGCCAGCACGTCAACAAGACCGATTCGGCGGTGCGCCTGACCGACCTGAGGACCGGGATCGTCGCCCAGAGCCAGAACGAGCGCAGCCAGACCCAGAACAAGGAGATGGCGATCAAGGTCCTCAAGTCCCGGCTCCTCGAGCGTGCGCTCGAGGAGAAGGAGGAGGAGGTCCGCAAGCTCAAGGGGGAGCATGTCGAGGCCGGCTGGGGCAACCAGATCCGGAGCTACGTGCTGCACCCGTACCAGATGGTCAAGGACCTGCGGACGAACCATGAGACCGGCAACACCGGCGCGGTCCTCGACGGCGACCTCGACGCGTTCATGCAGGCCGAGCTCGAGCGGGGGATCGGCGAGGAAGCGGTCGCCGGGTGAAGACCGACGACGGATCACGTCAGACGGGCGGCGGGCTGACCTATCGCCCGGCCCGCCCTGACGAGATGGCGACCTGTGAGGCGATCTGGCGGGAGTCGATCAACGACTACATCGTGCCGCTCGGACAGGTCGAGATCCCGACCGTGGTCAGCCCGGCCATCCGCCTGTTCACCCACCTGCAGGCCACGGACCCCGAGCGATTCCTCGTCGCGACCGTGGCTGACGGCGACGGCGAACGTCCCGTCGCGTTCGCGTCGGCGGTCGTGCGCGAGCGGCTGTGGTACCTGTCGATGCTGTTCGTGCTTCCCGAGGCGCAGGGCGCCGGCATCGGGCGCGAGCTGCTGCTCGAAGGTGTGGCCACACGACGGGGAGAACGGACAGGTGAGCACCGGGGGGCCGGACCGCATCGTCCGGGCGACCGCCACCGATAGCGTCCAGCCGATCTCGAACGCGCTCTACGCCCTCCACGACATCGTCCCGCGGATGCCGCTGTTCAGCCTGACCGGACTGCCACAGCGACCCGAGGCGTTCGGCGCGCTGCCGTCCGGGATCGTGCCGCTGGCGTTCGACGACATCGCCGCCGGCCCACCGGGCGGCCAGGGCCATCGCCTGTTGGTCGATGCCGTTGACGCCCTCGATCGGGAGGTGCTGGGTGTGGCCCACCCGGTCGACCACCGCTTCCTGCGCACCGAGTCGCGCCGCGGCTGGCTGTATCGCGGGCCCGATGGCTCCCCGGTCGGCTACGGCTATGCCGGCGAGGCCGGGCGGCTCGGTCCGGTGGCCGCTCGCGACGAGGCCCTCCTGGCCCCGATCCTTGGCCACCTCACCTCGGCGGTGGAACCGCGCGGCGCGTTCGCCCTGTGGGCCGGTGGTGCCGCCGACCGGGCGATCGTTCCGGCCCTCCAGGCGGGGCTGCGGCTCGACCCGTTCCCGGTGCTCGTGTGCTGGGACCGGCCGTTCGCCGACTTCGCGCGCTATCTGCCGATCTCGCCCGGGCTGCTCTGAACCTACGGAGGACCGCCGCAGGTCCGGTGCGGCGCGGCACCACGGACCCGTTTGCCGGACCTCCGCCCGGGTGGTAGCCTCGCATCCGATGTGGCTCCAGCTTGTCGTGCCCGCGGCGGAGTCCGTGAGATCGTGATGATCGACGGCGACGGCCGCCGCGACCCCTGCCCTCGGAGCGCAATGTGAGCATCGCCCCTGCCCCGAGCGCCTCGCGCTCCTCGACAGCAGCCACGCGCTCGATCCGCTCGCGCGTGCTGGGGCGCAGTCGCGATCACGCCACCCAGGAACGGGCGGTCCTCGTGCTCCACGACGTGACCAAGGAATACCCCAACGGCAAGCTCGCCCTGCGCGATGTCGACCTGGTCATCCCCGAAGGCGATTTCGTGTTCATCGTCGGCCCATCGGGAGCCGGCAAGTCGACGCTCATCAAGCTGCTCATCCGCGACGAGATCGCGACCCGCGGCGAGGTCGTGCTCGACGGCCAGGACGTCGCCCGGCTCGGCCGCCGCCAGGTGCCGAAGATGCGGCGCAAGATCGGCATCGTCTTCCAGGACTTCAAGCTCCTGCCGTCGAAGACGGTCTGGGAGAACGTGGCCTTCGCGCTCGAGGTGACCGGCACGCCCCGTCGGAAGATCCGGCCCGCGGTCGACCGCGTCCTGGCCCTGGTCGGGTTGACGGCCCAGGCGGAGCAGAAGCCGTCACAGCTGTCGGGCGGCGAGCAGCAGCGGACGGCCATCGCCCGCGCGCTCGTCCACGACCCGCGGATGATCATCGCCGACGAGCCGACCGGCAATCTCGATCCGCTGATCAGCTGGGAGATCCTCCAGCTCCTGCTGCGCATCAACGAGCTGGGCGTCACGGTCATGATGGCCACCCACAACGCCGATGTCGTCACCGCCCTCCGCAAGCGCGTCGTCGCGCTCGAGGAGGGCCGGATCATCCGCGACGAGATCGGTGGCGCCTACCATCGCGAGGACTGACGGTTGATCTCGTTCGTCCTGTTCAGCTTCAAGCGCGCGTGGCAGGGCTTCTGGCGAAACGCCGTGATGAGCCTCGCCGCCACCGCGACGATGGTCCTGATGCTGCTGCTGCTCGCCGGCTTCTGGATCATCCAGACAGGACTCCTGGCCGGCCTCCAGTTCACCGAGCAGAAGGTCCAGGTCGTCGCCTACCTCCAGCCGAACACGACAGACGCGCAGGTCAGCGACCTCGAGACGAAGCTCCGCACGATGCCCCAGGTCGCCACGGTGATCATATGTCAGCCGTGACCAGGCGCTAGCCACGTTCCGGGCCTCGATGGCGGCCCAGGGCCGCGAGGACCTGACCCGCTACCTCGACGCCAACCCCCTGTACGCCAGCCTCGAGGTCAACATGGTCGACCCATCGCAGGTGCGGGTGGTCGGCGATGCCCTGCGTGCGGACCCCAGCATCCGCAACGTGATCAACATCGAGGACCTGGTCGAGCGCGTGCTGACGGTCACGAGCATCCTGCGGACCGCCGGCACGGTCGTCCTGGTCATCGTCGGGGTCATCGCCCTGTTCATCATCATCAACACCATCCGGCTGGCGGTCCTTGCGCGCGCGGACGAGATCGAGGTCATGCGCCTGGTCGGCGCCTCCGACGCGTTCATCCGCTGGCCGTTCGTCTTCGAGGGCGCCTTCGTCGGCTTCCTCGGGGCGGCCGTGACGCTGCTGATCCTGCTCGCCGTAGCGGACCCCCTGAGCGCGTTCATGGCCGACTTCTTCCGCGTCCTGCCGCTCCAGTTCGGCTCGCTGACCCGCGACCTGGTGGCTCTCGTGATGGGCGCCGGGGTCGGCCTGGGGATCCTCGGTTCCTGGCTCTCGGTGCGGACCTACCTCATCCGCTAACCGCGTCTCAGGACCCGCGGACATGCCTCCGGCCCTCCGGGGAAACCCGGAGTACGCTATGCGCCTTCCTCCGGGGGACGCACGACCGCAGGACGGACCAGCGATGTTTCCAGCCGACCCCGACCGACCCTCCCAAGCGCGTCCAGCGAGCATCGATCCGCCCCCCGACGAGCCTGACGCCCACCCCGCCCCGGACCCGGACGTGACCGCGCGCGGCGCCCCCCGCCGCATCCGCAGTCCGCCGCCCGCGACACGTCTCGGTCGTCCATGTCGCAGTCGTCATCGTGGCCGTGCTGGCCGGCTCCGCGCTGTTCCTGTCGGGCTACAGCATGGGTCTCCGGACCGCGTCCGATCCGGGCACGCCGGCGTCCCAGGACACCGCCTTCCAGCCGTTCTGGGACACGTACCACACCATCGAGGACCGGTATGCCGGCGGGAGCGTCGACCAGACGACGGTCATCCAGGGCGCCATCCGCGGGATGATCGGGTCGCTCGACGACCCGTTCTCGGCATACATGACCTCGGACGAGTACCGCGCCAGCCTCCAGTCCATCAGCGGCCAGTTCGAGGGGATCGGCGCAGACCTCGCGTCACAGGCGCCGGACGGGACGCAGGGGTGCACGCCACTCGGCAAGGCCTGCCATCTCGTGATCACCGAGCCGATCGACGGATCGCCCGCACAGCGAGCCGGCTTGTCGGTCGGCGACGTCATCGCCGAAGTCGACGGCGATCAGCGTCGATGGGCTGACCGTGAGCGCCGCCACCGACAAGATCCGCGGACCGAAGGGGTCCGTCGTCCAGCTGGCGATCCAGCGTGGCGGCGCGGGACCGATCGTCGGTGACGATCACCCGCGACGTGGTCCAGTCGGTGGAGGTCAGCAGCAAGGCGCTGGCCGGCGGGAGCGTCGGGTACATCAAGCTCAGCGGCTTCTCGGACGCGGCGGCGGACCAGATGGTGGTGGCATTGCGCGACCAGCTGGCCGCGGGGCGGACCAAGCTGATCCTGGACCTGCGCGGCAACCCGGGCGGCTATGTCACGGCCGCCCGCAAGATCGCCAGCCAGTTCATCGGCTCGGGCATCGTGTTCTGGCAGCAGGACGCGAGTGGCAACCAGACGCCGACCGAGGCGCTGACCGACGGCGTCGCCACCGACCCCGAGCGTGAAGATCGTCGTGCTGATCGACGGCGGAAGCGCCTCGGCCAGCGAGATCGTCGCGGGCGCGCTCCAGGACCACGGACGGGCGACCCTCGTCGGCCAGCAGTCGTTCGGCAAGGGGACCATCCAGCAGTGGCAGGAGCTCACCGGTCAAGGCGGTGCGTTCAAGCTCACGATCGCGCGCTGGCTGACTCCCGACAAGCGCTGGATCCACAAGGTCGGGCTCACGCCCGATGTCGTGGTCAAGCTGCCGAGTCCGCTGCCGCTCGGCGCCGATCCGGACCTCGACAAGGCGCTCGAGGTGCTCGGAGCGCCTGGCGTCGGCGCGCTCGACAACGCGGCGGCGTGACCCGTCGAGAGCGAGGCATCCCACTCTTGCACTCGGTCAACGCATCAGGTACGGTTCAAGAGAACGAAAGGAGGTGATGTGCAGTGATAGATCACTCTAGCTGCACCACCTCGCAGGAGATGGCCGTCTAGTCGGACACCCTGTGGGTGGCTAAGCACTCGGACGCCGGCCCGCATAGGGCCGGCGTTCGTGCGATATCCGACCACCGCAGGACCGCTGGAGGAGCCGTCCCATGAGCGACGAGACGACCGTCGCGCTCAACCGAAGAGCCCGCCACGACTTCACGATCGACGAGACGTTCGAGGCCGGCATCGTCCTGACCGGGACCGAGATCAAGTCGCTCCGTGCCGGCAAGGCGAACCTCTCCAACGCCTATGCACGCATCGAGCGCGACGAGGCGTGGCTGGTCGGTGCCGACATCGCCAAGTTCGAGGGTGGCAACCGCTACAACCACGAGCCGAAGCGGACGCGCAAGCTGCTCCTTCATCGCTCGGAGATCGACGAGCTGCTCGGCAAGACCAAGGCGAAGGGCCAGACGATCGTGCCGCTCCGCCTGTACATCAACGAGCGGGGCCGCGCCAAGATCGAGCTCGGGCTCGCGCGTGGCAAGCAGCTCCACGACCGTCGCCGCGACATCGCCGATCGGGACGCCCGACGAGATGTCGCTCGCGAGCTGGCCGACGCACAGCGTGGACGCTAGGGACGGGGCAGTGATGCCCGAGCTCCCCGGTCGGCTGACGGTCGGCCCGGTCGTCCGGGCGGTCGACGCCCACGCCGCGGGTGAGCCGGGGAGGGTGATCGTCGGCGGCGTGGAAGGCGTCCCGGGCGGCTCGATGTTCGAGGCGATGACCTGGCTCCAGGCGAACCGGGACGATCTGCGCCTCAGGATGCTGCGCGAACCGCGCGGCTTCCCGGCCGCCAATTGCAACCTGATCCTGCCGTCGGCCCACCCCGAGGCCGATGCCGGCTACGTGATCATGGAGCAGGTCGAGTACCCGGGCATGTCCGGCTCGAACACGATGTGCGTGGTGACCGTCCTGCTCGAGACCGGGATGCTGCCGATGACCGAGCCCGTCACCGAGCTCACGCTCGAGGCGCCCGCCGGGCTCATCCGGGTCCGCGCCGAGTGCCGGGACGGGAAGGTCACGGCGGTCACCTTCCGCAACGTGCCGGCGTTCGCCACCCACCTCGACGCGCCGGTCGAGGTGCCCACCCTCGGCACGGTGTCGGTGGACGTCGCCTACGGCGGGATGTTCTACGCCATCGCCGATGCCGAACGGTTCGGGCTGCGGCTGACCCCCGACGAGGGCGCCGATATCGTCCGTATCACCGAGATGGTCAAGGCGGCCGCCAACGAGCAGCTGCCGGTCGTCCATCCGGACCAGCCGGGGTTCGCGGGCATCACCATCGGCCAGCTGTCAGGGCCGCCACACGATCCGGCCAACAGCCGCCGGAACGTCGTCACCGTCTCGACCGGGACGCTCGACTGGGAGCGGCCGGCGACCTGGACCGGCGCGATCGACCGCTCGCCGTGCGGGACGGGGACGTCGGCCCGGATGGCGACGATGGCCGCTCGCGGCCGGCTGCAGGTCGGCGACGAGTTCCGGCACGAGGGGATCCTCGGCACGGTGTTCACCGGCCGGATGGTCGAGGAGACACGGGTCGGGGAGTACCGGGCGATCGTCCCGACCATCAGCGGCCAGGCATGGATCACCGGCTTCGCGAGCTACGTGGTGGACCCGACCGATCCGTTCCCCGACGGCTTCACGATCGGCGACATCTGGGGCTAGGCCGTCTGGGCGCTCGCCGTGATCGGGCGCGCGACAGGCGCCGGGACTTCGTCCGTGCTGGCGCGCATGTACAGGACCACGCCGATGGCCGATACGCCCGCGCACAGGAGCAGGCCGCCGGTGACGGTCACCAGGCCGAGCTGGAGCGCGATGCTCATCGCGAACGCGGCGACGATCCCGCGGGCGCCGGTGATGGCGTTCCAGCCGGCCATCGCAGCGGCGCGCGAGGCGAGCGGCGTGTGGTCGCTGACGACCGAGGCGATGCCGACGTCGATCGAGGCGCTCCCCGCGCCGGCAGCGACGGCCGAGACCCACAGGACCGCGACGTTCGGCGCGAGGGCATAGGCGACCAGCGCGGCGAGCCCGAAGGCGCTGCCCAGCCGCATCGCGACGAGCGGTCCGCGCCGATCGGCGACTGCGCCCCAGACGAGGAACGACAGGGTCGTCGCCCCGGCAGTCAGGATGCCGATGACGCCGACGTCGGACAGCGACAGGTTCAGCCGGTCGACGTTCACGATCGCGTACAGCGGCACGGCGGCGATCAGCCCGCCGCCGTAGAAGCCCTGGGCCATGGCGATGCGTGACAGGACCGGGCGCTCGCGGAGCGCGCGCAGCGAATCCCGCGCGGAGTAGGTGGGCGGACGCTCCGTATCAGGCGACCGAAGGCCCACGTAGGCAAGCGCACAGGCGAGCCCGACGAGGCCTGCCAGGGCGACCGCCATCTCGCCGCCGATCTGGTCGGCCAGGATCCCGCCGACGAGCGCGGCCAGGGCAGACGCCGCGGCCCGTCCCGACCCGAGGAACCCGACGACCCGGCCGAGGATCCGGGACGGGTACATCGTCCCCCACAGGCGCAGGTAGTACGGGCCGCTGAGTGCGAGGCTCAGCCAGAAGACCACCGACACCGCGATCATGACCGGCGCAGCCGAGACGACCCCGAGCACCAGCAGCGACGCCGCCCCGGCGGCCCGCATCAACGCGAGCTGCCGTCGCGACCGTGGGCCGACCCGTCCGGCGAACGCCCCGAGCAGGTTGGCGACGAACGGCGCGGCAGCCAAGGCGGCCAGTCCGATCGGGTCGAGGCCGCCGCGTCGAGCGATCGTCGGCAGCAGTGTCGTGACCAGGGCGACCGTCACGCCGACGCCGACCGACGCGACCGTATCGAGCGCAAGGTTGCGCCCGACCGCGCGCAGTTGCGGCGTCGATGAACGGAGCGATGGCCGGAGCACGGCGTACCTCGAAGCAGCCCGTCCGGCCTACGAGGTGAGCTGTCGGGCTCGGCGTTGGGTCCGCCGTCGCGTTCGTCGCGATTTGCCCCAGGGATGTCGGGTCCCCCGTCCTCCCGTGGGAGGTTCGGCCACCGCAACCTTACCAGTCGGGGGCGCCCGGCGTGGATAGACCCAATGGTCCGGTGGTCGTGCTCGCGGAGGCGTGCTACCATCCGCGGTCCGAGCCGGTTCTCGGGCCTGTGGGGATGTGTGGTTTCGACAGGGTCTGGCTACCGGGGAACGCGAGCCGAGGATGCCACTAGGCCTCGTAAATCACGTGGCAAAAAGAAGTACCTGGCAACCGCCAGTCGACTCTCGCTCTCGCTGCTTAGGCAGTAGAGTGAGCGTGGAAGCTGCCTCCGCCTCGCGGGTAGTGGAAGCGTCATGCAGCGAGGCTGCGATCCGGACAAGCGTCACGTAGTCCGGAGTCAAGCCCGATCTAGGGGCACGTGACTGGACCGTCCGGCAGAGTGCCGATGCCCGTTCGGGCGGTCGACGACAAATCATCGGACACGCTCGTAGTGGGTCCCGGCGAAGGGTTCTGGACGGGGAGTTCGACTCTCCCCCATCTCCACCAATCACTCTCGCGATCGCGCCTCAGGCTGGGAGGCGGGTCTCGGCGCGTAGAACTGCGTCGTGTTCGCGACCATCGTCGCGACCCTCCGGCCTGGATCAGCGCCCGGACGCCATCGCGATGACGGCCGCCACGCTTCGCGTGTCAGGTCGTAGAACGCAGCGCCCATCGTCGGTCGTCCGCGACGGCCGGGATCGACGACGGACCGCCTGAGGATCGGACGCGGACCAGTCCGGCGTATCGACCCTCGATCGATCGAGCCGACGCCGACGGCGCCGGTCCCGGCGCGTCGCCGAGGATCCTGAGCGCCGATCGCGCCGTGTGCTCGAGCTCACGAGAACGCGCCGCCGTTCGATCGGCATCAGCGCCGCAGCTAGAGCCGCAGACGTCGACACGGCGCTTCGTCGAGCCGTCGCCGTGGACCGGAGTGCACCCGCAGACCGCGCGGCCGCTCGCAGTCGAGGCCGTCGCGCCGCGCGTTGAGCTCGATCGAACGCGCCGCCGAGCCCACCCGAGTAGTCGACGTTGAGTCGGCAGTCGAGCCTCGGTGAAGTCGCTCCGGACGATGGCGCCACGGTCGCGGCAGCCGCGCGTCTCGGAAGCGGCTTCGCGCACAGGTCGCTCGAGTGAAGGCCTCGCGCGGGTAGCCCGCGATGCCGTCGACCTGGATCATGGCCTGATCTCCGCCGGACGATGACGGTCTGGTCATCTGGGCGTCGGTCGACGGTCGGGCGCCGTCGAGCTGGCAGGCGTCGCTCGCGTAGCGGAACGCGCGCAGCTCCGTCCGAGCAACTCCGGGTTGCCGTCCTCGAACGGGAATGCGTCGACGCCACCGTCGGCGCTCGAGGCCTGCCACCGCATAGGTCGCGTAAGCTCGGCGTGCACCGTCGCCGTCGTGACGACCGCGAGCCGGTCGTCGCGAAACCTGGAGCGTGTCGCGGACGGCTCGGCTGCGGGAGTCGATCGCTTCGGCCTGGCCGGCGGCAGCGACCTGCCCGCGATCAGCTCGCCGTGGGAGGAGCCGAGGTTCGGTGGGGAGCGTCATGCGCCGATGCTGTCGAAGCGCTGCGCGTGCGGCTTCCGCACGCAAGCCACGACTTATATGAATCAACCCTTCTGATTGCCGGTCCGCTCCGGCGGCGTCAGCCTGCGGGCGTCATCTCCGGTTCGGTAGTCCCGCGTCCGACGACGTGCCGTTGGTCTTGGCGTGCGCACCCGTGCCGGCCTTGGCCTCCATCTCGGCCAGCCACTCGGCCTGGTCGTCGTCGAGCTCGGACATGATGGCGAAGCCGCCGGCGAAGACCGTGCCTTCGATCGTCAGCTCGGGAGCGTCCGCGGCGCGGCCCTGCGCAGGCCGGGTGTCCTGAACGCCGCCGAGACCGCGGATGGACGTCTCGACCCGCCAGCTGGCCGGCACGAGGATCTGGCCACCACCGAAGATCGCCCGGACGCGGAGCGTGGCACCTCCCGGCGCGAGCGTGGCGTCGCGAAGGTCGAGGACGCCGCCGCCGTACCAGCACACGAGCTGGCCGTCGCGAAGTGCCTTGGCGGTGCTGCGGTAGGCGAGTGGTCCGAAGATCGCGCTTGCGCTGAACTCGTCGGCGCTCTCATCGGTGTCGGGGCCGATCGTCTGCTTGGCCTTCATCGCCGCGATCGCGCCGACGATCATGCTGATGATCCAACCGACGACCGCCAGCCGGATGAGCCTCCTGATCGACATCGTCTCGTCTCCTCGCGTCCGGGTCGCTCGCCTGGGACCACCCAGCCTAACAGGACGGACAAGTCGCTCCGGGTACGATGGCATCGATGGACGCTCGCCCCGACGCTCGACCCGTGCCCCTGACCAGCGCGATCGGCCGCTCGATCCCGCGCATCGACGGCCGGCCGAAGGTGACCGGCCAGGCCAGGTTCGCCGCCGACTACATGGTCCGTGGCCTGCTCCATGCCCGGCCGGTGCTGGCGATGCCGACGCACGCCCGGATCGAGCGGATCGACGTCGCGGCGGCGCTCGCCGTGCCGGGCGTCGTGGCCGTGCTGACCGCCGCGGACCTGCCCATCGTCACCGAGGGCAACGACCGCGTCCACGAGCCGCTGGCTCGCACCGAGATCCTGTGGGCCGGCCAGCCGGTCGCCCTCGTCGTGGCCGAGACCCCCGAGGCAGCCGCCGACGCAGCGCCGCTCGTCCACGTCGAGACGACGCGCCTGGAACCCGTCGTCGACCTCGAGCGCGCCTTCCCGCCAGGCGCTGCCCAGGCCCGTCTCACGAGACCGATCGAGAAGACGGCGACGGGCAGCGCGGAATCGCAGCACGCCGCGGTCGGTGGCGGTGACCGAGCAGTTCACGCCTGACGAGCCTGCGTCGGACAACATCGCGGCACGGAGCGGCTACCGGCGCGGCGACGTCGAGGCGGTGCTGGCGGATTGCGATCTCGTCGTCGAGGGACGGTTCACCACGAGCTGGGTCCACCAGGGCTACCTGGAGCCCCAGGTCTCGACTGCGGCGATCGACGAGGATGGCGTCCTCCACGTCACCAGTGCGACGCAGGGCACCTTCCATACGCGCTGGGAGCTGGCGCGCCTGTTCGGCCGGCCGATGGCGATGGTGCGGGTGACCGGCGCGACGCTCGGCGGTGCGTTCGGTGGCAAGTACCTCATCGTCGATCCGCTGGCCGCTGCCGCCACCCTCGTGCTCGGCCGCCCGGTCCGGGTCGAGCTGACCCGGAACGAGGACTTCCGGATGAGCAATCCGGCGCCGGCGACCGTCCTCGAGGTCCGCGCCGGGGCGACACGCGACGGGCGGCTGCTCGGCCTCCAGGCGCGGGTCCTGTGCGATGCCGGCGCCTTCACCGAATCGAGCATCGAGGGGATCGTCGCGGTCCTGACCATCGGGCCGTACCGCTGGGCTGCCCACGAGGTGGTCGCCTTCGGGATCGAGACCAACCGCTTCGGGACCGGCGCCTACCGCGCGCCCGGCGCGACGCAGGCGGCGTTCGCGCTCGAGCAGCTGGTCGACGAGATCGCGCACCGCCTCGACATCGACCCGGTCGAGCTCCGGCAACGCAATATCGTCACCGCCGAGGATGAGATGGCCGACGGGACGCCCTGGGGCAGCGTGGGGCTGACCGAGTGCCTCGCCCGGATCGCCGACCACCCGCTCTACCGCGACCGAGCATCACTCCCGGAGGGCGAGGGCGTCGGGATCGCAGCGGGTATCTGGCCCGGCGGTCGGCAGGCAGCCTCGGCCATCTGCCGGCTCGAGGCCGACGGGCGCGTCACCGTCGTCACCGGGGTGGTGGACATATCGGGCACGATGACCGGCTTCGCGTCGATCGCGGCCGAGGGCCTGGGGCTCCGCGCGGAGGATGTGTCGGTGGTTGCCGCAGACACGGCCTCGGCGCCGCGATCGCCGTTCAGCGGCGGGAGCGTCGTGACCTATTCGGTGGGCGGTGCCGTCGAGCGCGCGACGGCGGTCCTTCGCGACAAGATCCTCGCCTACGCGGCACTCGCGCTCGAGATCGACGTTCGCGACCTCGAGCTTGTGGACGGCGTCGTGCGCCCCAAGGGCACGCCCGAGCGCGGGATCTCGCTCGCCGACATCGGCGAACGGATGGCCGGCTGGTCACCCGACCACGAGCCGCTCGAGGGGCACGCCGGCACGATCCCGCCCGGACTGGCGCCGCTGACGGTCGCCCACCTCGTCCACGTCCGCGTGGACCGCGACAGCGGCGAGGTCCGGGTCCTCGACCACGTGATCGCGCAGGACGTCGGTCGTGCCCTCAACCCGGCGATCATCGAGGGCCAGCTCCAGGGCGGTGCGACACAGGGTCTCGGCTGGGCGCTGTCGGAGGCGATGCTCTTCGACGACACCGGCCAACTGCTGACAGGTACGTTCCTCGACTATGCGCTCCCGAAGGCCGACGCCACGCCGCGGTTCGAGACGCTCCTCGTCGAAGTGCCGTCAGCGGACGGACCGTACGGCGCGCGGGGCATCGGCGAGGGCCCGGTGTGCGGGGCAGCCGCCGCGGTCGCCAACGCGGTCCACGCCGCGACCGGGGTGCGCTACCGGAGCCTGCCGATGACCGCGCCACGGATCTGGCGAGGCTTGCAGGATGCGCGTTCGACCGGCGGTCCGGATCAGCGCGGGATCGCCGCCGCGCCCGCCTCGGCGCTCAGCGCGACCCCATCCACCCGCGCGTAGTTCAGATCGCGCTCCGCGGCACGAGTACGACGCGGCGGTTCGGCTCCTCGCCGATCGACTGCGTTGCGACGCCCGGGTGGTCGCGCAGCGAGAGGTGGATCCAGCGCCGCTCGAGGGCCGACATCGGCTCCAGCTGGAGCATCTTCCCGGTCTCGACGACGCGGGCCGCCGCGCGGTCGGCAAGCTCGCGGAGCTGACGCTCGCGACGCCCGCGATAGTCCTCGACGTCGACCAGGACCCGGGTCCAGACGCCCATCTTCTTCGAGAGCATCAGGTTGACCAGGTGCTGGAGAGCGGACAGGCGCTCGCCCTTACGGCCGATGAGGGCGCCGAGAGCCTCCTTCTCGTCGCCATCGGCGACGACGTTGAGCCGGCTCGTCTCGCCCGTCTGGACCTCGACGCGGACGTCGAAGCCGAGGTGGCGCATCAGCTCCTCGAGGATGGCCTTGCCGGCTGCCAGGGCCTCCGGCGACGCCTCGGCGGCCTCGAGGTCGGCGCGTTCCGCGGCGAGCGAACCGCGCGCGGCGGCCACCTCGGCCGCCTCGGACGCGGACAGGTCGGCCGACCCTGCGCGGGCCGGGGCTCGCTCGCGGTCGTCGCGGCGTGGCCGGTCGTCGCGACGTGGCGGCCGGTCGTCCCGGCGCGGCCGGTCGTCGCGGCGTGGACGATCGTCGCGTGGACGATCCTGGCGTGGCGGGCGGTCGTCACGGGGGCGATCGTCACGAGGACGGTCCTCCTGCGGGCGGGCCGGAGGTGGCGGCAGCGGCTGGGACGCGGCGGCTTCCCGCTTGGGCGCGGCGCCACCGAGCGCCGCGCGCGGCGCGGCCACGATCCGGGCAGGCTCGGCGCCCATGCCCAGGACGCCCCGGCTGCCCGGCGTCAGGATCTCGAAGTCGAGGTCGTTGAGCTCGGCACCGAACGCCTCGCGGGCGAGCTTCAATGCCTCCTCGACCGATTTGCCGGTGAATTCGCGGTACTCGCTCATGTCAGCGTCGTCTCCCTCGTCGGCCCTGACGGCCCCGCTCGCGGGGGCGGATCGTCTTTGCGGCCGTGGTCTTCTTGTCGGCGTCGTTCAGGATCGGCGCCCGTTTGCTTGGCTCTGGCGGGGGTGGCATCGACACCGGGAATCGCGGCGTATGGTCGAGCGCGAAGCGTGGCGTCCTGCCGAACAGCGGGAACATGCCTCCCCAGCCCACGATCAGGTACTGCTGGGCGATCGAGAAGATCGTGGCGGTGATCCAGTAGATGAACAGGCCCGCCGGCAGGAACCCGCCGTACACGATCGAGATCAGCGGCAGGAACAGCATCGTCTGGCGCTGGATCTTGGTGTTGGGGTCGTCGTCCTCGGGCTTGGTCTTGGGCAGCATCATCCGCGACTGGACGAGCTGCAACCCGGCCGAGGCGATGGCCAGGATGCTGATGCCGAGCACGAAGCTGCCGAGCGCGACCGAGAAGACGGTCGATGGCACCCCGACGTTGATCGAGGTGTTGAGGAACGGGATGACCGTGTTGATGCAGGGCCCGAGGGCGGCATCGGGCTGGCCGGTCGCCGGGTTGATGTTGTTGCAGGTCAGCGGGACGACCTGGACGCCGAAGACGGTGAGCATCGCGGAAGGGTTGACGTTGGTCAGCCCGTCTCGGATGACCTGATACATGATGAACAGCAGGGGCATCTGGAGGAGAAGGGGCAGACAACCGGCCAGTGGGCTGATGCCGCGCTCCTTCATGAGCTCCTGTTGGGCCACCCGGGACTTCACCGCGTCGCCCTTGAAGCGCTTCTGGATCTCCTTGATCTCGGGCTGCAGGAGCTGCATCCGGCGCTGCGAGGTGAGCTGGCGGCGATAGAGAGGGATGACGATGGTCCGCACGACGAGCGTCAAGGCGACGATCGCCCACCCGATGGCGGCCGGCGCGCCGAGGCCGGTGAGCACGTCGTAGACGGCCACCAGGATGATGAAGAACGCCTTGAAGATCGGCGTGAAAGCCCAAGCCAGTACGCCGATCGCGGAGTCAGGCGACGCTGGTTCGAGCGGCGCCGCAGGCGCTGGAGTCGCGGCCGGGGAGCCCGCGGCGCTCGACGCGCTGGGCAACGTCGCGGGAGAGGCACACGCGGCCAGGACCAGGACGACCAGGACCAGCAGGGCGATGAGGCCGATCCGGTCCCACCGGATCCGACGATGTGTCACAGGCTGAGCGCCTCGCTAGCGAACCGGGTCATAACCGCTTCCGCCCCAAGGGTGACATCGGGCGATCCGCCGTGCACCCATCCAGCTCCCCTTCAGGAGCCCGTACTTCTCGATGGCCTGCTCCGTGTAGCGCGAGCAGGTCGGTTCGTAGCGGCAACTGGAGGGCATCCAGGCAAACACGATCCGATACAGCCTGATCATCCCGATCCCGATGCGCTTCACCGCGGCGAACCTCCGAGTGCGCCGCCCTTGACGAGGGTTCGGCGCAACGCCCCGACCACCGCGTCTTGGTCGGCTTCGACGATCGCGGGCCGGGCGATGATGAGGACATCCCAGCCGGGCTGGAATGAGGGCGCCATCACCCTGAGCGCCTCGCGGAGCCGGCGACGGACACGATTGCGGACCACCGCCCCGCCGAGCGCTCGGCCGGTCGACAGCCCGAAGCGGGTCGTCTCGAGATCGGTCCGCCGGAACCGGGCGGTGAGGAGCGGGTGGGACTTGGTGGTCCCGTCATCCTGGAACGCCGCGAAGTCCTGCGGGCGGGAGAGCATCACGAGTCGCGGCATGTTCGAGCCGCGCCCGACTGTCAGGCTGTCAGCCGCTTCCGACCGCGAGCCCGACGGGCGGCCAGGATGCGCCGGCCACCGGCCGACCTCATCCGTGCCCGAAAGCCGTGCTCCTTGGCGCGGTGGCGCTTCTTCGGCTGATAGGTCTGCTTCATCAGGTCTGGTCCGGGATCCTCTCCATCCGGCCTCGGGGACGGTCTGTCACTACCCCCTGAAGGCACGCAAACGCGCCTGGCGCCCGAAAGCGCACGGCGCGTCGTCGTCCGGCGGATGATAGGCCGGGTCCGCGAAGGGTGTCAAACCTCGTCGGCCGGGCGCGCAGCGGGTCACCGAACGACCGCGTGAGCCGGCCCGTCGCGTCCTTCGATCGGCCACGCGCCGATACCCCCTGGGAGTATTGCAGAATCGCCTTGCGGCGCCCGTTCGGGCGGTGCTATCCTCTCCGGGCCCTCAGCGCCGGAGACGCATGCGGGGAGGCCCCCGAAGCCCGGGAAGGAACCCCGGGAGACATGCAACCGGAGTCACTGAGCGGCAGATCTGAGCCGCGCGGACCCATGGCCCCGAGACCCATTCCCTGGTCAACGCTACCCATCAACCGACCCCCATCGCAGGATCAGATCGACGAATGGACGCAAAACAAGTCTGGCGTGCCGCCCTCGGTGAGCTCCAGGTCTCGCTGTCGCCCGCCAACTTCGAGACGTGGCTGCGCGACACCCAGCTGGTGGACGTCGACGAGCAGCGGTTCAGGATCGCCGTCCCGAACGGGTTCGCCAAGGACTGGCTCGAATCGCGCTACCGCTCGCTGATCAGCCAGACCCTCGCCCGCATCGTCGGCTACAGCGTCCAGGTCGAGTTCGTCATCGGCCCGACCCCCGAGTCGCCGGCCGAGCCGGCCGAGCCAGGCGGGTCGACGGCGTCGACCCCGACGGCCGCGACGGCCCAGCGCCAGCAGGTGCGGCTCGAGCCCACCCGCGTCGGTGGCGAGGGCGGTTCGACCTACCTCAACCCGCGCTACACGTTCGCCAACTTCATCGTCGGGTCGTCCAACCGCCTCGCCCACGCCGCGAGCCTGTCGGTCGCGGAGCGGCCGGGCCACGCCTACAACCCGCTGTTCCTGTACGGCGGTGTGGGTCTCGGCAAGACCCACCTGATGCACGCCATCGGCAACCAGGTGATCGCCAAGTTCCCGCGCAAGCGCGTCGTGTACGCGACCAGCGAGAAGTTCACCAACGAGTTCATCGCGTCGATCCAGCAGGGCAAGATCGACGAGTTCCGCGCCCGCTATCGACGGATCGACCTCCTCCTCATCGACGACATCCAGTTCATCGCCGACAAGGAGCGGACGCAGGAAGAGTTCTTCCATACGTTCAACGCGATCCACGAGGACACCAAGCAGATCGTCCTGTCGTCGGACCGGCCACCGAAGGCGATCATCACCCTCGAGGAGCGGCTGCGCAGCCGGTTCGAGTGGGGCCTCATCGCGGACCTGACCGCGCCGGACCTCGAGACGCGGATCGCCATCCTCCGGGCGAAGGCCGAAGAGGGCGCGGTCCCGATCACGTCGGATGTCATCGAGTTCATCGCCCGCAAGGTCGTCAGCAACATCCGCGAGCTCGAGGGCGCGCTCAACCGGATCGTGGCCTACGCGAGCATGGGCGCCATGCCGATCGGCATCGAGCTCGCCACGGCCGTCCTGTCCAACGTCCTGTACAACCCGAAGAAGCGGCAGGTCACGCCGGAGCGGATCGCTCGCGTCGTGTCGGAGTACTACAGCGTCCCGATGGACGCGCTCCAGGGCCAGAAGCGCGACAAGTCGATCGTCGTCCCCCGCCAGATCGCGATGTTCCTGATGCGCGAGGAGACCGACGTGTCCCTGCTGCGGATCGGTGCCGAGCTGGGTGGGCGAGATCACTCGACCGTGCTCCACGCCTGCGACAAGATCAACCGCGAAGTGGCCGTCAACGACGAGCTGCGGCGCGAGATCGCAGCCGTGCGGGAGCTGATCTACGCCGACTGACCGGCGCCGCCGGGTCGGGCGCAGCGCCTCGGATCAGCTGCGACAGGGGTTCCGCGGCCTCCCTTCGGTGGATAAACACGCCGAATCAGTGGAAAACCATCGCCCGTTGTGGACATCCGGGCCCGTCTGTCCGGGGAAACCGGACCGGCGGCGTGGACGACCTGGAGGGTCCGGTCTCCACTGGAGCCATGGGTCGGCTGTCGTCCACCGGCCGTCCGCGATGACCGCACCGGCTTGGCCCCTCCCGTCCACTGATCACCCTCGATCGTCCACAGCGTCGGCGAACGGCGCCGAGCGTCCCCGTCCACCGAGTCCACACCATTACTACGGTGATGACGGGATGAGAAGATAGAGAGAAGATACCCACCACTACCCGATCCGGCGCGATCGGCGGTCGGCTCGCCCGTGGCGACCCGGACCTCCGACCCGATCCCAACCCGCTAGCCCAGCGGCTCGATCCGGCGAACACCATGGAGTGATCCCGAACGTGAAACTCTCGGTCATGCAGGAGAACCTCGCCCGCGGCCTGTCCGTCGTCAGCCGCGCGGTGTCCAATCGCAGCACGTTGCCGGTCCTGGCCAACGTGCTGCTCAAGACCGAGGACGCCGGCCTGAAGCTGACCGCGACCAATCTCGAGATCGGCATCACCTACTGGGTGCCCGGCAAGATCGAGACCGACGGCGCGACCACGGTCCCGGCCAAGCTGCTGACGGACCTGGTCAACTCGTTGCCGACCGGCGATCGGGTCGACCTCGATCTCGGGGGCGGGGACCTGCTCCACATCCGCTGCGGCCGGTTCGAATCGCACATCAAGGGCATCGACGCCGACGAGTTCCCGGCGATCGGCGCCGCGGGCGAGCGGCCGACCACTCGGATCGCCCAGAACGTCCTGCGCCGCGCGCTGGCCGAGACGGCCTTCGCCGCCGCCAGCGACGAAGCGCGGCCGATCCTGACCGGCGTCCTGGCCAAGTTCGAGGGCGACCAGCTGACGCTGGCTGCCGCCGACAACTACCGGATCGCGGTCAAGACCATCCCGATCCTCGATGCCGTGCCGGACACGAGCGTCGTCATCCCGGCCCGCGCCCTCAACGAGCTCGCCCGCATCCTGGCCGACGTGGACGAGCCGGTCGACGTCGTGCTCGCCGGCGGCCGCAACCAGATCCTGTTCCATCTCGACGGCATCGACCTCGTCAGCCGGCTGATCGACGGCCAGTTCCCGAACTACCAGCAGGTGGTCCCGCAGAGCCACACGACGCGGGCCATCCTCGATCGCGAAGAGCTCCTCCGAGCCGTCCGCCCGGCCGCCCTCATCGCCCACGAGTCGGCCAACATCGTCAAGCTCCAGGTGAGCGCCGACGGCGACGCCGGGATCACGGTCAGTGCCAATGCGGAGGTCGGCGACCATGTCGGCCAGGTCGAGGCCGCGGTCGAGGGCGACGGGACCACGATCGCGTTCAACGCGCGCTACCTCGCCGATGTGCTGACCAACGTCGATGCCGACCAGTTCGCGCTCGAGCTCAACGGTCCGCTCTCGCCGGGCGTGTTCAAGCCGATCGGCGACGACCAGTACATCCACGTCGTCATGCCGGTGCGGACCACCTCGTAGGATCCTCGGACCGATCGGGTCGCGGGCTCCCCCTCGGCCTCGGAGCTCCCCCGTGGCATGTGTGCCGGCTTGATGCTGAAGGTGCCGACCGACCGTGCTCGATGAGATCCGCCTGCTCGACCTCCGGGGCTACGCGTCGCTCGACGCGTCGTTCGGTCCGGGGCCACACCTCGTCTGGGGCCCGAATGCGGCCGGCAAGACGAGCCTGCTCGAGGCGATGGTCCTGCTCGCCTGGGGTCGCTCACACCGGACCAGCGCCGACGGCGAGCTGATCCGCTGGGGGACCGACCTGGCCCGGGTCGAGGGCACGGTCGGCCGGGACACGATCGAGGTCGCGGTCGTCAGGGCAGGCTCCGGTGGCTCGGCCGGTCGGAAGCGCATCCGTGTCAATGGTCTCGGCCGGCGCGCATCCGCATTGTCCGGCCTGCTCCGGGTCGTCCTGTTCGCGCCGGAGGAGATGCTCCTGATCGCCGGCTCGCCGTCGCTTCGCCGGGCTGTCATCGACCAGCTCGCCGCGGCCGGCTCGCCGGCCTACGGGGATGCCCTGAGCACGTACGGGCGCACGCTCCAGCAGCGCAACAGCCTGCTGCGGGCGATCCGAGAGGAGGGCGCCTCGCGCGACGAGCTGCGGTTCTGGGACGGGGCATTCCTCGATGCCGGGGCCGCCATCGTCGCCGAACGCCATCGCCTGCTGGAGACGCTCGCGGGACCACTGGCGGCCGCGCACGCCGAGATCGCCCCCGACGAGGCCGCGGCGGCGCGACTGACCCTGCGCTATTCGACGAACGCGCCGGCACTCCCCGGCGAGACGGCACGCGACACGCTCGCCCGTCGGCTGGCCGAGACCGCCGAGAAGGAGGTCTGGAACGGCTCGACGCTGGTCGGTCCGCATCGCGACGACCTCGTGTTCGAGCTCGACGGGCGCGACCTGGCGGGCTTCGCCTCGCGCGGCCAGCAGCGGACCGCGATCCTGGCACTCAAGCTGGCCGAGCTCGACGTCGTCACCGGCCTCGACGGGCGGCCGCCGCTCCTGCTGCTCGACGACGTCTTCTCGGAGCTCGACCCCGAACGGCGCTCGCACCTCGTCCGCCGGATCGCGGCGTTGCCGCAGGCGTTCGTCACGACCACGACCCTCGACGACCTCGACCCGGAGCTGCGCGCGATCGCCACGGCCTGGGAGGTCCGCATCGGCCCGGATGGGGCGGGGCTGGCCAGGACCTCGAAGGCGTCGGTGTGAGCACGCCGCGCCGCCGGCCGATGGTCCGCCTCGGGGACCTGATCCCGGACGCAGCGCGAGCACTCGGGCTCGAGGACGAGCTGCGCCTGTCGCGCGCGATCGCGACCTTCGAGGCGATCGTCGCCGAGCGCGTCCCGGCGGCCGCCGGCGCGTGCCGGGTGATCCGGCTCGAGGGTTTCACGCTCGACATCGAGGCCGACGCGCCGATCGTCGCCCAGGAGCTCCGCCTCCGCGCGAGCGAGCTCCTGACCGCGTTCGCGGCGGCGCCGGGCGGGGTCGGCGCGCGCGATCTGCGGGTCCATGTCCGCCGCGGAGGTGCCCGCGTATAATCCGCGTCACCTGCCAGCCACCTCAGGGGGATTCGCCCGCGGCCCGAGCTCAGGGTGAGCTTAGCCAGGTCCGGTCGAGCCCCCATCCGTCATCCCCGCGGCGCCCCGGACCGTGGCGTCCGCCAGATCACAAGAGGCCCGGATGGCCGTTCGCTTGCACATGAAGCTCGGTGTCGTCGCCGAGCACGACCGCCTCGACGACTCGCCCGACACGCTCGTCATCGTCGAGCCGAGCGTGGGTTCGGTGGCGCGCTCGAAAGGCCAGCTCTATCTGCTCGTGACGTCGCGGATCTCGTCCCGCCACGCTCTCGAGGCGACCCGGCTGGCCGCGGAGACGATCCGCAACGAGTACTACTACGACGAGTCGGCCGGGATCCGGGTCTGCATCCAGAAGGCGATCGCCACCGCGAACAAGCGACTCGCCCACCAGGCGGACCGTCTCGGGCTGAAGAGCGACGGACGGCAATGGGCCGATCGGCATCGGCGTCGCGGTCGTCCGGGGCAGCGAGATGTATGTCGCGACGGTCGGGCCGGCGGAGGCCTACCTGATCCGCCAGGCGCGCCTGTCGACGCTGCCCGACCCGCACCGTGAGCGCGGGCTGCCGTCCGGCGCCATCGAGCCGGAGGTCTGGCGGGGCGAGATCTCGGTCGGCGACTCGCTCGTCCTTGTGTCACCCAACGTCATCGCCAAGATCGGCGCGGACGAGCTCAAGGACGCGATGCTGACCCTCCACCCGCAGTCGGCGATGGAGCACCTCCACCAGCGCTTCGTGGCCGCCGACGGCTCGGGCAGCGACGGTGCCATCGCGTTCGAGGCGACCGAGGTGTCGTCGACCAGTCGTTCGAAGACGCTCGTGCCGGTCCGCCCGGCCGAGCCGCTGGCCGGGGCGCCGGATCGCTCGCCGATCCCGCTCGCCGACAACGTCCAGGCCGCCGGGGTCGCCGTCACCGCCGCCGCGGGCAGCGCGCGGGTGGCCGCCGGCGGTGCGCTCGGGCGTGCCGTCGCGCGGGTCCAGGACCTGATGCCCCATCGCAAGCCGGCCTATCGCCGGGTGACCCCGCTGTCGTCGCGACGCGAGACCCAGCGCCGCGCCGCGCTGGCGATCCTGACGCTGGTCGTGGTCGTCGGCGCGCTCGGCCTCGGCGTCTACGCCTTCGGCGGCAACACGCCCCAGCAGGCGAACATCAGCTCGGCCAACGCGGGCCAGAAGGCGATCGACCAGGCGAAGGCGGACCTGGCCAAGGTCAGCGGTTCGGGGGTCGACCTTGTCACCGATGACCCGTCCCAGGCCCTCCGGCTGCTCACCGACGCCGCCCAGCAGCTCGACGCCGCCGAGGCGGCGCACGTCGGCACCTCGGTCGTGTCCCCGCTGCGGACCCAGGCCGTGGCCGGCCTCGACCGGCTGTACGGGGTGGTGCCCGTCGCTTCGACGCCGCTGTTCACGTTCAAGACGGCCGCCGGCGCGGCCCCGGTCGACCTGACGGCGATCGTCCACGGGCCGGACGGCAACCCGTACGTCCTCGACGCGGCAAGCAAGGCCGTCTACCGGATCGGGCTCAAGACACCGGCCGCGACGTTGGTCGCCAAGAACGGCACGAAGACGAAGTACGGGACGGTCGCCACGCCACGCTTCCTCGGGGTCGGCGGGCAGGACCTCCTGATCCTCGACTCCAAGAACGCGCTGTGGCGCTGGCGGCCCGCCGACGACACCGGGAAGGGGACGCTGACCAAGGTCACCCTCAACGGCTCCGCGTCGCTCGGCAACGACATCATGGGCATCAACACGTTCCTCGGCCTGGAACCCAGGGGTCTGTACAACCTGTACATCGTCGACCCGTCCGAGCAGCAGATCCGCTCGTACTCCGCCCGCAGCCGACGGGTCAGCGGCTTCCCGGCGCCAACCCGACCGACTGGCTGGCGGTCGCGCGCGACGTGTCGCAGATGACGTCGACCTACGTGGACGGCGACCTGTTCGTGGCCGACGGAGGGCCCATGTCCGCTACGTCACGGGCAAGAGCGAGGGCTGGGACCCCAAGGCGCCGAAGGACACCCTGCTTCGG
>CAWCQK010000002.1:0-83492 GCA_963797685.1 uncultured Chloroflexia bacterium | reverse complement strand
AGGATCTCGCGATCAGGCGCGGCGACGGGCGCGACGCGAAGGCCGCGGATGATGAGCTGCTGGTCGTCGGCGGTATCGGTCGTCACGGGTCGGGTCAGGCTCCCGAAGCGGCGTCGGCTGGATCGGAGCGATGGCGGCGGTCGCGGCCGCCGGGTCGGTGCGGGGCGGGACGAGATCGGCGAGGGTCATCGAGTCGAGCGCGCCGGTGACAGCGTCGCGGACGCCGGACCCACAGGACGTTGACGGTGCAGCGGGCCGATCGGTCGCACAGGACGCCATGTTCCGGGTCGTCTGTCGCGCACAGCATCGGGGCGATCGGGCCTTCGAGTGCGCGCAGGACGTCGGCCATGGAGATCGACTCGGCGCGGGCCCCAGCTCGTACCCGCCGTGCGCGCCGCGCGTGCTGGTCACGAGACCTGCCTCGCGAAGGCTGACGACGAGCTGCTCGAGATAGGCGCGCGGGAGGTCCTCCTCGGCGGCGATCTCGGCCAGCGACGCCGGCCCCGTCCCGTAGTGCCGCCCGAGCTGGACCATCAGCCGGACGCCGTATTCGCCCTTCGTCGAGAAGGCGATGGCGCCGCTGCCGTGGTAGGCGAGGCGGTGGGTTGAGACGGGTACGGAAGCTGGGGCGGGCGTGGCGGCGGTCGTCAGGGTCGTGGCCTCGATATCCGAGTGATTTCGTCGGATATGAGTCTACGCGGCGCCGCCGGAGAGCGTCAATCGGCCGACGGGGTAGCAGTTAGCGGTCCGAAGTTGCCGTCAGCCGGTCCCAGCGCGCTGCCTGGATGCCGCGACCGGAGTTAGGCGAGGGGGGCGAAGCGATGCGTTCAGGCTGAGGGCGACGACCGGACTGCCTCTGAGGAATCGCTCAGTGCTTTTGGGTCGATCGATTGACGACGCTAGGCCCTTGGAGTACACCTTGACGTCAACTCGTCGATAGGCGCCCTGTCACGCGGCTCGAGCCTGATGATTCCCGAGCGGAACAGCCTTTGTCGTCGCCCGCACCGATTTGACAGGCACTACCTCTGGTGCGGACGAGAATTGGGGGTGCCCGGATGGGATGAGATTCGAAGACCGGTGAGCTGATTTGCCCACATCGCCGTCGAGGTCGCGGACATCGGAAACGCCATATACAAGGTGGTAGAAGGAGCAACGGTTACGGCGGAAGTCGGTGCCAGTGGAATTGTCCTCGTCCATCGGCCTGATCCTCGCCCAGGATCCCCCGGAGCCCCCAGAGCCGCCGGTGGGATATAGCCCGGATGACCGCAGCGACCCTCTGCGACCGGACACGGCGGCTACATCAGACCCGAACTCGGGGGCGATCCCAACAACCCGAACCCGTCAGTCGATCCCAACAACCCGAACCCGTCAGGCGATCCCAACAACCCGAACCCGTCAGGCGATCCCAACAACCCGAACCCGTCAGGCGATCCAACTCGTCGAGCTTCGGGCGATCCCACTCGTCGAGTTCGGGCGATCCCAACTCGTCGAGTTCGGGCGATCCGAACAATCCCAACTCGTCGAGCTCAGGCGATCCCAACAACCCGAACTCGTCGAGCTCAGGCGATCCCAACAACCCGAACTCGTCGAGCTCGGGCCGATCCCGACTCGTCGAGCTGGGGACTCCAACGATCCCCAACTCGTCGAGCTCGGGCGATCCGATCGTCGGGCGATCCGAACTCGTCGAGCTCATCAGGCGATCAGAACTCGTCGAGCTCGTCTGGCGACGACTGGTAGTTCGGAGGTCACCTCCGCACTCGGATCGTCTCGGAGGAGCCAAGCAAGTCGGAGGAGGCACCATGGACTTTCTGGCTACCCCTCGAATTGACGGTCCTATTTCGGAGTGGTCAAGTTCGGTCCGTGTCTCCGGGTGCCAACCTGGAGCGCAAGTCATCGTCCGTTCATTAACTCGGCCAGGGGTTCAAGACGTCGCCACGGGCACGGCAAGCGGCGGAAGCGACCGTGTCGAGATGCTCGCCGGGGTCCGCTTGAAGGCGAATGATCGCCTAGTCGCCCACCAGTCGAACGGCGGCATCGAAAGTCAGTGGCCACCCAACGACCTGTCCGCGGTCATCGTTGCAGGTGCCCCCACGAATTCGGTTGGCTTGGCTAGCCTGAGACTTCTTGTCCCACCTTTGGGAATGCGGGAAAGCCCTGGAGGTCGGTGGCGCAGTCCCGGGAGCTGTCGTGACGGTCTCATCGGGCGGGCTGATCATCGGGACCGGCATCGCTGATGAAGGAGTTGCGCGAATCGCTATCGCCGCTGGCTTACCCGCGGAGGTCACCGTCACGACGGAGCAGCATGCGCCCGTCGGTTTTGCTTTTTCGGCTGCTAACCCGGTCCGGTCAAACGCCTTCGTAAATGCCCTTCCTGTACCTATGGGCGCCGCCCTGCCCATGCCGGTGATTCCAATCGGACACGAGCCCGTCGGGGCTGATCCGTCCGTACTGATCTCGAATATCCTCGACGGCGCCCACGTAACGGTTACACAGGCGACCGTAGGCATTCCTGAATTCCGCGTGTTCGACCGTGACACCCTCCACTGGATCCTCAAGAACCACCTCGATCCGATTTCCGACAGCCTTGACATCTTCCAAGGAATTGGCTGTGAAAGAGCACCATCTCCGGTATTGACCGTCCCAAGCGGCCCTGCACCAACGCCCGGCCCGCCGATCTTCGATCCGCCGTGCCCAGGTGCCGACCATATCGACGTGCGTGGGCTCCTGGCTGGCGCGAATTCTACGATCGCGATAGACAACGACAATTTCCTCTGGCAAGTCGCTGACGACGCGACGACTGCGGACGTCGGAGTTCCGACGACCGCAGATGGCGCGAAAGTAACGATCACTCAAGAGCGGTGCGGTCCAACGAACACACATTCGGAAACCGCGAAGGATTTCGGCGCTCCGTCATTGCCAGACCTTCCGGATACACCGATTGACTGCGCCCAATCGGTGCGGGTGAGAGGTGCCCAGCGCGGTGCCTGGATCGACTGGCGCAAAGGAAGCAAGCGTCACCGACAACGCCCGTACGCGTGATAAGTCCACGGGCGACGGCCGATGGTTCCAAATACATGCGCCTCGACGTGGCGCCGTACCTCAGCGACCAAGACCAGATTTGGGTCGCCCAGCTGGCATGCAGCGACCCCTGGAGCGAATTGGTGCACATCGATGTAGAAAAGATCCCCCGCTGCCCGCACCTACGAATTCTCTTTCCACCTGTGATCGGACAGGCCTCGCTTAAAGTCGGTGCCATCCCGGGTGCCGTCGTCGAGGTGTTTTCAAGCGACTCGGAAGGCCACCTGAAGGCATTCCTTGGGGGTGGTCAAGTATTCCCGGATGCCGACCTGGTCCCCCTGTATCGGAAGTTCCAGCAGGAAGACCAGGTCCTCGCGAGCCAGCGATTTGCAGCGTCTTCTCGGGCAACAGCCCTGTTTCGAGGACGGCAGTCGTCGGTCGTCGGACATTCGCAATGACGATTGGCGATGAACGAACAACCCCCGGGCCTAGCGGCGGCCTCCTGAAGATCGCGGCACAGGTGAGCCAGCGGCGCGCTTCATCTGCAACCAGGATGGGACCTGGATCTTCACGGTCAACGCTGAGAACACGGACGACGCGGGCGGGCCCTGCCAGTTTCAAATGCAATTCACCGCTCAGGATGCCCAAGGTGTGCTATTCGAAGAGGTCCTACTTGGGGCGGTCCTGAATGTTCACAGCGGTTACCGAGACGCCTTCGGAAACCCTCTTCCGAACCATCGCCATGTCACGGTGCCGTGGAAACCTATCGTTCCGCCGCTCCATCCGGAATTCTCAAACTACGCGACGTGGGAGCGAATCCTGGCGGCACAGGGGGACTTCCAAATTGTCTTCGCGACATGGGGCACCATGCCTTTGACGGCTGAATTGACGGAAGATGAGATAGTCCCGTGAAGACGTATCGCAGCTGGTGTTGGGCCGCGGCCGTGCCCACAGGCGGTCCCGTCCGAGGTTTGCGGTCGGCGTAGCGGCGACTTGTCGACCGACAACGTGGGTTGGCTGGCTGTAAGGGTCTTGCATCGCTCGGGTCGCTCTCGGTCACTGCTCGGCGGGGCCCTGTTCCCGTTCAGCAGTTCTCGGCTGGTTCGCCAAGCACCTGCACATAGGCGACCGTGGCCCCGGGAACAAGGACGCCGGCCGTATTAGCCATGTCTATCGCGATGCCGTCTTTGATCCATGCCGGACGATCGATGAGAGATCTTGCTCGTCCGACGTTGGTTCGGCTGTCAATCGCAAACGGCCCGAGATCACCTCGCCATTAGTGAGAGTGATTTGGATCCAACCCTTTTTTAGGATGGCGTCCCGGGCGCGCGGCGCGCTTCTGGTACGCAATCCTTGGAGTGCGTCGAATGACGCCATGCGTAGGCCGCCAAGGCGGCGATGACCACACCCAACAACAGCGCGGCGGCCGTTTGGTAGCTCGGAAAGAACAACGATCCCGCCCAGGCCAAGACCACTGAGGCCGCGAGACTCCAAATCGTCAGCTCGAGTCCGTCCGCGAGGAACGCAGACCGAAGAATGTGAAGACCTTGATCGCGACAAAGCCCGGCAACAGGTACTCGAGCGTCGCCCCGACGTCCGTTGGCGAAATCACTTCTGAGAGTCCGCGTCCTTCGGCGGCGTGGTCGAGGGTGACTGAACGCTCGGCTTTGGTGCTATCGGTCGATCACCTTCGGGCTCGGGAAACACTGGAACCGGGGCGGGCGTCGGTGCTGGCTTCGGCGAGACTGGTCGCTTGCCGTCGGCTCCGGGGAATGGCTCCGCTCCCGGCTTGCTCCCACTCAGAGCGTAAGCCTGGTCGAGACCAGGCTTCGGCGAAGCGGGCCTCGATCCTCCGGCAGGAGCAAACGTGCGCGCTCTAACCTCGTCAGCATCGGGTACGGATACCTTCCGCAGGCCGTCTTCTGCCATGAGTCACCCCTTCCTGACGGAGCAGGTCCCGACCCCGTTTGGGGAGTCGTGACTTCGCTTGACCCCGTCTCGGCAAGGGTACGACTCAGGCACCACCCTGAAGGTATCGGTCGGTGCGTCGACCTAGCCGAGCCTAGAGGGATCAGGACGACCTCTTGAGATCCTGACCGGCCAGTTGGACGAATGCGTCACGCGACGACACCAACGCAGCCAGGGCTTGGTCCCACGACGAATTCCGTCAAACGATTTAGCCGTCCGAGAACTGAGCGCCAATAGGCTCAGCACGTCTGCCAAGGACCACCCGGCTCAGCCGGAGCCAGAGTAGGGTGGCCTTGTGCCGGAGTCTACGGTCGCATTGGCTGAGTCGAGGTCGAAGTGAAGGGCTACTTCCGGGTCATGCTGGGGCGCAAGAGCGCGTACGCCGCGGAGTGCTTCGCGGGCGGTTTCATCGGCACCGATTTCGGAATGGACGTCGATCTCACCGATGACTTGCCGGATGAATGGCGGGCGTTCAACAAGAAGTTCATCCCGATCTTCCTCGAGCGCCACCCTGACAAGACGAAGATCGGCGCCGGGCGTCGTGCGCGTTCCTCTGGACCGTGTCCAAGGGGATCAAGGTCGGCGATGTCGTGCTCTGCCCGGATGGCTCCGGCCGCTATCGGCTCGGCGAGGTCACTGGCGACTACTCATACCAACCGGATGGAGTCCTGCCGCACCGGCGCCCTGTCCAGTGGTTCATGGGGCGATCGACCGGGCCGACATGAGCGAAGCCCTCCAGAACGCCACGCGCGCGATCGGGACGGTGAGCAACGTCAGTGCTCTCGAACGAAGTCAAATGCTCATCTCGGGCATCCCCGCTCCCAACCATCGTCTCCACCGACGTGACGGTTGAGGACCTGGTGCTTTCGCGATGGAGAGCCATCTCGAGGAGTTCCTGGTCAAGAACTGGGCGCACACCGACCTTGGCAAGGAATACGACATCTTCGAAGAGGACGGCGAGCGTGTCGGGCAGCAGTATCTGACGGACACAGGGCCGCTCGACATCCTCGCCGTGAGCAAGGACAGGACGGTTCTCTTGGTGGTTGAGCTCAAGAAAGGCCGTGCCAGTGACCTGGTGGTCGGTCAGACCCTTCGGTACATGGGCTATGTGCAGGAAGAGCTCGCGGAGCCCGGCCAGACGGTTCAGGGAGCGATCATCGCGCTGAGGATGATCAACGAATCCGACGTGCGCTGACGATGATGCCAAGCATCACTTTCTATCGGTACCAAGTCACCTTCAAGTTGCTCAAGTCCTAAGCTTCGTGAAAGTAAATACTGCCCCATACAGCTCTCGCCCAATCCATCCCACATGACGTTTGTTGCTGGCCCGGGTACGATTTCTGTTGCCGCCCGGGCCAGAAGAGCGTAGGGTGCCGATCAGGCGCTTGGGCCTTCTGGGCCTTCTGGAGGAGTGGGGCGACACGATGGCAGAGTTCTGGGAGAACCTCGTATTCGATACGTTAGCGGCGGTTTCGTGCTCTATCTGCCTGTCGACGGCAGCGACGACATCAATAGGTACGAGTTCAATTTCTGCGTAGCGAATTCGGGCCAGACGGACGAGGGTTACCGGGCACTCGTCAGTGGAGAAAGTGAGACGGAATTCGATAGCGGCGAGGCGATCGTGGGCCCAGGGGCCGCTGTCAGGTCTCGGCTACGTCCCGGCATTCACGGATGTTCGATTGTATTGGGCTCGCATATTCACGACATCGGCGAACGTCGTCCCTACTCTGCAGATAGTTCAGATGAAGGGGCCGCGGCTCCAATCGTCCAGAGACTCTATTTCGCGCCCCGGAGACTTCGCTATCTTCCCGTTGCCGGTGAGGTTCCACCTTCCGAGACCCCTTCCTGCTCACGACAAGCAGCCAGGTTGACATAATTCGATGGCAGAACTAGGGCTGCCACGAGGCTCAGAAGCGGCCCATCCCAAGCGCGTGCCGATCCGTAAATCTCCGGAATTGGCGCCTTGGAACAATAATCGGCGCGGCTATTGGCACCGCGCGGAGTCGCGGATGGCCGCGAGCTTTTGGCGCGGGACGGCGCGGATGGGGGAGGATGCGGTTTCCCAGCGCTTTCACTAGTACCCCTCGTCAACATTGACACCGTTTCCCGCGGGGTCCGCATCGTTCTTGGGCTTTCCAGCGCCCGCGTCCGTTCCAGCGTCCGCCTGAGCGCGTTCTCTATAGCCCGTCAATCGGCCGACGGGTAGTAGTTAGAGGCCTCGAAGTTGCCGCTCGTCTCTGTGCGCGACTACGGCGGCGTGATCTCGATGCTGCCGACCAGCTGGTTCATGGCTAGTCGAAGCTCGGGATGGCCGGGTCCGTTCAGGCTTGCCGTGATGCTCACCGGCGTCTTGTCCTGTTGGTTGAGTGGGTCCTGAACCTGAAACTCCCAGCCGTAGCTCTCTAGGCCACCAGCGGACCTGTCGGGCTTCCCATTCTGGGGGCCGAATGCCGGCTGGCCGCCGATCGTCGTGTTGGCCTTCGACCAGTCTGGCCCTGGAGGAAATGTCCCGATGCGAAAATCATGATCGTCCCTGGTTGGATTGTGGAGCTTCCGCATGCGGGCGCCGGCGACGCACCAGATTTAACTGGGCGCGTGTCGTTGGTACAGCGCGGCAAGAGCGGCGATGAGGCGACGGTTACCAAGGGACTGCTCCCCATCGAAACGTCTGTTGGGTAGTAGTGGACCCAGCCGGCCGGGTAGTCGAATGAGAAGCCGCGTGCGGGATCTTCATGGATCACTCCATTGACGACCGTGGGTGGCTGCTCCCAGTTCGTCAGGTGGAGGCTGTCAAGTGCCCGCGACACGACGGCGACATTGGCCGCCATCTCGTCCTTCGGCGAGTTCAGCGCCAGCTCGTACAACCCGCCATCGGCGGACTCGATAGTCCAGTCCGACTGGGTGTCGCCTTGCCGCCTGAATACGCCCGGATAGCCCGCGATCGTCGATTGTTTGAGGGCTGCCAGGTCCCAGGGGTATTGGTGGGTCATCTCGGTGATCGCCAGAGTCGCGGTCCCGGGTCGAGTGGCGCCTGTCTCGCATCCGGGGGGTGTGGGCGGCTGGCTCCCGAATCCTTGCGGGCAGATCGTCATCCCTCGGATGAGATAGCCGACGACTCGAGACTCCGGCATCACCGGATACGAGACGGCGGCAGTCTGGTCCGTCCAGCCACTCGGTGGGTCGAACGCGAACCCTGGCCTTGTGAACCCATAGCCGGGTGAGGTAGGCGCCACCGAGGTCGATGTCGTCGAGGCCACGGGTCTGGGTGTCGACGAAGGTTTGGGGCGGTCCTCCGACCACGGCGATGATGCCGAGAAGGATCGGCGGTCGATCGGGACGAGAGCGACCAGCAAAAGAGGACCGCGCCTGCGCCGACTGGCCGCGGGAGGCCGCTGACCCACTCGACAACGTAGTCACGCAGGGCCGCGGGCGCCACCGGAAGCGGGACACCGCGAAGACCGTCCCGCAGGCGGGCGTCGACTTCGTCGTTCATCGACGATCCTCCGCGAGGGCTGCCGCGTCCATCCGCCCCCGCATCGTGGTCAGTGCCCGGTTCAATCGCGACTTGACCGTCCCGACCGGCCAGCCGACGCGCTCGGCCACCCCCTCGAGCGTCAGGTCGGCCCAGTAGTGGAGCACGATGACGATCCGGTGATCGTCGTCGAGGGCGGCCATCGCCCGAAACACCTCGTCGCGGTCGAGAACCTCCCGGAACGGGTCGCGAGGAGAGCCGACGGCAACCGCCTCGTCCATCGCCAACAGGCGTACCTTGCCCCGTTCACGGAGACGATCGCGGCAGACGTTGACGAGGATCTTGTCGAACCACGCCTGGAAGCCGGCCGGGTCGCGGAGCGAGGCGGCGGACCGCCAGGCTCGGAGGAGCGCGTCCTGCGTGGCGTCCTGCGCCTCGTGCCCATCGCCGAGGATCAGGCCCGCCAGCCGATAGGCTCGGTCGAGCTCCCCGCCAGCGAGACGGAGGACCCGTTCGGTGGCATCGGTCGCGTCCCTGTCGGCCAGCGCACCCTCCTGCATGAACACCGAGCGGCCGCCCGCCGTGGCAAGCATCACACCCTATAGACTCCCGCGGGCGCCAAACCGTTCTCGGCCGCCCGGGGGGGGGAGGGGGGGAAGGTAGAAGTCGGCCTTCGAGTTCCCACTGATGGGTCCTGGCCCTGTCAGTCTGCGTTGCCTTCGTCCCTGACCGCAGCCACGTTGCCGGCTTCCTTGTCCCCCGCAACTACGTGACAGGATGAGCACGCAACGGCAACTCTGGACCGCCCTATCTCCTACCCCGTCGATCGGCCGACGCGGCAGTCGTTACCATCGTGGAGGCCATTCATGGAGGAGAGCCGATGACCAGCGAGGAGGACGACGGCGCTGTCACTCCAGCCTGGGTCTCGCTGGCGCTGAGGCCGTTCGGCTCTCGCTCCCGAACGTGGCTGGTCGTCTGGGTGGCCGGCGTGTGTGGCGCGCTGTTCGGAGGCATCGTCGGGGTCCTCGCAGTGCTCGCGATGATCTGGTTGCTCGCGACCCTTCAATGGACGGACCGTCATGCCGCCTGGCCAGGCAGCGAAGGCTCCCGCCCCCGAACGATGGTGCCGCCGATCATCCCGTGGTTCGTGGCGATGAGCCTGCTTGTCCTGCATCTCACCAACGGCAACGTGTGTCCGAGCCAGGCGACCACATGCGCGGGGGACGCCGGACAGACGGTGCTTTTCTTCCTCGCCCTCTTGATCCTCATCGTGGCCCTGGTCGTGGGGCTGGTGTTCTGGGTCGTGAGGACCTTCAGGCGGCGCAACGCTCACTGAGCACGCCTCCCATCCGAGATGACGCTGCCCGGGTGGTATCGTCGGCGGGCATGTTCCGCCCCAGTCCGAGCCTCGATCCGGCCCGAAGCGCGACTACCGGGCGCTCACGGCGCGGCACCGGGTCCTCGGCAGCGATCGCCGCGCTGATCGGTCTTTCGATGATCCTGGCTGGCTGTGGCGGCGTCACACCGTCGCTGCCGTCCTTGCCGGCCCTGCCGTCTCTCCCGGGCGGCCCATCGCTGCCTCCGCTCCCATCGCTGTCGGCGATCCCGTCCTTACCGGGCGCCCATCTCTGCCGACCATCACACCGACGCCGCTACCTACGGCAACGCCCACGCCGACGGCGACGCCGACTCCGACCCGACGCCGACACCGACACCCACCCCTACGGCGACACCGACACCCACACCTACGGCGACACCGACACCGACGCCCACCCTACGGCGACACCGACATCGACGCCCACGGCGACACCGACACCGACGCCCACGGCGACACCGACACCGACGCCCACGGCGACACCGACCCCGACGCCGAGTCCGTCCCCGACGCCGACTGCCGTGACGACGCCGAGTCCGACTGCGAACCCGACGACGTCGTCGAGTCCGACCTCGAGCTTGGCTACTGCCGCGCCATCAGCGAGCCCCGGCCCCGGTTCGGGTGAGACGACGGGCGCGGTGTCCCCCTGGTTGATCCTCTTGATCGTCGTCCTCGCGATCGGCCTTGCCGCGCTTCTCTACCTCGTGTATCGAGGGCGAGACGAGACAGGCGGACCACCGCAAGGAGGATCTGGAGGCGGGACTGAAGTGCCGCCAGATGCGGCGGCCGTGCCCGAGGCAGAGGCGGTCGAAGAGACGGCGCCCGGTCCGAAAGCGTTGGCGACCTCGGGCTCTTAGCGAACTTCGCTCAGGCGCCGGTTCGTTCCATGCCGGTGCGACTTCTTCCGAAGCAGGCCGTCATCCGTCAGGTGATAACCCTCGAGCCGCATCATCGGCGTCAGGACGATCCTTCCGGCGGCGTTGAGAGGCATCCCATCGGGGCTGTGCCCGACGACGACCCTGTCTTGCTCGCTCCTGCGGGCGTCCTTTGGTGGGTTCAGTTGCACGTTCATCGGAGCTGCGTTCCCTTCGTGAGGTCTGGTACCTCAAAAGGGTCGTCCAATCCCATGCCAAAAACCATGAGGCAGTCAGGCAGTCACGGGGGCGATCTGTTGCCTCGATGCGGCATCGACTGCGCGACCGAGCAGCGTGGCGCCGGGCAGGGTCGCTACCGGGAGGCCTGGTACATGGCCCGTACGCCAACGCGGATGCGATCGAGCACCAGCTGATCGCGGAGCGCGGCGTGAGCGGCGACGACCGTCTCACCGCGACCTTCGCTCGTCCAACGCAGCGGCCCCAGGCTGTGATGCTCAGCCGCAAGACGACGTCGCGGTCGGCGTCAGTCGAACGCTACAGCACGGTGCGACAATGTCGAGCCCACGGGGATACCGAACACGTGGCTCCCTCGGTCGCGCCTCCGGACTCCCGGGAGAAGGAGTGGGCAAGTGAAGTTCATCGTCGGAGTCATCGTCGGCTTCGGGATCGGCGTCGCCAGTTCGATCGTGTATTCCGGTCAGACCGGGAAGGACCTCCGCGAGGTCTACGGCGACGTCCGCAAGAACGTCGAGAGCGTCGACCTGGAACAGTTCGGCCAGGAGGTCCAGTCGAACGTCGCGCAGGCCCAGGCGCAGGTCCAGGCCGGCGTCACCCAGGCCCAGGAGAAGGTGGCCGAAGTCCGCGGAAAGTCGGGCGGCAACGGCACGGCCACGGATGAACCGATCCCGGAGACGACCACGGAGTAGCCCGGAAGCGTCAGTCGGGCCGCGGCTCGAGGACGACGACGGCCGTCCCGGTCGAGCGCCGCGTCGCGTAGCCATCGAGGTGAGGGGTGTAGTCGCGCCAGGTCCGCCACAGCCGGTCGTGTTCGTCGTCCGTGGCCGGGCGGCCGCGGACGGCGCGGGTCCGGCCTTCACCCTTGAGCTCGATCTCGGCATCCGGATGGTCGAGCATGTTCAGCCACCAGGCGGGCTCGCCCTCGGCCCAGCCGTTCATCGCCATCGTCACGATGTTCGGGCCGTCCTCGAAGTAGGCGACGATCGCCTCGCGCTCCTTGCCGGAGCGGCGCCCGACGGTGACCAGCCGCATCGTCCCCCACTTGCCCGGCTTCGGCGGCCACAAGCCCCGTCGGCCACCGGTTGCACGGTAGAGCGCGCGATGGGCGATCCATGCCGTTCGCACGAACCAGCGTGGTGGCATGAACGGGGACTCGTCTACTCGCTCGGTCGGGTCGCTCGTCATCTCGATCTCCCATGCGTGTGGTAGGCTCGGCCGGTCCATACGCCGTAAGGCTCGGTCCATACGGCGTAAGGTACCCGTACGATGTAAGGGTGTCAAGGGGTTATGTGGTGAGGGTCGAGACGAGGAACGACAGCGAGGAGCGACGAGCTCCGCTCAGCCGCGCCCGGGTGCTGGCGGCTGCCGTCGACCTGGCGGACCACGAGGGCATCGACGCGGTCAGCATGCGCCGGCTCGGCCAGGAGCTGGGCGTCGAGGCCATGTCCCTGTACACGCACATCCGCGGGAAGGAAGACCTCCTCGACGGCATGGTCGACGTGGTCGTCGGCGAGATCCCGGTCGATCCGACCGGCCCGGACTGGCGGACGACCCTCCGGCGGACGATCCTGAGTGCGCGCGACGTGATGCTCCGCCATCGGTGGGCGGCTCGCGTCATCGAGACGCGATCTGCGCCCGGGCCGGCGACACTCGGCTACATGGAGGCGGTCGACCGGGATCGTCCGCGATGGCGGCCTCACCGTCGACCTCGACGCATCACGCGATGCACGTCCTGGGCAGCCGGGTCTACGGGTTCAACCAGGATCTCTACGACGATCCGGGCGCCGCGGACCCCGCCGTCGCGGCAGGCTTCGCGGCCCAGCTTGCGGGTGCCTATCCGAACATCGCCGCGATCGCCACGGCGGCGAGCCACGAGGACGGCCTCGGCGGCTGCGACGACGACTACGAGTTCGCGTTCGGGCTCGACCTCATCCTCGACGGCCTCGAGCGCCGGCGGGCCGAGCAGACGACCACGGGCTGACCGTCGCGGCCGGGTCTTGACACCGCCACGGGCGCCCCGGAGCATCACGGCGTGGAATCGCGCCCCGACAGCCTCCCGACGGGGACCGTCACCTTCCTGTTCAGCGACATCGAGGGCAGCACCCGGCTCGCCCAGGCGCTCGGACCCGCCCGCTGGGCGGCGCTTCTCCGCGAGCACGACGCGCGGATCGATCGCGCCGTCGCGGCCGTCGGCGGGGTCGTCGTCAAGCACGAGGGCGACGGCGCGTTCGCTGCCTTCGCACGACCGAACGCCGCCCTCGAGGCGGCGGTCGCGATCGACCGGTCGCTGGCGGACCTGTCACCGGACGCCGGCGGGTCGCTTCCGTGTGCGGATCGGGCTGCACACCGGGCTCGGCGCGACGACCGAGGACGGGTCGGACTACGTCGGCATCGACGTCCACTACGCCGCACGGGTCGCGGCGGCCGCCAACGGCGGCCAGATCCTGCTCTCGGATGCCGTGCTCGAAGCGCTCGACCGACCGCCCCCGGACGACACCCGGATCGAGGACGAGGGCTTTCATCCACTGCGCGACTTCGACACGCCCCGCCGACTCCATCGCCTCGTCGTGCCGGGTATCGCCGACGACCCGCGTCCGCTCCGCTCGTTGCGGGTCCCGACCAATCTGCCGGATCCCGTCACGACCCTCGTCGGCCGCGAGGCCGAGCTGGGCGAGGTCGCCGCGCTGCTCGCCACGGCCAGGATCCTGACGCTGACGGGTCCCGGTGGGACCGGCAAGACACGGCTCGCCATCGGCGCGGCAGCGGACGATCCGCGACCGATTCCCCGATGGCGTCTGGTTCATCGAGCTCGCCCCGGTGCGAGACCCGGAGCTCATCCCCTACGTCGATCGCGTCCGTCCTCGGCGTCCATGAACTGCCCGGACCGTCCGATCCTCGAGATCCTGCACGACCATCTCCGCGGGCGGATCGCTGCTGCTGGTCCTCGACAATCTCGAACAGCTCCTGCCCGCGGCCGGCACGCTCGTCGCCGACCTGGTTCGCAACGCGCCGGGGCTTCGGGTGCTCGTCACGAGCCGCGAAGTCCTGCGGATCACCGGCGAACAGGAATATCCCGTCGCTCCACTCGACGACCGGGACGCGGTCGAGCTGTTCGTGCAGCGAGCGCGGCTGGTCCGCCCGGACTTCGCACTGACACTCGGCCACCGAACCGGACGTGCAGGCCATCGTCGCCACCCTCGAGGGCCTTCCACTCGCCGTCGAGCTCGCCGCGGCGCGCATCCGGATCCTCCCGCCGTCGCGCATCCTCGAACGCCTCGGACGGACGCTGGATCTGCTCGCCGACGGAGCACGGGACCTGCCCGAGCGGCAGCGCACCCTGCGCGGAGCGATCGCCTGGAGCGTGGACCTGCTCGACGGTGCCGAACGGGCGTTGTTCCGGCGACTGGCGGTCTTCAGCGGCGGCTGGACGGCCGATGCCGCCCAGGAGGTCGCGGATCCCGGCGCGGCCGAGGTCGATGCGTTCCTCGGTCTCGAGTCGCTCGCCGACAAGAGCCTCGTGCGGATCGTCTCGACCGACCACGGCGAACCGCGGTTCAACCGTCACGCCCACATCCGCGAGTACGCGTCCGAGCTCCTTGCCGGAGCCGGCGAACGCGACCTGTGCGAGCGCCGACACGCGATGTTCTACGTGGCGCTCGCGGAGGCCGCCGAACCCCACCTGCTGGCCGAGGACAGCCTGACCTGGCTCGATCTGGTCGAGGACGAACGGCACAACCTGCGGACCGCGATGCGCTGGTCACTGAACGTCGGTGAGCCCGAGGTCGGCATGCGGATCGCCTGGGCGATCTGGCGCTTCTGGCACCAGAAGGCCGAGCTTCGTGAGGCACGTGCCTGGCTGACCGAGCTGTTGGCGCACCCCGCCGCCCAGGCCGACTCGACGGCGCGCGTCCACGCCCTGTCGGCATCGGGCGGGCTCGCGTACTGGGCGAACGACTTCGCTGCGGCGTGGGAGGCATACGGCGAAGCCCTTGCGGCCGCCGAACGCCTCGACGATCCGCGATTGATCGCCGACGCGAACTACGACATCGGCTTTCGCTACGTGGTCGAACCGGATCCGGCACGACATGAGGCGTATGAGCGTCGAGCGCTCGAACTGTACGAGGCGCTCGGTGACGAGGAGGCCGCCGTGCGCGTCCGACAGGCGCTGGTGGTCGGAGCGTTCCTCGGGGGAGACCGCGAGGTCGCGCGTCGGCTGGAGGAGGTGAACCTGGAGGCTTTCCGCCGAAGCGGATCCTGGTATCGGATCGCGGACAGCCTCACCCTGCTCGGCTCGGTCGAGATCGAGGACGGCGACGTCGACACGGCGGACCTCCACATCCGCGAGGCCCTCTCGATCGTGGGGCCGCAGGGGGCGACGGCGCCGGTCGTCGGCGCGCTCGGTGTGGCCGCGCACATCGCCCTGGCGCGTGGTCAGCTCGAGACGGGTGCCCGACTGGCCGGCGCAACGGCGGCGATCGCGCGCCGAGCGGAGATCACGAACGCGATGCTCGAGGTGCTCCACATGGCCGACCCGGCCGAGATGGCCCGTGACCGCCTGGGGTCGCGCGCCGAGGCGTTGCTCGCCGAGGGCGAGCTGCTGTCGATGGACGAGGCTGTCGCGCTGGCCGTCGGCTGAGCGCGACGGGCTCGGCGACCCGCCCGGATCCGGTCAGAGCTTCGGGCTGCTACCGAGGCTGCCGAGGTGCTCCTCGTCATGGTCCGCGGCCAGCCGCAGGAGACCGGCCACGTCGAGGCGGCCGTAGGTCGCGTGGGTCCCGTAGCGTTCCCAGCCGGCTTCGTCGAGCGCCCGGACGGTGGCCACATTCCTGGCCCGCCGCCTGGCGAACACGGTCAGGACCTCGAGCAGCGACGCGTCATCGAAGCCGGGGGCGAGCCCGGGCTCGGTCCAGGTCCAGTGCGGGTCCTCCTGTTTGGCGACCTGGGCCAGGCGTGCCCGATGGACCTCGTCCTCGACCGCGATGAGGTGCCGGACGGTCTCGATCGGACCCCACTCCCCCGCCGGGAACGGGCGCCACTCGGCGACCCGGGCCTTGGCGGCCGCCGCGAGCCGGGCGGGGAACCCCGCGAAGGCCTCGACCAGGGCCGCCTGCTCGTCGGTCACCGGTCGCGCAGCTTCTCGAGCATCGACTGGCGCCACGCCTCCGACGCCTCGACCGCGTTGAACGTGTACAGGTGGAGGCCGGTCACGCGAGCGGTCGGGTCGGCGATGAGCGGCGCCAGGTCCTCGACGAAGCCGGTCGGCTTGTAGAAGCCGCCCGAGCGGGCCATCCCGGTCACGAACCGGACGTTCTTGAGAAGGAAGCGCTTGGCGTCCTTGACCCCGATCCGGGCTGCGATCGACAGCAGCTTCTGCGGGTCGGCGACGCCCGGGACGCCGACGACGACCTCCGGGACGAACCCCTCGGCGCGCCGGTCGCGGACCCAGCCGGCGACGGCCTTCGGGTCGAAGTCCATCTGGGTCGTCACGTGGGCGACGTACGGCGCCTTGTCGACGAGCGCCTGGGCCAGCGCGGCATCGGGGATGTCCGGGTGGCCCTGCGGATAGGCCGGGCAGCCGATGGTCGTGAACGGATGGCCGAGCTCGGTCATGGCGCGCAGCAGCGACAGCCCGTCGAGGTACTCCCCGGGCTCGTCGGCGTCGCCCCCGACCACGAAGGCATGGATCAGACCCGCCTCGCGAGCACGCTCCAGCAAACCGGCGAGGACCCCGCGGTCGGCGATCATCCGGGCCGACAGGTGCGGGATCGCCCGGAAGCCGTCGGCCTGGAGGCGGGCCGCCCAGTCGAGCGTCGCGTCGATGCCCTTGGCGGGCGACGCGGTGACCGACACGCGCGCCCCGGCCGGCAGGTGCGGGATCTGGTCGGGCAGGCTCTTGAGCGGGAGCAGCTCGAAGATCGGGTCGGCGAGGACCGCTGCGACGGCCGCCCGCCCCGCGTCGTCGAGACCGCGGCGGCGCGTCAGGAGCGACGCCATCAGACCTCCGAGTCGGGCATCGACGCCTTGCGCCGGGCCATGAAGTCGAGCAGCGCCTCGTCGACCGCCGGGTCGATCGGCGGCGCCTCGTACTCGGCCAGCATCTTCTTCCAGATGCGGTTGGCGCGTTGCGCGGCGTCGAGCGAGCCGTCCTCCTGCCACTGCTCGAAGCTGTTGTTGTCGGTCACGTCCGAGCGGTAGAAGGCGGTCTCGAAGTTGGCCAGGGTGTGGGCGCTGCCGAGGTAATGCGTCCCCGGCTCGTTCATCCGGATCGCGTCGAGCGCCTGGCCGTTGTCGGACATGTCGACGCCGTTGACGAACACCGCCATCATCCCGCACTGGTCGGCGTCGAGGATGAACTTCTCGTAGCCGACGGTCAGCCCGCCCTCGAGCCAGCCGGCCGCATGGAGGACGAAGTTGACGCCGCCGAGCACGGTCGGCTGGAGCGTTGCCGCCGATTCGTAGGCGGCCTGGGCGTCTGCGATCTTCGAGCCGCACAGCGAACCGCCGCTCCGGAACGGGACGCCAAGGCGACGGGCCAGGGCGGCCATGACGTACAGCACGAGCGCGGGCTCCGGCGTGCCGAACGTCGGGGCGCCCGACTGCATCGACATCGAGCTCGCGAACGACCCGAGGATGACCGGCGCACCCGGCCGGGTCAGCTGGACGAAGGTCATCCCGGCCAGCGCCTCGGCCAGCGTCTGGGCGCACACGCCGGCCGCGGTGACCGGGGCCATCGCGCCGGCCAGGATGAACGGCGTGAGGAGCGTCGCCTGGTTGGCCTCGGCGTAGGCACGGGCGGCACCCAGCATCACCGAGTCCCAGACCAGCGGCGAGTTGGCGTTGATGAGCGAGGTGATGACCGTGTGGTCCTCGAGGTAGTCCGCGCCGAACGTCAGGCGCGCCATCTCGACGGTGTCGCGCGCCCGCTCGGGTGCCGTGACCGAGCCCATGAACGGCTTGTCGCTGTAGCGGATGTGCGTGTAGACCATGTCGAGGTGGCGCTTGTTGACCGGCACGTCGACCGGCTCGCAGACCGTTCCGCCCGAGTGATGCAGATACGGCGAGGCGTAGGTCAGCTTGACCAGGTTGCGGAAGTCCTCGAGCGTGCCGTACCGCCGGCCGCCGTCGAGGTCGCGCACGAACGGCGAGCCGTAGTTCGGGCGCGAAGACCGTGTGCGTCCCACCGATCTCGACGTTGCGTTCGGGGTTGCGCGCGTACTGGGTGTACTGGCGAGGCGCGGTGGCCTGGACGATCTGGCGGCACATCCCGCGCGGGAAGCGGACGCGCTGGCCGTCGATGTCGGCGCCGGCCTCGTGCAGCAGCCGGAGCGCCTCGGCGTCGCCCCGGAACTCGACCCCGACCTCCTCGAGGATCGTGTCGGCGTTGTGCTCGATCAGCGCGAGGCCCTCCTCGCCGAGCACCTCGAACGGCGCGAGCGTGCGGGTCAGGAACGGGATGTGCTCGGCGTGCGCCGCGAGACGCAGCGCCTGGCGCGCCGCGCGGCCACCACTGCGCCGCCGGTTCGGGTCGTCCATCAGGTGTCCTCTCTGGTGCCGATCGCCACGCTCCGCCGGCGGCGGCGCTCGTTGCGGGCGTCCTGCGTCGCGGCGGCGCCTCCTGGCGCTCGTGCCGGCAGGTCGACCGCGGCCGCGAGATGCGGGAAGGCGGCCGTCTTGTGCGGGAACGCCATCGCCTCGACGAAGTGCTGCTGGAAGCGCGGCTCGACGGCGGTCTCGATCTTCTCGACCCGGCGGACGACCCCCTCGATCTCGCGTCCGAGCCGCGCCGGACAGCAGGGCGATGAGCGCCCCGGTGCCGGCGGCGTTGCCGGCCGACCGGACGTGGGCGAGGTCGCAGTCGGGGATCAGCCCGAGGATCATCGCGTGGAGCGGGTCGATCTGGCTGCCGAACGCGCCCGCGAGGCGGACCTCGTCGACGCTCGTCGATGGCGAGCTGGTCCATCAGCAGCCGGACGCCGGCGTAGAGCGCGGCCTTGGCCAGCTGGATGGCACGCACGTCGTTCTGGGTGATGGCGATCCGCGGCGACGTCCCCGATCCGTCGCCGGCATGGAGGACGTAGCTGAACGTCCGGCCGTCGGGCACGATCCGCGATGAGCGTGCCGCCAGTCCCCCGTCGATGACGCCGTCCTCGCTGACGATCCCCGCCAGGAACATCTCGGCGACGACCTCGATGATCCCCGAGCCGCAGATGCCGCTGATCCCGGTGTCGGCGATGCCCGCGGCGAAGGCCGGCTCGTCGGACCAGGCGTCGACGCCGATGACCCGGAAGCGCGGCTCGAGCGTCTCGCGGTCGATGCGGACGCGCTCGATCGCGCCGGGAGCCGCTCGCTGACCGCCCGAGATCTGGGCGCCCTCGAAGGCCGGGCCGGTCGGGCTCGACGCGGCCAGGAGCCGGCGGCGATCGCCGAGCACGATCTCGGCGTTGGTGCCGACGTCGACCACGAGCGTCATCGACTCGGCGAGGTGCGGCTCCTCGGCCAGGATCACGCCCGCGGTGTCGGCGCCGACATGGCCGGCGATGCACGGCAGCACGTACACGCGCGCGCCCGGATGGACGAGGAGGCCGAGCTCGGCCGCTGTGGTGTTGACCGCCCGATCGGTCGCCAGCGCGAACGGCGCGCCGCCGAGCGGCGTCGGGTCGATGCCGAGCAGGAGGTGGTGCATGATCGGGTTGCCGACGATCGCCAGCTCGAGGATGTCGACCCGCTTGATGCCGGCCCGCATCGCGAGCGAGGCGATCAGCCCGTCGAGCGCCTTGCGCACGGCCGCGGTCATCTCGCCGGCGCCCTCGGGATGCATCATCGCGTACGAGACGCGGCTCATCAGGTCCTCGCCGAACCGGATCTGCGGGTTCATCACGCCATTGCTGGCAAGGACCGCGCCGTCGGCCAGGTCGGCCAGGTGGCCGGCGATCGTCGTCGAGCCGATGTCGATGGCCACGCCGTAGGCCTTCTCGTGGAGACCGGGCCAGACCGCGATCACCTGGCGGCCGGCGTGGACCGCGACCGTCACGCCGTACGAGCCCTTCTCGAGCGCCGGCTGGAGCGCGCGGATCACCTCGAGGTCGGCTTCCAGGCCGGTCAGCTGCCACTCGCGTTCGAGCGCCTCGAACAGGCGGGCGAGGTCGCCGGTCGGTGACGCCAGCTCGGGCGGCGTGACCTCGACGTAGTGGAGGCGGACGACCGGGTCGACCGTGAACGTCGCGCACGTCGAGGCCCTTGCGCACGACCTGGCGATGGACCTGGCTCTCGGGCGGGACGTCGATCAGGACGTCGCCGCAGACCTGCGCGGTGCACGACAGCCGCCGGTCGGCGGCGAGGCCTTTCTCGTCCCGGTAGGCGGTCTCGAGCGCGGCAAAGGCGGACAGATGCGACGGCTCCGAGACGATGCCGTGCTTGGGGAACTCACCGAGCCCCTGGGTCACCTGGCAGCGGCCGCAGATCCCGCGCCCACCGCACACCGAGTCGATGTCGACCCCGAGCGCGCGGGCGGCGTCGAGGACCGTGGTCCCCTCGGCGAACCGTCCGCGACGACCGGACGGCGTGAAGATGACGAGCGCGTCGTCGGCCACGGGCGGTGAAGCCGTCAGGCGACTGCGACGGCGCGACGGTTCACGCGGCGTCGGCTGATCTCGCCCTCGGGAGTCGGCTCGCGATGGGCGACGATCCAGCGGGCGCAGTCGGCGTCGTGGCCCATCAGCACGTCGGCGGCCATCACGCTGGCCTTGACCTCGGGCATCAGCGGGTTGGTGATGGCGGATGTCATGCCGGCGGCGATCGCCATCGGCAGGAAGGCCGAGTTGATCCCCTCGCGGTTCGGCAGGCCGAAGCTGACGTTGCTCGCGCCACAGGTCGTGTTGACACCGAGCTCCTCGCGGAGGCGGCGGACGAGGGCGAAGACCTGCTGGCCGGCCTGCGCGAGGGCCCCGATCGGCATCACCAGCGGGTCGACGACGATGTCCGAGCGCGGGATGCCGTGGTCCGCGGCCCGTTCCACGATCCGCTTTGCGACCGCGAACCGGACGTCGGGGTCCATGCTGATCCCGGTGTCGTCGTTGCTGATGGCGACGACCGCGGCGCCGTACTTGCGGACGAGCGGCAGGACGCGCTCGAGGCGCTCCTCCTCGCCGGTGACCGAGTTGAGCAGCGGCTTGCCCTGGTAGACGGCCAGCCCGGCCTCGAGCGCCTCGACGATCGACGAATCGATCGACAGCGGCAGGTCGGTCAGGCTCTGGACGAGCTGGATCGTCTTCGGCGAGGATGGCCGGCTCGTCGGCCAGCGGGATCCCGGCGTTGATGTCGAGCATGTGGGCGCCGGCCTCGACCTGCGCGAGAACGTCGCGCTCGACGCGGCTGAAGTCGCCGGCCTTCATCTCCTCGGCCAGGAGCTTGCGGCCGGTCGGGTTGATGCGCTCGCCGATGATGACGAACGGGCGGTCGAAGCCGATGACGGTCTCGCGCGCGTAGGAGCTGATGATCGTGTCGGTCATGTCGCGGAGATCTCCGATGTCGTGGCAGGCGGAAGGATCGGTCCGCCGGCGACGCCGCCGGTCTGGATGAGCTCCGCGAGATGGTGCTTCGTGTACTCGGCCTCGAGCCGGTCGGCCTCCGCCTTGACCACGGCCTCGAGATCGTCATCCGGGCAGGCGGTCTGGGTCTTGTGCCACTCGGCGATGTAGGAGCTGTACTCGCGCTTTCCGGAGCGGTTGGCTGCCTTGTCGATGGCGACCTGGAAGCGCGGGTGGAGGACGATCTTGCTCGAGACTGCGACCGCCCTTGGCGACGACCTGGGCGGGGATGTCGCGCCACCAGATGATCGAAAGCGTGGCCATGGTCAGGCGGCTCCTGCGACGGCGTGGTGGATGGATGAGGCGAGCTCGCCGTACCCGGTCGAGCGGCGTTCGAACGCGAGCCCGAGACGGTCGGCCGCGGCGCGCGCCCGGTCGGTCAGGTCGGGGTCGTCGCTCTGGGCGAGGTAGACGACGCGGCGGTAGTTGCCGAAGTAGTCGGGCAGCAGCTCGGGATGCCGGTCGAGGCCGAGGCCGCGTCCAGATGATCGAGTCGAACTGGCGGGCGAGGAAGTCGGTCAGGTAGAACGTGCCGAGCTCCTCCTCCTGGAGCGCCTCGAAGGCGGCCGCGCCGGCGTAGAACTCGAAGCAGTGGGCGCCCTCGATCCGGTCGAGCCCCTCGCGCTCGAGGTACGCGTCGAGCGCGCCGGCCGTGCCGCAGTCGGCGTAGGCGACGAAGATCCGGACGTCGCGCCCGTGGCGCGCACGGACCTTGTCGACCTTGGCGGCCACCGCGTCGGCGATCCGGGCCGGTCGCATGTGCAGCCGGGCGTCGACGCCCTCGACCCGGACGCCGGGGATCCCGGCGGTCAGGGCCAGGAGCTCTCGAGCCAGCGCCCCGCAACCGACGATGACGAGCCGGGTCGGGACCGCTTCGGCCGTCGGGAGCGACCTCAGGCCTCGAGAGCGTCTCAGGCGGCACTGGCCCGGCGCTCGTCGATGAGCCGTCGGGCGGTCTCGGCGGCGACACCGGCGTCACGGCAATACGCGTCGGCGCCGACGGCGGCGCCGAACTCCTCGTTGAGCGGGGCACCGCCGACGAGCACGATGTAGTCGTCGCGGATGCCGCGATCCTTGAGCGTCTGGATGACGACCTTCATGTACGGCATGGTCGTGGTCAGCAGCGCCGACATGCCGAGGATGTCCGGCTGGTGCTGGCTCGAGCGCATTCATGAACTTCTCGGCGTCGGTGTTGATGCCGAGGTCGAACACCTCGAAGCCCGCGCCCTCGAGCATCATCCCGACGAGGTTCTTGCCGATGTCGTGGATGTCGCCCTTGACCGTGCCGATGACGACCTTGCCGACCGGCTCCGCGCCCGTCTCGGCGAGGAGCGGGCGAAGGATCGCCATCCCGGCCTTCATCGCGTTGGCGGCGAGCAGGACCTCGGGGACGAACAGGATGCCGTCGCGGAAGTCGATGCCGACGATCTTCATGCCGGCGACGAGCGCGTCGTCGAGGACGCGCGTCGCGGACCAGCCGCGGCCGAGCAGGATGTTCGTCCCCTCGACGATCTCGGGAGCCATCCCGTCGTAGAGGTCGTTGTGCATCTGCTCGGTGAGCTCTTCATCGGAGAGCGCCGCGAGGTCGATCTCCGCGTACTCGTCAGGCGCCATGCGGGTCTCGTCTCCTGGGTCGGTCGGTGGTTCCGGGGGTTCCACATCGTGGAACCGTGCCGTATGATGGAACTCCCTCGGATGGGAATCTAGTCCACAAAGGTCCTGATGTCCAGAGTCCAGTCCATCGAGCGCGCCTTCGCCGTCCTCGGCGCCCTGGCCGACGGTCCGATCGGCGTGACCGAGGTCGCCGACAGGGTCGACCTGCCCAAGTCCACGGCCGCCCGGCTGCTTGCCTCGCTGGCGCGCGAGGGCGTCGTCGAGCAGGTCCCGGGCGACAGCCGCTACCGGCTCGGGCCGCGCCTCGTGACGCTCGCGGCGCGGATCCGGCCGGCGCGCACGCTGGCGGGACTGGCACGACCGTCGCTCGAGGAGCTGGTCGGCACCGCCGGCGAGGCGGCCGGGCTGAGCGTGCCGCGACGGCTGCCACCGCCCACTACATCGACCAGGTCGCCAGCTCCAACCCGGTCTCGGTCCGCGACTGGACGGGCTCGCGCATCCCGCTCCACGCCGTGTCGTCGGGCCAGGTCCTGCTCGCCTACGCGCCGACGACGTTCGTGCAGCGCTACCTCGGCCGGCCGATGGAGGCGTTCACGCCGCGGACCCTGGTCACCGCCGATGCGCTGCTCGAGCGGATGCGCGCGATCCGGCGCGACGGCTACACGTGGGCGCTCGAGGAGTTCGACGAGGGCATCTCGTCCGTGGCGGCGCCGGTCGCCGACGCGTCCGGAGAGGTGGTCGCGGTGGTCCATCTACATGGGCCGTCGTATCGGTTCCCGGCGCCGGGGGCAGAGGGCCGTCTGGCCGAGCTCGTCGTCGGCTCGGCGGCGCAGGTCACGGAGAGCCTGCGCCAGGCGGGCTGACCTCCCGCGCCGCGCCGATCCGGTGCAGACGCTCCGGCGTCAGCGCGGCGCACAGCACGACGAGCACGACACCGAACACGATCAACAGCGCCATGCCCAGGGCGAAACCGCCGGTGACGTCGCGCGCGATCCCGAACGCCAGCGGCCCGACGGCAGACAGGATGTAGCCGACCAGCAGCATCATCGCGGCCGTGGCCGCCACGTCGGCCGGACGCCCGCCGACGTCGACCGGGAGGGTCAGCACGATCGGGAAGATGGCACCCATCCCGGCACCGAGGATGACCGCCCAGAGGACGGCCGGATCGGGCACGACCGCGACCCCGACCAGGCCGACCAGGATCAGCAGCGCCGACGCGACCAGCTGGCTTCGCCGGCTGCCGATCCGATCGGCCCCGAGCGGCATCACCGTCGTCGCGATCAGCGTCATCGCCCCGAACAGGGCGACCAGGCCCGCCGACGCCGGCGCGCTCCAGCCGCGGTCGACGTAGATGGCCGCGAGCCAGGTGACGACGCCGTAGTAGAGCAGCGACTGGAGCCCGAACAGCGCACCGAGCAGCCACGCCACCGAGCTGCGCCACGGGATCCGCGGCGGCGCGAGGGTCTCGTCCCTGATCTCGTCGGGTGGCGCGAGGCCGAGCCAGATCGCCAGCGAGACGATCCCGGCCAGGGTCACGACCCCGAGCGCCAGTCGCCAGTCGCCGCTGTCGCCCGCGAGCGGGACCACGGCCGCGGCCGCGAGCGTCCCGCCGAGCACCAGCCCGATGGCATAGGCGCCCGTCCCCAGCGCGGGGCGGGCCGGCATCTCGTGCCGGACGATCAACGGGAAGATCGGGCCGGCGAGGCCCATGCCGAGCCCGATCCCGAAAGTCAGGAGCAGCACCAGCGTCGGGCCCGGGACCGCGAGACGGAGGAGCCCGAACACGATGATGAGCGTCGCGCAGGCGGCGATCGCCCAGCGGGCCCCGAGCCGCCGTGCCACACCCGGCGCGAGCGGAGCGAAGATCCCCATGCACAGGACCGGGATCGAGCTGAGGGCACCGGCGACGGCGTGCGAGATGCCCAGCCCGCTCTGGATGCTGGGCAGCAGCGGCCCGATGACGATGACCTGCGGCCGGAAGACCAGCGCGACGGCGAGGAGTGCGACAAGGGGGCGGGCAAGCGACCGGATGGTCCGCCCGTCGGTCTCAGCCAGGCTCGGGGCCGTCCACGTTCGTCACCGGCTCGCCCTCGCCGACGCGGATCAGGACCGCCTCGACGCCCTGCGAGCCGGCGGCGGTCCCCTCGCGATGGACGAGGCCCCGCGGGATGAGCACGAAATCGCCGGCATTCGCTTCGTCCCGGGTCCGGCCGCCGGGACCGGACTCCACGGTGGCCGACCCGGCCACGACGTAGATGTACGTGTCGTGGCCGGCGTGGACGTGCCAGCCGGTCACCACGCCCGGGGTGGTCCGCAAGGTGCCGGCCCAGACGCCGTCGTGGTCGTATGCCTCGCGCCGGTCCATCCCGGGCGTCGTCACCGCGGGGAGACGCATCTCCTCGGAGTGGACCACGCGGACGCCGGCCATCGCGGTCAGTCCCGACCCGTCACGTGCTCGTCGATCAGCGTCTGCGCATCGAACTGTGCCCGCCCGAGCACGAACCAGATGGCGTGGACCGGCTCGTCACCGAGCGTCGCGAGGCGGTGCGGGATGGACGAGTTGATCGAGATCGCGTCCCCCGGCTCGAGGACGTACTCCTCGAAGCCGATGCGGACCTGGAGCCGCCCGCTCAGAACGTAGCCCCATTCGTGGCCGGGGTGTCGCTGAAAGGCGTCGGGCGGGCTGGACGCCCCGCCGACCTCGTAGGTCACGTGGAGGAACTCGATGCCGGGTTCGGACAGCGTCGTCAGCCGCTCCCAGTTGACCCCGGACGCGAGCCGGATCGAGTGCCGGTCCGTGGCCCGCTGGACGGGCGGTGCCGGTGCCATCGTCCCGCCTGTCTGCACCTCGGTCCGTGCCGGCGCCGCCGGTTCGGCGGGTTCGGCCGGCCGCCGGTCGTTGAACAACAGCTCGTCGAGCGAGACGTCGAGCTCGGCTGCGATCGCGTACAGCGTGCTGACCGATGGGTTGGCGCGACCGGTCTCGATCTGCGAGATGAGGCTGGGCGACACGCCGAGCCGTTCGGCCAGGGTCCGCAGGCTCAGGTTCCGAGCTCGCCGCGCCTCGCGCAGCCGCTCGCCCATCTCCGGATAGTCCGGACGGCTGGTGCGTGTCGCGGTCGGGCTGGTCACGGTCCCTGTCCTCATCGGGCTCAGAACATCATCCGGCCGTTGTCGACGACGAGGTCGATGCCTTCGACAGACGGATTCTCGAGAAGGAATCGCGTGCCATCGACGATATCCTCCATCGCCGCGAGTTTCTTGGTGATCGTCCTCGACGTATGGCCCTCGAGGATGGCCGGGGGCTTGCCGTGCCAGTACGGGCTGTCCCCGGTGATGCCCGGATGGATCGCATTGACCCGGATCGGCGCAAGCTCCCAGGCGAGCGTCCGGGCGAGCCCGGAGATCCCGCCGTTGACCGTCGAGACCGTCGTCGAGCCCGGGTACGGCCGGTCCTTGGCCTGCCCGCCGAACAAGACGATCGAGCTGTCCGGCGCCAGCCGGTCGAGCAGCACGTGGACGACCTCGGCGAAGCCGACCAGCTTGAGCGTGACCAGCTCGAGCGCGCGGTCGATGTCGAAGTCGCGGATCGTGTTGTCGTCGCGCTGGATCGCCACGATCGCGAGGTAGCGGACCGGGCCGACCGACGCGAGCGCGTCGCGGATCGTCTTGGGCTTGGCGAGGTCGAGCGCCAGGCCGCGCGCCGAGCCACCGATGTCGGCCGCGACCGCCTCCGCCCGCGCTTGGCCGCGACCGGTCAGGACGGTCTCCCGCCCGGTCCCGGCGTAGTGGCGCACCAGCTCCCGGCCGATGCCTTCGGTCCCGCCCACCACCACGATGCAGCCATCGTCCGACATGTCAGCCCTCCTCGAACCGGCGCCATTGGTCGACCCACCGATAGGCGTGCCGGGCCGGCGGTTGGGGCGCCTGCGTCTCGATCCAGCGGACGCGTTCGGTGCCGGTGTTGTAGAAGCCATGGACCGAGCCGACGCCGGCGAACGCGACGTCACCCGGACCGAACGTGTAGTGCTCGCCGTCCATCTCGCACTCGATCTCGCCGGCCAGGAAGACGTAGGCCTCCTCGAACGGGTGGTCGTGCGCCTGCGCGGCGCCGCCAAGCTCATAGTCGACGGTGAACAGCGTGACGTGGTCGGCCCCGAAGCTCCGGTCGACCATCATCTTCACCGAGATCCCGCTGTAGGCCAGGATCGCCGTGTCGGCGCCCGCCGGCGCGCGGCCACGGGCCGGATCCTTGACCCGGAGCGCCTCGATCTGCGGCCCCGTGCCCTCGTAGTGACCGACCAGACGGAGGGTCGGGTCGCCGAACGGCGGGCGAGTGGCGTCGGCGTCCATCCGCGCCAGGTCCTGGGCCGGCTCGAAGAAGGTGTCCTTCCGCGGCGCCGATGGGTCGAGCCGCTGCGGGCTGCTGAGCGACAGGAAGCGAGCCGCCTCCACGCCTGTGTTCCCGAGCGCGTGCCGGAGGCCCGTCGGGATCAGGGCGAAGTCGCCGCCGACGAGCCTGTGGACGCGCCCACCCAGGTCGACCAGAAGCTCGCCGGACAGGATGGAGAGCGCCTCCTCGAACGAGTGGACATGGGGCGCCAGCCAGCCGCCGGGCTGGAGCCCGATGGCGGCCAGGTCGGTGTGGACCGCGCCCTGCTCGGGCCCGACGACGCGCAGGCGCGCCAGCCCGGACGACGTCGCGGACGCGGGAGCGGGTTGGTCGACGAACGACCAGTCGATGTGACCGACGGAGTGCATCTGGCGGCTCCCTGACGAGGGGGTGGCCGGGTTCCCGGATCGACCGGGCCTACTCGAACCGTCGGGACCAGGCGTCGACACCGACCGCCAGCAGGAGGATGACACCAAGTGTCACCTGCTGGTAGAACGGATCGAGCTCCGAGAGTTGAAGCCGTTGGCGATCAGCGCGACGAACAGGCAGCCGAGGACCGTCCGACCGATCGTGCCCTCGCCACCGAGGATGCTCGTCCCGCCGACGATGATCCCGGTCAGCACCGTGAACGTCAGGAACTGCCCGCTGCTGGCCTGGGCGCGACAGGACGCGCGAGGCGTCGAGCGTCCCGGCCAACGCCGCGGCCGTTCCGCTCAGCGCGAACGTCGAGACCCGGATCGCGTCGACCCGGACGCCCCCGAGGCGGGCCGCCTGCGTGTTGCCACCCGATCGCGTAGACATAGCGTCCGAATGTCGTCCGACTCGAGCAGGATCGCGGCGAGGACCGCGATCACGATCATCATCCAGGCCGCGCTGCTGATGCCCAGGATCTTCGGTCGCCGGCGAAGGCCTGGAAGTCGAGGTGGTCGAGCGCGACGACCAGGTTCCCCTTGGTCACGATCGCCGCGATCCCGCTCACGACGAAGGTCATGGCCAGCGTCCCGATCAACGGGTTGATCCGGAACTGGGTGACGATGACGCCGTTGGCGAGTGCCGACCGCCAGACCGACCGCGAGCCCGGCCATGACACCGACGACCGGCGACACCGACGAGGCCGTCGTCAGCGGCGACAGCTCCCAGCCAGACCGTAGATCGCCCCGATCGACAGGTCGATCCCGCCGGCGATCAGGACGAACGTCCCGGCGCAGGCCACGATGATGATGCCGGCCTGCTGGTCGAGGATGTTCGTCAGGTTCCCGACCCGCAGGAACGGCGGGCTGATGATCGCCAGCACCGACGAAGGCGATCAGGAACGGGATGAGGATCCCGGCCCTCGCCACGATCCGCGCGAGCACGCTGGGACAGCGGCCGTCGTCGCGGCGGTCTCGGTCCCGACCGTGTTCGCGCTCATGCGGCGCTCGTCGCCGGTCGTGCCGAACGCTGCGCTCACGATCCCCTCCTCCGTCATGTCCGCTCCCGACAGCTCGGCGACGAGCCGTCCCGCACGCATCACCAGCACCCGGTGGGCCAGCCCCAGGATCTCCTCGACCTCGTTCGAGATCGAGCAGGATCGCCATCCCGTCCGCGGCCAGTCGGACCAGCACGTCGTAGATGTCGCGCTTCGCGCCGACGTCGATGCCGCGTGTCGGCTCATCGGCCAGCAGCACGTCCGGTCCGATCGAGCAGCGCGCGGGCGAACAGCAGCTTCTGCTGGTTGCCACCCGACAACGAGCCCGCCGACGACTCGAGCAGCGACGACCCGTCCACCCGTTCGAGTGCATCGCGGACCTGCGGCACGCTCCGTGCCGCGGCGCACGAACCCCAACCGCTGGAATCGCCCCAGGCTCGTCAGGCTGACGTTCTCGCGGATCGGCCGGCGCAGGATCAGCCCGTCGTCCTTGCGCGACTCCGGGATCAGTGCCACGCCCGCGGCGATCGAGGCCGCCGGGCGTCCCGGCGAGGGCCGGTGCCGCGCGACGCGTGACCGCGCCGGCCGTCGCCGGGTTCGCCCCGTAGATCGCCGCGGGCGAGCTCGGAACGCCCGGCGCCGATGAGCCCGGCGAGGCCCACGATCTCGCCGGCGCGCAGCGTCGAGCGTGGCGTCGACCACGCCCGGCGCGGTCAGACCCGCGACGTCGAGGACCACCGGGGCGTCCGCCGGCGGCAGTCGCTTCTCCGGGTAGTCGCGGCTCACCGGCCGGCCGAGCATCCCGGTCACGAGGGACTGCCTCAGTCTCCTCGGACGGTCTGGCTGGTCCGGACGACGCGGCCGTCGCGCAGGACGGTGACCGACGTCCGACAGGTCGAGGACCTCGGTCAGGAAGTGCGAGACGAGGATGACCGTGTTGCCCTGGCACGCAGCCCGCGGACGATCTGGTGCAGTCGCTCGACCTCCACGGTCGACAGGCTCGCCGACGGCTCGTCGAGGACGATCAGATCGGCGTCACGGGCGAGCGCCCGCAGGATCTCGACCTGCTGCTGCGCCGCGATCGGCAGACGCCCGACCACGGACCCCGCCCGGAGGTCGAAGCCCGCGTCCGCGACGAGCCGGTCGAACCGCTCGCTGAGCGACCCGCGATCGATGAAGCCGGCGCGCTTCGGCTCCGCGCCGAGGAACACGTTCTCCGCCACGGTCAGCCTCGGGACGAGGGCGACCTCCTGCGCCACCAGCGCGATCCCGCGCACGAGCGCCTGCCGCGGAGAGCCGAACGAGACGGGCGTCCCGCGCAGGATCAGGTCGCCCTGGTCCTGCGGGAAGACACCGGCGATGATCTTGCCGAGGGTGGACTTGCCGGCCCCGTTCTCGCCGACGAAGGCGTGGACGGTCCCCTGCCGGATGCCGATCGAGACGTCGTCGAGGGCCCGGGTCGCCCCGAAGGACTTCCCGAGCCCACGAACCTCGAGGTGGACGGCCTCGCCGGCCTGCATCGCGGTGTCGCGTCCGGCGACCCGGTCGGACGTCAGCCCGGCCACTCCGCGAGGGGCAGGAACGTCTGGACGTTGGCCTTGGTCACCACGCCGCCATCGGGCAGCGTCGCGAGCGGATCGACACCCGGGACCGGCGTGCCGGACCGGATGGCGTCGATCAGGTTCTTCGTGCCGAGGCCGCCCTCGGTCGCCGGCATCTGCATGACCGTGCCGAAGCGCTCGCCCGAGGCGATGCCCTGGAGCGCGACCGCGCCGCCGCCGTAGCCGACGAGGCGGACCTTGTCCTTGATGTCCTTGACCGCCTGGACGGCGCCGGTGATGGCCTGGTCGGCGCTGACGATGACCGACACGTCCGGATGGGCGGCCACGATGTCCTGGGCGGCCTTGAGGCCGAGGGCGGTCGTGTAGAACGACTCACCGGTATCGGACACGACCTTGATCTCGGGATGCGGCGCGATCGCCTCGTCGAAAGCCTTCTTGAGCGCGATGTCGAGCGCCGCCGCCTTGACCGACCAGATGTAGCCGACGTTGCACGGGTGGGTCGCGTCGGACTTGAGATCCGCACAGGCGGTGACCACGAGGTTGCCGATCTTCTTGCCGAGCTCGCTCGGGACGAAGGCGACGTTCGAGCTCATGCCGGGGACCTGGAAGTCAGCCGTCGTCATGTCGGCGCCGAGGATCTGGTCGATGTTGCCCACGGCGATGCCCTGGGCGATCGCCTTCTTGACGTCCTCGACCATGCCCGCGCCGTACAGCGGCTGGGTTTCGATCGCGTCGTACTTGCCGGACGCGGTCGCGTCCTGGAGCTGCTTCACCTGGTCGGCCGGGACCAGGTTCGCGTCGAACACCGTCAGCTTGGCGTTGCCGGCGGCCGCGGCGGCCTGCGCGGCGGCCAGCATCGGGGCGTCGTAGCTGTTGGCGACCGCGAACGACAGGTAGGCGATCTGGAGCGTCTTGTCGTTGGCGCTGGCGCTCGGGGCGACGGCCGCGGATGGGGCGGTGGTCGCCGGTGCCGCGGACGGAGCCGTGGTCGCCGGTGCGGTCGACGCGGTACTCCCACTGCACGCCGCCAGGGCGATGCTCGCGACGGCGAGCAGCCCGGCCAGCCGCCTCGGGCGGGATCGGCCGACGGGATCTGTACGCATGTGATCCTCCTCCACCTCGAGCGGTCGTCGCCCGCGATCCCGGGAGTGTGTAGGGACGATGAACACGTGTCAATCCATATTGCCATGTTAGACAACCACAGCGCACACGCACCGTTCATCGTTGCGATCTTGACGCCTCCGGGACGACTTGCGCGGGTTTCGTCGCTGTGTAGCATGGGTGAACGCACCATCCCTCGTCGGGCACGACCCGCCATGGACCGACCTGCATCTGGGGACCCTCGTGATGTCACCGCTCGCCTCGCCCGGCTCGATGAACGTCGACTGGGAGGAGCGCTGGAACGTCGAGCGGCTGCGGAGCTACCGCACGACCCGGGCGCGTGACGCGCTCGCCGCGTCCGACCTGGGCGCCGTCCTGCTGTTCGACTTCAACAACATCCGGTACGTCACGAGCACGCACATCGGCGAGTGGGCGCGCGACAAGATGACCCGCTACGCACTGCTGACCCGTGGCGGTGATCCGCACGTCTGGGACTTCGGGTCGGCGGCCAAGCACCACCGGCTCAACTGCCCGTGGATGCGCCCGGAGAACATCCACGCCGGGATGGTCGGCCTGCGCGGCGCGGTGGCACCGGATGCAGGGCTGTTCCGGTCGGCCGCCCGCGAGATCGCGGCGATCCTGCGCGCCGAGGGCGTGGCGGACATGCCGCTCGGCGTGGACATCGTCGAGCCGCCGATGCTGGCGGCGCTGGCCGAGGAGGGCGTCACGGTCCGTGACGGCCAGCAGGTCCTGCTCGACGCCCGCGAGGTCAAGTCGAAGGACGAGATCACGCTCCTCAACGTCGCCTGCTCGATGGTCGACGGCGCCTACCAGCTGCTGGCCGAGCAGCTCAAGCCGGGCGTCCGCGAGAGCGACCTGGTGGCCAACGTCACGCACTACCTGTTCGATCTCGGCTCGGAGCACGTCGACAACATCAACGCGGTGTCGGGCGAGCGCTGCAGCCCGCACCCGCACGTCTTCAGCGACCGGATCATCCGGCCCGGCGATCAGGCCTTCTTCGACATCATCCACACGTTCATCGGCTACAAGACCTGCTACTACCGGACGTTCGTGGTCGGCAAGGGAACCGACGCGCAGCGCGACGCGTACAAACAGGCACGCGAGTGGATCGACAAGTCCATCGAGCTGATGCGGCCCGGCGTGACCACCGACCAGGTGGCGACGCGTCTGGCCGAAGGCGCAGGAGTTCGGCTTCGACAACGAGATGGAGTGCTTCGGGCTGCAGTTCGGCCACAGCGTCGGGCTCTTCCTGCACGAACGGCCGATCATCAGCCGGCTCAACTCGCTCGAGCACCCGGTCGAGCTCAAGGAAGGCATGGTCATCGCACTCGAGACGTACTGCCCCGCCAAGGACGGCGTGTCGGCTGCACGGATCGAGGAGGAGGTCGTCATCACCGCGGACGGTCCGCAGGTGATCACCCGCTTCCCGTCCGACGAGCTCTTCGTCGCCAACGCGTATTAGGAGTCCTTGTATGGCGACGACCGCCGAGGCGGCCGACCTCGAGACCCGGCTCCGGATGTACCGGACGATGGTCGAATGCCGCTCCTTCGAGGTCCGCGCGCAGGAGCTCTTCTTCGAGGGGCTGGTCCGCGGCACGACCCACCTCGGCGTCGGACAGGAGGCCGTCGCGGCCGGGTTCGCCGCCGCGATGCGCGCGGATGACTACACGTTCTGCACGTATCGCGGACACAACCACACCCTTGCCCGCGGCGTGCCGATGGCGCCGATCTTCGCCGAGCTGTTCGGTCGCGGGACGGGCCTCCTCGGCGGCAAGGGCGGGTCGATGCACCTGACGTCCGTGAAGCACGGCGCGATGGGCTCGTACGCCATCGTCGGCGCCCACCTGCCGATCGCGCTCGGGGCCGCCTGGTCGGCGCAGTACCGCGGATCGGGCCAGGTCGCGGTCTGCTTCTTCGGCGACGGGACGACCAACATCGGGGCGTTCCACGAGGCTCTCAACATGGCCGCCGTCTGGAAGGCCCCGGTCGTCTTCGTGTGCGAGAACAACCAGTACATGGAGTACACGCCGATCGGCGACGTGACGGCGGTCGAGCACCCGGCCGCCGATCGGGCCGCGGCCTACGGGCTCGAGTCGATCCTGGTCGACGGCAACGACGTCGATGCCGTCCATGCGACGGCGCGGACGGCGATCGACCGGGCCCGGGCAGGCGACGGTCCGTCGCTCATCGAGGCGCTGACGTATCGCCACGGCGGTCACTCGCGAGCCGACCCCGGCAAGTACCGGCCCGACGACGAGGTCGCCGCCTGGAAGGCACGCGACCCGATCCCGGCCGACCGGGCGCGGCTCGAGGCGGCCGGCGTGGACGGCGCGACGCTCGACGCCATCGAGGCGGAGACCCGCGACGCGGTCGCGGCGGCAGAGGCCGAGGCGCGCGCTGCTCCCGAGCCCTCCCCGGACGTGCTGATGACCCAGGTCTGGGCCGATGGAGGCTCCTCGTGGCGGAACTGACCTACCGCGGCGCCATCGCGAGAGGCATCGCCCAGGAGATGCGGCGGGACCCGAACGTCGTGCTGATCGGCGAGGACGTCGGGGCGGCCGGTGGCGTGTTCAAGCTGACCGAGGGGCTGTTCGACGAGTTCGGCCCCGTTCGGGTGCGCGACACCCCGATCAGCGAGCAGGCGATCGTCGGGGCGGCGATGGGCGCCGCGATGACCGGGCTCCGTCCGATCGCCGAGCTGATGTTCTCGGACTTCTTCGCGGTGACCTGGGACATGGTCATCAACCAGATCGCCAAGACCCGCTACATGACAGACGGGCAGGTGTCGCTGCCGCTCGTGCTGCGGACCGCCAACGGTGGCGGTCTTCGGTTCGGGGCGCAGCACAGCCAGAGCGTCGAGAACTGGGCGATGGCGATCCCGGGTCTCAAGGTCGTCGCGCCGTCGACGCCGGCCGACGTCGTCGGCCTGATGGCGGCGGCGATCCGCGACCCCGACCCGGTCATCTTCTGCGAGCACAAGGCGCTGTTCGCGGTGAAGGCCGAGGTCCCCGACGGCGAGCTGGTCGACACGCTCGGGACCGCCAAGGTCGTCCGCGCCGGTTCGGACCTGACGATCGTGGCCCTGGCCGCGATGGTTCCGAAGGCTCTGGAAGCGGCCGACCGACTGGCTGCCGACGGCGGCATCGATGCGGAGGTCATCGACCTGCGCTCGCTGGTCCCGCTCGATACCGCGACGATCCTGGCCTCGGTCGCGAAGACCAGCCGTCTCTACACCGTCGAGGAGAACCCGCGGCTGTGCGGCTGGGGCGCGGAGATCGCCTCGATCGTCGCCGACGAGGGGTTCTACAGCCTCGACGCGCCGATCGTCCGGATCACCACCCCGCACATCCCGCTGCCGTCGGCGTCGGGTCTCGAGGACCTGGCCCTGCCGTCGGTCGAGCGGATCGTCGAGACAGTCCGCCGGCGCATGGACGACGCCGCGTGAGCACCGGTCGCCGCCGGCGATGACCGGGCCGATCGCGACCGTCCTCGGCACGGGCCGGATGGGCTCGGCCATGGCCGAGCGGCTGGCCGGCGCAGGGCATCGCGGTCGTCGTCTACAACCGGACGCCGGCCCGGGCGACCGCGCTGGCGGAGAAGATCGGCGCGACCGTGGCGGCCACTCCGGCCGAGGCCGCGTCGCGGGCGGACGTCGTCATCACCATGGTCGCCGACGACGCCGCCGTGCGCGATCTGTTCGAGGCGCCGGATGGCATCACCGCCGGCCTCCGACCCGGCACCGTCGTGGTCGACATGAGCACCGTCCTGCCAGACACGATCCGGGCCATCGCACCCGCGGTCCGTGCGCGTGGCGCCGGCATCCTCGACGGTCCGGTCTCGGGCAGCGTCTCGTCGACGCTCGCGGGCGAGCTGACGATCATGGTCGGAGGCGAAGCGGACGACCTCGAGCGAGCCCGACCCGTCCTCGACTGCCTCGCCCGCCGCGTCTTCCACCTCGGGCCGCTCGGGTCGGGCGCGGTCATGAAGCTGGCCGTCAACACGCTCATCTTCGGGCTCAACGGAGCGGTCGCCGAGGGCCTCGTCCTCGCCGAGCGCAACGGCATCGACCGGTCGCTCGCCTACGAGGTCCTCGCCTCGAGCGCGGCGGGAGCACCCATGGTCGCCTACAAGCGGGCGAACTTCGTGGAGCCAGACGCGACCCCGGTCGCCTTCTCGCTGGCGCTGGCCGAGAAGGACCTGCGCCTCATCCGTGCGCTCGCCGAGGAGTCCGACACGTCCATGCCACAGGCGGCGGTGAACCTCGACACGATCCAGGCGGCCGAACGGTCGATGGGCGAGGACCTCGACTTCGCGCTGGTCGCCAGTCACCTGCGTCAGGAGGGCCGGCGATGACCGATCGGCCATGAGGAGGGCATCAGCCAGGAGATCGTCAGACAGTCACGAGGCCCGGCGGATCCACACACGAGGGAACGTTCGATGACCGACCGCATGCTCATCAAGGGTGGGATCGTCCTCACCCAGGACCCGGCACTCGGCGAGATGCCCGAGGCCGATGTGCTGATCGAGGACGGCAAGATCGCCTCCATCGGCCACGGACTGTCCGCGGACGGCGCGCGCACGATCGATGCGACCGGCGACATCGTCATCCCGGGCTTCATCGACACGCATCGCCACACCTGGGAGACCTCGATCCGGACGAGCGCGCCGGACTTCGCGCTGATCACCTACTTCGGCGCAGATCCTCGACAAGTTCGCACCGCACTACCGGCCCGACGACGTCTACGCCGGCAACCTGTGGGGCTCGCTCGAGTGCATCAACGCGGGCATCACGACGCTCGTCGACTGGTCGCACATCATCAACACGCCCGAGCATGCCGACGCCGGTATCCGCGGGTTGCAGGAGTCGAACATCCGGTCGGTCTACGCCTACGGGTTCGGCAACACCTCGCTCGTCGACTGGTGGTTCGGGCCGGACTACGCGGGCAGCGTGCTGACCTCCGACGGCCCCGATGCTCGCCGGATCCGGAAGCAGTACTTCAACTCCGACGACGGGCGGATCACGATGGCGCTCGCCACCCGCGGGCCGAACTTCTGCAAGCCCGACGTCGTCCAGCACGACTGGCATCTCGCCAAGGAGCTCGGACTCAACATCACCGTCCACGTCGCGATGGACCGGTTCGGCTACACCAAGATGCAGGTCACCATGCTTCGGGACATGGACCTGCTGTACCCGAACACGACCTACGTCCACGCGTCGCACTTCACCCCCGAGGAGTGGGCGCTCGCGCGCGACTCCGGCGGGAACGTCTCGTTCGCGCCGCAGATCGAGGTCCAGATGGGCCACGGCTGGGCGCCCGCGGTGACCGCCCTGGAGTACGGCATCCCGATCGGGCTGTCGTCCGACGTCGCGACGACCGCTCCATCCGACCAGTTCACCCAGATGCGCTCGATCTTCGGTTCGGAGCGCGGGCGGAAGCACCAGGAAGCCTGGGAGGCAGACCTCGACGGGCTCGAGGCGTCGCCGGGACTCATCACAGCGCGCCAGGTCCTGTCGCTGGGCGACCATCGGCGGGGCCGAGGTCGCCGGGATCGCCGACCGGACGGGGTCGTTGACCCCGGGCAAGCAGGCCGACATCGTCATCATCGACGGGTCGGCCGTGAACGTCGCGCCGATCATCGATCCCGTCGGGGCAGTCGTCTGCGCCGCCGACGTGTCGAACGTCAAGACCGTCATGGTCGCCGGCGAGATCCTCAAGGAGGACTTCCGGCTCAAGGCGGACCTCACCGCACCGCGCAAGGCCGTCGAGGCCTCGCGCGACTACCTCCTCTCGAAGTTCGGCGATCCCGAGCCGGGCTGGATCGTCAAGGCCACCGCCTGATCCATCGCTAGCCCTCGGCCGCGGGCGCTTTCCTCCAAGCGCTCGCGGCCGCTCCATGTCCGGTCCGAGGCGCGCGGAGCCGTGGAGGCGCCTTCTCTGTCAGATGCACCCTACGCGAGCATTTGTCAGGAGCTTCCGGTCAGCTGCCCGCCTGGTGACTCATTTGTCACCGACTGAGCGCCTATGCGAGCGTGGCGCCGCGGCGACGTCCGTCCGGGGCCTGACCAACGCTCGCCAGATGTGCATCTGGCAGAGAGTTCGGCCCGAGCCACGCGACCGGCTCTTGACGACGTCTTTGGCGGCGCCGCATCCTCCGCCACCAGAGCCGACCTGCCTTGGCGCAGCGGTTTGGGAGCGAGGGGAGCCGTGCCCAGCCTGTACATCGACGGTGGATGGGTCGCGTCCGCGGACGGGACCTGCTCCCCGGTCGTCAACCCATCGGACGCGACCGTCGTCACCGAGGTCGACGTCGCCACCGACGCCCAGGTCCAGGCCGCGATCGCGGCCGCGCGCCGCGCGTTCGACGCGACCGATTGGCCGTACCGACCGTCGAACGAACGCGCTGCGCTGCTCGACCGCGTCGCCGGGCTCATCGATCGCGATCTCGAGGCGATGGCCCGGCTCGAGACGCTCGACACGGGCAAGGCGATGCGCGAGAGCCGCTGGGACATGGCCGACGTCTCGCGTGTCTTCCGCTACTACGCCGACCTCGCCCGACAGGACACGGGCCGCCTCGTCGACAGCGGTGACCCGAACGCGCTCAGCCGGATCGTCTACGAGCCCGTTGGCGTGTGCGGTTTGATCGGGCCGTGGAACTACCCGCTCCTCCAGATGAGCTGGAAGGTCGCGCCCGCGCTGGCTGCGGGCAACACCGTGGTCATGAAGCCCGCCCAGGTGACGCCGCTCACGACCATCGCCCTGACCCGGCTCCTCGACGAGGCCGGCGTCCCGGCCGGCGTCGTCAACCTCGTGCTCGGACCAGGCGAACGGGTCGGCCAGGCGCTGGCGGACAGCCCCGACGTGGACCTCATCTCGCTGACCGGCGGCCATGACGCGGGCCGGGCGCTGCTCCGAGGCGCGGCAGTCAACTTCAAGAAGGTCGCGCTCGAGATGGGCGGCAAGAGCCCCAACATCATCTTCGACGACGCCGACTTCGAGACCGTCGTGGACAACGCCCTGACCGCGGCCTTCACCCACTCCGGCCAGGTCTGCTCGGCGGGGACGCGGGCCATCGTCCAGGACACGATCTACGACCGGTTCGTCGCGGAGGTGGCTGCCCGCGCGGAGCGGATACGGCTGGGCCACGGAACGGACGACGCGACCGAGGCCGGGGCGCTCATCTCGGCCGAGCACCGGGCCAAGGTCGAGGCACACGTCGCGCGCGCGATCGCGGACGGTGCCCGGCTGGTCGCCGGTGGCCGCCGGCCGGACGAGCCCGAGCTGCAGGCCGGCTTCTACTACCGTCCGACCGTCTTCGCCGACGTGACGCGCACGATGCGCATCGCCCAGGATGAGGTCTTCGGGCCGGTGTTGACGGTCGAGCGCTTCGTGACCGAGGACGAGGCCGTCGCCATCGGGAATGACACCACGTACGGCCTCGCCGGCGCGGTCTGGACAGCGGATGCCGAGCGCGCCGAACGCGTCGCGGCCCGCCTCCGCCACGGGACGATCTGGATCAACACCTACAACGTCTACGTGCCGCAGGCCGAGTGGGGCGGCTTCAAGCGGTCCGGCATCGGCCGCGAGCTCGGCCCGACCGGGCCTCGAGGAGTACCGCGAGGCCAAGCACATCTGGCAGAGCACGGCGCCCGGCCCGAGCGGCTGGTTCGGCGGCTGAATCGAGAAGGCCGGCGGGTCCCGCCGGCCTTCGTCGTGTCGGAGCGTGTCGGAGCCGCAGGCCTACTCGGCCGGGATCTCCGCGTGGATGGCGTCGAGGTCGATGCCCTGCTGGCGTCGGACAAGGCGGGCCACGACGTAGACGACCGCAGCGATCACGTAGATCGCGGCGAGGAACTGGATCGACTGGGTGTTACTGACACCGATCCCGTAAAGCGGGTTCGACAGCCACTCGTAGATGACCCAGCCGAGGAAGATCGCCGTGATCGCCCCGGCGATGCTGATGATCGGCAGCCCGGCGATCGCGTACCGGGCGATCGGCGACTTCTGGTAGATGTCCTTCTTCCACCAGGGCAGGATCGTCGCGGCGATCGCTGTCCCGAAGAAGGTGACGGCGATGACGAGCGACGCGTCGAGGGTGAGCTTCGAGAAGCCAGACACGAACGAATAGAGGTACGAGACGATCACCCCCGGGATCATGATCAGGAGAAGCGCATACCACGGCACGCCGCGGTCCGAGACGCGACCGGCCCACTCCGGCAGGACACGGTCGAACGCCGCCGCGAAGATCATCCGCGTCGAGGACAGCCAGAGGGTCCCCGCCCAGCCGAGGAACCACACGCCGAAGATGACCACGATGATCATCTGGATGATGTGGTTGTCGATCAGGAACGCCGCCAGCATCGGCGGATAGCCCCAGATCGGTATCGTCGGTGCGACGGTCACGTAGCCGTATGCGTAGTTGATGAAGTTGACGTTCGTGGCGTTGAAGAAGTCCCAGCCGAACGTCTTCGACGCGAGCAGGACGAAGGCGATAGCGAGGGCGATCGTGACCCACAGACCGCCGAGCATCCCGTTGAGGACCTTCCGGAAGTCGCCGGACCCCGCGGACCTCGCCATAGAGGGTCGCGCCCCAGTTCGGGTACAGGATCCAGAACATCATGAATGGCAGGAGCAGGAACGTTCCGCTACTGAGCCCGAAGTCGAGCGGCGACCCGCCGGGCACGAACGCGTCGTTGGCGACCGCGTTGTCGATCGTCCCCTGATAGGCGTTCGAGACGCCGAACAGGCTCTGGCCTTCCCGATCGAAGGCAGTCTTGAAGGTGTCCTGTGACGAGACGATCATGAGGATGAACATCGCGGCCAGGGCGATGAGGCCGATGTAGAGGCTCACTCGCTGGATCCGGGCATAGCCGGCCATGCCCAGGGCGACGGCACCGGAGGCGATGACGATCGTGATGATCGAGACGGTGAACGTCCCAGCCTGCGACCCGAGGAAGGTGAGCAGGTCGGTGGCGCCCGCGATCGCCGCCAGCGGCTGCAGGAACTCGATGTTGAGGATGTAGCCGTAGATCGGTGCCCAGAGGGCGAGGATGAACCACCAGCCCGTGCTGGACAGGACGAAGCCGATCCCGCCCCGCCGCATGCCGAGGACCAGGCCGATCACGACACCGGCGACGCCGGCGATGATCGCGATGGTGTCGCCAGCGCCGAACGCGTTCGCGGCAAGGTAGCCGGTGAGCCCGCCGACCACGGCCGCGACGATGGCGCCCGGCACCCCGTCGAAGATCCGCGTCTGCCAGACGTAGTCGCCTCCGGCCCGCGGCATGACGGCGATCAGGCCGGCATAGACGATGCACAGGAACGTCATCGTGACCCCGGACAGGACCAGGGCCGACAGGACCGACCCATCCGGGACGAACGCGAAGATCGCCAGGCTGTAGAACATCCCCAGGGTGACGAGGTTCACCGAGAAGAATGAATAGCCGAAAGCGTCGAACGCCGACCAGCCCTTGACCAGGCCGGTCGCGTTCCGAAGGAACAATGCGGGCGCTTTCGCCACTTCGGGTGTTGTCATCGACCCTTCTCCTCCATCTGCCTGACCCGAATCAGCCATTGATGAGCAGGTAGCGCTTCACCTCGCCTTTCTTCGAGTCCAGGTCGACGATGGCCGCCTGGAGGACCCCGTCCTCATAGACGCTGCCGGGGTTGACCGCCAGGGTCCGTCCGATCTTGACCGCACCGCGGCCCTCGTGGATGTGGCCGTGGAGCGACAGGACCGGGCCGTACTCGACGATCGCATCGCGCACCGCATGGGATCCGACCGGGACGAGCGCCTGACCACCGGACACGTAGCGCATGTCGGCATCGAGCTTCGGGGCGTTGTCGAGGTTGGACCCGTACGGCGGCGCGTGGAAGTTGAAGATGGCCCGGTGCTTGTCAGGGACGTCAGCGAGGAGGTCATCGATCCGCGACCGGAGCTGGTCCTCCGGAAGCTCGCGGAACGTGTTCCACGGCGTGGGGTTGGCCCAGCCGGTCGACACCATCGTGAAGCCGTCGAGCTCGATCGTGTTCTGCTCCCCGAGGTCGACCAGCTCGGCGGCCTCGATGACCGGGTCGAGCTCGAAGATGTCGTCGTTGGCCGGCGAGACGACGCAGCGGATCCCCTTGCCCTTGAGACGTTCATCGGCGAGGGCCATCCAGCGCTCGACCATGCCGACCATCTCGGCCTTGAACCGCGCATCGACGAGCGCCGGGTCGCTCTCCCACGCGGCGACCTCGTCGTTGGTCAGCCGGATCGGGTAGTAGCCGCGATCGGCGATCCGCTTCTCCATCGCCTTGACCTCGTCCTCGGTCGACAGGACGTAGTCCTGGTCCTGGAGCCGGAGGGTCCAGCCTCCTTTGCGGCTGACGATGGGGACCATCGCCTTGCCGGTCATGTCGCCGCCCATGACGAGGACATCGGCCTTGTGGAACGTCCCCGCGTTCAGGAACTTCCGCCAGCACACCTCGGAGCCGTGGACGTCGGTGGCGAAGAAGATGCGCATCAGTTGTGCCCCATCTCCTCGGGGTCGTTGTACCAGGCCTGGCGCTCGCCGACCCGGGAGCGAAGCTTCCAGCGCGTCGACTTCGGGGCGCTCGTCGATCGCCTTTCGCAGGGCGACGATCTGCGCCGCCGGGTCGAACAGCACGTCCCGGCCGTTGTTGAGGTCGAGGTCTTCCGGCGTCAGCTCGACCGCGAGGTACTTGTCGAGCGTGTCGAGGCTGCCGGTGACGGTCCGCCACCAGCCCCAGTCGTTCGAGGTGAACGACAGGATCCTCGGCACGTTGATCGCGCCCTGGCCGATGCGGGCATCCACGGCGCCGTCATCCTGGGCGAGCGGGTGCTCGGCAAGGAGGACCAGCGCGTCGAGCACGTCCTTGCGGTTGATCTTGACGATCTGGAGCTTGGACAGCAGGAGCTCGGCGAGCGGCAGCGTCGGCGTCGACTTCGAGAGTCGATCGCCGAACTCGAACCTGTGGCACATCTCGAGGCTGTCCACCAGCACGTCCACCGGGCGGCTGCGCGGGACGTCCACGAAATACGCCTGCTTGCTGCCGAACAGCGCGTTGTGGCGCTTGTCGGGCGTGTAGCCCTCCTTCGACAGGAGTTCGTAGAAGCCGCCACGATCCTTGCCCCGGGTCGCGAAGTCCAGGTCGACCTCGACGCGTCGGGTGCGGGCCGGCCAGTCCGGGGCGTGGGCCCGGATCGCCATCCCGCCCATCAGCCGGACGAGGAGTCCCCGCTTGTCGGCGAGGTCGACGACGCGCAGGGCCTCCGCCAGGGGATCCTGGAGCGTACGCGCCGGGTCGGGTTCGCCGGGGCCAGCGGTCATCACCGTCCCTCCAGCCGAGGGACATTTGCGCCGGCAACCGTCCGACGCCCGATGGTCAGCGAGTATAGGGCCCTGTGTCGGCGTGCGGACCGCGTACCGCGCGCAGCGTTGACCATCTGAGCACGCCGTGATGATCGAACCGATCCAGCCTCTTGACGGCCGCCGGTCCGGGCTGTCCAATGCACGCGGAGACCGCACAGTGCCGCCCGGCGTCGGGCACACTGTCGTCCGCATGGCTTTGGGAACCATGCAGGGGGAAGAGGAGGTCCCTCGGTCTTCGGATCGAGAACAAGCGCGCGCACCATAACGGAGGACGGATTTGTCTAGCAAAGGTTCAGTGACCCGGTTCGCGGGTTTCCTCACAGTCGCGGCCATCGCGCTCGCGGCGTGTTCATCGTCGGGCGCATCGACCGCCCCATCCGGCGCGGCATCGGCCGGTTCCTCGGCTGCCGCCGGCGGTGGCGCCGACATGACCGCGCTCATCGCCGCGGCCAAGGCCGAAGGCGCCCTGACCACGATCGCGCTCCCGCGCGACTGGTGCAACTACGGAGCCGCCATCGACGGCTTCTCCGCGAAGTACGGGATCAAGGTCACCGGCCTCAACCCCGGTGGTGGCTCGAAGGACGAGCTCGCCGCGATCACAGCCAACAAGGACAATCGCCGGCCCGGCGGCTCCGGACGTCGTCGACGTCGGCCTGGCCTTCGGCCCGGACGGCGTCAACCAGGGCCTCTTCCAGCCGTACAAGGTCGCGACCTGGAGCACCATCCCCGACTCGGCCAAGTCGGCTGACGGCATGTGGTACGGCGACTACTTCGGCGTCATGTCGTTCGAGGTCAACACCAAGGCCATCGCCAACGTCCCGAAGGACTGGCCCGACCTGCTGAAGCCCGACTACAAGAAGGCCGTCGCGCTGTTCGGTGACCCGCTCGCCTCGAACCAGGCCCAGTCCGCCGTCTGGGCGGCCGGCCTGTCGTCGAACGGCGGCAACCTCGACAGCGTCAAGGAAGGCCTCGACTTCTTCAAGCAGCTCAACGACGCCGGCAACTTCGTGCCGGTCATCGCCAGCACGGCGACCGTCGCGAGCGGCAACACCCCGATCCGCCTCGGCTGGACCTACAACGGCCTCGCCGACAAGGACAAGCTCGCCGGCAACCCGCCGATCACCGTCGTCGTCCCGACGTCCGGTCGTTTCGGTGGCATGTACGTCCAGGCCATCAGCAAGTACGCCCCGCATCCGAACGCTGCCAAGCTGTGGGAGGAGTACCTCTACTCCGACGAAGGGCAGAACCTGTGGCTGGCCGGCTACTGCAACCCGATCCGCTATGACGACATGGCGGCGAAGGGCACCCTCGACCCGGCCGCGAACGCGAAGCTGCCGGACTCCAAGGGGACGCTGCTGCCGACCCTGGCACAGATCACGGCCGCCTCGAAGGCGATCACCGCGGGCTGGCCCACCGTGGTCGGCGTCACGGTCAAGTAGCGCCGACTCCGTCGACGCCGAACGAACGGTAGGGCGATGACAGACGTCGCTCTGCCCACGATCAGCCAGGACGCGCCACCGGCGCGTCCTGGCCGCCGCATCTCCTGGTCGTGGCTGGGCCTCCTGCCCTTCTTCATCTTCGCCGCGGCCTTCCTCATCATCCCGACCTTCTACCTGGTCAACGGCTCGTTCCACACCGAGTCGGGTCAGGTGACGCTCCAGAACTACGCCGACCTGAGCCAGCCGACGGTCGTCGAGGCGTTCCGCGCCAGCATCGAGATCAGCCTGGTGACCGCCGTGATCGGCGGGGTGTTCGGGTTCCTGCTCGCGTACGCCGTCATCCGCGGCGGTCTGCCGGGGATCCTCGGCGCCGGCCTGATGACCTTCTCGGGCGTCGCCTCGAACTTCGCCGGCATCCCGCTCGCGCTCGCCTTCACCTTCACCCTCGGCGCGACCGGTCTGATCACGGTGATCCTCCAGCAGGTCGGGATCGACATCACCAAGAGCGACTTCACGATCTTCTCGAAGCTCGGCCTCGAGATCGCCTACCTGTACTTCCAGTTCCCGCTCATGGTCCTGATCATGGCCCCGGCCATCGCGGGCCTGAAGACCGAATGGCGCGAGGCGTCCGAGAACATGGGCGCCAGCACGTTCCAGTACTGGCGCCACATCGCCCTGCCGATCCTGACGCCGACGCTCCTCGGGACGATGATCCTGCTGTTCGGGAACGCCTTCGGAGCGCAGGCCACGGCATACCAGCTGACCGGCGAGATCAACATCGTGACCCTGCTCATCACCCGTCAGATCAACGGCGACGTGCTCAACAACATCAACCTGGGCTACGCCGTGGCGATGGGCATGGTCGGTGTCATGGGCATCTCGATCATCGCCTACCTATGGCTCCAGCGGCGCGCTGCGAGGTGGCAGCGATGAAGAAGACGCGGCTGGCCTGGTGGATCATCTTCTTCGTCGGCGCGTTCTACTTCTTCGTGCCGCTCATCGCCACCTTCGTCTACTCGCTCGGCAATCCCATCGGCCCGTCCGCGCCGCCGCCGTCGCTCAGCTACTACGGGACCGTCCTGAGCAGCTCGAGCTTCTGGGAGAGCCTCGGCTACTCGTTCATCATCGGGGTCATCACCATCATCGTGAGCATCGGCCTGCTGATGCCGACCGCCTACTGGGTCAGGCTGCGCGTCCCACGGGCTCGACCGTTCATCGAGTTCATCACGCTCCTGCCGTTCGTCATCCCGCCGATCATCCTCGTGTTCGGCCTCATCCAGACGTTCAGCCACGGCCCGCTGCCGCTGACCCAGACCGACATGGGCAGCAACGTCCTGCTTGTCGCGGCATATACGGTCCTGTCGTTCCCGTACATGTATCGCGCGGTCGACACCGGCCTCCAGGCGACCGACATCCGGAGCCTGACCGAAGCCGCCCAGAGCCTGGGTGCCGGTTGGACACGGATCATCCTGCGAGTCATCCTGCCGAACCTGCGGGTGGCGCTGCTGAGCGGCGCGTTCCTGACCCTGGCCATCGTCATCGGCGAGTTCACCATCGCCTCGTTCCTGGCCCGGCCGGCGTTCGGCCCATATCTGAACCAGCTCGGCACGAATGCGGCCTACGAGCCGGCCGCGGTCACCATCATCAGCTTCGGATTGACCTGGCTGGCGATGATCATGATCGCCTTCATCGGCCGGGGCGGGAGCACGCGCGTCGCCGTGACCGGCGGGCGCTAGGAGGTTCGGCAGACACGATGGCGTTCCTGACCCTCACCAGCGTGCGGAAGCACGTTCCCGGGCGGCGGCGCCGCCGCCGTCCAGGACTTCAACCTCGATGTCGCCCGCGGGCGAGTTCGTGTCCTTCCTCGGCCCATCGGGCTGCGGCAAGACCACGACCCTCCGGATGATCGCCGGGTTCGAGCGACCGACCTCCGGGACGATCACCGTCGGCGACAAGGACATCACCAACAAGCCGCCGAACCAGCGCGACGTCGGGATGGTCTTCCAGTCGTACGCGCTGTTCCCGAACATGACGGTCGCCGACAACATCGGCTTCGGGCTGAAGGTCCGCAAGAAGCCGAAGGCCGATATCGACAAGCGGGTCACCGAGCTGCTCGGGCTCATCCACCTCGAGGATCGCGGCGGGCGCTACCCGTGGCAGCTGTCCGGCGGCCAGCAGCAGCGCATCGCCCTCGCCCGCGCGCTCGCCATCGAGCCCCAGGTCCTGCTCCTCGACGAGCCGCTGTCCGCGCTCGACGCCAAGATCCGGATCGTCCTGCGCAAGGAGATCCGGGCGATCCAGCGCCAGCTCGGGATCACGACCGTGTACGTCACCCACGACCAGGAGGAGGCGCTCTCGCTGTCCGACCGCGTGGTGGTCATGAGCGACGGCCGCATCGAGCAGATCGGCACGCCGTCGCAGATCTACAACTTCCCCTCGACGGCGTTCGTGGCCTCGTTCGTGGGCACGCTCAACCTCGTCAACGCGCACGTCATCGACGCGTCCACGGGCCGCCTGTCGCTCGATGGCCAGGAGATCCGGGCCAGCAAGGTCACGACCGACAAGCTCCGCGGACGGGAAGGTGACCCTGGCGCTCCGGCCCGAGGGCATCTCGCTCGGCCAGGGGGACGAGGGCTCGAACCGGCTCCACGGCGCAGTCGAGGACATCAACTTCCTCGGCTCGATCGTTCGCATCCGGGTCAGGCTGGGCGAGGGCAGCGACGGCGAGCCGCCGTCGGTCATCGCGCTCGACTCGTTCAACGAGCCGCACCTGAAGGTGCCCGACGTCGGTGAGGACGTGACGATCTCGTTCCCGCCAGAGGCGGCCTTCGTGCTCGGTGCCGAGCGCGGCGCCCCTGCCCCGACCGCGGAGGCCGGCGCCGAGGTGTGACCGTCCCGCTCGACGGCATCGACCTCGTCATCTTCGACAAGGACGGCACCCTCATCGAGTTCCACGCGATGTGGGGCGGCTGGGCCGTCACCCTCGCCGACGACCTGCGACAGGCCACCGGGCGCGAGATCGCGAGGCCGCTGTTCGAGATGCTGGGCTACGACGCCGCGACCGGTACCGTCCTGCCGCACGGCGGGCTCGCCGCGACACCGATGGCCCGGCTCGCCGACCGGACCCGGGACGTCCTGATCGAGGCCGGGCTGTCCGACACCGAGGCCGACCGGGCCCTGGCGAGCACCTGGCACGCACCGGACCCCGTCGCGCTGGCCACCCCGCTGGCCGACCTGGGCGCGCTGTTCGCCAGGCTCCATCGCGATGGCCGGAAGGTCGCCGTCGCGACCAGTGACGACCGCGATCCGACCATTCGGACGCTCGCGGCGCTCGGGGTGGCCGACGGGGTCGACGCCATCGTCTGCGCGGATGACGGGGTCCCGGTCAAGCCCGCCCCGGAGATGGTCCGTCGCCTGTGCGCCGAGACCGGCGTCCCTGTCGGCCGCGCCGCGGTCGTCGGCGATTCCCCGGCCGACATGCGGATGGGTCGCAGCGCCGGAGCCGGCCTGACGATCGGGGTCATGACCGGCGTCGGGAGCCATGCCGACCTGGACCCCCTGGCCGACCTCGTCATCGACTCCGTGGCGCGCTTCCTCGACGGCTGACGGCCGGGCCGCGCCAGTGCTCAGGGCGCCGGCGCGTTCACGCGACGGCGCCCGGGTCGAGGACTAGCCTCGGCCGCCCATCAGCCGGAGCATGAACAGGAACAGGTTGATGAAGTCGAGGTAAAGCTTGAGGGCGCCGATGACGGCCGCCTTCTCCATCGACCCGGTCTGCGCAGCGAGGTCGCCCGCGCGGATGCGCTGGACGTCGTACGCGGTCAGCGCGGTGAACAGCAGCACACCGAAGATCGACACGACGTAGGTGATCGTGCTGCTCTGGAGGAACAGGTTGATCAGCATCGCGGCCAGCAGCCCGATGAGGCCCATGAACAGGATGCCGCCCATCGCCGCCAGCGATCGCTTGGTGACCGCTCCGTAGACGGCCGCCGCGCCGAACATCGCCGACGCGCTCAGGAACGCGCTGGCCACCGTCGCCTGGGAGTAGGCCGTCACGATCAGCCCGATCGTCACACCGAGCGTCGCGGCATACACGAAGAACAGGGCCAACGCCGCCGTGGCGCTGATCCGGTTGATGGCGCCGGCGATGGCCATCACGATGGCGATCTGGGCGATGAACAGCAGGAAGAAGTTGCCCTGAGGCGAACTCGAGCAGGCGCGCGTTGCTCTGGACGACACCGGCGACGGCGGCCGACAGCAGCAGCCCGGCGAACATCCAGACGAAGGCGTGCGTCAGGAACGCGTTGGCAAGGCGTGGATCGGGGATGACGCCGAGCGCCGACGGCGTGGTCGCGCCGACGGTGACGCCCGGGGCGGCCGGCACGCCCGGCGTGCGCGGCATCGGACGATCGGTCGTGTACTGGTTGCGGTACGGGTACTGGTCCTGACTCATCGGTCGGCGCCCTCCTGGCTCGTGATCACCACATCAGGCCGGCGTCGCGCGGGTCCCACCGCTCGGCCAGCAAGGTCACTTTGACGTCGTGTTCGACCACCGATTCGGTCTGCTCCTTGACCTGCGCGATCATCGAGCCGGCGTAGGGGCAGAACGGGGTGGTGAGGATCATCTTGATCTCGGTCGAGTCGGGCCCGAGGATGATCTGCTTGATGAGGGCCAGCTCGACCACGTTCATCCCGATCTCCGGGTCGACCACGCCACGCAGCGCGTCGAGGATGGCGAGCTCGGTCGCCCGCCGGGTGGTGTCGAACGCGGCGGCGTCGGTCGGCTCGGTGCCGGCGCTCGTCGGGCTCTCGATCGGGGTCGTCGATGGTGCTGTCGGTCATGGGATCTCCGGGTGTGTCCCATGAGCGTACCATCCGTTCGCCAAAACGCTTCTGAGCGTGATCCGGGGTTTCAGGCGGCGGATGCGGCCGGTTTGATGACCACGCCGGGGACGCGGTACTGGGCCGGCAGCCCGGCCGCCTCGGCGTCGGTGTAGCCGGGGCCGGTGAGCGAGCCATCGGGCTCGACGAAGTCCGCGTATCGGTCGGGCTGGCCGGCGGCGTACACGTACGCGGCCGCGATGCCCAGCACGCGGAGCTCGGGATGGTCCTTGAGGATGTGCGGCAGGTCGTACCCGTTCGCCCGCAGCTCGAGCAGCTGGCGGACGGTCAGCCGCGATCCGTAGCAGAACGGCTCACCGTTCATCACCAGCGGATCCTGCTGGACCCACTTGATGGTCATCGGTCAGGCGCCCTTGTACAGGAGCTGGAGGATCGGGTTGCGCTTGTGGTCGCCGGCGATGCGGCGGTGCCACTTGTATGCCGTGATCGCGGCGTCCAGCGCCTCGGAGGCCGAGGCGAGCTCGGCCGGCGCCAGGGCGCTCGGGAGCGATGCCCGCAGCCCTTCGCACAGGCCGATGAGGTCGTTCATCGGCGTCCCGCGGCGGCGATAGACCGGCGCGGTCCACTCGGCGTATTCGTGGGCCGGCCTCGGGTCCCCGGTCTCGAGGCAGAGCGCGACGCGTTCGGCCAGCAGCTCGGCGTCGTGGAGGAGCAGACGCTGGCCCGCCTCGTCGTAGCGGGTGCGGAGCGTCGGATCGGCATCCATCGCCACCCGCAGCGCGCGGCCGGCGAGCCGGGCGATGTCGGCCCGGATGCGAGCGGCGGCGGCCGGGTAGCCGGCGGTGCGGTCGCGGGGCGGCAGTCCGAGGCTCGGGTGGCTCACGATGGCGAGTCTAGCGTGGAGCGTGGGCGGCCGCCACGTCCGGGATCGACCCGCGGGCGCCCCGCTACGATGGATGACGTGAGCGAGACCGAACCACCGACCACCGACGGAACGGCCGCCGCGCCACCGCCGACGCCGGGCGAGCGGCGGTTGGCGCATCCACCCTCGGACCGCTATCGGACGGCCGAGGCCGACTTCGACGAGACGACGGCGGACGACGCCAGCGGACCGGGCGCGTCCGTGGCGCGCGGGTTCGTGCTCGCGATCGTCGCGGGGATCGTCGGTGCGGTGGCGATCGTCCTGCTCGGCGGCGTCCTCGCCGTCTCGGCCGGTCTCGTCGTCGTCGCTGCGGCGACGGGTTGGGTGGTCGGGGCGGCGCTCAGGTTCGGGGCGGGCGAGCTGCTCGCGCCGCGGCGGCGGGTCGTCCTGGCGGTCGTCATCGCGCTGGTCGCGATCGTGTTCGCCCAGATCGGGCTGTGGCAGTACGCCCTGCGCGAGGGCGGCGTCCTGCCGCTCGTCGACTACCTGGGCGAGGTCTTCGGACCGCTCGTCCCGATCGAGGCGGTCGCGGCCGTGGTCGTCGCCTGGATCGCCGCCCGATGACCGACGACATCCGCTTCCGGCGCCCGGTCGAGGCCGACTATCGGCCGCTCGTCGGCAAGGTCGACGAGTGGTGGGGCGGGCGCTCGATGCACCAGATCTTCCCGCGTCTGTGGCTCCAGCATTTCTGCGGGACGTCGTGGATCGCCGAGGACGGCGAGGGCCGGACGATCGGCTTCCTCGTCGGGTTCCTCAGCCCCGACCATCCTGACCAGGCCTACATCCACATGGTCGCGACGAACCCGAACCACCGGCGGGCCGGGCTCGGCCGGCGGCTGTACGAGCAGTTCTTCGCGGATGCGCGAGCGCGGGCGCCCGTCGCGTGACGGCGATCACCTGGCCGGGCAATCGCGTGTCCGTCGGGTTCCACCGGGCGATGGGCTTCACGCCGGCCGACGGCCCGGGACCCAGAACCTGTACGGCACCCCGGCCTATCCCGACTACGACGCCGATGGCGACGACCGGGTCGTGTTCAGCCGGGAGATCTGACCGCCGCCGGAGTCAGCTGTTCGCGCAGCAGGCGACCGAACCGGGCGGCGCGCTCCCCCTCCGGCACCGCATCCACCCAGCGCTCGAGCAGCGCCTCGCCCTCGGCATAGACGAAGACATAGGTCCGCCACAGCGGGTGCTCGATGAATTCGAGGCGCTTCTCCGCCCGGGGCGGGGCCAGGCGGCCGACATCACGGAGGTAGGCGATGACCTCGTCGTGCGACCGGCCCTCGGCGTGGCGGAGCAGCGCCGCATTGCCGCCGATCGTGCCGAGAGTCGTGCGATGGGTCTCGATGGCGGCCGCCGCTCGGCGGTGGCGCGGTCCCAGCCGGGTCGCCGGAGGCCAGGCCCGCGCGCTCGAACAGCTCGACGAGGAGATCGGCGCGCTCGGTGGCGGGGCCACGAACCGCTCGCCGAGGTCGGCCAGGCCTTCGCTGATGAGGCATTCCGCGTGTTGATGAGCAGGATCGATGACTCGAGGCGCCCCGCGATCGAGGAGCTCGGCCTCCTTCGTCGCGTGCTCGAGGTGGTGGCCGGGGTAGGCCTCGTGGGCGATCGTGCCCGGGAGGCTCGGTGCCCGCGCGGGAAGGTCCGTGTTGACGTCGATCCGGGAGCGCCGGCCGCCATCGAACCAGTTGTAGGCGCTCCACGGCTGGTCTCGGACGAGCCCGATCGCAGGTCCTCCCCGTCGGGCAGCCCGAACCGCTCGGCCGCCACGCCCGGAAGCGCTCGACGAGCCAGCCGAGGACGGCCGGCAGTCGTTCGATCGGGACCTCGAGCCCGCGGTCCCACGCGGCCAGTCGGTCCTCGAGCGCGCCATCGCCCGGGAGGAGCTCGTCGATCCGCGCCGCGGCGTCATCGACCGTTCGTCGGGGATCCAGGCCGGCACATGGTCGAAGCAGCGAGTGACGTGCTCGAGGTATGGCAGCGCGTCGCCGGCAAGGGCGGCCGCCTGGGTCTCGAGCGCGACGAGCTGGGCGTCGAGCCAGAGACGACGGTCGGGCTCGGCCACCTCGGCCGGCAGTCGCGCGCGAAGGGCGGCGGCATCGTCGCGGAGGCGGGCCGGGGAGCGCCGCTGCTCCATGTCGACCTGGGCCTTCAGCGCGGCCGGCCCGTAGTAGCCGTCGACGAGACCCGGGACGTGCTGTTCGAGGCGGAGCGCCAGCAGGATGTAGTCGCGGGCGACGGGGTCCGGCGTCGGGACGGTCCGCTGGCCGCCGACCGCCGGCACGCGGACCGCGGTCTCGGTCATCGCTGCATCTTCTCGGGGCGCGGCGCCCGGGGAGCATCGTGGTCGATGTGGGCGTCGGCCTGGCGGCGGGCCTCCGCCAGACGTTCGGCGAGGGCCGGGTCGACCGGAAGCCCGGCCCGGTCCGGGGCGCGGTCGGGGGCTCGATCCGGCGAGGGCGCTCCCACGCCGCCCGATTCGCCCACGAACGGCATCCCATGCCGCTCGACGGCCTCGAGGCTCATCCGCAGGGCGGCGGTCTTCTGCTCGGCGACCTCGCGGACGTAGGCGGCCTCCTCGTCGGCGGTCATCGCGCGGCCGCGAATGATCGCGCTCGGCTTGCCGACCATCAGCCAGGCGAGGTGGTAGCGATCCATGGTGCCCCAGGCCGGTGCGAGCAGGTCGTCGGAGAGCTGGAGCCACACCTGGAGCGCGCGAGCGAGGGGTTCGCGCGAGCCGGTCGCCCTCGTCGATGAGCTGGCGCGTGCTGGCGATCAGCTCGTCGCGGGTCATCGCGGTGGTCCGGCGCCGGCTCGGGCCAGCTCGCGGCGGCCGCCGGCACCGCGGATCAACGCCTCGCGTGCCGCCCGCGCCCGCAGCGTCCACGGCCCGGGCGACCCGTGCCGATCGGCCGCCCGTCGAAGCGCGTCACCGGCAGGATCCCGGCGACGCTCGACGACAGGAACGCCTCGTCGGCAGCCGCGAGGTCGGCGGGGTGAGGCGCGCCTCGACCGCCCGAAGCCCGACCCGCCGCCCAGCGAGCAGCCACGTTCGCGTCGTGCCAGCCAGGATCGCGCACGTCGAGCGCCGGCGTCGCCAGCTCGGTCGCCGTCGGCCCCGGCGGACCAGGAACATGTTCGCGGTCGTGGCCTCGGACAGCTCGCCGTCCAGCGTCAGGAAGAGCGCATCGTCGGCGCCGGCGCGGCGCGCCTCGAGCCGGGCGTAGACGTAGTCGGCGCGGCGACGTGGTCTTGAGCGCGGCCAGCGGGCTCGCGGGGTCGCGGCGCACCGACGAGCGATCAGGTGCAGCCCGCGCTCGAGCTGGTCCGCCGGCGGCGGCACGACGGGCCAGGCCTGGATCGCGACCGTCGCGCACGGCCTCGTCGGGCGGCAGCAGGCCGCGCCCCCCGAACGGGCCGCGGCAGACCGTGATCCGGATCGATGCATCGCCGGTCGGCGCCGTCGAGCCCGTCGGCGGCCAGCAGCTCGGCGATCCCGTCGCGAGCCGCGTCGGCGATGTCGTCCGGCAGCTCGATGTCGAGACCGGCGGCCGAGCCGCGCAGGCGCGCCAGGTGCTCGGCGAGCTCGGTCGGCGTGGCCGCCGCGCGCCCGCAGCGTCTCGAAGACGCCGTCGCCGAGCTGGAAGCCGCGATCGAACACGGACAGGTGAGGCGCCATCGGCGTCGAGCAGCCGCCGTCGATCCAGACGTGGCGCTCGGCGCGTCGCCGGCGCCCCGTCGCGCCCGTCGCCGGCGCCGTCCGTCACGCGACCTCCCGGCGCCGATCGCGCCCAGCGGCCCGCGCGCCTTGGCCACCGTCTCGTCCCACTCCGCGGCCGGATCGCTCCGCCAGGTGATCCCGCCGCCGACGTGCAGGCTCAGCCGCGCGCCGTCGGCCACGAACGTGCGGATCAGGATGCTCGTCCGCATCGCGCCGTCCGGGCCCGATCCAGCCGATCGCGCCGGTGTACGGGCCGCGCCGGACCGGCTCGAGGCCTTCGAGCATCTCCATCGCCCGGATCTTCGGGCGCGCCGGTGATCGAGCCGCCGGGGAACGAGGCCGCCAGCAGGTCGAACGCGTCGCGCCCGGCGGCGAGCGCGCCGGTCACCGTCGAGACGAGGTGCTGGACCGCCGCGGTCCGCTCGAGGCGGCACAGCCGCGGCACGCGCACGCTGCCCGGCCGGCAGACCCGGCCGAGGTCGTTGCGCAGGACGTCGACGATCATCACGTTCTCGGCGCGATCCTTGGCGCTCGACAGGAGCTCGCGCGCGAGGGCGCGGTCCTCCTCGCGGGTCCGGCCGCGCGGGCGGGTGCCCTTGATCGGATCCGTCGTGACGACGCCCGTCGGCGTCGACCGACAGGAACGGCTCCGGCGAGGCCGAGAGCGATCGCGCGCGGCTGCGCCGGTCAGCTGGCTCGGTCCGAGGTCGAGGTACGCCGCGAACAGCGCCGGATCGCCGGTCCGCAGCCGCCGGTAGAGCGGCCACGGGTCGCCCTCGAACGGCGCCTCGAGCCGGCGGGTGAGGTTGGCCTGGTAGATCTCGCCGTCGGCGATGTGCCGCCGGATGCGCTCGACGCCGGCCTCGTACGCGCGCCGGTCGAGGCCGGACCGGAAGACGATCGCGGCCGGGGGCCGCGGGCTCGCGGGCCGGGCCGCGATCGGACGGCGCGACCAGCCGCGCGCGGACGTCGTCGAGCCGACGCGCCAGCCGGCGTCCGTCCCCGTCGAGCGCCCGGCCGCCGAGCCAGGCGTGGCCGGTCCGCCGGTCCCAGGCGACGACCCAGTCGTGGAGCGCCAGCCGCAGCGGCGGCAGGTCCTGGTCGGCCGGCGCGATCGCCGGCAGCGGCTCCAGGCCGCCCCGAGGTCGTAGCCGAGGAAGCCCACCAGCCCGCCGAGGAACGGCGGGCGTCGGCCGGGACGACGACGGCCGGTCGAGCCGTGCCACGAGGCGGCGCGCGACGGCGAACGGGTCGGGCCCGGCCGCCGGCGACTCGAGGACCGCGATCGGATCGGCGGTCAGGAAGGTCCAGCGAGCGTTCCGGCCGGGCCGGGCGCTCTCGAGCAGGACGAGGCCCGGGCAGGTCGCGGAAGCGCTCGGCGACGTCGATCGGCGCGAGCCGCGGCGAGCTCGGGCAGCCGCTCGAGGCGGGTTGCGGGGAGCAGGTCGGCGGCGGCACGGGCGGAAGAGGCAAGCGCCATCTTCCGATTATCGCCCGTCGGACGCCGCCGACCGGCGAGAAGCGTCAGGCGGCGGGGACCGGCGCCGGCTTCTCGATCGGGACGCCGATCATGCTGCCGTACTCGGTCCACGAGCCGTCGTAGTTGCGGACGCGGCTGTAGCCAAGCAGCTCGTGGAGGACGAACCACGAGTGGCTCGACCGCTCGCCGATCCGGCAGTAGGCGATGACGTCCTTGTCGGGCGTGACCCCCTTGGCCTCGTACAGCGTGGCGAGGTCCTCGGCGCTCTTGAACGTGCCGTCCTCCTTGACCGTCTGGGCCCACGGGATCGATGCCGCGCCCGGGATGTGGCCCGGCCCGCTGCGCCGTCTCGCTCATGCCGGGCGGCGCGATGATCTCGCCGTTGTACTCGGCCGGCGAGCGGACGTCCACGAGCGCGAGCTCCGGGTCGCCGAGGCGCGGCAGGATGTCGTCGCGGAAGGCGCGCAGGCTGAAGTCGGGCTCCGGGAGCTGGTAGCCGGTCGGCGCGTAGGTCGGCGGGTCGACGGTCAGCGGCGAGACCGTTGTCCAGCCAGAACTTGCGGCCGCCGTTGAGGATGCGGACGTCGCGATGCCCGTACAGCTTGAGCTGCCAGTAGGCCCACGCGGCGAACCAGTTGTTGTTGTCGCCGTACAGCACGATGGTCGTGTCGGGGCCGATCCCCGACTCCGACAGGAGCGTGCTGAAAGTCCTCGCGGCCGGCGATGTCGCGCCGGATGCCGTCGGCCAGCTGGCTCGTCCAGTTCCAGCCGACCGCGCCCGGGAGGTGGCTCTGCTCGTAGGCCGCGGTGTCGACGTCGACCTCGACGAAGCGGACGTTCGGGTCGTCGAGATGGGCGAGCGCCCAGTCGCTGTCGACGAGCGCGTTCTCGGTGGCATAGGTGTGGTGGCTCATGGGTTCGGATCCTCCTGTTCGTTCGACCGTCCGGTCGGTGTCTTCGTCGCGGGTGGCTGACGTCTCGAGGTTCGCGGCTCCCGGTCAGCCGCCCGACACCGGTCGGTCGCGGCGGCTGAATTCGGCCAGCCGCTCGGTACACGACGCGGCCTCGCGACGCGCCTGGCGCACGATCCACGGGTCGACCCGGCTCGAATCCTCGATCTCGATCGTCGCGCCCGAGCGGGCCGTCCTCGATCACGATCCCCGAGCCGTTGCGGTAGTCGGCCATCCAGTTCGCCTGCAGCTGGAGCGCCACGTCGGCGACGACCGGGACGGTGAACAGCCAGTCGAGATACATCGCGTTGAGCCGGTCGACGACGTCTGCCAGCCGGATCGGCGCGCCGCGTTCGAGCCGCGCGAGGAGGTCGATGACCCGGATCGCCGTGAACGGATCACCCGCCTCGGCGATGGTGGGCGGCGCTGATCGACGGGTCGGGCAGGCCCGCGGGCGCGGCCCGCAGCGGGCCGAGCCCGATCGTGGCGACAGCGGTCTGGGTGCGAGGGTCGGTCATGCGGTCGGTCATCTCCGACTGGTTCACTCGGGATTGTGGAATCTAGCACCCGACGGCCGAGGACACCAGCCCGGCGAGGTCGCCGGACCCTCCGCCGCCGGCCGGCTCCGGCGAACGAACCTTCATCATCCCGATATCGCATCCCAGCGGTTTTGCGTCATGCTGGTCCGGCCGGGCGGAGCGTCCGGCGACGGTCTGCGCAGTGCGGCCCGTCGAATGTCACTCCTGATGAGCTAGATGGCGACGATGGACCCCGAACCGATCCCGACCCAACCGACCACCGACTCCGAGCCACCGGTCATGACGCCTGTCGTGCCCGGCCCCTCCCTGGCCTCGGCGTCACCGGCGGCCGGTCGTGGACGCGGTTCGACGATCCGTCGCGCGGCTATCGCCCTCGGACTGGTGCTGGCGTTCAGCGTCGGGATCGGGGTCGGACAGCTGGGCGTGCCTGCCTTGGGCGCACTCGGAACGACGACCCCGGCTCCCTCCGCCTCCTCGGCGACCAACTTCGGCCTCATCAAGGAGGCGTGGGACATCCTGCACAGCAAGTACGTCGGCGCCGACCAGCTCAAGGACAGCGACCTGATCTATGGCGCCATCAACGGCATGACCGAGGCCGTCGGCGACACCGGCCACACCTCGTTCCTCACCCCCGAGGAGCGCGTCCAGCGCTCGAACGACCTGTCGGGCAAGTACGTCGGGATCGGCGTCCGCATCGACACGGCGAAAGACGGCCTGCCCCTCGTCGTCGGCGTGTTCGATGGCAGCCCGGCGGCCAAGGCCGGGGTCGTCGTCGGCGACGAGATCGTCGCGGTCGACGGGAACGTCGCCACCGGCCATACCGTCGACGACGTCGTCGGCTGGGTCCGCGGCGAGGCCGGCACGAGCGTCGACGTCACGGTCAAGACCGGCGCCAACGGCCCGGAACGCAAGCTGTCGATGGTCCGCGCCGATGTGGCCGTCCAGCCCGTCAGCTGGACCCTCGTTCCCGGGACCAAGACCGCGCTCGTCCGGCTCGAGCAGTTCTCGACCGGTGCGGCCGATGACCTGAAGGGCGTCCTCGGCGACGTCAAGAAGGCCGGAGCGGACCGGATCATCTTCGACCTGCGCGGCAACCCGGGCGGCTACGTCAACGAGGCCGAGGCGGTCGCCAGCCAGTTCCTCAAGGACGGCAACGTCTACATCGAGCGGGCCGCGGACGGCCACGAGACGACCCATCGCGGTGACGCCCGGTGGCCTCGCCACCGACCTGCCGATGGTCGTCCTGGTCGACGGCGGCACCGCCAGCTCGTCCGAGATCGTGACCGGCGCCATCCAGGACGCCGGCCGCGCCCAGATCGTCGGCATCAAGACGTTCGGGACCGGGACGGTCCTCGGCGAGTTCCCGCTGTCCGACGGCTCGGCGCTGCGGGTCGGGACGGTCGAATGGCTGACCCCGGACGGCCGCCAGATCTGGCACAACGGGATCACTCCCGATGTCACCGTCGAGCGCGCGAGCGACGTCGCGCCGCTCGACCCGGATGCGGTCTCGAAGATGACCGTGGCGCAGGTCGCCAAGCTGACCGACCCGCAGCTCGCGCGAGCGCTGTCGGTCGTGGCCGCGATCCCGTCGACCGGCGGCTGATCGAACAGTCGGTCAGTCGGTCAGCCGGCCGGCGGACGCCAGCGGCAGGTCGTCGTGGACGCGCAGTCGGAGCGGACCGACCATGCTGTAATGCCCCCCTGGATCCGAACGGACGCTTGGAGGGCAACGTGGTCGATGACCGACACCGGCTGGCGCTGTCGGGGCGGGTCGCGTCATGACGACGGCGTCCGGTCCGGAGAGTCCATCCGCCGGGCGCCCGGCGGTGACGGCGATGGCTGGCCGATCCCCACGCCGAACTCGAGATCGCTGTTCGCGCGCGCCAATGCGGTGTCGCCGGGAGGCGTCCAGGGCGAGGGCCGCGGTGCAGACCCGTATCCCTTGTTCATGACCAGGGCACAGGGGTCGCGGATCTGGGACGTCGACGGCAACGAGTTCATCGACTTCCATGGCTCGTTCGGGGCCGTGCTGCTCGGCCACAACGACCCGCGGATCAACGCGGCCGTCGTTCGGGCGATGGACGAGCATGGCGTCTCGTTCTCGACCGCGAATCCACTCGAGGTCGAGCTCGCCGAGCGCATCGTCGGGATGATCCCGTCCGCCGACCGGGTCGTCTTCAGCTGCTCAGGGAGTGAGGCGACGTACCACGCGATCCGTCTCGCCCGCGGTTTCACCGGCCGGGAGCGGATCCTCAAGTTCGAGGGCAACTATCACGGTTGGCATGACTACGTGGCCTGGAGCCACCACTTCGCGACGGACGACGGAGGCGACATCCCGACCCCGGTCGCGGCCTCGGCGGGGATCCCCGCGGCGATCCGCGATCTGGTGATCGTCCGCGAGTACAACGATGCCGACGGCGTCCGGGACGTGCTGGCCAGGGAAGGGCAGACGATCGCGGCGGTGATCGTGGAACCGGTCTTCCACAATGCCGGTGTCGTGCTCCCGGAGCCCGGGTTCCTCGAAACGCTTCGCGAGGCGTGCACGGCGGCCGGGACGGTCCTGATCTTCGACGAGGTGATCACCGGGTTCCGCTACGGGCCGGGCGCTGCGCAGGCTCGGCTGGGCGTGACGCCGGACCTCACGACGCTCGGCAAGGCACTCGGCAATGGCTTCCCGATCTCTGCCCTCGCGGGTCGGGCCGACATCATGGATCGCCTCGGCCCGAAGGGCGACGTGCTGTTCGCCGGGACGTTCGCCGGTCACACGCTCGACGTCGCCGCGGCCCTCGCGTGCACGCAGGTCGTCCTGGACGGTGAGGTCCTCGACCACATCGCACGGCTCGGGCAGCGATTGACGACCGGGATCCAAACCGCCATCGACGAGACCGCGACCCGCGTGCAGGTCCGAGAGTCGGCGGGCGTCTGGACCATCTACTTCACCGACCGAGCCGATCCGGCGCTTCCGGGACTTCGCACAATTCGCGATGGACAAGAACCATCCCGTCCAGCGTGGCTTTCGCGACTGGCTCCTCGAGCGGGGCATCTACGTCCACCCGCACTACATGATCCGCGGGTTCCTGACCGGGGCGCACACGGCTGCGGACGTCGACCGCCTGATCGATGCGACCGCATCGTACCTGCGCGAATACCGCGATCTCCTGTCGGCCCCGCCCGTCCCGGGCTGACCGGCGGCCGCCTCAGAGTCCGAGATCGCGCAGGTACTCTCGGTTGGCCCGCTGGCCCGCGACGACCGACGCCGGAGTGTCCGTCGAGCGCAGCGACTGATCCTGCTCGATGACCAGCCACCCTCGATAGTCATCTCGCCCGGAGCTGCTCGATCACCTGGTCGATCCCGGAATCGCCGAGTCCGAGCTGACAGAAGACGCCGCGCGCCAGCGCCTCATCCAGCCCCTTGCCCTCGGCCTTGACATCGTCCATGACCGCCGTCCGGCAATCCTTGATGTGGACGTGCCGGATGATCGACCGGTAGTCGCGCGCCGCCTCGACGGGGTCCGCCCCGCCGAACCGGAAATGCCCGGTATCGAGACACAGGCCGACGAGTGACGGGTCGATGGCGTCCATCGTCCGGGCGATCTCGTCCGCCGTCTCGACGTACGTCCCCGCGTGCGGGTGGAGGACCGGCTCGAAGCCGGCCGCACGGCAGATCTCCGCGGCACCGATGGAGGTTGTCGATGAGCGTCCGGAAACGAGCCGGACTCAGCCACGCCTCCGGATGCTCCTGGATCCGGCCCGACAGGGCGCGCCGGTCGGGCTCGTCGAAATGGTCGGACAGGACCGCGAACGGTCGCGAGCCGGTGGGGGTCCCGTCGGCGATCAGGCGCAGGGTCTCGCGCAGCCAGGCCCGGTCCTCGTCGGCCTTCTCCGCCCGGCTGAAATGCTGCGGCAGGAATGCCCCGACGAGTTCGAGCCCTCGCGAGGACAGCCGGTCGCAGACCGCGTTGCGTCCCCGAGGTAGCCGGGCGAACCAAGCTCCGTCCCTTCGAACCCGATATCGACCATCCAGTCGAGCATGTCGTCGGGCGCGGGCATCCACGCGTCGTCCTGCATGATCTCGTCGACGCCGAATGAGACCGGAGCGCTGGCGATGCGCACCTGCGCCGTCGACATGGAGGACCTCCCGGAACCGGTATCGGTCATGGCCTGATCACGATCTTCACCGCCTCGCCGGAGCGGATGCGGCCGATCCCGGCCACCGTGTCCTCGATCCCGATCGTCGCCGTGATCATCGGGGCAAGGTTGAGCTGGCCGCTTTCGACGAGGCGGATCGCGGCCGGGAACGTGAAGTTCGAGATGTACGAGCCCAGGATCGACAGGCCTTTCTCGACGATCTCGACCTGATGGACGGCCGGCCTCGCGTTGCCGTTCATGCCGAACAGCACGATCCGCGCGCCCATGCCCGCCGCCTCGATCGCCTGGGGCAGGACGCTCCCGACCGCATCGACGACGACATCGGCGCCGGCGGGCAGCAGCTCCGTGCGCCGCGACGCCCACTCGTCGGGAGTCAGGACGACATCGGCACCGACCGCCTGCGCGACCGGCGCGCGAAGCACGCTCGGCTCGATCGCGATGATCCGCGCCGCACCGGACGCTCGGAGAACGGCGATGAAGAGGCATCCGATCGCCCCGGCCCCGAACACGACGGCGGATTCGCCCGGCCGGATGGCGGCGCGGTTGGTGCCATTCACGACGCACGCCAGCGGCTCGACGAGGGCCGCCAGCTCGGTCGGGACCGTCTCGGCGATCGGATACACGCTGTTGGCCGGGGCGGTGACGTATCGCGCCAGGGCTCCGTCGCGATACACGCCCAGGGCGACGATGTTCGTGCAGTTGGCCGGTCGTCCGGCACGACAGGAATCGCACGCCCCACACTTGGGATCCGGGTCGCACACGACCCGGGTGCCGACCGCGACGTCGGTCACCGCCGACCCGAGCGAGTGGATCCGGCCGACGAATTCGTGGCCGATGATCACGGGCGGGGTCGAGGGATGGCCGGGCGGGACGTTGATGATCTGGACGTCGGATCCGCAGACGCCGCAGGCCTCCACCTCGATCAGGACCTCGTCCGGTCCCGGCAGCGGGTCGGGGACGTCCTTGACGACCAGCCGGCCCTCGCCTTCATAGACGGCAGCGCGCATCGGGTTACCTCCTGGGCATCGTGCGGCATGCTGATCGCGTGGACCATCGGCCGAGGCGCGGCGCGTTCCTCATCCGAGGCGTTCACGGATGGGGCCGGACAGGCAGTCGAACGTCTCGTCATCGATGGGCGACGGGAGGTCGATGATGGCTTCCTCGGCCCCCGCCGCTCGCCAGTCGCGCAGGTGTCGAGCCACGACGTCGGCGGTATCGGCCAGGGGTGAGCTCTCCGCCCAGCCACGCGCCTGCTCGGGCGATCCGCCGAATCGTCCGAGGATCCCGGCCAACGCAGCCACGGCGGCCTCGCGTGTGGGCCGGATGCAGACCGGCGGGATGCCCACGGTCCGCCGAATGGACAGTGGATCGCGCCCGACCTCCGCACACCAGCCGTCCAGCACCGTCGGACTTGTGCGCGTACACCTCCGGCATGCCCTCGCCGTTCCAGATGTCGGCGTCCCGTGCCACGATCCGCAACGTTCGCCGCTCCCCGCTGCCGGCGACCAGGAGGGGCATCCGCCCGCGCACGGGCGCTGGGTCGTTGCGCATCCCATTCGCCCGGATCCAGCGCCCATCGTGGCGGACGGACTCGCCGTCGAGCATCTGGCGGGCAACGTGCGCCGCCTCGTCCAGGCGGCTGATCCGGTCGCCGAGCGAGAGCGGTTCGTAGCCGAATGCGTCGATCTCCGGCTCGTGCCAGCCGGCTCCGATGCCGAGCATGGCTCGGCCGCCACTCGCATGGTCGAGCGCGGTGGCCATCTTGACCGTCAGCCCGACGTTCCGGTAACCGACCGCCGAGACCATCGTGCCCAGGGGGACACGACTCGTCCGCGCCGCCCAGCCCGCGAGCGTCATCCAGCCCTCGAAGACGGGGCCCTGGTCGCCGACGACAGGCCCGTCTGCGTCACCGAGGACCGGCATCATGTGGTCGTTCGCGAACAGGCTCGAGAACCCCATCGACTCGATGCGTTCGCCCGCGGCCATCAGGTCGGCCCAGGTGATGCCCATGCTCCAGACCTGGAACCCGATCCGGATCGGATCTCCAGCGGCCGGCGAGGGGCCGAGCAACCCGGCAGCAAGGACGGACGGGTCCGTCGCGGGCGTCACGAAGCGCGCCCCCCCGGGTCGGATCGAGACCCGTCGATCGGAGAGCGGTCGATCACCGTGCGGCTCGACGCCGGACCCGCCGTCCGCCGGTGAGCAGGAGCGTCCCGATCAGGATCGCGGCCAGCGTGGAGATGAGGATCACCGTGGCGATGGCGTTGACCTCGGGCGTGACCCCGAACTTGATCTGCGTGTAGATGTAGAGCGGCAGGGTCTGCTGCGGCCCGATGGTGAAGAACGTGATGACGAATTCGTCGATCGACAGGGTCACGCACAGGAGGGCCCCGGCAAGGATCGCCGGCGCGATCAGGGGCAGCACGATGTGGCGCAGTGTCTGCCACGGGCTCGCGCCGAGATCTGCGGCGGCCCACTCGAGGCGGCGATCGAAACCCTGCAGCCGCGAGGCGACGATCAGGACCACGAAGGGGATGGTGAACACCAGGTGGCCCGCCACGACCGTGTCGAGGCCGAGCTGGAGGTGGAGCGCCTGACGGAAGAAGATGAGCAACCCGATGCCGATCAGGAAGCCCGGGATCATGATCGGCATCGTGAACGCGAGCCGCAGGGTCCCGGGAGCGCGGACGCCGCCGCGGACGAGCGGGAACGCGACCATCGTGCCGATGATCGAGGCGATGATCATGACGACGATGGCGATCTCCACGGAGGTCAGCAGGGCCTGCTGGATCGACGTATCCGCCGCAAGCACCTGGTACCAGTGCAGCGTCAACCCGGTGATCGGCAGGCCTGGCGTCGCCGCCTCCTCGAACGAGAAGAGGATCAGGAACGCGATGGGCAGGTAGAGGAAGGCCAGCACCGCTCCAGTCAGGGCGATCAGCGACCAGCGGACCTGGCGGGCATACCGGCTGACCGGCATCGTCTCGACCGGGCTGACCCGTTTAGCCACTGGTGACCACGTCCTCGACCCGGAACGACTTCCGGAACACGATCATCACCGCCGTCACGAAGGCCGCGATGATGATCGCGAGGGCGGCACCCTCCGCGAACTGGGCCTGGCGGAGGTAGTTCACGACAAGGTTGGCGATCAGGCTGCTCTGGGCGCCACCGACCAGTGTCGGTGTCAGGAATTCGCCGAGGATCGGCACGAACACGAAGATGCAGGCGGTGATGATGCCGGGCCGGATCTGCGGTAGCAGGATGTGGCGGAAGGCCTGGTCCGGTCGCGCCCCGAGGTCCTGCGCCGCATTGAGCTGCGTGAAGTCGAACTTCTCCAGCGATGCGTAGAGGGCCAGGACCGCGAACGGGAAGTAGACATAGGTGAGCACGACGAAGACGCCGGGGTCGTCGTAGTTGAACAACTCCGAGGGCTGGTGGATCAGCCCGATGCCCATCAGGAACTGGTTCAGCGCGCCGTGCTCGCCAAGGATCGCCTGCCAGGCATAGACGCGGACCAGGTAGCTGGTCCAGAACGGGACGATGACCGCGAGCAGGATCGCCCGTTGCATCCAGCGGCCGGTGTAGCGCACCAGGAAGTACGCGAACGGCAGGCCGATCGCCAAGGCCGCCAAGGTGACGAGCGAGCCCATGACCAGCGTCTTGATGAACGTCCGAAGGTACGTTCCCTCGGTGAAGAACCGGGCGTAGTTGTCGAGGTTCCAATCCGGCACGAGCCGGAAGTCGTCGTTCGTGTGCCAGAAGCTGAACACGAACATGATCCCCAGCGGGACCAGGAACAGGAACAGGAGCACGGCAAGGCCCGGCAGGGCGGGGACCGCCCTGCCGAGTCGCTTGGTGAGCGAGTTCGAGACGCCCGCCAACGGGGCCGCGCCGGCCCCGTCACGAGTCTCTGCCGTCATCTCCTGTGGGTCGCTGTGTCCGCCCGCCGCCTAGGCGCCGAAGACGTCGTTGAACGCGGCGATCACCTTCTGAGTGGAGGTACCGGGGCCCTTGAGGGTCATCGTGTTCACCGTCTCGGGCTTGTTGTAGAGCAGGTGGTCGGCCAGCTCCTGCTGGCCCTGGTTGATCAGCAGCTTGTAGGCCGCCTCATTGAACAGCGGTCGCCGGTTGATCATGAAGTTGGCCGCGACGTATTCCGCCTGCTCGTGGACCTCGAGGAAGGGCATGAGCAGGTTGTTGTTGGCGCCCCCGTGGACGAGCATCTCGCTGTCCATCCAGCCGATGGACCCCTCCTTCGGTGTGAACGTGGTCAGCTTCGGACCACCCTGGTCCATGACCGACGTGTCGGCGCCGAGGTTGATGGTCGCGATCCAGGCCTCGCCGTTCTTGAGTGCGGCGACGGTGTCGGTGGCCTGCGGCGCAAGGCGAAGGACGTTCGGCTTGAGCTGGACGAGGAGCGCCTTCGCCTGCGCGATCTCGTCATCCGTCATGTTGTAGGGATCCTTGACGCCGGCGGCCTTGCCCATGTAGGCCATGACCTCGACCGGCTGGTCCTCGACGACGACTCGCTTCTTGTACTTCGGGTCCAGGAGCAGCTGCCACGAGTCGGCACCCGAGGTCACATGCGCCGGGTCGTACGTGATCTGGATCGGCGCCCAGCCGTTCGGGTAGCCGAGATAGCCGGCGGGGCTGGTCCAGATGTCGAAGGCGCGGGCGACCGAGTACAACTGGCTCGACACCTTCAGCGAATTGATGTCGAACGCGTCGATCAACTGGCTCTGGTAATAGTGAGGCACCCAGAGGGCGTCGCCGGAGACCAGGTCGACCTGGCCGCCGACCTGCTGGATCTTGGTGTAGGCGTCGATGTTGTCGCTGAAGCTCGTGATATTGGACTTGATGCCGATGTCGGCCGCGATCTTGTCCATCTCGGCCTGGTACCAGTGGTCGCCCCAGGTCAGCCAGTTGAAGGTGCCCGTCGGACCCGGTGACGCGGATGCCGCGACGGCCTGTGATGCGGCAGCGGTGCCGGCAGCGGTCGGTGCCGTGGTCGCGGCCGCCGGAGGCGCCGAGCTTGCGCCCGTCGCTCCGCAGGCGGCCAGGAACGCGCCGATCCCCGCGGTCGCGCCGACCGCTCCAACCACTTTCAGGAATTCCCGACGTCGGAGCTGTCTGGTCAATTCATCCATTCGATGCTCCTCGCAATGGTTCGCCTAGTCCCGGATCAGAGCGGCATTGGCCGTCAGCCACCATACGCAGACCTCCTCACCCAAACCGTGTTGCGCGTTCGTCGTCGGATCCCTCGTTCCGTGCGGCCTGACCGCGACGACCTCCCCAGCCGTCGTGGAAACGGTGATCCGTGTGTGGTTTCCGAGGAATGCGACATTGACGACCTTGCCGGGGATACCTCGGGTCGCACCGGACACGTCGGACGCGTCGGATGCGTCGGCGGACCGGAGCTGCAGGAACTCCGGGCGGACCATCAGCGTGGCCGGGCCGTCAGCCGCATTCGCCGGCGCATCGACCACGGTCCCGCCGACGAGCTCGAACACCGGACCGCCGTCGGCCCGACGGACCGTCCCCTCGAGGAAGTTGGTGTCACCGACGAAATTGGCGACGAACCGATCGGCGGGCAGGTCGTAGACCTCGCGCGGAGCACCTTCCTGGAGGACCTTCCCGCCCGACATGATCGCGATGCGGGTCGCCATCGACAAAGCCTCTTCCTGGTCGTGGGTCACGAACACGAAGGTCGTGCCGACCTGGCGGTGGATGCGGGCGAGCTCGGTCTGCATCTGCTTGCGGAGCTTGAGGTCGAGCGCCCCGAGCGGCTCATCGAGCAACAGCACGGCCGGTTCCTTGGCCAACGCGCGCGCCAGGGCGACACGCTGTTGTTGCCCACCGGACAACGCCGACGGAAGCCGCTGGGTCATCCCGGCCAGTCCGACGAGCTCGAGGTAAGCCTCGGTCCGTCGCGCGACCTCGGCCGATGGGAGCTTCTCCATCCGGAGTCCGAAGGCGACGTTCTGGGCGACGGTCATGTGCGGGAAGAGGGCGTAGTTCTGGAAGACCGTGTTCACGTTCCGCTTGTGCGGTGGCAGATCGTTGACGACGCGGCCCTCGATGAGCAGGTCCCCCGATGTGAGGGGCAGGAAGCCGCCGATCAGGTTGAGGGTGGTCGTCTTGCCGCAGCCGGACGGCCCAAGCAGGCAGTAGAACTCCCCGGCCTTGATGACCATCGACACGTCATCCAGGGCGGTCACGTCCCCGTAGCGCTTGGTGGCGTGCCGTAATTCGATCGTCGGGGTCGGATCAGGCAAGACCACGGCCTCGCACGCGTGCGCCTGGCGTCCTCGCCGGCGGTCGGTCAGCGTCGCGGGACGGACACGCGGGATCGACGCTCATACGTGGCGTGCCCGGGCTCGGGCCATCGCCAGACTGGGGTCGTCGGGACGCACGGCAGGCATCGGATCCCTCTTGTGCAACCGTTTGTACGATGCTAGCGTCCGGCCCATGGCGCGTCAATATGGCGAATCCGCGGCTGTAGCGGCCGCCTGGTGACGGCGCCCGTCAGTCCACGCGGAATCCCGGTCGACATCGACTCCGCACGCGACCTGACCGTTCGCGACGCGACTCGCCTCCTGTATCCGGGCTACGGCCCGGCGTTGCGCCGGCTGCCTCGCGGGCGCCAGGTGTTCCGGGGGCTCCCGTTCGATCTCGGCTCGAGCTCGGGGAGGCGCCGGTGGGTGCTTGTCGACGCGCCGACGAGGATCCCGCTGGAGGGGGCCGGCCAGGCGAGCCATGTGATCGTGGCGCACCTCTGCGACACGTGGCGCGGCGACGATGGCGCGCGGCCGGCCGGGCTGGCGGTCGGCCACGTCGTGCCGGTCGGCGAGGAGCTGGCGCGGTATTCGATCCGGGACCGGCGCGGGCGGACATGGGACCGCCTCGTTCGGCGCCGCTTCGAGGTCAATGACGGACTGCTCGGCTGGGGATCGGCGGCCTTCGCGGCGGTCCGCCATCGTGACAACGAGGTCGCCGACTGGCGCGGCCCGCACCCGGTGCAGACGCCCGGCCGATACGCACCGGCAGGTCAGTCGGGCACGCTCACGATCATGCCGGGCACGTACGGCGCGAACCAGACCGGGATGACCGACGACGTGCCCAGCCCCGGCGGCGAGGCCTTCCTGTGGCTCCACACCATCGAGCTCGAACCGGCCGCCGAGCCCATCGAACTCATCGTCGAGCCACTGGCCGGCGGTCGACCCGGGAGCTCCGTCCTGCTGGCGGCCGTGACCCTGTACCAGGGATCGGACGATCCGCTCAGGCGCAGCGCTCGGTTTCGATCGCGACCGACGAGCGGAGCGGGCCGCTCGAGGTCGACCTCGGGACCATCATCCGAAGCCGCGATGCGACATCGACCCCGAGCGTCGGGCTCGACGCGATCGTCGGCTGGGGGTCGCCGCGCGGCGGCGGGGACGATCAGGCTGATCGCAGACGCGGCACAGGGCCTGGGCCGCGTCGACGGATCATCGACCTCTCGATCGCCGCCGACGCGATCGTGCGTCTCGGTGGTCGCGAGATCCCGGGGCGATCCATCCTCGACGGCTCGGTGCCCGAGGATCCCGACGGCGGTCCCTCGATCGAGATCCTGCCGGCGCCCAACGTCCCGGTGGAGGTCGAGCTGATCAGCGGTGCCACCGGTGCACGCCTGCCCGGACGAGTCAGGTTCACCGCGGCCGATGGCCGATACCTGCCGCCGGTCGGTCATCGTGACGAGGTCAACCCCGGGTTCTTCGAGGACACGGGCGCGGACCTCGTCCTCGGTGCATCGACGTACGCCTACGTTCCCGGCTCCTTCTCGATCGACCTCCCCGTCGGGCTGGTCGACGTCGAAGCGATGGTCGGGTTCGAGCATGCACCGGTCCGTCTCTCGGTCGAGATCGACCCATCGACCCGTCGGCTGGAACTCCCGATCGAGCGAGCGTTCGAGCGCCCGGCCGGGCGCTGGATGACGGCCGACAGCCACGTGCACTTCATCGCCCCGTCGACCGCCCTGCTGCAGGCCGCGGCGGAGGATGTCGATCTGGTCAATCTGCTGGCAGCCCAATGGGGTGACCTGTACACGAATGTCACCGACCTGACCTGGGGCTCCACGTCGGATCCGTCGGGGCAGCGCCGGGTCGTCGTGGGGACCGAGAACCGCCAGAACGTCCTTGGCCACCTCGCCCTCCTGGGCGCGCATCGGATGACCCGACCCCTCGCCAGCGGCGGCCCACCCGAGGGCCGGATGGCCGGGGCTCTCGACACGTTGCTCGCGGACTGGGCCGATCGCTGCCGGGCTGCCGGCGGCCTCGTCATCGCAGCGCACTTCCCATTGCCCTACGCCGAGATCGCGGCTGACATCGCGTCCGGTCGGATCGACGGCGTCGAGGCCCAGGCACTGGCCCCCGGCCTCGACGACCCGATGATCCTCGAGTGGTACCGCTTCCTCGACCTCGGCTACCGCCTGCCCATCGTGGCGGGAACGGACAAGATGTCGGCCGAGGTCCCGGTCGGGGCCGTCCGGACGTATGCCCACCTCCGCGATGACGACGAGGCCTCGTTCGACGGCTGGGCGTCAGCCGTCCGCGCCGGCCGGACGTCGGTGTCGTCGGGTCCGGTCATCGAGCTGGCCGTCGAGGGGCACGAGCCCGGTGCTGTCGTCCGCCTCCGCGCGGGCGGCCGATTGGCGGTCACGGCACGAGCCCGGGCGGCACAGCCGGTGATCACGGAGCTCGAGGTGGTCGTCAACGGGCGGATCGTCGCCGAGACCTCGGCCACCGGTGGCTCGACCGACCTGACCCTGCACGACACGATCGACATCGCGGCGGGGGCCTGGATCGCGGCCAGGTCGCGCAGCCGGTTCGAGATCCAGTCCGCGTTCACGACCTCGATGGCGGCGCACACGTCACCGGTCTACGTCGAGGTCGAGGGGCGGCCGCTGGTCCCCGTCGAACGACGATATCCGGGTGGTCGAGCAGGTCATGCTCGGGACGCGCGCCTGGATCGCGGAGCTTGCCGCGGTGACGGATCCGACGGAGCGAGCCCGGATGGTCGGCTTCCTCGACGACAGCCTCGAAAGGTTCCGGCGCCGTATGGGAACCTCTCGGAGCTGAACGAACGTCGCGGCGGGCCAGCGAGCCGAGTCAGACCCGCGTCAGACCCGCGGCCGTGTGCTCTCCCGGACGATCAACTCCGGTGCGACGAGCTGACCTTCCGGCACCGATCCGACCTTGATCGCCCGGATCAGCGCGGCTGCCGCGAGACGTCCCATGTCGCCCGACGGGGTCGCGACCGTCGTCAGGCGCGGGTTCGAGATCGCCGCGTAGGGGATCCCGTCGAAGCCGACCAGCCCGATATCGTCGGGGACGCGGATCCCGAGGTCGCGCATGGCGTCCATCAGGGCGAGTGCCAGCTTGTCGTCGTAGCACACCAGGGCATCGGGCGGATCGCCCGCGATCGTCGCCGCCAGGGCTGCCGGCGCCCGCCAGGTGTCCCCGGAGCCCGCATAGGTGCTCGGTCGGCCGCGGATCCCGCGGTCCCGAAGGGTCGCCGCCACGGTCTCGGCCCGCATGGCATTCGTCGCCCCCGTTTCGCCTTCGACGTAGGCGATCCGACGGTAGCCGCAGTCGACGAGATACTCGACCGCCGCCCGCACACCGCTGGCGTCGTCGGTCAGGATGACCCCCGGCGAGAGTGCGCCCTGGCGTCGGGGCAGCGAACGATGGTCCGGCTGGACCAGGACGAGGCGATCCGGTTCCGTTCGCTCGCGGCCCTCACGCGGGGAGATCGCGCTCGACACGATCGCGACGCCATCGGCGCCGTGCTCCGCAAAGACCTTGAGCGCCAGCCGCTCGCGGACGGGTCGATTCTCTCCGTCGACCATGATCACGCAATAGCCGTTCCGCCCGGCTTCCTCCTCGAAGCCCGATGCGATCTGCCCGTGGACCGGGTCGCGGAGGTCCGGGATCAACAGGCCCAGCGCCAGGGTGTGCCGCATCCGCAGGCTGCGAGCGGCAGCATTCGGCACGTAATCGAGCTCGACCGCCGCGGCCTTGACCGTCAGGCGGGTGGCGAGGCTGATCCGGGGGTCGTCGGCCAATGCCCTGGACGCCGTCGAATCGGACACGTTGGCGACATGCGCGACGTCGCGAAGGAGGACTCGCCTGCGGAGCCCGGTCCCGTTCCCCTCGGTCATCGGTCGGGCGACCGCGCGGGAGGGTGAGCCGGTCGCGAGGGCGCTCCATGGCGATGGATCAGGCGGCCACGCAGGCCCCGCTCGCCATGGTCCGTCGCCTTCACCCGCGTTGGTCCCTTCCTGACTGACGCGCAACCGATTGCAGCCGGCCGAGCCGACCGTAGCATCCGGGTCGCCGGGTCGTCAATCCTCGATCCGCTCGAGCCCTCATGAACCCGCCGCAACCGGGCGACCGCCGGTCATGGTCATCCCGGGAGGGCGTCTCGAAGGACGTCGAGCAACCCGGTCGCGATGCCGACCGGATCGTCCGACTCCCAGTGCGTCGGACTGTACAGCTCGTTGTCCCACCAGCCGTCGAAACCGGTCGAACGGATGGCGTCGGCCCACGCCCGAAGCGGGATCTCGCCCTCGCCCGGCCACACGCGGCGCGATCGTTGCGCCGACGTATCCGCTCCGGGCGGTCCGAGGGAATCCGAGAAGTCGACCCCGAAGATGATCAGCGGATCGAGGCGGGCGAGGTCCTCGGGCGTCGTGCCGACCTGCCACAGATGCCAGAAGTCCAGGACGATGCCGACGTTGTCTCGCTTCGCCGCCGCGATGGCCGCAACGGCCCTGTCGAGGGGCGCCAGCGGGGTCCAGGCCAGGGGCTCCAGGTCATACCGGATCCCGTGCGCTGCTCCGAGATCGGCGACGGCCCGCAGCGCCTCGGCCGTGACCTTCTCGCGATCGGAGACCGACAGTTTGCCGGGCCCAGCGTAGCGACCGCCTGGCTGGACCGGCCCGGTCAGGAGCTGGACGTAGGAAGCGCCGACGTCGACCGCCAGCCGGGTGAGCGCCTCGGCCTCGCTCAACATCGCCGATCGCTCGCGCGGACGCCAGCGTTCCACGTCCGCGACCGCGCCGAGATTGACCGGCTCCAGGCCAGCCAGTGCGTCGCGCAGGCTCGCCATCGAGTAGCCCTCGGCGAGGTAGCGCCGGATGTGCTCCTCGCGCAGGAAGATCCCGTCCCACCCGGTCTCGCGCGCGAGGCGGATCTGGTGGAGCACGGGCAGATGCATCGTCGAGTTCGAGTTGTAGACGAGGCGCATCCGGTTCTCCTGGTCTGCGGTCTACTGCGAGAGGAAGCCCAGGAGGGCGATGCCGGTGACGGTCAGCGCGATCCCCGCCGACCTGCCGCGGGGCGAGACGCTCCTGGAACAGCACGAATGCCGCGATCGCCGCGATCGGGGCGAACATCGACGCGAGGACGGCCGTGATCGCGATGTCGACCTGGGCTCCGAGCGTGAACAGCGTGAAGCCAGCGACCTCGACGATCCCGCACACCACGATGTACGGGATGGCCGCTCGCGGGACCGGGCGGCGCCCGGCGATCAGGATGGGGATGGCGATCACGAGTGTCCCGAGCGCCCGGGCAGGCAGCAGCACCCACGACGTCGGGAGCGAGCCGCTCACGAGACCGGTCAGGTAGAGGCTGGACCCGAACATCGTCGCCGCCAGGGCGGCGAGGCCGGCGGCCCGCAGCGACCGGCTGCGGCTGATGCGGACGCCCTCCTCGACTTCCCCACCGCCGCCCGTGGCCGCGAGGACGACGCCGACCGCGATCAGGCCGAGGATCGGGCCGGCGCCCGCCGCGAGCTGCTCACCGGCCAGGACCGCGATGACCGCAGCGATGGCGCCCTCGGTCGAGGCGATCGTCGAGACGACGCCCACCGTGCCGACACGGTAGGCCGTGTAGGCCAGGAGCAGGCCGCCCACGTTGGCCGCACCCGCGAGCGTGGCAAGGACGACCGTGTCGGGCTGGGCCGCCGAGAGCGGCGTGGCCAGGAGGGCGAAGGGGAGGACGATCACCAGTCCGACGAGCATCGCGCCCGCCACGGTCACGAGCGCCCCCGCGATCCGGCTGGCCCGGGCGGAGACGATGGTCGAGATGGCGAACGCGAGCGCCGTCAACAAGCCGGCCAGGATCGGGATCATCGACCGTTCGTGCCGTGACTCAGTCGGGTCGCGGTGCCGTGAGCGGCCGGGCATGCCGCTCCGCGACCGCGCGGGAGCGCTCGAAGTCCGGCAACCCGGTCTCGATCGCGAGGCGCTCGGTCTCGTCCGGGTCTCGAGCGAGGGCGGGACCCCAGATCCCGCGTCCCGCCAGGAAGCCGGAGGCGCCGGCGGTCGCGGCGATCCGGATCTCGTCGAGGAAGGTCGTCGTGTCGACGCCGCCCCCGAGGAGCACCCAGGGCGTTCCCCGACAGGCCCGGTCCACGGCACGGCAGGCCGCCAGGGCGTCAGGCTCGGTGACGACGGAGGGTTCCAGGATCGGGTATGGCAGCTTGAGGAGATCCGCACCGAGCGGCTGGAGACGGGTCACCGCGCCGATGACAAGGTCCGTGTAGGCCGCCGCGTACGCCTCCGTGGACTCGGGCGACCGACGGTAGACGACCGGTTCGATGACGAGCGGGAGTCCCAGCGCGTGGCAGGCGACCGCGAGCGATCGCACCAGCGCATCCTGCCGCTCTGCGGTCGTTTCCTGGTCGACCCGGTACGGCAGGAGCACCTTGCAGGCGTCGGCGCCGTAACGATCCGCCGCCTCGGCCGGGAAATCCGGCAGCAGCGTGGTGACCCGGTCGTCGCCGCCTGCCTCGTAGCCCTGTGCCTCGAGCGGCATGATCAGGCCCACCCAGGGCGGGATCGCGCCCGTCCGCAGGGTCAGCTCCCCGAGCTCGGCGTCGATCATGATGGCCGTCGCCGCCGGTGCAAAGGTGCGCGCCAGGCGCAGCTTCAATCGCCCGAGATCGGCAGGAGTCAGGCCGGTGAGGCCGCGCCGCTCGAGCACCGCCCGCAGGCTGTCGCGATGGTCGATGGCGATACCGGCGACGATCCCGGCCGGTCCGCCCAGGCGCAGCAGACGCCGACGCCGACCGGCCGTCCGCGTCCGCGTCCGGCGGTCGGGCCGACGGTCATGGATGGACGAGCGGCAGGCGAGGATCCATATCCATCTCGGGCCACAGCGTCCGGACCCACGCGATGTCCGGGTCGTCAGTGTTGGCCATCGTCCGCCGGTCGCCGGCAAGTGCGTTGAGGTAGTAGGCGTCATAGCCCTGCGTGGACGCGAACGGGTGGTATCCCTGGTCGACGATGACCATGTCGCCGTGGCGCACGGGTAGCAGCAGGTCGCGCGATCCGTCGCGGTGATAGATCCGCTGGATCGCCCAGCCGTCGGGGCGACTGAACTGGTAGAAGTACGTCTCCTCGAGGACGGCCTCGCGCGGCGGATCGTCGACGTCGTGCTTGTGGGGCGGCCAGCCGGACCAGTTGCCCGAGGGCGTGAACACCTCGCAGATCAGCAGCCGGTCAGCGGGAAAGCCCGGCATCATGATGTTGTTCACCTGCCGGGAGGCGTTGCCCCGGCCCCGGAGCTCGATCTCGACGTCGTCCGGCGTGACGACGATCGGCGACGCCGACACGCCCGGGCGCCCGGTCAATGGGGCCTGGGCCACGGCCACGACGGCCCGCATCCCCGGCAGCGGGCGACCGATGATCCGTGTCGTCGACCCCGCGGGGATGTAGGCGCTCCAGGGCATCCCCTCGAAGACCGATCGGCGGCCGGTCAGGTGCAGGGTCTGGTCCTGCTGATCGCCGACCGAGACGTCGACGCCGCCGCCCGAGATCGTCACGATGGCCGCTTCCTGCTCGGGTCGGTCGAGGACGATGGCTTCCCCGTCGAGCAGACCGAACGCCCGGAACGAGAGATACCGCCACCCGGAGCGAACCGGATCGGTCGCGACCACGCCGTCAGCCGCAGGATGGATATGGAGCAACTCGGGCGGCAGACGTGACGGCAGCTTCGTCGCGTGTATCACCGGGCCCGGCCCGTCTTCTCCGACGGTCATCGTCGTCCCTCCAAGCGGCCGCGCCATGGCGGGCCAGCAGGTCGTCGATCTCGGCCGGCACCGGCATCGCGCTGCTGCACATCAACCTGGTGGCGACGACCGCGCCCGCGGCATTGCCACGCTCGATCGCGGCGAGCGGGGCGAGGCCCCGGAGCAGGCCGGCCGCGAACGCGGCCGTGAAGGCATCGCCCGACCCAAGCCCGCAGACGACCTCGACCGCGATCCCCGGGATGACGTGTCGGCCGTCGGCCGAGACAGCGACGCGCCGTCCGAGCCGTGCTTGAGGGCGACCAGGCTCGGGCCGGGGTCAGCGCGTCGCGCACTCGATGCCGACCGCCGCGAACTCCTCGTCGCTGCCGATCAGCACGTCGGCCGACCGGGCCGCCCGCTCGATCAGGGCGGGCGCCTCGGCGGGGTCCGCCCACAGGCCCGGTCGCCAGTCGAGATCGAGGATCGTCCACGACGCGGCCCGCGCCTGCCGATGCGCCGCGCGTCGTTCCAGCGCCTCGAGGATCGTGGCGCGCGCCGGCTCCGAAGCCAGCAGCGTGGCCGAGACGATCGCCAACGGCGCTCGCTCGAGGTCCTCGAGCGGCAGATCGTCGACGGTCATCAGGGTGTCCGGCGCCGGCGCCAGCCGATAGAACGTCACCGGGAACCTGTCAGGCGGCCATGCCTCGAAGAACGCGACCTGCGTCCGGGTGCCCGGACGCTTGACGAGTCGACCGACCTCCAGACCCTCGCCGGCAAGGAACCTCCGGACGTGCTCGCCGTGGCCGTCATCGCCGACCCCCGACACGATCGCCGTCGCGACGCCCAGCCGCGCCAGGCCGGTCCCGACGTTGCCGGCGAACCCGCCGACTGCCCGCACGAACGTGTCCGCCTCGGCCAGGGTGGTGCGCGGCGTCGCGGGCGTGAGGTCGACGCCGACCCGGCCCAGGACGATCGCCTCGGTCATCGAACGAACCCGCGGTCAGGCGAGATGCTTGATCACCGCGTCCCGGAACGTGCGGCCACACGCCCGGGCCTCGTCCTCGCCGTCGCGCATCCGGATCCCGAACGGTGCGAGGTTGCTGTCCCGGACGCCGATCCCGATGCTGATCGAGCGCTCCAGGAGGGCATCGGTCCGCGGGAGCATCCCGGCGAAGTACTCGCCGTGCGAGTGGGCAGGGTCGTCGCAGGCGAACGGGCAGCCCTTGCCGGTCACCGTGCGCCGTTCGAGCAGGTGGTTCATCCGACTGTAGGTGTGCCAGCCCGACTCGGACAGCCGGATCGAGCCGACCTCCTCGGCGACGTTCCGGGCGATCTCGGCGGTCGGCAGGACGACCACGAGGTGCGTCGCGAGGTCGCCCTCGGGATCGGCCAGCGTCCGGAAGTCGATGGCCGGCACCTCTTCGAGGATGTCCTTGACGATCGCCTTGTTGGCGCGAAGGTGCGACACGATCATCGGCAGCTTGCGGAGCTGGGCGCCCAGGACCGCGCCGGACAGCTCGGTCATCCGGAAGTTCATGCCGAGGAAGGGCCGTGGCGCGTACTTCGATTCGAGGCGATCGGGCGCGTGCCCCTGGTCGTGCATCGCGAAGCACCGCTCGTACAGCGTCGCGGTCGTCGGTCACGATCATCCCGCCATCGCCGCAGGTGATCGTCTTGTACTCGTTGAAGCTGTACGTCCCGATGGCACCGATCCCACCGACACCGACGCCGCGGTAGGTGGCCCCGAACGCCTGGGCGCAATCCTCCACGATCGGGATCCCGTGGCGGTCGGCCACCTCCTTGAGCTCCGCCATCCGCGCCGGTCCGCCGAGCATGTGGACGACGATGATCGCCGCCGTTCGCGGCGTGATCTTCGCCTCGACGTCGGCCGGATCGAGGTCGAACGATCGGTCGACCTCGGCGAGGACCGGGGTCGCGCCCGCGTACACGATCGACGAGATCGAGGCGACGAAGGTGAAGCCGGGAACGATGACCTCGTCACCGACGCCGACGCCAAGGCCGAGCAGCGCGATCCAGAGCGCGGCCGAACCACCCCCGCTCAGGCCGAGCCCATAGCGGACGCCCGCGATCTCGGCGATCTCGCGCTCGACGTGATAGACCTTCGCGCCGAAGGCAGGGTCGTCGGACGGCCCGTAGCGGCTCAGGAAGCCGCTCGAGAGCACGTCGAGGACTTCCGCAGTCTCCTCATCGCCGATCAGTTCGACGCCGGGTCCGGGCATGGCTGGCTCCCTCTCTGCTACGACCGGCGCGTCGACGGCGTTGGGCTGACGCCGCGAGGCACGCGTGAGATCAATTGAGTTCGGTTCGCTGCAGGCGGCTGGCCCGCTCATATGCGTCGCGGGCCGCGCTGGACGGCCGGCCTCTCGCTGGCGGCGGCCACCGGCACGTCCCACCAGGTCTCGAAGGTCGGCATCCGCTTCTCCGGGTCGGCCGGGACGACGATGACGGTGACCCCGTCCGACTCGCGCGCCCGGCCGAGAGCAGAGCGCAGCTCGTCCGTGGTACAGGCGTGGATCGCGAGGGCTCCCATCGCCTCCGCATGCTTTCGGAAGTCGACGGGCACATACGGGCCTGTCAGTCGGTTGCCGGCTGTCTCGCGGAAGCGGAGCTCGTTGCCGAAATCCGGGACCCCGACCGAGCGTTGCAGGGCGAGGATGCATTGGAACCCATGGTTGTCGACGACGACGATCGTCAGCTTCAGGTGCTCGGCAACGGCCGTCACGATCTCCGAGTTCAGCATCAGGTACGAGCCGTCGCCGACCATCACGACGACGTCGCGGTCCGGGTCGGCCAGGCGGACGCCCAACCCGGCGGCGATCTCGTAGCCCATGCAGGAGAAGCCGTACTCGACGTGGTAGGCCTTCGGGTCTTCCGCACGCCACAGGCGAAGGAGGTCGCCCGGCAGGCTCCCGGCAGCGCAGATCGACGGTGGCGTGACCGCCGACCGCATCGTTCACGACGCCGACGATCTCGGCCTGGCCGAGGTCGCCGGGTGCGTCGTCGGCCGACCGGAGGTGCGATGACGATCCCGTCCCACTCCTGCTTGAGCGCCGCGGTCTTCGCGCGATAGGAGGCCGAGGTCCCGTCGTACCCGGCCTCCACCAGGGCGGACTCGAGCGCGTCAAGGGCCTCGCGAGCGTCGGCCACGATCGGGACGGAGCGCAGCTTGACCGCATCCAGCGGCCCGACATTGATGCTCACGAAGGCGACGTCCGGGTGCTGGAACGCCGTCTTCGACGCCGTCACGAAGTCGCCCATCCGGGTGCCGACGCACAGCACGAGGTCGGCGTCGTGTGCGACGCGGTTCGCAGCCAGGCCGCCGTTGGTGCCGATCGGACCGACGTTCATCGGGTGGTCCCACGGGATCGCCCCCTTGCCCGCCTGGGTCTCGACCACGGGGATCCCGAACCGGCTGGCGAAGGTCGCGAGCGCCTCGGTCGCACCGGAGTAGATCGACGCCGCCCCCGGCCACGATGACGGGTGCGGTCGCGCTCGACACCAGCCTGACGGCGTCGGCGAGCGGGCCGGGCTCGGGACGTCGGCGACCGACGTGCCAGACGCGTGGTTCGAAGAATCGCTCCGGGAAGTCGTAGGCCTCCGCCTGGACATCCTCGGGCAATGACAACGTCACTGCGCCGGTCTCGGCCGGATCGGTCAGGACCCGGAACGCCGCGGGCAGTGACCCCAGGAGCTGTTCGGGGCGCGAGATGCGGTCGAAATAGCGCGACACGGATCGGAAGGCGTCATTCGCGCTGAGATCGCGCTCCATCGGGTGCTCGATCTGCTGGAGGACCGGATCGGGTGTCCTGTTCGCGAACGCATCGCTCGGGAAGAGCAGGACCGGGATCCTGTTGACCGTCGCCCCGGCGGCGCCGGTGATCATGTTCGTGGCGCCCGGTCCGACCGACGAGGTGCAGGCGAAGGCGCGCAACCGGTCGTGGTATTTCGCGAAGGCATGAGCGATGTGGACCTGCGCCTGCTCGTTCTGCGGGCGATAGAACGGCATGTCGTATCGCTCGCCGTATTCCTCGAGCGCCTGGCCAAGGCCGGCGACATTGCCGTGACCGAAGATGCCCCACACGCCGGCGATGAATCGGTGGCGGTCGCCGTCGCGCTCGACGTCCTGGGCGGCCATGAATCGAACGATGGCCTGCCCCACGGTCAATCGGACCGTCTGCATCGCCGCCTCCATTGCGCAACCGATTGCAAGGACAGTATCATCGCCGCGAACCCCGCGTCAACACCGTCGGAGGGTCGAGCCGATGAGCTCAGGACGGACGCCATCCGCGACAGCGCTCGCCCGGATGATCGACCTTGGCGCGACGCGCAACGCGACCGACGACGACCTCGCCGCGCGGCTCCATCCGCTCTACGCCAAGGCCCTCGACCGGGTGCCGGACGGGCGCTCCGTCTTCCGTGGCCTGCCGTTCTGGCTGGGGGCCCGGTCGGACCCGCGCCGATGGATCCTGCTCGACGACGACACCTCGATCGATCTTCGGCCGGACGACCCGACCGGGTCCGGCCGCCCGGCGAGCCACCTGGTCATCGCACATTTCTCGGACAGCTGGCGTGACGGATCCGGTGAACGGCCAACCGGCACTCCGGTCGGATGGGTCCTGCCCATCGGTCGAGCCGCTCGCGACCTACGAGGTCCAGTTCGACGACGGGCGAGTCAGGACCATCCCGATCCGGCGCCGGTTCGAGATCGTCGACGGCATCATCGGCTGGGGGTTCCTGCCGTTCGAGGCGGTCGGTCACCGCGCGGACGAGGTCGTCGACTGGCGAGGTCCCCACCCGCGCCAGGCCGAGGGTCGCTACGCTCCCGCCGGCCATGCCGGGCCCCTGACCATGCTGCCGGGGGCCTGGGGTCCCGACCTCACGGGCGTCGCCGATTTCGTCCCGACCCCCGACGACGACATCACGCTGTGGCTCCATGCCATCCCGCTGGCGGCCGGCGAGACCCCGGTGGCGTTGCGGCTCGTTCCGCTCGGCCATGGCGAGCCCGGGACGGCCGTCGTCATCGCCGGGTTGACCGTGTTCCACGGGACCGCAAACCCGCTCGTCCCGACGCCGCGCCGGCAGCTCCGGATCGAGGGGTTCGGGGGCGCGCTGCCAGAGGTGGACCTCGGCGTTGCGATCCGGTCCTTGCCGATCGTGCGTCCGGGCCACGCCGGCGACGACGTGATCGGCTGGGGTCGGTCGCGCTCGATGTCGCGATCGCCGAGCGGCAGCGACGACGCGTCGATCGTCGACCTGACGACGACGCCGGACGCCAGCCTCCGACTGGGCGACTGGGAACTCCCGATCGGAGCGGTCGACCGCGATGGCACCGCCAGGCAAGGGGCGGTCGTCGTCCGGGCGGTGCCCGCCGCGGACATCCGGGTCACTGTCCGGATCCTCGCCGATGGCGAGCCGTCGCCGGCCAGGGTCCGATTCGTCGCGGCCGACGGACGCTACCTGCCCCCACTCGGCCACCGCGACGAGATCAACCCGGGGCTGATGGAGGATACCGGCGCCGACATCCTGCTCGGGCCGGACGCCTACGCATACGTCCCGGGCGAGTTCCAGATCGACCTGCCGTCCGGGGCCGTCGAGCTCGACGTCGTCAAGGGGTTCGACCACCGGCCCGCGCGCGAGCACGTCGAGATCGGACCGGGGACACGCGAGCTCGAGATCCGCCTCGACCGCGCGATCGACATGCGGGCCGAAGGGTGGCGGACCTCCGACTCGCACGTCCACTTCCTGTCGCCGTCGACCGCCCTGCTCCAGGCGGCTGCCGAGGACGTCGGCCTCGTCCACGTCCTGGCCACCCAGTGGGGTGACCAGTTCACCAGCACGCAGGACGCGCCCTGGGGATCGCAGCAGGACGACACAGGACGTCACGCCGTGGTCATGGGCACCGAGAATCGGCAGAACCTCCTGGGCCACCTCGCCCTGCTCGGTGCCCGACGCCCGACGCTCCCGATGGCCGCGGGCGGAGCGCCCGAGGGCCGGCTTGGCGGCAGGGTCGACGAGCTGCTCATCGACTGGGCCGATCGCTGTCGAGCGGCCGGCGGCCTCGTGGTCGGAGCGCATTTCCCGCTCCCGTACGCGGAGATCGCCTCGGCCATCGTCACCGGTCGGATCGATGCCGTGGAGATGCAGTGCTTCGCGCCCGGCCTGGACAACCCGTCGATCACCGAGTGGTACCGCTTCCTCGACTGCGGCTACCGCCTGCCGGTCCTCGGCGGCACCGACAAGATGTCCGCCGAGGTCCCGGTGGGCGCGATCCGAACGTACGCACGGCTCGACCCGGACGCGGAGCTGTCGTTCGACGCCTGGGCGACCGCGGTCCGCGCCGGCCGGACGTTCGCGACCTCGGGACCGGTGATCGGACTGACGGTCGACGGGCACGAGCCAGGCGATGTCATCGGCCTGCCGGCGTCGGGCGGGCGGCTGGAGGTCCGGGCTCGGGTCCGTGCCGCGCAGCGGGTCATCGGGACGCTCGAGGTGGTCGTGAACGGGCAGGTGGTCGCCACCGAGGAGTCTTCCCCCGCAACGGATGAGCTCCGGCTCGAGACGACCGTCGACCTGCGCGGCGGAGCGTGGATCGCGGCACGCTCTCGCAGCGACCACCAGATCCATTCCGCCTTCGACACGACGATGGCGTCCCACACCTCGCCGGTCTACGTCGAGGTCGCCGATCACCCCCTGTTCGTCGCGCGCCAGGCCGAGGCGATCGGGCAGGTGATCGACGGCACCGCGCGCTGGGTCGAGGTGATGGCGGCCGTCGCCGACGCGGGGCAGCGCGCCAGGATGGTCGAGCAGATCCGGGCGGCAGGCGCCATGCTCCGCGACCGGATCGACCGCACGAAGCACGAGGCTGACTGACGTGAAGATCGCCCTCGACCCATACATGCTCCGCGACCGCCCATTCGTCGATGTCTGCCGCATCGCCGCCGAGATCGGGTACGACTCGATCGAGCTCTCGCCACGGCCCGACTTCATCCCGTTCTTCACCCATCCGCGGGCGGACAGGGCGAAGGTGGCCGAGTTCCGGGCCGCCCTCCGCGAGACCGGCATGGGACTGGCCTCGATCCTGCCGCTCTATCGCTGGTCGGGGCCCGACGAAGATGAGCGCCAGGCGGCGGTGCGCTACTGGAAGCGGGCGATCCAGCTGGCGGTCGAGGTCGGCTGTACGACGATGAACTCCGAGTTCAACGGTCGTCCGGACCAGCCGGCGCGCAGCGAGGCACAGTTCTGGCGCTCGATGGAGGAGCTGCTGCCCATCTTCGAGCGGGAGGGGATCCGCCTGAACCTCGAGGCCCACCCGGACGACTTCATCGAACGCAACGACGAGGCCGTCGACCTCGTCCGCGCCATCGACTCACCCCTGGTCGGCTACGTCTACTGCGCGCCGCATACCTACCATCTCGGGGACGACATCGGCGCCATGATCCGGTACGCCGCACCGGTGCTCGCCCAGGTCCACATCGCCGACGTGCTGAACCATCGGGCCTCGTCGGGGCTGCGCTACATCGTCAACCCGCCCGGTTCGACCGCACGGGTCCACCAGCACCTCGATATCGGCCAGGGCGAGGTCGACTTCGAGGCTGCCTTCCGAGCCCTGCACGCCCTCCGATTCGACGGCATCCTGACCAGCTGCGTGTTCGCCTGGGAAGAACGCGCGGTCGAATCGTCCCGTTTCATGTTCGAGCAGATCAGGCGCCACCTCGACCTCGCCGCCGCGACCGCCGGATCGGATGAGGATCAGGCGGGATCCGTGAGCAACTCGGCGACGTAGGCGGCTGCCTCGCGGACGCCCTCCTCCTGCGAGGTGTACGGGTCCTCCTGCTCGATCGACAGCGAGTCGTCGTAGCCGGCCGCCCGGAGCGCGGCAAGCAGGGCCGACCAGTACGGGAGGGGGTGGATGCGGCCGACCGTGCGGAAGGTCCAGGCACGCTCGCCGGGCGTCGAGAAGGGACGCTGGTCGAGGACTCCGGCCAGGGCGACCTGCTCGGCCCGGATCTCGGTGTCCTTCATGTGCACGTGCGCGATCGCGGGACCGAGAGCCTCGACGACCGCGATCGGGTCCATCCCCTGCCAGAACAGGTGACTCGGATCGAGGTTCGCGCCGATCCGATCGCCGACCTCGGCCCGGAACGCCAGGAGCGTCGGGACGTTGTAGACGACGTGGAGGGGGTGCAGCTCGAAGGCGATGCTGGCCACGCCGCATCGTTCGGCCAGGCGGTCCATCTCGATCCAGAACTGCACTGCTGTGTCCCAGTTCCGGCGGCCGAGGGCGACGGCATCGTCCGGCCACGGGTACCAGGTCCAGCCGATGGTCGTGGCCGACGGACCATCTCCAGGGCAACCCGACATCGAGACGACCTTCGTGAC
>CAWCQK010000001.1:0-638764 GCA_963797685.1 uncultured Chloroflexia bacterium | reverse complement strand
CGCCGGTTGGCTGGCAGCCGTGTCGATGGTGCTCGTCGGGACATTGGCCCCGGCCACCGTCTTCGCTGCGGGCCCCGGCAACAACGGCCTGGATGCCACAGGCAACGGAACCAAGTCGAATGCCACTGTCAACGGCAGCCTGACTGGCGCCGGCGGCAGCGCAACGCTGAACGCCGATGGCGTCATGACCTGCGACGGTGACAACGTCGGCTCGGTCGGTGGCACGTTCACGCTCAACAAGACGCTCGACGTCGGCTCGAAGATCACGATCTACCTGGTCCCGAACAACGGGTCCAACGCAGATCCGGCAGCGAACGTCAACAAGAACGAGGCCGACGATCTACCCTCACCGGCGCGAACAACACGAGCGGCACGGTGATCCCCTACACGATCACGTAACGACCTCCGCCTTCACCGAAGCTCTCGGCGCGCCGGTCGTCTTCGCCGTCAATGACGACGGCAGTGACTGCGATTTCCTCGAGCAAGTCGAATTCGCTGAACTGCACCGAGGCGGTCCCGACGCCGACCCCGACGCCGACGCCGACCCCGACGCCGACCCCCACGCCGACGCCGACCCCCACGCCGACCCCCACGCCGACGCCGACGCCGACCCCACGCCGACCCCGACGCCGACGCCGACCCCCACGCCGACGCCGACCCCGACCCCGACGCCGACGCCGACCCCGACCCCCACGCCGACCCTGGTCCAGATCAATGCCTTGGCCGTGCCGTGCGATAACACCACGGACGTGAGCCGCATCCAGGTCGTCGGCGACCTTCTCGGCCTCCACGTCCTGATCGATGGCCAGCCGGCCGATCCCGACAACGACGGCATCGTCGTGGTCGCGCCCGGCGAGCACCACTGGGCCGTCCTCGACTCCGAGGACACGTCATCGCCGAGGGCGATATCAACGTCCCGTCTTGCTTCGCGGCCGCGCCGGTCCTCGGTATCACCAAGAGCAACGATGCGCCGTTGGTCGACGGCATCCGACCGCCAACGAAGGTGACACCGTCACCTACACGCTCGACTACACCCTGGCCGACGGCCCGGTCACCAATGGCGTCATCACGGACGTCCTGCCCACCGGCACGACGTACGTCGATGGCAGCGCGACCGATGGTGGCGACTTCACCTTCACCAGCTACGACTCCACGACCCGAACGCTGACATGGAGTGCCGCCACGGCGAGCGCAGCGTCCGGTTCGGTGACCTACCAGGCCACCATCGACGCAGGTGCGGCCAAGCTGGAGCAGCCGCTGACCAACACCGCGTGCATCGACTCGGACACGACCGACACGAGGTCTGCGCCACGAGCAACGTGTTCGTGCCCGCACCGCCTGCCGGCGAGACGTTCGTGCCGACGCCGCCGCCGACGGACGCCGCCGCCACGACCGACTCGAACTCGTCGGGTGGCAGCATGCTGTTCATCCTTCTCGGACTGACCGGGCTTGGCCTGGCCCTCGTCTTCGTCGCACCGACTCCCGCCGCGATCCGCAAGCGACGGTAACCTCAGCCGTCTCCTGACGGACCAACCACGGGGCGCCTCGCCGAACGGCAGGCGCCCCGTTTCGATTCCCGGAGCGACACGTCGGGGAGGGGTGCACGCGCAGCACGTTCGGCGGGCTACGATGCCCGACACCGACTTGGTCCATGTGCTACGGGGGCAGCATGTCCGAGCGCGCAGGCGACGACGCACTCAGCCTCGGTGCCCGCGCGGAGCGACACCTCCAGGAGCGCCTCCGCGCCGCCCTCTCGCCCGAGTACGCGATGCTGACCAACGCTGCCTGGCTCGTCCGCCAGCCTGGGGTCGAGCGCGAGGGCGGGGCCGACATCATCGTCGCCCACCCGGACAAGGGCTTCCTCGCCATCGAGGTGACGGCGGGCCAGATCAAGCGCGACAGCCTCGGCCACTGGTGGGCGGGCGCCAGCCGACTCGACAGATCGCCCTTCCAGCAAGCGGCAGATGCTCACGACTCACTGGTCGCCAAGCTGACCGAGCTGCCCGACTGGCAAGCCGGGCTCGACCCGATCGCAGGCCACGCGGTGGCGTTTCCCAACGTCGACCTGGCCAGCCTCGACGCCAGCATCCTGATCGGCACCGACGCCGACCCTGAGCTCATCCTCGATCGCGCGCTCCTCGCCCCGGACCCCCAGCGCAACACGCGGATCCGCGAGTGGGTCGATCGGTGCTTCGAGCTGTGGGAGGGCGGCGGCAGGCGCGGGCCCGGCAAGCAGGGCATCGACCTCCTGACCCACGTCGTGACCGCGCCCGTCGAGCTCGCATCGCTGCTCCGCTCGGAGATCAAGGACGGCAGCCAGGAGGTGGCCCGCCTGACCGACGAGCAGGTCTCGATCCTCGACACGCTGCGCGGCGTGCGGCGGGCGTCGATCGTCGGCGGTGCCGGCACCGGCAAGACGCTCCTCGCGGTCGAGGAGGCCAGGCGCCTGGCGAGCGAGGGCTTCGAGACCCTGCTGGTCTGCTACAGCTCGCCGCTGGCGAGGGTGCTCGCCGACGAGACGCTCGAGGCCAACCAGCGCTCCGGCTGGCGCCTCCTCGTCAAGACGTTCCACGAGCTGGCCGAGGATCTCGGTCGCGAGGCCGCCACCCTTCCGCCGAAGCCCGATCCGGTCACGCCCGAATGGTTCGAGCAGATCGTCCCCCACGCGCTGGACGCGGCGATCCACCGGCTCGGGCCGCGCTTCGACGCGATCGTCGTCGACGAGGGACAGGACTTCGAGAGCGGCTGGTTCGCGTCGCTCGAGCGCCTGCTCCGCGGCGGCAAGGAGGACGTCCTGTACGTCTTCCACGACCCGGCCCAGGCGATCTTCCATGACGACCGGACCGCAGAGCTTGGGCTGACCGAGTTCCCGCTCGACTTCGACTGCCGCAACGCCCTGCCGATCCACACGCTGATCCAGCCGCTTGCCCGTGGCGGGCTGTCGACCCTGGCCCGCCGACCGGACGGCCGCGAACCCGAACTGATCGTGGCCGAGGGCGACGCCCAGACGATCGAGGCGCTGGGCAAGGTGCTTTACCGCCTGGTCGAGGTGGAGGGCGTGGCGCCCGGCTCGATCGCGGTGCTGACCGGGATCGGCCTCGAGTCGTCGGCCGTCTGGCGGCAGCGCCGATACGGAAACCAGATGCTGTGGAACGGCGCCTACGACGACACGGGACGGCTGCTTGGGCTGGCCGCAGGGGACGTCCCGGAACGACCCGAGGACGCCGTGCTGTGCGAGTCGATCCGCCGCTTCAAGGGCCTCGAGCGGCCGGTCATCGTCCTGCTGGAAGTGCCGCGCGACGACCCGGACCGGCTCGACCGGCTGATGTACATCGGAGCGTCGCGGGCTCGGCAGCACCTCGTCGTGATCGTGCCGCTCGCGGTGGTCCGACGGCTGACGACGTTGTCGTCTTGAGCCGCGTCCACACGTCGGGGAGTGGTGCGCGCGACACCGGTCGTGACAGACAGCTGGCACGGCCGGTGCACACTATCGCGACCAAAGGGATCGTCCGGGATCCCGACAACGGGGGGAGTGGACCCGACCGTGGATGACCTGGCGCTGCGCTGCGCGACGTGCGGCCGCGACCTCGACGGCGACCCCGACGAGGAGCCCGCAGGTGATGCCGGGCGCCCGATCTGTGGCGAATGCCGGCGCGAGCGCGAGTTCTTCGACATCGACGCGGCCGATGGCAAGCTCGACGGCCAATGGGACTCGGACTCGTGACCGACGGTCAGGATCCGACTGAGCTGGTGCCGGTGGTGGTCGCGCCGGCGGTCGTGCCCGCGCCCGTCGCCGCGCCTCCGCCACCACCGCCTCCTCCGGAGGAGGTAGCCCGCATCCCGACCATCCCTGACACGCGACCGCCCGGTGAGCCCGGTTTCCTGATCCGAGCCGTCTGGTTCATCTTCATCGGCTGGTGGCTGAGTGCGGCCGCGATCACTGTCGCCTACTTCCTGTGCGCGATCATCATCGGGATCCCGCTGGCGTTCATGATCTTCAACCAGCTGCCGATGATCCTGACCCTGCGACCCCGCTCCACGGACTTCACGGGCGCGAGCCCGGAACAGCACCCACTCTGGATCCGTGCCGTCTGGTTCCTGCTCGTCGGCTGGTGGCTCGGTGCCTTCTACCTGTCCGTCGCCTGGGGCTTGTGCGTGCTCATCATCCCCCTGCCGATCGGGCTGTGGATGTTCAACCGCGTCGGGGCGGTCATGACCCTGCTGCGCTACTGATGGCGGCCGGACCGGCAGGCGCGGCCGCTGAACGACTCGTCGTCGAGCGGCTTCGGGCGGTCCCGCCATCGGACGTGGCGCTGCTGCACGACGTCCGATGGGTCGCGCGCGACCGCGGCCACGTGCGCGAAGGCGAAGCCGACGTCGTCATCGGCGACCCGGATCGCGGGATCCTGGTCATCGAGGTCAAGTCCGGCGAGGTCCGGCGGCTCGAGACCGGCCGGTGGTGGGTCGGCGGCCGCGAGCTGAACCGAAGCCCGTTCGAACAGGCCGCGACAGCCGTGGGCACTCGTCCGGAAGCTGGCCGAGCTGCCGGCGTGGACGGCTGGCCTCGACCCGATGCTCGGCAAAAGCGATCGACGCCGTCCTTGGCTAGGGACGCAGTTGCCCTGGGCGCATTTGGCCGGTGGCCATGTCCTGCCCGAGGCCAAGACGGGGGCCAGTCTCGGCCTGCCCGTGACCGTCTCGGTGACTGTCAAAAAACGCCGGCGTCTGGAGTTGAAATCGTGCTCATGAAGTAGTCCGGGACCGACGGCTGTGTAACGGCTTAGTCGTATGTTCGAGTGCCACAGCCGGAGCCAACGCACCTTCGCGGATGGCCCCTTGATCGGATTCTCGGGCCAGCGCTGGTGCCGGATTTCAGACCTTTGCTCTTGGCTCCCGCCGCAATGCAACTCGGCGCTCACTGCCGAAGCCGTAGTCTCGACCACCTTGCTTCGACCGATGTAGTAGTACGCGGAAGCCCACTCGCGGTGAAGGGTCCGTACGATGCCGTCGACAGCGGCTCCAATGGAAAGGTCGCCGCCGGGCGCCGACGACAGCATTCCAAGGAGTTCCGCATCGACTTCGGCCTGCGCCTTCGTCACCACCTTCTGGCGGCGGACGGGCTCCCTGACGTTGGAACGGTCGCGTGCTCTGGCGCGACGTTGCGAGAACCCAACGCTGGTCGCGGAGCTGAACGACATGCGAGGGTCGGAGCTGATGCAGGTAGATGATGACGAGGCTGCGGTTTGCCTCAGGTGGGTCCATCGCATCCGCGATGGCCGGGCGTTGGATGGCGCACCGAGGCGCCGGAGCGCATCGACAACTTCTCCCACATTGGTTTGGCTGCCCGGTCGTCGCGCCCAGTTAACCCCACGAGCCGGTACGACCGAATGGCACAAGATCGGGGTCCGCGGATAACTGGTTGGACAGTGACACCTTGTACAGAGACCCTTGGTCGACACGACGCACCGCATTGATCGACCTGACTAGGTTGCCCAACTGGACGGGCCCCCCTGCGTCCGAAAGCAGACGGTAGGCTTGGTTCTCGGTCCCGGCGAGGCCGCCGAGTCCCATTCGAGTGCGCCCGTCAGGAAGCGGCTCGATCCAGTCAAGTAGCGGAAGAGCCGAGGTCACGAGCGAGGCGTCGATTGGGTATTTGCGATTGCCTCGCGTCGCCGCGATCGCGATCTCGAGTTCCGTTCCGCCCTCGATAAGCGTCCCGGCGAGCACATCCCTGACCCGCGGCAGCGCCGATCGAAGTCGCCATCCGGCGTCATCGGCGTGCAGCCACATCGATTTTATGGCTCTTTCGCCCTCCGTCCGCTTGATCCCTCGGAGCGCCAACAGGAACTCGAGGCGGCGAACCTCGATGTCGGACAAGCCGCCGATCAGGCCGAGCCGCGCAATCAGATCGCTCTCGCGAATGACAGGATTGGCATCATCGGGCGCTGTGCCAAGGACCCCCTCCAGTGATCGGGCAACGAGCGGTTGAACACGATAGTCGTACCGCGCAAAACCCCGACGAGCCGTCTCCTGAAGCTGGTCAGTGGCTCGCTTCTGGATCTGCCGGATGCGCTCCCGGGTCAGGTTGAGTCCTGACCCGATCTCCTCGAGCGTGTAGGCGGCTCCCGTCAGCCCGTTGCGGTGACTGATGACGTTCCAAGCCCGCGAGCCCGCATCGGCCCGCCCCTCCGAAGCGACCACCAAGCCTTCAAAGATCGTAGGAATTGCCGCAAGCAGCTCGCGTGGTGACAGCGATTGATCTTCGCCCGGGATCAACGTGATTGATCGTCGAGCCCAATACGCCCGCCAATCCGGAGTCCCGTCTGCTTCTCTGACCTCGGCCAGTAGGCTCACGGCCTCGCGGGCCTGCGCCAGGTCGGCGTCAATGAGGAAGCGTGCCGCGGAACGACCGACCTCGTCGCCGTCGAGGAGATCCGCGACCTGGCGGAAGCCTGCCTTCTCAAGCGCCTCCCTGCTTCGGGAATGCAGATGGAGATAGGACAGCGGGACAGCCAACCCGCCGTCGGCGGTGTCAACGTCCGTCATGGGACTCCTCACTATCGGCACACGATGGGCAACGTCCCTGCTCTAATCATCCGCAATCAGTTGGGTATCGCGCCACCTGCCAGGATGGCGCACCATCGTCCTCATGACCGAGTTCTTGGACGCCGATATCCCCGGCTCGTTGGACGAGACGCCCGCAGGCTGGCATCTGCGGCCCGAGGGGACCTCCATCAGCTATCGCTACGTCGGGCTCGACGACTTCACCTTCGAGATCTGGCAGGGTGGCGACCGTGACGTGACGGTGAGGCTCCTGCGGCCATTCAGCTTTGGAATCGGCGCTGCAACACAGCGGTTCGACCCGGGAACTGTTAGGAAGTCCGATCTTGCGCCCCTGTTGGAACTGGGCTCATTGCAAGCGGTTGAGGTCTTCGTCGGGCGTATCGGCGACCTTCACGTCATGTTCTCGGACGGAAGCGGCTCAACGCACCGCCGGCGGCGGACTTCTGCGCTTGGCGGCTCGAATGGCCGGAGAAGGGGACGTCCTCGCCGAGGCCCTCCCGGGCGGCGGGTTGGCATTCCCCGGCGCTACAGTGGCGGTGCCATCGGACTCAGAGCTGGATTATCCCGAGGAGGTCAAGGGCGGCGAGCCGATCCGTCGCGGAGCCATCCTCGACCTGCCGATCGCCGGTCTGATCACGATGTCGCTCGTGGCCGACCTGTCGATCGAACTGACGGCGATCCAGTCGGGGACGGTCGAGTACTGCATTCACTTCGGGGGCCTGATCGAGGTTACCGGTTCCGACGGTGACACCTGGCACGGTCATGGCGACGCAGATCACCGGGCCAGCCTGGCCCGCGTCCTGGATCTCGTCGGCGGCCAGATCATCTGGCGCTCACATGGACGGGGAGAAGCGCCTGCACCTCGTGTGCGCGGACGGAACGACTGTCGTCGCGGGGGCGGGTCGATGGGAGGGCGCATTGGCCCCAAGCCGACGGGTTCGACGAGATCTGGGTGCCATCCGTGGGGCCGAACATCCCGTAGCGGACAGCTTTGCCGTGCTAACGCCGGTGGCTGGGCCAAATCGCCCATGGCGAAGCCCGCCGCGGAGGTTCGAGTGCTACGGCAGGGGCTACGTACGTGGTGGGGCTGTGCGTGACTAGTTGGCCTCGTCCCCGAGCAGTGCGAGGACCGCGGCCGCGATCTCAGGCTTCATCCAGTAGACCCGCCGCGTCTTGTCCCACAGGAGGATGTTGCCCTGGCCGACTGCATCCTGGGCTTTGCCGATCGACTGGATCTTGCCCCCCAACACCTTGCCGTCGCCCCCGCCGTACTGATCTTAGCACCTCATCCCATGAGACCCCTTCTTCAGGAGAGTTTCCAGCCTTCGCCACCTGACGGAGGAGCCGAGCCGCATCCGTCTTCCAGTTGATCCTTGAGAGGATCGAGTTCACAAACGAGAGCGTCGTCGACGCGCTGACCACCACAGGCTGTGGCGCTTGGGTCGTTGCGGCGGCCGACGTCGGGGCGGTTCGGGCGGCTTCGGTGGCTTCGACCCCCGACAGCGCAGTCTCGCGAAGGAACAGTTCCATCTGCTGCCTGATGTCCGGGAGGGTTCCGCTGATTGTGATGTCCATTTCTCTTGCCTCTTGCCTTGGGGCCAAATTCTCTGACATCGGGTATTCTAGGTATGTAAGTAAGGCTTGTCAACCTAAGACCAGTTTAGAGTCACTGTTGATACATCTGACACACTATTCGCGGGATCCTAGAGCGACGCAAGGCTCGTTGGGATGCTCCCGAGATAGTCAGCGCGATGGGGGAGTCGGCCAGACCCTCTTCTCCCTCGAGGAGTCGGGCCATGCGACGATACGACGACTGCCAGCAGTCCCGACCCACGCGGTCCGTCCCGCCTGTCCGACCTTCGCCGCTGGCGGCTGTCCAGTAACCGGGCCCACAGAGGGCAGCAGAGCCGGCTCAACGAACTCGCTGTAGGCCCGAAGCGTGACCTTCGGCCGCCGAGCGAGTCGGTGGCGATGATCGGCACGCCCTCGGTGGCTTGGTGCTTGCCGTGGCGGCAGGTCACCTCGAGGCGGCTCTTGCCGAGGTTGCGGATCTTGAGGTCCGAGTCATGGACCTGTTGGCGATAACATACGTCACTTGCTTGGAGTACGAGGGCATGGTCGGTGGGTTCCATCGGTCATGACTCACGGCGGGGGGCGGACTCGTCTTGCCGCAAGCCGAAGGTCCAGGCGACGCCTTCACGGGTGGTTTTGCGTTAGTGGCGGAACCCGCAGGAACAAGTCTCAGCCGTCTTCGATCGCCCGCATCTCACCGGCGATCTGCGCCGCGAAGTCGTCGCGCGTCAGCCCCTTGATGTGTGCACCGGGGTGATAGCTATGCGCATCCCAACCGGCGAGGGCCTTTCCGACGATGAGGGTGCCGCTGAACTGCGACCCGACGAACGGCCAGTGGGAGGCGATCGGGCGATCCCCGAACTCGGAAGCATGTCCGCCGACGTCGACAAGCATCCGGCGATAGCGGTCGGCGAAGGCGATGTCACTCATGCGAAAAGGGTAGTGCGGTTTGAGCCGCGGAACCGGCCGGCCGCCCAGGCGCGCTGAGGCCCCCCGGGGCGCAGACACCTCACCGGGACAACGCAGGTTAGCCGTTGCTTCCTTCCTGCAAGCGATGGCTCGCCGGTCTTCCGGACCGTGCCATCGAATCCAGACCGCCCTCAACCGACGATTGCAGGTATCGATTTATCAGCCTGCATCAGAGAGGGATCGAGGAAGAACGTGCAAACGAAATCCAAGGGCCGCCGCTTGTGGCGCGGATTGGTTGGGATCGGGCTCGGCGGGGCATTCGCCTTCGTCGCAATGGTCCCCACGGTCGCGGCCGCCAGCAATCCAGTTCACACGACCGCATCCAGCACCTATACGGCTGTGCCCTCGAAGGGTGTCGTCGATGTCAGCGTGACACTGAAAGTCAAGAACAACGTAGCCAACGGATCCCAGTCAGTTGCTTGCTCGAAGCCCGTGTGGGATGACTGGCTCGGCTGGACCTACGTGCCGGGTACGTGCAAGCAGACGATCAACTACTACGTGAACCAGTCCTACCTTTGGGTCGAGAACGACGCCACGCACGTCAAGGTCACGTCAAATGGTGGTTCGGTGAAACTCACCAAGGCCACGTCGACCAATATCGACTTCAAGTCATACAAGCTGACCTTCCCGCGGATCTTCAAGGGTCAGACTCGAACGATCACTGCGACTTACACGATCAAGAGCGGCGCGCCGCGCTCGGCCGCCGTCACGCAAATCAACGGCGCATATCTCAACTTTGGCGCCATCACGCAGCCGGTCGACACGGCAAGCGTCAAGGTCGTGGTCCCGTCGACGTTCGGTTCGGCGACATGGGGCGGGGCCGTCAAGACCTCGACGAGCGGCAAGCAGACTGTATACAGCAGCGGCAACGTCGACGATCCAACGAAGTTCTGGGTCGGCATTCATGGAACGAACCCGACGGGATTCGATATGGCGAGCGTCGTCTCGGCAGGGGGCCGACAGATCGATATCGAGTCCTGGCCAGGAGACACTGCGTGGCGGGATGCGGTCAAGTCAGCTGCCTCGGACTCGATCAGCGCGCTTGAAGGTTTGGTAGGAAGGCCGATCTCCGAGAACGGCCCTGTCACGATCCGCGAAGTCGCGGGTGGCGAACTTGGCGATGCATACGTCGGCCAGTACGAGACGGCCGGCCAGCTCGCCTCCGTCTCCGAACAATTCGAGCAGCCTGGTGTCGTCTCGCATGAGCTCGCGCATGCGTGGTTCAACGGAGCGATGTTCGACTCCACCTGGATGTCGGAGGGGCATGCCGAATGGGCGGCCCAGGCCGTTGGACTGACCGCGACCCCATGCGTCGCATCCGCCGACAAAGTCGACCTTGGCAAATGGCAGTTCGCGGCGCCACGGTCGACGGCCGCTGAGCGCGGCACCGTCGCCGCCCAGTACGCGACTGCGTGCGCGATCGTCGCGGACGCCGCCAATCGGATCGGCACGGAAGGCATGAAGAACGTCTTCACCGTCCTTTCAACCGATGCCGGCGCATATCCGGGAACGCTTGATGCGAAGGCTGGCGCGCCGAACAGCTGGCGGCAGTGGCTCGATGCTGTCGACGAGCAGGGGATGGCGCCCGCGGGGCCGTTCGACGACAGCTCCATCACCGACAACCTCGTCAAGTACGGGATTGCAACCTCCGCCGACCTGACGGCGCGTTCCGCAGCTCGAGTTGAGCTGGCCGATCTGCGTCAAGCAGCCGGCACGAACTGGACGATCCCCTCGGCCGTGTATGCGCCGATGGGGACGTGGGACTTCCCGACCGCCACTGAGGCGATGTCAGAGACGACGACGACCATCGCCGACGTGGAAGAGGTCGCGCACGCCCTTCCAAGCGTCACAGTGGACGCGAATCCGATCCGGGCGCGGGTGGCGGCCGCCTCGACCCTCTCTGACCTGACCAGCGTCCGCGATCTGGCTGCAACGCAGCGGACGACCGCTGACGAACTGGCCACCACGATCGACCGGACTCACAAGCTGAACCCGATCGAAGCCGTCGGGCTGATCGGGACGGATGTCGGCGCGACTTCCTCGCAGGCGGTCTCAAGCGTCGCCAACCTGGACCTTGACGCAGCCAAGGCCAAGACCGGCGAGATCGACGGCGCACTCCACGGCGCCGCGACGGTCGGCCTGATCAGGCTTTTGGTGGTTGCGGCAGGTCTGGCCGTCGTGTCGATCATCGTCTGGCGTCGACGCCGGGGCGACCCGGACACGCACGGCACAGCACTTGCCAACGACGTGCCGATGACCAGCGCCGAGTCGGCGCCCGGGCTCGCCGCGGTGAGGTTCGACGACCGGCCGACGATCTAGCGACCTCCATCGCACGCAGGCGGGACCGGTACGACCGGTCCCGCCTGTTTCTGTGTCTGTCGCGATGGGGACGGACCTGTCCGATGGGCAACGAGCCTCAGTGCCGCGTCGCCACCGGTGACGCCGAGTTCGTGTTGAACGCCCGCAGCACGACCTCGTGCCGCCCACCGTGCCCATCGGCCACCACGAACGGCACGCCGTCCGTGGCCACGCTGCGGCCGTGGCGGTCGCGGATCTCGAATCGGCCGCCGCTCATGCGATGGATGTGGATCTCGGCGTCCTTCCCTTTGTCGGCGACGACCTCCGTCAAGCGTTTCGTGTCCGGGTCGCGGACGAAGCTCATCCCGACCGTCGACCCGTAGCCCAGGTTCGCCGTGTAGAAGACATCCACCACGGCCAGGATGTACCCGCGCCGACGAGTCCGGATCAGGGCAAGGAGCATGAGGACGAGCCCGACCGCCAGCGCGGCGCCGATGACACCGAGGATCGGCGCCAGGATGGGATTGCAGTCGATCGCCGACCCGCACGGCCGGACCGCATCGGAGATGGGCGACGCCGCGCTGGTCCCGGCCGCGTTGGCGGCGAATGCGCGACAGACGTAGTCGGTGCCGTTGGTCAGGCCGCTGATCTGGGCGGTCGGGTCGTCCTTGGACCCGTCGGCGACCGCGGGCCACGTGGTGCCGTTGTCGCCGGAGCACTCATAGTGGAGTTGTGTGACGCTCGGGAGGAGCGGCACGCTGACCTTCAGCGCCTGATCCAGCGCGCTGACCGCTGGCTTTCCCGGGGCGGGTGGGGGACCCGCCGGGGTGACCGAGTCGGCGGCCGTCCACGGCCCGACGGTCGTGCCGCTCACGACTGCGACCTCGCAGGTGTAGGGGCTTCCGTTCGTCAGGCCGGTGACGACCGTGGTCCCGTCGAGCGACACGCCTTCGGTCGATTCGACCGGCGGTTCGTCACCCGTATGGCAGCGGACCTGGTAGTCGGTGACGGGTGGAGCGCCCGTGGCCGGCCGAGCCGGTGTCCAGGCGACGGTGACCTGGCCGTCGCCGGGCGTGGCCACGACACGCGACACGACGACCGCGGCGGGCACGGGGGTCGGCTCGGGGGCGGGCGTGGCCGCGACCGTGAACGTGCAGCTCGCGTCCTGGAGCGCCACCGCGACCGCGTTGCCCGCCTGCTCGGCGGAGTCGAAGACGACCTGCGGCCACTCGAACGTGGCCCCGTTGACGCAGGGCGGCATGTCGCGGGTGATCCGCATGTTCTGGAGCCCGGCCTCGAGCGGCCCACGGTCCTTCGGGTCGAGGCCCATCCCGACCGGCAGCAGCGCGAACGGTGTGCGGCTCCCGAACAGCCGATCGCGGGTCGGCTGGACCTCGCTGACCGGCACGCCCTTGACGTCGTGCTTGCCGTCGGTGAACAGGATCATCGCCGGTCGAACGGCGTCGGCTGGCAGGTGGGTGGCGGCCTGTTCCATCGCGGCGACGTAGTTCGTGTCGATGCCGATCTGCTTGGTCAGAGCCGGGTTCAGCCCCTTTCGGTACGCCGCGGCGACGGCGCGGAGACAGTCGGCGAACGTACCGACCGTCTCGGGGCTGTTCAGCAGGTGGAGGTCGACGCAGCCCGGCGTGTCGATCGCCTTCGCCGCGAACTGGACGATGCTCGCGGTGGTATCACCCTGGACGAGGTCGGACGACGTCTCGTCGACGCGGCTGGCGATCCCCTCGAGCGCGCCCGCGAACCGGTCGCGGTTGGCCTTGTCCTGGAGGATCGACGCCGAGAAGTCGAGGACGAGGACGATGTCGGAGCGGTCGGGGGCGGCGGCGCGGGTGGTCGCGACGAAACCGCTGCTCGCCAGCGTGGCGGCGACGACGATCGCGAAGACGATGCGGGCGACTGGACCGAGGCGGTTCAAAGTGATCCTTGTGTGATCGGGCACGAACGTCGCCCACTCTTCGGCATGGAGCTTCCGCCGTCAATCTACGGCATCAGCCCAGGCGGACGATCCCCGGGATACCCTCGAAGCCGGTGTCGAAGGTGAGGATCCGATCGATGTCTCGTCCCTGCATCAGGGCGATATGGACGGCGTCGCGGGCCGACAGCGTGGGCGTCGTGCGAAGGATCCGGCGTGCCCGCTCGACATCCGCCCGCTCGATCGGGTAGACCACGTCGACGATCGCGAGCAGTGCATCGAAGGCCGGGTCGATGTCGTCCGGGCGCCGGATCGCCATGTAGCGGTGGAGGATCTCCTGCAACACCTCGGCGTCGGTGCAGAGCGACTCGCCGGCTGCGACGGCTTCCTCGAGCGCCCTCCGCGCGGCGTCCTTGTTCGGGTGGGGTGCCCCGACGAGGTACATCGGGATGTTCGAGTCGACGAGGATCACGACGACGGCGGATCCGTGCGGTGGGCGCTCTCTATGTCGTCGAGCATCTGGTCGATGTCGGGGGCGGGGAGGGGTGACTCGTGTCGATACGCGGCATGGATCGCCGCCAATCTGGCGGCGGTGTCGGGCCGCGCGCTGGCAGCGGCGCCTTCGCGAAGTCGTCGACGGACCCACTCGGCCGTCGTCAGCTTGTCGCGTCGGGCGATCCGCTGGATCGTTCGAAGTTCGGCGTCGTCGAGGAGGACCTGCAGTCTCTTAGTCACGGGATGAGGGTAGGTGACTCATGATGATGAGTCAACGGCCGGTGCCCGGGCGCACCGGCGCGTCTTGACCCATCATCGGGCCGGTCGCATCATCCCGGAGGCACTCATCAGATCCCAGCGTCCGCGCCGTCACCACCGGGAGTAAATAGGGCATGTCGATGATCACGTTCGGCCAACGGCTTGCGGCGATCGTCGCCGGCGCCCTCCTCCTCTTCTCGGTCGTCGGGGCCCTGCCCGTGGCCGCGAAGGCGCCCAGCTGGAGTCACAAGGACTCGAACGTTTGCGCCCAGCCGGGGCCGGACCAGGCGCGCTGCACAGCGATCGCGCGGGCGTTCTATCACGACGGGACCGAGGCCCCGACCCGGACCAAGGCGTCGCTGGCTGTCACAGCCGCGGCGGCCCAGGCCATCTACTTCAATGGAACGAACCTCAGGACCGCGTACGGCCTGACGGCGCAGGGCGATCCGTCGCTGGTGGTCGCGATCGTCGATGCTTACGACGACCCGAACGCGTTCGCCAACGTGACCCGGTTCCGGAGCGACTCGCGGGCTTCCGCCGCTCCAGAGCTGCACGCTGGCCACCCTCACGACCCTGACGAGCTCGGCGCCCGCGCCCTGCTTCACCAAGACGAACCAGACCGGCGGCACGTCGCTGCCGACCGCCGACGCCGGTTGGTCGAACGAGATCGACCTGGACCTGCAGGCCGTGTCGTCCGTGTGTCCGAAGTGCAGCATCCTCCTTCTCGAGTCGAGCTCGACCTCGGTCGGGGACCTCGGGACGGGCGCGACCACCGCGTCCAACACCGCGCATGTCGTCGCGATCTCGAACAGCTACGGCGTCTCCGGTGATTACCCGGCGACCCTCGCGCCGGCCTACGACAACGCCGCCAAGAAGGGCATCGCTGTCACCGCCTCGGCCGGTGACAACGGCTACGGCGTCCTGTTCCCGGCGTCCGCGACGAACGTCATCGGCGTCGGTGGAACGACGCTGGCCGTCGACGACAATGGTGTCCGGTCAGGTGAGACGGTGTGGGCGGGCACGGGCAGTGGCTGTTCCAAGTACAACTCCGCGCCGACCTGGCAGACCATCTCCGGCAACCCGTGCGCCGGCAAGAAGGCGGTCTCCGACCTCTCGGCGGTTGCCGACCCGAATTCCGGCCTCGCGATCTACACGACCTACAACAACATCACGGGGTACTGGGTCTTCGGTGGCACCAGCCTCTCGTCCCCGATCATCGCCGCCTTCTACGCGACGCGGGGTGGCTACAACGCGTCGAACCTGGCCGGCCAGGTCGCGTGGGCGGCCGGCACGCCCTACTTCGACGTCACGTCCGGCAAGAACACGACCAGGTCGTGTAGCCCGACGGTGCTGTGCACCGCCGGCACCGGCTGGGACGGCCCGACCGGGCTCGGCAGCATCGCGGTGGCGAAGGCCGTGCCCGTCCTGACCACGATCACGGTCTCGCCGACGAGCGCCTCGGTCCAGGTCGGCGCGACGAAGCAGTTCAGCGCGACGGCCAAGGACCAGTTCGGTCAGCCGATGGGCCGCAGCCGACGTTCACCTGGTCGGTGACCGGGGGCGGCAACATCAGTCGACCGAGCAGGCCTGTTCTCCGCCAGGCGACGGCCGGGACGTTCACGGTCACCGCGACCGGCGGCGGCCTGAGCGATACGGCGTCCTCACGGTGACAGCCGTTCCCGTCCTGACCACGGTCACGGTCTCGCCGAAGAGCGCCTCGGTCCAGACGGTGGGACGCAACCCTTCAGCGCCACCGCCACGGACCAGTTCGGTCAGCCGATCAGCGCGACCATCACCTGGTCGGTGATCGGTGGTGACAGCAAGGTCGATGGGACCGGTGTGGTCACCGCCGGCACGACGACCGGGACCTTCACGGTGAAGGCGGCCAGTGGAAGCGTGAATGGCACAGCGAGCTTCACGGTGACGGACGTGCCCGCCGACTTCCAGCTCTCCGTCACCCCGGCTTCACAGTCGGTCGAAGCGAGGTAGCACCGCGACCTACACCGTGACGATCGCCTCGCTGAACGGCTTCAACGGGCCGGTCACGCTGAGCCTCACCGGTCAGCCGTCGGGATCGACCGCGACATTCAGCCCGAACCCCGCGACTGGCACGGCGACGCTCACGGTCCAGACTCGAGGAAACACCGCGCAGAAGGCGTACGCCCTGACCATCAAGGGCGTCAGCGGGAGCCTGAGTCACACGGCCAGCGCGTCGTTGACGGTCACGAGGTAGGCCCGGGCTCTCGCCTGCGCTAGCCTTCGGCGCGTGATCGATCGCGCGCCTCGCCTTCGGAACGATCCGTGGACCTGGGTCGGGCTCCTGTGCGCGATCGCGTTCGTCATCCTGGCCGTCGTGGTCAACGAAGAGGGTGCGGTCGGCTTCGATGACCCGGTCATCTCGTTCGTCAAGGGCCTGCCGGTGCCAACGGACGTCTGGACCGCGATCACCGCGGCCGGCGGCTTCATCCTGGTCCCGATCGGCATCGCGATCGTCGTGGTCCTCCTGGCGCTGCGTCGCGTTCGGACCGCGGTCATCTACGGAGTCGCGCTCCTTGGTGCCTCGCTCCTGACGCAGATCGTCAAGGTGTCCATCGGCCGCATCCGTCCGCCCGAGGGGGCCAGCGTTCCCGCTCCGGGTTTCAGCTTTCCGTCCGGGCACACCCTGAACGGCACCGTCACCTACGGCCTGATCGCGTTGCTCGTTTGGCGCAGCGACCTCCCGGTCTGGCTCCGTCGGCTCGTCGCGATCGCGCTGGGTGTGCTCGTCTTCCTCATCGGCCTGTCGCGGATCGCGCTCGGCGTGCACTACCCGAGCGATGTGGTCGGCGGCTGGCTCGCCGGGCTGGCGGTCGTGGCTGCGGTGGCCCTGTCGACGAAGCCTCAGTCGACCCGCCGGACGACGTAGTGGAGCTCCGGGCAGTGGGCGGCGGGCTCCCCGGGGCCGACTGGCCGACCATCCAGGTCAAGGCAGGCGAGCACCTCGAAGCCGTGAGCCTCGAGCTGGCGGACCTGCGCGTCCCGCGTGCTGTAGTAGTGCATGACCGCGTATCCGTGCCCCACGTCGTTCAGGATCGCGTAGGCGGCCTCGTGCCGCTCGAACCGGACGAGGCGCCGCCGGTTGAGCCACCATCGGGGCATCTGGAGGAAGGCCAGGGCGGCCCTCGGGAATGACATGCCCTTGAGTCGCAGGGGATCGCCGAGGTAGGGAGCGACGGCACGGTTATGCGACGACATCACGAGCGTGCCGCGTGGTGCCAGCGCGTCGTGGATGCGGTCGAGGAGCACCTGGCGCTCAGCGTCGCCGACCACATCGAGGACGTTGAACGCGGCCACGATGGCATCCCACGGCTCGTCGCCGAAGACCGCGGGGTCCCGCATGTCTCCCTGGGCGAACGATGCGGCCGGATACCGTTCGCGGCTGAAGGCGACCATCTTCTCGGACAGGTCGATCCCATGGACCGATCGAGCGATCGAGGCGAGGTAGCCCGTCAGCCGTCCGGCTCCGGAGCCGATCTCCAGGACGCGGCCGGTCAACGCCTCCCGGTAGTGAACGAGGATCTCGACCTCGACCGGCCGCAGCCGGCGGTTCGCGTACGCGCCAACGAGACGACCACCTGACCAGACGTGGTCGTTCGCCCGCTGTTGCACCTCTTCGGTCGGTTGGGCGACCGACGAAGGCGACGGCACGATGGTCTGGCCGCGGTCCGTCAATTCGGCGGACTCGCGGAGGCGTTCTGTTGCCACCGACCCCCTTGGGACGCGTCCCGTCACACGGTTTCCACCAGACGTAGGCCGTCGATCGGGCCGCCGGCGCGTCTGCTCGGGAACCGCGTTCCGAGCCGAGTCTACGCCCTTGAGCGGCCGTCCGAACCCCGGGCGCGGACGTTCCGTGTGGCTTCGGCGCACCACCCGACGGCTCGGGAAGTGAGGCCCGACGCGCCGCGCGGGTCGATGCCAGCAACCCAGCATGCTGGTATGCTTGCCGGATGAAGGTGACCATCGACCTCGATGCCGACCGCTACCGAGCCATCAAGGTCGAGGCTGCCCGCAGCGACCGAAGCGTTCGCGACATCGTCGACGAGGCCCTGGCGGCATGGCTGGAAGCCGAAGAGGAGCGCGAGGACCGCGAGTCGGCCACGGATGCACTGGAGGAATATCGACGCGACGGCGGCGAATCGGCCGAGTCCTTCTTCGGGACGCTGGCCGCCGAGACGAAGGCGACCTATGAACCACGCGACACCCAAGAGGCGTGAGCGAAGGCCGTCGCCGAGTCGAGCTCGCGCCCACCGCCCAACGCCAGCTTCGACGGCTCCCGCCGGGTGACGCCGCGCGACTCCGCGGGCCGATCCTCTCGCTGGCGATCGACCCGCGACCGCCGGGTGTCACCAAACTCGCCGGCACCGACTTCTGGCGTCTCCGCGTCGGTGACCTCCGGATCGTCTACCTCATCGCTGACGGCGATGACCTCGTCGTGATCCTCAAGGTCGCCCGCCGCTCCGAGAGCACCTACCGCCGCGGCCTATAGTGGCGACCGTGCTCGCCACCGCCCGCCCGACCTGCTTCCTGATCGCCGACATCTCCGGCTACACGGGCTATCTCGTCGATGTCGAGCTCGAGCACGCGCAGGACATCCTGGCCGACCTCGTCGGTGCCGTCGTCAGCGCCCTCAGACCTGACTTCCGCCTCGCCAAGCTCGAGGGTGACGCGGCATTCATGGCGATGACCGCCGAGACGATCGACGGCTCCATGCTCCTCGACACCATCGAGCGCTGCTATTTCGGCTTCCGGCGTCGCCGACGCGACGTTCGTCAGGCGACGTCCTGCGAGTGCAACGCTTGCTCGCGCATCCCCGATCTCGACCTCAAGTTCGTGGTCCATCACGGCGCGGCGATCGAGCACAAGGTGGCCGGGCAGAAGGAGCTGGTCGGCCCGGACGTCATCGTCGTCCACCGGCTGCTCAAGAACGAGGTCGTGGAGCGGCTCGGCATCCCGGCCTATGCGTTGTTCAGCCAGGCCTGCATCGACGCCGCGGGCCTGGAACCCGCCGCGCTCGGCATGCGCGAGCACACCGAGACGTACGAGAAGATCGGCGACGTGCGGGTATGGGCGCTCGACCTCGAGCGCCGCTGGCAGGAGGAGGAGGCGCGCGGGCGCGTCTTCGTCTCCCCCGAGGAGTCGGTCCTCGTCGTTTCGGTGCCGACCGACGTGCCGCCGCAGGTCGCCTGGGAGTTCATCACCAAGCCCGGACAACGGATGTCGTGGCAGCCGTGGGTCACCTCGGTCGTCGTGAAGGGTGCGACCGGCGGGCGTCGCGGACCCGGCTCGGCCAACCACTGCATGCACGGCAAGGACGCGGCCGTCGAGGAGATCCTCGACTGGCGGCCGTTCGACTACGTCACCGACCGGACGGTCCTCGATGCACCGGGCGGGCCGATCAAGCTGCTCCATACCATCGAGTTCGAGCCGACGACGGCCGGCACGACGATCCACTTCCGATACGGGCCGCCGAAGACCCGCCGGGAGAAGGAGCTGATGAAGGAGATCGGGCCCGCGTACGGAGCCGCGCTGGAGTCAGGTGTTCCGAGCCTGGTCGCCCAGCTGGACGCCGAGCTGGCGGCACGAGAGGCTGACCGCGGTGCCGAGCCCGAGCTGCGGACGCCCAAGCCAGACGGACCACTTGCCGGGATCAAACCGCTGGTGTTCGTCGACTGACGCGCGAGCGGATCTCGGCTCAGGCGGGGGTGTCGGCCGTCGATCCGGTCCGGGACGTTGATGTCACGGTCGCGATCGTCGGGCGGGAGGTTGCCGCGTCGAGCCGGGCGATGAAGGGTTTTGCCCCGAGGCGCACGAGGATCTCGCGAGCAGACTCGGCAGCGGCACGGACCTCCGGCTCGGATGGATCTAGGAGAGTCGCCATGTCGAGGCCACACAGGGCCTCGTCCCAGGCCAGGCCGAGGTCGCGCCAGGCACGGAGCGCTTCGCGATAGATCGGGATCGCTTCGGCTGAGCGGCCCTCGAGCGCGGCGATGCCGGCTCGGATCGTCTTCCGATCCGCATCGACCGCCGGCCCATGGACGCCGGATGCGTCGAGCGCCGCGAGGTCGCCGGCTGCCCCGGAGGCGTCGTCCATCCAGAGGGCCGCTCGGGCGGCCAGCGCCAACGCGAGGGGCAGGTATTCGGCGACGAGGTCGCCGGCGCGATGGGACGCCTCGCGGGCATCGAGGAGGCGACCAGAACCGAAGGCATCGAAGAGCCTTGCCATCCAGAGCGCGGAAACGGTGCCCGGTTCGTCGCTGGTGCCGACGATCGATTCCATTTCTGCGATCAAGTCCTCGTCATGGTCCCCGCGCAAGGCGCGGATGCTCAATGACGACTCCAGGATGTAGAGGCGGTCCACCCCGTCGAGGTCCTCGGCCAGGGTCGAGTCGAGCTCGGCCAGCGCCCACGGCCAGTCGCCGGTCCGGATCGCGCATCCGACACCATTCCCAACGGAGATGGTGAGGAAACGCCGCCCGCCCAAACGGCGGGCCAGCATGATTCCGGTCCGAGCCGAGGCCAGACCCATCCTGGGGTCTCGGCTCCGCACGATGCTTGCGAGATTGCCGACCGCCCGCATGACCGTCCCGTCGAATCCGTTCGACTCGGCCAGGGCCTGGGCGGCCGCGAGGAGGCCCAGACCCTCGATCGCGCGCCCGAGGTATGCGAGCGCGCTGCCCTTCGTCACGAGCGTGTCGGCGGTGATCTCACGGAGGTCGGCCCGCTCCGCGGCGGCCAGGGTCCGGTCCGCGACCTCGATCGCCCGGCCGAGGTCCTCATGCAGGAAGTAGGCTCGGGCGAGCTGTCCCACGAGTGCGATGTACCCCGGATCGGTGTCGAGATCGGCGAATTCGCTCGCGCCGCTCTCGAGGATGTCGATGGACTCGGTGGGTTTGGATGCCGAAAGGAGCGCCTGCCCGAGGGCGGCCGTGCCCCGCGCGATCGCGGGTCGATCGCCCAGGTCGCGTCGAATCTCGATCGCGCGACGGAGGTGCTTCTCCGCGACCTCGTTCCGACCTGCGATCGAGGCATCCGAGGCGGCTTCGCCGGCCCGCTCGAGCAGGGCGGCCGTCTCGGCCGGATCGCTCGTCACCAGAAGAGCCTGTTCGAAGAACCGAAGGGCCTGGTCGTTCGCGCCGAGCCCCACGGCCCGTGACGCTGCCGCCTCGAGTGCGATCTTGGCTTGTCCGGCGAGCGCGTCGGCTTCCGGCCCCTCGGTCGCGTTCGCATACGCAGCCAGATAGTGTCCGGCGAGGGCTCCTGCGATCTCGTCGGTCTCCATGCTCTCGAAGAAACGCGCGGCGGCGAGGTGGCGCCGCTTTCGGTCGGTCTTGGCGAGCGTGTTGTAGGCGACCTCGCGGATCAATGCCTGGACGAACGCGTATTGACCGCGCTCCGGGCTGCGCGGGTCGGTCTCGAGCGTCAGCAGCTCACGGCGGACGAGCCCGCGCAATCGCGGCTCCAGCTCGCCGGGGTCGATCCCGGAGACGGCCGCGAGGGCCGCCGGCGAGAAGCTCTGGCCGAGGACCGCGGCGTCGGACACGAGCGTCCGTTCATCCGGCGCCAGGCCGTCAAGACGGCTCGCGATCAGCGCGGTCAGCGTTTCGGGAACCGCGAGGCTGGTCAGGTCCCCGACGGGTCGGTATGTCCCGTCGACGATCGTCAGCCGTCCCTCCGCGACGAGCATCCGGACGGTCTCGACCGCGTACAGCGGGATACCGTCCGCGCGGGCGACGATACCGGTGACGGCCGCGGCAGGAAGGCCCGGAACGAGCCCTGCGAGGAGTTCGCGCATCGCGCCGGATCCGAGTGGCTCGAGGTAGAGCGAGGTGAAGTTCCGCTTGGCGGCGCCCCAGTCCGGCCGGCGCTCGACCAGCTCGGGTCGGGATAGCGTGATGACGAAGATCGGGACACCCCGGCTCCATTCGAGCAGGTGGTCGACGAAGTCGATCAGGCCGAATTCGGCGTAGTGGAAATCCTCGAAGACCATCGTCACCGTGCCCTGGTCGGCGATCCGCTCGAAGAACGTCCGCCACGCGGCGAACAGCTGCTCCGAGCCGCCGGTGGACGTCTCCACCCCGAGGAGGGTCAGGAGCGCGGGCTCGATCCAGCGTCGGTCGGCCTCGTCGGGAACGTACTCGACGAGCGTCTCGGCGATCTTGCGCCGGGTCGTCGACTCGTCGTCGGTCTCGAACAGCCCGGCTCGCCGGCGGACCATCTCGCCGAGCGCCCAGAAGCTGATCCCCTCGCCATAGGCCGGACTCCGGCCGACGTGCCAGAAGGTCGCGTCGATCACGCCATCGGTGTATTTCGAGAACTCCCAGCCAAGACGGCTCTTGCCGATGCCGGCCGGTCCGACGACCGAGACCAGCCGGGCTCGGTGCTCGCGCCCGGTCGCGTGGAAGAGGTCCTTGAGCAGGCGCAGCTCGTCGTCGCGACCGACGAACGGGGCCTCGAGCGTCTCGGATCGGTTGCGACCGCCGAGCTCGGCGACGACACGGAGGGCGTGCCACGCCGGCACGGGCGTCGTCTTGCCCTTCAGCGTCTGCTCGCCGGCCTCCTCGAAAGCGATGGCGTTGGCCGCCGCTCGATGCGTCGCCTCGCCGACGAGGACCGTGCCGGGCGCCGCGGCCGATTGCAGGCGACTGGCGGTGTTGACGAGGTCGCCGGCGACCATGCCCTGGTTCGTCGCCCCGAGGGTGACCGCCGCTTCGCCGGTCAGGACGCCGGCACGCGCCTGGATCGTCGGACCGAGCATCCGAACGGCGTCGACGAGCTCGAGCGCGGCCCGCACGGCTCGCTCGGCGTCGTCTTCGTGTGCGGTCGGCGCACCCCAGACGGCCATGACCGCGTCGCCGATGAACTTCTCGACCGTGCCGCCATACCGGCCGATCACGTCCCGTGAGAGGTCGAAATACGCCGACAGCAGCTCGCGTGTGTCCTCGGCATCCTTGCCTTCTGCCAGCGTGGTGAACCCGACGAGGTCGGCGAACAGGATCGAGACCAAGCGGCGCTCTGAGACCGGGATCCGCGCGTCAACGCCGCTTGGCGATGTCGTGGCCCCGGCGGCAGGCAACGGCTGGGCGCATTCGCCACAGAACTTCTCGCCCGGTTCGTTCAAGGCGCCGCATGACGGGCAGGGAAGTGCCAATGGAGCGGCGCATTCGGAGCAGAACTTCCGTCCGGCACGGTTCTCCGTGCCGCAGTTCGAGCAGACCAACGGCGTCTCCTGGGGACCTGAGGGATTGAGCGTACCGCGTCAGTCCGTGTTTGGTGACGCGCCGGTGGACATCGGGCGATCGGTTTCGGTCCCGAAGGCTTACTTGGTGAGCTTCAGCGTCGCCGTCGCAGTGTGGACGAGTGTCCCGCTCGTCCCGGCGATGGTGAGTATGAACGTGCCTTTCGGCCCGGTCCGCGACGTCCTGACGATGAGGGTCGAGGAGCCCGTCGCCGGGTTCGGCCCGAAGGCGACGGTCGAGCCGGCCGGCGCCCCACTCGCGATGAGGCCGACGCTGCCCGAGAAGCCGTTGATCGCGGCGATGGTGACCGTGTAGGTCGCCGTGCCACCGCGAGCGATCGCGACCGACGATGGACCGACCGACAACGAGAAGTCCGGCGGCGCCGTCACGGTGATCTTCGCGGTGCCAGCGACGCCGCCGCTCGACGCGCTGACCGTGAACGGTCCCCCGGCGGTGGTGGCGGAGAATTGGCCGCTCGAGTCGAAGGACCCACCGCCGGTGACGGTCCATGTCATCGCCGGTTGCGTGGCCATCGGCTTGCCCGACTGGTCATAGCCCGTGGCGCCGAACCGCACCGACCCGCCGGCAACGACCGAGGCCGTCGCGGGCAACACCACGATCGACGTCAGGACCGGCGCGGGCGAGCAATCGAGATCCGCGTCGAAGCCGCCTGTCACGTACTGCGCCAGCGCGACGCCACCGCCGGTGAACCCGGGGTCGGCGCAGTTCGCGTTCGCGTCGGCCGCGTCGTTCGCACCGGCCACCCAGCTCGGGTGCGCGCTGAATGCGCTCGTCCCGCCGGTGATGACGCCCCATTGGTAGCTCGTCGAGTAGAAGCCGAGCGACGCGACGTGAACGACATTCCCGAGGTAGTCGACCGCGCCGCTCAGCGCGGCCACGTTGAGCGTGACGTCCGATCGCCAGCTATTCGACGTCTCGACGTCGAGCCACCATGGGCTCCCGGCCGGACTCCCGGACAGGCCGAGATCCGAGAATGCTGCGGCGGCGTCGGCGTACGAATTGGCCGCCGCGTTGTAGCCGTAGTCATAGGCGCATTCGGCGGTGTCGAGGTTCGTTGCCGAGCAGACGCGCGGGCTCGTCTGGCCGGTCGGCCAGTGGCTCGAGATGGCAGGTCCGGGATTGCCGGTGTTCGCATAGAGCCCGGCGCTCGTGCCGCCCGCCCAGGTCACCTGGCTCGCGAGGCACGGGTTGGGGCTGAACACGATCCCCTTGTTGACGCCGACGATGCCGAACGACGGGTCGGCGGGATACGCCCCACCGCACTGCGGCCACGAGATGTCGTAACCGGGAGCAGCGCCTGCCTGCGACAAAGCCGGATCGGCACTGCCCGACGCCTGGACGCCCGCTGCCGGCACGACGGCGAGCAGGACGACGACGGCGACGATCGCGGCCCGAAGACCGCTCGGGACGTGCAATACCCTCTCCCTCGGTTCGCCGGCTGCCACGCATGCTTGGGACCAGGCAGCCGGCCACGGAGCATACCCCGCCGTTTGACGTCCGACCAGTCCCCGTTCGGCGCATCTGGTGCGTGTACGAAACCCGACTAGGACGGCCTGATGACGATGTCCATGTCGTCCGGATGCGTTTCGAGGTAGCGCCTGACGTACGGACACAGAGCGAGGACGCGGAGCCCGCGCCGGCGGGCATCGTCGAGCGCGAACCTGGTGATCGCGGCCGCGATCCCGTGACCCTCGAACTCGGGCGGGACCTCGGTATGGATCAGAGCGAGCCGGTCTCCCTTGACCTTGTACTCGAGGATCCCGGTCAGCGCGCCATCGACATGCGCCTCGTAGCGCTCGCGCTCCGGCGCGTCGGTGACGACGACATTCGTCCGGGGAGCCTCAGCCACCGAGCAGTGCCTCGATCCGCCGGATGCCGTTGACGAAACCCTTGGCCGCATAGAGCTCGCGGGCCCGACGAGCCGCCTCGGCAGACTCCTCTCGACGACCCGCCATCGACAGCACCCATCCGCGCGCCAGCCAGGCCGTCCCGGCATCCATCGAGTCGGTGGCGTCCGCGATGTCGACGAGCTCGATCGTCAGACGGTCGGCCTCGGCCGTCTCGCCGCGCCGGGCGAGGACGACACCCATGGCAGACCGCCACAGGATCTGCGTGACGGCGTCGTCGACTGCGCCGAGCCGTCTTGATTCCTCGGCGGCACGTGCGGCCTGGGTGTCGTCGCCGGTCAGAGCCAGGATCCACGCCTCGAGACCGACCATCGTCGAGCGTCGACCCGTCTCGCCTGCACGCTCGAGGTTTGCAGCCTCTTCCCGCGCGAGACGGAGCGCGTCCGACATGTCGTCGAGCACGTACCGCATATACGCATGGCGGAACTCGGACCGTCGCATCCCGAGGGTGACCGCGATCGACGTCGCTTCGGCCTCCGCATCTTCAGCGTGTCCGCGATCGCCCAGAAGTGCCCACAGGACCCCAGCGGCCGACACGTGCCACACACGCGTCAGCCGCCGCGTGGTCGAGGCCAGCAGATCATCGATCTCGGCCAGGCCCTCGGCGGCGTCGGTCGAGCCCCAGAGGAGGGCATTCGACAGCGCCGTGGCGAATTCCGTACGGCGCCGTTCGCGGCCCGACGCCGCGGCAAGTTCGAGCCCGAGCCTCGACCACTTGACCGTCTCCTGCCAGTGGGCCAGGTTCAAGTCGATGAGGATCATCACGTTGTGGGCGTCCAGGAGCGCATCGATGTCTCCGGCGTCCTCAAATACCTTTGCCGCCGACTCGACCTCGGCTCGTATGTCCGTCATCTGGAACGCCGGGTCGGTAAAGCCCTGGATGGCCCAGGTCCACAGCCGGGCGCGCCTGAGCTCGACGTCCCCGATCATCGCGCCGACGGCCTCGGCCTGGCGGGCCATCTGCAAGCTGAGGAGGAGGTCCTCGTCGAACGCGACGTCGAGCAGCCTGAGGAGCGCGTCGTATCGTGTCGCCGGATCCTCGACCAGGAGAGCCTCGGCCTGCGTCAGCAATCGGACGGCGGTCGGCACCTCGTCGCGCTCGGCGCTCCGCCGTCCCGCGGCCGCGAGTCGATGTCCAGCGCGCAGAGCAAGGGCCCGCGTTTGGTCGTCGTCCGGTCCGAGGGCCAGCCGGTAGGTGCGCGCCTGGTCCAAGTGATACCCGGTGATCTCGTCGAGCTCGGCAAGCCGATCGCCGGCGGTCCGCTCCAGCCAGTCCGCGAAGTGCTCGTGGAGCTCCGCCCGCTCCAACTTCGGCAGGCTGTCGTACGCCGCGTCGCGGATCAGCAGGTGCCGGAACCGGTACGCCTCGGCCCCGCTTTCCCGCCGTCGATCGGGCCGGATCAGCTCCTTGCGCACCAGGCCCATCAACTGGCTCGCGACACCCGAACGAGCCTCCGCCGGGGTCAGCTCGGAGACATCGCGCTGGCCGAACTCCTTGCCGACGACGGCGGCGCGCTCGATCGTCCGTCGCTCGCCATCGCTCAGCCGGTCGAGGCGTGCCGCGAGCAATGCCTGGATGGTGGGCGGGACGGAGATCGTCTCGAGGTCTCCGACGACCAGCGAGCCATCGGGTTCGCGTCGCACGAACCCATCGTCGAGGAGCATCTCGATGACTTGCTCGACGTAGAGGGGATTGCCGTCGGCGGCCGCGGCGATGCGTTCGCGGGCGAGCGGCGGGATGGTCGCGCCCTCGAGCAGTGCTTCGACAAGGTGCTCGGTGTCGGCGGCCGGCAGGGGTTCGAGAACGAAGGTCGTCGCATCCGGCCGGCCGCCGCCCCAGCCGACGCGGAGGTCGAGCAGCTCCGGACGCGCCATGGCGAGCAGCAAAAGCGGGACGCCGTGGACCCACTCGGAGAGGTGCTCGACGAGGTCGAGGATGGCCGGCTCGGCCCATTGCAGGTCGTCGAGCACGACCACGACGGGGCCGTCGGTCGCGAGATGGTCGAGGAACCGGCGGATCGCCCAGAACAGCTCCTCGACCGGCGCCGGCTCGGTGGCGACGCCGAGCGGCTCGGCGAGGCGCGCCAGGATCGTCTCGGCGTCGTCGACATCGGCCAGCAGGACGCCCAAGCCGACCATCACGGCGGTGGGGTCGGCTTCCTCGTCGAGGCCTACGGCCGATCGGAGAAGCTCCGCGACCGGGTACCAGGTGATCCCCTGGCCGTACGGCAGGCAGCGGCCGCGCAGGACGGTGGCGTCCGCGCGGGCGTCCGGCTGCGTCGACTTCGCCCCGTCCGTCGGTCCCGGTCCGCGCCCGCGAGGAACTCGTGGACCACCCGGCTCTTGCCGACCCCCGCCGAGCCGAGCACGGTCACCAGCACGCACCGCTCCTCGACCACGGCGCGCTCGAAAGCGGCGCGCAGGATGTCGAGCTCGCGATCGCGGCCGACCATCGGGCCGCCGACGCGTCGATGGAACCCCTCGGCGGCCTGGTCGACCGAGACCAGGCTCCGGACGGTCACCGGCTCGTCGTGGCCCTTGACCGAGATCTCGCGCGACTCCCCGGTGACGACGGCGTCGCGGACCAATCGCCAGGTCGAGTCGCCGACGAGCGTCTCGCCGGGTTCGGCCGCCTGTTGCAGTCGAGCGGCCACGGTCACTGCGTCGCCGGTCGCCCGGCTGCCGCCCGCCCGCGCGTCGCCGACGACGGCCGTGCCGGTGTTGACGCCGACCCGCATCGCGATCTCGACGCCTCGCTCGGTCCGCAGAGCTTCATTGAGCGTGGCAAGCGTGGTGGTCATCTCGGCGGCGGCCCGCACTGCCCGCAAGCCGTCGTCCTCGTGGACGACCGGGACGCCGAAGACGGCCACGACCGCGTCGCCGATGAACTTCTCGACCGAGCCGCCGTGGCGCTCGAGGACGGCGCTCATCTCGTCGAACCAACGGCCCATGATCGAGCGGAACGCCTCCGGATCGAGGCGCTCGCCCAGGCCGGTCGAACCCGTGATGTCCGCGAACACGACCGTGACGACCTTGCGCGCCTCGCGCGTGGGTTCGGGCGCGGCGAGCGTGGCCCCGCACGACATGCAGAAGCGCGCGACGTCGGGGTTGGGCGTCGAGCAATTCGGGCAGGAGACCATCCGCTCAAGTCTAGGGTGCGTGGCTCGCGCCCCGTCGGCCATACTCGCCCTCCAGACCGGCTCGACCCGTGATCCGATGGAGGCATCGACGTGACGACCACCGACCCGACCCTCGACCGGCTGCTCCGCCACATGGCCTGGGCGAACGCCGCGCTGTTCGATGTGCTCGCCGCCGGCTCCGATGGGGACCTCGCGCTCGCGGCACCGCGCAACGAGTGGCCGGCCGGGCGCATCCTGGCGCACCTCGTCAACTCGGCCGGGAACTACGCGGCGCGTCTCGAGCGGCTCCCGCGCGTCGATGAGGTGGCGGTCCCGACGTCGGTGGGAGAGCTGGCGGCCCTCGCGACACTGTGTGCCGGGTATGACGCACGAATCCGCTCTCAGGCCGCGCTGCCGGAGGGTCCGGCCAGCTACGCGGATCCTGGTTCGGACGTATGGCAGCGATCGACGGTCGCGTCCCAGGCGATCCACCACGCGACCGAGCATCGCGCCCAGATCGCCGGCGCGCTCGCGACCAACGGGGTCGACGCCATCGACCTCGACGCGCTCGATCTCTGGGCGTTCACCGAAGCCGAGGACGGCCGAGCCTAGGCCGGTCGCACGATGCCCGCGGATGTGCGGCGGCGGCTCGCCGCGCTGCGGCTGAGCGCGCAGCGGATCGACGGCGATGCCCCGTCCACCCCGCTCGACACGGTGCGCTGGATGCTCGCCCTCCAGGGGCAGGAGCTCCCCGGGGTCAAGTGGTCGATCGGTCTTCGCGGGGCCGGTACGGAGAGCGATGTCGACGCCGCTTTCGAGGCCGGCCGGATCGTCCGTTCCTGGCCGATGCGCGGGACGCTCCACGTCGTCGCCGGCGAGGACCTGGGCTGGATGCTGGGATTGACCACGCCCGCGGCGATCGCCTCATCGGCACAACGGCGTGCTGCGCTCGGCCTGGAGCTTGCCGATGCGGAGCTGGCACGCGAGGCCGTGGAGCGGGTCCTATCGGGTCGCCGAGTCCTGAGTCGTGCGGCGACCCTCGCAGCGATCCAGGCGGCCGGCGTCAGCACGGCCGGCCAGCGTGGCTACCACCTGCTCTGGTACCTCGCGCAGACCGGCGCGATCGTGCTGGGTCCGACCGAGGGACGCGAGCAGACGTTCGCGCTACTCGACGAGTGGGTGCCCGACCAGCGGAGGCTGGACCGCGACGAGGCTCTTGGCGAGCTCGCGCTTCGCTTCTTCCGGAGCCACGGGCCGGCGACTGCCCCGGATCTCGCTCGTTGGGCGGGCCTGCCGTTGCGCGACGTGCGGACGGGGATCGCCGGCTGCGGGGACCGGCTCGCGAGGCTCGAGCTCGATGACGTGACCTATCTCCTCGACCCGGGGGCCGAGACCGAAACCACGACGGCCCCGCGTGCACGCGTCCATCTCCTGCCCGGCTTCGACGAATACGTCCTCGGCTACAAGGATCGATCCGCGATCCTCGCGCCCGAATACAGCCAGGCCATCGTCCCGGGAGGCAACGGGGTCTTCCGCCCGACGATCATCGTCGACGGCGAAGTCTCCGGGACATGGCGACGCGTCAACCGGGGAAGCGACATCGAGATCGAACCGATGTTGTTCGGGCCGCAGCCTCGCTGGTTCGCGAAAGATCTCGCCGCCGCCGCCGAAGCGTACGGGTCGTTCCTCGAGCGCCCGATCCGTCTTGCCGGCTGAGCCGGTTGGCTGCCTAGAGAGCTCGGGCGCTACACCAGGGCGCTCCACCAGGGCGCTCCACCAGAGCTCTTCACCATCCCTCCTGATGCTCTCGAGTGACATCTAGAAAGGACAGTCGCGTCTGGCGCCTCAGCTCGCCAGCCGCTTGTACCGGATCCGGTGCGGCTGGTCGGCTGCGGTGCCGAGCTCGCGGTGGCGGAATTCCTCGTACTCGGTGAAGTTGCCCTCGAACCAGCGGACCTGGCTGTCGCCCTCGAAGGCGAGCACGTGGGTCGCGATCCGGTCGAGGAACCAGCGATCGTGGCTGATCACGACGGCGCAGCCGGGGAACGACTCGAGGCCCGCCTCGAGCGCCCGGAGCGTGTCGACGTCGAGGTCATTGGTCGGCTCGTCGAGCAGTAGCACGTTGCCGCCCGACTTGAGCAGCTTGGCCAGGTGGACCCGGTTCCGCTCGCCGCCCGACAGCTTGCCGACCGACTTCTGCTGGTCGGTGCCGCGGAAGTTGAAGCTCGACACGTAGGCGCGGGCTGGCAGCTCGCGGGCGCCGACCTTGATGAACTCGGCGCCCTGGGCGATCTCGTCGAAGACCGACTTGTCGGCGTCGAGGTCGTCGCGGCTCTGGTCGACGTAGCTCAGCAGGACAGTGTCGCCGATGGCGATGGTCCCGCGGTCCGGCGCCTCCTGCCCGACGAGCATCCGGAACAGGGTCGTCTTGCCGGCCCCGTTGGCGCCGATGACCCCGACGATCCCGGCGCGCGGCAGCGAGAACGTCAGGTCTTCGATGAGCACGGTGTCGCCGTAGCCCTTGCGCAGCCCGGTGACGTCGATGACGCTGTCGCCGAGGCGCGGGCCGGACGGGATCGCGATCTCGAGCTCGCGCGTGTTGTCCTTGTCGGCGTTGGCCTCGGCGAGCAGCTTCTCGTAGGCGCCGAGGCGGGCCTTGCCCTTCGCCTGCCGGGCGCGCGGCGCCAGGCGCACCCACTCGAGCTCACGCGCGAGCGTCCGCTGGCGCGCCTCGTTCGAGCGCTCCTCGCGGCCGAGCCGTTCCATCTTCTGCTCGAGCCACGAGGAGTAGTTGCCCTCGAACGGGATGCCACGCCCGCGGTCGAGCTCGAGGATCCACTGCGCGACGTGGTCGAGGAAGTAACGATCGTGGGTGATCGCCACGACCGTGCCTGCGTACTCCTGGAGGAAGCGCTCGAGCCAGTCGACAGACTCGGCGTCGAGGTGGTTGGTCGGCTCGTCGAGGAGCAGCAGATCGGGGTGCGACAGGAGGAGCCGGGCGAGCGCGACGCGGCGTTTCTCGCCGCCGGACAGGGTGGTGACGCTCGCGTCGTCGGGCGGGCAGCGGAGGGCGTCCATCGCGATGTCGACGTTGCGCTCGAGGTTCCAGGCGTCCGCCGCGGCGATCTTGTCCTCGAGCGCGGCCTGCTTCGCGCCGATCGCCTCGTAGTCGGCGTCGGGATCTGACCAGGCTGCCATCACCGCGTTGTAGTCGTCGATGAGGGCCTGGACCTCGGCCACGCCGTCCATGACGTTGCCCTTGACGTCCTTGGCCGGGTCCAGCTCGGGCTCCTGGGCGAGGTAGCCGACGGTGAAGCCGGGCGTCAGGCGCGCCTCGCCGGTGAATCCGTCGTCTAGCCCGGCCATGATCCGGAGCAGGCTCGACTTGCCGGCTCCGTTCGGGCCGATGACGCCGATCTTGGCGCCCGGGTAGAAGGAGATCGAGATGTTCTCGAGGACCGTCCGGTCGGGTGGGTAGTGCCGGGCGAGTTTGTACGTCGTGTAGATGAATTCAGCGGGCATATGGGTAGGGTAACGGCCGGCCGGCGGATCGCCGGCCGGCCGTCACGTCACGGGGTCGGTGTCAGCGTGGACTGCGACGCGATCAGGTCCACGACCGACATGTTCGTGGCGTAGGTGGGGTTGCCGACGGTCCCGTTGGTCTCGATCCACAGGGGGCCTCCGGCGGCATCGATGAGGTAGCCGTAGCGGGTCGCGCCGGCCGAGACCTCCGGCGTGGAGATCTTCGCGGTCGCCTGGAGACGAGTCGCCGGCAGGCCGCCGATCGTGACGGGCTCGTTGGTCAGCACGGTCCAGTCGGCCGTGTTGGTCGCCGCGGCCAGCGCGTCCTGGTAGGTCGTTGCTGGGTCCGCCTTGATCATGACCGCGGTCTTCAGGGTCGTCGGATCGGCCGGGACGGTGATCGCGGCCGGATCGAAGTACTGGCACGCGATATTCGTGGGCGTGGTGGTCGTGAACCAGTTCGCCGGGTAGACGACGTTGATCGACACGCTCGACGGGATGACGAGCTGGCATGTCGCGGTGGGCGGCAAGGACGCGGGTGGGACCACGGTCGGTGCCGGCGAGGCGCTGGCCGCCGGCGTGGCCGTCGGGGCAGTCGTCGGGGCGACGGTCGGAGTCGGTGCCGTGGTCGGTGTCGCCGTGGGCGATGCCGTCGGGCTCGGGCTCGGGCTGACGCTGGCCGAGGCGCTCGGGCTGACGCTGGCCGAGGCGCTCGGGCTCGCTGTTGCCGATTCGCTCGGGCTCGGCGACGCCTCCTCGACGGCCGATGGCCTCACCAGCGAGATCAGCGTGCTGCCGCTGATGTCGGTGAGGCTGATGCGATCATTCGAGTTTTGCTGGAGTCGCCCGACGCCCTGCAGGTCCGCGAGGAAGAACTGCTCCTGAGCCATGATGTCCTGGGCACAGGCGATCTGGCTGGTCGCCAGGGCGCCGACCGCGACGGTCGTCCCGTTCGTCGTGTAATTGGCCTGGTAGGTGTTGCAGCCCGATGAGCCGGTCACCGTCGTGAGGCGGAACACGGCGGTCAATTCGGTCCCGGCCAGGGGCACGGTCATGCTCCCCGGTGTCGCCGCCAGTCCCTCCACGATCCACGAGCCGAGCAAGGGATTCTTCGGCGCCGCCTCGAACACGAGGATGATCGAGAGGTCCGCCCCGCGGATGGTGAGGGTGTCGCCGCGGACGTTGAAGTAGCGGCTCGCCTGCAGCAGCGAGATGTAGGTCGTCGCGAAAGCGTCAGTCGCCTCGCCGCACGACATCAACGTCGTCTTGGGCATGCCGATGAAGATGTTGCGGCCGTTGCTCACGTACACGGCGTCGTAGTTGTTGCAACCACCGAAGCCCGTGACGCGATTGGCACGGAAGTCGGCGTCGGCGTATTGGTCGGGCGGGACGATGGTGAGTGTCCCGCTCACGTCATAGGAATCGAGGACCCAGTTCGTCGCCTGGAGCTCGCCCCCGGCCCCGTCGGCCGTCGCGTCGGCGGCGTTCCCGGACGAGCAGGCAGACAGCGCGACCGCGACGGCGGCGAGCGCGAGGAACCGTCGGATCATCATCGGATCGCGCGGCCGCTAGTTGGACGTGCTGTGGCTGGCCACGTATGCGGCGAACAGGCGGAGGAAGTGGCCAAGGCCGGCCACGAGCAGCGACAGGAAGAGCGGGCCGCCGATGGCCGCCGACGAGATGGCGAAGGCCTCGAGCCAGTTGACGTTGTTGCGGCTCGCGAGATCGATCCACCACAGGACGCCGGCGATCGCCGAGTAGATGACCGCCACCCAGCCGACGATGACGAAGACGGTCGCGATGGTGGCCAGGCGTTGGGCGTCGCGCTGCAATTCCATGGGTTCGATCCTCCGGCAGTCGATGGTCCGGGCCAGTGTAGTCTCCCGGAAAGATGCGGCGCGGCCGCCAGAAGCCGGGAGCGAACACCATGACCGACGTCGAATACTTCCCCTTGACCGCATCCCTCGGCGCGATCACGCCCCCGTTCTCAGAGGCGGTCCGCGTCGGTGAGGTGCTCTACCTGTCGGGCGCGCTGGGAACCGACGCGAAGGGCTCGCTCGTCTCGGGTGGCATCGAGGCGGAGACGCGCCAGGCGCTGGCGAACATCGCGGCCGTGCTTGGTCGCCACGGATCTGCGATGGACCGGGTGGTCAAGGCGACCGTGATGCTCGCCGATATGGCGGAGTGGCCGGCGATGAACAAGGTCTACCTCGAGCATTTCGGTCCGAACCTGCCGGCGAGGAGCGCGTTCGGGACCTCGGGCCTGGCGCTCGGCGCCCGGGTCGAGATCGAGTGCGTGGCGACCATCGGCGACTGACCCGATCGACGCGACCGGTACCTGTCGATTCCGCCCATGTCGTTCGTCGTCTGGTCGAAGGGTGACCGAGGCGACCGTGTCTTCGGCCCGGGAGTAGGAGATCGATCGATGGCAGACGACATCGGCCAGGTGATCCATTTCGAGGTCACCGGCAAGGACGGCAAGGCCCTGCAGCGCTACTACAGCGACCTGTTCGGCTGGAAGCTCAACACCGACTTTCCGGGTGGCTACGGGATGACCGACCACGACCAGACCGGCATCGTCGTCGGCATCGCGGGCACGCAGGACGGGTCCGCCGGCCTGGTCACCGGCTACGTCCGGGTGGCCGACATCAACGCGACCCTGGCCAAGGCCGAGTCACTCGGCGGCCGGACGATCATGCCGCGCTTCAGCCCGGACGGCACCGCCTACCTGGCGCTCGTGGCAGACCCCGAGGGCCACGTCGTCGGCCTGTCCGAGTAGGGCCTGGGGTCCGACCCCGCCCGAGCCGACGGCCAGCTGCACGGTTGGCTCGTCGTCGGTCGGGCGGGGAGCATCTCTACATACGCCGACCGCCCACCGGCGCCGCGAACGACGACCCTTTCCTGTTGATGTCACTCTGGAGCATCAGCGGGTTATGGTCGCAGCACATCCTGGCTGGCCCATCTTGATGCTCTCGAGTGACATCAAGATCGGGGGGGTGTCTCGGGGTGGGGCGCGGCACGGCGCGGCGAAGCGCGGGGCTGCGCGACGCGACGCGGGTCGCTACGGAAAGAGGTCGTTCTCGTGCGGGATGACCATGTCCCGGATCGAGCCGTCGCCACGGGTGAAGGCGGCGCCGCGAACGAGCGCGACGGGTCGGCCGGCGGTCTTGCCGAGGGTGAGCTCGGCGGCCGACGCCAGCTCGTCCGCCACGGCGCGCACGGTGGCATGCATGATCCGGCCGTCGGCGTCGGGCGACCCGCGCAGGTCTTCGAGCGGCAGCAGGCCCGAGACGCCGATCGCGACATCGACGATGCCCCAGCGCCATGGCCGGCCGAACGAGTCAGATACGATCACCGGCACGTCGACCCCGAACCGCGCGCGCACTGCGCTGCGGATCGCCGCGGCGGACCGGTCGGCATCGACTGGCAGCAGCGTCACCACCGAACCCGTCGCCGGCCCGACGTTCGAGGCGTCGACGCCGCCGTTGGCGCAGACGAAGCCGTGGGCGGTCTCGGTGATGAGCACGCCGTTGGTCATTCGGACGATGCGGCGCGCCTCGCGCAGGACGACCTCGATCTGGCGCGGGTCGCGGTCGTAGCGCTCGGCGAATTCGATCGCCTCGGGACGGGGCTCGATCGTGGTCAGGTCGACCACAGCACCCTCGGCCTTCGACACGATCTTCTGGGTCACGACCATGACATCGTCGGTGCTCAGCGGCAGTGCGCCGCGCGTCCGCTGGATGGCGTTGCCGATGAACACGCCGAGGTCGTCGCCCTCGCGGACCTCCGGGATGCCGTCGAGCGGGAGGACGTGAACCTCGCTGTCAGCCGACACCGAGACCACCGATCCGTTCGGCCTCGGCCGACTCGACGAAGACGAGGTCCTCGGGGGTGTCGAGATCGACCGTCAACGGTCCGTCGAGCTCGATCAGGCTCGCGCCGGCAGTCGCGGCCGCGGCGAGGTGGGCCTGTCGGCTGCCGCGACCGAACGCGAATTCGATGACGTCGGGTGGTCGCAGTCCGAGGGCGTTGGTGCCGGTGCCGTGGCGGTCGGCGACGATGACGACGAGCGCGCCGTCGGTGTCCGGTTCGATGGTGAGCGGCGTCGCGGCCGCCGCGATCGCCTCGGTCGTGACCAGCGGCAGGTCGATCGGGATGACCAGGACGGCCGTCGCCCCGCCGGCGACCACGTCGACTCGTGCCTCGCGGAGCCCGGCATTGAGGCCGTCCGACCGCTGGCGCAGGGTCCGTGCGCCCATCGCCGATGCGCGCCGCAGGACCTCGCGATCCGGGCTCACCACCAACACGTCCCCGAGGCTGGTCACGTCCAAGGCGGCCACGACGGTCCGTGCCAGCAGCCCCTCGACCAGATCGCGCCGCTCCTCGGCATCGAGCATCTCCCCGAGCCGCGTCTTGGCGCCCTCGAGCGTGCCGACCGGGATGATCGCCGCGACCCGGCTCATCCGCCGGCCACCTTGGCCGCCGCGCCGGCGCCCGCACCCGCGCCCGCGACCGCGAAGTCGACGACCGTGCGTGCCAGCCGGGCGCGGCCGGCGTGGTCGGTCATGACCGTGTCGGTCACGAGGGTCCGGAAGCCGAGTGCCGCGATGTCCGACTCCAGGGCCGCGTCGACAGCGTCGAGGACGAACGCGGTCGCGAGCCCGCGGTAGATCCGGGCCACTCCCCGGGCGCTCGATTCGTGACCGAGCGAGACCAGCATCCGGTCGGCCGGGCCCTTGAGCGCGGCCCCGCCGACGATCGGGCTGACGGCGACGACCGGGACGCCCGCCTCGGCCCGTGCGGCCACGAGCCCGCGGATCGGCCCGGCGAGGATCGGCCCGATCGACACGATCGGGTTCGACGGCCCGATGACGATCGCGTCGGCCGTGGCGAGGGCCGCCGTGACAGCCGCGGTCGGCGTCAGGTCGCCACGGAACCGGACCTCGCGGACCTCCGGCTCCTGGTGGCGGTGGACGAAGTACTCCTGGAACTCGAGCCAGCCCTCGTCCACGCGGACTTCGGTCCGGACCGGCCCGTCGGCCATCGGCAGGATCGGCGTCGCGATCCCGAGCGCCGCCTGGAGCGACCGCACGACCGCTGTCAGGTCGGTGCCTGCGTGGAGCCGCGCCGTCCGGGCGATGTGGGTCGCGAAGTCCCGGTCGCCCAGACGGAACCAGGCCTCCTCGCCGTAGCCGGCCAGGGCGTCCATCACGGTCCAGGTCTCGCCGGCGATCCCCCAGCCGCGCTCGTCGTCGAACCGGCCCGCGAGCATGTACATGACCGCGTCGTGGTCGGGCATCACCAGCAGGCCGTGGCGCTCGGTGTCGTCGCCGGTGTTGACGATGACGGTCAGCTCGCCCTGTGCGAGGGCCGCCTGGAGGCCGTGCGCCAGCTTCGCGCCGCCGGTCCCGCCCGCGAGGGCGACGACGTTCACCCGGTCACGCCTCGAGCAGTTCGGCGACGCGCGACATCCGTTCGATGGTCTCGCCGTCGTACGGCGCCGGCATGCGGACGATGACGGTCTCGAAGCCCATCGCGGCGTACGGCCGTAGCGCGTCGGCCACCTCGGTCGGAGACCCGAGCAGGCTGATGCTCGACTCCATCTGCTCGATCCCGTTGTTCGCCATCAGCTTTCCGTACGCGGCCTCGGCATCGGCCCGACGGTCGCGCAGCACGATCGGGAAGCTGATGGTCTTCTCGATGGTCGCGATGTCACGCCCGACATCGGCGCAGTGCTCGGCCAGCAGGTCGAGCCTCGCCTGGACCTCCTCGACCGTCCCGCTCGTGTTCCACGCGTCCGCACGCAGCGCGACGGTCCGCAGGGTCTTGCGTGGGCCAGACCCGCCGACCAGGATCGGCAGCTTGTGCTGGACAGGTCGCGGGGCGCATAGCGCGTCGTGGAGCGTGTAGAACCGGCCCTCGTGGCTGAACCGCTCGCCATCGAGCAGCCTGCGCATCAGCATCACCGCCTCGTCGAGCCGGTCGAGGCGCTCGCCGACGCTCGCGCCGAAGTCGATGCCGTATGCGTCGTGCTCGCGCTCGAACCAGGCGCCGCCGATGCCGAGCACGGCGCGACCATTCGAGACGTGGTCCAGGGTCGTGGCCAGCTTGGCGGTCAGGCCGGGGTTGCGGAACGTGTTGGCGCCGACCATCAGCCCGAGCCGGATCCGCGACGTCAGGGGTCCGAGCGCCGAGAGCACCATCCAGCCCTCGAGGATCGGCTGCTCCCACGGCCCGAAGATGGCCATCAGGTGATCCCACGTCCACGCCGAATCCCAGCCGGCGTCCTCGGCCGCGATGGCCGCGTCGCGAAACGCGGGCCAGCCGGTCTGCTGCGACCAGAGCTGGAGCCCGAAGCGCGTCACGCGTCGAGCTCGTCGTGGATCGTCGCGACCCCGAACCGGAAGGTGATCCGCTCCTGTCGCTCGAACCGCTCGCGGATGAGCCGTCTCCGCCTCATCGGGCTCGTCGGCGTGGTAGCGCCGGGCCATCGCGGCGATGTCGGCCTGGGTGGTGGCCCAGTCCGTGGTCGAGCTCACGGTGCCGGTCAGCCCGACCCAGCGGTACTGGTCGGCGTCATCGATGACCGTGAACGACAGCCGCGGGTCGCGGATCAGGTTTGCCGGCCAGCGCCGACCGATCGCGCTGTTGATGACGATCTCGTCGCCGTCGATCGCGTACCAGACGACGGCCTGGCGCGGTCGCCCGTCGGGGTCGATGGTCGAGATCGTCGCGAACCGGAGGTCGTCGAGGAACGCCCGGACGTGGTCGGGGAGGGGGCGGCGATCGGGCAGTGGCGTCGGGTGCCTGGGCTGTCGGCTGGGTCATGCCCTCGATGGTAGCCGAGCGCGGTCCCGGGCGGTGCCGGTGGCGTTCCGGCGGCGGGCGACGGCGGCACGCGCCGAGGTGTGGGCAGGGCCGTCGATCCGGCGGGGCAGCAATGGCTCCGCGGCGGGCTTCCCGAGGAGGTAACCCTGCCCGAGGTCGACGCCGAGGGCCTTCAGTCGGGCCAGGTCCGCGCGACGCTCGATCCCTTCCGCGAGCAGCCGCGCGCCGATCCGGGCACTGAACGACACGAACGCCTCGACGAGGGCCTGCTTCGCGTCGTCGTGGCCGATGCCATGGACGATGTCGCGGTCGATCTTGATGACGCTCGGACGGAGGGCCGCGATCAGGGCGAAGCTCGCGTAGCCGGCGCCGGCGTCGTCCACCGCGAACCCGAACCCGAGCCGCCGGAGCAGCCTGACCTGGCGCTGGAGCGGAACGACATCGGAGACGGACTGCTGCTCGGTGCACTCGATGGTGAGCTGGTGTGGATCGAGGCCCGCCTCGCGCACCTGGGTGGCCAGGGCGCCCGCCTCGAAGGCCGGGTGGAGCAGGCTGAACGGCGTCAGGTTGATGGCGAACCTGCGCGGCGGCCGACCCTCCGCCTGCCACGCCGCCTCGAGGCGCCCGACCCGCTCGAGGATGGTCGCCATGACGTAGACGTCGAGCTCGACGCCTCGGTCGGTGTTGATGGCAGCCTGCACGACCGAGCCGATCGACTGCGGCAGCATCGGCATGTTCGGCCGGAACAGGCACTCGTATTCGTGCAGCGTCCCGGTCGACAGTCCGACGATGGGCTGGAACGCGATGCCGTGGAGCTTCCGCAGGCTGAAGAAGTAGTCGAGCATCTTGGTCTGCACGACCTGGGTCGACTGCGCCATCCCGATCCGGTCGGCCAGCCCGGACAGCTGGACCGCCTCGGACATCGCGACCAGGTAGCGGTCGCGCTCGGGCAGTGTGCCGTCCACCGCGACCAGCCCGTAGTCGGGGCTGTTGGCGGCTTCGGCGACGGCGGCGGCCGTGGCGTCGGACAGGTTGTCGGCAGGGGCGATCAGCACCGAGCCCGTGTCGAGCTCGACCAGGCGCCCGCCTTCGACGAACGCCGCCAGGCGGCGCACGAACCGGATGTCGCGCGACCACAGCAGGCGCTCGTCGCCGCCGCGCCGTGGCGTTGAGATGAACCTCACGGGGTCATCATGACCCTGACCGATGGACACTGGTTCCCGCCGACCGTCCTGAGTCGTGCTGGGCCCTTTGTACGGGTCTGGTGTGAATCAGGCGAGGCGCTCCCCGGCGCGGACGGCGATGTCGAGGCGGTTCTCCGGCGGTGCCAGAGGGCAGGCCCAGCGTGGATCGAACGCGCACGACGGCTGGACCGCGAAGTTGAAGTCGACGATCAGGGTGCCGGCCGCCGGGTCGCCACCCAGGTCGGCGCTCTTGGCGCCATCGATGAGGTAGCGGCCCGCGCCGTAGGTCTCGGTGCCGTTGGTGCCGTCGCGGAACGGGACGAACAGGCCGCCGGAGTAGCCGGCCATCCAGAACACCGACAGCGACCGCTCCCCCTCCGCGAACGGGATCGCGATCCGGCCCAGGCGCGAGAACGCCAGGGTGTCGGCGCCGCTGTTCGGGAGCTCGAGCGCCAGCGCGCCCGGCGCGGGTGGCGGCGCGGGCTCGATCGTCACCTCGAAGCGGAGGCTCGGGTCGTGCTCGAAGTGGGCGGCGCGGAACGCGTCACGCGCGTCCGGCGGCACCGGCGACTGCGGGTGCTCGCGATAGAGGCGCTCGCGCACCGCCCGCCAGTGGGCGAGCGCGATGGCCGGGTCGTTGGCCGCCATCCCCCGCACCTCGGCATACAGCGTGGCCACCTGGCGTCGCCAGTCGGCCAGCCAGGCGCGGTCGGTCGACGACTTGTCGCCGGGTGTCCAGGCGTCGGCCATCGCCTCAGCCGGCCCGACGGAACGCGCGGAGGATGACCAGAAGGCCGACCACGATCAGGATCACCGGCCAGTACACATGCCAGTCGATGCGCGGCAGCTCCAGCCCCAGCGTTGTCGTCGCGAAGAACCACAGGCCGATGAGCAGGACGATCGTGCCGCCGATGAGCGCCGCGCCCCGGTCGCGCTCCCGCCGCGGAGGGCTCCACGCCGGTGGGCTCGGTGGCGGGCGCCGGCGGCGAGCCTTCGACCGTCGGCGTCTTGGTCGTGTCGTCCGAGCCGAGCATCCCGTCCCTCCGTGGCAGTCTCGTTCGGTCGACATCGTACGTGGTCGAGGCGAGCGAACGGACCGTCGCCTAGAATCGCCCGACCCGTCGGTGCGTCCGGCGGCCGGACGCTCGCGATGACGGGCGCGACAGCGAGGGAGGCGATCGGTGGCCCACGGCCCTGGGACTGCGGAGATCGGAGTCATCGGAGGTTCGGGCTTCTACTCGCTCCTCGACGACGTGCGCGAGATCAAGGTCGATACGCCGTACGGCGCGCCGTCCGACTCGGTCTTCCTGGCCGAGGTCTCCGGCCGGCGGGTCGCGTTCCTGCCGCGTCACGGCCGCCGGCACACGATCCCGCCGCACAAGATCAACTACCGCGCCAACGTCTGGGCGCTGCGCTCGCTGGGCGTCAAGGCCGTCATCTCGCCGTGCGCTGCGGGCTCGCTGCAGCTGCCGGTCAAGCCCGGCGACTTCGTGGTCTGCGACCAGTTCGTCGACCGCACGACCGGCCGGGCCGACACCTTCTACGACGGTCCGATCGTGACCCATCTGTCCTCGGCCGAGACGTACGACCCGGTCCTCCGCCAGCTCGCCATCGACACCATCCGCGACCACGGCATCGAGGTCCACGAGCGGGGGACCGTCGTCGTCATCAACGGGCCGCGGTTCTCGACCAAGTCCGAGTCGACCTGGTTCACCAGCGCCGGCTGGGAGGTCATCAACATGACCCAGTACCCCGAGGCGTGGCTGTGCCGCGAGCTCGGGATGGCGGTCGTCAACATCAGCCTCATCACCGACTACGACGCCGGGCGTCCTCGAGGGGACCCATGCGGTCGACGCGATGAGCGTGCTCGAGGTCTTCCAGCAGAACGCCGAGCGGATCCAGTCGGTCGTGCTCGACCTGCATCGGGCGGTTCCCGGAGGACCTCGATGCGCTGGGCGCGCTCGCGGCGCTCGGCCCGACCCGCGGTGATGGCCATGCCATCGCGCCCGAGGACATCCGCCTGTTCGAGACGGGCCTGTGACCGACAGCGGCGCCTGCCGATCGGCGTCTGCCTTCGATCGATCCGGGCGCGAGCCGCGCTGGTGGCTCGACAGCGCCCGCCGGCTCGAGGCCGCCGGCTACACCGGCCTGTGGACGTGGGACCACTTCATGGGCCGTGGCGACCTGACCGTGCCGGTCGTCGAATGCTGGACGATCCTGGCCATGGCGGCCGGCGCCACCGAGCGGGTGACGGTCGGGCCATTCGTGCTCAACGTCATGAACCGCCACCCGGCGGTGGTCGCCCGGATGGCGTCGACCCTCCAGATCGCCAGCGGCGGGCGCCTCGTCCTCGGCGTCGGCATCGGCGGCGCACCGAAGGAGCACGCGGCGTACGGGATCGACTTTCCGCCGCCGCCCGAGCGCGTCGCCCGGCTCGAGGAAGCGGTGGCCGTCATCCGTGCCCTGTGGACCGGCGGCCCGGTGGACCGCGACTCACCGTTCTATCCGTTGAGCGACGCCTACGCGCATCCCGTGCCGGACCCGCCGCCGCCGATCATCGTCGGCGGCGAGACGGCGGCCGGCGCACGGCTGGCCGGCCGGATCGGCGATGGCTGGTCGGCCTTCGACAACAACTTCGAGGCAAACCTGCCGCTCTACCTCGAGTCGCTCGCGGCGAGCGGGCGGCGCCGCGAGGATCAGCGGGTCATCGTCGGCTTCCAGGGTGACTGGCTGAGCGACGAATCGATCGCGGATTCGCCGTGGGTGACGGCACCACGCGAGGCCTGGCAGCGCTGGCACGAGGTCGGCGCCGACTCCGTCATCGTGCTGGCCCGGACGACCGCCGACGTGGACGCGCTGGTGGAGGCGACCGGCCGCTGGTAGAGCGCGGCCGTTGCCGCCGGTCGGGACGCCTCCGTCGCCCGCGGCCGCCCCGGTCGCCCGCGGCCGGTCCCGGTCGCCCCCCGGGTGGTTTCGTGGCACCATCAGACGGTGACCGCCCCACGGACTGCCCCGCCAGCCACGGCCGCTGCCGCGCCGCCTGCATCACGGCCGGCGCCGAGCCACGCCTGTGTCCGCTGCGGCGCCCCGGTCCCCATCGACGTCGGCCTGTGCGAGCGATGCAATCCGCTCGGCCTGCGCGATTCGGCCAGCTCCCAGGTCCACGGGATCGCGATCGCCGGCATCGTCGCCTTCATCGTCATCCTCGCCATCGCCGGGCGGTTCGCGATCTCCGGGATCGGTCCCTTCCAGGGCTCGGTCACGTCCGTCCCGGATGGCGCCGGCCTGGCGGTCACCCTGACCGTGACCAACCAGGGCACGAGCGTCGGGCAGACGACGTGTCGCGTCTCGGACCCGGCCGACCGGACCGGTAACCTGGGCGGGTTCGTGCTCAGCCCGAAGGTCGAGCCCGGTGCGACGGTCACCTTCACGCAGCACATGACCGAGCTGGGAAACACCGTTCGCCCGCTCGCCGCCGACTGCAGCGCCCCGTGACGGGGCCCGCGGTCGCCGCGGCGCCCGACGCCACCACGTCGGCCTGGCCCGACGACCTCGCGTTCGCCGTCGACCTTGCCGGCCAGGCCGGCGCCGTGCTGATGGACCACTACGAGCGGCTCGAACGCGTCGACTACAAGAGCGCCCGGGACGTGGTGACCGAAGCCGACCACCTGTCCGAGGCGCTCATCCTCGACGCCATCCGCGCCCGCCATCCGGCCGACGCGATCCTGGCCGAGGAGACCGGGGAGCATCGAGCGAAGGCGGGCGAGTCGCCCACCTCTGGGCGTGGCCGCGTCTGGATCGTCGATCCACTCGACGGCACGGTCAACTACGCCAACGGCCTGCCGATGTTCTGCGTCTCGATCGCGCTCGTCGTCGACGGCGTCCCGACGGTCGGGGTCGTCCTCGACCCGACCCGTGACGAGCTGTTCGCCGCGACCGTCGACGGGCCGGCGACGCTTGCCGGGCGCCCGGTCCGTGCCTCCGGGAAGGACAAGCTGACCGACTGCGTCGTGGCCCTGTCGCTCAACGGCCGGACGGCGGCCAGCCGGACCCGCAATGTGCGCAAGGCCGTCCGCATCTCACGCGACATGGGCTCGGCCGCCCTCGCGCTGGCATACGTCGCCAACGGCCGGTTCGACGCGTTCATCCAGCAGGGCGGGCTGTCGGCCTGGGACGTGGCTGCCGCGGGCCTGATCGCCGAGCGCGGTGGGGCGACGGTCACCTCGCTGGCCGGCGGCCCGTGGTTCGACCTGGCTGCGAAGACCCGGACGATGGGGGTCGTGGCGGCGCCGCCGACGCACCACGCCACGCTGCTCGGGCTGGTCCGCTAGGCGACCCGGGCCGGTCGGCGCCGCGCGGGTTCGATCGTCAGTCCTCGAGCCAGCGATGCGGCCGCCCGGCGAGTCGCGCCAGGCCCCACTCCTCGCAGAACGCCTCCCACTCGGGCCGCGGCGCGCCGTCCCAGCGGAGCTCCTCCGCGTCGTCCTGGCGGATGACCACGCCGTCGTCCGCTGTCCGGAGCCGGGCGAGGTCGCGGTACAGGAGCGCCTCGTCCCAGTGGTCGCGCAGCGTGGCCGCGAGCGCCATCGCCCGCGAGCCGCCGAGCCCGGGCACCTCCCAGGCCGACGCCTTGGGCGGGACGTCCTCGAAGTGGCCGTAGCGGGTCAGGACCGCCCCGGCCGACTTCGAACCCCAGCCGGGCAGCCCGGGAAAGCCGTCCGAACTGTCGCCGACGAGCCCGAGGTAGTCGGGGATGGACGTCGGTGGCACGCCCCACTTGGCGCGGACCCCGGCGTCGTCGTAGGTGAGGTTGCGGCGCCGGTCCCACAGCACGATCCGGTCGTCGCGGACGAGCTGGGCCATGTCCTTGTCGGGGGTGCACACGAGGATGCGCTCGACCCGCTGGTCCGCGCCGAACCGGACCGCCGCCGCGGCGATCGCGTCGTCGGCCTCGAACTCGACCATCGGCCACAGGACGATCCCGAGCGCCTCGACGGCGGCCTCGGCGATGGGGAACTGGGCGAGCAGCTCGGGCGGCATCCCGGCCGAGGACTTGTAGCCCGGGTACAGGTCGTTGCGGAACGACTCGATCACCCGGTCGGTGGCGCAGCCGACGTGCGTCGCACCCTCCTCGCGGAGCAGGTACAGGAGCTGCTCGACGAGCCCGGACACGCCCGAGAGCGGGATCCCGTCGCGCCCGAGGACCGGTGGCCGTGGCGCGTAATGCGCCCGGAACAGCTCGTAGGTCGCGTCGACCAGGTGGAGCCGCACGGGTGGCGGCTCAGGCGGCCGGGGAACCCGCCTCGACGAGCTCCTTGAGGCGTTCGAGGTCGGCCTGGAAGACCGCGGCGAGGGTGGGCGTGAGGGCCAGCCCGGCGAGGTGGGGGAGGACCGGCGGGATCAGGAGCTCCTCCCAGCGCACGATCGTCGTCGTGCCGTCGGCTCCCTCCTCGAGGGTGATCAGGCCGTGGCCCTTGAACATCCCCTCGTGGCGGATCGCGAACCGGTGCGGCGGCTCGAACTCGGTGACGGTGACCGGGTCGGTGACGTTCACGCCGAGGATGCGGACGTCGGCCTCGCCCGTCGTCCCGACCGCGACCGGCTCGGTCGACGCCAGGCGGACGGCCTTCATGTCGGTCATCCAGCGCGGCTGGCCCTCGATGTCCGCGACGGCCTCCCAGACCCGCTCGATCGGGGCGTCGATGACGATCATCGACTCGATCGGCTCGGGGTCCGCGCCGTCGGCCTGCTCCTTGAGGATGCGGTCGAGCGCGTAGGTGATCCCTGCCCCGACCAGCACCAGCCGGATCGCGCCGCGGATCACCGCATCACCGCCTGCCAGATCGCCACGCCGGCCTCGCGCATCTCGTCGAGTGCCCGCTCCCCGTCGCCCGGCTCGAGTTCGACGGCGGCGATCGCGTCGGCCAGGACAGCGGTCTCGAACCCGAGGCGTCGCGCGTCGAGCGCCGTCGCCTTGACGCAATAGTCGGTCGCGAGCCCGACCACGACGACGCGGTCGATGCCGGCGTCGCGCAGGATCGGCTCGAGCTCGGTCGGGATGGTCTCGCCGCTCACCGGGTCGCGCATCGTGAACCCGGAATAGCCGTCCTCGCCGTTGGCCCCCTTGTGGACACGGGGCGCGGCAGCGGGGATCGTCAGCGAGGGGTGCAGCTCCGCGCCCCACGTGCCGGCCACGCAATGGACCGGCCAGATCCCGCCATCGACCGCGAAATGAGGCGTGTGCTCGGGGTGCCAGTCCTGGGTGGCGACGACCAGCGCCCCGGCCGACTCGGCCATCCGGACCTCGCCGTCGACCAGCGGCACGATCGCGTCGCCGCCACGGACGCTCAGGCTCCCGCCCGGATCCGCGAAATCGTTCTGCACGTCCACCACGATGAGTGCCGTGGTGGGGCCGTAACGCTGCATGAAAGGAGCCTACCGCACCGCGGCAGGCTCCGGTTCAGGCCGTGATGGATGCGCTACCCGATCAGCGCGGACCGCTCCTCGACCGGCTCTTCCTTGACGACCTCGGGCGCGGCCGGCGGCTCGACGTCGAGCAGGTAGCCGATGCCCTGGAACGTCTTGATCCGGCCCGGCTCGCCCGGCTCCGCGCCCAGCTTGCGTCGGACGCGAGAGATCCAGACCCGCAGGTATTGCAGGTCGTCGCGGTACTCCGGGCCCCAGACCTTGGTCAGGAGCTCGGTATGGAGCACGACCTTGCCCGCGTTCGCGGCCAGGTGCTGCAGGAGCAGCCACTCGGTGCGCGACAGCTGGACCAGCTCGCCGTTGCGGGTGACCATCCGCCGCTCGAGGTCGATCTCGACGTCGTCGAACGCGAGGACCCCGGAGCCGGGCTGGGCGCCCGACGATCGGCGAAGGACGGCGCGCACGCGTGCGGCCAGCTCGTCCGGGTGGAATGGCTTGGCGATGTAGTCGTCGGCGCCGAGGTCGAGGCCCTTCGCCTTGTCGGCGGTCGAGCCCTTGGCGGTCAGCAGGATGACGGCGACGGGCCGTCGCTCGCGCAGCTGGCGCATCACTTCGATGCCATCGAGGTCGGGCATGACGATGTCGAGCAGGATGATGTCCGGACGGACCTCCTCGGCCTTCGTCAGGGCCTCCTCGCCGCTGCTCGCGGTGACGACCCGGAAGCCCTCTTCACCGAGGGCGATCGAGACGAGCTTGGTGATGCGGGGTTCGTCGTCGGCGACGAGCACGAGTGGCTGAGTGCTCACGGTGGACACCTCTCTTGGGGGGTGACGGTCGCCACAGCATCGACGGTCGCGCCTGTCGTGCGTCGGAGACGCACATAACAAAACCGTTACAGGGGTATTACAGCGGGCGCGTCTGAAGTGGCAACCATACCGTCACCGTCGAGCGGCGGCGAGATGGGCTACGCTGACCCCATGCGCTTCGAACCCGGCGATCTCGCCCTTCTCGCAGCGACCGAAGAGATCGAGATCGAGACCGCGGCGCCCGACGGCTCCGCCCACCGGACGATCATCTGGGTCATGGTCGACGGCGATGACGCCTTCGTCCGCTCGGTCCGTGGTCGGTCCGCCCGCTGGTTTCGCGAGGCGACCGCCGATGGACACGTCGTCGTCCACGCGGCCGGCCACGCGCTCCCGGCGACGGTCGAGCCCGCGGCCGACGCGGACTCGGTCCGGCGGACCAACGACGCACTGACACGCAAGTACACGGGCATCGAGGGTTACCCCGAGATGCTCGAGCCCTCGATCATGGACACCACCCTCCGACTGACACCGAGCTGACCACATGTATTTCGACGAGTTCAAGCACCAGCTGCCCGACATCGACCCCGACGAGACCGACGACTGGATCGCGTCCCTCGATCAGGTCGTGGCCGAGGAAGGCGAGGCGCGCGCCCGATTCATCATCTACAAGCTGCTCAAGCGGGCGCGCCAGCTCCAGGTCGGGCTGCCGCCGCTGACCCAGACGCGCTACATCAACACCATCAGCCCCGAGCAGGAGCCGGACTTCCCGGGCGACGAGCAGATGGAGCGCCGGATCCGCCGGCTGGTCCGCTGGAACGCGGTGGCGATGGTCCTGCGCGCCAACAACAAGTTCGCCGGCATCGGCGGCCACCTCGCGACCTACGCGTCCGCTGCGACGCTGTACGAGGTCGGCTTCAACCATTTCTTCCGTGGCAAGGACGGCGACCAGAGCGGCGACCAGATCTTCTACCAGGGTCACGCCGCTCCGGGCATCTACGCCCGGGCGTTCCTCGAGGGCCGGCTGAGCGTCGACCAGCTCGACCACTTCCGGCGCGAGACGGGCACCGTCCCCGGCCTGAGCTCGTATCCGCATCCGCGGCTGATGCCCGAGTTCTGGGAGTACCCGACGGTGTCGATGGGTCTCGGTCCCGATCAGCGCGGTCTACCAGGCCCGCTACAACCGCTACCTCAAGAACCGCGGCCTGCTCGACACCTCGAACTCGCGCGTGTGGTCATTCCTCGGCGACGGCGAGACCGACGAGCCCGAATCGCTCGGCGCGCTCCACGTCGCCTCGCGCGAGGGCCTCGACAACCTGACGTTCGTCATCAATTGCAATCTCCAGCGGCTCGACGGCCCGGTCCGCGGCAACGGCAAGATCATCCAGGAGCTCGAGGCGTCCTTCCGCGGCGCCGGCTGGAACGTGATCAAGGTCATCTGGGGCCGCGAGTGGGACGACCTCCTCGCGCGCGACGTCGACGGCCTGCTGGTCCAGAAGATGAACGAGACCCTCGACGGCGAGTTCCAGAAGTTCTCGGTCGCCGGTGGCGCGTACATCCGCGAGCACTTCTTCGGGCCGGACCCGCGGCTCCGCAAGCTGGTCGACCACCTGACCGACGACGACCTGGCCAAGCTCCGCCGCGGCGGCCACGACTACCGCAAGGTGTACGCCGCCTACAAGGCCGCCACCGAGCACACCGGCGCCCCGACGGTGATCCTCGCCCACACCGTGAAGGGCTGGACCCTGGGGCCCGGGCGTCGAGGCCCGCAACATCACGCACCAGGCCAAGAAGCTCAACGAGGCCGAGCTCAAGGTCTTCCGCGACCGCCTCGAGCTGCCGATCCCCGACGAGACGCTCAAGGACGCCCCGTACTACCACCCGGGGCCTGACTCGGAGGAGGTCCAGTACCTCGTCGAGCGGCGTCGCGCGCTGGGCGGACCGTTGCCGCGTCGGATCGTGCGCTCGAAGCCGCTGCCCGCCCCGGCCGCGGCGGTCGATGCCGAGTTCGCAGCCGGCAGCGCGACGCCGGTCTCGCACCACGATGGTCTTCTCCCGGATCCTGCGCAATCTCATCCGCGATCCCGAGCTCGGGCCGCGGATCGTGCCGATCATCCCGGACGAGGCGCGGACGTTCGGCATGGACCCGCTGTTCAAGGAGGTCGGCATCTACTCGGCGCTCGGACAGCGCTACTCGCCGGTCGACTCGGACCTCGTGCTGTCGTACCGCGAGGCGACCGACGGCCAGGTCCTCGAGGAGGGGATCACCGAGTCGGGCTCGATGGCCAGCCTCCAGGCGGCCGGCACGTCGTACGCGACCCACGGCCTGCCGACCATCCCGTTCTACATCTTCTACTCGATGTTCGGGTTCCAGCGGACCGGCGACCAGATGTGGGCGTTCGGCGATGCACGTGGGCGCGGTTTCCTGATGGGCGCCACGGCCGGTCGCACGACCCTCCACGGCGAGGGACTTCAGCACGACGACGGCCACACCCAGATCCTCGCCTCGACCGTGCCCGAGCATCCGCGCCTACGACCCGGCCTTCGCCTACGAGCTGGCGGCGGTCGTCCGCGACGGCATCGAGCGGATGTACGGCCCGAAGCCCGAGGACGTGTCGTACTACGTGACCATCTACAACGAGAACTACGTCCAGCCGCCGCGCCCGGAGGGCGTCACCGACGAGCAGATCCTGCGTGGCATCTATCGCTTCGCAGCGGCACCCGACCTCGGGCGCGACGCGCACCCGGCCCGGCTGGTCGGCTCCGGCTCGATCCTCGGCCAGGTCCTCGCCGCCCGGGACCTCCTGGCCGACAAGTTCGGGGTCGCCGCCGAGGTCTACAGCGCCCCGTCGTTCCCGCTGCTCCGCCGCGACGCGCTCGAGGCCGAGCGCTGGAACCGCCTGCATCCCGACGCGAAGAAGGCGCGCACGCCGTACGTCAGCACGATCCTGCCGCACGAAGGCGGACCGATCGTCGCGGCGACCGACTGGATGAAGGCGCTGCCGGACATGGTCGCCCGCTGGCTTCCGCCGCACTACCTGGCGCTCGGCACCGACGGCTTCGGGCGGAGCGACACCCGCGAGGGCCTGCGGGCGCTGTTCGAGATCGACCCGCCGCACATCGCCGCGGCGACGCTGGTCGCGCTCGTCCGCTGCGGGGCGATGCCGGCGGCGCGTGGCGGCCAAGGGCCTCGACGAGCTCGGGATCGATCCCGACAAGACGGACCCGCTCGCCCTCTGACCCGGATCGGCCTCGCGGAGCCGACGCTCGTCACGCGTCTGATACGCCTCCCTCGGCCCGGTGCGGTGCTCGCGTGGGTCGGCCGTCCCTAGGCTGCGGCCAATCGATGTCATCCGACGTCGACCCGGCGGACCGCCGGCACGCTGACCACCAGGAGGCCCACGTGGACCGCAACGATCCGGAGTACAACGATGATCCGACCCTACCCCCGAACGAGCGGACGCCCGGCTGGGAGCCCGTCGTCGGCACGACCTACGAGCCCCAGGACGAGCGCACCGTCGCTCCCGATCACGACGTCGATCACGGGAGCATGTCGACCACGACAGCTCCGCCACGCACGAGCACGGCAACGAGGCCGTCGGCGCCGGCGCCGGAGTCCTCGGCGGCGCGGCCGTCGGGATGGCGGTGGCCGGACCTCCCGGGGCGGTCGTCGGTGGCGCGATCGGCGGCGTGGCCGGAGCCGTGGCCGGTGAGGCGAGCGAAGGACACGACGAGGCCGGTGCCGGGAGCGGCGCGCTCGGTGGCGCCGCAGCCGGTGCGCTGATCGGTGGTGCCGTGGCCGGACCTCCGGGTGCGGTCGTCGGTGGTGCGGTCGGCGCCGGCGCGGGTGCCGGGGCCGGCGACAAGACCGAAGAGCATGTCGAAGGCGAGGACGTGACCGGATACGACAAGGACACGACCGGCTACGACCGCCGCTAGACCGAGCCAGCGAACGTCGCCGGGCCACGACCGGCGACGCGACACGATGCCGCGGGTCCGTTTCGGCGGACCCGCGGTATCGTTGCCCCAAAGGGAGCAACCATCGATGAGTCAGCCACTCCGCATCGCCCAGGTCGTCCCACCGATGGAGCGCGTCCCGCCACGTGCGTATGGCGGCACCGAACGCGTCGTCGTCGAGCTCGTCCGCGAGCTCGATCGCCGCGGCCACGACGTGACGACCTTCGCGAGTGGCGATTCGGACGTCCCCGGCCGGCTGATCGCGACCGTCCCCGAGGCGCTCCGTCCGAAGGGCTACGACGGCGACCCGTCGCCGTACTTCTACCTGACCATCCACGATGTCCTCGACCGGATCGGCGAGTTCGACCTCATCCACAGCCATCTCGAATGGGCGAGCTTCCTGCTGGCGCGCGTGGCACCGATCCCGGTCGTGTCGACGTTCCACGGCCGGCTCGACCTGCCATGGGCCGACGAGACGTTCCGAGACCCGCCGGCGGGCCTGGTCGCCATCAGCGCCAACCAGGCGGCCACGCATCCGAACGTGCCGTGGGCCGGGATCGTCCACAACGGCCTCACGCTCGCCGGCGCCCCGTTCGATCGGCGGCGCGGCGACGGACTCTGCTTCGTCGGCCGGATGGCCCCGGAGAAGGGGATCGTCGAGGCGATCGCAGATCGCCCTCAAGACCGGGCGTCCGTTGCGCATCGCGGCCAAGGCCGGCCCGCTGTCGGGCGAGCAGGACTACCTCCACGACGTGTTCGAGCCCGCCCTCAAGGCCGCCGGCAGCTCCGTCGAGTACCTCGGCGAGCTCGAGCAGGCCGACCGTGACCTGCTCTTCGCCGAGTCGTACGCGTCGCTCATGCCAGGCTCCTGGCCCGAGCCGTTCGGACTCGTCGCGATCGAGGCATTGGCGTGTGGGACGCCGGTGGTCGCGCGCCGGGTCGGCGCGCTCCCGGAGATCATCCGCGACGGAGTCGACGGGTTCTTCGGCGACGATGCCGAGCAGCTCGCGTTCCAGGTCGAGCGCGTCGCCGACCTTGACCGTGAAGCGATCCGCGAGTCGGTCATCGACCGGTTCTCGGCGCAGCGCATGACCGACAAGTACGAGGTCGATCTACCGGGCGATGCTCGAGGGCGCCGCCGACACGGCCCATGGCGGGGCAGCCGACAAGCGGCCCCGAGTGCTGGGTCAGGTCACGACGGCAGCCGGCCGGGCCTCCTGAGCGGCGACCGTCGGGTTCAGCTGGTCCCCGGCGACCGTTCCCGATCGTCAGCGCGGGATCACTGCAGCCATGAGCGGTCGGCGAAGATCACCGGCTGGTCGCCGGTCCGGCCACTCCACACGAACGTGATCAGCCGGACGCGCTCGTTGTGGGAGCTCGGGTCCGCCCGCTCTGGGCTCCGCGCTTGCCCGTCGTGGATCAAGCCGCCGCCCACGACGCGACGCCCGCCGGCCGTGCCTGGTGTCGTCTTCGCGATCATGTCGCCAGCGTGCGCGCAGGGCCGTTTCGCACGACCGCACCGCCCTGCCACCGCCCATCCCAACCCCATCGCAGCCCGCGAGGGCGTCTGGTCGCGGGGATCCCGCCGATGACCGACGATGCAGAACGCGACGCCGCGCGCGCGGCGGGATTGCGCTATGCCACCGATGCACGACCCGGGATCTCCCGACACCGCTCCGGCCGCGGCTTCTCCTATCGGGACCCGGACGATGGCCTCGTCCGCGACAAGGCCACGCTGGAACGCATCCGCCGCCTCGCCATCCCGCCGGCCTGGACCGACGTGTGGATCTGCCCGGTCCCGAACGGCCACCTCCAGGCCACCGGGCGTGACGCGCGCGGCCGCAAGCAGTACCGCTACCACGCGCTGTGGCGAGCCCGCCGCGACGACGACAAGTTCGGGCGACTCATCGACTTCGCCCGTGTCCTGCCTCGCATCCGCACCCAGGTGGAGAAGGACCTCGCGCGCCCGGGCCTCGCGCGGGAGAAGGTCCTGGCCGCGGTGGTCCGGCTGCTCGAGACGACGTTGATCCGGGTCGGCAACGAGGAATATGCGCGGCTCAACCGGTCGTTCGGCCTGACCACGCTCCGTTCGCGGCACGCACGGGTCACCGGGACTGCGATCCGCTTCCGCTTCCGTGGCAAGTCCGGCCGGCAGGCAGAGGTCGGGTTGCGCGACCGGCGCCTGGCCGCGCTGGTCCGTCGCTGCCAGGACCTGCCCGGTCAGGAGCTCTTCCAGTACATCGGTCCGGACGGCGAGCAGCACGACATCCGGTCCGACGATGTCAACGAGTACCTGCGCGAGATCTCCGGGGCCGAGATCAGTGCCAAGGACTTCCGGACGTGGGCGGGCACTGTCCTCGCCTATCGCGCGCTCCGGGGGGCCGAACCCGCGACCGAGGAGCCTGCGGCTCGGCGCAGGGTGGTCGAGGCCGTGCGGCTGACCGCGGACAGGCTCGGCAACACGCCGGCGGTCGCCAGGCGGAGCTACGTCCACCCGGCCATCCTCGAGGCGTACGTCGAGGGCGAGATCCCGCGCCGTCGCGCCGACATGCCCGACGAGCTGGCCGATCCGGCCGAGGAAGCCGAGGTCGTCGCGCTGCTTCGGCGTCGACTGCGCGAAGGAAAGCGGCGCCGCCGAGCGCCTCGAAGCCCCTAGCGGCCGAAGGGCCTTGCGGACGCCCGGAGGCTGCGGAGGATCGGGCGAGGGCGAAGAGCCTCAGGCGTCGGCACGCCGTGCGCCCGAGCCCAGCGCGAACCCGAACTCGACCCGGTCCCGACCAGACGGCAACGCCCAGATGCGCCCGCCCATCGCCCGCACGAGGCGTTCCGCGACGAACAGGCCGATCCCGGCGCCGGCCCGGCCGGCGTCGGTCGCGGGCGCGTCGGACGACAGGGCGAATGGGTCGACATCCTGGGTCGGCTGCCCGCCATGGTGGATGATCCGTGCGGTGACCTCGGTCGGCGGTCCGCCCACGATCACCTCGATCGGTTCTCCTGCGGCTCCGTAGCGAACTGCGTTATCGAGCAGGTTGCGCAGGACGTGCATCACCAGCACCTCGTCGGCGCCGTCTGCGGCGACATCGCGCGTGCCCAGGAGGCGGACGCGGGCCCCGGGATGGAGCGCGAGAGTCTGCTCGATCGCCCGTTCGACCAGGTGACCGAGCGCGATCGGCTCGCCGACTGGCCGCAATCCGTCGGGTTCGGAGCGGACGAGCACCACGAGGTCCTCGACCAGGCGATACAGGCGGTCTGCCTCCGAGCGGATGTCGGCTGCCACCGCGCGGCGGCGCGAATCCGACAGGTCACGGGTCGCCAGCAGCTGTGCGCCGCCGTAGATGGTGGTCACCGGCGTGCGAAGCTCATGCGCCACGATGTCGAGGAACGTGTCGCGGCCCATGGGGTCGAACGAGTCGTTGCGATCGCTCATCGCATCACTCGCCATCGTGTGGTGAGGTGGCGGGCCATCGCGGACGCCTCTGGCCCGGTCCGATCCACGCGCGCCACCCGTTCGCGCTGCTGCATGAGTGAATCGTGAGGCAGCGACGGGTCCCGTACCCTCAGCGGCCTTTGCGGTGGCGTTACAGCCGTGCAGCCAAAAAACGAGACGCCCCTTGAAGGGACGCCTCGTGTGTCGGCGGGAGCTCGATCAGGACGGGCTTGGCGCCGCCGAGGATTCGACCGGGACGACCGGGCTGGATTCGACCGACGGCGCCGGCGCGATCGTCGGCGACGGGCTGGACGACGAATTGCAGGCGCCGACGAATAGCGCGGCGGCGACGATCAACATCGCAAGGACGGCTCTCATGAAGGATCTCCTCGTGCTTGGGGGGTCCGTCCACCCTAGGTCGGACGTGGTGTGACGAGCGCTTCCGGAACGGCCCGTAGCCTTGCAGGACCCTCTAATCGGCCTCGCGTCCGAAGCGCCTGGACATGGCGAAGCCCCCGGCCGGTGGCCGGGGGCTTCGTCTCCGAGATCGCGGCTCAGCGGGGCTCAGTCACGTCGCGCTTGACGTCGTTGCCGACCTCGCTGACGGTGTCGCCGGCGTTGCCGAGGTCCTTGCGGATCTCATCGCCCGCGTCGCCGATCTTGTCGGCCGGACCCTCGCCGCCGTCGCTCTCGCGCCAGGCCTGCTTGCTGTCCTTCTCCACGTCGCGGTAGGTGCGCTTCGCGTCATCCATCGTTCGGTTCTCCCAGGTCTCGGTCGCGACACAGGTGCGCGACCCTTGAGTTCAAGGTATGGGCCGGGGCGTGCCGCGCACTCACCCGAGTCACGGGCCGCGCTATCAACGGCCTTGCAGGCGAGAGGATGCCCCTGTCTTCGCGGCACGGGTGCTGCGATCGAGCAGGTTGAAGCCGAGCATGGCGGCCGGCACCAGGGCAGCTCCGACGAGGAAGCGGTTCGCGCCCCCGACGAGGAGTCCGATGCCGAAGCCGAAGGACAGCAGCGTCCCGGCCGCGAGCATCTCGTCGCTACCGGCACTGATCTGACGGTTCGCGTCCTCGATGGCGGCGCGAGTGGTTGCGGCGACCTCTGGAAGTCGCGCCACCGCGTCGGCGGCGGTGTCCTTGACGGTCTCGGCCGCACCGGAGACGGACTCGCCGACGGCGGCGAGCTTTCCGTCATCGGCTGTGCTGCCGTTGCCGGTCATCGGTCGATCGGATGTGGGCGTCGTCATGTGGTGTCTCCTTCGTCAGGCTGGGATCGGTTGGCGGGATCCGGGTCCAGACATGGCAACGGACGACCCGGGGAGGGGGCCCGGGTCGTCCGTGCAAGTCCTGTTGCGCCCCGTCACTGGCGCGCCAGGGGATCGAGTGCTTGTCTGGTGTCCCACGAGCCTAGGGGCACGTCCCGTGCAACATCGAAACGACGGTTCGGCAAGACATTGCAATCTCATCGCAATTCGTCCCTTCGGCATCGTCCGAGGAGGTGGAGCGTCGGTCCCCGGACCCCCAGTGGCACGGGGACCGACTGGTTCCAGCATGCCCGCTCACCTGTCGCGGGGGGACCGGCGGCAGGGACCTTCGGCGTTGCAGTCGCGTGGCGTCCGGGACATGAAAAGAGCGTCCACCCTGACGGGTGGACGCTCCCGAGTGTTGGTACGGCGTGGGGTCAGACGGTGCTGCGCGACCGGCTGGTGACCAGGTTGACCAGGAAGACCACGATGATCGCACCGATCACCGAGACGACGATGGTCGTGATGTCCAACGGCCCATCGAGCTTGACGTTGAACAGGACGCTGGCCAGGAAGCCACCGACCAGGGCGCCGACGATGCCGAGGACGATGTGCCCGATGACGCCCAGCCCCTCGTCGCCCTTGACGAGGAAGCCGGCCAGGTAGCCGGCGATGGCGCCGAGGACGATCCACGCGATGATGTTCATCCGATTGCCTCCATCTCACCCGGGCATCTCCTGCTCGGGGCCATGAGATCCAGTCGGTCCCGGAACCCGGGACTCTTCAACCACTGTCGCGTCCCCGGAGGGGTCGGCGGACAACGCGCGTCGCATGCGGCATAACAAGCAGATGTCAGCGCCCTCGTGGGTCACGCGATGCGAGCGTGCCGGCGGCCGGCGGCCCGGCGGTCCGGAGCTGCAATGCATCCGCGATGGACGGTGAGCGCGCCGCGCACATGCGCGGGATGGGGAAGGCTCGATGCTGCGGCTGACGGCCTGCATGAGCATGAAGGAACCCTATCGATGCTTCACCTCCCGATCTCCCGAGTCGAACAGCGCCGGATCGTCGATCCGGGGGCGGGTGCGCGCAACGATCGCGCGATGGACGTCCTCCAGTACGTGACGGCCGGTCTCGCGCTCGTCGTGGTCGCCCTGCTCGCGATCCTCCGCTGAGCCAGCTGCCCGACCGTCCGATCAGCGCCGGCGGCGGTCGGACCACGCGCCCGCCTGTACGACGCCGACGGCCGCGATCGAGAGATCGCCCTCGACGAGGTGAGCCCGGAGAAGCTCGGCGATCGCCAGCTGCTGTGGATCGACCTCGAGGGCCGCCGGCGCGCCGACCTCGACCGGATCGCCGCGATCGTCGGCCTGGCGCCGGGTCTCGTCGGCAGGCTGATCGAGGCCCCTGAGCGGGCCGACCTGACCGCCTATCCCGACCATATCCACCTGATCCTGATGGCGGTGGAGCCAGCGTCGGGTGACGACGCGGAACAGCTCGTGCGCCGCCCGATCGACGTCATCGCCGGCCGGAACTGGGTCGTCACCGTCCACGACGGCCATGTCCGCGCGTTCACCAGATTCGATGCCACGACCGAAGGCGAGACGACCCTCGGCGCGCTTGACGCGGGGGCATTTCTGGCCGCCATCACCGACGAGGTCCTGGCCGACTACCTCGAGGTTGTCGAGAGCATGGAGCGCGAGATCGACGCCCTCGATGAAAGCGCCCTCCGCCATCCGCGGGGTTCGGACGTGCTGGTCGGGATCGTCGGTCTGCGTCGGCGGATCGGCTTCATCCGTCGCAGTCTCGCCCCGCATCGCATCGCCTTCGCCGCGCTGGCACGGCCGGAGATGGAGCTGCACGACGAGCTTGGGAAGCCGTGGCCGGGCCTGACCGACCGGCTCGAGCGCGCGCTCGAAGCGGTCGAGAACCTGCGTGACCTGCTGCTCGGGACGTTCGACATCCACATGGGCCGGTCGGCGCAGGACACCAACGACGTCATGAAGGTGCTGACCCTGCTGTCGGCCGTTCTTCTCCCCGCGGTCGTCCTGGCCGGCGTGATGGGGATGAACTTCCAGCCGCCGTTCTTCAGCAACCCCGACAACTTCTGGGTCGTGATCGGGGCGATGGTCGCGCTGGCCGTCGTGATCCTGCTCGTGGTCCGCCGCCGCGGCTGGCTGTGACGGCTGGCTCTGACGCCTATTCGTGCAGGACGCGGATGGCGAAGCCGAACTCGGCCCCGCCGCCATCGAGCGGGAGCGCCCAGATCCGGCCACCCATGGCAGCGATGAGCCGGGCGCACACGAACAGGCCGATGCCGGCGCCGCCCGCTGTCCCGGCGGTGCCGGGCGACCGGTAGAACAGGTCGAACAGGCGGCTGGCCTCGTCGGCTGGGAAGCCTGGACCGTCGTCGAGGATGCGGGTGACCACCTCGTCGTCGCGCGCGACGACAGTGACCGTGACCGTGCTGCCTGCCCCGCTGTACTTGGCGGCGTTCGACAGCAGGTTGCGGATGACCTGCTCGACGTAGGTCGGATCGGCCGACACGGTCGGCAGCCCGGGCTCGATCTCCTGCGCGAAGGACACGCCCGGCCAGCGATCCTGCTCGGACTCGATGACGCGGGGCACGAGTCGCTGGAAGAGGACCGGCTCGAGGCCGATCTCGCCGGGGCCATCGCCGAAACGATTGAGGGCGACGACATCCTCGACCAACCGCTGGAGGCGTTCCGCCTCACTGTGGATGTCATGGAAGATCCCGCGCTTGGTCTCCTCGTCGAGCGTCGACGCTTCCCGCGCCAGGAGCTTGGCCCCACCGAAGATCGTCGTCACCGGCGTCCGCAGCTCGTGCGACAGGATCCCGATGAACGTCTCGCGGACCGCCTCGCGGCGACGCGCCTCGGTCACGTCGCGCATCACCACGATGGTCTCGTCGCCGCTTGTCACGTGACCGAGCGTGTCGTTGACCGGGTACGTCGAGATCTCGATCCAGCGGTCGCGGTCGCGGCGGGTGGGCAGCTCGACCGGCCCGCCGGCGGACCGCAGTCGCGGCGCCGTGTCGGCCGGGTCGTGGAGCTCGGCGAGGATGTCGGCGTAGGACCGTTCGTCGACCTCGGGGAACAGCCGGTGAGCGGCCGGGTTCGCGAGGCTGATCGTGCCGTCCGCCCCACACACGATGACCGCCTCGCCCATCGCGCTGATGACGGCGTTGAGCTCCGCCGCACGCGCGTGCTCGGCCTGGGCCAGCCGCTGCAGTCGTACCTGGACCTCGATCCGCTCGCCGACGTCGCGCGCGATGGCGACCACGCCGTGACCACCGTCCGGCAGCTCGACCGGCTGGGCGACGAACTCGACCGAGATCGAGCGGTCGCCGCCGAGGCGGAGCTCCGACAGGACGGTCTGGACCTCGCGATCGCCCGACGCCGATGACCCGACGGGCCGGCTCAGGCGCGCGACGGTCGCCGGCCCCAGGAACTCGTCGAGACGGTGACCCACGAGGTCGCCGACCGACCGTTCGAACAGGTCGCAGGCGCCCCGGTTGACATCCTGGATCGAGCCTGTCTCGGGGTCGAAGACCAGGATGGCTTCCGCGACCGAATCGAGGATCGTCTGTGCCAGGCCGCGATGAGGCGGTCGATCGAGACGGGGAACGCCAGCCGATCGGCCGACCGGCGGCGTTTCGACCTGAGCTGGTGTGGTGGGCTCTGGCACGGCTCCTCGAGGCTGTGAGCGGCTGTCCGCCGAGCGCGTCGAGAGCCGGCCGAACCCATCAAGTGTGAACAGGTCGGTCGCTACGCGTGGTGCGTGCTCGTGGGCAACGGTCTTGCATCGGCATCGCAACTGATCTCGGGCGCCTGTGGCTATACTTCGTGGCCCCCAGATCAACGACAAGCCACGTTGCGGAGTCCAGCACGTTGCACGTCGCGCCGGGCCACCTTCGGACGCTCAGCCAGGGCGGCCTCCAAGTCCAATTCGTCATCCTCGACTCGATGGCATACGTCCTCGCCCAGACGGGGGCCGGCGGGTCGGCCGGGACGTCTCTCGAGCGACCATGCACCGAGGCCCATTGGGGCTTCGTCATCGACGGCGAGCTGACCTTCGTCCGCGGTCGGCGGCGCGAGACCATCCGTTCGGGGCGCGCCTTCCACGTCCCGGCCGGAGGACCGTCGCATCGGTTCGAGGCCGACGGCCGGGTGACGCTGGCGGGCTTCGCGCCGGTCGACCCCGCCATCGACGTCAGCAACGGCCGGCTGACTGCGGCGGGGTTCACGGTCGTGGCTCGGCGATCGGGTGGGATCATCGTGCCGCCGGTCACGCCGCTCGAGGTGCCGGCAGGGACGATCCAGAGCGAGGCGTGGCCGATGTCGGGCTACGTGATGAGTCGCGTCCGGATGGGTGAGCGCAGTGGCTACAGCTCCGACTGGTGCGACGCGCCGCACTGGGGCCTGGTGATCTCGGGGAGCATGACCATCGAGTGGGAACGGGACGTCGAGGTGGTGGCCACCGGCGACGTGTTCCATTGCCCGGCCGGTCCGCCGGGCCATCGGATCGAGGCCGCCGATCCGGCGTCGTTCATCGACCTCACGCCGGTGGCGGCCTACGACGGCGGGCGCCTGGCCGACTGGCGCCGCGACGCCGCCGAGGCACCGGCGGTCGCCATGCACGGGATCGCGGTCACGGCGCTCGGCTGACCTCGGCCGGCAGGGCACGTCGGCCGGCGCCGTGGCGCTTGTCGGGCAGCGAATTCCCCGTCGGCGTCGATCTGCGTCCTCGTCGGGTGTCTCGATGGCGGCCGGATCCTGGGCGACGGGGACGTCGCGGGCCTGGACGCGGCTGAGGACGATCTCGATGGATGCCGCGACCGGCACCGCCAGGAACGCGCCGACCAGGCCGCCGGCCGCGCCGCCGACGAGCAGGCTGAGAAGGACGAGAAGCGGCGAGATGCCGATCGTGTTGCGCATCACCAGCGGAACGAGGACGCTGCCCTCGACCAGCTGCAGGACGATGTAGACGCCACCCACGACGACCGCGAGCTGCGGCGAGACGGTCGCTGCGACGAGGACGGCCGGGATCGCGCCGAGCAACGGCCCGACGATCGGGATGGCCTCTGTCAGCGCCGCGATCAGGCCGAGCAGCAGCGCCCCCGGCAGGCCCAGCAGCGAGTAGGCGATGCCGGTCGCCGCACCCATCGCGCCCATCAGGATGAGCTGGCCGCGGACCCACAGGCCGAGCCGCGTCTCGATCTCGTTCCACGCTTCGCGCGCTCCGGCCCGCCGCGTCGAGCGGCATGTACGAGAGCAGGTAGCGCTGGAGGCGGGCGTGCTCGACGAGCCAGAAGAAGACCAGCGTCAGCAGGGTGGCCACGGTGATCGCGGCGTTGGCCGCGAGCGTCCCGACCTGGACGACCTCGTTCGGGTCGGGCGGCTTGACCTTGGTCGCGTCCCTGGCCGAGTCCACGAGCGCGATGACCGAGCGCGACAGGGAGGCCGGCCGGAGGGTCGACGCCCACTGCTGGACGTGGTCGAAGAACGTCGGGAGGCGGGCCATGATCGTCTGGCCCTGGCCGATGGCGGCAGGGACGACGACGAGCCCCAGGCCGATCACCGTGACGAAGAACGCCAGGTAGACGATCAGGATCGTCGCCCCGCGGCCGACCGGCAGCCGGTCGCGGATCCCGCCGACGAACGGCTCCAGCGCAGACCCGAGCAGGATCGCGATGAACAGCAGCAGCAGGACGTGGGCGGCGGCGACGCCCAGGGCGACGAGCGCGACGACGAGCGCCACGCCGGCCGCCAGGCCCATGCCTCGGACCGTCCACGGGATGACATCCGCACGCATCCCGGCTACCCGCTCGGGGAGGGTGACGGGGCGACGATGATCCGCGATGCGGTGGCTTGCCGTGCTTGTCCTTCACGGGGTGCTGCGGGCCGCGATGGCCGCCGCGATGCGATGACGACGACGACGAGCACGAGCCTGCGATCGGGCCACCCCATGACGAGCGGCCCCAGAAGTAGGCGGTTCGCGAGTCGTACTGCCCGCGCGCCCCGGGACCCGATCGCGCGCGACGCATCCAGTCCGCGTCGGCGACGTCCCAGGCGGTCGGGCCGAGCTCGGCCTTGACCAGGTCGACGCGATAGCCGCCGCAGGACTGGCTGTAGAGCAGACCGGGCGGGTCGATCTGGTGCGCCGCGCCCGGCTGGGTGCCGGCGATGAACAGGGCCGTGGTGCGAGCCCTGGTCCACGGTCCGGGCGCGCCGCCGGTCCAGGCATCGATCGTCGCCCGGACAAGGCCCGGCGGCTGCTTGAAGCTCGTGACCGGCCAGCCGCTGGTGTACTCGCTCACGAACGCCCGCCACAGGGGAGCGGCCGCTGTCAGTGACGTGGCCGGCGTCTTGGCGCGGGGGTTGGAGTGGTCGCTGTTGCCCATCCAGATGCCGACCACGAGGCCGGGATGAGCGCTGTCGGCCGGGGGCGCCAGGTAGCCGTAGGTGGCGAGGTCGGCCGCCTCGTTGGCCGTACCGGTCTTGACCGCCGCCGGCCGGTAGGCGCCGCCCTTGCCGTTGTGGAGCGCGAGCTTGGCCGACCAGATGGGGTTCTGCTTCTTGTCGGTGTTGCCGGCCAGGATGTCGGTGACCTGGTAGGCCGCCTGCGGCGAGACGGCCTGCGTGCCCGTCGGATCCGGCGCCTTCCAGACGACCGTGCCGTCCGGTCCGCGGATCTCGAGGATCATCTGCGGCGGCAGCCGGTCGCCGCCGTTGGCAAGGCCACCGTAGGCCGCCGTCAGGTCGAGCGGTCGCACCTCGACGGTCCCGATCGCGCCGGCCAGCCCGGCCTGGAGGTACGCCTGACGCCCGCCGGTGAAGCGGATGCCGAGCGCCTCGGCCGTCTTGTCGACCTGGCTGTTGCCGACCCGCTGGAGGGCGCGGATGGCCGGGATGTTCAGGGAATACTGGAGTGCGTTGCGGACGAGGACCGGGCCGCGCTCGAGCTGGTCGGCGTCGCGCGGCACCCAGTCCTGCCGCGCATCGAACTTGGTCGTCACGTCCAGGAGCAGGCTGCCCGGCGTCAGCTTGTGGCTGTCGAACGCGCTGGCGTACAGGATCGGCTTCCACGCCGAGCCTGGCTGCCGCGATCCGTCGCCGGCGACGTCGAACTTGGGCTGGAACTTGGCGCTGGCGAGATCGTCACGCTCGTACCCGGCGCTGCCCGCGTAGGCCAGGACGTCGCCCGTCGTGTAATCCATCGCGACGAGGGCCCCGTTGTGGAGATCCTTCCCGCGCAGGGCGCGGATCCACGACAGGTCGCTGGCCGGGATCTTGAGGCTCTTGAGCAGGGCGGCGCCCTTCGTGCGCGACAGGTTCGGGGCGATGGCGGCCGCCGCCAGCCACTTCTCGGCGAGCTGCTGTGCCTTCCAGTCGAGGGTCGTGATGACCGTGTATCCGCCGGTCTCGACGGCGTTGGCGCCCTGGTCGCCGAGGATGCCCTCGAGCTGGGTGCGCACCTGCCAGGTGAACTGGGCTGCGCGCAGCACCCGCGCCTGGTCGCCGGCGAGGATGACCGGCGAGGCGAGCTGGGCCTGCAGCTGGTTCGGCGGCAGCTTGGTCCAGCGCGCCCCCTGGCCCAGGCCGCCCAGGATCCAGTCCGCGCGGACGACCGGCGGGCTGTCGGCCGGGACGACCAGCCGGCCCTTGGCGTCCTTCTTGGCGTAGCGGTACGGGTCGAGCGTGGTCGGCGACTTCGGCAGACCGGCCAGCAGGGCCGCCTGCATCGGCGTGAGCTTGGCCAGGTCGCTGACCCCGAAGTAGACCTGGGCTGCGGCGGCGATGCCGTATGCGCCGTGGCCGTAGAAGATCTCGTTGAGGTAGGCGGTGATGATCCGCTCCTTGCCGAGCTCGCCCGGGAACTCGTCCGACAGGCGCATCGACTGGATGATCTCCTTGGCCTTGCGCACGTACTTGTCGGCGCCGGGCTCGGTCACGTTCGACGGCAGGAGGCGGGCCCGGACGAGCTGCTGGGTGATGGTCGAGGCGCCCCGCTCGCTGGTGCCGTTGGCGCCTTCGGCCGCGGCCGCGGCGATGGCCGCCGCGTCGAACCCGCTATTCGTCCAGAACGTGCGGTCCTCGGCCGTCGTGGTCGCGTCGAGGACCAGCGGCGGGACGGCGTCGAACGTGACCACGCGCCGGTCCTCCACGCCGAACTGCCCGAGCTCGACCTTGCCGGACCGGTCGTAGATGGTCGTCGGCTCGGCGAAGGTGAGCGTCTCGAGCCGGGCCGGATCGGGCAGCCCGACCGACAGGACGCTGATGAGGGCGTTGAAGACGAGGATGGCCACGACCGCGACGAGCGCCGCCGTCGCCCCGAGCCCCAGCACGAAGAACATGACGATCCGGCCCCAGCTTGGGCCGAGGCGTCTGGCGCGCAGCGACACGACTCGCATATCGCAACGCGTGGATGTGGCTGGCGTCGCGACTTGCGGACGAGCGACCGGCGCGCACGGACACGGTGTGGTCGGACGGCATGTGGCGATGGTCGTCCCCGATCCATCAAGCGCCGTATGGTTACGGCGACGGCCGTCTTGCAGTCTCGTGTCACGCATCTGCGTGGTCCGTGCAATGGCCGTCGGGCCGCCGTCAAGGTCACGTTCGCGCCGTCGAGGCGACGATGGTGGCCCCACCGGCACACGGAGGTCGTTCATGTCCGTGCGGACTACGACGCGCACCGACGACGCGCACCATCCCGGCGCCGGCCGTGACCATCGTCCCGGCCACGGACCTCGGCAACGTCGAGGTCGCGAAGTCGGGCAACCTGTACCTGCTGACCGACCAGCGGGGCGACATCCGGATCGACGGCCGCGGCCTCGGTCTGTACGACCTCGACACGCGAGTCCTGTGCACCTCGATCCTGCGCCTCAACGGCTCGCCGCTGACGCTCCTGCGCGGGCCGCACCAGTCGGACGGCGCGGACATCATCCAGCTGACCAACCCGGAGCTGCGTCGCAACCCGGACGACAAGCGGGCCGCCGAATCGAGCCTGGCCCGCCGCGACCTCAGCCTCACCCGGGCGCGCCACATCGAGGGCGACCTCCGCGAGGCGGTCACCGTCGTCAACTACTCGTCCACGGTCGAGCACCTCGAGCTCGAGCTCGGGCTCGGCGTCGACATGGCCGACATCTTCGAGGTCCGTGGTTACCCGCGAGCCGCGCGGGGCACCCTCCTGCCGATCGTCCTCGAGGGCGACCGCGCCACGTTCGCCTACGACGGGGTCGACGGGCTGCGGCGGACGACGACCATCGTCGCCGGCGGCGCGACGCTCGAGCCGATCGACGACGCGGAGACCTGGCCGGAGGCGACGGTCCTCGCGACCTGGCAGATGTCCCTCGAGCCGGGTGCCCGCGAGACCATCGGCTGGCACGTCGCGGCCAACGTGGCCGACGACGGGGCGCCGGCCGTCGTGCGCGGCCGGCGGGCGAGCACGCCCTGGCGACGACGCGTCTGCGCGCGTCCGAGGCAGCCGGCGACCGCCCGTTCGACGCGCCGCGGATCCAGTCCGACCACGAGCTGCTCGACCGGACGCTGGTCCGCTCGCTGGCCGACCTGGCCACGCTCCGCAACGACGGCCCGGGCGACGGCGAGTAGTACATCGCGGCCGGCATCCCGTGGTTCGCCACCCTGTTCGGGCGCGACAGCCTGATCGCCTCGCTCGAGACCGTCGCGTTCATGCCGAGCCTGGCGATCGCGACGCTCGAGGTCCTCGCCCGGCTGCAGGCCACCGCGCGACGACCCGTGGCACGACGCCGAGCCCGGCAAGATCCTCCACGAGATGCGGACCGGCGAGATGGCACGGGCCGGCGAGACGCCGCACGACGCCTACTACGGCAGCATCGATTCGACGCCGCTGTGGCTCATCCTGCTGGCCGAGACCCACGCCTGGACCGGCGACGACGCCCTGCTCGAGCGGCTCTGGCCGAACGCGCTTGCCGCTCTCGCGCTGGATCGAGGATTCGGGCGACCTCGACGGCGACGGCTTCATCGAGTACCAGCGCCGCTCCAAGCTCGGCCTGCTCAACCAGGGCTGGAAGGACTCGGGCGATTCGGTGCGGCACCTCGATGGCCAGCCGGCGGTCGGGCCGATCGCCCTGGCCGAGGTCCAGGGCTACGTCTTCGCCGCGTATCGGTCGATGGCGCGCCTCGCCCGACACCGCGGCGACCTGCCACTCGCGGAACGGCTCGATATGGCCGCCGCGAAGCTGCAGGCGCGGTTCGAGGAGGCGTTCTGGCTACCCGAGGCGGGTTTCTACGCGATGGCCCTCGACGGCGAGAAGCGCCCGGTCGCGAGCATCACCTCGAACCCGGGCCAGGCGCTGTGGACCGGGATCGTGTCCGCCGAGCGGGCCCCGATCGTGGCCGAGCGCCTGCTCGCGCCGGACATGTTCTCGGGCTGGGGGATCCGCACGTTCGCGTCGGGGCAGATCGGCTACAACCCGGTCGGCTACCACACCGGGTCGATCTGGCCGCACGACAACGCGCTCATCGCGGCCGGTCTGAAGGCGAGCGGCGCGGCCGACAGCGCGAACCTGCTCGCCGGCCGGCTGATCGAATCGGCGCAGTGGTTCCCGGACCTGCGCCTGCCCGAGCTGTTCTGCGGCTTCGCCCGCGAGGACGTCGGGGCGCCCGTCGCCTACCCGGTCGCGTGCTCGCCGCAGGCGTGGTCGGCCGCGGCACCGTTCTACCTGCTCCACACGATGCTGGGGCTGCGGGCCAACGCATCGGCCCGGCGGCTCGAGCTGCTCCGCCCGACGCTCCCGGAGTGGCTCGGCAAGCTGACCGATCACCGGGCTGCCGGTCGGCGACGATTCGGTCGACCTGCTGGTCCACCGCTGGCGCGGCCGGACGAGCGCCGAGCTGCTCGGTCGGCGCGGCTCGATCGAGGTCGTCATCCACGTCTGAGCCACCGTCCCGGCGGGCGTCAGCTCGCCGGCGATCCGCAGCAGCTCGCCGTTTCCCAGGCTCGTGGCGTAGACCGACCCGTCCTCGGCCTCGCCGATCGAGCTGACGCTCGTGCCCATGTCCGTCAGGAGCACAGGTTCGCGCCGGCCGTCGCCGGCCGGGTCGATCACCCACAGGTGGTCCGAGCAGTCGTCACCGAACAGGTAGCCGCCGTCGAGCGAGCCGTCGGCCGGATGGCGGACCACGACCCCGCCGATGACCGCACAGCCCTGGTCGTGGCCGTATTCGGCGACCGGCGGTGTCAGGCCCGTCTCATCGCAGCCGGTCGGCGGGCTGTAGCAATGGAAGCCCTCCATCCGGTTCCAGCCGAAGTCCAGCCCGCCGACGCCTCGGCGCGCGACGTCGATCTCCTCCCACGCGTCCTGGCCGACGTCGCCGATCCACAGGTCGCCGGTCCGCCGGTCGAACCGGAAGCGCCATGGGTTGCGGAGGCCGTAGAGCCAGATCTCCGGTCGCGCGCCGGCGGTCGTGGCGAACGGGTTGTCGGCGGGGATCGCGTACGGAGCGCCGGACGCGGAGCCGCCGTCGACGTCGATGCGCAGGATCTTCGCCAGCAGGGTGTCGAGCCGCTGGCCGTTGCCCTGCGGGTCGCCTCCGGAGCCGCCGTCGCCGAGCGCGATGTACAGGTCGCCGTCCGGTCCGAACCCGAGGCCGCCGCCGTTGTGGTTGGCGAACGGCTGGTCGACGTGGAGGATGATCGACTCGCTGTCGGCGTCGGCGACGTCCGGGTCGCCGGCGCTGACCCGGAATGACGAGACGACCGTGTTGCCGTTGCGGTCGGTGTAGTCGACGAAGAAGCGTGGGTCGGTGGGGAAGTCCGGGTGGAAGGCCAGGCCGAGAAGGCCGCGCTCGCCGCCGCTCGTGATGCGACCGCCGATGTCGAGGAACGGGCGGTCGACCAGCGTTCCGTCGCGGACGATCCGGATCCGCCCGCCCTGCTCGACGACGAACAGCCGGCCGCTCCCGTCGCCCGCATTGGCGACCTCCAATGGATCCGTGAGACCGGTGACGGCGACCGTGACCGTGGCCTTGGCCGCCTTCGGGTCGAACGAACTCGGCAGGCGATGCCGACGTGCCCGACGACGATGACACGGGCGAGCTCGGAGGGCGTCGGGGTCGCGTGGACGGCGGCGGCGTCTCGAGCGGTGGCGAACCGGTCAGGCCCGGCGCCGTGGACGCCGCGGGCGAGCAGGCTGCCAAGGCCAGGACGACGGCCACGAAGGCGGCCCCACGCATCCGCGACATCGGCCGATGCTAGCCGGGATCGGCGGCGGGCGTCCTGCGGCGCATCGGCGCTGCTACCCTGCGCCCGGGAGGCCGCGCGATCTCGACCGGCTCTTCCCGGTGCGGGCTGAAAGGAGCGCCATGGAGGCCTGGGAGTCGACCGACCTGGTGGCCGCGCAGGCGGCCGCCGGCACGCGTTACCACGAATTCCTGCGGGTCCCGGACCTGTCGGGCGGGATCTACGTCCTCGAGGCCGGTGCCATCGACCTGCAATCGCCCCACACCGAGGACGAGCTGTACTACGTGCTCGCCGGTCGCGGGATGGTCACGGTCGGCGAGGAGACGCGCCCGGTCGTGCCCGGCTCGGTCATCTTCGTCGGCGCCGCCGTGCCGCATCGCTTCCACGACATCGCCCAGCGGCTCGAGCTCCTGGTCGTGTTCGGCCCGGCCGAAGGCGACCGGGGCTGATCGGCATCCCCGACCCGAGATCGGCCGCGAGCCGCTCAGCGGAACTGGCGCTGATCCGCGCGACCGCCTCCGTCAGCGCCAGCGCCAGCTCCGGCCCGCGTCCCGCCTCGTCGTGGCGGAAGAACACGTACACGTCGTCGCCCGCGGTGAGGAACGGCTCGAGCCGCGATGCCCAGGCGTCGAGCTCTGTGGCCGTGTAGTCGTTCCGTCGCAGGCGCAGGTACAGGAACGAGCCCGTCCGCCGGATGGTCGGCGGCTCCGCGTCCTCGGGCAGCTCGGTCGAGCACAGGGCGGCTCCGACCCGGGCGAGCGCGTCGAACGTCTCGTCGACGTGCCACGACGGATCCTGGAACTCGAGGGTGAGCGGCAGGTCCGGCGGCCACGCGCCAAGCAGGCCGGCGAGCTTGGCGTCGTCCCTCTTCATGGTGTCGGGGACGCGGAACAGGACGGTCCCGAGCCGCTCCCCGAACGCGCGGTACGGGCCGGTCAGCCAGGCGACGCTCTCGGCGGGGTCGACCTGGAGCGAGCGGAACGACCCGCCGCGCTGTGCCTTGACCGAGAAGCGGAAGTCGGGCGGTGTGGCGGCCACCCAGGCGGCGACCTTCGGCGCCGTCGGAGACGCGTAGTAGGTGTTGTTCAGCTCGACCGCGTCGAGGCGCCCGGCGTAATGGCTCAGAAACCCGGACGCGCCGGTCCCTTTCGGATAGAAACGCGGCACCCAGCCGGGGTAGGCGAAGCCGCTCGTCCCGGCGTACAGGTGGCCCGCCACCGATCGGTCAGCGGGCGGTGGTCGAGCTCGGCGCCTCGGCCAGGTCGGGGGCGCAGATCTCCGGTTCACCGCGGCCCGGTCCGGCCTGCCGTGCGATCCCGGTCATCGCCCGCTCGAGCGTCTCGAGGTCGGCGGCGTCGACGACGGCCAGAAAATGCTCGCTGATCCCGCGCAGGTGCGTCCGAGACGCGGCGCGCAGCCGCGCCATGCCGCGATCGGTCAGGACAGCCTCGGCACCGCGCGCGTCGGCGAGGCAGGCGCTCCGCTCGACCAGGCCATCGCTCACGAGGCGGTCGATCAGGCGGGTCACGCCGCTCTTGCTGAGCAGCACCTCCTCGGCCAGCTGACCCATCCGGATCCGGCGTGGCGGCGCATTGGGCGATCGTCAGGAGCGCGTCGTACTCGGCGAACGACACGTCGTGCTCGGCGCGCAGCTCCTCATCGAGCCGTCGCGACACGCGCGCATGCGCGAGCAGGAACGCACGCCACGGCGCCAGCCGCGGGTCGCGTGCGGTCAACGGTCGCGGGACCGGTTCGTGGAGTGCCACGCTTGCGATGCTACCACCTCCCCGACGGACGAGAGGATATTCGTTGACACTGCAACGATACGCCGGTCCCGCGGCGCTCTCTTCGCGTCTAGCTGGTCGCGAACTTGTAGATCGTCCCGCCGCGATCGACGAGGTACAGCTCGCCGGACTCATCCTCACCGAACGAGCTGACCGAGTAGGGCGTATCGAACAGCTGCACCTTCGGTGCCGCCGCCCCGCGGGATCATCCAGACCGTCCCAGAGCAGAAATCGCCGAAGATGTAGTGGCCGGAGATCGCGGGGACCTGCTTCCCGCGGTACACGTAGCCGCCGGTGACGGCACAGCCCTGGGTGTGCGGGTACTCGACCACGGGCACGACCTTGCCCGACCGGTCGCAGCCGGTCGACGGGTTGTAGCAGTGGGCGCCCTCCATGACCCGCCAGCCGTAGTTCAGGCTTGCGACCACGGGCTCTTGCCCGTCGACGGGGCGAGGGAGCGGTCGACCTCCTCGTACCGATCCTGGCCGACGTCGCCGATCCACAGGTCGCCCGTCAGCCGATCGAACGAGAAGCGCCACGGATTGCGCAGCCCGCGCGACCAGATCTCGTCCAGCCCGGTCCGGCCGACGTACGGGTTCGTGGCTGGGATCAGGTAGTGCCGGGTCCCGACCGAGCCGTTCACGTTGATCCGCAGGATCTTGCCGAGCAACGTGCTGATGCTTTGCGCTCGGTTCCCCGGGTCCCCGCCCGAGCCGCCATCGCCCATCCCGATGTACAGGTCGCCGTCCTTCCCGAACGCGAGCATCCCGCCGTTGTGGTTGGCGTATGGCTGGCCGACGATCAGGATCTTGGTCGCGCTCGACCGGACAGCAACGTCCGGGTTGGATGACGACACCGCATAGCGCTGGATGACGGTGGCCCCGTCCAGCCGGGTGAAGTCGACGTAGAAGAAGCCGTTGGACTTGTAGCTCGGGTGGAATGCGAGTCCCAGGAGACCCTGCTCGCCGCCGGTCGAGACCAGGTCCGAGATGTCGAGGAACGGGGTCGGCAGGACCGCGCCGTTCTTGACGACCATGATCCGGCCGGGCTGCTCCACGACGAACAGCCGTCCCGAGCCGTCGCCCGCGTTCGATGAGGAAGACAGGCGTATCGAGCCCGGTGACGACCTGGGTGAGCTTGACGACGGTCTGCGCGCTGGCGCCCGACGGACCCCAGCGTCAACAGGAGGACAAGCGCTCCGACGACGCCGACGATCCGGTGACGAGCTGCTGCGGTCAGGCTGCATCGGGCGATGATGGACCGCGGACCAGGCCACGAGACAAGGCGGACCATCGACCCAGCGCGGCGGCTATCCTGCTGGCCATGATCGCTGACCGATCGGCGCTTCGGCGCCCAGAGCATGACCGCGCCTCTGCGGGACGTGCTCGTCAAACGGCCCGGGTCGGCGTTCGGGGCGGCGTTCGACGACCCGGCCCACGGCTTCCTGCACGCCGTCGACCTCGCTGTCGCGCAGCGCGAGCACGCCGCCTTCGTCGAGACTGCTCGCGGCGCTCGGGCCGACGCGTCCACGTCCTCGAGACCGAGATCGACTCGCCCGGATCTCGTCTACACCTTCGATCCGCTCCTCGTGAGCGATTCGGGGCGCCATCGCGCTCCGGCCGGGGAAGCCGAACCGGGCGCCCGAGCCGGCCGTCATCGAGGCCTGGACGGCCGCCGCCGGGATCCCGACGGTCGGGCGGATCGAGGCGCCCGGCACGGTCGAGGGCGGCGACACGTTCTGGCTGCGACCGGACCTGCTGTGCATCGGACGGACGCTGCGGACCAACGACGCCGGCGCCCGTCAGCTCGCGGCGCTCGTCGGCGGGGACGTGCGGGTCTTCGACGTGCCGTACTGGCGCGGTCCGGCCGAGCTGATCCACCTTCTGTCGGTCATCTCGCCGGTCGCCGACGACCTCGCGGTCGTCTACCTGCCGCTCCTGCCGGTCGGGCTCTGGGCCCTGCTCCGCGAGCTCGGGGTCCGGCTGATCGAGGTCCCCGACGAGGAGTTCCCGACCCTCGGCTGCAACGTGCTGGCGGTGCGGCCCGGAGTCGTCATCGTGGCCGAGGGCAACCCGCGGACCGCGGCCGCGCTCGCGGCGGCCGGTTGCGAGGTCCACGCGTACCCGGCGACCGAGATCGGAGTCAACGGCTCGGGCGGGCCGACGTGCATGACCCGGCCGATCCTCCGTGGCTGACGCCGCGGCGCCCGCCGATCGACCGCGACCGGCTCGTCGCGGACCTGACGGCGCTCGTCCGGATCCCGAGCATCACCGGCTCGGAGGAGGCGGTCATGGCGTGGGCAGCGGACGCGCTGCGCGAGCTCGGTCTGGCGGTCGAGGTGGTCGAGCCGTCACTCGCGGCGATCCGGGCCGACCCCGACTGGCCCGGCGAGGAGATGGCGCGGACGGCGCTGCCGGTCGTGATCGGTCGGGCCGGTCGGCCCGGCGGGCGGCGGATCGTGCTGTCGGGGCATCTGGACGTCGTCCCGCCGGGCGACCCGGCGACCTGGACGGCCGATCCGTGGGGCGCGGAGATCCGCGACGGCTCGCTCTACGGCCGCGGGGCGTGCGACATGAAGGGTGGTGTCGCGTCGATCCTGGCGGCGGTCCGGGCGCTCGGTACGACCGGCGAGCTGGAGCGGCTCGGCGGCGAGCTGGTCGTCGCGCTCGTGCCATCCGAGGAGGACGGCGGGCAGGGAACGCTGGCCGCGATCCGGGCCGGGGTCCGCGGCGACGTCGCGATCATCACGGAGCCATCGAACCTCGATGTCGTCGTCGCGCACGCGGGCGCCATCACGTTCCGGCTGACCGTGCCCGGACGGGCCGCGCACGCCTCGCAGCGGCGCGAGGGTGTCTCGGCGCTCGACAAGCTGTTCGTGCTGAGCCGGGCGCTCGAGGCCGACGAGGCTCGTCGCAACGCCGCCGAGACCGATCCGCTGATGACCGCCCTTGGACTGCCATACCCGACGATCATCGGCATCGTCGCGGGCGGGGAGTGGGCCTCCACCGTGCTCGACCGGGTCACCGCCGACGGGCGCTATGGCGTCCGTCTCGGCCAATCGCCCGCCGAAGCGGAGGCCGAGCTCCGAGCGGTCATCGCCGCGGCGTGCGCCGCCGACGACTTCCTGCGCGACCACCCTGCCACGGTCGAGATCACCGGCGGCCGGTTCGGCTCGGCCCGCGTCGCGTCGGACCATCCACTGCCGGTCGCGCTCGCCGAGACCGTCGAGGCGGTGACGGGACGGCGGCCGACGATGCTCGGCGAGCCCTACGGCGCCGACATGCGGCTGTTCGTCAACGTCGCCGACACGCCGTGCGTCATCTTCGGCCCGGGCGACGTGCGGGTGGCCCACAGCGCGGACGAACGCGTCTCGTTGGCCGAGGTCGAGGACTGCGCTCGCGTCCTGGCGGCCTGGGTGATCCGCGAGATAGGCGGCAGCTAGGGTTCAGGCCATCGGGACCGGAACCGCCTGCTCGGCAGCGACCTCCACGAACCTGCACAGGGCATCCACCATCTGCATCTGCTCCGGTGTCCGGCAGCCAGCCTCGAGGAGGGTCGGGGAGGCGACAAGCAGGGCGAGGCTCTTCGCCCGCGATATCGCGACGTTGAGCCGATTGCGCGAGTAGAGGAAGCCCATATCACGCGGAGCATCCTCGCGACTCGAGCTCGCCATCGAGTAGATCGCCACGACGCCCTCGCGCCCCTGGAACTTGTCGACCGTCCCGACATTGCCGCGCCGTCCGATCGTCCGCTGGAGGGCCGCCTGGATCTCGGCGACCTGTGCGTTGTACGGCGCGACGACGATGACGTCGTCGACCGTGATCGGCCTGTGCTGCCCGTCCCTGTCCTGCCAGGTCATGCCGAGCAGACCGGCGACGGCCGCCGCGACGACCTCGGCCTCCTCGCGCGAGCGTGCTCCGTTGCCGGTGTGGGGCGTCGGCAGCCAGCGGATCCCGGCCCCGGACAGGACGGCATCCTCACCGTCGACGCGCCGACGCTCGGTGCCCGGATACGTGTCGAGCAGGCCGCCATAGAACGCCGGTGAGATGAACGCGTTGACGGCAGGATGCATCCGGCGGGACGTCTCGAGGAACAGCCCGCGTTCGCGGGGGATGGTCGTCGCGTCCCCGACGAGGTGCTCGAGCGACGACGCGGCGGCATCGCCCGGGTGGACGCCCTGGGTCACCATCGGGAGCTGGTTCTGGTCGCCGATCAGGACGATGGACCGAGCGCACGATCCGATCGCCACCGCGTTCGCGAGCGACATCTGGCTGGCCTCGTCGACGAACAGGACGTCGAAGGCGCCGTCGAACTCGGGTCGCGCGAACAGCCAGCCGGTCCCGGCCACGACGTCGACCGCGTCGGCTGCGAGCGCGGCGCTGACGTCATCGTTTGCGTTCGCCCGGGTCACACCCGCGATCGGGCTCACGTCGGCGTCCGCCTTCTGGAGGATCCGGACCGTCACGTGCTCCTCGTTGGCCGCCCGAACGAGCTCCTCGAGAAGGTTGCTGATGGTCTTGTGCGACTGCGCCGTGACCGCGACCCGGCGTCCCGCAGCGACGAGGTCGAGGATCATCCGAGCGCCGGCATACGTCTTGCCGGTGCCGGGTGGCCCCTGGATCGGCAGGGTCCCGGACGCAAGCTCGAGCGCCAGCCGACGCGCTGCCAGGACGACGTCCTCGCCCGGCTCGACGAGCGGGGCGCCCAGGCGACCGGCTCGGCGCGGCGGGAGTCGGAGGAGCATGTCCCGCACCGCCCGATACGGGCCGTCGCCGTCGATGCCGCCGGCGATGACCGAATCGGCGACGCGGAGCATCGCCTGCTTCTGGGGACCGCTCGTCAGCGGGGCGGGCCCGATGAGGGCGCGCGGATGCGGCCATGCCGCGTTCCGCGATCGCTTGAGCTCGATCAGCCCGCCTGCGTCGTCGATCGACACGATGGTGCCGGCAGCCTTGCCGGTCCCGGTGGAAAAGACCTCGTCCCCCGGGTCGAAGCCGTGGTCCTGCGGTTCGAACCGATAGCGGCGGTGGAGCATGATGCCCTGCCCGTCGAACTCGTCGACGAAGGTGAGGCCGGCCAGCGCGTCGCGCTCGAGGACGAGCTGTTCGATGGTCAGGTCGTCCTTGAGCTCGAACCAGCGCCACCACTGCGACTTCTCCTCGCGGCGGTGCCAATCGAGCAGGTCGGCGAGCAGCCGGCGACCTTCTGCCACTGGGGAGTCGTCGTCCTCGAGAAGGTCCGCCGTCAGCCCGGTGACCCGACTCTCGACCGCCTCGATCCAGTCCGTGACGGAGGCCGGTTCCGTCGCAGCCGCCACCACCGGTCGCGTCCAGTCGAGCTCGGGCCAGCGGAGAACGGCCTCGGCGCGGCGCTGCTCGAGCCAGCCGCGCAGGAGCCATGTCGACACGCAGTCGTCGCGGTTGTACGCGGCGATCCCGTCGAGGATGGTCTGGTCGCCGTTCTTCAGCCACGTCTCGAAGGCGACCACGCTGAAACCCGCCTCGGTGACCGGTCCTTCGCGCTTCGGCATGTAGAACTTCTCGATCTGCTTGAGCGAGTACGACTCGACCGAGGCACGGACACCTTGGCGAACGGCGTTGAGCAGGTCCACCAGAACATCACCGCGCAGCAGCCGGTCGACCTCGTCGACGCACGTCCCGTGTCTCTGCATGAGCCGCTTGATCGCGCCCGCCTCGTAGCCGCCGTAGTGATAGACGTGCATCTCCGGATGCGCGTCGAGGCGGTCGATGACGAGATGGATGAACCGCTCGAACGCGGCCTTCTCCGCCTCCTGCGAGGTCGCCCAGATGTCGAGGTATCTCGGCTCGCCGTCGACGTCCTCGACGACCCCGAGCAGATATTCGAGCCCGACCTCGGTCGCCCACGGGTCGGCCTCGATGTCGAAGAAGAGGTCCCAGGGCGACGGCTCGGGAAGGACTCGCAGACCGCGACCGGCGTCGTCCGGATCGGGCGGGATCAGCTCGAAGACTCGCTGGTGCGTCTCGCGCTCGTGGAGCTGCAGCCGCGATTGCTCGCGGATGCGTGTCAGCTGGGGAGCGGCGATCCCGTCGACCGGATGACCCGCTGGCAGGACGGCCAGACCGGCCAGCGTCGAGATGCCCGCCGCGGTGAGACGCTCCGTGTCGAGGCGACGCATGCCCGCGACGATGGACAGATGGTCGTCGTCGCGACGTCGCTGGATGCACATCGGGTACCAGGTGCACACGCGGCAGTGGTCGACCGGATCGGGATACGTGCCCGTCGGGCCGTCGACCAGGCCCCGCGACATGCGCTCGTCGAAGCGGGCCCGCACGAACCGGAAGTAGGCCGAGAAGTCGTCGGTCCGATATGCGTGCTGCGCCCGATCGCCGGTGATGACCGTGAGCCATTCCGGGGCGATCCCCTGCAGGCCCTCGAGCAGGTCGGCGTAGACACACATCTGGAGGATCGCGCCGCCCTTCACCGACCGGGCGAGCTTCGTGTCGGCGATGTCGTAGCTCCAATCGCCGAGGACCGGGCTCGGACGGTCCGGCCGCTTGAACAGGAAGTCCGCGTGACCGCGCCACCGACCGTCGAAGAACGTCGCCTGGAAGATGACGTCGGTGCCCGCTCGCATCGCCTCGATCGTCGCGGCCTGGGCGCGACGGAGGTCAGCAGGCGTCTTGAGTCCGTCCTTGGGGATCTCGACGATCGACCGGCCCTCCGCGGCGAGCGAGTCGAGGAACGCGGCCTCGTGAAGGTCACCCTTCTCCTGGATGAGGGCGATGGTCGGGTCGTCGCGCCGGATGGGCTTGTCCCAGAGGCCCTCCACCCGCCCGAGCTCGAGCGTGGCGAGGTGGTCGCAGGCGAGATAGCCGACGAGGTCCGTGGCACTGACGATCAGGGTTCCATCGGGGGCGATCTGCACCGTTCAACCGTACCAGCGGACCGTGACAGCTCGCCTGTCGCGGAGGCGCGATAGCATCCGCCCATGAGCGTGCAGCGTCGCGACGCCGAGGGGCGGCGACAGGTCGGACCGAGCTGGGAGAGCCTCGTCGAGCGCCAGATCCGCGAGGCGATGGCCGAGGGCGCGTTCGACGACCTGCCCTACCGTGGCGAGCCCCTGCCGCTCGAGGACGACAGCGCGGCGGGGGACTGGGCGATGGCCCATCGGATGCTCAAGAGCGCGGGCGCGGCGCCGCCCTGGATCGAGGCCGACAAGGAGGCGCGCCGGCTGCTGGCGGAGATCGAGCGCCTGACCGGGGAGGCGCCGGTGACGTCGGTCTTCGGTCGGCGGCGGGCACGGAGCGAGCTCGAGCGACTGGTCCAGGCGGCGAACGGGGCGATCGCCCGGGTCAACAGCGAGGCGCCGACCGATCGCCAGCACAGGCGCCCGCTCGACCTTGCGGCCGAACTCGCTCGGCTCGACGCGTCCTTCGAGGGCTAGGCGTGACCTCGCGCTAGGAGTCGTCGCTCCTCACCCTCGAGTAGGTGACGAGGTCGTGGTACGCGCCGGCCCGAAACTGCGAGCCGCGGACCACGCCCTCGCGGACATAGCCGGCCTTCTCGAGCGACCGTTGCTCGGCGAGGTTCTCGATGTCGGTCGAGGCCTCGACGCGGTTCACCCGGGTGGTGGCGAACAGGTGCGCGGCCAGGAGGACCTGGGCCTCGGTGCCGTAGCCGTGGCCACGCGCCTCCGGGATCAGCGCGATCCCCACGTTCCACGCCCCGGATTCCGGGTTCGGGCCGTAGCCCACCCGATGCCAGCCGACCGTCCCGATCGGTCTGTCGCCGGCGATGAGCTCGACGATGAGCTGTCCGTTGTGCTCGTTGCGCAGTGGGCCGCGTGCCAGCGTGTCGCGATCGACCGGATCTCGCTCATTGCCGAAGTCGTTGAACTCGCCGATGTTCGCCGGATCCCGGTCCCACGACATCGAGGACGTCGGCGTCGTCGACGGTCACGTCACGCAACCGGACGCGGGCGCCCTCCGTCACGCGAAGAGGGTCTCGACCGCTGCGGCGAAGACCGACGTGTGCCGGTCGACGTCCGCCTCGGTGGTCGCCGGCGACATCAGGGCCATGTTGTGGAAGGGTGTCATCAGGACCCGCCGGTTCATCGCCCACAGGTGCAGGAACCGCTCGAGCTCGGGATCGGCGTTCGCCCATTGCTCCGCGCCCGTCCGCGGTGGTCGCGCCATGAAATGGTACTCGGCGCGTGCCCCCAGCCTCGTCACGTGCCACGGGACCTCGTGTGCCGCGAGGACCTCGTTCACGCCGGTCTCCCAGCGTTCCGCGAGCGCGATCATCCGTCCGAATGCGTCGTCGGTGAGGACCTCGCCCAACGTTGCCCGGACCGCCGCCAGCGACAGGGCGTAGCCGGCCAGCGTTCCGCCGATCCCGCCCACGTCGGAGTCGTCGACCGCGACCGACCCGGCGATCCGCTCGGCGATCTCGGGGCTGAAGCCGTAGGCCGCGGCCGGCAGGCCACCGCCGATGGTCTTGCCGATGACCAGCACGTCGGGCGCGAGCTGCCACGCTCCGGTCGCCCCGCCCGGGCCGGCGCAGATGGTGTGGGTCTCGTCGATGATGAGGAGAGTCCCGGCGCGTGCGGTGAGCTCGCGGACCGCGTCGAGGTAGCCGGGCTCGGGCAGCACGATCCCGACGTTGGTGAGCGCGGGTTCGAACAGGACGGCCGCCACGTCGCCGTCGGCCAGCGCCGCCGCGAGCCCATCGACGTCGTTGAACTCGACCACACGGGTCGTCTCGGCCACGTCGACCTGCGGCCCGACCGAGCCCCGGACGGGCACCACGGCCCCATCCGGACCGAGCATGGCGATCGCCTCGTCCACCGAACCGTGGTAGCAGTGGTCGTGGACGACGACCTTGGAGCGGCCCGTGATGTGCCGGGCAAGCCGGAGCGCCCATCGATTGGCGTCGGTGGCGGACAACGCGAACTGCCAGGCACCGACGCCGAAGCGGCGGGTCAGCTCCGCGCCGACCCACGCGGCGTCCTCCGTCGGCAGCATGTGGGTGATCCCGCGTCGCATCTGGCGCTCGACCGCTGCGACGGTCGCGGCCGGCCCGTGACCGGCCATCGCGCCCGTGTCGCCGAGACACAGGTCGACGTAATCATGGCCGTCCACGCATCGGAAATGCGCTCCTGACGCGGCCTCGACGTACGGCGGGAACGGGCTCGCCCACTTGACCATCCAGGGCATGGGGACGCCCTCGAGGAGCGACTCGCGCGCCGAGTGGTGCAGCTGGGCGGAGCGTGGATGTTCGTCGGCGAACCGGGACATCTCGTCGGCCATGAGGCCGGCGAGGCGGTCGCGGTCGAGTCGGGCGGGCTGCGGGCTCACCTCGACAGGATGGCGCCCCCGCGACCAGCCGGTGCGTTCATCTCGTGGCGCGCGACGCCGAAGACGCCGCGACGCCGGTCCACGGGAGGTGTGGACCGGCGTTCGGCGGCGGGATGGTCGGCCGGTGCGGCCGCTGGGTCAGTGGACCCGGCGGACGTACCCGCAGATGTGACAGGTGGCCAGCCCGGAATCGGGATCGATGTCGAGGAAGCTGGGGCAGCCGTTGGTGCTGCAGAAGAGGCGGCTGTCGCCGCTTGCCGCGGACGAGCGGCGACGCATCCGGCGCATGGCCGAAGCGCGTCCGGTAACGGACGTCGTGGTGGAACGATTCATCATGGTGTTGTCGTGTCGTACTTTCTGGCGCGCCGTCATCGCGGTTTCGGGCGATCGGCTGCGCGGCCGGGTGTTTGAAATGTCTGAGCGCCGGACCGGGAGCGCGTATCTGGCGCTCTAACCGGGTCGTCGCGTCGGACTGGTTACTCATGCAGTATCGTTCGCCCGGGCCGATCCGTCAAATCGCCGAAAGTCCGGGCTGAACGGATTTCGGCGATGATTGCGGTCTCTTCACCGAACGTTGGTTGATTCGAACCCTGTCGGCGCGTCAGACTCCGCGCCGTCGGCGCGCGGGGGAGCGCGTGCGACCGGCTGTCCCCAAGCAGCCGCCAATCTTGATCCGTATCTTCCAGGAGGTGGCTTGTGTCGGTGGTGTCTAGGGCCGTGGACAGTCGGTCCCGCATGGCGCGTTTCGGGATCATGGCGTCGATGCTGGGGCTGACGTTGCTGTCGGCCGCACCGGCCGCGATGGCCGCCTCACCGCTCACGATCACGACGCCGTTCCCCGCGATCGCGGTCGCGCCCGGTGCGAACCCGAGCTTCGACATCACGGTCACGACCAACACGGCCACCCGCGTCGCCCTGACTGTCGGCAAGGTGCCTGACGGCTGGACCGCGGTCCTGCGCGGCGGCGGCTTCACGGTCGACGGCGTGGAGTCGGACGGCACGACGCCGGTCAAGCTCACCCTCAACGTCACGATCCCGACCGACGCAGCCGCGAGCACGCAGGAGATCGACGTCAGGGGCGTGACCGCCGGCGGAGCGACGGCGACCATGGCGACCAGCATCCGCGTCTCGCCGAACGCGGCCGGCACCGTCACGCTCACGACCGACCACGCCGCAGCTCAAGGGCTCGACCGACACGACGTTCACGTTCTCGCTGACCCTCAACAACAGCACCTCCAACGACCTGCCGTTCAGCGTGGCTGCCACCGGGCCGGATGGCTGGACCGTCACCGGCGAGATCGGCTCGACGGCCAACGCCGCCAGCGTCGTGGTCACCGCAGGCAGCACCTCGTCGGTGTCGGTGACGGCCAAGGCGCCGACCGGTGCAACGGCCGGCGACTATCCGATCGGGGTCGATGTGACCAGCGGCAGCGAGAAGGCCCACGCCGACCTCCAGGTCACCATCACCGGCAGCTACAGCCTCGCGATGTCGACCCCGAGCGGCGTCCTGAGCATGAATGGCTCATCCGGCACGGCGACCGACCTGACGCTGACCTTGACCAACAACGGCACGGCTGACATCCCCGGCGTGGCGATGACCTCGAGCGCCCCGACCGGCTGGGTCGTCACGTTCGATCCGACCCCGGTCGACGTGCCTGCCGGCCAGACCGTCCAGGTCGTCGCCCATGTCACGCCCTCGTCCGACGCCATCACCGGTGACTACGTGGCGACCATGACGGGCACCTCGCCGCTGGCGACCGCCAAGACCGACATCCGGGTCACGGTCCAGACGTCGTCGCTGTGGGGCGTCATCGGTATCGGCCTGATCGCGATCATCCTCATCGGTCTGTGGCTGGTCTTCCGACGCTTCGGACGGCGATGAGCGAGGTCGTCGCAGCCACCGAACCCGAACCGGCAGCCGCGGCACCGGTCCTCGAGCCGGCGGCGATCGATCCAGACCGGCCCGAGGCAGTCATCCGGACGCGCCGCCTGACCAAGAAGTACGGCGAGCTGACGGCGGTCAACAAGCTCGACCTTGCGGTCTATCCGGGCGAGGTCTTCGGCCTGCTCGGGCAGAACGGCGCCGGCAAGACCACCACCATCCTGATGCTGCTCGGCCTGTCCGAGCCGACATCCGGTGAGGCCAGCGTGATGGGCCTCGACCCGGCCTGGGAGCCGCGGGAAGTCAAGCGCCGTGTGGGCTACCTGCCCGACGCGGTCGGCTTCTACGAGGACATGACCGGCCGGGAGAACCTGCGGTACACGGCCCGCCTGAACGGGCTCAGGCGCGACGAGGCCGAGGCGGCCATCGACGAGGTCCTCGACCAGGTCGGGCTGACCGACAGGGCGAACGACCCGGTCGAGCAGTATTCGCGCGGCATGCGCCAGCGGCTCGGTATCGCCGACGCGCTGGTCAAGTCACCGGACCTGCTCATCCTCGACGAGCCGACGACGTCGATCGACCCGCTGGGCGTGATCGAGATCCTCGATCTCCTGCGCAGGCTGGTCGACGAGCGCGGCCTCGCGATCATGCTGTCGAGCCACCTGCTCAGCCAGGTCCAGTCGGTCTGCGACCGGATCGGGATCTTCGCGGCCGGCCGCCTGATCGGGGTCGGGACCGTGGATGAGCTCGCCCGGCAGTTCGGCGACGGGACAGCGGTCATCGAGGTCGGTCTCGAGCTGCCCACCCAGGCCGACGTCGATCGCGCATCCGCCGCGCTGCGTGCGATCCCCGCGGTCGCGTCCGTCGAGCCTGCTGGCCTGGGCAACGGGACGTGGCGGATCCATGTCCGACCTGCGAATGCCGAAGCGCGCGTCCGTCAGGACGTCCTGGTCGCCGCCGTCGACAAGGGGCTCCGCCTGACCGCCATCCGCCCGGTCGTCCCGTCTCTCGACGAGATCTACCGCCAGGCGGTCGAGCGGCCGATCACCAAGCGCACCGGCGTCAAGCGCCGTGGGACCGGCCGGTCGCCGGGATCGAAGAGGCCCGACGGCAACAGGTCGCCCGAAAGCGAAAAGACGCCTGACGGCGAAGCGAGGCCCGAATGAGCGCGAACACCGTTCCCAGCGACCTCCCGGCCCCGGCCGAGAAGTCTGCGAAGCCTCGGCGCGAGCTGCGCGTGCCGCACGGCGGCTGGCGCGTCATCGCGGCCAAGGAGCTCGGTGACGACCTCCTCAGCGTCCGGTTCATCGTCCTGTTGATCGTGCTCGGACTGGCGGCGATGGTCCCGCTCTATGCCGCGGCCGACCAGATCCGTGCCCACGCCACCGACGCGAGCGGGACCCCGGCCATCTTCCTGGCCCTGTTCATCATCTCGTCGCCCGACTACACGTTCCTGCAGGTCGCGTCGTTCGTGTCGATCGTGGCGCCGCTGCTCGGCCTCGCCTTCGCGTTCGACGCCATCAACGGCGAGCGGGCCGAGGGGACGCTACCGCGCCTGCTCGCCCAGCCGATCTTTCGCGACGACGTCATCAACGGCAAGTTCGCGGCGGGGCTGGCGGTCATCGGGATCGTGCTGGTCGCGGTCATCGGGATCATCGCCGGCTTCGGCATCTTCCGGCTCGGGATCGTCCCCGCGCCCGAGGAGATCCTCCGTCTCGTGTCGTGGATCCTGGTCACGTTCGTCTACGTCGGGCTGTGGCTTGCGTTCGGGCTGCTGCTGTCGGTCCTGTTCCGGCGGGCGGCCACGTCCGCGCTGATCGGGTTCGGCGTCTGGTTCCTGTTCACGACGTTCGGTCCATTCATCCTGAACGCGATCGGCAACGCGGTCTCGCCGCTGACCGGACAGACGACGAGCGATCTGATCGGCCAGGCTCAGACCCAGCAGTTCATCTCGCGGCTGCTCCCGGGCCAGCTGTACTCGGAGGTGACCTCGGTCCTGCTCAACCCGACGAACAACCCGCAGGCGACGCTGCCCGGCTCGCTCGGCCAGGCCCAGCAGGCACAGCAGCAGATCCCGACGCTCCTCGCGTTCGACCAGAGCGTCCTGCTCGTCTGGCCCCAAGTGGTCGTCCTTGTTGCGATGACGGTCGCCTGCTTCGCCTTGGCCTACGTTGCCTTCATGCGGCAGGAAGTCCGCGCCTGAGCACCGGACGGTGAACTGCCTAGCCGAGCGCAGGGGCGTTCAGGCGAAGGCGAGCCCGAGTACCGGAGCGAGCGCACCTAAAGGTGCGTGAGCGAGGAAACGGAGGGCGCAACGCACGCCTGGGCGTCCCTGCGCTCGGCCGTTGTCAGTCGTTGCGAACTACCTCGATGATCTCTTCGCCGTAGCGGTCCAGTTTCATCGGACCGACGCCGGGCACCCGGCGGAGCTCGGCGATCGAGCGCGGCCGTCGCGCGGCGATAGCCTCGATGGTCGAGTCGTGGAAGACGATGAACGGCGCGACGGCATCGGCACGGGCACGGGCCGTGCGCCAGGCACGGAGCGCGTTGGACAGCGGCGACCGATCGGCGGCGTCGACCTTCGGGGCTCGCTCGCGTGGGCTGGGGCCTGGTCCGGCGACTAGCCGTCCGGCCGGCCGCGGAACGAGCCCGTCGAGGAAGCGTGACCTGCTGCGCCGGCCCTCCCGGCCGCTCGTTCCGGTGCGGCTGGTCGCCCACGACAGCCACAGGTAGCGCCGCGCCCGGGTGATCCCGACGTACAGCAGCCGACGCTCCTCGGCGATCTCGGCAGGCTCGGTCGACTGGCGGATCGGGAGCGTGCCTTCCTCGAGGGCGGGCAGGAAAACAGCGTCCCACTCGAGACCCTTCGCTCGGTGGTAGGTGAGCAGCTCGACGCCGGCCGCCTCGCCGCCGGCCTCCACTGCCGTCCGCCGCTCGATCTCGGCGAGGAACGCCGGGATGCCCGAGTCGGGGTCGTCGCGGACCAGCTCCTCGGCCAGCTCGAGCAACGTGACGACGGCCGCGTGGCGGGCGGCTGCGGCCTCGCCCTCGGGAACGGTGTCACGGCGGACGCCCAGATCACGCTCGAAGGCCTCGGCCAATCGAACGGGCAAGGTCGCCTCCGCCTCCGCGGGCCGCCTCTCGAGACCGGCCGCGACGCGGACCGCCCGCCGGACCTCGGGTCGTGCGAAGAACCGTTCGCCGCGGACGTGGAACGGGATCCCGGCATGCCCGAACGCGTCCTCGAGCGGTGGAAGCTGCGCATTGGTCCGGACGAGGACCGCCATCGAGCCATGCGCCGCGCCGTTCCGGACCAGAGCCCGGATCGCATCGACGATCGCGGCCAGCTCCGCATCGTCGCTCGGGAAGCCACCGACCTCGGGCGCCGGGCCCGAGGCTCGACTCGCGATCAGCCGTTTGGGCGGACGCGGCGCCGTCCCGGGCAGCCGTTCGTCGACGGCGACGCGACCAGCGGCGAGGACAGTGTTGGCCAGGGCCAGCACCTCGGGCGTCGAGCGGTAGTTCGTTTCGAGCTGGACGATCCGGGCGCGTGGGTACCGGTCGGCGAAGCCGATCAGGTAATCGCTCGTCGCGCCGGTGAACGTGTAGATCGTCTGGTCCTCGTCGCCGACAACGGCCAGGTCATCGCGGCCGCCCAGCCACGCGTCGAGCAGCGCCGCCTGGAGCGGGTTCGTGTCCTGGAACTCGTCGACCGAGAACCAGCGATAGCGGTCGCGCACCTCGGCGGCGATCGTGGCGTCAGTGTCGATCAACCCGATCGTCAGCTCGAGCATGTCCTCGAAGTCGATCCGGCCGGCTCGACCCTTGCGGCTCTCGTAGTCGCGATAGAGGCGGGCCATCAGGTCGGGTGGGAGCGGCCCGTCGCGGGCCTCGGCGATGGCACGCATCTCGTAGTCGGCCGGCCGGATCCGCCGGGCCTTGGCCCACTCGATCTCGCCAGCCAGGTCGCGGACCGCGAGGTAGCGGTAGCCGCCGGGCAGGCCGGCGGCCAGGGGGGCGAGGATCGGCGCCTTCGAATCGAGGATGGCCGGCGGGTCGGTGCCGTGGACGCGCGGCCAGAAGTGGCGGAGCTGGCGAAGGGCCGCGGCGTGGAACGTGGACGCCGCCACTCCCGGCTGCCCGAGCGTGGCCAGGCGCCGGACCATCTCGGTCGCGGCCTTGTCCGTGAACGTGACGACGAGCACGTCGCGTGGCCGCACGACGGCCATCGCGATCGCGTAGGCGACCCGTCGCGAGATGACCCGCGTCTTGCCGCTGCCAGCGCCGGCGAGGATGCACAGGGGACCGGACGTGGTGGAGACGGCCTCGCGCTGCGCCGCATCGAGGTCGGCGAGCAGGGTGTCCGGGTCCGCGGTCAGCACCCGGCCATCGTAGCCGGGACGCCTTCACCGCCGGTCACCTGGGGCGTTGGGGTAGGCTCGGGCGATGGAGCTGCGCGGTCGTCACGTCACGCTCCGGCCGACCGCTCCGGCCGATGCCCCGACCCTGGAGGCGATCCTCGCCGAGCCGGACGTCGCCCGCTGGTGGGGCGACTTCGATCTCGATCGCGTGATCGCCGAGCTCATCGTCGGCGACCCCGACGAGATCCCGTTCGTGGTCGAGCAGGACGGCGTCGTGATCGGCTACATCCAGGCGGTCGAGGAGAACGAGCCGGATTTCCGGAGTGCCGGCATCGATCTCTTCCTGCGGACGGAGTCCCAGGGTCTCGGCCTCGGCCCTGACGCCATTCGGACGTTGGCGGCGCACCTCATCGACGAGCGCGGCCACCACCGCCTGACCATCGACCCCGCGGCCGACAACGACCGTGCCATCGCGGCCTACGCCAAGATCGGGTTCCGGCCGGTCGGCCGGATGCGGCAGTACCAGCGACTGCGCGATGGGCGCTGGGTCGACGCCCTGCTGATGGATCTCCTGGCCGACGAGCTGGTCCGGTGATGGGGCCTCGAGGCACCGGAATGGGCTTGTCATGCGCGATGCGGTCGCTAGGATGGGGTCGGCCTGAGGGCCGCGGACGCAATCCGCACTTAGATCCGCACTGGGAGGCACCCGTCACATGACCGATCAGACACCCCCGGATCCGACGCCACCGCCGTCGATGGAGCCCGCGGCCCCGCCGCCGCCGGCACCCGTCGCCCCCGCTCCCGCCGCTCCGGCTCCCGCTCCCGCTGCCGCTCCGACCAGCTGGGCACCACCGGCGTCAGCCGCCAGCGGTGCGCCTGCGCGTCCGACCGGGGTCACGATCCTCGCCGTCCTGGCAGGGATCGGCGGCGTCTTCGCCCTCCTCGGTGGCTTCGTCATCTTCCTCGGTGGGACCGTCATCTTCGGTGGACTCGGGGCCATCCTCGGTCTGGCCTTCCTCGCCTACGCCGCCTTGATCATCGCTTTCGCCTATGGCGCGTGGACCCTCCAGCCGTGGGCATGGGCCCTCGGCGTCGCGGGCGCCGCGTTCGGCATCGTGCTGGCCGTTCTCAACATCATCGGCGGTTCGTCGATCGTGAGCCAGATCATCGGGATCGCCATCGACGGCGGGATCATCTACTACCTCAATCAGCCCGGGATCCGCGCCGTCTTCGGCCGGGCCTGATCGGCAAGCCGGTGGATCCCTCGTGACCTGCCGGGTCCTCCTCTAGCGAGCACGTGCCTGGCGGGGTCCGGTTCACGGACCTCGCCGACGCGTCAGCCGGGTTCCTCGTCGCTCTCGGAATCCTTCTTCCAGCCGAGGTGCTTGCGGAACGTGCCGACCGACGCGATGTGGTAGCTGGCCGCCTCGTCATACGCGGGAAGCGCCTCGAGATCGGCGCGCGACAGCCCGCTGCCCACCGCCGTCGTCGTCAGGCTCGTGACGTCGTCGGACGACAGCATCACGTCGCGATGGCCGGCGTGGAGCGCGACGCGCAGCCCGTGGAAGATGTCGTCGGCATCGGATCCGAGGATCTCGTGGACCTCGCCCACGGTCTCGCCGTCGCTTGAGATGACCGGGGTCCCGTAGACGACGGAACGCCACGCGACGGGCTGGCTGTCAGGCATGGGCGGACTCCTTGGCTGCCGAAAGGTGAGACGTCAATCGTAGCCCGACGGTCAGAACGGCGGCCACGGGATCGCGGGCCAGTCGGGGGACGGGTAGGGGAACCGCCGTGCCGCCAGCAACGCGTCCACACGGCGGGTCGTGGTCCGGACCTCGAGCCGTGACAACAGCTCCCGAAGCGTCTCACCGAGCTCCGCCTCGAGACCCTCCCGGATCCGCTCCAGCCCGTCGATCTCGTCCTGCTCGAGAGCCTGGCCGCGCCAGCCCCACAGCACCGTCCGCAGCTTCGGGACGGGCGAGAAGGTGACCCCGTGATCGACACCATAGATGTGTCGCCCGGCGTCCACGGGGAGGATGTGGCCGCCCTTGCGGTCGGTGTTGTTCATCACCGCGTCGAGGACGGCCATCCGGCGGAGCCGTGGATCGTCCTCGACCACCATCGCCACGACATCGACGTCGGGGTCGGCCTCGACGAACGCCTGGACCATCCCCTCGCCGAACGGCCCGTCGCGCAGGATCGTCGGCGGGACGATGCCCCAGCCGCTCGCCTCCGAGACGTGCCAGGCGGCCACCTCGCGGCGCGCCAGCGTGCCGTCGGGGAAGTCGTCGAGCGGACGCTCGCCAAGGGTCGGCTTGTAGATCGCGTCGAGCACCAGGACCGGTTCCGGATCCGGGCAGATCCGGGTGACCGTCACGAGCATCGCGTTGTTCGATGAGGCGACGATCCGCCCGACGATCTCGATCTCGCCTTCGCGCAGCGCCTCGAGCGCCGTCCCGCGGTCGATCACGGCAGGCCGAGGTCAGTTGACGTAGTGGCCGTTGCGACGCGGGCAGATGTGGCCCTGCGGATCGAGCGGCGCTCCGCACAGCGGGCAGGGCGGCCGGCCGGCGCCGACGACGCGCGAGGCGCGGGCCACGAACGACCGGGCCGCGTCGGCGCTGATCCGCACGCGCAGCAGGTCCGGGCCGTCCTCGTCATCGTCGTCGTCCTCGTCGGGATCGATCGCCTCGCCGTCCTCGGACTGGGCGCGGGCCTCGACCAGCACCCGTTCGGCCTCGCCGTCCCAGCCGAGCGTCAGCGTGCCGGCCCGAAACGCCTCGTTGAGCGGCTCATCGAGCGGCCCGGTGTCGTCGCTGGCCGCCTTCTCTGCCGCGGCTGCGGCCGCGACGCCGCGTCGCTCCAGCTCGGACAGCAGCTCACCGAGCCGGTCGGCGAGGACGGCGACCTGGACCTTCTCGAGCACGACGCTGACGACGCGCGGCCCGTCGCGGGCCTGGAGGAAGAAGGTCCGGTCGCCCGGACGACCGACCGTCCCGGCGACGAAGCGCTCGGGCGGGTCGAACAGGTAGCGGCGTCGTGCCATGTCCTGACTCTATACCGATTCCACGCGGTGTTCGTCCTAAGGCCTCGGCGCGCCCGAAATAAGGCCGAGCGACGCCGTCGAATACACCGAACGCTCGATGTCCGACTTGGCGCCTGACGACCAGCATGCCGATATCGACCGCAACCCAGCCGGTCGGACGAGAACGAAGGTCGGTGAACGAGATGACCCGGTACGAGAGAAGACGGTTCTTCGAGCAGTTGGTCCAGCTTCGGGCGCTGTATCGCCTGCGCGGCGCTGACGACTCGGTGGCCGAGATGTCCGTCGAGGCGGCGATCGCATACGCCGAGCGCTTGCTGGCGGACGAGCCGAGGGTCGACGAGAGTGCGGGTCCGGACCGCCCCGAAAGCCTCGGATCGGTGCCGCCGGGAAGCGTCAGCTGACCGACACGTTGACGGTGTGCCAGCCGCGCGCCCCGTCGGGTGCCGGCGGCGACGGCTGCTCAGGCTGGACGGCGCCCGTGCCGTCGGTGGCACGGACCTGGATCACGTGGCCGCCCGGCTGGGCAGCCCAGTCGTACACCCACTGGACCCACGTCGCGTCCGAGATCGGACGGGACAGCCTGGCGTCGCTCCACTGGCCGTCGACAGAGACTTCGACCCGCGAGATGCCCCGGTCGGGCGCCCAGGCGATGCCGGCGACATGGACCTGGCCGGCGGCCACGCCGCCGCGCGGCGTGTCGATGCGCGATTGCGTCAGGATCGGCGCCTCCTTGGACCAGCCGAGGGGCACCCAATAGCCATCGAACGACTCGAGGGTCGTCAGCTCCAGCTCGGCGAGCCACTTCGTCGCCGACACGTAGCCGTACAGGCCGGGCACGATGAGCCGCGCCGGGTAGCCGTGGTTCGGCGGCAGTGGGGCGTCATTCATCTTCAACGCGATCATCGGCTCGCGTGCCTTGTCCATCACCCACGCTGTCGGCATCCCGGCCGTGAAGCCGTCGACGGAGCGACCGACCAGCTGGGTCGCTGCGGTCTGGACGCCGGCCATATCGAGCACGTCACGCAGCCGCACCCCGGTCCACTTCGCGTTGCCGACGAGCGTGCCGCCGACCTCGTTGCTGACGCATGAGATCGTGACGTACTGCTCGAACATCGGCAGTGCGATCAGCTGCTCCCAGGTGAGCGTCGTCTCGCGGTCGACCAAGCCGTGGACCTTGAGCGTCCAGCCATCGGTATCGACGACCGGCGTCAGGAGCGCGGTGTCGATCCGGTAGAACCGGTCGTTGGGCATGACGATGGGCGTCAGGTCGGGGATGGTCGTGGACAGGTCCTGGGTCGCATCGAGCGCCGGGACCGTCACGGACGCGGGCGGGATGGGAGGTCCGCTGCCGACCGGAGCGACACGCTGGCGATCGAGGAGCGCCCGTCCGAGGTAGCCGGCGGCGATCGCGCTGACGCCGACCGCGCCGGCCCGGATCATGAACGATCGGCGCGACCAATCGGGCATCGTGGCGCCGCGCTTGCTCGTCGCCACGCGCCTGGCCGAACCGTCGAGCAGCCACGACAGGACCCACAGCCCTGCCCCGACCGAGATCGCAGCCGATGCCGCCACCACGCTCGAGCTGGCCAGCGGATCGGCGAGTGACGCGAAGAAGCCGACCACGCCGAAGACGACGAAGACGACCGCGGCGATCTCGAAGTGGCGTCGCGCGAGCAGCCCGAGTCCGGCGCCGATGACGAGCGATATCGCGATGATGATGAGCTCGAAGGCGAGCTTGTCATTGGTGCCGAACAGCGAGACCACGATGTCCTTGGCGCCCGGCGGCTGGTGATCGATGAGCCACTGCCCCACCGAAGCGACCAGCGACGAAGCACCGGGCAGCAGCCCGGCCAGCAGCTCGGAGACGCCGAGTGCGACAGCCGTCGCGGCGACCCCGGCGATGGCCGCGGACATGTCGAACCGCTTGGCCGCCTCGGAGGGTTCCGCCGCCGGGCGTCTCGATCTGGTCGTGGTGGTCACCTCGCCATCATCGCGACTCGGTGTGACGTTCGCATGTCAACGATCAGCGGGCGCCCGGGTCCGTCATGCGGGCCCACGCACGTCCATCGCGTCGCTCGACCCGGATCGGCAGGCCGAAGGCACGGCTGAGCACGTCGTCGCGCAGGACGTCGCCGAGCGGACCGGCCGCCACGACCCCGCTGCCGGCGAGGACCAGCCCGTGGGTGAAATCGGGCGGGATCTCCTCGACGTGATGCGAGACCAGCACGATGGCACGCGGACGGTCCGCGGCGGCGAGCTTCGCAAGGTCGGCGAGCAGCGTCTCTCGCGCCCCGAGGTCGAGGCTGGCGGCCGGCTCGTCGAGCAGGAGCAGGTCTGGATCCGGCATCAACGCCCGCGCGATCGAGGTCCGCCGCCGCTCGCCGGCCGACAGCGTCCCGAACGCATGGTCCGCGACAGCGCCCAGCCCGAGATCGTCGAGCAACGCATGTGCCCGATCGCGATCTGTATCGGTGTAGACGTGCCACCACGGTTCGGTCGCGGCATGACGGGCGGTCATGACCAGCGTCGCCGGGGTCAGGTCGGGGCGCAGCCCGCCCTCGATCGCGCTCCCGGCCGACCCGATCCGCCGGCGCAGCTCGCGCGAATTGACCCGGCCGTACCGCTCGCCGAGGACATCGATGGTCCCCGCGGTCGGCCACAGCTCGAGACCCGATGCACGACAGCAGGGTGGTCTTGCCGGAGCCGTTCGGCCCGAGCACCGCCCAGCGTTCGCCGTCCCGGATGGTGAGGTCGAGCGGGCCGAGGATGGTCCGTCCGCCACGACGCACGGTGAGCCCGCGGACCTCGACGACCGACCGGACGGCCGTCGTCGGATGCGGTCTCGAGGACCTCCTCGGTCACGAAGGGTTCGGGGCGGTCGAGGGCTCGGGCGTGATCTCCGGGGTCGGCGTCGGCGTGGGCTTCGGCTTCTGGGTCGGCTTCTCGGTCGGCGTCGGCGTGTCGGTCGGTGGTGGCTCCGTGGGTGGCGCCGACGGCTCGACCGAGGGCTCCACGGACGGCGTCGCCGACGGGCTTGCGGGCGGGCAGGGGAGGGCGGCCACACCGGACCCGGATGGCGTCGGTATCGCGAACGACGGCGTCACCCCGTTCGCATCGGGAGTCGGCACGACGAAGCACGTCGGCGACGGGCTTGGTTTGCCGCACGAGCCGCCGACCACCACGCCCCAGCTCGAGCCGTAGGGATGGAACAGCGCCGTTGTAGAAGTAGGCCGTCCGGGTCCGGTTCGGGCCGCCGGCGACCCCCGGACCGCGGGCAGCGCGCCGCAGCCAGTCCTGGTCGGCCTGCATCCACGGCCCGAAGCCGGTCTCGACGTGAACGGCCGCGACGACATCGATGCCGCAGGTGTCGGATGGCAAGGGGTTCTTCGGCTCCGTCCCGGCGATGTACCACTCGTTGACCGCGTTCTTGGCGGACGGGGCGGGAAAGCCGGTGAACGGGTCGATCTTGACCCGGACGAGACCGCCGGGTGCCTTGAAGTCGGTGACCGGCCATTTCCCGCTGGCCTCCTGGAGGAAGCCCTGCCACTCATATGTGGCCACGTCGATCGAGAACAGCGGCGAGCGGGCGGTCGACACCAGGCTGTTGTCCGAGTTGCCGTCCCACACCCCGACCGCCAGGGCGTAGGCGCCGGCCGCGCGCCCGGCGTCGGTCGGCGGCGCGATGTAGCCGTAGGCGTTGAGGTCCTTGGCGTCGTTGTTCGTCCCGGTCTTGAGGGTGGCCGGGCGGCGACCACCGGGCCCGGTCACGGAGAACTTGCCCCAGAACGGGTTGACCTTCGGGTTCGTGTTGCCGGCCAGGATGTCGGTGACGATGAAGGCGGCCTGCGGGCTGACGACCTGCTTGCCGGCCGGGGGCACGTAGGCCGGCACGCCGGGGGCTTCGTTGCCGCTGGCGTCCGTGACCGCGAGGATCGTCGTGTGGGGGATCTCCTTGCCGCCGTTGGCGAGGGTGCCGTAGGCCGTCACGAGATCGACCGGGCGGACTTCCTGCACGCCCAGCGCGAGCGCGAGCTCGGCGGTCCGCGCTCCCTGGAACTGGATGCCGAACTGCTGCGCCTTGGCGAACACCCGGTCCGGGCCGTTGATCGCCATCGTCTTGACGGCCGGGATGTTGAGCGAGAACTGCAGCGCGTTGCGGACCCGGACCGGACCGCGCTCGAGGTTGTCGGCGTCGTTGGGCGCGTAGTTCCCGAAGTCCGTCCCGACGTCCATCAGCATCGTCCCGGCGGTGATCTTCTTGTCGTCGATGGCCGTCACGTAGTTGAACGGCTTGAACGCCGACCCGGGCTGGCGGTAGCCCTTGCCGATGACGTCGTACTGCGGCTGGAACTCGGGCTTCGTCGAGGTCGCGTAGTAGTCGGCGCTGCCGACGTAGGCGACCAGCTCGCCGGTCTGGTAGTCGAGCGCCACCAGCGCGCTGTTCCGGAGGTCCTTGTTCTTGAGGTTCGCCATCCACGGCTCGAGCTTCTTGAACCCGAGCGCCTTGGCGGCCGCGGTCGGGTTCTTGGCGTGCGGCACGATGGCGGCCGCCTTGACCCACTTCTCGGCGATCTTCTGGAGGCCGACGTCGAGGGTCGTTATCACTCGCAGCCCGCCGCGCTGCATGGCGTCGCACGTGTCGGCGTCGCCGCACAGCTTGTTGGTCAGCTCATCACGAACGGCCCACACGAAATGCGGGGCGATCCAGTTCTGGGTGGTCTGGCTCGAGAGGACGACGTCCTCGTTCTTCGCGGCCTCGAACTGGGCCGGACGTGTACTGGTCGCCCGACATCGGCGTCCGGCCGCCACCTGCCAGCAGGTCGAGGATCTGGTTGCGGCGCTGGACGACGGTCGTGGTCGAGCGGGACGACGAGCTGCGTCGTCGGGCACGGGTCGCCCTCGGCGACGGTCGTCGTGCACACCTCTTTGCGCGTTGCGAACGAGGTCGTAGTTCGACGGCGACTTCGGCAGCCCGGCGATGATCGCCGCCTGGGCCGGGTCGATCTTGGAGATGTCGATCCCGAAGTACGAGTCGACGGCGGCCTTCACGCCATAGGCCTGGTTGCCGTAGTAGTTCTGGTTGAGATAGGCGGTGATGATCTGCTGCTTGCCCTCTCACCCGGGGTAGGCCTCGGTCAGCCTGATCGACTGGATGATCTCCTTGAGCTTGCGCTCGGCCGTCCGATTCGGGTCCTGGACCAGTGCAGGGTCGAGCAGCCGCTCGCGGACGAGCTGCTGGGTGATCGTCGACGCGCCACGACTGTCGCCGCGAAGCGACCCGAGCGTCGCCGAGATGATGGCGACCGGGTCGAACCCCGCGTTGTCCCAGAATGTCTTGTCCTCGACCGCCGTGGTCGCGTCGAGCAGGACCTTGGGGATCTCGTCGAACGTGCACGACCTCGCGCTTGGCGTCGCCGAAGCGTGCCAGCTCGATCTTCCCCGTCCGGTCGTAGACGATCGTCTGCTCGGGCAGGACGTAGTTCTGGAGCTGGCTCGGGTCGGGCAGGTCGGTGGCGAGCGAACGGTAGATGCCGACCGCGGCGATGGCCGTGATGGCGCCAAGGCCGGCGAGGAACACGAACAGGATGATGGCGAGCCAGCCGACGGTCGTCGGGCTCGTGCGGCGCGGTCGGGGGCTGGCGGCAGGTCGGGCGGCGGACATCAGGAAGGACGGACTCCAGAGTCTGGGCTGGCGGTACCGGGCGGGTGATCCGCCCTAGGATGCCGGACGAACGCGATACGCGACGTTTCGGCGGTGGCGCGCGACATCACAGACGTCTGCGGCCGTGGTGAAGACGGGCGGCATCGCGCCGATGTGTCATTCAGCGCTCAGGAGCGTTGAGCGTGCGCGTGAGCGGCCCGGGCGGCCTCGACTCCGGCCACCGCTGCGGCGGCGCGCTCGCGGATCCCTGCGGGGTCTCCGTCACCGACCAGCCAGCCGCCGAGACCGACCGCGACCGCTCCCGCAGCGATGAAGTCCGGGATGGTGTCGAGCGTCACGCCGCCGGTCGGCACGAGCGACATCGACGGGAACGGGCCGTGGAGCTCGCGCACGAACGAGGGCCCGAGGCTGGACGCCGGAAAGACCTTGATGGCAGCCGCGCCGGCTCGCCATCCGGCGAGAGCCTCGGTCGGCGTTGCACAGCCGGGGAGGGCCGGGATCCCGCGCTCGGCCGCCCACGACACGAGCGTGGTGTCGAGGTGCGGCATCACCAGGAACGTCGCACCGGCATCGATGGCGCGGCGGGCGGCTTCGATCGATAGCACCGTCCCTGCGCCGATCTCGAGTCCGAGCCGCTATGCGACGGCAGCCGCGGCCTCGATCGCCAGTAAGGCGTCCGCCTCGGGGTCGTTGAGCGTCAGCTCGAAGGCGAGCACGCCACCGCCCGCCAGGGCTTCTGCGATGGCCGGAGCCGCCGCCGCGGTGATGTGCCTGCCGATGGCCACGACGCCGCCGCCGGCGATGCCGTCCGGGATCGCAGGTCGCGCCATCCCCTCGGTCAAGATCGGCACCTCATTCGCACGCAGCTCGGTCGGTCTCACCCTAGACTACGAGGAGCAGAGGCAAGGAGCGAACATGGCGCAGGCACTCAGATCGGGTCCGGTCGAGGAGGAGGCCGCGGCAGGCGTGCGATACCTGCTGCTGGCCGACATCTCCGGCTACACCGGCTTCATGGCCGGTGTCGAGGAGGAGCACGGGGTCGACTTCAGCGGAGGGATCCCTGCCGCCTACTCGGTGCTCGGCGACCTGCTCGATGCCGTCGTCGAAGGCGTCAAGCCCGATCTCGCGCTGGTCAAGCTCGAAGGCGACGCCGTCTTCGCCGCCGCGCCGGCGCCCGGTCTCGACGGCCAGGGCGACCGCGTCATCGAGACGATCCGCGAGACGTACCGCTCATTCATCGACGCACGCACCAAGGCCATCCCCGCCAACGACCACCTCTGCATCGCCTGTCCCGCCGTCGCGCACCTCGACCTGAAGGTGGTCCTCCATCGCGGCCAGGCCGTCCGCCAGTCGGTCGGGTCGGGGAGCGACCTGCTCGGGCCGGCGGTGACGGTCGCCCACCGCCTGCTCAAGAACACGGTCCGCGACCGGATCGGCGCTCGGCCCTACATCTTCATGACGGACGCCGCCGCGGCAGGACTCGGTGTGCCCGAGATCGGCATCGCGCATGGCGAGGACTACGCCGATGCCGGGCATGTCCAGGGCCGCATCGTCGAGCTCGGCTCATCGGAGTCCTGACCCCGCGACCTGCACCTTTCGGGACCAGCGGGACGGATCGGCACGCGACTTCGTCTACCGTCACATGGATGGTCTTCAGGTGACACCGGCCGAGTCCGACCACGGCGACACGTCGTGACGCTCGACGACGGCGATGCTCCCGCCGCCGACCATGGTCGCGGTCGAGTCGAGCGCGAATGAGACCTTCGAGGCGCTCTACGAGGCGAACTTCCGCGCCGTCTATCGATACGCGCTCCTCGCCACGCGCCGATCAGCAGACGCCGAGGACGTGGTCTCGGACACCTTCGCGCGGGCGCTCAGCGCATGGACGCGCGGCAACGGCCCGGCCGGCCGGCCGCTCCCCTGGCTGCTGCTCATCTGTCGCCGCATCCTCACAGATCGGTGGCGCCGCAGCGACTGATCAGCTGGTTGCCGATGGTGCGGTCCGGGCGTCCGGGATCCGACGGCGAGATCGCAGGCCGGCCCGGATCTCGGGGCCGACGACGATGCGTTCCGCGTCCGCGAGTTCTGGCTGTGGATCGACTCGGTCACCAAGGTGCTTCCGCAGCGTCAGCGGGAGGTCCTGTTCCTCCGCTATGAGCGCGACCTGGACGATGAGGACATCGGTCAGGTCCTCGGCCTGACGGCGTCGGGCGTCCGTTCGTTGACCGCCCGCGCCATCGCCTCGCTCCGACGCCATCCGGAGTTGCTCAAATGACGACATCCGATCGCGACCCGATCCTTGACGCCTTCGAACGACATCTGGCTGCAGTCGAACGGCTGATCCCCGCAGACCCGCCGGCGTTCGTCGGCCAGGACGAGCGCAAACCGATCAGGGTCGTTCGCCGGGACCACGGTCAGACGGGCCAGGGACCGGGATCCGGCCGGCGACTCACCCTCGTCCTTGCCCCGATCGGCATCGCGGCGGTCGTCATCGCCGCGATCGTGGGGGTCGGGCTCATGACCCGCCCGGACGAGGTGCCCGGCGGAGTCGTTTCGACGCCGGCTGCGTCTCCCTGCAGCGCTCGCCGTCTGCCCGATCCCATCGGCCTCGGGCACGCCGCGACCTTCCGTCGGTCCGTGCCGGTACCTCACGACCGCGTTCCAGCCAGGGCTGGGGCTCCAGGTCGGGGACGGTTGGACGATCGACATCAATTCGCCCGCCGAGCTCTCACTCCAGGCCCCGATCGCCGGCCGTCGACCGAGGTCGGGACGCTGACGATCGCCGCGCTCGACAACCTGGCCGTGGACACATGCGTGGCCATCGGCGATGCCGGCAAGACACGGCCGTGGGCGCCGTCCGCGCCGGCCGACGGGCACAGGAGCTCATGGATTGGGTCGAGAACGGGAGCGGCATCCCGCACAGCCCGCCCGCGCCCGTGACGATCGACGGTCACGCCGGTCTCGAGACCGATGTCTCGCCGGGCGTCGGGTCGCTCGAGTCGTGCGGCGGGATCGCGTTCCTGGCAAAGCTGGGATCGGACGATCAGACGATGCGGATCGGCGAGAACGAGGCCATGCGGATCGCGGCGATCGCTGGTCGGCGACCGGACGATCATCGTCGCGACGCACGTCCCGCGGGCTGTCCTGCTAGATACCTTCGCCTCGGCCACCGAGCCTGTCGATCGGATCGCTCACGTTCCGATAGGGCATCTCAGGGGCGGATCGGACCGACGCCCGACGAGGCCGTATACGATGAGCCGATGACGTCCCGATTGCGGGTGCTCGTCGAACAGCCCACGAAGGGCAAGCGCTGGGTCGCCGTCGCGGCGGACTGGCCCGGTCTCGAACGCGGCGCCAAGACGGAGGACGAGGCGGTCGAGAAGCTCGCCCGCTACGTGCCGCGATATCTCCCGGTCGCGAAGCGCGTCCGCCTGGGCTCGGAGCTCGCGGCGCAGACCGACCCTGAGATCATCGGGCGGTATCCGGGGGTTGGCTCGACCGACTTCTGGGGCATCTCGTTCGCGCCGTCGCCGCTCGACCGCGAGCCGTTCGACGCGCCGACCTTCGATCGCAATGCGCGGCTGTTGCGGGCGGCGTGGGCCGAGTTCGACGAGACCGCCGCCCGCGTCTCGGCGGAGCTCCGGCCGGGTGTCCGGGGCGGCGGCCGCTCCCGGGACCGGATCATCCAGCATGTCCTGGGGCAAGAGGGTGGCGACTTCTCGAGGCGTGTGGGGGCGCCGGCCGAAGGGGACCTGGACACGCCGGCTGAGCTCGCCGAACACCGCGACCGCTTCGTCGAGGCGATGCGGGCCTGGTACGCAGGAGGGCAAGAAGCTCGGGAATGGCAACTGGACGATCCCGTACCTGCTCCGCCACGCGGCGTACCACGTGCTCGACCACACGTGGGAGATGCAGGACCGGGACCTGACGAACGACGCCTGACTGATGCACCATCTGGTGAAGCGGCGGCCGGCCCTGGCCCCCAGGTCGGCCGCTCGGACGGGAGGACAGCGATGACGCCGCGGACAACGGCGATCAGCCAGGTCAGGACCGTCGCCATCCCGGCGGCCGATCAGGAGCGGTCCCTCGCGTTCTACACGGACGTCCTGGGTTTCGAGAAGACGCTTGATGCGCCATTCGGACCAGGACAACGCTGGATCGAGGTCAGCCCACCTGGTGGCGGCGCCACGGTCGCGCTCGCGCCGCTCGGCGAAACGCAGCCCGGCGTCGACACCGGCATCCGGTTCGAGACCGGCGACGCCGAGGCAGACCACGAAGCCTTGAAGGCCGCCGGCGCAGACGTCGACGCAGAGATCCTTCGCGTCCCGGGCGTCCCACCGATGTTCAGCTTCCGCGACCCGGACGGAAACCGCCTCTACATCGTCGAGCGCATGTGACCGGATAGGTCCTGGCTACTGGTCGGTCGGTTCGTACTCGAGTAGGACGCTGCCGGCCGAGAATGTGCGAGTCCCGGTCAGACGCAGGCGGAGCGGTCCATCGAGCGCCGCGAACATCGCTTTGCCTTTGCCGAGCACGGTCGGGATGATCAGGAACCGGTACGTGTCGATCAGGCCCGCCCTGGCGAACGTCGCCAGCAGCTCCGCGCCCCCGCCGAGCTCGATCGGCGGACCGTCCCCCTCCTTGAGGCGACGCACGGCATCGACGACGTCTCCCTCGATCAGGTCGGCGTTGGCGCGCAATGCCGGCCGGTTCCCGCGGGACGACGTGTTTAGGAGTCTCCCGCCAGGCCTCCGCGTAGTCGCGTTCGACGTCGGACGTGGCCGGGTCCTCCAGATCGAGCGTGTCCCAGTACTCCATGACGTCGTACATGCCTCGGCCCATGACGATGTCGCCCGCCGCCCGAGTCAGCCCGTTGGCGTAGCGGTGCTCGTCCTCGGCCGGGTCGTAGTGGTCAAGTCCGCCCTGCGGATCGGCGTACATCCCGTCGGCCGTGAGGATGATGTAGAACTCGAGGGATCGCATCGCCAAACCGTACCGCGTGGGCCGTCCCCTCGCCTTGCGTACGGGCGTTCTGGCCCGCGATCCGGATCGAACACCGGAGATGCCCCATGCCACGTATCAGGCGCTTCGATCACGTCGGCATCACGGTCGCAGATCTCGACATGGCGACGGCGGGCAAGCACGTCAATGCGGTGGAATACGTTCGGGGAGTCGCCGCTCGAGACCTTCCGAACGGTACGGTCATTCGATGGCCCGGCTGAGCGTCATCAACTTCCAGTCGCTTGATGGCGTCATCCAGTCCGTCCTGTCCCCCGACGAGGACCGCGACGGCGGCTTCACCCACGGCGGCTGGGTACTGCCGTACACCGACGAGACCGTCGCAGACTTCATGCAACGGCAGACTGCCGCGGCCGGCGGCCTGCTGCTCGGCCGGAAGACGTACGAGGCATTTGCCGCGGTCTGGCCATACGCCGACCAGGCCGAGCCGGCGGTCGCCGCTATGAACCGGATCCCGAAGTACGTCGCCTCGACGCACGCTCGCTCAACGTCCTGGGCCAACACGGTGGTGCTCGCGCGTGACGTCCCGCCGCGGTCCTGCGGCTGAAGAAGGAGCGCGGGGACGACCTCATCGTGTTCGGCAGCAGTGTGCTTCTACGGACTTGCTGGCGCACGATCTGGTCGACACCCTGCACCTCTTGACCTTTCCGATCGTCCTCGGTTCGGGCAAGCGGATGTTCTCCGACCTGCCGGCGCCGCTGCATTTCACGCTGACCGGCGCGACGACGTCCACATCAGGTGTCGTCATCCACAGCTACGTCCGCGAAGAGGTCGGGCAGCGGACTTCGACGGGTCCTTCATTCGCCGAACGCCCACGCCGCCGTGAGCGGGAACTCCTCCTGCCAGAACACGCCGCCGTGCGAGCCGGGGCGCTTTCTCATCACGACGTCCGCGCCCGCGTCGTGCAGCGCGCGCGCCCAACGTTCCGCGTTCGCCAGGAAGAACGGCTCGTCCGTGCCGGCGACGAGGTATGTCCGCGGGATCTTCCTCGCCATGTCGCCTGGTGGTCGGTAGCCGCCGCCCGGAGAAGCGCAGAAGATCGTTCCGAACCTGTTGGGGTGGCGGAGGCCGACGGCGAGCGCCAGCTCTCCGCTTGCGGAGACACCGCAGACCGCGGTTCGGTTCGCGGGTAGCGCCACATCGAAACGCTCCCGCACCCAGCCGGGCACGTCATCGACGAAGAATCGCTCGTGGGCGTCGAACCGCTCCGGGTCGAGGCCGGCGAGTACTCGTGCAGCCGCAACGTCTCATCGGCCGGACGGTGCACGCCGACGATCATCGTCGGCGGTAGTCCTGCTGCCTCGAGCACGCCGCCCCACTGCGAGACCGGTTGGCCATCACCGGCGAACACGACCGCCCGGGGCGGCTCCCGTGGAACGTACACCGTGACATCCCGGCCGCCGTCGTACTCGAGGGTGGCGGTGATGAGGTTCCCTTTGATGGACATCCTCGATGGTGGTCCGACGGGCGCCTTGTGTCGTCCTAGTCCACGTACTGGAGCGGGGTGACCCGAAGCCGTCCGGCAGCTTCACGCCGGTCGAGTGATTCGGGCAGTAGCCGCGGGGATTCTTGTCGAGGTACTGCTGGTGGTAGTCCTCGGCGAAGTAGAACGTAGGCGGCCGCGGGCCGACGATCTCGGTCGTGATCGTCCCGTAGCCCGCCGCGGTCAGGCGCTCCTGGTACATCGCCTTCGAGGCTTCGGCGGCCGCGCGCTGGGCGTCGTCGGGACGAAGATCGCCGATCGGTACTGGGTGCCCGGTCGTTGCCCTGGCGCATGCCCTGGGTCGGGTCGTGGCTCTCCCAGAACACCTTGAGCAGCTGTTCGTACGAGACCTTCGTTGGGTCGAACCGACCAGCACGGCCTCGGCGTGACCGGTCCGGCCCGAGCACGCCTCCTGGTAGGTCGGGTTCGGCGTGAGGCCACCTCGTAGCCGACGGCGGTCGTCACGACGCCCGGGACCTGCCAGAATCTTCTCCTCGCCCCAGAAGCAGCCGAGCGCGAACTCGGCGACCTTCGAGCCCTCGGGCTACGGGCCGGCGAGGGGATGCCAAGGACGCTGTGGGTGCGTGGGTTCAGGATCGGGGGGTCGGCCGGGGAGGGCTTCAACTAGGGCGGATATAGTCTCGCTCTTGGAGGTTAAGAACCTCATGCGTCAACTATAGGCAAGCCCGATGACGCGGGCCATGACGGTCAGCTCGGCCGGGTCACCCGGATATCGTCGAGCTCGACCTCGACAAGATTGCCCGGGCCACCGTCGGTCGCCACGAACCGGAGGCGGACGGTCGTGCCGGCAAAGGCGTCCATCGGGATCGAGGCTGTCCGCCATGCGCCGTCGACGTCGGCCGGACGGCCCACGAGGTGGAAGACCTGGACCTGGCTGCCGTCGGCGCGCTCGACGATCGCGCGCAGCGAATTGGCCGACGTGGACGCTGCGCTGTGGGCGAACACGTAGGCGAACGTCAGCCGCTGGCCGGTCGTCGCCGGAAGGGAGATGGCCGCCGAACGGATGGTGGTCCGGCCTCGAGATCGTTCGCGGTCGACGACGAGCCCGCGGCGGCGCCGGTCACGAACGCCTTGGAGCCGGACGGCGTCGTGCCCAGCTGCTTCGGGCCGTGGCTGGCGGTGCCGCCGGGTTCGCACGCGCGAACCGGCCGCTCGCGGCGCGGTGTCGGTGCCGTCGGGGTTGACGGTCCAGCCGCGACCGACCTCGAGGTCGTCATCGAAGGCGCCGCAGCGGGCCGTCGTGACCGCCGCGCCCAGCACCGACAGAGGACACCAGGCCCGCTCCATCAGGTAGAGCACCGCCTCCTTGTTCCGGCCGGTCTCGGAGGCGATGAGCGAATCGTCCGGATAGTCGACGGCGGACAGCTCGATCGTGTAGGCGAAGATCCGGTACGTGCCGTATTCGTAATCGCGCGACGTGCCGGAGTCGACATACAGGTCGCTCGCCTGCTCGGGCTTGTAGCCGTCGGTGGCGGCCATGTGCTTGCCGATGATCGCCAGGGCGGCGTGATCCTGTGTCGTCATATCGGACGGAACGTCCGTCGTCGTGTAGCCGTACGGCCACATCACGAGCCGGCCGAACTCGTGGAACGTGATCGCCGCACGGATCTGCTGTCGGCCGCCGACGACGCGGCTGGCCAGGAAGTCGCGCATCGCGCGATCCTCGGGGCTCGAGAACGGCGACGGCCCACGGAACGTCCGCGACGCCGGGTTCGCGCTGGTCTGGGAGCCGCCGCCACCCCAGCGGTAGCTGTAGTTGCGATTGAGGTCGGTACCGATCGAGGTCGTGCCGGGCGTCGGCTGTCGGTTCTTGCGCCACGAGTGGAACCTGCCCCCGGAGATGTCGTACTCGGCCCCGTCGGGGTTGACCAGGAAGACGATCCAGATCTCCCGGGTGTTGACGATGTTCGTGATCCGCGGGTCGACTCCGTAGCCGTCGGTCAGCCAGTGGAGGATGTGGAGGGTCATCTCGGTCGCCATGTGCTCGTCGGCGTGGTGGGTGCCGTCGAACATGACCTCGGGTTCGCCCTCGTCGACGGCGACGTTGTCGGAGATCTTGACCGCCCACAGCTGGCGTCCCTGGTAGCTGGTCCCGATCGAGAAGAGCTTGACGATGTCGGGGTGCGCGGCGGCGACGGCGGCGACCTCGGTCGTCAGCTCCGTGTAGCTGTGGTAGCCCGTGCGACCCGGCGGGAACTCGGTCGCGGTCGCCACCGGGGCCGCCAGCAGGGTCAGGACGACCGCGGCGACCAGCAGAAGCGGGGCGGACCGGGTCCAGCGATTCATCGGGCGCGACACCTTCCCAGCATGGCCACCTCGCGTAACGTCTGTCATCGGCCGGACGGACCACGCGCGCCCGTGACCGATGTCCGGGCGCGCGTCGCGCCGGCCGACGGGCGTGGCGATAGGCTTCGGCCATGACCGAGCTCGAGACCGTTCTCGCGCAGATCGACACCTGGGGGGCTGACCACGCGGCCGCCGCAGTGGTCGGTCAGGCAGGTGTCCTGGCGAGTCGCGGCGATCCCGGCACCGGTTCCGGTGGGCGTCGGTGACCAAGCCCCTGACGGCGCTGACCGTGCTGGTCGGCTGCGAGCGCGGGCTCCTGGGCCTCGACGAGCCGGCCGGGCCGCCCGGCGCGACTGTCCGGCACCTGCTGGCGCATGCATCGGGCCTGCCATTCGAGGGGGAGACGATGCTAGCCGCGCCCGGGACCCGGCGGATCTACTCGAATCCTGGTTTCGACCAGCTCGGCGCGCTGGTTGCCGAGCGGGCCGGTCTCCGTTCGGGGACGTCGTCCGCGACTGGGTCCTCGAGCCGCTCGGGATGGATGCCACGGCGCTCGTCGAGCGGCCGTCCAATGGCTTGCACGGGCCGCTGCCGGACCTGGTCGCGTTCGCCGAGGAGTGTCTGCGCCGACGCTCGTCTCGGACGAGACCTTCGCCATGGCGACGACCGTGGCCTTCCCCGGGCTGGTCGGGGTCGTGCCCGGCGTCGGGCGCTTCGACCCGTGCGATTGGGGTCTCGGCTTCGAGCTGCACGACGGAAAGGCGCCGCATTGGATGGCGCCCGGCAGCAGCCCGGCGACGTTCGGCCACATCGGTGGTGCCGGGACGTTCTTCTGGGTCGACCCGGTCGCACGTCTGGCGACCGTCGTCCTGACCGACCGGGAGTACGGGCCGTGGGCCCTGGCTGCCTGGCCGCTGTTCTCCGAGGCCGTGTTCGAGGTCGCGCGGCGGTAGCCTGTCGCGAACGCCGAACCAAGAAGGAGCACCGTGGAGATCACCCCCCGGATCCGTCGCATCGGCAAAGGCATCATGAACTCGTACCTGGTCGAGTCCGACGGTGCGGTCACGATCGTCGATGCCGGCGCGCCGTCCTACTACGGCGACCTGCCGGCCGAGCTGGCGGCGATGGGACGGACCATCGAGGACGTGCGCGCGGTCGTGCTGACCCACGGCCACTCGGACCACATCGGATTCGCCGAGCGGATCCGCCGGGAACGGGGCACGCCGATCCTCGTCCACGAGCTCGATGCGGCCCTGGCGCGCGGCGAGGTGCCGAACCCGGCCAAAGGGCTCGGTCCGTTCCGGATCGGGCCGCTGACGAGCTTCTTCGTCTATTCGCTGCTGCACGGCGCCCTGCGCATCCCGCGATCACCGAGGTCTCGACCTACGGCGATGGCGCGACGCTCGACGTTCCTGGCTCGCCCCGCGTCATCCTCCTGCCCGGCCACACGCCCGGCAGCGCGGCGCTGCATTTCGGAGGGCACGATGCGCTGCTCATCGGCGACGCGATGGCGACCTACGCGGTGACGACGGGTGTCCACCGGCCGATGATCGCCCCGTTCAGCGCCGATCCTGCCGAGGCGCTCGCGTCGCTCGCGCGCCTCGAGGGTCTCGAGGCGGGTACGTGCTGCCGGGTCACGGCCAGGCGTGGACGCGCGGGGTCGCGGCGGCGCTCGCCGAGGTCCGCGCCGCGGCGGCCTGAGCGCTGCACCTGCCGATACCATCCGCGTCATGGACTACGGACTCTGCCTTCCGAACTTCCCGGCCGGCGCCTCCCCCGAAGGCATCGAGGCCGCTGCCGAGGTCGCCGAACGCCTCGGCTGGTCGACCGTCTGGACGACCGACCACATCCTGGTGCCGAACGCGGACACCGCCGACTACGGCCGCATCTACGACGCGATCGTGACCCTCGCCTGGGTCGGCGCCCGGCACCCGTCGGTCCGTCTCGGGACGAGCGTCATCGTCGTCCCGATGCGGAACGCGGTCACCCTGGCCAAGGACCTCGCCACGCTCGACTCGCTGAGCGGCGGGCGCGTGATCGCCGGCGTCGGGATCGGGTGGAACGAGACCGAGTTCGCGAACGTCGGGGCCGCCGACCTCTTTCACAGTCGCGGCGCCTATCTCGACGAGACCATCAGCGCTATGGCGGCATCTCTGGGCGGGCTCGAGCGAGCCATTCCACGGCCGCTTCCACACGATCGATGACTTCGTCTTCGGGCCGCTCCCGGTCCAGTCGCCCCTGCCGATCGTCATCGGCGGCCGGGCGGCGCCCGCACTCCACCGCGCCGGCCGCTCCGCCGACGGCTACCAATCGAGCAGCGCCAGCCCGGCCGCCTACGCCGAGCGCCTTGCCGATCGCCAAAGCGGCCGCCGCGACCGCCGGGCGTCCCACACCCCCATTCGCGGCCCGGGCCCAGGTCCGGTTCGGCGACCACGGCCAATCGTCGTACGCCATGCACGGGTCGCCCGAGGAGATCGCATCCGAGGTGCGTGGCTACGCCGCGCTCGGCGTCGGACACATCGCTCTCGCCTTCGGGACGACCGATCCGGCCGCGGTCGTCGCGCGCCGAGAGATTCGCGAGCGAGGTCGCCCCGCTCGTCTGACGCGGCGGCCGATCAGGCCTCCAGCACGACCTTGTCGGTGTAGCACCACATCCAGGTCTCGCCGGGCTCGAGCGAGCGGACGATCGGGTGGCCGGACCAGTGGACGTGAGCCGTGGCATGGCGGTTCGGCGACGAATCACAGCAGCCGGAGTGGCCGCAGGTCATGCACATCCGGAGGTGGACCCACCAGCCGCCGATCTTGAGGCAATCCTCACAGCCCTCCGCGGAGGGGCTGACGTCATGGATCATCTCGAGGTGGCTGCAGGGAGGCGCCTCGGACGAGGGCTCGGCAGCGGGTGTCGATGGTTCGGTCATGCCGCGATGGTAGCCGCCCCCGCCGATACGGGCAGGCCGCCGCGACCCGGCGACAATGGCCGCCGACCATGAGCACGGCCGACCACCCGATCCCACCCGACGAGGGACCGCTCCGCGCCGGACCGCCGGATCTCGCCCCGGTCGGACGACGGGGCGGGCTGCGGCCGACGATCGCCGTGGTCGTGGCGGTCGCGCTGCTCCTCGCGCTCGCCGTCTGGAAGCCGTGGGAGCCGGGCGCGAGCTCGGCAAACGCACCGCTGGTGGTCCCACCGGGCGCGGCGGGCGCACTCCTGCCCGCGATCACGTCGCGACCTGACAACACGGGACCGCCGGCGTCCGCGGCCACGCCTGCGGCGGCGGCGTTCGCCGGACTCGACCTGTCGGCGATGGGGACGGTCGATCCGCACGGCGCCTGGGGAGTCGCGGTCGGATACGTGTCGAAGGAGCAGTTCGATATCGCGGCCCGCGGCACGCCGATCGTCACCCCGGCCGACAGCTGGCTGGCTGTCGAGCCGGGACAGGCGGCCCCGGGACCCGTCGTCGACCAAGCGGGCGGCACGAGCGTCGCGCTCGCGGTGACGTGGCCGGCCCTTCCGGGTCACAGGAGCCGGTGTCGCTGCGACTGTTTCGGTCGAGCGGTCCGTCGTCGAATCCGACAGCCAGGACGGAGGTCCAGCTCGGGACCACGTTGGACGAGGTCGTCGGGTCAGCCGCCGGGGCGACTCCGCCGCGGGCATTGGTTCGGGCCGGTTCTTCATCCCGCCCGCGCTGTCCGAGGACGTGGTGGCCTGGCCGAATACCGGCTGGCCGGCGAGCTGGCCGAGCCACGGTTGGCCCGCCGGCAGGTATGAGTTCCAGGTTGACCTCGATGACGGCGACAGCATCACCCTGCCGTTCGTGATCGCTTCCGGTCGGGCCCCCTGATCCGAGGATGGCGAGGGCTCGAGAGGTCGGCTATCGTTGCTTCGGCGCAGGCCGACCGAAAGCCGTTCGAGACGAGGAGATGGACATGGGCGACAAGACCCCCAAGCGTCCCCCGAAGCCCAAGAAGCCGAAGGCGCCGACCGCCTGACCCGGCCCGCGGCGACCCGCCGCGGCGGGCGTCAGGTCGCCCAGGCGAGGGCGCCGAGTCGCTCGGTCAGCCGCAGGTTCTCGCGGTAGTCGATCGGCACCTCGACGAGCGACGGCCCGTCGTGCTCGAGCGCGCGCATCAGGGTCGGGTAGAGGTCGGCCGCCGATGACGGCCGGAACCCGGCGATCCCGAACGACTCGGCATAGGCGACGAAGTCCGGGTTGCCGAACTCGACCCCGAACGGCCGCCCGAACTCGTTCGCGCTGCTTCCAGTCGATGAGGCCGTAGCCGTCGTCGCGCCAGACGACGACGGTGACGTTCGCGCCGATCCGCCGCGCCGTCTCGAGCTCCTGGGAGTTCATCAGGAAGCCGCCGTCGCCGCACAGCGCCACGACCCGCCGGTCGGGGTGGACGAGCTTGGCCGCGATCGCGCCGGGCAGCGAGATGCCCATCGCGGCGAAGCCGTTCGAGATGATCACCGTGTTGGGCTCGTAGGCCTGGTACAGCCGGGCGACCCAGATCTTGTGGGCGCCGACGTCGCTGACGACGATGTCCTCCGGCCCGAGCGCGCGCCGCAGGTCGGCGATCGCCTTCTGCGGCTTGATCGGCCAGCCGTCGTCGTGGTCGAACGCGCGCAGGTCCGCGAGCAGCGCCGTCCGCAGGTCCTGGTGGACGAGCGTCTCCGTGCGTCGCGTGGCGCTCGCTGGCGTCGCGGCCGCCGACGCCCGTCGGCATGACCGCCGCGAGCAGACGCCGGAGCGAGCCCTCGATGTCGCCGATGAGCTCGACCTCGGGCTGGTAGGAGGCGTCCACCTCGGCCGGCTGCGTGTCGATGTGGATGATCCGCTTGCGACCGTCCGGGTTCCAGCGAGCCGGGCCGTACTCGACGAGGTCGTAGCCGACGGCCAGCACGAGATCCGCCCGGTCGAACCCGGACAGGACGTGGTCGCGCGCCTGGAGGCCGACCGCCATCAGCGACAGGTGGCTCCGGTCGTCGATCGCGCCCTTGCCCATGAACGTCGCCGCGACCGGAACGTGGAGACCCTTCGCGAAGCGCGCGCAGCTCATCCGGCGGCGTCCCGGCGGAGGACGCCGTTGCCGGCGAGGACGATCGGCCGGCCGGACTCGGCCAGGAGCCGAGCGGCGTGCTCGATGGCCTCGTCGGTCGGCTCGGGGAAGTAGGGCTGGGTCGGCCGGATCGGTCGGACGATCGGCGTCGACCGGCGTGGCGGCGAGGTTCTCGGGCAGCTCGATATGGGTCGGGCCGGGCTTCTCGAGCTCGGCGACCCGGAACGCCTTGCGGACGATCTCCGGGACGGCGCCCGCCTGCTCGACGCGCTGGTTCCACTTCGTCACCGGCTCGAGCATCCGGACGATGTCGACGTACTGGTGCGACTCCTTGTGGAGCTTGTCGAGACCGGTCTGGCCGGTGATCGCGACCATCGGCGCGTGGTCGAGGAACGCGTCGGCGATGCCGGTGACGAGGTTCGTCGCGCCGGGCCCGAGGGTCGCCATGGCGACCGCGGCGCGACCGGTCAGCCGGCCGTAGACGTCGGCCATGAACGCCGCGCCCTGCTCGTGGCGGGTCGTGATGTGGCGGACCTCGTTCTCGCGGCTGAGCGCGTCGAGGATGTCCATCGTCTCCTCGCCCGGGACCGAGAAGACGTACTCGCAGCCCTCGGCGGCGAGGCACTCGACGAGGAGGTCGGCAGCGGTCCGCGGCGCGGGGTCGGGCTGAGGTGGCATGCTCCGAGTGTACGGTGGGTGCGAGGGTGGAGAGGGGATTCTCGATGATCGGTCTTCCACAGCCGGGGATCTTCGCGCTGGGCACGAGCGCCCACGAGTTCCTCGAGTTCGACCTCCGGCCGGACGTCACGATGACGCAGCGTCGTCGAGGTGCTCGGTCGGCTGCGGATGCCGTCCGTCGCGGCGGGCGGCGTCAACCTGGTGGTCGCCTTCGGGTCCGACCTGTGGCGTGCGGTCGCGCCGGCCGAGACCCCGCCCGATCTCGCCCCGTTCCGCCCATCGGGCTGGTCGGTGGCCATCACGCACCGGCGACCCAGCACGACGTCTGGTTATGGATCGCCGGTTCGACGAGCGACGTCGTGTTCGAGCACGCCCGGGCAGCGGCGGGCGCCATCGAGGAGGTCGCGCTGCTGGCCACGGACCGGCCTGCGTTCGTCCACCGCGACAGCCGGGACCTGACCGGGTTCATCGACGGGACCGCGAACCCCACGACGCTCGAGGCCCCGGCGGCGGCGCTGGTCCCTGACGGCCCGGGCGCCGCGGGCAGCCACGTCCTCGTCATGCGCTGGGTCCACGACCTGCGCGCCTTCGACGCCCAGCCCATCGGCGACCAGGAGCGCGTCTTCGGCCGGAGCAAGTGGGACAGCGTGGAGATGGAGCCCGACGTCAAGCCACCGACCGCGCATATCGCCCGGGTCGAGATCTCGGACGACGAGGGCGACGAGCTGCCGATCTATCGCCGGAGCGTGCCGTACGGCACGGTCGAGGAAGCCGGCCTCTATTTCGTGGCCTTCTCGGCCGACCGGGCGCGGCTCGACCGGATGCTCGGGCGGATGTTCGGGCTCGAGGCAGACGGGCTCCACGACCACCTGCTCGACTTCTCGCGGCCGGTGTCCGGGGCGGTCTATTTCGCGCCGGCCCTCCACCTGTTGGCGGAGGATGCCGATCGGGCAGGCGACCGGCGCGCGTGATGGGCGAGCCGGCGGCGGAGACGCCCGGAACGTTGCTCCGCCTCGCCGCATTCACGGCCGACCCGCGCGGCGGCAACCCGGCTGGTGTCTGGATCGGCGACGCCCTGCCGCCGCCGGACGAGATGCAACGGATCTCGGCGGACGTGGGCTACTCCGAGACGGCGTTCCTCGCGCCGGACGGCTCCGGCCTGCCGGGACGCTTCCGGGTCCGCTACTTCAGCCCGCTCGCGGAGGTGCCGTTCTGTGGCCACGCGACGATCGCGAGCGGGGTGGCGCTCAGCGAGCGCGGGCTGGCCGCCGAGCCCGAGCAGGTGGGCGCGACCGGTGCCCCGACAGATCGTGCTCGAGACGAACGGCGGACCGGTCGCGATCGCCACGGAGGCAGACGAGCACGGCCTCGTGCGAGCGACCCTCACGTCGGTCGCGACCTGGGTCCGCGAGCCCGAGCCCGCCTTGACCGCCGCCGCGCTGGAGCTGCTCGGCTGGCGGGCGGATGAGCTCGATCCCGCGCTGCCGCCCGCCATCGGCTTCGCCGGCGCGAAACACCTGATCATCGCGGCTCGCGAGATCCAGCGCCTCGAGCGCCTCGAATACCCGTTCGAGGACCTCAAGACGCTGATGCTGGAGCACGACCTGACGACGATCCAGCTGATCTGGCGCGAGTGGGCCGACCGGTTCCATGCCCGCGATCCGTTCCCGGTCGGCGGCGTGGTCGAGGATCCCGCGACCGGCGCCGCGGCCGCCGCCCTCGGCGCCTACCTGCGCGACCGCGGGGAGATCGTGGCGCCGGCCTCGTTCGAGATCGTCCAGGGCATCGAGATGGGTCGCCCGAGCCTGCTCACGGTTTCGATCGCTCCGGGCGAGGCCGGCGTGCGCGTGTCCGGGACGGCCGTCCCGATCCCCTGAGCGTCCTCAGGCGCGATCGATATGCGCTTCGTAGAGGAGTGCTTTGCCGTTGGCCCACGTCACCGGGTCGCGGGTCCGGAGATGTCGCTCGGCCGCGTCCAGAAGGACCCACAGGTCGGGCTGGCTGGTCCGCAACGCGGGGCTCGCGCGGAGGCGGCCGACGGCGTCGATGAGGAACGCGGCGTACCGCGTCTCCGGACGTGGCAGCGGCGGCCTTCGCCTCGAACCCGGGCGTGTAGTCGACCGCGAGCAGCAGGCGGCCGAAGAATGCGCCGAGGCTCTCGGCGCCGAGGTCCCACGGCTGGGAGTGCCCGCCCCGGCGGAGCAGGGGAGCGGGTGAGGTGATGACCACGACCGTGACCCCGTCGATCGATGTGGCGGTCAGATGACCGCCGAAGGCCAGGTACTCGTTGGTCACCTTGAGCCGGTCGACGATCTGGATCTCGCCCCACGACAGGTCGGCCTCGAGCGGCATGGGCGTGTCACGGTCGAGCGTCCGACGAACGCCGCGGCCTCCCTCGGCGACCCAGTAGTCGAGGGCCTCCGGATCGAAGTGCCGAAGGGTGGGCGCCGGGCGGATGGCGACGAGCAGCGAGGCAGGCCCTTCACGATCGGGCAGGTCCGGGCTCGCCATGAAGCCGAGATCGGCGAGGGCGTGCAGGGCGCCGGCAGGCGTCGGGGCGGTGCACGTGGCTGGGTCGGCGGTAACGGACGTCATCGGTCAGTGGCTCGACACGGTCTCGATCGGCGTGACGTGCCGCTCGGCCGGTCCCATCTCTTCGGCAAGGATCGGGATCAGGAAGCGCTCCTCGCGCTCGATGTGAGCGCGAACGAGAGCGACGAAGCTGAACAGGTGGCAGCGGATCTCGGCGTGATCGCTGAGGGCCTGGCTGCGGAGCGCGACCTGGTCGGCCCGGATCTCCGCGGCGACGCCGCGGATCTGGCGATGGTCGAAGCTGGCGGCGCGCGTCGCCCACGGGCTGTCCGTCCGCGCGTCGATCTCCGGGTAGAGCCAGGTCTCCTCCCAGGCGATGTGCGGTTCGAGGGTGCCGTCGATCCAGTGGCCGACCTCGATCAGGTCGACGGACAGTTCGGTCCTCGGCAGGCCGCCGACCTCGCAGGCGATATCGTGTATCCGCTGGATGCCGCGCACCAGGTCGAGGTGCTCGTGCTCAGCGAAGGACCATGTCGACGTCCTCGTCATCTCAGTCATCGTTCCAGTCCTCGATATCGGGTCGGGCGCTGCTCGCCCATGCCATCAGCCTGTGGTCGGCATGCCCTCATCCTCGCGAGCGAGCCTCTCCGGCAACGAGAGCCGAATGTCCCGCATCCGGGGTGACCGTTGGCCGTCGCCTGGCGGGAGGTCCGGGCGCATCGTCACGATCGAGGGCACCTGCGCCCGTCCGCTGCACGTTCCGAAAGGAGACGACGATGAAGAAGATCCTGGTCGCGTACGACGGCACTGCGCCGGCGCATCGCGCACTCGACATGGCCGCTGACCTCGCCACCCGCTACGAGGCGGAAGTCGGGGTGGTCAGCGTCGTCCCGTTCCATGGCGGCCGCTCGCCGATCGATCCGTGGGACGACCGGTCCGTCCACACCGAGGAGCTCGTCGAAGCGCGAGACCTGCTCGTGGCCCGTGGCGTCGAGCCGCTTCTGTACGAGCCCGCCGGCGAACCCGCCGCGATGATCGAGCACATCGCCCTGGCCGGCGATTACGACGTCGTCGTGGTCGGATCCCGGGGTCTCAGCTCGCTGTCGCGGTTCCTCCGGGGCAGTGTCTCAGAGCACGTCGCCACGCATACGGACGCGACCGTCATCGTCACCCGCTGAGCCGATCGGCCGTCGACGTCCCCCGCCCGAGACCGCTACGCCGGCACGAGGACGGCGGCCCCGGCGATCTCGCCGGCCTCGAGCCGGCGGAGTGCCTCGTTGCCCGCCGCCAGCGGGTGGACCTCGATGTCGGACACGACCGGGATGGCGGCCGCCAGCTCCAGGAACTCACGGGCATCGGCCCGGGTGACATTGGCGACCGAGCGGATCGACCGCTCCCACCACAGGTCGTCGTACGAGAACGCCGGGATGCCGTCGAGATGGATGGCGTTGACGACGACCGTCCCGCCGCGATCCGTCGCGCGGAGCGCCGAGATCACGACCGAACCCACCGGCGCGAACGTGATGGCCGCGTCGAGTGGTGCCGGCGGCGGATCGTCGTAGCCGCCGACCGACGATGCACCGAGCGCCACGCGCCCGATCGAGGTCGCGGCGCGCGCGTGTCGCGACGTGGACCTCACAGCCCCATCGGCGAGCCACCTGGATGGCCTGCCGCGCGGACGCACCGAACCCGTACAGGCCGAGTCGCGCGCCGGGCTCGATGCCGCTCAGTCGCAGCGCCCGATAGGCGATCACCCCGCCGCACAGGAGCGGCGCCGCGGCGAGGTCGTCGAGGCTCGCCGGGATCCGGACCGCCACGTCGGCGCGGACGGAGACCGCCGTCGCGAACCCGCCGTCCCGATCCCAGCCGGTGAACGTGGCCGACCGGCAGAGGTTCTCCCGACCCGAGCGGCAGAATCGGCACGTCCCGTCGAAGCCGGCCAGCCACGTCGTCCCGGCCCGCTCGCCGACTGCCCAGCCCTCGACACCCGGTCCGATCGGCGGTGACCACGCCGACCGCCTGGTGGCCCGGGATGATCGGCGAGCGATGGGGCGGCAGGTCGCCCGTGACGATCTGCAGGTCGGTCCGGCAGACGGCACAGGCCGTCACCCGGAGGACGAGCTCGCCATCGGCGGGCTCGGGGTCATCTCGGTCGACCAGCTCGAGCGGGTCCTCGGCAGGTCGGTCGCGGGCGCTCAAGCACGAGGGCGCGCATCGGCTCCATGCTAGCCCGGGCACGGGTCCCGTCAGGCGGTCGTTTCGACCCTGTCCAACGGGACGTGCGGTCGTTTCGAGATCGAACAGACGGTCGGGCCGGTGAGTGATCGCGACGTAGGTCTGCTCGAAATCCGTGCGGACGTCGGCGGGACCCGGAGACCAGGACGCGGTCCGCGTCGAGCACCGCATCGGTCGCACGTGCCTCGAATGCGCGCTCGGTCTCGAGGAGGCTGCGGTCCAGGATCGCCACTCGCTCGCTGCCGTCACGTTGCCCCGCGACGATGAGCGCGATGTCGTGATCGATCCAGACCACCGCTTCCGACCGTGTCCGATCCGTCTCGCGGCGTGACACGCTGTTCGCATGGCATGACCTCCGTTTCGAATGGAGCGTGCGCCCGGCGGCTTGCCGCGCGGCAGTGTCGAAGGTCCGGTTGTCGCGGTCCGATCGGCCCGCGAGCGGGTAGCGATCACCGGTCCGCTCACTCAGATCGACTCGACGGGCCGTATGGCCCTCGGATCGATGACCTTGCACACTCCCTCCGTGCCGGACGCCGAGACCACACTCCCTCGATACACCGATCCACCCGGATCGGCCCATCCGCTCACTGCGGAGGTGCGTGACATGACCCGTGTCCTCGTCGTCCACCACGATCTCGAGCTGGCGGGTCAGGAGACCGATTCCCTGCGCCGCCTCGGGTACGAGGTCACCGAATGCGCCGGGCCGACGTGGAACCGCTGCCCGGTCCTGAGCGGGCGGCCGTGCGATCTCGCCGAACGGGCCGACGTCCTCGTCTACGACGTCTGGGCGAGCGGCGATGCCGACGGCTCCCAGGTCCTCATCGAGAACATCCGCGAGATGCACCCGGACAGGCCGGTCGTGCTGACATCACCGGGCCTGGCCCTCAGCTGGGAGGAGGACGCCGGAGCGCACGGCGTGACCATCCTCCTCGGCCAGCCGACCGGGCGCGCGTCTCCACGAGGCCATCCAGGAAGCTCTCTCGGCGGTCGTGCAGCCCGTCGGCGACTGAACCCTGCGGGAGGTCAGGTCGCGCGGCGGGTCGGCGTCGTGGAGGTCAGCTCGGGCGGCGTCACCCATGAGCGCAGCGTGCGCATGTAGTTGGCGCGCTCGAAGGCGGACGGGTCCGCGACCGTCGCCTGGCTGGCGCTGCCGCGGAGCTGCGTCACCGACTCGTATTCGTGCTCCGCCATCCAGGCGCGCAGCTCGGCCTCGACCGTACGGAGACGGTCCGGGCCGTGGCGCAGGAGCGCCGAGGTCATCATCACGACATCGGCACCGACCATCAGGCCCTTGACCACGTCGGTCCCGGCTCCGGCGCCCGAGCTGGCCGCCAGGGAGATCCCGGGTCCGAGCTGTGGCCGCAGGATGGCGATCCAGCGGGTGGGCAGCCGCATCTCCCAGGCCTGGCTCAGGTCGAGGCGCGGGACGACGTCGAGCGTTTCCAGGTCGATGTCCGGCTGGTAGAACCGGTTGAACAGCACCAGACCATCGGCCCCGGCCGTGACCGCTGCCGCGGCGAAGTGCGCCAGGGCCGAGTAGTACGGGCTCAGCTTGACGGCCAGCGGGATCGTGATCGCGGCGCGAACGGCGGCGATCAGTGCCAGGTCTCTGGCCTCCATCTCGACGGCGGTACTCTTCGGGTCGGCGGCCAGATGGTAGAGATTGAGCTCGAGGGCGTCCGCCCCGGCGTCCTGGATGCGGCGCGCATGCTGGATCCATCCGCCGGTCGTGACCGCGTTGAGGCTGGCGATGACCGGGACGTCCGCGGCGGCCTTGATCCGTCCGAGCGTGGCCAGGTATCGATCGGCAGCGCCGGCGTAAGGCCCGATGGCGGGGAAGTAATCGAGCGCTTCGGCGAAGGCCTCCGTGCCCTGCTCGAGCGACCGATCGAGCTCGAGCTCCTCGGCCAGGACCTCCTCCTCGAACAGTGACGGCAGGACGATGGCGCCCGCCCCGGCCAGCTCGACGAGGCGGGCCGTGGCCGGCTCGCCGTTGAGCGGTGACGCCGAGGCGACGATGGGCGAGCGCAGGTCGAGGCCGAGGTATCGGGTGCGCAGGTCGACGGTCACGACTCGTCCTCCTCGGCATCGGAGCGACCGGCCACCGGGAGGGCGGCCGCGGATGCGCTCGCCGCATCCCCGGGATGGGCGTGGGGCACCGTCCGGGCGATCCCGGCGAGCTGCTCGTAGTAGCGCCGTCTCTCGTCGGCATCGTCCTGGGCGAGCGCCGCCAGCTCTGCCGCCCGCTCGGGCTGCGTCCGCTGCAGGATCGCGAAGCGCGTCTCGGTCGCGACGAAATCGGCGATCGGGATCGACGGCGCGGCGGAGTCCAGCTTGAACGGCTTGCCGCCCTCGATCTCCGAGGGGTGGAACCGGTACAGCGGCCAGTAGCCGCTCTTGACCGCGTCCTTCTGGTGCGACATCGACTTCGACATGTCGATGCCGTGGGCGATGCAGGTGCTGTAGGCGATGACCAGCGATGGCCCCGGCCAGGCATCGGCCTCGAGCAACGCCTTGACCGTCTGCTGGTCGTTGGCGCCCATCGACACCTGCGCGACATAGACGTTGCCGTACGACCGGGCGATCGCACCGAGGTCCTTCTTGGCGGTCGCCTTGCCCGCGGCCGCGAACTTTGCGACCGCCCCGCGCGGCGTCGATTTCGACGCCTGGCCACCGGTGTTCGAGTAGACCTCGGTGTCGAGGACGAGGATGTTGACGTTGCGGCCCGACGAGAGGACCTGGTCGAGACCGCCGAAGCCGATGTCGTATGCCCAGCCGTCGCCGCCGATGATCCAGACCCCCTGGCGCACCAGGTCGCCCGGCCAGCGACAGCAGGTGCCGGGCGTCGGAGCGGGCGTCGCCGTCGACGCTGCTCGAGCGCCTCGCGCAGCCGTGCGACGCGGTCGCGCTGGAGGACGATGCCGGGCTCGGTCGTCTGATCGGCGTCGAGCAGGCCGCGGGCCAGGTCGTCGCCGATGACCGGTGCGAGCCGCTCGACGAGCCGCGCGCGCCTGCGCCGTCTGTGCATCGAGCGCCAGGCGCATCCCGAGTCCGAACTCCGCGTTGTCCTCGAACAATGAGTTGGCCCAGGCCGGCCCTCGGCCGGCCGCATCGACGGTCCACGGGGTGGTCGGCAGGTTGGCGCCATAGATCGACGAGCAGCCGGTCGCGTTGGCCACGATCATCCGGTCGCCGAACAGCTGGCTGACGAGCCGGATGTACGGCGTCTCGCCGCACCCGCCGCACGCGCCGGAGAACTCGAACAACGGCTCGAGGACCTGGCTGCCCTTGATGGTGTCGTGGGCGATCAGGCTCCGGTCGAGCGGCGGGATCGACTGGAAGAAGTCCCAGCGCAGCCGCTCGGCGTCGCGGTGCTCGGCGACCGGCGCCATGTCGATGGCCTTGTGGCTGGAGTCGGTCTTGCTGCGGGCCGGGCAGACGTCGACGCAGACGCCGCAACCGGTGCAGTCGTCGGGCGCGACCTGGATGGTGAGCCGGTGGTCGGCGAGATCGTGCGAGCGGAACTCCTTGTGCAGGAAATCCGGCGGCGCGTCCTCGACCGCGGCGGCCGGGAAGACCTTCATCCGGATCGTGGCGTGCGGGCAGACCATCGCGCACTTGCCGCAGTCGATGCAGATCGATGGATCCCAGACCGGGATCATCTGGGCGATCGCCCGCTTCTCGTAGCGGGCCGTCCCGGTCGGGAACGTGCCGTCGACCGGCAGGGCGCTGACCGGCAGCAGGTCGCCCTCGCCGGCCAGCAGGCGCGCCGTGAAGCGCGCCACGAAGTCGGGGGCATCGTCGGGGATCCGGACAGCGGCCGGCGCGTCGCTCGCGACCGTGCCGAGCGTGACGTGGCCGAGGGCAGCGAGCGATCGATCGATGGCGGCGAAGTTGCGCGCGACGACCGCCTCGCCGCGCTTGGCATATGTCTTCTCGACGAACGCCTTGATCCGCGTGATCGCCTCGTCCGGCGGCAGGATGCCGGCCAGCTTGAAGAAGCACGGCTGCATGACGGTGTTGATGCGGCTGCCCATCCCGGCCTCGGCTGCCACCGCGATCGCGTCGATGACCCAGAGGTCGATGCCCTTGTCGACGATGAGCCGCTGGACCCCGGCGGGCAGGTGGTCCCAGACCTCGTCGGGTCCGTACGGTGCGTTCAGCAGGAACGTCGCGCCCGGCTTCGCATACTCGAGGACCTTGACCTTGCCGAGCAGCCCGAACTGGTGACAGGCGACGAAGTCGGCCTCCTCGACGAGATAGGTCGAGCGGATGGCCTCGGGCCCGAAGCGCAGATGCGACACCGTGATCGAGCCCGACTTCTTCGAGTCGTACACGAAGTAGCCCTGGGCGAACAGGTCGGTGCTCTCGCCGATGATCTTGACCGACGCCTTGTTCGCCCCGACCGTGCCGTCGGAGCCGAGCCCGAAGAACATCGCCTGGACCTCGCCGGCCGGGCGGGGGACGCGGAAGGAAGCGTCGATCGGCAGGCTCAGACCGGTCACGTCGTCATAGATGCCGACCGTGAAATGGCGCTTCGGTCGCGTCGCCTCGAGCTCGTCGAAGATCGGCTTGATCATCGACGGCGTCATCTCCTTCGACGACAGCCCGTAGCGTCCGCCGATGATCCGCGGCACCGTCGCGAACGGCGGGCGCTCGCCGTCCATCGCCTCGGCGAGGCTCGCGACGACCTCGAGGTAGAGCGGCTCGCCGACCGCGCCCGGTTCCTTCGTCCGATCGAGGACCGCGATGGCGCGGACCGTGGATGGCAGCGCGGCGATCAGCTGCTCGGCGGGAAACGGCTGGAACAGCCGGATGCGCAGCAGGCCGACCCGCTCGCCGGCCGCGACCAGGGAGTCGACGGTCTCCTCGATGGCGCCGGTCGCCGAGCCCATGGCGACGATGACGCGCTCGGCGTCCGGTGCCCCGTGGTACTCGACCAATCCGTACTGTCGGCCCGTCCGCGCGGCCAGCTCGTCCATGACGCCCTGGACGGTCGCGGGCACCGCGAGGTGGAACGGGTTCGATGCCTCGCGAGCCTGGAAGAAGACATCCGGGTTCTGGGCCGTGCCGCGAACGACCGGTGACTCGGGTGTGAGCGCCCGAGCGCGGAAGGCCAGCACGTCCTCGTCGCGGATCAGCGCCCGGACATCGGCTGTCGTCGAGGACAGCGATCTTGTCGATCTCGTGCGAGGTTCGAAAGCCATCGAAGAAGTGGATGAACGGCACCCGGCTGCGCAGCGTCGCGGCGTGGGCGACCAGGGCGAAGTCGTGCGCCTCCTGGACCGAGCCCGCCGACAGCATCGCCCAGCCCGTCGTCCGCGCGTGCATGACGTCGCTGTGATCGCCGAAGATCGAGAGGGCGTGCGTGGCCACGGTCCGCGCCGCGACGTGGATGACCGCGGGCGTCAACTCGCCGGCGATCTTGAACATGTTCGGGATCATCAGGAGCAGGCCCTGCGAGGCCGTGAACGTCGTTCCCAGCGCGCCCTTCTGGAGCGCGCCGTGGAGTGCACCGGCGGCGCCGGCTTCCGACTGCATCTCGATGACGTCCGGGACCGCGCCCCACAGGTTCGGGCGCCCGGCCGCGGACCAGTCGTCGCAGTGCTCGGCCATCCCCGACGCCGGCGTGATCGGGTAGATCGAGATCACGTCGCTCGCGGCGTAGGCGATACGGGCCGCCGCTTCGTTCCCGTCCAGGCACTCGTAGCTCGCTGTCATCCGCCCCACCATGCGCTCCGCCAGACGACCCGCGGCAGTGCCTTCTGGCACTGGCACGGTCGGTCGATCGGCCCGTTCCGCTGGCGCCGACCGCAGCGCCGCCCCGCATCCGGCGGGCCTCGAGGCGATCTCGCAGTAGACTGCCGGGACCCGCCGAACGGGCGGGGATCACGTCCGCGCCGAGGCTTGCGATGGCTGAGGAGTTCCCGGCTGGAGGATCGGCCGCGCCGCCACGAGTCGCCCGGGCGCGGGCGCGCTTCAACGGCCTGTCGCCGTACGTCATCGGGGCCCTCCTGGTCCTTGCCGCGGTCCTCCTCTACGGCCTGCTGGCCCCGGGTACGCCACCGCTCACCCAGGCCGACGTGAACGACTCGATCGCCAAGGCGCTCGCCTCGGTCACGCCCCCTCCGGCCTATTCGCAGCTCGTCTACCAGGCCGTCGAGCCGTCGGTCGTCCTGATCGAGACCAAGGCGCCCAAGCCGAGCGGTGCGACCGGTTCCGGCGAAGGGCTGGGCAGCGGCGTCGTGGTCGACGCGGCCGGCGACATCCTGACCGCGCTCCACGTCGTGGCCGGCGCGACCGACATCCAGCTGACGTTCGCCGACGGATCGCAGTCGCCCGCGCAGGTCGTCACGCGCGAGCCGGAGAACGACATCGCGGTCGTCCGAGCCACGCAGCTGCCCGCCAACCTCACGCCGGCGACGCTCGGCAACCCGGCTTCGCTCCAGCAGGGGAGCGAGGCCTTCGCGCTCGGCAGCCCGTTCGGTCTCGGCGGCTCGATCAGCGCCGGCATCGTGTCGGGTCTCGGCCGCTCGTTCACCCTGCCCGGCAGCACCATCACCCTGCACGGCCTCATCCAGGTCGACGCCGCCGTCAACCCCGGCAACTCGGGCGGGCCGCTGGTCGACCGCCAGGGCGACGTCGTCGGCATCGTCACCGCCCTCGTCAACCCGACCAAGGATGATGTCTTCATCGGCATCGGCCTGGCCGTCCCCATCGATGTCGCCGGCGGCGCCGCCGGCCTGCCGCCGTACTGAGGAGGAACGCAGTGGATCGATCCGCCGACAACGGGCACGCCGCGCCCGATGGAGCAGCTCCTGTACGAGGTCAAGAAGGTCATCGTCGGCCAGGACCACCTGCTCGAGCGCCTGATCATCGCGTTGCTGGCGCGCGGCCACATCCTCGTCGAGGGCGTCCCCGGGCTGGCCAAGACGATGGCCATCCGGACCCTCGCCGAGGCGATCGGCGGCGACTTCAAGCGCATCCAGTTCACGCCTGACCTCGTCCCGGCCGACCTCATCGGCACCCGGATCTACAACCAGAAGACGGCCGATTTCGCGACCTCGCTCGGGCCGGTCTTCACCAACCTGCTCCTCGCCGACGAGATCAACCGGGCACCGGCCAAGGTCCAGAGCGCTCTCCTCGAGGTGATGCAGGAGCGACAGGTCACCATCGGCCGCGAGAGTCACAAGGTCCCGAACCCGTTCCTCGTGCTGGCCACCCAGAACCCGATCGAGACCGAGGGCACGTACGCCCTGCCCGAGGCGCAGATCGACCGGTTCATGCTCAAGGTCCTGGTCGGCTATCCGAGCGAGACCGAGGAGTTCGTCGTCGTCGAGCGGATGACCGGCATCATCCCGACGGTCGTGCCGGTCCTGACCACCGACGGCCTGCTCGAGATGCAGCGGGCCGCGGACCGCGTCTACGTCGACCCGGCGCTGTACGAGTACGCGGTCAAGCATCGCGACCGCGACCCGCGCGCCCGAACGGTACGGGCTGCCCGAGCTCAAGCGCTACATCACCTTCGGGGCGAGTCCGCGTGCCTCGATCAACCTGATCCTGACCGCGCGGGCCCTGGCCTTCGTCCGCGGCCGCGACTACGTGCTGCCCGAGGACGTGCTCGACATGGTCCTCGACGTCCTTCGCCATCGGCTGGTGCTGTCGTTCGAGGCGCTGTCCGACGACGTGAACAGCGACACGCTGCTCCGGAGCATCGTCGGCCGGATCCCCGTCCCGGCCGTCCCACTCAGGGAGGCACGCAACGTCCACGTCAACGCCTGAACGCATCCTCCAGCGCCTCGACTGGCAGGTCATCCGCCGGCTCGACGGCCTGCTCCAGGGCGACTACCGGAGCCTGTTCCGGGGCAACGGGGTCGACTTCGCCGACCTGCGCGAGTACCAGTACGGTGACGACGTCCGGTACATCGACTGGAGCGTCACCGCGCGGATGGACACGCCCTACATCCGCGAGTACCTCGAGGACCGCGAGATCACGGCGTGGTTCCTGCTCGACCTCAGCCCCTCGGTCGACTTCGGGACGACCGATGCCGAACGGCTCAAGCGAAGCGTCCTGATCGACTTCGTGTCGACGCTGGCGCGGCTCCTGACCCGCCACGGCAACCGGGTCGGGGCGATCTTCTACGGGCAGCAGGTCGAGCGACCGGTGCCCGCCCGCGGAGGACGCGTCCACGTCCTGCGGCTCATCAACGAGATGCTGGCCCAGCCGCGCCTGTCGGCCGCCCCGCTGACCGACCTGTCGCCGCTGCTCGATCGCCGGCCAGCGCTCGATCAAGGGCCGGTCGCTGGTGTTCGTCATCTCGGACTTCATCAGCGCCCCGGGCTGGGAGCGGCAGCTCAACCTCCTCGCCCGCCGGCACGAGGTGCTGGCGGTCCGCCTGTTCGACCGGCGCGAGGTCGAGCTGCCGGACGTCGGGCCGGTGATCATGGAAGACGCGGAGACCGGCGAGCAGCTCTACGTCGACACCCACGACAAGGGCTTCCGGAAGCGGTTCCGCGAGGCCGCCGACGAGCGCGAGGCGACCCTCCGCGAGGCCTTCGTGCACGCCGGCGTCGACGACGTCGCGTTGTCGACGGACGACGATCTCGTCCTCGCCATCGTCCGCATGGCGAACCTCCGCCGGAAGCGGGCGAGGTAGGACGATGTCGTTCATCTGGCCGGCCATGCTGTTGCTGCTGGTGCTGATCCCGCTGGGTGTCGCCGGGTACCTCACCATGGAGCGTCGTCGTCGGCGCCGGGCGGCCGCGTACGGGCCGCTGGCCGTCGCGTCGAGCGTGCCGGGTCGGCGCGGCCTGTTCCGCCGCCGGATCGTCGCGGCGTACACGCTCGTCGGGCTTCACGATCCTCGTCGTCGCCCTGGCGCGGCCCCAGAGCGTCGTCAGCGTGCCGCGCTTCGATGGCATCGTCATCCTCGCCTTCGACGTGTCGGGCAGCATGGCCGCCGATGACCTGACGCCCACCCGGATGGAGGCCGCCAAGGCAGCGGCCCGCACATTCGTCAGCAAGCAGCCGTCGAACGTCCAGATCGGCGTCGTGGCGTTCAGCGACAGCGGCTTCTCGGTCCAGCTCCCGACCGAGGATCCGACCGAGGTCCTCGCCGCCATCGACCGCCTGACGCCCCAGCGCGGCACCTCGATCGGCCGCGGCATCACCGAATCGCTGTCGACGATCGCGACCGCCCAGGAGGGCCCGGCCGCCGGCTACTACACCGACCGGTCGCCTTCGCCGAGCGCCGACCTGCCCCCTGTCCCGAAGGGCACCTACACGTCGGCCGCGATCGTCCTGCTGACGGACGGCGAGAACAACCAGCAGCCCGACCCGCTCCAGGCCGCGCAGGCCGCCGCCGACCGCGGCGTCCGGATCTACACGGTCGGCATCGGGAGCGCGGCCGGAGCGACCCTCGATATCGGCGGTTTCAAGGTCCACAGCCAGCTCGACGAGGCGACCCTCCAGCAGATCGCCGACACCACCGGCGGCACCTATTACTCCGCCACCGACGCCCAGACGCTGAGCGACATCTACGCGGGCATCGACACGCGGCTGACGGTCAAGCCCGAGGAGATGGAGGTCACGTCCCTGTTCGCCGGGGTCGGGCTGCTCGTCCTGATGGTCGGTGGTGCGGCCTCGCTGGCATGGATCGGACGGCTGCCCTGATGGACTTCCTGACGCCCTTCGCGCTGGTCCTGTTGCTGGTCCTGCCGGTCCTCGTGGGTGCCCGGATCTGGTTGTCGCGTCGACGCCGGTCCGGCGTTCGCTACTCGAGCCTGTCGCTGGTCCACATCGCACGACCGCGCTCGTCTCGGATCCGGCGCCATCTGCCGTTCGCGCTGTTCGTGCTGGCGCTGGGAAGCCTGGTGCTGGCCGCCGCCCGTCCGGCGGCCATCGTCAGCGTGCCGGCCGGCGAGACCACGGTCATCCTCGCGCTCGACGTGTCACGCAGCATGTGCTCCACCGACATCGCGCCGAGCCGGATCGAGGCCGCCGAGGCCGCGGCATCGCGGTTCATCCAGAGCCAGGGATCGAACACCCAGATCGGCATCGTCGCGTTCGCCGGCTTCGCCGAGATCGTCCAGGCGCCGACCACGGACAAGGAGGTCCTGCTCGACGTCATCTCCAGCCTGACGACCGGGCGGCGCACGGCGATCGGCAGCGGCATCCTCGAGTCGATCGACGCCATCTCCGAGATCGATCCAAGCGTCCCGCGCAGCGACTCGCCTGATGCCTCGCCCGGCACCGGCCCGGCGCCCGTGCCGAAGGGCGCCTATGCACCCGCGGTCATCGTGCTGCTGACCGACGGTTCGAACAACGCCGGACCCCTGCCGACCGATGCCGCGGCACAGGCCGCCGCCCGGGGCCTGCGCGTCTACACCATCGGGTTCGGGACCGACGATCCGGGCGCCGAGAGCGCCGTCTGTGGACAGTCGCTCATCGGCAACGAACCGGGCGGCGGCGGCGGATTCGGCGGCGGCGGATTCGGTGGTGGCGGTGGCCCCGGGCTCAGCCGTGGCATCGACGAGACGACGCTCAAGGCCATCGCGGACACGACCGGCGGGACCTACTACCCGGCGTCGAGCGCCGACCAGCTCCAATCGGTCTTCGCCAACCTGCCGACCAACCTCATCACCAAGCACGAGGTGGTCGAGCTCAGCGTCGTGTTCGTGGCGATCGGCGCGGTGCTGGTTGCAATCGCGATCCTGCTCGGACAAGCCTGGCGACCGCTGCCCTAGCGCGCCTGACGCGGGGTCCCTCGGAAGCCGTAGCTGGAAAGGATGGTGTTGCCGTGGCCGACATGCGCTTCCTCGGGTTCGCCGGGAGCCTTCGCCGAGCGTCGTACAACCGAGGTCTCATCCGCGCCGCGGCCGAGCTGGCGCCGCCCGGGATCGCGATCGACATCTTCGAGCTGGCGGACATCCCGCTCTACAACCAGGATGTCGAGGAAGCCGGCGAGCCCGACTCGGTCGTCGCGTTCAAGGCAGCGATCGCCCGTGCAGACGCGCTGCTGGTGGCCACACCCGAATACAACCACGGCATCCCGGGCGTGCTCAAGAACGCGATCGACTGGGCGTCGCGCCCACGGGTCACCAGCCCGCTCCGCGACCGCCCGATCGCGGTGACCGGTGCCTCGCCGGGCACGGGCTCCACTGCCCGCGCGCAGGCCCAGTTGCGGGACGCGTTCGTGTTCACGGGCGCCTGCGTGATGCCACTCCCCGAGCTCCTGGTCGGCGGGGCCGGGCACCTCTTCGACCACGACGGCGACCTGACGGATCCCGAGACGCGGGCCAGGCTCATCGAGCTGATGGAGGCGCTCCGCGCCTGGACCGTGCGGATCGACCTCGGCGAGGTCGCCGCGTAAGGCGTGCCGGTCAGCCGGCGCCGGCCGCCTTCGGGGCGACGAACCGCTGCACGAATGCGAGCGCCGTGTCGGCGACCTCACGCCAGCCGCTGTCGATCGTCAGGGCGTGGCCGCGACCGGCGATCTTCTTGATCTCGGTCACGCCCGGGTTGCGCTTCTGGCGGTTGTACGAGGCGTTGGCGATGGCCCACGGCACGGTGTGGTCGAGCTCGCCGTCGAGGATCAGCAACGGCCCACGCTCCGGGTTCTTGGTGTCGACCTTGGCCTCTGTCCACGGATTGAAATTGGCGGCCGCGGCCTGGAAGAGGGGCTCGCCGGGTGCCGCGACGGCGTACTCCTCGTAGAGCGACTTCGCCTCGTCCTCGGTGACCGCGTTCGCGAACGAGTAACGGAACTGCTCATACGTGAGCGGCACGGCCCGTCCGCGGTTGCGCGGGTTGCTGAGGACCGGCGAGCCGGCGCGCAGCGCGGAGATCGGCAGCGGCAGGACGCCGCGGAACGGTGCCGGGTCGATGGCCACCGACGCCGCCGACAGGCCACGGCCCGCCAGGATCTGCGCCATCAGCCCGCCGAACGAGTGACCGATCACCGCGGGCTTCGTGTCGAGAGCGCGGATCGCTTCCTCGAAATGGTCGGCGACATCCTTGATCGACTTGCCGGCGAAGACCTCCGGATGCGCCTTGGCCTCGGCCACGGTCTCGGGGTCATCGGGCCAGCCGGGGGCGACGGTCGCGTAGCCGGCGTCCTCGAACACCGTCCGCCAGCGATCCCAGCTGCTCGGCAGGAGCCACAAGCCGTGGACGAAGACGACCGGCGTCCGGCCGGAGGCGTTGGCGGCAGCGATCTGGGCAGACTCGTGCTCGGTGATCGGCATTCGGGGGCCCTCCATTGACGGTCGAGGGCCGCATGGGCTGTCGGGCCTGAACGTCGAACCACCATTGTCGCGCACCGGACGCCAACCCGGGTTTGCGGCACGGGATCGGTCAGCGTGCGAGCAGGTACAGGACCGCGACGGCGAGGACGACGATGGCCGCGGCGAGCCCCCAGGTCATCCTCTGGAGACGCCTGACGTCCTTGTGGAGCTGTTCCAGCTCGGGACCGATCGCCGCCGAACGCGCGCGCGGCTGGGCCGGATGCGTCTCGACGGGCTCCCCACCGAGGCCCATGCGCGCAAGCTCGCTGTCGAGCCGCGGATCGGCCGGCTGGCGGACCGCCTGGCGCGCGATCCGGGAGAGCTCCTCCTCGGTCGGGCCTGCCGCCGCGGCGGGCGGCGGCTTCGCGGTGCGGGGTCGGCCCTTGGGCGCCTGGTCCTGCTCCATCGCGTCCACCCTAGCAGGACCGCCGTGGCCGGATGGGACCTTCGGGGATCAGATCAGCTTGCCGATGTGGTCCCCTCGGCCTTGAGCTTGCGCCAGCCGCCGGCGCGGTTGTTGGCGATGATCTGGCGGAACATCGTCAACAGCGCTCGCTCGTTGATCGGATCGTCACGGTGGAGTCCGACCGTCCGGGCGGTCTGGTTGTCGTGGCCGGCGGTGATGACGCCCTCCGGGTCGGGGACGATCGCGCCGTCGTACAGGAACACGTTGACGTGGTCCCTGGCGGCGAGCAGGGCGCAGATGTTGCCGTCGAGGACGAAGTAGGGCTGGACCGTTCGCTTGACGGTTTCGGCGACCTCCGGGTCCGCCTCGTGGACCAGGTCGCGGACCCGCTGGCAGATGTCACGCTGCCAGATCGGTAGTGCGTCGAGGTAGTCGTCGACGCGAGGGTCTTTCACGTATGCCATCGATGGCCGACTCCAGGTCGGGTTTCGGGGTACGTCGGACATCATGCACCCACTGGTGCCGCCGATGGGCGCGCGGCTCGCGGTGGCGAGCCGTCCGGTCCGGCGACGAGGTACGCGAGCATCGCGAAGAAGCCGACGTTGAAGACGCCGAGCAGCAGGAGGACCGCAAACCAGGCCTTGCTGTCGATCCGCCACGTGACGAGCAGTGCGCCGATCCACGACGCGAAGCCGCCGATCATCGCGCCGGCGACCGCGACGCCGCCAACGAGGCCGAGGGCGAGGAGGGACCAGGCCAGGGCGCTGGTGTGGATCGCAACGACCTCCGGTCCGGCTATCACGAGCACGTCGTTCGCGATCGCGATCCAGATGGCGGCGGCGGCCAGCAGGGCGCCTCCGATGAAGGTGATCCCGCTGCCGATGAAGAGTCGAGTGACGGTCGTCTTGGTCATGTCGGTCTCGCTTTCGCTGATCAGGGTTGCCGGATGAACGCCGTCGACAGGTCCGTGTCAGACCGTGATGGCTACCTTCCCGCGAGCGTGACCCAGACCGACGCGGTCGATCGCCTGGTCCGTCTCGGCGAGCGGGTAGGCGCGTTCGACGACCGGGGTCACAGACTTGGCCGCGATCATCTCGGTGAGCGCCTGCAGGTCATCGAGGTTCTGCGACACCAGGAACGGCGAAAGCGTCTGGCTCACGAAGCGCGACAGGACAAGCGCACGGATGACCCGGCCGCCACCCGCCAGCCAGCGGTTGCCGAAGTTCCCGCCGTTCGGGACGAGCGTGCCGCTCGGCGTCATCGCGCGCCGGAGCTCCGACAGGGAATGGTTCGCGACGTTGTCGAGGATGAAGTCGTAGTGCTCCCCGGTCCGGGTGAAGTCGGTCTTCGTGTAGTCGATGACGTGGTCGGCGCCGATCGAGCGGACGAGCTCGACGCTGCCCGTGCTGCACACGCCGGTGACCTCGGCGCCGAGCGCCTTCGCGATCTGCACCGCGAAGGTCCCGATGCCGCCTGCTGCACCATTGATCAGGACCCGCTGGCCCGGACCGACGTGACCGTGGTCTCGCAGCGCCTGGAGGGCGACCATCCCGGCCATCGCGACTGACGCGGCCTGCTCGAACGTGACGTTGGCCGGCTTCAGCGCCAGCTGGTCCTCGGCCGTCGCGGCGTACTCGGCGTACGAGCCGGTCGTCCAGCCAAGGACCTCGTCGCCCGGCGTGAACCGGGTCACGTCGCTGCCGACCGCGTCGACGATGCCAGCGACGTCCGTGCCGCGCACCGCGTGCTTGGGCCGGCGGAGTCCGTAGGCCGGGCGGGCGACGTAGGGGAGCCCGTGCATGATCGCCCAGTCGGCTGGGTTCACCCCGGCCGCACGAACGTGGATGAGAACTTGCGTGCTGTCGATCGTCGGCTTGTCGATCTCCTGCGCCTCGAGGACTTCCCCAGAGCCGTAGCAGTCCTGGATCATCGCCTTCATCGCCGTGCCATCCTTCCGGTGTCATCTCGATGCGTACGGTGTACGCTCGTGTGTACGGTGTACGCTAGTGCGTACGGTGTACGCTGTCAAGCGGATATCGAAATGAAAAAGATGTCGGGGAAACGAAGGAGGGTGCATGGTCACGGACACGAGCGCGCCGGAGCGATCCCGAAGCCCATTGAGCCGGGAACGGGTCCTGCGTGCGGCGATGGCCCAGGCGGACGCGCGCGGGCTCGACGCCCTCAGCATGAGGACGCTTGCCGACGGTCTCGGCGTCGCGCCGATGGCGCTCTACCGGCACGTCGCCAACAAGGACGATCTCGTCGACGCGATGATCGACATCGTGTTCGCCGAGGTCGATCTGCCCGCCGCAGACGGCGACTGGAAGGCCGCCATGCGGGGGCGCGCCCTGTCGTTGCGTGACGTCCTCCTGCGCCATCGGTGGGCGATCGGCCTCATGGAGTCGAGGCGGCACCCCAGCTCGGCGAGCCTGCGCCACCACGACGCGGTCATCGGCAGTCTCCGGGCGGGCGGCTTCGACATGGCGATGGCAGCGCACGCCTACTCGGTCCTTGATGGCTACATCTACGGCTTCGCCCTGACCAAGATGAGCCTGCCGTTCGAGACCGAGGAACAGGTCGCGGAGGTCGCCCAGACCATGCTCGCGCCGTTCGACCCGGACGAGTACCCGAACCTGGTCGCTTTCATCACCGAGCACGCGATGCAGCCCGGGTACGACTACGGCGACGAGTTCGAGTACGGACTCGACCTGATCCTCGACGGGCTCGAGCGGGTGCAGCCCGACGCCTGAAGTCCGCGGTATGCCCATGCGTTCGGGGCGATAATGCGACCACGATGGACCAGCCACGACAGAGTGCGGCGCTCGGCAGCGAGCCTCTGCAGACGATCGGTCGCGAGGAGCTCAAGGCGAAGCTCGACCGCGGCGACGACTTTCGGCTGATCATGGCCCTCAATCGCTGGGCTTACGACGCGAAGCACATCCCGGGATCGCTCCACTTCGACACCCCGGACGAGCTGTACGCGGCGGTCCATCCGGACGATGAGGTCGTCGTGTACTGCTCGCACGTCGATTGCCTGTCGAGCGTCGCCCTGTACCGCGACCTGGTGCGGCGTGGCTACCGGAACGTCCGTCGCTACTCGGGCGGCTTGCTCGACTGGGAAGAGGCCGGCTATCCGCTCGAGGGCGCGTTCGCGACGGTGCCATGACCGAACCGACTGCTGCCTCCGAGATGCTTCACGACCACCCGTATGTCGCCGAGATCGACGCCGAGCGCGACCGCTGGTACGAGCTGCTGGAGCTCGTCCGCCGGCTGACCCCAGACGAACGGCTCGTGCCCGGCTACTACGACGACCCGGCGTGGACGGTGCGCGACGTGGTCGCCCATCTCGGCACCTGGCAGGCAGAGGCCGAGGTCCAGCTCGAGCGACTCGGCGCCGGGACCTACGAGGGCCATGACATCGATGTCGACGCGCTGAACGCGGTGTTCCTCAAGGCGATGGACGGCCAGCCATGGGACGTCGCGTGGGTCCAGGCACAGGCCGGGCGCACCCGGATGATCGCCGAATGGTGGCTCCTTCATCGCCCGACCGAGGAGGCGGCCTGGTGGATCCGTAAGTCGGGCAGCGATCACTACGCGGAACATCTCGAACGGCTCAGGGAGTGGGTCGACGAGCTCATCGCCCGCCGCGGCCCGGACGCGGACCGATGACCGTGGGCGACGCGGACCCGACCGCGAGAGGCGCGTGGCCGGAGCTGCCGTGGCGTGATTGGGAGCCGACCATCTCGACGCTCCATCGCTGGGTCCAGGTCGTGGGCAAGGTCCGGACGGTGCTGTCGCCGCCGATCAACCACTGGTGGCACAGCACGCTGTCCATCACCCCGCGAGGCTTCACGACGACCTCGATCCCGGTCGGCCGGCGCGCCATGGAGATCCGCTTCGACTTCATCGATCACGAGCTGGTGGTCGACGACAGCGATGGCGCGACGTTCGTCCTCCCGCTCGAGCCGATGTCGGTCGCCAGGTTCTACCGTGACGTCATGGCCGGCCTGAAGGGCCTGGGCGTCGACGTCGAGATCTCGACCAAGCCGAACGAGCTGGTCGACGCGACCCCCTTCGATGTCGACGAGACGCACGCGTCGTACGACCGGTCGCACGCGGAGCTCCACTGGCGGGCCCTCCTCGAGGCTGACCGGGTGATGAAGTCGTTCCAGAGCGGGTTCATCGGCAAGCAGAGTCCGGTCCAGCTGTTCTGGGGCAGCTTCGACCTCGCCGCGTCCCGCTACCGGGGCCGGCCGGCACCGCGATACACGGGCAGCGCGGTCAACTGTCCCGAGTGGGTGATGGAGGAGGCCTACTCCGCCGAGGAGAGCGCCGCGGGCTGGTGGGCCCAGTTCGAACCACCAGGCCCGGCCTTCTACGCCTACACCTCCCCGCAGCCGGAGGGCATCGCGGCCGCGCGGGTCCTGCCGGCCGCCGCGACGTGGGAGCAGGGGATGGGCCTGTTCATGCTCCCGTACGACGCGGTCCGCGAGCTCGACGATCCCGATGCCGCGGTGCTCGAATTCCTCGAATCGACGTACGCGGCCGGTGCCGACCTCGCGGGCTGGGATCGCGCGCACCTGGAGCCGGCCAGGCGTCCGGGACCACACCAGCGTGGACCGTGGAGCGTGCTCACCTGACGTTCGCGGTCAGCCCGGCCGCTGGGCCTCCTGCTGAAGCGCCTCGACGGCCTCATCGACGGATCGGTAGAAGTGCGCGCCTTCGATCGTCTCGAGCAACCCGTAGCGGACGATGGTGTCGCGGACGGCCGTCTGGAGCTCCGCGAATGCGAGGTGGATGCCTGCCGCGTTGAGCTCGAGGTCGAGGTCCGCGAGCATCGAGCCCGCGGTGGTGTCGATGTCGGTGATCGGCTCGGCGGCGACGAGGACCCAGCGCGGCGCCGGCGTGGACTCGCGGACGAGTGCCCTGATCCGGTCGCGGAACTCGTTGGCGTTGGCGAAGAACAGCGGGGCGGACCAGCGGACGATCAGCAGACCCGGGACCGGACGCGCCTCCGGATAGCTCGCCAGGTCGTGGTAGCCGGCGAGGCCGGGCCCGGTCCCGAGCACGGCAGAGTAGGGGGCCCATGCGCGCTTGAAGATGTAGACCGCCGACAACACGACCGCCAGCACGATCCCCTGCAACACGCCGATGAGCGCGACGCCCAGGGCGCAGGCCACGGCCAGCCCGAACTCCGTCTTGCGAACCGTGTACAGCCGGCGAAGCTCGGCGACGTCGAACAGCGTGAGCGAGGCGGCGATGACGACCGCGGCCAGGACCGGCTGTGGCATCGACTGGACGAGACCCGGCACGACGATGAGCATCGCCAGCACGAGCCCGGCCGCGACCAGGCCGGTCAGCTGGGTCTTCGCACCGGATTGGAACGCCACGGCCGTCCGTGAACCGCTGGTGCTGACCGGGAAACCGGAGAACAGGCCGGCAGCCAGGTTCGACGCACCGATCCCGGCCAGCTCCTGGTCGCCGTCCACCTCGTAGCCGCCACGTGACGCGAAGCCGCCCGAGGTCGAGATGGTGTCGCCGATGGCGACCAGCGAGATCCCGATGGCGGCCGCGAACAGCACCGGGATGTCCGAGAGGTGCGCCGCGGGCAGGGACGGCAGCGGGAACCCCTGCGGCAGCACGCCGATGACCGACACCCCGCGCGACGCCAGGTCGAGCACGATCGACAGCACGATGGCGACGACGACCGCGATGAGGATGCCCGGCGTCCGCGGCGAGGCCCGCTTGAGCCCGAGGATGATGGCCAGGCTGAGGAGGCCGATGCCGAGCGCCCATGGATTGGTCAGGTCGAGGCTCTGGACGAAGGCCTGGACTTCGGCCAGCAGCCCGCTGGCGTCGGTGCTGAAGCCGAACAGCTTCGGCAGCTGGCCGATGAAGATGACGACTGCGAGACCGGCCAGGTAGCCGGTGCGGACCGGGTTCGACAGCAGGTCGGCGACGAAGCCGAGGCGACCGATGCCCGCTCCGAGGCAGACCAGACCGACCAGCAGCGCGAGCATCCCCGCAAGCGCGATCGCCGTGTTCTGGTCACCGGCCGCGAGGGGCAGGATGGTCGCCGCGATCATCGGCCCTAGCGACGAATCGGGACCGAGGACCAGGATCGGTGACGGCCCTGCGAGGGCGTAGGCGACCAGGCAGACGACCGTCGTATACAGGCCCGTGATCGGGGGCAGACCCGACAGCTCGGCGTAGGCCATCCCCTGCGGCACGAGCAGGGTCACCAGGACGATGCCCGCGATCAGGTCGCGCGGCAGCCAGCCACGCTCGTACGTCCGGAGCACCCGGACGCCGGGCATCCAGTGCTCGAGCGCGCCGAACCTCGAACCCGTCGTGGTCCCCGGTGCGACTGCCATCGCTGGCGGGACCGCGTGCTCGCTAGGCCGCCAGGGCCGGCGTGGCCGCCACCGCCACGGGCTCGTCACCCGTCCGGATCTTCAGCAGCTTGCGTGCCTCTTCGACCACGATGAGCGACAGCGGCACGACGATGCAGACGACCCACTGGTCGATCGACAGGCTGACCGTGCCGAGGATCCGCTGCAGGAACCCGAGCTCGGTCGCGAGGATGATGGTCAGGATCGACATGCCCGTCCCGATGAGCAGCGGGCGGTTGCCGAGGATCGACCCGCCGAACACCGACTCGCTCTCGTCGGCGGTCTCCAGTGAGGAGAAGAGCCGGAAGAGCGAGAACGTCGTGACGCCCATCGTCCGGGCGATCGCGTCGCCGAACTGGTTGTCCGCCCAGGCCAGGACGCCGAGCGTGCCGGCCGCCATGACCAGCCCGAGGAAGACCAGCCAGGTCATCAGGCGACGCGGCATGATCTTCTGCTCTTTCGGTCGCGGCGGGACGGCCATCAGGCCCTTCGCGCGGCTGCCCGTACCCGAGCCCGATCGCCTGGAACACGTTGACGGTGAAGTTCAGCCACAACGTCTGGAGCGGCAGGAACGGGATGCCGCCCAGGATGTTCAGCAGCGACGCGCCGAGGAACGTGGCGATGAACCCGAACAGGCCGGCCATCTGGAAGCGGATGAACCGCATCATGTTGTCGTAGACGGCACGGCCCAGGCCGACCGCCTTGACGATGGTGGCGTAGTTGTCGTCGGTCAGGATCATCACCGCGGCCTGCTTGGAGACCTCGGTGCCGGTGATCCCCATGGCGATGCCGATGTCCGCCTTCTTGAGCGCCGGCGCGTCGTTGACGCCGTCGCCGGTCATCCCGACGACGTGGCCCTTCGCGCGCAGGATGTCCACGAGGTGGACCTTGTCCTCGGGGGAGACGCGGGCGATGACGCCGATGCCGTCGATCTGGCGCATCGCCTCCTCGTCGCTCATCGCGCGGAACTCGGCGCCGGTGATGGCCCGACCCTCGATCCCCAGCTGGTGGGCGATCGCCTCGGCGGTCACGGCGTGGTCGCCGGTGATCATGCGGACCTGGATGCCGGCCGCCTTCGCCTCGGCGATGGCGGCCTTCGCCGCCGGCCGCGGCGGATCGACGATGCCGACGATGGCAAGCAGCGTGAGACCGTCGATGGCGGGCAGCAGGTCGGCGTTCGGGTCGAACTTCTTCGGGTCGAAGTCCTTCTGGCCGGTCGCCATGACGCGCAGTCCCATCGTCCCGAGGCGTTCGTTCTCCGCGAGGTAGGCGTCGCGTATGTCGGCGATCCGTACTTCTGTGCCGTCGGGGCCGTGCGCGGTGACGGCCCGGGCCAGCAGCTGGTCCGGCGCGCCCTTGATGTAGCCGCGGATGACGTCGTGGCCCTTGGCGTCCTTCATCGCGTGGAAGGTGGCCATCATCTTGTAGGCCGCGTCGAACGGCAGCGTCGCGACGCGCGGGTACTGCTCACGGGTCAGGGTCGGGTCCACGCCCCCCTTGGCGGCGAGGACGACGAGCGCTCCCTCGGTCGGGTCGCCGACGAGCTCGCCGTCGCGGACCTCGGCGTCAGCGCACAGCGCCATCGGCAGCAGGTACTGCTCGAGCGGGACGTCGGGCTGGCCGCCGGTGTGGGCGATCTGGCCGGTCGTCTGGTAGCCGTCGCCGCTGATCGCGTAGCGGCGGCCGACGATGGCCATCTGAACGGCCGTCATCTGGTTCAGGGTGAGGGTGCCGGTCTTGTCGGAGTTGAGCGCGGACGTCGAGCCGAGCGTCTCGACCGAGCGGAGGCGCTTCATGATCGCCCCGGCCGCGGCGAGCGTCTGCGAGCCCTTCGACAGGATGGCCGTGACGACGGCCGGGAGAGCTGTCGGGATGGCCGCCACCGCGAACGCGACCGCGCTCAGGAACAGCTCCTGGGCCTGAGACGCCGCGGTAGAGGCCGAGCGCGAGCGAGATGACGATCGCGACGCCGGCGATGACCAGGATCTGGCTGGTCAGCGCGTCGAGCTGCTTTGTCAGCGGCGTCTTCTCGATGGCGGTCGACTGGAGCATGCCGCTGATGTGGCCGACCTCGGTCCCCATCCCGGTGGTGACGATGAGGATCGTGCCCGCGCCGCGGGTGACCTGGCAGTTCATGAACGCCATGTCGATCCGGTCGCCGAGGGCCGCGTCGGCCGCGACGGCTTCCACCTGCTTGGGCGACGGAACGCTCTCGCCGGTGAGCGCCGATTCGTCGATCTCGAGCGTGGCCGCGGACAGGATCCGGGCGTCGCCCGGGACGAGATCACCGGCCTCGATGTTGACGATGTCGCCGGGGACGAGCTGGTCCATCGGGACCTCGACGAGATCGCCGTTCCGTCGGACCTTGGCCTTGACGACCATCATGCTCGAGAGGGCCGAGGCACTCGCCTCCGCCTTGCCCTCCTGGTTCATCGCCATCCAGGCGTTGAACACGGTCAGCAGGAGCAGGAAGACGCCGGTGTAGAACTGGCCGGGCAGGAACAGGCAGATGACGCCCGCGACCAGCAGCACGATCTGCATCGGGTCCGCGTATTGGCGCGCGAACAGCTGCCACTTCGACGCCTTCTTCGCCTGGGCGAAGGTGTTGGTCCCGTACTTGGCGAGCCGGGACTCGACCTCGGCCGAGGTCAGGCCGGTCGCCGGATCGACCCCGAGGCGGGTCGCGGCGTCCGCAGGCGTGAGCGCATACCAGGCGACGTCCGGAGCGGCCGAGATGGCCGGGGCGGATCCGCCCTCCGGGGCTGCTGCCGCGGTCATGACTTCTTCCCCTTCCGGGCCTTCTTGGCGGCCTCGGCGATCTCGGCTTCGACTGGATCAGCTGCGGCCCCCTCTGGCGCCTGGCCCTCCAGCTCCACCTTCGCCTCGGCGAGCGCGGCCTTCGCTTCCTTCGACACCCTCGGGAAGCGCGGGTCGATATCCATCAGCGTGTGAGCCAGGATGGCGGCCGCGGCCACGCGCGCGAACGGCTTGTCGTCGGCCGGGACGACGTACCACGGCGCCCACGGCGTGCTGGTGTTCGACAGCACCTCGCTGAACGCTTTCTGGTACTTGTCCCAGAACAGGCGCTCCTTGGCGTCGTTGGCGCTGAACTTCCAGTTCCGATCGGCCTCGTCGATGCGGGTCAGGAACCGGCGTCGCTGCTCTTCGTGCCCCACGTTGAGGAAGATCTTGACGAAGCGGTAGCCCTGATCGGTCAGGTACCGCTCCCAGTCGTTGATCTCGCGATACCGCCGCTTCCAGATGCCGCTGTCCTTCAGCTTGGGCGGCAGCTTCTGCTTGGCCAGGATCTCGGGATGGACCCGGACGACGAGGACTTCCTCGTAGTAGGACCTGTTGAAGATGCCGATGTTGCCGCGTTCCGGGAGCTTCTTCTGGTAGCGCCACAGGTAGTCGTGGTCGAGGTCCTCGCTCGACGGGATCTTGAAGCTGCTGACCTGGACGCCCTGCGGGTTGACGCCGCTCATGACGTGGCGGATCGTGCCGTCCTTGCCGGCTGCGTCCATCGCCTGGAGAACCATCACGACGCCGTAGGTGTCCTGGGCGGCAAGACGGGTCTGGTAATCGGCAAGGAGCCCGACGCCGAAGCGAAGGATCTCCTTGGTCTCCTTGACGCTGATCTCGCGGGTGCCGGCCGAGTCGAAGTCGTGCGGCAGGCGGACACGCCGTCCCGGTTCGACTCGGAATGGCTTGATGAAGCCCGGGATCCGCTTGATTCGCGCGTCGGCCATCTGGGGGTCCTTTCTGTCAGCGTCGGTCCATCCCTCGTGATCGACGCGACGGTGTCGCCACCGCTCAGGCAACGGTACGACCATGAGCGGCGGTTCGCTACGCCGTGCTGCAGCACGGGTCGAGTGGTCCCGGTCCTCCTCGTGACGAAGGTCCATCTACCCGTCACCTTCGACCGAGGGCTATCCTAGGCGCTCGTCGGGGGATCGACGAAAGGAGCTTGAGCGTGAAGAAGGCTCGAGCAGCTCTCGGTGCCGTGGTCGGCATCACTCTCACCGCGACGGGCGTCCTTGCGGCGTCGAGCGCGGTCAGCACCGTCGCACAGGATCACGCCGCATGTCGGTGGTCCGAACGACAACCACGGCGGGGCGGTGAGCACGGTCGCCAAGGGCACGAACGGGGTACCGGACACGACGACCCCTGGATCGACGGGCCCGGACACGACCACCGACACGACCGAGCCGGCCGGCACCCAGGGCGCCCACGGTGCCGCGGTGAGCGCGGTGGCGCAGGATCCGACCGCAGTCGGCGGGCCGAACGACAACCACGGCGGAGCGGTCAGCCTGGTCGCCCGGGGCACTCACGGCCCGAGCGCGACACACGGCAAGAGCGCCGGAAAGAGCCAGGGCGCGGCCCACAGGCCGACCCACTGAGACTTAGCCCGGGAGATCGGTTGGGCTCCAGGATCCGGACCTGGAACCCCGATCTTCAGTGGAAGTCGTCGTTGATGAAGGTCACCCCGGGCGGGTTCGCACCCTGCGAGGAGTAGAAGCCGCCGGAGTTCGTCGAGGTCATGTTCTGGAAGACGATGTCCGAGGCCGGCGTCGACTCGAAACGTACCGCCAGATCGCCGGCGTCGGTGATCGTCGCGCCATCGAATAGCCAGTCATGGATGGGTGGATACCACAGCAGGACGGCCTGCTGGCTGGCGATCGTCTTGTTGCCGGTGAACGTGAGCCGTCGGACCGTGACCCCGTGCGCCGCCACGTTCGGCCCGTCGCTCGGATAGCCATGATCCATGTGGATCGCAGTGGCGAGACCCATCGGATCGGTCGCGTTGACCGTGAGATCCTCCAGCAGGATGTCGTGCCATCCATCGAGGGCGTACGAGAAGTAGACGGCATGGTCGGTGGCGCCTGGGTTCACCCGGTGGCACGAGGCCTCGATCGTGATGTGCTCGAGGGTGATGTCGTAGGGCGCTGCCATGCCGGCATAGCCGCCGAAGACGACGACGCCTGTCGAGCTCGTGACCCCGTTGGCGAAATGGAAGCCATCCCAGGTCTGGTCATGGGCACCGCCGTTGAAGCTGATGCCACCGAGTGGGCCACCGCCGCCATCGAAGGTCACGCCGCCGATGGTCTGGGCCCGGACGGTGACCGGACGCGTGCGCCGGGCGTACGTGCTGCCGATCCAGAGTGAGTCAGGCGTCTGGTTGACGGAGTCGCTGACGTGGTACGTGCCGTCAACGACCACGATGTCATCGATGCTGTCGTCGGCCAGCGCGGCCTTCAGGTCGACGACGCTCGCGACGAGGACCGACTTTGCGCCGGGGATCGGGGTCCGCGTCGGTAGACCCTCCTCGGATTGGATCGTTGGTCGATGCTGGATCGCGCGAACCAGGACGACGACCGCGACCAGCGTGAGCAGGACGCCGACGATCACGGCCGTCCAGGTGAACGCTCGACTCGACCGAAACATCCAGGTCCCCGTTTGACGATGGCGGAAGCACGCAGTCTAGGAGCAACCGACTGTCAGGCCTGGTCGGTCCGCTCCGATCACGAGCGCCGCGGTACGCACGCGCGCCCGACGCCGGCGATGCTGCTCGAGCACGCGGACAGACGGATGGGCCGCGTAGGGCAGTCGCGGGACTCGATACGTGAGTGGAGATTGGCTGGCGCGCCAGGATTCGAACCTGGAACCCCCTGATCCAGAGTCAGGTGCCATACCGTTAGGCCACGCGCCAGCGATGCCCGTACGGGCCCGACGAGTCTAACGCTCGGCGTCAGCCCTCGTCCACGAGCGGCCGGTCGCGACCGATCACCGGGCCGGACCCGTCTGCGCGCGGACCTTGGCCCAGGTGTCCTTGAGCGTGACCGTCCGGTTGAACACGGGCAGCTCCGGCGTCGAATCCGGATCCGGGCAGAAATAGCCCAGCCGCTCGAACTGGACGGTCGAGCCGACCGGCGTCCCGGCCAGCACAGGCTCGACGACGCAGCCGCCGAGAACGGTCTCGGACGCGGGGTTGAGGTCGTCGAACAGATCGCGTCCGTCGCTGCCCGGGTACGGATCGGAGAACAGGTGGTCGTAGAGCCGGACCTCGGCAGGGACGCCGTGGGCGGCGCTCACCCAGTGGAGCGTCGACTTGGGCCGCCGGCCGTCGGGAGCATCGCCGCCGCGCGTGGCCGGATCGTACGTGCACCGCAGCTCGACCACCTTGCCCGCGGCGTCCTTGACGACGTCTGTGCAGGTGACGAAGTACGCCGACCGGAGGCGCACCTCGCGGCCCGGTGCGAGCCGGAAGAACTTCGGGGGCGGATCCTCCATGAAGTCGTCGCGCTCGATCCACAGCTCGCGCCCGAAGGCGACCGGCCGCGTCCCGGCCGACGGATCCTCCGGGTTGTTGACGACCTCGACCTCCTCGGTCCGACCCTCCGGGTAGTTGTCGATGACGACCTTGAGCGGATCGAGGACCGCGAACCGCCGCGGCGCCGTCCGGTTGAGGACGTCGCGCACCGCGTGGTCGAGCTGGCCGACCTCGACGACGCTGTCGGCCTTGGAGACGCCGATCTCCTTCGCGAAGTCGCGGATCGCCTCGGCGGGGAAGCCCCGACGCCGCAGGCCGGAGATCGTCGGCATGCGAGGGTCGTCCCAGCCGCGGACGAAGCGCTCGCCGACGAGGCGGAGGAGGACGCGCTTCGACAGCACGGTATGGGTCAGGTTGAGCCGGGCGAACTCGTACTGATGCGGGCGGGACGGCACCGGCAGGCGCTCGATGAGCCAGTCGTACAGCGGCCGGTGCGCCTCGAACTCGAGCGTGCAGAGCGAATGGGTGACGCCCTCGATGGCGTCGGACTGGCCGTGCGCGAAATCGTAGGTCGGGTAGATGCACCAGGCGTCCCCCGTGCGCGGGTGAGTGGCGTGCGAGATGCGATAGAGCACGGGGTCGCGCAGGTTGATGTTCGGGGAGCTCATGTCGATCCTGGCGCGCAGGACCCGGGCGCCGTTGGGGAACTCGCCGGCCCGCATCCGCCCGAACAGGCCGAGATTCTCCTCGACCGACCGGTCGCGCCACGGGCTGTCCTGGCCAGGCTCGGTCAGCGTTCCGCGGTGGGCGCGGATGTCATCGGCGGACAGGTCGTCGACGTAGGCATGGCCGGCGCGGATGAGCTCGACCGCCCAGCCGTAGAGCTGCTCGAAGTTGTCGGACGCGAATGTCAGGTTGTCGCCCCAGTCGAACCCGAGCCAGCGGACGTCGGCCGCGATGGCGTCGATGAACTCCTGCTCCTCCTTGGCCGGGTTGGTGTCGTCGAATCGGAGATAGCACCGACCGCCGAACTCGCCGGCGACGCCGAAGTTGAGGCAGATCGACTTGGCGTGCCCGATATGCAGATAGCCGTTCGGTTCCGGCGGGAAGCGCGTGACGACGGCCTTCGTCCGGCCCGCCTCGATGTCGGCGGCGACGATGTCGCGGATGAAATCGCCACGCTCGGGCGGGGTCTGCATGGTCACGGGGAGGGATTGTATGTGCGCGCTGTCCCCTACGTCCCTAGTCCGCGACCCAGCGCACCTCGATCGGCGGCGGGGTGAGCAGCGTCTGGAACACCACGCAATATCGCTCGGTGCGCTCCTTGAGGCGCTCGAGCCGGTCTGGCGGCACGTCGCCATCGAACGCGAACTCGAGCCGGATGGCCTTGAAGCCGACCGGCACGTCCGCCGTGCCGAGCGTGCCCCGGAGGTCGAGATCGCCCTCGACCGTGACCGAGATCGTCGCGTGCTCGAGGCCCATGTTGGCTGCGACCATCTGGCAGGTGAGCTGGGCACAGGCCGCGAGCGCGCCCAGCAGGAGGTCGCCAGAGCAGGCCGACGCCCCGGAGCCGCCGACACCCGGATGCGCTCCCGCCGCGTAGAGCGCGCGCCCGAGATCGACCGAGCAGCTCATCGCGCCATCCGCGACCGTGCCGACGGCTCGCAGGGTGATCTCGGCAGCGTCGGGCTGGTCGCGATAGCGGTCCTTGATGGGTTGCTGGATCTCCCGTAGGGTCACGTGTGGCTCCCTGTGGTCGTGCGTGAACCGCGTTTTGGACGTTCGCGGCCCGCCCGCCGGGCGCGTCCGCGGATCCAGTCGCAAGATACTGGACCATAGCGGAGGAGCGACATGTCGAGGATCCAAGACGACGCCCACCCCACGGACATCGCGTCGAGTCATGTGGCCTTCGTGCCGGACCTACGCGAGGTCGTCGAGATGACCAAAGACGTGGCCGTTGGGGCGACTTCGGGGACACCGGCGTGAACCCTGGGGATGTCGCTGCGCCCGAAGGCACGAGGGACACGGGTTTCGGACCCGTGAAGCAGATCGAAGCCGGCGACCTCGACATCGGGTACGTCGACATCGGGCCTAGTGGCGGGCGGCCCGTCCTGCTCCTGCACGGATGGCCGTATGACATCCACGGCTACGCGGACGTGGCACCGATCCTGGCCGAGCGCGGCTATCGGGTGATCGTGCCGCACCTCCGCGGGTACGGCACGACGCGCTTTCGCTCTCCTGACGTGATGCGCAACGGCCAGCAAGCGGCCCTGGCGGTGGACGCGATCGACCTTCTGGACGCGCTCGCGATCCGTGAGGCGATCGTTGCGGGCTTCGACTGGGGCGCCCGAACGGCAGACATCATGGCGGCCCTCTGGCCGGAGCGCTGCCTCGGCCTCGTCTCGGTGAGCGGATACCTGATCGGCAGCCAGGAGGCCAACAAGCGGCCGTTACCGCCGAGCGCCGAGCTGGCCTGGTGGTATCAGTTCTACTTTGCGACCGAGCGCGGGCGTCTCGGCTACGAGCAGTATCGGCGGGACTTCGCGAAGCTCATCTGGAAGACCGCCTCGCCTACGTGGGACTTCGACGATGCGACGTTCGAACGAAGCGCCGCATCCCTGGACAACCCGGATCACGTTGACATCGTGGTCCACAACTACCGCTGGCGGATCGGCGTAGCCGACGGCGAGTCTCGCTACGATGACCTGGAGCGGCAGCTGGCCCTTGGCCCGCCCATCACCGTTCCCACGATCACCCTCGAAGGCGACGCGAACGGTGCTCCCCATCCGGAGGCTGCCGCGTACCGAGCGAAATTCGTCGGCCCGTACGCCCACCGGCAGATCAGCGGCGGCATCGGTCACAACCTGCCCCAGGAAGCGCCACGCGCTTTCGGCGATGCCGTGATCGACGTCGAGGAGCTATCTCGGAGATAGCTGGCTGGCGAGGAAGGATTCGAACCTTCGCTCTCCTGATCCAGAGTCAGGCGCCTTACCGCTTGGCCACTCGCCAGTGAGGGGCGGCGATGATAGCGCATCGAGGCACCGGACCGGTGCACGAGCCGTCGAGGGCGGTACGTTCAGGTCAGCGACGCCGGATTGTGCGTCCTGCGAATATGACCGTCATGGCATCGAGACCCCAGGCCAGGACCGCGCGCCTCCTCGTCCTCGTGCTTGCGACCGCGATCGCGTCCGGCCTCGCGACGACGACGGTCGTCTCCGCTGGCAGCTTGCCGTCATGCCGCGTCGCCGATGTCGCGACCGCCCAACGTTCCCTGACCGACTGGTCGAGGAGCGTGCTCGACACGACCTATCGACTGACCAGCAGCTACGTCCCGCACGACCTGCGATCGACCGTGAACGCCGGCCTGAACGGCGGCCACCTCGTCCGCTCGTTCGTGATCCCGGACCTGAAGGCGATGGCGCGAGCCGCACGTGCGGCCGGTGCCCGGCTGGCCGTCGAGTCCGCGTACCGCAGCTACGGCACGCAGAAGGCGACCTTCGCCTACTGGACACGCGTGCAGGGCTACGCCGCCGCACTTGAGGGGAGTGCCCGCGCTGGCCATAGCGAGCACCAGCTCGGGACGACACTCGACTTCAAGAGCTACGGTCGGACGGCGCCCTGGAACTATCGCGACTGGGGCACCACCAAGGCCGGCAGCTGGTTGCGCAACAACGCCTGGAAGTACGGCTTCATCATGTCCTACCCGAAGGGCAAGTCGAGCGTGACCTGCTACCAGTACGAGCCGTGGCACTTCCGGTACGTCGGACGCGCGACGGCCGCCAAGGTCCACGCGAGCGGCCGCACCCTGCGGGAGTTCCTCTGGAACCAGCAGATCGCGCCGACGCCGACCCCGACTCCCACACCGACCGCGACGCCGACGCCGACGCCGACTGCGACCCCGACGCCGACGCCGACCCCGACTCCGACTCCGACCCCGACGCCGACACCTACGCCGACCCCCACTCCGACGCCGACCCCGACAGCCGACCGCGATCCCCACGCCGACTCCGGACCCGACCGCCGACCCGACGCCCGACCCGAGCGATGCGGAGCCCTCCAACGGCTCCTAGGAGCGCATCTACGACATTCGGCCGAGGCGAGACGGACGGATGACGGTGGAGCAAGGCCACATCCGTCGATAGCGCAGGCCGCGGTATTCGCCGACGCTTCATGTCTGGCCGTCGGGGGACGGCTGTTGCCTGATGGCGTGGCTAGCTGGTCGTCTGGGGGCGATCAACTGTCCGTAGGGGGCGTCGCCGGGGGGACTGGGCGCGGGCTCCGGGCCGATCGGTCCGGGGCCCGCGAGTCCGACCCGATCGATGGTGGTGACCGACGGTCAACGATTCCGACCGTTGGGACGTGGGTCGTCACGCTTGCCCACCGGTTGTTGACCCGCAGTCAACGATTCCAGCTGTTTGGAAATGCGTCGCGACGGTCACGGTCCGGTTGGTGACTGGTGGCCACCGATCCGAGCCGAAGATCGATCGTCGATGCCGCATTCGCCGGATTTGACCGTCGCACCCGCACGTGTCCAGGGCGATCAACGCCGAGCGGTCGCATTCGTTGACCGCCGGTCACCACGCAACCTGGGATCGAGCGCGATCAACGCGAAGTAGCCAGATTCGTTGACCGCCGGTCATCATGCGACCTGGGATCCAGCGCGAACGACAAGAAGTAGCCGGATTCGTTGACCCCCGGTCACCACGCGCCCGGTGACCGACCCGATCGCGGGGTCAGGCCGCGAGAGACTCCGCGAGGATCGCGGTCAACTGATCCCACTCGACGAGGAACGCGTCGTGGCCCTTGGTCGAGTGGATCTCCCGATATGTCGCTTCGACACCGGCGCCACGCGCCCATTCGACCAGCTCGTGGACCTGTCGCGGGCCGTAGAGGATGTCGTCCTCGATGCCGACCCCTGTCAACCGGGTCCCGCCCGCCGCCAGACGCGCGAACGCCCCGTCGAGGCCGCCCCAGCGGACGCCCGACGTCGTGGCGATCCATCGCGCCGGCGAGGATGCGGTAGGTCACGGGATCGAATCGGTCGATCGAGCTTGCGACCCTGGTGGTCGAGATAGCTCACGATCGAGGGTGTCCCGTCCGGCTCGGTCGACCGGCCGAACCGTTCTTCGAAGTCGGTCTCGCTCCGGTATGTGGTCATCGCCAGCTCCCGCGCCAGTGCGAGGCCGTCGAGACCGAGGCGGTCGATGAGCTCGACCTGGAGATGGTTCCAGGCGATCGCCATCGGCCCGGTCGCCGCCGGCGCCGCGATCGGCATCACCTCATGAACGGCAGCCGGCCGCTCGAGGGCGACCTCGAGCGCGACCATCCCGCCCAATGAGCCACCCGTGACGAGCTCGAGCCGATCGATGCCGAGCGCGTCGAGCAACCGCCACTGCGCCCGCGCCTGATCGCGGGTGGAAATCGACGGAAACGAGGCGCCATACGGAAGGTGGGTCGTCGGATCGATCGACGTCGGTCCGGTCGTGCCATAGCGGCCACCGAGGAGGTTGGCCGCCAGCACGCCGACGCGGTCCGTGTCGAGCGCCCGGCCGGACCCGATGAGTGGCTCCCACCAGTCACCGGCCGCGTCGGCGGACCCGGTCAGCGCGTGGACGACGAGGACCTGCGGGGCGACGCCGGGGCCTGGACCGTCGTGTCGGTACGCGACGGTCAGGGCGGGCAGCGTCGTGCCGTCGATCGAGCTCGAACGCGCCGAGCGCGACCGATTCGAGGCGGCCGGTGCCGGTCGGAAGACCGGCCGCCTCGATCGCGTGCGGTGGCGCCACGCGGCGTCCTCCCGGCCTCGCCCGGAGCCGGACCGTCACCCGGCCACGCCGACGAGCTCGCCGTCGGCCGGGCTCTCTGCGGTCGCTGCCTCGAGCGCCTGGTCGAGGTCGGCGATGAGGTCGTCGACGTGCTCGAGTCCGACCGACAGGCGGACGAGGTCCTCGGTCGTCCCGGTCGACGACCTGCTCCTCTGGCGTCAGCTGGGAGTGGGTCGTCGAGGCCGGGTGGATGATCAGCGACTTGGCGTCGCCGACGTTGGCGAGCAGCGAGAAGATCTGGACGTTGTCGATGAGCCGACGGCCGGCCTCGACGCCGCCCTTGACCCCGAAGGTGACGACGCCACCGAAGCCACCGGTCAGGTAACGCTGGGCGAGCTTGTGGGACGGGTGCGACTCGAGACCCGGATAGCTGACCCAGGTCACCTCGGGTCGGCTCTCGAGCCACTTGGCCACCGCCAGCGCGTTCTCGCTGTGGCGCTTGATCCGCAGCGGCAGCGTCTCGAGGCCCTGCAGGAACAGGAACGAGTTGAACGGGCTGAGCGCCGCGCCGATGTCGCGGAGGCCCTGGACGCGGAGCTTGAGGATGAACGCGAGGTTCCCGAAGGCGGCGGTGTACGAGATCCCGTGGTACGACGGATCCGGATCGACGAAGTCGGCCTTGAACCGCTCGCTGACGCCGCCCAGTCGAAGGTCCCGCCGTCGACGACGACGCCACCGATGGCCGTGCCATGGCCGCCGATCCACTTCGTCGCCGAGTGGATGACGATGTCCGCGCCGTGCTTGATCGGCTGGGCCAGCAGTGGCGCGAACGTGTTGTCGACGATGACCGGGACGCCGCGCGCGTGCGCGACGTCGGCGATCGAAGCGAGGTCATGGACGTCGAGCCGCGGGTTGCCGATGAGCTCGAGGAAGACCGCCTTGGTCTTCTCGTCGATCGCCCGACCGAATGCGGACGGATCGGTGCCGTCGACGTAGGTCGTGGTGATCCCGATCTTGGGCAGCGTGTGGGTGAACAGGTTGTACGTCCCGCCGTACAGCGACGACGACGAGACGATGTTGTCGCCGGCGCGGGCGAGATTGAGGATCGACAGCGTCTCGGCCGCCTGGCCCGAGGCCAGCACCGAGGGCCGCGACGCCGCCTTCGAGCGCCGCGACGCGCTGCTCGAACACGTCGGTCGTCGGGTTCATGATCCGGGTGTAGATGTTCCCGAACTCCTGGAGCCCGAACAGCCGCGCCGCGTGCGCGGCGTCGTCGAAGACGTAGCTCGTGGTGGCGTAGATCGGGACGGCCCGGGCGTTCGTCGCCGGGTCTGGCTTCTGGCCCGAGTGGAGGGCGCGAGTCTCGGGGCGGAAGGTGGTCGGATCGAGTTCGGCCATGTCGATGGTTCTCCTTGGTCGTCTTGCGGTGGGTCGTTGGTTCGTCGGTCGTCGTGGCGAGGTCCAGAGCCCTGGGAGGGCGTCGTCGGGGTTTTCGGCGGTCACCCGTCGCGTCGTTCGGAGGAAACAAAAAAGCCGCAGCTCCGTTTGGAACTGCAGCCCCGGGACCTCGTCTGTGGTCCCGCGCTCTCAGATCAGGTAGCGCGTGACCTCAGACCCCATCCTCCGCACGGCGGGGCCGCCAGCGCATACACATGTTCCAGGAGACTGGGGTGTGGGTCACGGTCCTTGCATATTCGCGCAAGTGGTCGTCCGGCGTCAACCGGCTAACCGAAACGCAACGTTGCTTGCCCGTCGGTCAGCCGGGAAGTCGACCGGATAGTCTTGTCCCGATGAACGCGATCCCCGCCACGTTCCGCGCCTACGTTGCCGAGAAGGTCGACGACCGCGTCGAGCGCGGCGTCCGCGAGTTCCGCGAGTCGGACCTGCCCGCGGGTGAGGTCGAGATCCGCGTCGGCTGGTCGAGCGTCAACTACAAGGATGGCCTGGCGACCCGGGCCGACGGCAAGGTCGCCCGGATCAGCCCGCTCATCCCGGGCATCGACCTGGCGGGTGAGGTGATCGCCAGCACGGACCCCGCCATCGTCGGTGGGTCGTCCGTCCTGGCCCACGGCTACGAGCTCGGGGTGTCGCGCCACGGCGGCTTCACCGAATACGAACGGGTTCCCGCCGGCTGGGTGGTCCCGCTCGCCCCAGGCCTGTCGCCGCGCGAGGCGATGTCGATCGGAACGGCGGGCTTCACCGCCGCGATGTCCGTGGTCGCGCTCGAGGAGCGCGGGCTCGAGCCGGCCGATGGGCCGGTCCTCGTCACGGGCGCGTCCGGCGGCGTCGGCGGGACGGCGCTCGCGATCCTGGCCGAGCGCGGCTATGAGGTCTGGGCCGCGACCGGCAAGCCCGACGAGGAGCCCCGCCTCCGGACACTTGGCGCGGCAGGTGTCCTGGGACGTGATGAGGTGACCGGCGAGGGACGTCCGCTCGAATCGGAACGGTGGGCGGGTGCGGTCGACGCGGTCGGGGCGGCAACGCTCCCCTACGTGCTGCGGACGCTGCGGACCGGCGCCGCCGTGGCCGCATCCGGGAATGCCGGCGGCGCGAAGCTCGACACCACCGTCTTCCCATTCATCCTCCGCGGCGTGGCCCTGCTGGGGATGGACTCGGTCAACATGCCGATCGCCCATCGACGCGATCTCTGGGACCGGCTGGCGACGGACCTGCGGCCGCGCGACATCGGCGTGCACTGCGCAGAGGTCACCCTCGACACGCTCGACGAGGCGCTCGACGGGATCGTGTCCGGAGCCGCGCGCGGGCGCTGGATCGTCCGGATCGGCGAGTAGCTCGCGCTTGCGGCGCGGGCGCCTCATCCTCGCCGGGAGCGCGGGAATGCCAAAGCGTCAAAGGCCCTCGCGCCCGACGAGCGGACGCGAGGGCCTAGCCGTCCTGGCCCGGGGCGAGTCCTCAGTCCAGTGGCTCGAAGACGTGCTTATGGGGCGACACGTTGCCAAGAAGGCTGGCTGACGCTCGTCCAGGGCAGCGTCCGGGACGTGCCGGTCACGGGGTCCAGGATGACCTGATCGAGCGTGGTGGTGCTCGAGACATCGGTTGGCGTTCCCAGGATGGACGAGTCGTCGGGAGACCATGCCCAGGCTGACGTTGACGGGGTCCCCATCCCGCCCGGGTACGGGATCTCGAGGCCAGACCCAGCCCCGGTGACGACGGGGACCACGACGGGTCGAGCCTGGGTGGCATCGCCGGTATAGCCTCGAATGGCGAAGAGGCGGGTGCCGTCATTCGACCAGTCATACGGCGCTTGCCACACAGCGCCAGTCGGGATAGGAAGGGTGCGATCCCCCTTCCCGTCCGCCGTGATGATGTGGGTCTGGACATCGGCCCCGTTGATGCCCATCCACTCGCCGAACGAGATCATGGAGCCGTCGGGCGACCACGCAGGGTGCCCTCGGAAGGGCCCTGTCGTCACGTCCGCGCCTTTCAGGATAGTGCGGACCGTGCCGGTCGCCACGTTGATCGCGTAGATGCTGTTGTCGGTGGCATTCGAGTCCTCGCCGTTGTCCATGAACAGGACCTCGGAGCCGTCCGGTGGCCGCCAGGCGGCATCCGTCGCCCGTCCCGGCAGGTCGAGTTGACGGATCCCGCTGCCATCAGCCTCGGCGATGAAGACGGCCGGGATCCCTCGGGCGCTGGTTGCAGAGATCAGGATCTCCTTGCCGTTGGGGGAGAAGGAGTAGGTGTCGATGCTGATCAGGGGTTGGGGAGTGATCTGGATCGGATCGGACCCGTCCGCTCGGGCGACGTACAGGAGCCCGGTACCAGACGCGACCTCTTGTCGTTCGAAGGCGAGTCGCGTGCCGTCGCCTGACCAGCGGGGGTTGATATCCCCGGGACCCTTGATGATGGGGGTCGATCTGCCCGTACGGGGGTCGACCGCATAGATGTCGCCACCGCTGGCATATGTCACGAGGCCGTTACGGGCGGGCCCGAATGGCGCAGGCAGATGACGCTGCGAGCCGGCGAAGAGCACCGCGCCGACGATAAGGACGATGAGCAGGAGGGCGACCGCGGCCACGATCCGCAATGGGAACCGCGGGACCGTGGCCGTCCGCGATGTGACGGCTGACATGGGAAGCCACCTTTCGGGGAAGGTCCAGCCGGGCCGTTGCCGCGTACGGGCGGTCCGCTGGACGATGAGGTCTCGGTAGTCGGGCGCGGGCGCATGGGCGACCTGCGCCAGGAGGTCCGGCAGGTCCTGGTCGAAACGTCGTTCGGAGGTCATGCCGGATGTCCTTCCGCGACTGGTGAAGGCGGTCGCGACGGGCTCTCGCAGGACGGCCACCTTCATCGCCGCCAGCGCGTAGTGCAGGCGGGACTTGGCGGTGCCCAGCGGGATGCCGACGGCAGCCGCGACGTCGGGCAGCGGCATGCCAAGGAAGTAGTGCAGGACGACGACCGCGCGATGCCCAGGATCCAGGCGGGCGAGCGCTCCTTCGAGCATGTCGCGATCGGCGAGCTCGCCGGCCATGTCGGTCGCGGCCGGCATGTCGATCGGTGTCAGCTCGACCTCGATGACGCGGCGTCGACGTCGCCTCACCTGGTCGAGACAGGAATGGACGATCAATCGGTGGAGCCAGGCGTCGAACCGGTCCGGGTCGCGCAGGCCCGGGAGATCGCGCCAGGCGCGGATGTACGTGTCCTGGACCGCGTCGCGTGCGAGCTCCGGGTCCCGGACGATCAGGCGAGCGACCGAGTCCAGCCGCACGAGGGTCAGGTCGACAAGCGCGGTGAAGGCGTCATGATCGCCTTTCCGTGCCCGCTCGACGAGTCCTCGCTGGTCCACGTTCGCCTCGAGTGCTGGCACAGCCATTGTGGCCGCGCCTCACACGGTATGGCGAGGCTGTGACCCAAATCGTTCAGCAGCTCTCCGTTGAACGAGAGGTCGCTACGAGAGCTCGCCGCGCAGCTGGCTCAGGGCTCTAAGGAGCGGCCTCCGGACGTCCTCGGCGGGGTAGGCGGGGAACGGCGTCCGGAGGACAGCCTCGTCGAGCGTCAGGTCGCCGTCTCGCACTCGACGCGCCAGGAACGCGAGCTCCCCGATCGCGACCGCCTGCTCGTCCGCGAACGCGCGTCCGCCGTGGTCGCCGTGGCCCGGCACCACCACGCCGACCGCCAGCTCGGCGACGCGGGAAGCCGTCTCCGGCCAATCGAGCGGGTATGCGTCGCCGAAGGAGGGGACCGCCCCGTTCTCGAGAAGGTCGCCGGCGAACAGGACGCCGGCATCGCGGACCTCGACGACGATGTCGTGATCGGTATGGCCGCGCCCGAGGAAGCGGAGCACGACCCGGCGACCGCCGACCTCGACGTAGGCGGTCTCGGAGAACGTCTGGTCCGGCGGGTCGATGACGACCTCGGGGAGATCCGTGGCGATCTCCGGGTTCTCCGCAGCGATCCGCGCGCGCCGCGCCTCACCCGTCCGCGCGATGAACGCCACGCAATCCTGGTGGCCCCAGATGGGTGCCGGCCGGAACACGTGGTTGCCGTAGGCGTGGTCGAAGTGGCCGTGGGTGTCGACGACGACCGTGACCGGTGACGCGGTCAGGCGCCGCAGGTCGGCGACGATCTCGCGCGCCTGCGCGTGCGTTGAGCGGGTGTCGATCACCAGCGCGGCGCCGTCGCCCAGGACGACCCCGATGTTCTGGTCGAAGAAGGCATACCTCCGCACGAACACGCGATCGCCGAGCTCGACCCAATCGTCCATGCGGGCATGGTATCGGGCGAGGTGCGCCTCTTCGGGGTTGACAATGTTACTTAGTACTCACTAAGTTACGCCGATGACTGCAACGACCGCGCCCCGCCAGACCGCCGACGAACGCCGCGAGGCGATCATCGTGGCCGCCCTCCATGAGTTCGCCGAAGGTGGCTACGCGGGCACCTCGACCGAGTCGATCGCGCGCGCGGTCGGCGTCTCGCAGCCATACCTCTTCCAGCTGTTCGGCACGAAGCGCGAGCTGTTCCTGGCTGTCGTCCGCCACGGGTTCCAGCGGACCCGAAGCGTCTTCGAGCAGGCCTCCCGACGCGGGCCAGACGACGATCAGTTCTGCTCGGTCCTCGACCTGATGGGCACCGCATACTGCCGTCTGCTCGCCGATCGCGACCTTCTCCGCGTCCAGCTTCAGGCGTACGCCGCCTGTTCCGACGACGACGTCCGGCAGGTCGTCCGCGAGGAATTCGCGGCGCTGCACGCCGAGGTGAAGCGCGACAGCGGTGCCTCGAACGAAGCGATCCACCGCTTCTTCGCCGAGGGGATGCTCCTCAATGTGGCGGCTGCGCTCGAGCTTGCCGGCACGCCCGAGGAGTGGTCCCTGAGCACATTGCTCGAAGCCAAGCCGAGCAGCCTGGACTCGGGAGGTGTCTCCTGAGAACCGTTGACTCCGCCACCCGTCTTTTGGCGTATGACCTTAGTCACCACTCACTAACGGGAGTCCATCCGTCATGACCAAACCGCTGTCCAAGGCAAGCTGGGCCTTCATCATCAGCTCGCTCGCGCTGTTCATGGTCGCCCTCGACAACCTCGTCGTCACGACGGCCCTTCCGGTCATCAAGCGCGACCTCGGCGCATCGCTGGAAGACCTCCAGTGGATGGTCAATGCCTACACCCTGACGTTCGCCGTCCTGCTCATCACGGGCGCCGCCCTCGGCGACCGATTCGGTCGCAAGCGCGTGTTCATCATCGGCATGAGCATCTTCATCGGTGGTTCGGCGCTGGCGGCCCTCTCGCCGTCGACGAACGTCCTGATCATCGCCCGCGCGATCCAGGGCGTGGGTGGCGCGATCGTCACGCCCCTCACGCTGACGATCCTGTCTGCGGCCGTTCCGCCGGAGCGGCGAGCGGTCGCCCTCGGCGCATGGGGCGGTATCGCCGGACTGGCCATCGCGATCGGACCGCTCGTCGGTGGCGCGATCGCCGAGGGCCTCGACTGGCACTGGATCTTCTGGCTCAACGTGCCGATCGGCCTGATCGTGATCCCGCTCGCCGCGGCACGTCTCACCGAGACGCTACGGCCCCGAAGAGCAGGCTCGACGTGCCCGGCCTCGGACTGATCAGCGCCGGACTCCTGGCCCTCGTGTGGGGCGTCATCAACGGCAACGACCATGGCTGGACGAGCCCCTCCATCGTCGCGGCGATCGTCGGCGGGTTCGTCCTGCTCGCCGCCTTCGTGGTCTGGGAATCGCGCCAGACCCACCCGATGCTCCCGCTGAGCTTCTTCCGGAGCCGGACGTTCACCGCCGCGAACCTCGTGTCGCTGTTCATGTACTTCGGGATGTTCGGCTCGGTCTTCCTGCTCGCCCAGTTCTTCCAGGTCGTCCAGGGCTACAGCCCGTTCCAGGCCGGCCTGCGGACGCTGCCATGGACGGGGATGCCGATCATCGTCGCGCCGATCGCGGGCGTCCTGGCCGACCGCATCGGCGGGCGCCCGATCCTGGCCACCGGGATGGCGCTCCAGGCCGTCGCGCTCGGATGGCTGGCCTTGGTCGTCACGCCGACCGTCCCGTACGAGAACATGGTCGTCCCGTTCATCCTGGCCGGCGTCGGCATGGGGCTGTTCTTCGCCCCGATCGCCAACGTGGTGTTGTCGGCGGTCCGCCCGGAGCAGGAAGGCAAGGCGTCCGGCGCGACCAACACGATCCGAGAGGTCGGCGGCGTGTTCGGTGTAGCGGTCCTTGCCGCGGTGTTCACGGCCAACGGGAGCTACAACGACCCGACCGCCTACGTGGCGGGACTCCAGCCCGCCATCGCGCTCGGCGCGTCGTGGTCGGGATCGGAGCCATCGCGGCACTGTTCATCCCGGCGCGTGCGGGGGCGCGGAACATGGCGCGCCGTCCGGACGGGGAGCTCTTCCCCGAGCAGGCGACCGAACCGGCGTTCGCGTACGCCGAGGTCGATCGATAGGCCAACTCCCGATAGCATCGCGCCGCACTGACACAGGCCCGGGCATCGTCGCCCGGGCCTGTTCGCGTACGCTTCGGCCGTGCCCTCGACCGTCAGCCATGTTCGCGCCGCCGACGGCACGGACCTGCTCGTCCGTCATTGGCCGGCCGATGAGGCCGAGGCCGGCGGCGCGTGGGCCGGCCCACCGTGGGGCTCGGTCCTGCTGGTCCACGGCCTGGGCGAACACTCCGGCCGCTACGAGCACGTCGGCGACCAGCTGACGGGCGCGGGTCTCGAGGTCACGGCATACGACCATCGCGGGATGGGCGGCTCGGGAGGTCGTCGCGGCGACATCGATCGCTGGTCGCAGTACCACGACGACCTCGAGGCGCGGCTAGCCGACGTCCGTTCAGGCGCCCGGGGTCGGCCCGTCATCCTGTATGCGCACTCACTCGGCGGGCTGATCGCGGCCGGCTACCTCGTGGACGACCGGCCGAAGCCTGATCTCGCGATCCTCTCGTCGCCGGCGCTCGATTCGACTCTACCCGGCTGGAAGAAGCGGCTGGCGCCCGTGCTCGCCCGCGTGAGTCCGACGATCGCGATCCCCAACGCCATCGACGGTGCGACACTGTCGCGCGACCCGTCGGTCGCAGCGAAGACCGTCGACGACCCGCTCTGCGTCAAGGTCAGCACGGCGCGTTTCGGGGCACTCGCGCTCGCCGAGCAGGCACGTGTCCGGGCGGCCGCAGCGGGCGGGTTCGGCGATCCCGGCCCTCGTCATCCACGGCGAGGACGATCGGCTCGTTCCGGTCGACGCCTCAGCGGTCTTCGCCGGCGCTCCCCTGGTCGAGCGCCGAACCTACCCGGACCTCCGCCACGAGCTTCACAACGAACCCGAGGGACCGGCCATCGTCGACGAGATCATCGCCTGGCTGCGTGAGCACGCACCGGTGCGGCCGGTGCTAGGCTGACGCCACAACCGAATACCGCCTCCGGGGAGCGCATGTGCGCTGAGAGTGTGGCCATCGCCACAGACCCGCGGAACCTGATCCGGCTAGTACCGGCGAAGGAAGCAGGCCCTCGACTCGTCTGACGCCGCCCGGAATCCGTTGGCGGCGTCTCCCATGTCACGAGTTCGAGATCGGAGCACCTTCGTTGAACCCTACCAAAGGCGGTCGTGCGTCGCGGCCGCTGGTCATCGCATCGATCCTCGCGATGGCGCTCGCCGCATGTGGTCCCGGCGCGACACCGTCTCCGAGCGCGTCGCCTGCATCGCCATCCGCCGCCCCGGCGGCAACGCCCGCGCCAAGCTCGCCAGTCCCGACCGCGTCTGCGAGTCCGGTGGCGCTTGGGACCGTCCGGTTCGCACTGGACTGGACCCCGAACACCGACCACACAGGCATCTACGTGGCCCAGGCGAAGGGCTGGTATAGCGATGCCGGCGTGGACGTCCAGATCCTGCCGTACGGCACGACGACGCCCGAGGCGCTGATGACCGCAGGCCAGGCCGACTGCGGCATCAGCTTCCAGGACTCGCTCACGTTCGCGGTCGCGGCCGGCGCACCGATCGTGTCCGTGATGGCCGTCCTGCAGCACACCGCCCAGCAGATCGCGGTCCTCGCCTCGTCCGACATCACTCGCCCGCGCGACCTCGACGGACGGACGTACGCCGGCTTCGGCTACCCGAACGAGGAGCCGACCCTCAAGTCGGTGATCAAGGCCGACGGCGGCACCGGCAACTTCAAGACCGTCACCCTCGATACCGCGGCGTACGAGGCGCTGTACGCCAAGCGCGCGGACTTCGTGATCACGTTCGCGGCATGGGAGGGGATCGAGGCCGCCCAGCGCGGCATCAAGCTCCGGACGTTCGATTTCGGCGACTACGGCTTCCCTGACTTCTACCAGGTCGTCATCGCCTGCGACAGCCGCTGGCTGGCCGCCAAGCCGGATCTCGCGCGCGCCTTCGTCGCCGCGACTGCCCGCGGATTCGGCTTCGGTGCCGATGATCCCGACGCGGCAGCCGCCATCCTCGTCGCCCAGAACCCGGGGGTGTTCGATGGCAACCCGGACCTGCCCAAGGCGAGCCAGGAGTTCCTCGCATCGGGCGGGTTCCTGCGCGACGCGCAGGGCGCCGTCGGCCGGCAGACGCTCGCCCGAGTGGCAGGGCTACTCGGGCTTCCTGTACGACAACAAGCTCCTGACCGGTGCCGACGGCAAGCCGCTGACCGCGCCGCCGGACTACGCGGCACTGTTCACGAACGACTACCTGCCGTGACCGGCGGCCGGCGGCGGCTGGCTCGCTGGGGACCGCCGCTGGTGCTCATCGCGGTTCTCGTGCTGGCCTGGGAGGCGTACGTCCGCATCGCCGGCCTCGACCCGATCACGCTCCCATCGCCGTCGCGCGTTCTCACCGCGCTGTGGGATTCCCGCGAGGCGGCTGTCGCCAACCTCGTCCCGACCCTGCTCGAGGCCCTGGTCGGCTGCGGCACTGTCGGTCGTCCTCGCCACCCTGACGGCCATCGCACTCGACCGCTGGACGCCGGTGCGCCGCGCCGTCGAGCCGCTGCTGGTCACCAGCCAGACCATCCCGATCGTGGCGATCGCGCCGCTGTTCGTCATCTGGTTCGGCTTCGGGCTGCTGCCCAAGGTCCTGATCGTCGTGCTGGTGACGTTCTTCCCGGTCACGGTCGCGTTGCTCGACGGCTTCGGCCGGGTCGATGCGGACGCGACACTGCTGCTTCGCTCGCTCGGGGCGACGCCCCGGCAGACGTTCTGGGCGCTGCGCTGGCCGTCCGCCCTGCCGTCGCTGTTCACCGGCCTGCGGATCAGCGTGGTCTACGCGGTCATCGGGGCGATCTTCGGCGAGTACGTCGGGGCGACCGATGGACTCGGCATCTGGATGAAGCTGTCGCAGACCAGCTTCCGGACCGACCTGGTCTTCGCCGCGATCCTGCTGACCGCGATCGTCTCCGTCGCGCTCTATCTCGGGGTCGGCGTCGCCGAGCGGTTGGTGGTGCCGTGGTCGCAGCATCGACCGCCAGCCCGAGGCGCCGGCCGCCGCTTGAATCCATCCCCGCCGGCGCCGCTCGGCGGCCTGAGCCGAGCCGTGTCGAGCCGGCTCCAGTCCGGCATCATCCGGGCATGAGCGAGGGGCGGACGGTCGTCTTCTTTCCCGAGGGCGCCTTCGGGCCGACCAACAACTGTGTCGGCATCGGGCAGGTGCTCCGCGCACGCGGGCATCGGGTCGTGTTCATCGTCGAGGAGTCGTTCGCCGGGACGCTCGAGGCCAAGGGCTTCGAGGAGCGCCTGATGCGGCTCGGGCCGAAGCCCGAGGTCGAGGAGATCCCCGGCCAGTTCTGGATCGACTACATCCGTGACACGGCGCCGGTCTTCCGGAAGCCGACGATCGAGCAGCTCGGCGAGTTCATGGCGCCGACCTGGCGGGCACTGGTCGACGGCGCGATGTATGTCCACGAGCGCCTGACGGAGATCATCGATGAGCTCGCGCCCGACGTGATCGTCGAGGACAACGTCGTTGGTTTTCCGGCGATCGCAGCGTCAGGTCGGCCGTGGGTCCGGATCGTCTCGTGCAATCCGGCCGAGATCAAGGATCCGGCGGTCCCCCGTTCTCTTCGGGCTACGCAGTCGCCGATCGAAGCGACTGGCCGGCATTCCTGGCCGAGGTCGAGCGGACCCATCGCGACCTGTGGGACGAGTTCGACACGTTCTGCCGCGAGCACGGCGACGCCGGGCTCCGGTATGGACCCGACGGCCCCGACTTCATCTCCGAATCGCCGTGGCTGAACCTGTACGTGTATCCGGCCGAGGCGGACTACACGCGCGCTCGCTCGCTCGGCCCGACCTGGCACCGCCTTGACTCATCCGTGCGTTCGCCCGACGCGACGTGGGAGCTCCCGGAGCACCTGCGCGGCCGCGACGGCGCGCTCATCTACCTGTCGCTCGGCAGCCTCGGGTCCGCCGACGTCGGGTTGATGCAGCGTCTCGTGGACGTGCTCGCGACATCGGAACACCGGGTCATCGTGTCGAAGGGGCCGCTTGCCGACCGGATCACGCTGCACGACAACCAGACCGGGGAGGCCTTCCTGCCGCAGCCGGCCATCCTGCCCCAAGTCGACCTCGTGATCACCCACGGCGGCAACAACACGGTCACGGAATCCATCCACAACGGGTTGCCGATGATCGTCCTGCCGCTCTTCTGGGACCAGGTCGACAACGCCCAGCGGATCGAGGAGGTCGGCTTCGGGCGCCGCCTGGCGACATACGACTTCCGTGACGAGGAGCTCACCGACGCGATCGACGAACTGCTTGCCGACGATGATCTGCGCGTTCGGCTCAAGAGCGTGTCGGAGCGCCTGATGGCGAACCCGGGGACCGTCAAGGCCGCAGACCTGATCGAAGGTCTCGCCGATGGCCGGACCGGAGCAGCGACGTGATGGAGCGGGACTAGATCGTCGCGGCCACGGACGGCGGGATGATCGTGATGCCGTCGGGATGTAGAGATGGTTCTTGCCGCGGCCGTGATGATCGGTCTGACCGTACTGCCAGACGATCCGGCCGGTCTTCGGATCGACGATGACGACACGCTGCCGGAAGTCGTCGTTGGCCGCGATCAGCCCGTTCGGCAGCTCGATGGCGAGACTCGGATGGTCCAGCCGGCCGACTCCGGACCTTGGTGCGTAGCGCCACAGCACCTTCCCGTGTGGGTTCACCTCGAGGATCGCGCCGGGGTTGGCATAGTCGACGACCAGGACATCGCCATTCGGCAGGAGCTGGGCGTCGGACGGGTAGAGGGTCGGGACGTGGATGTCGAAGACGACATGACCCGATCGATCGAGGCGCACGACGCGCGACCCGTGGATCTCGGTCACGAGCAGGCCGCCATCCGGCAGTGGCGTATCGCCGTTGGGGCTGCCATAGGTTCGCGGGGCGTTGACGGCGCAGGCACCCGTTCGCCCCCATTGCCGGACGATCTTCTTGGCCTGGGAGACCTCGATGATCCGGCAGTTCCCGATGTCGGCGACGATGACGTCACCGTTCGCAAGGGGATACGCGTCGTCCGGCGTGTGCAACCGGCCGGCACCCGATCCCGCGTGGTCGTACCTGCCGTACTCCCAGACGATCCGTCGCGTCGCGATGTCGATGCGGACGATGACCTCGTGCCCCTCCTCGTTGGCCGTGATCGTCTTGCCGTCGGGCGACAGGAAGGCGTCATCGGCCGAGAACCCCTGCCCGGCGGGCAGGCCGTGCGCGGCGGGGAACTGCCAGTGGATGGTCCCGGCGCTGTCGACCATCAGGATCCGCCCGTTCTGACGGTCGGCGATCATGAGGTAGCCGGCGAACGGTCCGGTCGTGACCGGCACAGGCGGGACCGGCGGGACGGGCGGGACGGGCGTGGCGCTCGGCCTCTGGAAAGCGTTCGGACCCGGCGTGCCGCCGCCGGGCGGCGAGTTCGAGGGCGGGTCGTTCGATGGGCTCGCCGAGGGACGCGCCGCCCGAGGAACGTCCGGACTGGCCGGCTCCGTCCGGCACGTCGAGAGACGCGGTCCTCGGGGGCTGGCCTCCTATCGCTCCGGTGAGCAACGCCGATCCGAACGCCGCCACGACAAGGAGGGTACCGAGCACGATCGGGCCGAGCGGGCCACGCGGCCGGCCGGAACCTGAAGAGGTTCGACGCGCCATGGGTCGCCGGTGGGTCACGCGTGGCTCCTTCGGTGCTCGCGCACAAACGTACAGGTCTTCACCGGAATTCGAGAGAGATCACGGTGTCGAGAGGGTGCGGGTCCTCCCCGCCGAGCAGGTAGCCGCGACCGTCGATGACGACCGCGGCCGCGTCCGAGACGGGGTAGGGAAGACGACCGACGCGGGTGACGCTCGCACGTCCCGGATCGAATGACCAGACCGCGTCGCTGGACGTGCCGCCGATCACGAGGATCCGGCCATCCAGCGTCATCGAGGCGGCGTGGGAGAGGCGGACGGGAAGCCGGCCGACGATGCTGGTCCGTCCGGTCGTCGTGTCGAACCGCTGGATCTCGTTACGGTCGCCACTTGGTGTCGCGCCACCGAAGACGTAGATCGAGGCGCCCGTCGACGGCGGTCGCCGCATACCGGACACCGATCTGCAATCGACCGACCAGGCGGGCGCCCGTCCCATCGGTGGTCGCCCAGATCCGCGGATCCGGACCGCTCGCGGAGCCGCCTCCGATCATGAAGGCGCGGTCTCCGACCACGACGGTCGAGAGGTCGGCGCGGACGGCCGGCAGTCTCCCGATGATCTGCCCCAGCGTCCCCGGCGACACGACCTGGATCGCCGAGCCCGCCACCGACTGCCGCCTCCGAACACCAACAGGCGGCCGCCGATGACCGCGCCGGACGCATCGTGGACCGGCTGCCGCAGCTTCCCGGCGATCGCTCACCCGTCCGGTCGTGACATCGATCCGACTGACCGCCCCGGTCGTCCCGTTCGCGGTCAGTCCGCCGGCGATGACGACCGTGCCGCCGTCAGCGAACGCGACGGTCCGGCTCAGGCCGACGTCCAGGTGCCACGGCAGGACACCGATCACCAGGTGCGAGGGCGTCGGCGTCGGCGTCGATGCCGGGAGGCGTGATGGTCAGGCCAGGGGTCTGCGGTGTCGCATTGTCGAGTCCCGCGACGGCCGAGGCGATGGGGAGCGAAGTCGTCACAGCCGATGATGGCGGGACGGATGGGCTGGTCCCGCAGGCCATGAGCGCCACAGCCAGTCCGAAGCCAAGCAAGACGCTCGGAGCGGATGACAGGCGCCGTCGAGCTCGCACCGGGATCGACTCCTCCGCTTGTTGTCGCCCCCGACCTCGGCACGCTCGGTGCCGAACCTGAGCGGTACCTGAGAACGAGCCAGCAGGCCTGCAGCGACCGCGTGACGCGGAGAACGTTCCGAGCGGCGCGTCGCATCATGAGACATCGATGGGATCTGAGAACTGATCGCACGGAGGGACCATGCATTGGGATGAGTTCGCCGCCGCCGAGCCGCGCTTGGCCGCTGTCGGGATGCGCGCCATCGCAGAGCCGGGCGTCGTGCTGATCGGGACGATCCGCCTGGACGGCACGCCCCGGATCAGCCCGGTCGAGCCGCTCTTCTGGGAGCGCGACCTGTGGCTGTCGATGCTGTTGGACTCGCGAAAGGCAGGGGACCTCGCGCGCGACCCGCGCATCCTGGTCCACAGCATCGTGACGAGCCGGAATGGTGCCGCGGGCGAATGCAAGGTCCGCGGTCTCGCCGTCCCCGTGATCGATCCCGACATCCAGACCGCCTACGCAGTCGTCGTCCGACACCGCCTCGGGTGGGACCCGGTGCCCGGGCGGTTCCACCTCTTCTGGGTGGACGTCGACGATGTCACGTTCATCCGGTACGACGACGCGAGCGGCGACCAGTTCGTCGCGCACTGGCCAGCGGGCGACGAGTTCGTGCGCCGAGGCACATCGGCGACGTCCGTCGGCCCGCGGGAGCCTTTCAGCGACCTGTTAGCGGACAGCGACCCGACTGACCCACGGAGCGGGACGCTCCGCCACGTCGCGGTACGATGCCCGACACCACCCGACCAGCTGAAAACCCAGCCACCCCAGGAGGCCTCCGATGACCGACGTCCTCGAGCGTGTCAAGACCTATCAGCAGTTCATCGGGGGCGAGTGGGTCGACTCGGCGTCCGGGGCGACGCTCGACGTCGAGAACCCCGCCGACGGCAAGGTCATCGCCAAGGTCCCGGCGTCCAGCGCCGAGGACGTGGATCGCGCCGTCAACGCCGCGGCGACCGCGTTCGAGACCTGGCAGCACACCACCCCGGCCGAGCGCAGCACGATGTTGCTGAAGCTCGCCGACGCCATCGAAGCGCGCGCCGACGAGATCGGCCGGCTCGAGTCGAAGAACGCCGGCAAGCCGGTCGTCGCGGCGATCGAGGAGGTCCCGGTCGTCGTCGACAACCTGCGCTTCTTCGCCGGCGCCGCGCGGGTGATGGAGGGCAAGGCGGCCAACGAGTACCTGGCCGGCCACACCTCGCTGATCCGGCGCGAGCCGGTCGGCGTCGTCGCCTCGATCGCGCCGTGGAACTACCCGATCATGATGGCCGGCTGGAAGATCGGGCCTGCGCTCGCCGCCGGCAACGCGGTCGTCCTGAAGCCATCGGCGCGGACCCCGCTGACGGCGCTGGTCCTGGCCGAGATCGCCGCCGAGATCCTGCCCCCGGGCGTCCTGAACGTGATCACCGGGACCGGCGCCACGATCGGCGATCCGCTGGTCGGCCATCCGAAGGTCGGGATGATCTCGGTCACGGGCGACACGGACACCGGCAAGCACATCGCGCGGACCGCCGCGGAGAAGGTCAAGCGGCTCCACCTCGAGCTCGGCGGCAAGGCGCCGGTGATCGTCTTCGACGACGCCGACATGGAGGCGGTCATCGAGGCGATCAAGCTGTTCGGCTACTGGAACGCGGGCCAGGACTGCACGGCCGCCTGCCGGGTCATCGCCGGGCCGAAGATCTACGACCGCTTCGTGGGCGACCTCGCCGACGCGGTCAAGACCATCAAGTGGGGCGACCCGGCCGAGGGCGACGAGATCGAGATGGGCTCGCTGATCGCCGCCGCCCAGGCCGACAAGGTCGAGGGCATGGTCGACCGCGCGAAGGCCGGCGCCGAGATCGTCACCGGCGGCCACCGGCCTGACCGCCCGGGCGCCTATTTCGAGCCGACCGTCGTGGCCGGCCCCGACCAGCGCAGCGAGATCGTCCAGGACGAGGTCTTCGGGCCGGTCGTCAGCGTGCAGCGGTTCAGCGACGAGGACCAGGCGATCGCCTGGGCGAACGACGTGCGGTTCGGGCTGGCGGCGTCGGTCTGGACCGCCGACACGGGCAGGGCGATGCGGGTCGCCAAGGCGATCCAGTTCGGGACGGTCTGGGTCAACGACCACTTCATGCTGGTGTCCGAGATGCCGCACGGTGGGTTCAAGGAGTCCGGCTACGGCAAGGACCAGAGCATGTACGCGATCGAGGACTACACGGTCGTCAAGCACGTGATGCTCAAGATCTGAGGGCGGCCCTCAGCTCGCCGACCCGTTCGATCGTCTCGAGGTCGAACGGGTCGCGGAACGTGAAGATGACCTCGGCGATCCCGAGCCGGCTGTAGCCCTCCAGGAAACCTGCGACGTCGGCGACAGGGCCGCCGATGTCGAGGTCGCGTGGCGAGCCGTCGGAGGCGCGCTGGTGCTCGATGCCGTGGCGGCCCGCGACACTGGACCAGGCCGTGTACGCGGATCCGGGCGAGTCGCGGACGACGGCGTCGAGGATCACGGTCCGCTCGATCGCCTCGAACGGACGGCCGACCTCGGCACATCGTTCGCGCAGGATGTCGCTGGTCTCGGCGATGCGCTCTGGCGGTCCGTAGCCGTTCCACAGGTCGGCGTAGCGGGCGGTCGTTCGGAGGGTCTTGGTCGGTCCCGAGCCGCCGATCAGGATCGGCAGCCGCGGTTGGATCGGGCGCGGCTCGCACAAGGCGTCGTGCATCGTGTAGGAGCGACCCTCGTGATCGAACCGCTCGCCATCGAGCAGGCGGCGGATGAGCCCGACCGCCTCGTCGAGCCGATCGAGCCGCTCCCCGAAGCCCGCACCGAAGTCGATCCCGAAGGCGTCGTGCTCGCGTTCGAACCAGCCGCCGCCGAGGCCGAGGACGAACCGGCCGCCGGTCAGGTGGTCGGCCGTCGTGGCGAGCTTTGCGGTCAGGCCCGGCGAACGGAACGTGTTGGCCGCGACCAGCAGGCCGAGCCGGGCTCGATCCGTCACGGACGCGAGGGCCGCGATGGTCGCCCACCCCTCGAGCTTGGCGTCGGTCCAGTCACCCTCGTCGGCGAGGAGGTGATCGTCGATCCAGAGTGAATCCCAGCCGGCGCGCTCGGCGGCGGAGCAGGCGGCACGCAGGTCCTGCCAGGTCGTCCGGTTGATCCAGAAGGCCGCTCCGAAACGCACCGCATCCCCTCCTGGCCCGGTCGACGACGGACACCAACATAGCGTGCGGGGCGGGCTCGAGCGTTGGTCGTGTACCCTTTCGAAGACTCGATGACGTTTGGGTAGATTTAGGTAGATTTTGACGCCGTCGCCGCGCCCCGTTGCCGATCCCGGATGGCTCAGCCTCGGCCAGGCCAGCCGTCTGCTCGGCGTTTCCCAGGGAACCCTGCGGCGATGGGCCGACGACGGTCGGCTGCGCGTCTTCACGACCCCGGGCGGACACCGGCGCTTCTCGCGCGAGGCGATCGAGCGCCTCCTGCCCGCCGACCGTGACCAGCGACCCCATCTCGGCCTGAGCGGGCTCACCCCGGCCCGCCTGGCGACTGCCTATCGACGAACCGCCTCGGCTCCGACCGAGGGCTCGTGGGGCGCCGTCCTCACCGAGGCGGATCGGGTCGCGTTCCGCGAGCTCGGTCGCCGCCTGGCCCACGCCCTCGTCGAGCATCTCGACGCCGTCGAGCCTGCAGTGCGCACGAAGCACCTGGCCGAGGCCACCTCGCTGTCGGCCGAGTACGGACGCCTTGGTGCCGCCGCGGGCCTGTCGATGGGCGACGTCGTCGAAGGGTTCCTCGCCTTCCGCCGTCCATTCCTCGCCGAGGCAGTCGTCGTCGCCCGGCGGCGAGGCTTCGACATCGACGAGGTGACCGGCCTGTACGACGATGCGGAGCAGGCCCTCGACCACCTGCTCGTGGCCACGATGTCGGGCCACGGCCTCGCGCGCAGCCCACGACGGCGCGTCCGCATCCCTGCCGAACGGAGCGAGCAGGCGTGAGCGACGTGGCGGCCGACATCCGCTTCGTCGTCGCGACCGCACCGGCCGTCCCGAGCGCGGCGCGACAGCGCCTCGAGGCTGCGATCGTGCCCGCCGCGAAACGGCACGGTGGTGCGGTCATCAGGACGTGCCACCGCATCGAGTGGTATCGGGAAGGGGCCGAGGATCCGCTCGCGCTGCTGGCGGGGAGCGGCGGAGCCGTCCCGGCCGGGACGACCGTCGGATCCGGGCTCGAAGCCGTCGAGCGCCTCATCTCGGTCACCCTGGGCCTCGATTCGGTCGTGCTCGGCGAGGACCAGATCCTCCACCAGGTTCGCGAGGCCGTCATCGACGCGAGAGCGGCCGGCCCGTTCGGCGGCGAACTGGCCTTCGCCTTCGACGCCGCACTGCATGCCGGGCGCCTCGGGCGGACGTGGCGGTCGGCACGGCCGCTGTCGATCGCGGACGTCGCCATCGCCCGTGCCGCATCGCTGGCGGGTGCTGTCCGGGACCGGCGCGTGCTCGTGGTCGGTACTGGCGAGATGGGCCGGCTCGCTGCCCACGCGGCGCAGGCGGCCGGCGCGGTCGTCGCCATCGCATCGCGCGACGAGGAGCGCTCGCGCGAGGCGGCGGCCACGCTCGGCGTCGAGTCGTGGCCGATCGATCCGGGAGCCGCCCTTGCTGACGTCGCGATCGTGGTGGTCGCGCTCGGTGGCGCCTGGGACCTGCGGCCGGAGTCCGTCCGGGCACTGGCGGCAGGTCCGGTCGTGGTCGACCTGTCGATGCCGGCGGCACTCTCCGACGAGGTGATCGCCGCTCTCGGACCGCGAGCCATCGGCATCGATGACCTGGCGACCGCCGGGGCCGAGGATGCGTCACTGTCGACGTCAGCCCACGAGGACGCCCGCTACCGCGATCGACTGACCGTCCTGCGCGACCGAACGCTCGAGACCTTCCGCGTCCGCGCCCAGGCGCGCCGGACGGCAGGCGCGGCCCGAGCCCTGGCCGCGACCGTCGAGCGCGAGCGCAACGCGGCGCTGACGGCGCTGTTCCGCGGCCGCCCGGACCTTGCCCCGCGTGACCAGGCAGCCATCGAGGCGATGACGGTGCAGCTGACGGACCGCCTGTTCGGGTCCGCCCTCGAGCGACTTGCGGCCGATGGCGATGGGCCGGACGGGCGTGCCGTCCGCCAGGTCTTCGACCTGTGACGACCGTGACGACCCTGCAGATCGGCTCGCGGGCGAGCGCCCTGGCGCTCGTTCAGGCACGCATCCTGCAGGACGCGCTTGCCGGACTGGGAGTGGCCAGCGACATCGTCACCATCACGACCGATGGCGACGTCCGTGCCGCCGACACGGCCTGGGGCGAGGGTGCATTCGTCACCGCCATCGAGGGGGCGCTGGTCGAGGGTCGGATCGACGTCGCGATCCACAGCGCCAAGGACGTGCCGACCGACACGGACCCTCGGCTGGCGATCGCCGCCTACCTCCCTCGCGCGGAGCCCCGCGACGCCCTGGTCCTCGGCGCCGGGTCACCGACTGCCGGCGTGGGCGCCAGCAGGCCTGGATGTGCTGGCACGTGGCGCGCGTGTCGGGACCGATAGTCCGCGTCGGAGCGCGTTCCTCCTGTCGCGCCGTCCGGATCTTCGGATCCATCCCATCCACGGCAATGTCGACACGCGGCTGCGCCGGCTGGACGAGGGCGAGACCGATGCGCTCGTCCTGGCCGCCGCCGGCCTGATCCGGCTCGGTCTGGCCGGGCGGATCGAGGCGCTCCTCGAACCCGATGTCGTCCCGCCGGCTCCCGGCCAGGGCGCCCTCGCCGTCCAGGTCCGTGCCGACGACCTGACCGTGCGCCGTCTCATCGCCCGGCTCGACGATGCGCGAGACGCGTCTGGCGGTCGAGCTCGAACGGGCGATCCTGGCCGCGTCCGGTGGCGGCTGCCGAGCGCCGCTCGGGGCTCGGGCGACCGTGGACGGGGATGACCTGACGGTGATCGCGGGCTATGCGCGGTCCGGCGGGGACCTGGTAGTGACCACCGACGGGCGCGCCCCGATCGACCGCGCGCCGTCGCTGGCCACCTCGGTCGTGGACGAGCTGGCTGAGCTCGCGACGCGTGCGGCGCGGGCCGACGGCGCTCCCCGGATCCTCGTGACGCGTGCCTCGGACCGCTCGGCGGCGACGGCGCTGGCCATCGTTGATCGCCATCTCGCGCCGTGGGTCGTGCCCTGCATCGCGATCGAGCCGGTGCGCAGCGCCGACCTCGACGACGCGGTGGTCGGGCTCGCCGCGGGCGCCACCGCCGATTGGGTCGTCCTCACCAGCGTCAACGCGGTCGAGGCCGTCCGCGATGTCGCGAACCGTCTCGGCGTGGACCTGCCCTCGACGCAGGCCTCCGGGACTCGTTGGGCGACCATCGGCCGCGCGACATCGAACGCGCTCCGTGACGTCGGGATCGAGGTCGACTTCCGTCCGAGGCACGCCAGCGGCGAAGCGCTGGGAGCCACGCTGCCGGTCGAGCCGGGCACACGCATCCTGCTGCCACGCGGCGATCGCGCCGATGATGCCCTTCCGACCCTCCTGCGCGGGCGTGGCGCGGTCGTCCGCCCGATCGTCGCGTACCGCACCGTCGAGGCACCCGCCGGCTCGGCTCCGCTCCTCGAGGCGGCGTTGGCCGAGTCGCCGGCGGCGATCGTCGCGACCAGCGGTTCGACCATCCGTGGTCTCGCGACCCTCGCCGAGCGGGTCGGTGCGGCCGAGACGATCCGAGCGATCCCGGTCGTCGCGATCGGTCCCGCAACGGCCGCCGAGGCGGTCCGCCTGGGGTTCTCGGTGATCGGCGAGGCGGCGACCCAGGACCCGGGCGGGATCGCCGACGCCGTCGCGGCCTCCGTGCGCGTGGAGGTCGCCGGCTGATGGACCTCCGCTTGGACACCCCGACGGCGTTCACGCCGACCGACCGACCGCGCCGGTTGCGGCGCACGCCCGCGCTCCGGGCGCTCGTCCGCGAGACGCGGCTCGATCCGTCGATGCTGGTCGCGCCACTCTTCGTTCGGCCCGGCCGCGGGATCCGGGAGGCCGTCCCGTCGATGCCTGGGGTCATGAGGCTGTCCGTCGACGAAGCCGTCCGCGAGGCCGAGCGACTCGCCGGCCTCGGCGTCGGTGGCGTCCTGCTGTTCGGCCTGCCGGCATCGAAGGACGCCGACGGCACCGGCGCGTGGAGCGATGACGGCATCGTCCAGGAGGCGTTCGAGGCCCTCCGCGACCGGGACCTGCCGCTGGTGCTCATCGCCGACACGTGCCTGTGCGAGTACACCGACCACGGCCATTGCGGACCGTTGCGCCCGGACGGCGCCGTCGACAACGACGAGGCCCTCGTCCGCCTCGCGCGGACCGCCGTCAGCCAGGCGCGCGCCGGGGCCGACATCGTGGCGCCGAGCGCGATGATGGACGGCCAGGTCGCGGCCATCCGGGCAGCCCTCGACGAGGCCGATCTCGCGGACACGGCGATCATGGCCTACGCGGCGAAGACCGCCTCGGCGTTCTACGGCCCCTTCCGCGAGGCGGCAGACAGCGCCCCCTCGACCGGCGATCGGCGCGGCTACCAGATGGATCCGGCCAACGGCCGGGAAGCCCTTCGCGAGATGACCCTCGACGTCGCGGAGGGAGCGGACATCCTCCTCGTCAAGCCGGGCCTGCCCTGTCTCGACCTCGTCGCTGCGGCTCGCGCGTCGTTCGACCTCCCGGTCGCGGTCTACCAGGTCAGCGGGGAGTTCGCGATGATCGCGGCCGCGGCCGAGCGCGGCTGGATCGACGGCCGCCGAGTCATGACCGAGGCAGTCACGTCGATGGCCCGCGCGGGCGGCGACATCGTCATCACCTACGCCGCGGCAGATCTCGCCGCCTGGATCGCCGAAGAGCGGGGGAGTGCCACCAGATGAGCGACGACACGATCTACGTCCAGGCAGTCGCACTCGGGCTCGACGCGGCCTGGCGGCGTCTCCCGGCCGAAGCCCAGGAGGCCGATGTCGCCGCCGTGCTCGAGGCCGAGACCGAGACGACGCGCCTCGGCATCCGGACGCTGACCTACTCGACGGTCGGGCTCGAGCCGGGCGTCGACGTGCTGTTGTTCCGGCTCGCGCCGTCGGTCGAGGCGCTCGAGTCGGCCGGGGCGCGGCTGGCGCGGTCCGGGCTCGGGCGCTGGCTGACCGTCCGCCACAGCCTGCTGGGGCTCATCGGGCCGTCGCAGTACGTCCGCAAGCCGACCAGCCAGGAGCGCTCCGTCCTCGACGGCGAGCCGGCCGCCTACCTGGTCGTCTACCCGTTCACCAAGAGCACGGAGTGGTACCTGCAGAGCCGCGAGGAGCGGCAGTCGATCATGAACGAGCACATGCGGGTCGGCCATAAGTATCCGACCGTCCGCCAGCTGCTGGCGTATTCGTTCGGCCTGGACGACCAGGACTTCGTCGTGGCGTACGACACGGACGACCTCGCCGCGTTCGGGTCGCTCGTTCGCGACCTGCGCGGCACCGAGAGTCGACGCTCGACCGTCCGCGACACGCCGCTGCTGCTCGGCGTCCATCGACCGCTTCCCGAGCTGCTCGGCCGCCTGGTCGGCCGGAGCGCGGTGGTGGCATGACGAGCACGGTCGGGACGTCGCCGTCCGTCGAGCTCCGACGCCGGGCGTCAGAGCTGTTCCCGGGCGGAGTCAACAGCCCGGTCCGCGCCTTCCGCGCGGTGGGGATGGAGCCGATCGTCCTGGTGGAGGGCGACGGGGCACGTGTCCGCGATGCCGACGGACGCTGGTACGTCGACTACATCGGCGGCTGGGGTCCGGCCATCCTGGGGCACCGCCATCCGGCCGTCGTGGAGGCCATCCGCCGACAGGCCACGCAGGGGTTCGCGCTCGGGCTGACCGGGCCGCTCGAGATCGAGCTCGGGGAGCGGATCCGCGAGCGAATCCCGTCGATGGAGCGACTCCGCTTCACATCGTCGGGGACCGAAGCGGTCATGAGCGCGGTCCGGCTCGCCCGGGCGGCGACCGGTCGCGATCTCGTCGTCAAGTTCGCCGGCGGCTACCACGGCCATAGCGACGGCCTCCTCGTCGAAGCCGGCTCCGGGCTGGCGACGCAGGCCATCCCGGGGAGTGCCGGGGTCCCGGCAGCCGTCGCGGCCGGCACCATCGTGCTGCCCTACAACGATCCGGCGGCGGTCGCGGTCGCATTCGGGGCGCACCCCGGCCGGATCGCCGCGGTCGTGGTCGAACCGGTCGCTGCCAACGTCGGGGTCATCGCACCCGCGCCCGGCTTCCTCGAGGCTCTCCGCGAGCTCACCGATCGCGACGGCGCGCTGCTCGTCTTCGACGAGGTCATCACCGGCATGCGCGTCGCGCGCGGCGGTGCCCAGGAACGGTTCGGCGTCCGGCCGGACCTGACGACCCTCGGCAAGATCATCGGTGGCGGGATGCCGATCGGGGCCTACGGCGGTCGCCGCGACCTGATGGCGCTCGTCGCCCCGGACGGCCCGGTCTACCAGGCGGGAACGCTGTCCGGCCACGCGCTGTCGATGGCGGCCGGGATCGCGACGCTCGACGCTCTCGATGACGCCGCGTATGACCGACTGGAGGCGGCCGGCGCCCGTCTCGCCGAAGGCCTGGCCGACGCGGCTCGCGGGGCCGGACGGACGGTCGCGATCGCCCGGGTCGGGTCGCTGCTCACCGTCTTCTTCGCCGATCGGGCTCCGCGCGATGCCGCCGAGGCGCTGACAGGGGACCGCGACGCGTTCGGACGTTTCTTTCGCGCGATGCTCGAGCGCGGGGTCCTGCTCCCGCCGTCGCCCTTCGAAGCGTGGTTCCTGTCGCTGGCGCACGACGGCGCGGTCATCGACGAGACCCTTGACGCCGCGCGGTCGGCCCTGGTCGCGTGACCGAGCGCGCGGTCCGCTTCCTGCGCGCCTGCCGCCGGTTGCCGGTCGACGCGACGCCGGTCTGGTTCATGCGCCAGGCCGGTCGCAGCCTGCCCGAGTATCGGGCTGTCCGTGAACGCGCGACCCTGGCCGAGATCGTCGCCGATGCGGCCCTGTGCACCGAGGTCTCCCTCCAGCCGGTCGACCGGCTCGGTGTCGATGCCGCGATCGTGTTCGCCGACATCACGACCCCGCTGCCTGGTGCCGGGATCGCGGTCGAGCTGGTCGATGGGATCGGACCGGTCATCGATCGCCCGATCCGGGCGGCCGCCGACCTCGAGCGGATGCGCCCGTTCGAGCCGAAGGCCTCGGTCGGAGCGCTGCTCGAGGCCATCGGCCTGATCCGCGCTGCATCGCCCGTTCCGGTCATCGGCTTTGCCGGGGCGCCGTTCACGCTCGCGAGCTACCTGATCGAGGGTCGCGCGTCGCGCTCACTCGAGCGTACGAAGGCGATGCTGCTCGGCGAGCCCGCCCTCTGGTCGGCGCTGCTCGAACGACTCGTCGACCTTGACGTCGCCTACCTGCGGGCACAGGTCGAGGCCGGTGCGCAGGCCATCCAGCTGTTCGATTCATGGGTCGGGGCGCTGGCTCCCCGCGACTATCGGACCGCCGTCGCGCCGCACATGCGTCGCCTGTTCGAGGGCCTTGCCGGTCTCGACGTGCCGATCATCCACTTCGGAACGGGGACGACGGGCCTCCTCGAGGCGATGGCGGATGCCGGTGGTGACGTCATCGGGCTCGACTGGCGGGTCGGGCTCGCCGACGGTTGGTCGCGCGTGCCCGATCGGGCCGTCCAGGGCAACCTCGACCCGGCCGTCCTGCTCGCGGACTACGCCGCCGCCGAGGCCGCGACGGATGCGATCCTCGATGAGGCAGGTGGCCGCCCGGGCCATATCTTCAACCTCGGACACGGGGTGCTGCCGGGCACGAACCCGGACCACCTGCGACGGCTGGTCGATCGCGTCCACGCCCGGACGTCGCCGATCGCGGTCACGGGATGACCGGCGCCGAACGGTTCCTCGCCGCCTGTCGTGGTGCGCCGGTCGACGCCACGCCGGTCTGGTTCATGCGCCAGGCCGGTGGATCGCTGCCGGCCTATCTCGAGCTCCGCAAGCGCCACAGCGTCATCGACATCGCCCGTGACCCGCGGCTGTGCTCCGAGGTCAGCGCGGGTGCGGCCATCGGACTCGGCACCGACGGCGCGATCATGTTCGCCGACATCATGCTGCTGGCAGAGGCGATGGGGGTCGCCCTCGAGCTCCGGGCGGATGGGCCGCGCATCGAGCACCCGATCCGTTCGCAGGCCGACATCGAGCGTCTGCGGGTGGTCGATCCCGCGTCCGACCTGGGGTTCATCCTCGAGGCGATCGGATCGACCCGCTCAGCCATCGGTTCGAGCGCGGCGGTCATCGGCCTCGCCGGTGGGCCGTTCACGATGGCCGCCTATCTGATCGAAGGCGGGCCGTCGCGCGACCACGCGGTCGCCAAGTCGATGCTCTTCGGTGCACCCGAGCTGTGGAGCACGTTGGTGGACCGCATCACCGACGCGACGATCGCCTATGTCCGCGCGCAGGTCGCCGCCGGCGCGCAGGCGATCCAGGTGTTCGATTCGTGGGCCGGTGCCCTCGGACCCGCCGACTACGACCGGGCGGTCCGACCGTGGACGGCTCGCATCCTCGATGCGATCCGCGACGCCGGTGTGCCGTCGATCCACTACGCGGCGGCCGGTGCGGCACTGCTCGAACGGCTTGCCGACCGGGCCGATGTCGTCGGTGTCGACGCCGGCCAATCTCTCGCGGTCGCGCGCGAGAGGCTTGGACCCGGCCAGGCGGTGCAGGGCAACCTCGACCCGGCCCGCCTGCTCGCGGGTCAGGCAGCGGTCGCGTCCGGCGTGACCGAGGTGCTGGCTGCCGCCGCCGGCGAGCCCGGCCACGTCTTCAACACGGGTGGTCCGATCGCCCGCGAGACGTCGCCCGACGCGCTCCGGTCGGTGGTGCGGATGGTCCACGACGAGTCGTCACGCCTGGTCGCGACGGCATCCGACAGGAATGGGCAGGAGGTCGCCTCGTGACATCGACTCGCGTGTCCCGCGCAGGGATCTTGCTGATGACCTACGGCTCGCCGTCGTCGCTCGACGACGTAGGCCGATACCTGACTGCGGTCCGCGGCGGCCGTGAGCCCGATGACGAGCTCGTCGCGGAGTTCCGTCGCCGGTACGACGCGATCGGCGGCTCGCCCCTGATCCCCATCACGAAGGCGCAGGCGGCAGCGCTCGAGGCCCGTTTCGGTGGCGAAGTGGTGGTGCGGGCGGCCATGCGCTTCTCCGAGCCGAGCATCGAGACCGCGCTCGACGAGCTGGCGACCGGCGGGGTGGATCCGGTCGCCGCGATCATCCTCTCCCCGCAATATTCGCCGATGCTGATGGGCGGCTACGCGCGCGCCATCGAAGCGGCGCGCGCCGCCGTCGGCGACGGCGCGCCGCGCGTGGAGGTCGCCGGGGCCTGGTTCGACGAGCCGGCCCTCATCGAGGCGCTCGGAGAGCGGATCCGGACGGCCATCGCGGCGTTCCCGGAGGATCGAGCGGGACACGGTGCCCGTCCTCCTCACCGCGCACAGCCTGCCGCTCCGCGTCGCGCGCGAGGAACCCGCCTACATCGCCCAGCTGGCCGACAGCGCCGAGCTCGTCGCCGCCGCGGCGGGCCTCGCTCCGGATCGATGGACCTTCTGCTGGCAGAGCGCCGGCCACGAACCGGGCGAGTGGATGAAGCCGGATTTCGCGGATCTCATGCCCGTGCTCAAGGCCGCCGGCCATCGGTCGGTGCTGATCGCGCCGATCCAGTTCCTCGCAGACCACCTGGAGATCCTGTACGACGTCGAGATCGGCGCCCGTGCCCAGGCCGAGGCGGTCGGCCTGGAGTTCCGGCGGATCCGCTCTCTCAACGACGACCCCGGCCTGATCGATGCGCTCGAGGCCGTCGCGCGACGGAGCCTCGTCGCCGTCTCCGCCTGACCGCTATCCTCGGGCTCATGACGAGCGTGAGCAGGCGTCGCTTCAACGCCCGCCTGTTCCGGTGGCACGACGCCAACCGTCGGCCGCTGCAGATCCGCGACGCCGCGGACCCGTGGCAGGTGCTCGTCGCGGAGGTGATGTCGCAGCAGACCGGGATCGAGCGCGTCGGTCCGGCGTGGCGACGGTTCGTGGACCGCTGGCCGACTCCGGCGGCCCTGGCCGAGGCCGGGACGCATGAGCTGCTCGAGGCATGGGCCGGTCTGGGCTACAACCGGCGGGCGCTCGCTCTGCGCGAGGCGGCGCGGGCGATCGTGGATGACCACGACTGTCGAGTGCCGGCGAGTGTCGCGGCGCTGGAGGCGCTGCCGGGTGTCGGTCCGTACACGGCTCGCGCCGTGGCCGCATCCGCGTTCGGCATCCCTGTCGCGCCGCTCGACGTCAACGTCAGGCGGGTCATCTCGCGCGTCCTCGGGGTGCCGGCGTCCTCGTCCGGCCTCCAGGCGATCGCGAACGATCTGGTCTCCCGCCGTCGATCCCGGCAGTGGCTCGACGCCGTGATGGATCTCGCGTCCGGGACGTGCACCGCCCGCGCGCCGCGCTGCGCTGCATGCCCGCTCGCGACCCTATGCGCCTCGCGCGGGACGGTCGAGATCGTCGAGCCCAGGGCGGCGGCCGTGCCGTTCGCGATGACGAGCCGGTGGCTTCGCGGCCGTCTCGTCGCGGCCGTGACGGCAGCGGCGCCCGGAGAATGGGTCCGCCTGCCCGACCGGCTTGGCGAGCACGATGGCGCGGCGATCGGCCTGGCTGCGCAGCGCCTCGAACGCGAAGGCTTCCTGGACCTGCAGGCCGGGATGGCACGCGTTCGTAGCTGACTCGGCTACCCTTCGAGAGCGATGACCCCAGCAGCCCAGCCCGCGACTCCCGACGCCTCTCCGCTCCTGCCTGCCGACGACCCATCCATCTTCGAGATGGACCTGCGTGGGCTGCGCCGGCACTGGGCCGCGCGCGCCGACCTGCCCCCGATCTCGGCGGAGACGATGACCGGTGCCGACCGGCGCGCACAGGCGCTCGGCTACCCCGAGCTGCGGCTGATGGAGCATGCCGGGACAGCGGTCGCGGCGGCCGTCCGTGCCCTTGCCACGGACGTCGGTCGGTGGGGGAGCGGCCCGATCGTCGTCATGTGCGGGCCCGGCAACAACGGCGGCGACGGCTTCGTGGCAGCCCGCCGGCTCGCGCTGGCCGGAGCGTCGGTGATCGTCGCGGTGGTCGCCCCGGATGCCAGGCCGCGTGGTGCCTCGTCGGCCCGCAACTGGGATCGCGTCGCGCGCGACAAGGGCATCGTCAAGGTCCATCTCGCCACGGCTCGCGACGTGGCGATGTTCGCCCATGGCGTCGAGAAGGCCGCGGTCGTCGTCGATGCCCTGCTCGGGACCGGGGTCCGCGGCGTCCTCCGCGAGCCGATCCGCTCGGCGGTCGAGGTCATCGGCCAGGCCCGGGCCGCGGGTGTGCCCGTCGTCGCCGTCGACACCCCGACCGCGGTGGACCTGTCGAGCGGCGAGCCGTCCGACCCGGCCGTCAGTGCCGACCTCACGGTCACGTTCCATCGCCCCAAGACAGGCCTCCTGACGCGTCGCGGAGCGGCATACGCCGGGCGGATCCTCGTCGCCCCGATCGGCATCCCGGCCGAGGCCGACCGTGGCTGACGGGATCGATCGTGGCTGAGCCTCGTCGCGTGGGCGGGCAGCCGGGCTGGCGCGAGGTCCTCATCGTCGCCGCTGTGGCCGTCGGCATCGTCCTCGGGCTGGCGGTGCTGACCAGCGTCCTGCCGACCGGTCTCCAGGAGATCGTGTTCCACACGCCGCTGGCCATCCTCGTGCTCATCGTCGGGACCGGCTGGCTGCTGTGGCGGATCGCGCGCCAGCCGCCCGGCTCGGCCGGAGGATGATCGAGCCGTCCGAGTCGCCGCCCCGTCGCGTGCCTCCCCTCGAACGGCGTGCGCTCGACCTTGCCGTCGTGGCCGGCGAGACGTGGGACGTGGTCATCGTGGGGGGCGGGATCGTCGGATCGGGCGCCCTGCTCGACGCCGTCTCGCGCGGTATGCGCGCGGTTCTCGTCGAGCAGGACGACATCGCCTCCGGCACATCGTCGCGTTCGTCGCGGCTGATCCACGGCGGCCTGCGATACCTCGAGCAGTTCCGATTCGGGCTCGTGCGCGAGGCACTGGCGGAGCGTTCACGCCTGCTGTCGCTCGCGCCTCACCTGGTCTCGATCCAGCCGCTGCTGTTCCCGATCTACGGCATCCCGTATGCCTCGAAGGCGTTCTACGACACCGGCCTGACGCTCTACGACATCCTCGGTGCGCGACACGACGGCGGCTGGCACCGGCGGCTGTCGAAGGCGGCGGCGCTCGAGCTCGCCCCGACCCTGCGGCGCGAGGGGCTGCGCGGCGGGCTCGTCTATCACGACGGCGTCGAGGACGACGCCCGCTACACGCTGGCGGTGGCTCGGACCGCGATCGCCGCCGGAGGCGTGGCGCTCACCCGGGTCCGCGCCACGGGCGTGCGCCTTGACGAGGCGGACCGGTCGATCGCCGCGGTCGAGGTGGAGGACCTGGCGACAGGCTCGCGGTTCGAGATCGGGACACGGGCCGTGGTCGATGCGACCGGCGTGTGGGCCGCCGACGTGGACCACCACCCGTTCCAGGGCGGGTCGCTGCCGATCCTGCCGAGCCGCGGCGCCCACCTCGTGGTCCCCCGCGAACGGATCCCGAACACGATGGGTCTGACCATCCGCGTCCCGGGCAAGATCGTGTTCCTCGTGCCGTGGCCCGACCACTGGCTGATCGGTACGACCGACGCGCCGTTCGACGGCCCGGCCGAGCGGCCGTCGGCCGCCGGCTGGGAGGTCGACCGGCTGCTGGCCACCGTCAACGCGACGATGGACGTGAACCTGACCCGGGCCGATGTGGTCGGCACGTACGCCGGCCTGCGGCCGTTGATCGCGCCGTCGGATGGCTCGACGGTCAAGGCCTCGCGCGAGCACCGGGTCACGGTCGAGTCGAACGGAGTCGTCCGGATCGGGGGCGGCAAGTACACGACGTACCGGGTCATGGCTCGCGACGTCATCGACGCGGTCCTGGGGCGCGACGAGGCGAGACGCCGGCCGAGCGACACCGCCGAGCGACGGCTGGTCGGCGCCGCGGACACCGACGCCCTGGCGCGGATCGCCGCCGAGCTGTCCACCATCCCGGCCGTCCGCTCAGTCGGTCCCGAGACCGCGGCACGGCTGGTCGCCCGCCACGGGACGGAGGCGCCCGCGGTGGTCGCACTCGGCGCCGAGCTGGACATGCTGCGCCCGCTCGTCGAGGGTCGGTTCTTCCTCGAGGCGGAAGTCGCCTGGGCGGTGCGCAATGAGCTGGCGTTGTCGATCGACGACGTGCTCGCGCGCCGGACGCGGCTGGCCCAGGAGCTGCCAGATCGGGGGGCCGCCATCGCACCCAGGGTCGCCGCAGATCCTTGGCGGCGACCTGGGCTGGGTCGTGGCGCGCCAGCGTCTCGAGGTCGACGCCTACCTGGCGTCGGCGCGGCGCGAATTCTCGGTCGCGCCGCCCGACGGGCCGGCCCCCGCGGGCGAGGGCACCGGCGCCCACGACTGACCCGTCTCGGGACGCGGTCGCGAGCCTGTCGGAAGGCTGTATTTCGTGCTCACAGAGGCCCGAAAGTCAGGTATTGGCAAGCGTTTGGGAACCGCGTACCATCCCGCCTGAAAACGCCACGGAAGGGTCCGTGGCTGGATATGTAGCTCGACACGACTCGGACTCCTCTCACGGCTGACGCGAGAAACCCGACGGGTTCGCGTTGGCTACCGAGAGGAGTTTCGTTTTCGTGTACAGCGACAAGACCCTGACCTGCGCGGACTGTGGACAGGAATTCGTGTTCACCGCCTCCGAGCAGGATTTCTATGCGCAGCGTGGCTTCACCGAGCCCCGTCGTTGCCCATCGTGCCGGGCCAGCCGCAAGGCAGCCCGCAACGCTGATGGCGGCGGCAGCAGCTCGTATGGCGGCTACGGTGCCGGCGGGGGTTATTCCGCAGGGGGTTCGGGGGGCGGGTACGGCGGCGGCTACGGCTCGCGCGACCGCGGCCCGCGCGAGATGTTCAGCGCCACGTGCTCGAACTGCGGGCGCGAGGCCCAGGTCCCGTTCCGCCCGACCAGCGGCAAGCCGGTCTACTGCAGCGACTGCTTCCGGAGCATGCGCGGCGGCTGACCCGGTCCTCTCGGCGCGGGCCGACCCACGACCCGCCGAACCAGCGTGATCTCGACCCGGGTCGTCAGCCGACCCGGGTCGTTCGATTCCCGGGGCGCGTGCCGTCGGCCCCGTCGGAGGTCACGGCAGCACGTTCACGGCCGGTTGTCGAGCGGCGTGAGCTGGATCTGCTTCGCGAGCGCATAGGCGACGCTGCCGATCGTCGTCATCGGCGGCGAACACGCGACCGATGACGAGGGCGGAACGATGCGGCACCTCGATCCGGGTCATCCCCCCTGGCACGCTCCCAGTCCACTTCCGCTCGCAGAGGAGGAAGTCACCGGCGTCGGTCCCGGTGGTCCGCTTGCCGACATAGGCAACGTTGGCGCCACTGGTCGGGTCGGTGAACTGCATGCTGTAGTACCGGCCCGCCATCTCGGGCACATGCAGCACTCGCGGCCCGGCTTCAGGTCGAGCCAGCCGCCGATGTAGACGACATCGTCGGTACCGACCGCCATCAGGCCGCCGGCCGAAGCGGACTGGGAGGAGCGGTCTGGCACGGCGTACAGCGTGTTGATCGGGGATCGGCCCGCCGCCGAGCCCGCGTTTGAGCGATCGCGCGCTTGAACCCGCCGACCGTGATCTGCGGCCAGAGGTAGATGAAGACGAACGTCCCGAGCAGCCACACGACCACGGCCGCCACCGCGAGCGGGATGATCGCGTCCACGCCGCGAGCGAGCCGCTGGGCCACGACCCAGGCGAAGATCAGCAGGATGACCGCGGCGATCGGGTAGGGGTATCGCAGGAACAGGCGATTCACGTCACGAGACCCTGACGACCGGGGGCACGTCGTAGCTGCCGTCCAGGATGGCCGCGCCGGGCAGGTAGGCGCGGAGCATCAGCTTGAATCGGCCGGTCGGTGTCGGCAGCCAGTTCTGTGCCGGCCCGTCCGGCGCCTGCGACTGGAGCAGGATGTCGACCGAACCATCCGGCTCGGTCACGAGACCCGAATGATCATCCACGCTCGACCGACCGGTCGGATTGCTCACCATGTACCCGACCGGTGTCCGTCGCGGTCAGCGACCAGAAGGCGTCATTCGGCGGGAGATGCCCGGGCGGGAAGTGCAGGCGGTAGACGTGCTCGCCACTGAGCTTCTTCCCTGCGCTGTCCACGCTCGTCGTCCAGTAGGCGGCCTCTTCGAACACGTTGACGACCGGCAGCGCCTTCTGCAATGCGGCACGCACCAACAGTCCGTTTCCGGGCTGACCGGCCCGGCGGATCGAACTCCAACCGTTGACGGTCGTCGTCTCCGCCTTCGCCACGAATCCAGGATCAGGATCGTCGTCAGGAACGCCAGGGTGGCGCCGATGATCACACCCTGCACGACCCCGGAACTCGACCACCCAGGAGAAGATGCCCACGCCTCAGCCGCTCGGGCGCTTGCCCGCCAGCAACCCCAGGTCGAACTTTGCGCTCCGTGCCGTGGATCAGCCGGTCGATGTTGTCGGCGTGCGCCAGCCAGATCAGCGCCGCCCCGACCGCGGCGTAGATGACGTACGGCAGCGGCGTTTCCGGCACGACGAGGAGGACCAGGAGCATCGCCGGGAACATCGCCGCCGACCCGATCAGCGACCCGAGTGACACGTAGCGGGTCAGCAGGATCACCCCGATGAAGACGGGAGTCGCCAGCAGCACCGCCACCGGCTGGATGACCAGCATCGTCCCGACGCCGGTACCCACGCCACGGCCGCTCCGGAACCCTGCGAACACCGACCAGATCGCCCCGGCCACCGCGGCCGCGCCGCACAGCACCTCGACCAGCGGATCGCCGCGTGACGTATCGCGCCAGCAGCGACCGGCACAGCACCCTTGAGGAGGTCGCCGGTCACGACGATCGCGGCTCGCCCACGACCGAGAGCGCGCAACGCGTTGGTCCCGCCGGTCCGGCCCGACCCGATCGTCCGCGGATCCGTCCCTCCGGTGACGCGGGCGACCACCACCCCCATCGGGATCGAACCCATGAGGTAGGCGATGAGCACCAGGACGAGGGTCTGGAGCACGATCGCGGGGTCCACCAAGCACGCTCCAACGGCGATCGGGGAGCCCTGGCCGCAGGGACGCCCGACCGCCCGAGTCTAGCATCCGGCACCCACCGCCCTCGGTTGCGCGTCTCGCGATGCCGCGCGTACCATCGGTCGCGATGACCCACCTGCCCAGCCGGCCCTTGACGGCGGCTCCGAGGCGCTCCGAGGCACCCTGACCCATGGCCGTCGGCTCCTCCAATGACTTCGACCTGGTCGTGCTCGGCGCGGGCACCGGCGGGTACTCGGCAGCGTTCCGTGCCGCCCAGCTCGGCCTGAAGGTCGCCCTCGTCGACGAGGACAAGATCGGCGGCACGTGCCTCCATCGCGGCTGCATCCCGACCAAGGCGCTGCTCGAATCGGCCGCCTTCACGGACAAGGTCCGGCACGCCAAGGACTACGGACTGGTCCTGCCCGGCGACGCGGTCGTCGACTACGCGGCGATGGCCGCCCGGCGCGACGCCGTCGTCAAGCGGATGTGGACGGGCCTCAAGACGCTCGTCGACAAGAACAAGGTGACCTGGGTCGCCGGCCGCGGCCGTCTCGACGGCGCGGGCAAGGTCAAGGTCAGCCAGGCCGGCGAGGACGGCACGCCGGGCGGCGGTGGCGAGCGGGTCCTCAACGCCACCGACGTCATCCTCGCCACCGGCTCGCGGGTCAAGTCGCTGCCCGGCCTGACGCCCGACGGCAAGCGGATCCTCACCAGCGACGACATCCTGAAGCTCGACACGCTGCCGAAGGACATCGTCATCGTCGGTGCCGGCGCGGTCGGCGTCGAGTTCGCCAGCATGTTCTCCGACGTCGGGGTCAAGGTGACCCTGCTCGAGTACCTGCCCCAGATCGTCCCGCTCGAGGACGTCGACGTCAGCAAGGTCGTCGAGCGCAGCTTCACGAAGCGCGGCATGACCGTGATGACCAACGCCCGGTTCGACGCGGCGTCGGTCACCGCCGACGACAACGGCATCTGCCTGATGGTCGGCCCCGAGGGCAAGGACCCGGCCGAGCTCCGCGCCGAGGTCATGCTCGTCGCCACCGGCCGCTCCGCCAACATCGAGGACATCGGGCTCGAGACGACCAAGGTCGAGACCGATCGCGGGGTCATCAAGGTCAACGGCCGGATGCGGACCAAGGAGCCGCACGTGTACGCCATCGGCGACGCCATCGGCGGGCTGTGGCTGGCCCACACCGCGGCGCACGAGGGACTGACCGCGGCGCACACGATCGCCGGCGACCCCGACGTCCACGACATGGACTACACGTCCCAGCCGCGCGCGACGTACTGCCGCCCCGAGATCGCCTCGATCGGGCTGACCGAGGCGCAGGCGACCGCGGCCGGCCACAAGCTCAAGATCGGCAAGGTCCCGTTCCAGGCGATCGCCAAGGCGATCATCGGCGGCGAGTACGAGGGCTTCGCCAAGGTCATCGCCGACGCCGACAGCAACGACACGCTCGGCGTCCACATCGTCGGGCCGCACGCCACCGACCTGATCGCGGAGGCGTCGCTGGCCTTCGAGCTCGACGCCACGCCGTGGGAGATCGGCGCCGCGACCCACGCGCACCCGACCCTGTCGGAGGTCATCGGCGAGGCCGCCATGGCCGTCGACGGGCAGTCGCTCAACTTCTAGGCAGCCAGGCCGGGCCACGGCCCGGTGTCACGAGGAGGCCGGACCGGCAGCATGGCGGTCACCCACGGCAGCGACTCACACCTCGGCGCGAGCGTCGGCCTGACCGACGCCGACCTGCTCGAGATGTACCGCTACGTCGCGCTCGCGCGCGCGGTCGACGAGCGGATGTGGATCCTCAACCGTGCCGGCCGGATCCCGTTCGTCATCTCCGGGCAGGGTCACGAGGGCGCGCAGGTCGGCATCGCCTGGGCGTTCGAGCGCGGCAAGGACTGGATCGCGCCGTTCTACCGCTCGATCGCGACGTGCCTGACGTTCGGGATGAGCGCGCGGGACATCATGACCGCCCAGTACGCGACGGCATCCGACCCGTCATCGGGCGGGCGCCAGATGCCCGGCCACTACGGCAGCCACGAGCACAACATCGTGTCGGTGTCGTCGCCGGTGGCGACCCAGCTGCTCCACGCGGTCGGCATCGCGCTGGCGGCCAAGATCCGCAAGACCGGCCAGGTGGCGATGACCTCGATGGGGGAGGGCTCGTCGAACCAGGGCGACGTCCACGAGGGCCTCAACTTCGCGGCGATCCACAAGCTGCCGTTCGTGTTCGTGGTCGAGAACAACGGCTACGCGATCAGCGTGCCGGCGGCGATGGAGATCTCGGTCGAGGACGTGGCGGACCGTGCGTCCGGCTACGGGATCCCGGGCGTCGTGGTCGATGGCGCGGACGTGCTCGCGTGCTACGCGGCGGCGCGTGACGCGGTCGCGCTCGCGCGCTCCGGCGGCGGACCGACCATGATCGAGGCGAAGGTGACCCGGCTGACCGGCCACTCGTCCGACGACCAGCAGACCAAGTACCGCTCGGAGGAGGAGCTCGAATCGGAGAAGGGCCACGACGCGCTGCCGCGCTTCCGTGGCGAGCTCCGCGACGCCGGCATCCTGACCGACGAGATCGAGGCGCGGCTGATGGCCGACATCACCGCCGCCGTCGAGGACGCCACCGAGTACGCCGAGAGCCAGCCCGACCCCGACCCCGAGCTCGCGACCCGCTACGTCTACGCCGAAGAGCCTGAGGCAGCGGGCTGATGCCGCCGCGCACGTTCATCGACGCCGATCCGCGAGACCCTCGCCGACGAGATGCGCCGCGACGAGTCGGTCATCGTGCTCGGCGAGGACGTCGGCAAGAAGGGTGGCGTGTTCCTGGCCACCGACGGCCTGTGGGCCGAGTTCGGCGAGGACCGCGTGATCGACACGCCGCTGACCGAGTCGATGATCGTGGGTGCGTCGATCGGCGCGGCCGTCAACGGGCTTCGGCCGGTCGCCGAGATCCAGTTCGCCGACTTCATCTTCCCGGCCTTCAACCAGATCGTGTCCGAGGCAGCGCGGATGCGCTATCGCTCGAACAACGGCTACGGCGTGCCGATGACGATCCGGGCCCCGTACGGCGGCGGCGTCCACGGTGCGCTGTACCACTCGCAGTCGGTCGAGGCCTTCTTCACCCACGTGCCGGGTCTCAAGGTGGTCGTGCCGTCGACGCCGTACGACGCCCGCGGTCTGCTGCGATCGTCGATCCGCGACGAGGATCCGGTGCTCTTCTTCGAGCACAAGAAGATGTATCGCTCGGTCCGCGGCGAGGTCCCGGATACCGACTACACGGTGCCGCTGGGGGTGGCCAAGGTGACCCATCCGGGCTCGCAGGTCACGGTCGTCGCGTACGGGCTGATGGCGCACTACGCGCTCGAGGCGGCCGACCGCGTCGCCGACGAGGGCATCAGCGTCGAGGTCGTCGACCTGCGGACGCTCCGGCCGCTCGATCGCGAGACGCTGCTCGACAGCGTCCGCAAGACCGGCAAGTGCCTCGTCGTCTACGAGGACAACAAGTTCGGCGGCTATGGCGCTGAGGTTGCCGCGATCGTCGGCGAGGAGGCGTTCGATTACCTCGACGGGCCGGTGACTCGCATCGCCGGCCCCGAGGTCCCGGGCGTGCCCTACAACCATGTCCTCGAGGACTGGTTCATGGTCAACCCGGAGAAGATCGCCGAGGGCATCCGCAAGCTCGCGGCGTACTAGGCGGTCTCCGTCTCCGACGCGGTCGTGTCGGCCGAGCCGGCCGTCACCGTGGAGTCCGCCGCATCGGCCTTCTTGTGGGCGCGGGTGTGCCAGCTGTCGAGCATCCACTCGATCTTCGGCGGCAGCCGGAACGCGCCGGCCTCCATGTCGCCGCCGAACCGCCGCGGTCCGTAGCCATGCCGTGGCCATGGCCGAAGCCGGATGCGCCCTCCGGCGCCCAGCCCGATTCCCACATCGCGCGGTGGCGCGCCACGCCCTTGGCGACGATCACCGCCGCCGGGATGAGCAGCAGGAGCGCCCAGTTGGGGCCTCCGCCGCTGTTTCGTTCACTCATGTCGTCCTCCGACGCCCATCTGTCTGGTTCGCGGGTCCTTTGCCTGCGTTCGACCTCCACTGTCGTCGGCAGTTGTGGAGCAGGCATGGATGCGCCGGGGAGACATTCCGGTCTAGGTGGACGCTCGTCAGGCTCCGTCTTCGAACAGCAACGTATCGAGTCCGCGCGTCAGGCCGACTCGCCCGATCACCATCCGGACGGCCATGAGCGTTCCCGACACGTACGGCGCGGCCGATGAGCCGGCGTCGTGACGGATCGTCAGCCGCTCGTCGGGCAGCGCGAAGATGACCTCAGTGGAGACCGAGAAGCTGGGTAGCCGGACCGAATGGACCGGGACGCCGTCGATCGATGCCCCGCGCGCCTCGGGCGGACCGTCGATCTCGTCGAGCGAACGGGCGACGACCGGCGTTCTCACGCCGGCGAGTCGCTCTGCCAGCTCGCGCGACGTCCCGCTGGGGACGTCGGCCTTGGTCTCGCTCGCGTAGTCGATGATCTCCGCCTGCGGTAGATGACGGGCAACGAGCACGGCCGCCGCCTGGGCCATCGCCGCGGTGATCGAGAAGTTCCCCGCTGCGATCACGCCGACCGCGTGCGCGCGAGCGGCGGCATCGATCGCTGCGTAGTCGGCCGCAGTCGGACCCGACGCGCCGATCACGACCGCGACACCGTGTTCGATCGCCATCAACGCGTTGGCCTTGACGGCCGAATGCGAGGTGTAGTCGATCAGCACATCGACCCCGTCGAGCGCCTCGGCGACGGTGCCGAAGACAGGCACATCGAGCGCCTCGACACCCAGCGCGGTGCCGAGATCCAATCCCGCCGCGGACCGCGACACCGCGCTGCGCAGGACCAGGTCGTCCGCTCCGACGACCGCTTCGGCCAGAGCTCGGCCGGCCCAGCCAGTCGCACCGGCGATGCAGACGGCGATCACCTCAGGCCTGCCGGCTGGGAGGGATCGGCCCTGTCTTCGGCTGGACGACCGACAGGGCATTGCCGCTCGGGTCGATGAACCAGGCGGCCCAGACATAGTCCATGTCGGCGATGCCGTCGTCATCGGTGACCGGGTCGGGCTCGACGTACGACTCGATACGAACGCCGCGGGCGCGGAGGTCCTCGAGCTCGGCGTGGATGTCCGGGACTCGCCACGCCAGCTGCGTCTGCGCGTCCGCTGTCCCGACCGTGCTGAGCGTCACCGCCACCTGTGAGCCGGAACCGCAGCGGAAGACGATCCGCTCTCCGTCGTCACGCATGATCTCGAGACCGAGAACGCCGTTGTAGAAGGCCCGGCTGGCGTCCAGGTCCATCGACAGCAGGATGGGAAACACGAGATGGTCCCCGAGCACGGTGTCCTCCTTCCTCTTCGGCGGCTTCTCTGCAATCGTACGTGCCGTAGATTCCGGCGATGCATGACGACGGCTATTTCGACGAACCCGTTGCCGCGCGGTACGACGAGTCGTCGGCCGAGATGTTCGATCCCGCGGCGGTCGACCCGGTCGTCGACTTCCTTGCCGATCTTGCGGGCGTCGGGCGGGCACTCGAGCTCGGGGTCGGGACTGGACGGATCGCCCTGCCGCTGGCCGGACGGGGCGTGGCGGTCGCCGGGATCGACCTGTCCGAGGCGATGGTGGCGCGCCTCCGCGCGAAGTCCGGCGGCGACGCCATCGAGGTGACGATCGGCGACCTCGCGACTGCGACCGTGGCGGGGTCGTTCTCTGTCGCCTACGTCATCTACAACACGATCATGAACCTGCGGACCCAGGCCGCCCAGGTCGAGTGCTTCCGGAATGCTGCCGCCCACCTCGAAACCGGCGGCTGCTTCGTCGTCGAGGTCATGACCCCCGAGCTCCAGCGGCTTCCACCCGGCGAGACGATCCGTGCCTTCGACATGAGCGAGCACCACTGGGGTATCGACGAGTACGACGTCGCCAACCAGGGGCTCATCTCGCATCACATCTCCTTCGAGGACGGACGGGTCGTGCGCGAGATGACGCCGGGCCGCTACGTCTGGCCGGCCGAGCTCGACCTGATGGCCGAGCTCGCTGGGATGCGACTGCGCGAGAGGTGGGGCGGCTGGCGGCGCGAACCGTTCACGACTGACAGCCGCAACGTGGTGTCGGTCTGGGAGAAGCCCGCGGCCGGTTGACGCGGTCGGCGGCCGTCAGGAGCGCTTGTACGTGCCGGTCAGGGTGGCCGTCCCGAGGACGTGCCCCTTGATGGCCGCCTCGAGCTCCGAGCGGGTCGGCGTCCCGGTCAGCGCGAGCGACCGATCGACCGCAGACAGCGTGAAGACGTAATGGTGTGTGCCCGACGGCGGGCACGGGCCTGTATAGCCGCGAAGGCCATGGCCGTTCTTGCCTTCGTGTGGCGCGCCCGGCCCGGTGCCCACGTCCTCGGGAAGCGAGCCGGCGGACGCGGCCGGGCTCCACCAGGCGAGCCAGTGGACGAAGCCATTCGCGTCGGGATCGATGACGGTGAGGGCCATATCCTGTGTGCCGTCGGGGGCGCCCGACCAGCCGATCTCGGGCGAGACCCCGGCGCCGTCGCAGGTGAACCTCGAGGGGATCGCCCCACCGTCGAGGAAGGCCGGGCTGGTGATCCTGAACGGCGCGAGTGGCGGCGCTCCCGACGGTGAGGCTGAAGCTGGGGTGGTGGCAGTGGCGGCGGTCGCGGCCGCGATGGCGGTCGCGGTCGTTGTCGGCGTGGGTTGCCCGGTCGCGGCGCCGGTAGTCGTCGCAGGTGTCGTGGTGGAGGTGGCACACCCGGCGAGCACCAGGGTCAGCGATGCGAGCCAGAGCCTCGTCATTCGTCGCATGGCGGCGATTATCGACCCGGCTCGGCGGCCTCGCCTCCTTGCCGGACTCGACCGAGCCGGGGAGATGCGCGACACTACACGCGACAACCGATGCGAACCCGCCGGAAGCGGACCGATCCCGGAGGACCTGCGAACGTGGCGAAGGTGACGATGCCCCAGCTCGGCGAGAGCGTCGCCGAGGGGACGATCGGGAAGTGGCTCAAGCAGCCCGGCGACCACGTCGACAAGTACGAGCCGCTCGTCGAGGTCGTCACCGACAAGGTGAACGCCGAGGTCCCGTCGCCCTTCGAGGGCATCCTCCGCGAGATCCTCGTCGAGGAGGGCGCGACGGTCCCCAACAACGCCGAGATCGCGGTGATCGAGACCGCCGACGACGGAGCCGGCGCGTCAGCGTCATCCTCCGCGGCGCCGGCCGCGACCGAGTCACCGACGCCGAACGCGACCACGTCGCCGCCGACCGACCCCGACACCGCTCCGACCCCCGCGGTCGCCGCAGGGCCGGCCGGCAGCGACGAACGCCGTCCCGCCGAGATGGCCGCCGCGGCATCGGCGGCGCCGGTCGCAACCGCGTCCGTCGCGTCCGCGCCGGCCGCGCCGCCCGCGTCCGCAGACCCCGATGCCCGCATGACCCCGGCCGTGCGCCGGCTGCTGCGCGAACACGACCTCTCCCCGGCCCAGATCACGGGCACCGGCGGCGGTGGCCGCATCACCCGCGAGGACGTGCTCAAAGTCGTCGAGGCCATCCGCACGGGCACCCTGCCCGTGGCGGCGCCCGCGGCAGCCGGCAATGGCGCCGGACCCAAACCGGCCGTGCCCGTCCCGTCCGCGCCCGCGCCCGCGCCCGCGGTTCGCGTGGCGGCCTCCCATCGGCGCCGACGATCGACTTTCCGGACGGCGCGGACGAGGTCCTCGTCCCCGCGACCCAGATGCGCAAGGGCATCGCCGCACAGATGACGCGCGCCCTCCTGGCGCCGCACGCGTACGTCCAGATGGAGGTCGACGTGACCCACCTGATGGCCGTTCGCGACAGGGCGAAGGGTGCGTACCAGGCGAAGGAGGGGATCGGGCTCAGCTACGTTCCCTTCGTCGTCAAGGCGGTCGCCGAATCGCTCAAGCGCAACCCGACCTTCAACGCCCACTGGACCGAGCAGGGGCTGATGGCCAAGCGGCGGGTCAACGTCGGCGTCGCGGTGGCGGTCGATGACGGCCTGATCGTGCCGGTGATCCGTGACGCGGACACGCTGTCGATCCATGGCCTCAACGTCGCCATCGCCGACGTGGCGAACCGCGCCCGGGTCGGCAAGTTCAAGGTCGACGACTTCGGTGGCGGCACGTTCACCGTCGACAACACCGGCTACCTCGGCACCAACCTGGTCATGCCGATCCTCAACGTGCCCGAGGTCGGCATCGTGACCATGGAGGCGATCACCAAGCGACCCGTGGTCCTGTCGACCCCCGAGGGTGACGTCATCGCGATCCGCCCGATCATGAACATGGTCCTCGGCGTCGACCATCGCGCCAACGATGGTGCGGGCGGTGCCGCACTCCTGCGCGACATCAAGGCGTGGCTCGAGGCGGTCGGCCCGGAGACCCCGATCTACTAGGTCGGGCTCGTCGCCGCCGATGGCACCCATCGTCATCACGGGCGCGGCAGGCTTCATCGGCTCGCGCGTCGCGCGGCGCCTCTATGAGCGCGGCGACGAGGTCGTCGCCATCGTCCGCGATCCGGCGAGGGCCGATGCGCTGCGCGATCTCGGCGTCCGGCTCGTGGCGGGCGATCTCAGCGACCAGGCGGAGATCCGACGGGTCGTCAACGGCGCGGGCGCGGTCGTCCACGCCGCCGGCGTCTACCACATCGGCATCCCGGCATCGGAACGGCCGGCGATGTACGACGCCAACGTCGCGGCCACGGAACGGGTGCTGGACGCCGCCATCGCCGAGGGGGTCGGGCGGATCGTCTACCTCTCGACGGTGAACGTCTTCGGCGACACCAAGGGGATCGCCCGCGACGAGACGTTCCGTCGGGATCCGGCCGACGGCTTCCTCAGCTATTACGACGAGACGAAGTACCAGGCCCACCTAGCCGCGGAAGAACGGATCGCCGCCGGCGCCCCCATCGTCGTCGTCATGCCGGGGACCATCTACGGCCCGGGCGATCATTCGGCCGCCGGAGCGCAGCTGAAGGCCGCGTACGACGGCACCGCGCGCTACCTGGCGATGACCCATCTCGGGATCTCACCGACGCACGTCGATGACCTCGCGAAAGGCATCGTCGCCGCCCTCGACCGAGGGAGGATCGGGCAGGCATACCTGATGTGCGGGACGAACATGCGGCTAGGTGAGGCGATGGCGATCGCCGCGGGGGCCGCTGGACGGCGTCTTCCACGGCTGGCCATCCCGAATGCGCTCTTCCGGCTCTCGGCCCGCATCCTGCCAGGCGGTGGCGCCGTCCTCGGTGTCCGACCGAACCTGCGCGAGCTCCTCAGCGCCTCCGATGGCGTGACCTACTGGGGAAACCACGCCAAGGCCACCGCCGAACTGGGTTACGCCCCACGCGAGCTGGCCATCGGCGCCCGTGACGCGTTCGGCCCGGCGTAAGTCCATCGACCCGGTCGCGACGTACACTCCAGCGATGGCGCGCGACCTCCCGATGTTCACCCCGCCTGGCGGCGACCATGCCCACCAGGTCGAGCTTCCGTCCATCGCTCTGGGCGGCGGCCGTGCCGGCGAGCCGGCCGCGGACGGCACGGTGGCCCCCCGCCGCCACCCCGACTGGATCCGCGCACGGATGCCGTCGGGCGAGAACTACCACCAGCTCAAGGGACTGCTCCGCGGCCTGTCGCTCAACACGGTCTGCGAGGAGGCCCACTGCCCGAACATCGGGGAGTGCTGGGACCAGCGGACCGCGACGATCATGATCCTGGGCGATACGTGCACCCGCGCCTGCGGTTTCTGCGCGGTCAAGACCGGCCGCCCGACCTGGTTCGATGACGACGAGCCGCGGCGGGTCGCGGAGGCGGTCGGTGCGCTCGGGCTCGAGCACGTCGTGGTCACCAGCGTCGCCCGTGACGACCTCCCCGACGGCGGCGCTCGGATATTCGCCGAGACCATCAGCGCGATGCGCGCGACCTCGCCCGGGATGGGCATCGAGGTGCTGATCCCCGACTTCGACGGCGCCGACGCGCGGCTGCAGACCGTGATGGATGCGCGTCCCGACATCCTCAACCACAACCTCGAGACCGTCCGCCGGCTCCAGAAGCCGGTCCGCAAGCGCGCTCGCTGGGAACGCAGCCTGTACGTGCTGGGGCGGGCCAAGGAGATGGCCGCCGAGATCGGCTACCCGGTCCACACCAAGAGCTCGCTGATGGTCGGGCTGGGCGAGACCCGCGACGAGCTGCACGAGGCGTTCGAGGCTCTCCGCACGGTCGACGTCGACATCCTGACCGTCGGTCAGTATCTCCGGCCGAGTCTCGCCCACCTGCCGCTCGAGCGCTACTACCACCCCGACGAGTTCGCCGAGATGAAGACCGAGGCGCTCGCGCTGGGGTTCAAGCATGTCGAGTCGGCGCCGCTCGTCCGGTCGAGCTACCACGCGCGCGACCAGGTGCCGGGCGCCGAGCTCAAGCGCCTCCGGCGCCAGGCCACCCTCGATGCAGAGGGCCGCGTCGTCCCGCTGGCGGGATAGGCATCCGGGCGACCGGAGGCAGGAAACCCGGTGAGTGTCGACTTCGATCCGGTCAGGCTCCGTCCGAACCGTCGGCGGATCGACCCGGTCGTCATCGGGATCGTCATCGTCATCGTGGGCATCGCCGCCGCGGTCCTCAAGCCGTGGGAGAACGGTGGATCGGCCACCGCCGCGACCACGCCTGCACCGGCGGTGGCCGTCGCGACGCCCGCAGCCAGCGCGGGGCCGGCCGCACGTGTGGGGATCGTCCCGCAGCCCGTGCAACCACCCGGCCCGCCCCCGCCGACCTGGTCGGACATCGCCCCGGCCGTCGCCAGTCACGCCGACTGGGGCGTCGCCGCCATGGTCGTCGGCCCGCCTACGGCCTCGGACGCACCGCCGGCGACCGCCTTCCTCGAGCTCTGGTCGCCGTCGGTCGTCGCCCGTGGCGGCGGAGAGAGCGCCTACGTCGCGCGCGATCAGCAGTCGATCGTCGCGCTCGGGGTCACGATGCCGGCGGGAACTGTCGCGGAGGACGCGCGCATCTGGCGTCTCCACGACGACGGCCGCCTCGAATGGGTCGATGCATCTCCGGTCACCGGCCGAGCGCCGGACGATCCGCTGCTCCTCATCCAGCCCGCAAGTGGCGGTCTGCCGTATACGTCGTGGACCGGCGGACACTATCGGGTCGATGTCCTGACTGACGCCGGGATCCACCGGATCGCCATCGACGTCCCGGGCCGGTTCGGCAACGTCCCGGATCCCGATCCGTGGCCACCCGCGCTGGCCGACCTCGTCGCCGCCCGCGAGGGCGACCCGAGCGTGACCCGTCAGGGGTTGTTCGTGGCCGTCGACGGGGTGAGCATCGACCTCCCGGCGACCGTGGGTCCGACCTTGGACGAGGAGGGAGAATGGCGGGCCCAGCTCCGGCAGAGCGGGGACGAGACGCCCAACGTGGCCGTCGCCCACCTGCCGCGGGCGACCGGCATCGGCGTCATGTTCACCGAGCACGCGGTCATCTCGTCGGCGACGATCCACCGACTGGCCCCGGGTGGCCTGGCCGACGCCGCACCTGCCTTCGGTGGCGTCTCCTCACTCCATGGCCGGACGCCTTATCTCGTCTTCACCCCGACGGGCGGGGCGGCCTGGGCGCCGGGCGTGTACGCCGTCAGCGCCGCCTGGACCGATCCCGCCGGAGCGCACGGCGGGACCTGGTACCTCGAGCTGCGGCCTGGCTCACCTTCCGGCGGACCCGCGGCGGTGACGGGCTCCGAACCCGGCGGATGAGCGTCGATTTCGACCCGGTCAGGCTGCGGCCGTCACGACGACGGCTCGACCCGGTGGTCGTCGTCGTGGTCATCGTCGCCGTCGCCCTTGCCGTGGCCGTGGTCAAGCCGTGGGAGATGGGTCCTCCCGTTCGTGGCAGTGCCATCGTGGCGCCCAGCGTTCCGGTCGCCTCCGCGGCGTCCGTCCCGACGGCGAGCCACCTGCCCGCCGCCGAGCTGGCGGCGCTCCACCTGCCCACCTGGACCGACCTCGCACCGATCGTCGCGCCGCACGACGCGTGGGGGATCCGCACTGTCGTCGAAGGCGCTCGCGGCCACGTCGCACCGCCGCCGAGCGCCGTCTATGCGGAGACATGGTCGCCCGCGACGGCCGGGCGCGACGGCGCCGCGACCGCGGCCGTACAGCGCGACGAGCGGCCGATCGTCGTCCTCGGCGTCACCTCGCCGCTCGCCGCGGGTGCCGTCGACGCCCGGATCTGGCGCGTCCACGCGGGCGGCCAGCTCGAATGGCTGAACGCGATCCCGATGCTGTCGGGCGACGCCATCGGATCGTTCCTGTACACGCGCCCTGGCAGCGACGGCGCGCCGTTCACCGCGTGGGACCCGGGCGAGTATCGGATCGACGTCCTGGCCGGTGACGCGATCGAGCGGATCGACGTCCGGATCCCCGACCCGACAGGCGTCGTGCCGCCGCCCGACGATCTCCCGCCGTCGCCGACCGTGACGGTCCGCGCTGCGGACAGCTTCATCTCGGGCGTGGGACCCGGGCCATTCGCCACGGCGGACGGCATGGCCCTGCACCTGGAGGCGCTCCCGTATCGGCCGTTGACCGAGGCGGAGGCGTGGGACGTGGCGCTGTTCGACGGCACGCGCGTCGCGAGCCTCGCGCTGCCACGCGCGTCCGGCCTCGGCGTGATGCTCCAGCCGAGCGCGCTCCTGGATACAGCCAGCATCGTCCGGCTGTCCCCGGGCGGCGAGTCATTCGCGGCGCCGGACCCGACCCTCGACGCGACCGAGCACCCGCCACGATCACGCTACGCGGTGTTCGCTCCGCCAGACGCCGGCGTTTGGCCGCCCGGGATGTATGCGATCTCGGTCTCCTGGACCGACGAGACCGGGGCGCACCAAGGCACCTGGCACATCGAGCTGCTTCCCGGCGGCGGGTAGCCCAGCGCGCCGGTGACGCCGAGCGGGCCGCGTCAGAGCGGTGGCCGCATCGGCTATGCTCGGGGACATGCCGCGCCCCCTGTCGCGCAAGATCCCGCTGGCCGAGCTCCACTGCCACCTCGGCGGCGCGGTCACCCCGGCGATCATGTGGGGGATCGCCCACTCGCAGGGCATCAAGCTCCCGACCAAGGACTACTGGGAGTTCCGCGACATGATCACCGTGTCGCCACGTCGCAATCGCTCGTTCGACGGCTACCTCCAGCTGTTCCACTGGACCGAGCTGATCCAGAGCAGCCCGCTCGCGGTCGAGCGCTCGGTCTACGAGGTGGTCGGCGGCGCGTACCGCAAGAACAACGTCACGACCATGGAGCTCCGCTTCAACCCCATGAAGCGGAACCGCGGCGGCGAGCAGGATCTCGACCACATCATCGCGGCGGCCGTCCGCGGGATGGACAAGGCGAGCCTCGAATACCCGATCAAGCCAGGTCTCCTGTTCTGCCTGGACCGCGCATTCCCGTACGAGCTCAACGAGATCATCGTCGAGAAGGCCATCAGCTGGCACGACCGAGGCGTGGTCGGCATCGACATCGCCGGGCCCGAATCGGCGACCTTTCGGGTGGCCGACTACCGGCGCCTCTTCCGCCGCGCCAGGCAGTACGGACTGGGGCTGACCGTCCACACCGGCGAGTCCGGTCCGGTCGAGGAGGTCGCCCGGGTGGTCGAGTTGCTCGAGCCCGACCGGATCGGCCATGGCGTCAAGGCCGCCTACGATCCGCGCGCCATGGCGATGATCCGCGACCGCGCGATCGTCCTGGAGATCTGCCCGACGTCGAACCTCAATACCCGGGTCGTGTCCGGCTGGGACGAGTTCCGCTGGATCTTCGACACCTTCCGGCGCAACGAGGTCCGGTTCACGATCAGCACCGACGGGCCGGAGATGCTCAAGACCTACATCCGTGACGAGATGGCGCAGCTCGGCCGGCTGGGCATCCTGTCGGTCGCGGACCAGGAGATCGTCGCGGCAACCTCCCTGGCCGCCTCGTTCGTCCCGAACGTCAGCGACGTCGCGGCGCCGAGGCTCGAGCCGGCCTCGCGCGTCGCGGTGGAGCGCGAAGAGGCGTAGGTCCTGCCCCGGCGGTCAGCGCCGGTGACGACGGCCACCGCCCCGGACCACAGGGGATGGCAGCGCACCCCACCCAACGCTCGGCGGCGGCTGCGGCCCGCGGTTCCTCGCATCACCGGAGGGTCCTCCCCAACGCTGACGTTCGGGCGACGGCGGGGCTCGGGTCGGTGGCCGACCATGGCGGCGTGGACATCGATTTCACCGGCTTCGCCGGCGACTGCATCGTCAGTGGCCGGTTCCGTCTCGGGTCGAGGCGACTCACCGACGAACTCAACCTGGCCTCGACGATCACTCTCCAGGATGTCGTCCTCGACGGCCTCGACGGCCAGCAGGTGACGACGCCGACCTTCACCATCGAGCGCTCCCAGCTGTGCGCCGTGGTCGGCCGGGGACCGCGCGGCCGTCGGTCACTCCGGATCGCCACCGACCGGCGCCGACTCCAGGCGCAGATCGGGCCGTACGTCGTGCTCGGTCGCTATCACGGTCCGCTCGGCGCGACGACGCTGCGCACATTCGCCGAGCGCGATCCACTGGTCCCGCTGACCGACGCCACGATCGCCTACGTCGTCGGCGGCATCCTCGAGGTCGTGGACGCCTCGACGCTCATCGTCAACCGCGAGCTCGCGTCGTGGTATCGCGAAGCCGACGACGCCTCCGAGCCCGGCCTCCTGTCGATCGCCCGCCGATCCGTCCGAGACCGCCTCAGCGCCTGATCGGGCCCCCGACGCCCGCTACGTCCGGCCTACTGAGAATCGCCCGCTAGCTTTCGCTGATCCGATAGGAGCAGCAGCGGTCTCCAGAGACGATGTGCTGCTCGCGCACGACGTCCGCCCCCAGGACATCGCTGAACAGAGCGAGCTCGGCGCGGCAGGCTGCCGGTGTGCCCTGGGCGATGTGGAAGATGGCGCAGTTGTGCTCCTCGAGGCGGATCGTGCCATCCGGATCGAGGATCGCCTCGGCGAGGTAGCCCTGGTCCGCCTGCACGACCGCCAGCTCGCGGACCCGGTCGACGAGGGGCGCGTCAGGCGCGACGCGCGTGGCCATGTGATCGCGGACCCGGACGCCGAGCTGACGACGTCGGGCCTCGAACACCTGGTCGAGCAGGTCATCGCCGCCGACGGCCTCGATCGCGGCCAGCAGACCCGAGGCGAGCGCGTCGTAGTTGGTCGGGAACAGCTCCTGCGCGTCGGGCGTGACGTCATACAGGTGGCGCGGCCGGCCGACCCCGTGGCGGACCGTCTGGCGGCTGACCAGCTGCGCCGATTCGAGCGCTCGGAGCTGCTGAAGGACGCCGGTCCGGCTGGCGCCGAGACGCTCGGCAAGCTGGTCGGGCGAGCTTGGCCCGTCGAGACGAAGGCGCAGGAGGAGGTCGCGCCGGAGGCTCGATGGTCCGCTCGAGCCGCGTCCACCGAATGCACCGGGCACGGGGTCATGGGCGTCGAGGCGCGGGGCAGGCTCCCTCATCGGGCAACGGTAGCACCGGTTCCCGGCGTGCGCTGACACGGTGCTACGCTCGCCCGATGGACCTCGACCTGTCCCCCGAACACACCCTCCTGCGCGACACGATCCGCGACTTCATGTTGACCGAGGTCGCGCCAGTCATCGACCAGCACGAGCGCGAGCGACGCTTCCCGATCGAGATCGTCCGCCGCATCGGCGAGCTCGGCTGGCTCGGCATCCCGATCCCCGAGGAGGAGGGCGGCGCCGGTCTCGACACCCTCGCCTACGCCATCGCGATCGAGGAGATCGGCCGGGTGTGGGGCTCGCTCGGATTGATCGTGGCTGCCCACACGAGCCTCGGCTGCGGGCCGCTCCACCTGGCCGGAACCCACGACCAGCAGCAGCGCTACCTGGTCCCGATGGCCAGCGGCGAGGTCATCGGCGCGTATGGGTTGACCGAGCCGGGCGCCGGCAGCGATTCGGGCGGGACGCGCACGACGGCCCGCTTCGAGGACAGCCCCGATGGCGGCTCGTGGGTGATCGACGGCGGCAAGCGGTTCATCACCAACGCGGGCCAGGCCGGCACCTACGTGGTGACCGCCCGGACCGGGACGCGCGACGACGGATCGGCCGAGATCAGCGCCTTCATCGTGCCCGCCGACACCGCCGGCTTCTCGGTCGGCCGACTCGAGGACAAGCTGGGGCTGCACGCGTCGGCGACCGGCGAACTCCTGTTCGACGGCGCCCGCGTGCCGGCGGCGAACCTCCTGGGCGAGCAGGGGAGCGGCTTCAAGCTCTTCCTGCGGATCCTCGACGGCGGTCGCATCTCGATCGGCGCGCTGGCCGTCGGCATCGCGCAGGGCGCGCTCGACGCATCGATCCCGTACGCCCAGACGCGCGAGCAGTTCGGCCGGCCGATCGGCTCGTTCCAGGGCGTCGCGTTCATGGTCGCCGACATGGCGACCGAGATCGAGGCGGCCCGCGGGCTCGTCTGGCGGGCAGCCTGGCTCAAGGATCAGGGTCGCGATTTCGGGCTCGTGGCGGCACAGGCCAAGCTGTTCGCCTCGGAAGTCAGCTCCCGCGTCACCAACAATGCGATCCAGATCCACGGCGGATACGGCTACGTGACCGAGTATCCGGTCGAGCGCTACTTGCGCGACGCGAAGCTGACCGAGATCGGGGAGGGGACGAGCCAAGTCCAGCGCCTCGTCATCGCCCGGCAGATCCTTGGGCTACGGGTAGTCTGACCCCGCGTTGTCGCCCGACCCGGCTGCGACGACCAGTCCCGCGCGAAGTGCCGCCTCGAAACCCGTGCCCCACGGTCCTTGCCCGACCAGCACGAACGGTGACTGCTCGACCGACTGATAGGTCTCCGGGTCGGTCACGAACGAGCGTGCGCACGCGTCGATCGTCGACCGCAGGCGCTCGTATGTCGCCCGGTCCGCGAACATGTAGAGGTAGACCCTGAGCTTCCCGGTCTGGTCGAGCCCGGAAGCGTCGAACGAGCGGGCGGTCGGCGCGAGGATCTTGTCCGTGCAGCCTGCGTCGCCCGACACGACGTTGTCGATGATGATGCCGCGCTTGGCGAGCTCGGTCGCGACCCCCTGGAAGTCGGCCGGGCTCGGCGACGGCGGCACGGTCTCGACGAAGCTGCACCCGGCGACGACGAGGGCGACGAGGAGCGTGACGAGGCCCGGGACGAGGCGACGGGGAAGGGACATCGGGCCGAGGCTACCACCGGCCGAGGTCGGGCGCCTTGGGCGGATCAGGGCGGGTCCCGGCACGGGTTCGAACCACTCGGGGCTGGGCGTCGGGGCGGCGCCTATCGTACGATGCGCCCGTCCCGAATAGTCTGACGAGCTGCCTGTCGTCCTGCCGTCCTCGCGAGGTTCCGTGCCCCACATCCGCGCGTTCCGTGCGCTCCGCTACGATCCCGCGTCCGTTCCCGACCTGTCCCTCGTCGTCGCGCCGCCGTACGACGTGATCGACGCCGCCGAGCGCGAGCGGCTGGTGGCACGCCACCCGGCCAACGTGGTGCGGCTCGACCTCCCGGCGGAGGAGATGGGCGACGAACCCGATGACCGCTACCGGCGGGCTGCCCGAGTCCTGGCGGCTTGGCGCTCCGACGGGACGCTCCACAAGGATCCGCACCCGTCGATCTACGTCTATGAGCAGACCTATCGCGTCCCGGGGACGGAGGTCACGCGGACCCAGCGCGGCTTCTTCGCCCGGATCCGGCTGGAGCCGTACGGTCCGACGTCGGGCGTCCTCCCGCATGAGCGCACGATGTCCGCGCCCCGTGAGGACCGCTACAAGCTGCTGCGGGCGACCGGCGTCAACACCAGCCCGGTCGTGGGGCTGTACGAGGATCCGGACGGCACCGGCCGTGCTGTCCTTGACCTCCTGACCGGCCGCGCGCCGGACATCGAGGTGAACGACGACGACGGGACGTGCCATCGACTGTGGGCGGTCGCCGCCGATGGTGACGCTGCCGCCGTGGTCGCCCCGATCCTCGCTGTCGTGTCGGGCGGTCCGGTGACCATCGCCGACGGCCACCATCGCTACGAAACGGCCCTGCGTTACCGGGACGAGCGCCGGATGTCACGATCGTGCGAAGAAGACCCGGCGTTCGACTATATGCTGATGCTGTTCCTCGATGCCGTCGGCGAGCCACTGACCGTCCTGCCGACCCATCGGATCGTCGGCGGACTCGGTGGCGACGGGGTCGAGCGGCTGCTGGCGGGTCTCGATGCCCTCTTCTCGATCCGGCACGACATCTCCGAGGCTGAGCTCCGCGACCGGTTCGGCGCGGCCGGCCTGGCGCGCGGCGGCGAAGGCAGGTTCGGGCTCTGGACGCGCGCCGGCGGGGCGTTGCTGACCGCGCGCCGGACCGCATTCGAGCAGTTCCTGCCCGACGGTGGCGACGCCCTTCGTGGACTCGATGTCACGCTGCTTGGCGTCGCGCTCGAGCGCCTGACCGGCATCGATGCCGACGCGGTCGCGGCCGGTGCGGTCGCCTACACGAAGTCCGCGGATGAGGCGATCGACCGGGTCGAAGCCGGCCGCGACGCCGCCGACGCCGCGTTCCTCCTCGAGCCGACACCGGTGGCATCGATCGCCGCGGTCGCCCTCGACGGCGACGTGATGCCCCAGAAATCGACGTACTTCTATCCGAAGGCCCTGACCGGCCTCGTCATCAACCCTCTCGAGTGGTGAGAACCGAATGACCGACACGACCCCTGAGCAGATCCTCGCCCGCGCGCAGGTGCCCCCGACCAACGGGCGCCCCGTCCGAAAGGACGAGATCGAGCTCGACGAGCGCGGCCTGTACGTCGAGTCGTGGCTGCCCGAACGTCGGTCGCGGCGAAAGCCGCTGCTGTTCCTCCACGGCGAGCTGGCCGGATCGTGGTTGTGGGAGCGTTATCTCGGCTACTTCGCGGCGCGCGGCTGGGAAGGCCACGCCCTCAACCTGCGCAACCATTTCTGGTCGCAGACGGCAGACCCGGCGACGTTGTCGTTCGACACGTACACCGAGGACGTGGTCGCGACGCTCGAACGGTTCGGGCCCGAGGTCGTCGTCGTCGGTCACGGGATGGGCGGCCTGCTCGCGCTCAAGGCGGCCGAGCGGATGCCGGTGGCCGGGCTCGTCCTGCTCAGCTCCGAGCTGCCGCGCGAGCTGCGCGTCCCGGCGCGGCAGCACGAGCTGCGCGAGATCCCCGAGGTCTACGGCAAGTCGATGATCGGCTGGGAGACGCTCCCCGAGCGCCTGTTGCGTGACGATCGCGACCTGACCCTGGCCGACGTGCTGCGCATCGGCCACCTTCTCGGCCAGAAGCCCCACGAGGCGGGCGCGGCGCGTCGCCAGATGCTTGCCGGCGTGCCGATCGACAAGCGCGGGCTGCTCGAGACCCCCCGGCTGGTGGTCGGGGCCGGCCTCGACCGGGGCGTCACGCTGGCCGACTCGGAGCGCCTGGCCGACTGGCTCGACGCCGGCTACGAGCCGTTCGCGGCCCACTCCCATTACGGGCTGGTGATCGGCGAGAACAGCTTCCAGCAGGTCGCCGACGCGATCCGCATGTTCCTCGAGGCGAACCGGCTGTAGGGCGAGCGGCCCGGCTGGGGCCGCGCCCGCCCTCTGGTATCATGCCGACCGGCGCGGCGGAAACCGCCAGCCGACAGGGCCGCATTCGTCTAGAGGCCCAGGACACCGCCCTCTCAAGGCGGAGATCACCGGTTCGAATCCGGTATGCGGTACCAAACTTTTTCCCGGTCGAGCGATGCTCGGCAGGATCACGTCCCGCAGTGGGAGAGCGTGATGGATGAGCAGCGCGCGCGAGCGTTGGTGGCAGGTGAACGGCGTCGCATCGAGGCCGCCCTTGCCGAGCTGGCCGGCGAGGCGCCGGCCGACGATGCGTCGCACTTCGACCAGACCGGCGAGTCGGCGGAGGCCGGTTCCGACCTCCAGCAGGAGATGGTCGACCAGGCGGTGACAGCCGGATTGCAGAGCGAGCTCGCGGCCGTCGCTCGCGCCGAGGGGCGCATCGCGGACGGAACCTTCGGTCTCTCGGTCGAAAGCGGAGCGCGGATCCCCGACGACCGACTCGAAGCCGAGCCCCTCGCCGAACGGACGGTCGAGGAGCAGGCCCTGTTCGAACGGGATCAGCAGTAGCGCTGGTCGTCATCTCGCCCTTCCGGCGCCGTGGGTCCGCTGCGCCACCGAGGACCCCGCGTTTTCCGTAGACTCGCTCGATGCGACCGACCGATCTCCGCCGCCTGGCCATCCTCGCCGAAGGCGAGTTCCAACCCCACAACGGCAAGACTGCCTACGGCGTCATCCGGTATGGCCGTGACGACGTCGTGGCCCTCCTCGACTCGACCAACGCCGGCCGGGACGTGGCGGAGTTCCTGCCCGGCAGCCACGTGCCGATCCTCGCCAGCCTCGACGAGGCCCTGGCCCTCCCCACACCGCCGGACGCGCTGCTGATCGGCATCGCGCCGACCGGGGGCAAGCTGCCCGAGGCGTGGCGGACGGTCATCCTCGAAGCCATCGCGTCCGGCCTCGACGTGCTGTCCGGGCTTCACACGTTCCTTGGCGACGACCCCGAGTTCGCCTCGGCAGCGGCGGCGCATGGGACCACGATCATCGACTACCGCCGCGCCCCCGACCGGATGGAGACGGCCGTCGGGCGACGGCATGGCCCGGGCAAGCGCGTGATCCTGACGGTCGGGAGCGACTGCGCCATCGGCAAGATGTCCGTCGCTCTCGAGCTGCGCCGCGCGGCGCTGGCCGCGGGCGACAAGGCGGTGTTCGTGCCGACGGGTCAGACCGGGATGATGATCGAGGGCTGGGGCGTCGCCGTCGACCGGCTGATCAGCGACTTCTCGCAAGGAACGGTCGAGTGGCTGGTCGAGGAAGGCGAGCGACTTGGCGACTGGGTCATCGTCGAGGGCCAGGGCTCGCTCGACCACCCGGCCTACTCGTCGGTGACGCTGGCGCTCATCCACGGGGCCACGCCCCAGGCGATGATCATGGTCCACAAGCCGGGCCTCGCCGAGCACGACTTCGACCACCTCCCCGAGGCGTCGTTCCCGATCGCCACGCTGCCCGCATTCATCGAGCTGCACGAGAGGGTGGCCGGGCTCGTCGCGCCATCGAAGGTCGTCGCGGTCGCGCTCAACACCTCGCTGTACGGCGACGACGACGAGGCCCGCCGGATCATCGAGCAGGTCGCGGCCGAGACCGGGCTGCCGACCGACGACCCGTTCCGCTTCGGCGCCGACCGGCTGTGGCCGGCGGTGCACGACGCCGTCGAAGCGCTGCCGTGGGTTCGCGGCCGGTGACCCTGCGGCTGAGCCACGAGACCCTCCACCTGAGCCTCCGGGACCCGTTCCACATCGCCCGCGAGGACCACGACTCGGGCGACAGCGTGACGACGGTGGTGGTGGAGGTCCGCGACGACCGGTTCGACGGCATCGTCGGGGTGGGGGAGGGCTACCCCGACCGCTTCTACGGCGAGACGCCCGAGACGATGGCCGTCATCTTCCCGCTGCTGCTGGCGGCGGTCGGCGACGTCGAGCCGACGGAGGCCGGGCTGGCGGCGGCCGACCTCGCCATGGAGGCGGCCATCCGCGGCCACGGTGCGGCGCGCTGCGCGGTCGACATCGCGCTCCACGACCTCGTCGGCAAGGTCACCGGCCGACCCGCCCACGAGCTGCGTGGCCTGTCGGCTGACATCCCCCCGACCGACTTCACCATCGGACTCGACGAACCCGCCGTCGTCGCCGAGCGCGCCGCCCGGGCCGCCGACTTCCCGGCGCTCAAGATCAAGTGCGGCGGGCCCGCGGACCTCGCCACGCTGGAGGCCGTGCGAGCCGTGTTTACCGGGCCGATCCGCGTCGACGCGAACACCGGCTGGGTTCCCGAAGAGGCGGTCGAACTCCTGCCCGACCTCGAGCGCCTCGGTGTCGTGCTCATCGAGCAACCGTTCCGAGCGGGGCGTCTCGACCAGCTCCGCTGGCTCCAGGAGCGGTCGTCGCTGCCGATCGTCGCCGACGAGAGCTGCGTCCTGCCCGAGGACCTCGATCGGCTCGTCGGGGTCGTCGCCGGCGTCAACGTCAAGCTTGCCAAGTGCGGCGGCATCGGGCCGGCCAAGCGGATGCTCGAACGCGCCCGCGAGCTTGGGTTCAGGACATTCCTCGGCTGCATGGAGGAGACGTCGGTCGGGATCGCCGGCTCGGCGGTCGTCGCGTCGCTGGCCGATTGGGTCGATCTCGACGGCTGCCTGCTCCTCGCCGACGATCCATTCGAGGGCCTCGACCTCGACGAGGATCACCGCTGGCGACTGACCGACCGGCCCGGCCTCGGGCTGACCCGGCGGGCCTGACCCGACGCGCCCGACGCGCGCCGCGCTCGGACCGTACAGGCGTTCACCGAACGCCCGTTCGTGTGGATAACTTGGTGGACGAAGTCGTGGACAAGCCCCCTTCCGGCCGGCGGCGACCGGTCCTACGATGGTCGCCCACCGGTAGCCCGAGGGCCCCCCAGGGAGGAGCCGCCGGCGGGATCTATTGCCCACGCCCGTGGTCGGGCAGTCCCATCGACCGCCGGGCATCGGCTTCGCATTGCCTGGCGCAGGTCGACCGACCGCGCGTGGGCGGAAGGGAGGCAGGCCATCGATGGATCCTCGCAATGCCGTCACGGGGATCACCGACCCGGAAGCCGTCGAGTTCGTGCGGTTCTGCTACCGCCGTCGACGGGTGAGCTGGCCGGAGCTCTATGACGAGATGTGCGCCGTCGCCGGCCGCGGCCTGTTCCACGGCTACGACGCGGACGACCTCGCCGGGCTGGGGATCGGCTTCAGCCTGTTCGACATGCCGGCCCTCGCCGTCCTGTCATCACGGATCGTGGCCGAGGAGCAGGCGCTCCGGCGACCTGTCGCGGTCATGATCCAGCCCGATCCGGCCCCGGCGTCCGAGCCGGTGCCGATCCACCTGGCCATGGTGCCGTCCGGCGCCTGACCGACCCTCGTTCTTGTCCCCGTCATAACGACGGACGTTCGGCCCCCGCTCCCCCCGAGGCGGGGGTCGAGCGATTCCCGGGGGTCGCCCGTTCGGCGTTCGCCCCTGCGTCAGGCGCGGATGCGGCGCCTCGACATCTCGCCCTCGATCTGGCGCTCGGCTTCGACGTAGCGGTCGATCTGCTCGCGGAGCTGGTTCGCCTCGGGGGTGTAGAGATGGACCTGCTGCTGGAGGATGTAGGACAGTCGGCGGCTGGTCATCCGCACATGGTCGAGGTTCTTCATCAGGACGAGCGGGTCCATCGCCGCCAGGTCCGACGGGTGGTACATCTGCTGCATGACCGCATCCTACAGGGCGCGCAGACCCCTTTGCGGCCACGTCCAGTCGACGTCCAGCGGCGCTCCCGCGAGAGCCCGCCGCCGGCCCGACTCGGTCGCGCCGAGGACGAGGATCCGGTCCGTCTTGGTCGCCCGCCCGGCCTCGTCGCCCCAGAGCTTGGTCATCTTCTTGACGGCGGCGACGTCGTCGAGCGCCACGCCGGCCAGCCGATAGCCCTCCGGTTCGGCCGCCGCCGCCCAGACCCGTTCGGCGAGGCCCACGCCACCCCCGATCGCCCGTCCCCGGTCGGTCTCGACGTCGCCGATGACCAGCACGATCACCGCGTCATCGGCCAGGACGGGGCGCAGCCCGGCGAGCACGTCACGCATGAACTGGAGGTATGGCTCGCGGTGGTGGGCGTCATCGAGGGTCGCGTCGATGGCCCGCGCGTCGAACCCAAGGAACCACGTCCGCAGCCAGTTGTAGTAGCCGTACTTGACGACCCGAAGATAGGGCGGCGAGGTCACCACCAGGCGGGCGCGGTCCGCGCGGCCACGTGCGCGCAGTGCCGCCCGCGCGCGTGGCGCGACATCGCGTGCGTCGCCCAGCAGCGCGATCCCCTCGATCGACGGCGGTGGCTGGCGGAACAGTCGGTCGAGCTTCTTGGCCAGCCCGTCGAAGACGTCGCGGTCCGGCGACGCGAAATCAGTCCGCGCGGCGAAGTCGCGGACGTAGCGCGGTGCCATCGAGAACGTGTTCGGCATCAGCTCGGAGAGGTAGCTCGCGCTCTTGCCGTGAAGGATGCCCGTGATGGCGGCGGCCAGGAATTGGTCGGTCCGGTCGTCGAGGTCGAGCGTCGTCCGAACGAACAGCAGCTGACCGAGCGTCCGCGGGTGGAAGGCGAGCGCGACTTCGACCGGGACGGCCTCCGTGCCGTCGCCCGCAGGCGCACGGGAGCCGGCGCGCGGAACGAGGGCCCCGGCGTCGAGCGGGTTCGCGGCGACTCGGGCACCCAGCGTCAGCCAGTCGCGCGAATTCGCGTTCCATGCCAGCCGGAGCTGGGCAAGCCGGGTCGTCGCCTGGGCGCGAGTGGCGGGCTCGACCTTGGCCGCGGTCAGCAGGTGGGCGAACGGATTGAGGTCGTTGCCGACGCCGATGCGACCTTCGGCGCAGGCCTGGAGCGGCGTCGTGCCGCGGCCGGAGAACGGGTCGAGGACGACATCCCCGGGGCGCGAGTAGCGCGCGATGAAAGCGTGGGTGAGCGCGGCCGGAAAGCTCGCCAGGTACGAGCACATCGGGTGGAAGGCATGGCCCCACAGGCGCTGTTGGTCCTTCCACTCGGGCGCGAGGGCGATCGCGGGCAGCTCGAGTGGCAGCTCGAGCGCGAGCTGGCCCGCGGTGGTGCGCCCAGGCCGTGCCGCCATGACGGTCGGGAACCTCCCTGTCTGACCCCGCACCGATCCCGGCGGTGCGATGGGGCGCGGAGTGTAGCACGCTCGATTCGGAGGCTAGAGTCCGCCTGCCGCGCGTCGCAGCGCCGAGTTTCGGCGGCTTGATCGGGCAACCAGTAGCATCGAGACCGACCGGAGGTGGGAAGGCGTGCGAAAGGTCGTCGTGTACGAGTTGTCGTCCCTCGACGGGGTCGCCGAGGCCCCCGATGCTTTCTTCCCGAGCGAGATCTCACCGGCCGGCCATCTGCTCGTCGACTACCGCGTCCTTCATCGGAACGTGTCGACGTGAACCGGTGAGTGGTCGGCGCAGGATCCTGGTCGCGGGTCTGATCCTCGTGCTGATCCTCCTGACAGTTCGGTACGACCTCGCACTGGTGCGCAATCCACACCTCGGGGTCGATATCGAGATCCCGCTCCGAGCGGCAGACCGCTGGCTGACGGGCGGTCAGACGTACCAGCCGCAGGCCTTCAAAAGCGGCTCGGGTCCGACGCTGCCGTTCCTCTATCCGCCGGTCGTCCTGCCGTTGTTCGCGCCCCTCTCGTGGCTCCCGCGGACGCCCGTCCTGTGGGGGGCGTTCGTGGTCATGCTCGTTGCCGCGGTCGCAGCGGCACGTCGATTGCGCATCCCATGGGTATGGATCCCGCTCGTCCTGCTGTGGCGCCCCTTCTTCGAGGGCATCGTCCATACGAACCTGACGATCCTGACCTTCCTCGCATTCGTCATCCTCTTCTATCGGCGGTCAGGGTCGCCGTGGCGAGCGGATCCGCGCGACGTGTCACGGCCGGACGAATCCGTGGTCGAGATCGGCGCCCTGGCGACCTTCATCGGAGCCGTCAAGGTCTCGCAGCCCCATGCCTGGCTGTTCGTGCTCCACTACCGCTGGCGCGCGGCGGCCATCGGCGCGCTCGCCGTCGGCGTTCTCGTCGTCCTGATGCTGCCTCTCACCGGAACCCAGCTCTGGTTCGACTGGATCGACCAGTTGCGGCGGGCAGGCAATCCGGCGTGGAGCGCCGGCGGCTTCGCGATGTCGCGGTTCCTCCCTCCGCTTGTCGCCTTCGTCGTTGCCCTCGCGTGCGCCGTCGCAGTCTGGTTCGTCCCGCGTCGGGACGGCGCCCCATGGGTGGGCATCCTCTCGACGGCAGGGGCCGTCTCGCTCCACCAATTCGGCCTGCTGTTCCTGATCCCGGCGATGCTGAGGATCCGGCTCGAGATCGCTCTCGTCGCTGCCTGCCTGATCGCGACCCACTCGACGCGAGGCGCCTGGGCGGGGATCATCCTCGTCCTGGTCGCGTACGCGGCCTCGAGATTCGCACCCGTCCGATTCCGAGCACCTCTGTCCGACTGGCCGATCCAGTCGGCGGCCCCGCTCTGAGTCACTTCCGGATTTCGTGTGCGTAGACTGACCCCCGTAGCGGGTCCCCGTAGCTCAGCGGATAGAGCAACCGCCTTCTAAGCGGAAGGTCGCAGGTTCGAATCCTGCCGGGGGCGCCACCGACCTGCGCGATTGGCATCGGTCTGCAACGCCGCGAAGCGGACCTGTGGTCCCTGGGTTCCTCGCCTTGCGTAACGTCACCTGATCGACCGAATAGCACGGTGACCGAAAGCAGGATGCCCTCATGACCGACCAGTTGCAGCAACCTCAGCCCGAAGGTTCGATTCCCGCGGACCGAACACCGGATCGCCCAGTCAAACAGCTCGAAACGATCATCGAGAATCTCACGACCTATGCCACGCCAGTCCTCCGGGAGATCGCGGCCAGAGCGGCCGAGCTCGCCGCCAAGGCAGGCGAGGCGGCCGGCCCGATGGCCCACAAGGCAGCCGAGATGACCGAGGGATTCGGGGAGCGTGTCGCGGACAAGGGTCGCGAGATCGCCACGGACCTCCGGCGGGACCCAGCTAGCGCGACCGGCGCCAGCACCGACGACGTCGACGGCCATCCGTATGCCAGTCCGGAGACGCCCCCCGGCGATGCCGGGACGGAGGCATGGGCCGATACCCGGGCTGGTTCAGTCATCGAGCCAGGACCGACGGCCTCGCCAGCGGAGACATTCATCGAGGAGTCTCAGCCATAAAAGCTTGTGCCCGGGTCGGACCTTGCCTGGCCTCGACCGTCCGCCAACATCCGGAGGAACTTTCGAGATGCCATCGGTGACGAAGTTGATCCACCTTGGCACCCTGCCCGAGACACGGCACGCGATCGTTGCCGCTGCGCGATCGGACGCCCTGCGGGATGTCACCCACCGGGCTCGCTCGGATCGATCCGGTCTCGTCCGTGATCTGGCCCATCCGAAGAAGACGTTCGGGATGTTCCGGACCGCCCTGATGCATCCGGCGACGCGGGAGCTGGCAAACGTCGGCTACGTCTTCCTGCCGGCCCGCTACCTGGCTGTCGGATGGGCCGCGACCCGGCTGTCGCGCAGGGTCCTCGGTCGCTCCGGCGACAAACCGCCGCCGAAGGCTCGAGTCGGTTGAGGTAGTAAGGACTGACCCATTGCCCAGATCGAGCCGCCGACGTAACATCTCAAGCCCGACGGCACGCGGCGGAGGTACCGGGAGCGACCGGCCGAGGGATCGCGGAGAGCGCGACATGTCCGATCACCAGTCAGAGGCCAGCCCGACAGGTTCCGGCGTCGAGGCGCAGAGCGCGTCGTTCAGCAAGAACGGCAGCGACCCCGGCGACCCCTCGGCGACTGCATACGACGCGAGTGCCCAGAGCGACGACGGGGCGACCTTCCTGGCGGACCTTGCCAAGGCGATGCAGTCGACGGCCGCCGCCGAGCAGACGCGCAACGCCGAGACGACCGAGCAGAAGCGGCAGGCCCATATCGACGCGATCCGCGCCCGTGAGGCGCTCGAGGCTGAGCAGCTCCGCGAGCTCGCCAAGGATGACGTGAAGGGCATCGACGCCTGGTCCGACGGCGAGATCAAGCGGGTCAAGCTCGAGCGCGAGCGCCGCATCGCCGCCCGCCGCGAGCAGCTCCAGATCCGCCTCGAGGAACACCGCACGGTCGTCGGTCGCGAGGTCGACGCGGTCGAATCCGCGGTGGCGTCCTACCGCGCCGAGATCGACGAGTACTTCCGACGCCTCGAGGGCGAGACCGACCCGGTCGCCATCGCCCGCCATGCCGGCAGCCGGCCTGCCTTCCCGGACCTCGAGCAGATCGGGCCTGATGAGGCTCCGCAGATCTCGACCTATGCCGCGGCGGCCACTCCGGCCGTCGCCACGGACGCTGCGTCGGGCGACGCTCCGATCGCCTCGAGCGACGCTCCCGCCGATGACCACGATCACGACCACGATGGGTCCTCGAACGGTTCCATGGTCGGGGTGATGGATCCCGATGCACAGACCGAGGCGCCGGCCGATCCGTGGACGGGAAAGCCTGTCGTCGAGGCCGAGCCCGTCGCCGAGGCGGAGCCGGTCGCACAGGCCGAAGCCGAGGCGCAGCCCGTCGCCGAGGCGCAGCCCGTCGCCGAGGCAGAGCCTGTCGCCCAGGCCGAGTCCGAGCCCGTCGCCGAGGCCCAGCCCGTTGCCGAGGCGGTCGCCGAGCCTGTCGCCGTCGGCGTCGCCGAGCATGGATCGGAGGCGGGGGCGCACGAAACCGTTTCTGCCGTCGCGACGGAGTCGTCCGACTCGCCGGACGGATCCCAGGAGCCGGTGGCGGCACTTGCCGAGGCCCGGGTCGTGATGCCGCGCGCATCCGGCGCCGGATCGTGGCTACGCTGGCCGAACAGCTCGTCGGACCACACCGACTCGAACTAGCGATCGGAGGGCCGGTCGTCCTCAGACGACCGGCCGCCGCCTCGCCACCCGGATACGCGTCCAGGGCCCTGACCGACCCTGTACGGTTCGCCCGTGGAGACCGTCTTCGCGCTGGTTCCGGGCTACCAGGAGGGGCCGCGCATCGCCGCGGTCGTCGAAGGGGCATGTGCCTTCCTGCCGGTCGTCGTGATCGACGACGGGTCGACCGACGACACGGCATCGCGAGCCGAGACCGCCGGGGCGACCGTTCTCGTCCAGCGCCCGAACGCGGGCAAGGGCGCGGCGCTCCGGGCCGGGTTCCGATACGCGCTCGAGCGTGACGCGGCCGCGGTCGTCACCCTCGACGCCGATGGCCAGCACGATCCAGCCGAGATCCCACTCTTCCTCGAGGCTTTCGCGCGCGCCCGGCCTGAGCTCGTCCTCGGCCGGCGGGACTTCGCCGACATGCCGCCGGTCCGCCGGATCGCGAACACGCTCGGCGGCTGGATCTTCTCGGCGGCCGTCGGCCGACGCGTCACCGACAACCAGTCCGGCTATCGGCTCATCGGCCGGCGGCTGATGACGGCCATGCTGGACAGCACCGACTCGGGCTTCGCCTTCGAGGTCGAGATGATCGCCCGCTGCATCGCGCTCGGCCTGCCGATGACGGAGGTCCCGATCCGGACCATCTACGCCGGCGAGCCCAGCCACATCCGGCCGTTGGCCCATCTGACCGGCTTCCTTCGCGTCAGCCGCGATGCGCGGCGGATCGTGCGCGGTGGCTGACCGCCTACCATCACGGACATGAACCGCCGCCCGAGGGTCGACCCGCGTCGGATCGCGTTCGTCGCGCTCACGATCGCGGCTGCGCTCACCGGCGTGTCGGTCGTTGTCGCGGTCCTGGAGGGACCGGGCGGGATCCCGAACGCTTCGGCGACGTACCTCCTTGCGGTCGTCCTCGTAGCCGTGGCGGCCGGCACGACACCGGCGATCGTGACGGCCGTCGGCTCCTTCCTGCTGTACGACTTCCTGTTCATCGAGCCCTTGTACAACCTGACGGTCCATGACCCGACGGAGTGGCTGAACCTGCTCCTGTTGCTGGTCCTCGGGACGGTCGTCGGGCGCCTCGCCGGTGAGCAGCGCGAGCGTGCGACACGCGCGCTGGCCCGCGAGCGCGAGGCACGCGCGTTGTTCGACATCAGCTTCGCCATCGCCACTCGGCGCGACGCTCCGGACGCTGTTCGCGCGGTCGCGGCGACCGTTCGCAACGACACCCGGATGTCACGCGTGTGGATCGTCCTCGGGGAGTCCGTGGCGGCCGACACGGATCCCGGGTCCGCGTCGGCGACAGCGCCACCCGTTCACGTCGTGCTCCGCCGTCGCCCCGGAGACGAACCCGCGGAGTGGGTTCGCGTGCATGCGCCGGGGCTGGCCCAGCCGAGCAGTGGCGACCGTGAGCTGACGGCGTATCGGGTCGCCATCGCCGCCGGGGACCGGAAGTTCGGGTCGCTGTGGGGCCGACGACCGCGGGAGCTGGGCGACCCCGATCCGGGGGAGACAAGGGTCCTCGCGGCGGCGGCGGACCAGCTCGGCGGGTCGCTCGAGCGCGATCGGCTCACCCGCGACGCCACGTCGGCCGAGGTGTCGCGACGGAGCGAGGCGCTGAAGTCAGCCCTGCTCGACTCCGTCTCGCACGACCTGCGCACGCCGCTGGCTTCGATCCGGGCAGCCGCGGGGACGCTCATGGACCCGGCGATCGACTGGCCGCCCGACCAGCGGCGAGCGATCGCGGCATCGATCGACCGGGAGGCCGATTGGCTCAATCGACTGGTCACGAATCTGCTCGACATGAGCCGCGTCGAGGCGGGCGAGCTCCACCCGAGCCTCCTCGTCCTGGCCGTCAGCGACGTCGTGTCCGAGGCGGTGCGTCGCGAGGCGGCGAGCCTCGACGGGCGGACGGTGGACGTCCAGGTGGATCCGGACCTCCCACCGATCCTCGTCGACGAAGTGTTCATCAGCCAGGTCCTCAACAACATGCTCGACAACGCCGCCAAGTACGCCGGGCCGGACGCACCGATCCGGGTCTCCGCCTGCGAGTCAGCCGAGGATCAGGTCCGGATCACGGTCGAGGACGGTGGCCCGGGCGTACCTCCCGAGGCGATGCCGCGCCTGTTCGAGAAGTTCTACCGCGTGCCTCGGAAGGGGGAGGGCTCACGGCGCGGGACGGGGATCGGGCTCGCGGTCGTCCAAGGTCTCGTCGAGTCGATGGGCGGTACGGTGACGGCCAGGCGCAGCGAGCTCGGCGGTCTCGCCGTCGACATCACCGTTCCCAGCGTCGCGCCCGAAGGCGCGGTCCAGGCTGACGGGAGCCCGACAGGTGGTCCCCCGTGAGCGTCACCCGTGATGTCGCATCGATCCTGCTCGTCGAGGACGATGCGGCCACCCGTCACGCCATCGCGACGTATCTGGGTGGTCACGCGCACGACGTCGTGGAAGCAGGAGACGCCGCGACGGCGCTCAGCGCCTGGGCGGCCAAGCGGCCCGACCTCATCGTGCTCGACCTCGGGCTTCCGGACCAGGATGGCCTGACGGTCATCCGATCGGTCCGTCGCGAGGCGACCACGCCGATCCTCGTCCTGTCCGCCCGCGACCGCGAGTCGGACAAGGTCGCCGCCCTCGATCTCGGCGCCGATGACTACGTGACCAAACCGTTCGGGATGGCCGAGCTTCGAGCGCGCATCGACGCGCTGCTGCGACGGGCGGCCGGTCCGGCGGCCGACGCGAGCGGGGTCGTCCGGCTGGGGGACCTGACCCTCGATGTCGGACGGCGCACAGTGAGTGTCCGCGACCGGCCCGTCCACCTCACGCCACGCGAGTACGAGGTCCTCAAGGTCCTTGTCACCCATGCCGGTCGATTGGTCACGCACGGCCGCCTGTTGCGGGCCGTGTGGGGGACGGCCTACAGCGATGAGGCGCACTACGTCCACGTCTACGTGAGCCAGATCCGGCGCAAGCTCGAGGCTGCCGACGAGACCGGATCGCTGGCCGGCCTGATCGTGGCCGAGCCCGGGGTGGGGTACAGGGTCACCGCTCCTTGAGCGCTTCTTGAGCGATTTGCCCGGGCGCTGAGCCCGTTGCTTCTTGGGTCCCGGTGAGAACGTCGGGATGTGAAAGACCGCGAGTCCGGATCCGCCGACATCCGCCACGCGATCGACCGCGAGGTCGACCTCGTCATGTCCGCGGTGAACCTCGTGGCGACCGGGGGCGCTTCATCGACGATGGTCGTCGGCCTGCGACTCACGGACGCGGTCGTCGAGATCGTCCGACCGATCGCCGGCGACCGCGGGGTCATCGTCGAGCCGCTGTGGAGCGCCGATGAGGGCACGGCTGACGTCCATATCTATCGCGCCTTGGTCGCGCCATGACTGCAACGGCGTCGCATGTGCTGCTCGTCGAGGACGACGACACGCTCGGAGGCCTCCTATCGGTCCACCTGCGGGCGCGTGGCTACCGGGTGACGGTCGCATCGACCGCCGAAAGCGCGACGGATCTCCTGGGTAGCGGCCTCCGCCCGGACATCGTGATGCTCGATATCAACCTCCCCGGCGACACGGGCTGGTCCGTGCTCCGGAGCCAGGCGTTCGAGGCGGCCGGCCGACCGCCGGTCGTGGTGGCCAGCGCCATGTCGGTCAGTCCCGCTCGGCTGCGTGAATTCGGGGTAGCAGGGTATCTCCCGAAGCCGTTCGCCATGGACACTCTCGGAACGACCCTCGACCGATTGTTGTACTCGGAGGAAGAGGACACGGACTCGTGACCGACCTCCAGATCGTCATCATCGGGCTCGTCTGCACCGCCGTGCTGTGGGGCTACCTGCTCCTGTGCGAGAGGGTCGGACGATGACGCCCCTCGAGGCACTGGCCGGTATCGCGGCTGCCCTCGTGTTCGTCTACCTGCTGTGGGCGCTGCTGCGTCCCGAGGATTTCTGATCGTGTCGATCGGCGACTTCCTCACCTTCGCCACGATCGCGCTGGCGATCGTCATCGTCACGCCGTTCCTCGGGCGCTACATCCACCGGGTGATGGAGGGCGAGCGCGTCTTCCTCAGTCCTGTCATCCGACCGGTCGAGCGGCTCGTCTATCGCGTGTGCGGGATCGACGAGACCGTCGAGCAGGGCTGGAAGGGCTACGCCGTCTCCGTCCTCGTGATGGCCTTCGTCGCGATCGTTGCGGGCTACATCGTCTTCCGACTGCAGGACGTCCTGCCGCTCAACCAGGGCGGCATCCCGCCGATGTCGCCGGATCTCGCGTTCAACACGTCCGTCAGCTTCGAGACCAACACCAACTGGCAGAACTACTCGGGCGAGAGCGGGGCCACGTATCTGACCCAGGCGGCGGTCCTCGCCGTCCGGAACTTCACCTCCGCGGCGACCGGCCTGGCCATCGCCATCGCCCTCTTCCGGGGCCTGACCCGGCGCAGCTCCAAGACCATCGGGAACTACTGGGTCGACCTCACCCGAGGGATCCTCTACATCCTCCTGCCGATCTCGATCGTCGGCGCCATCGTCCTCGTCTGGCAGGGCGTGCCCCAGACGTGGGACCCGACCCATACGGTGACGACCCTGCAGGGCGCGACGCAGAACATCGCCCTCGGTCCGGTCGCGTCCCAGGAGTGGATCAAGGAGCTCGGCAACAACGGCGGCGGCTTCTTCAACGCCAACTCCGCTCATCCGTTCGAGAGCCCGACTCCCCTCACGAACTGGCTGGAGATCTTCGCCCTCCTGATCTGCCCGTTCGCCCTGACGTACACATTCGGGCGGTACGCGCGGGATCAGCGCCAGGGATGGGTGATCTTCGCCGCGATGTCGATCGTCCTGGCCGTCGGCGCCCTCTCGGCGATGCACGTCGAGTACGTGGGCAATCCCCTGTTCCCGGCCCAGGTCGATCAGGCCGGCGTCGGCAACATGGAGGGCAAGGAAGTCCGATTCGGGGCTGCCGTCGGCGGGTTGTTCATGGCCACCACGACCGGCACGAGCACCGGTGCCATCAACTCCTGGCACGACAGCGCCCAACCGATCGCCGGACTGGTCCCGCTGTTCAACATGGAGCTTGGTGAGGTGACCCCCGGCGGGATCGGCGCCGGGATGTACGGCATGCTCGTGATCGGGTCCATCCTCGCCGTGTTCATCGCCGGCTTGATGGTCGGTCGCACGCCGGAGTACCTCGGCAAGAAGGTCGAGGCCTTCGAGATCAAGATGGCGATGCTCGTCGCCCTGGTCCTTGGGGCCAGCATCCTCGGATTCACCGCGATCGCGAGCGTGCTGCCGGCCGGGCTCGCCGGTCCGCTCAATCCGGGTCCGCACGGCTTCAGCGAGATCCTGTACGCCTTCTCGAGCCAGACCGGCAACAACGGCTCGGCATTCGCGGGACTGACCGGGAACACGCCCTTCTACAACATCACGGGCAGCATCGCGATGCTCATCGGCCGCTACGGGATGATCGTCCCGATCCTCGCCCTGTCCGGCTCGATGGCCGCCAAGCGAGCCCTCGCGCCGTCGCTCGGCACATTCCCCACGACCGGTGTCCTGTTCGTGGTCCTGCTCATCGGGGTGATCGTCATCGTCGGCGCGCTCACCTTCTTCCCGGCGCTCGCACTCGGCCCGATCGTCGAGCAGCTCCTCCAGAACGCCGGAAAGGTTTCCTGATGACCCTCCTCTCCGTCGATCTCGCGCGCGGCACCCGACGCTTCCAGCGGTTCGTCACCCTCCGCGGGTCGAAGCCCTCCGGCGAGCCACCGAAGCCGCGTGGGGTCCTCGACCCGGACCTCCTGCGGTCGGCCCTCCCGAATGCGTTCCGCAAGCTCGACCCGCGGACGCTGATCAAGAACCCGGTCATGTTCGTCGTCGAGATCACCGCCGTGCTCGTGACGCTGACCGCGATCGCCAACGTGACCGGCTTCGAACCGGTCAGCGGCGCCTCTGGTCTCGGGTTCCAGGTCCAGATCGCGATCTGGCTGTGGTTCACGGTCCTGTTCGCGACGTACGCCGAGGCAGTCGCCGAAGCGCGTGGCCGCGCCCAGGCAGCGACCCTGCGCAAGACGCGTTCGGAGACGACCGCGCACCGGCGCACCGCCGACGGCACGCTCGAGGCCGTCGGTTCGTCGGAGCTGCGGAAGGGCGACATCATCGTGGTCGAGGAAGGCGAGACGATCGCCGGCGATGGTGACGTCATCGAAGGCATCGGCTTCGTCAACGAGGCGGCGATCACCGGTGAATCGGCACCGGTCCTCAAGGAACCGGGCACGGACATCAGGAGCTCGGTCACGGGCGGCACGACGCTCGTCAGCGACCGTATCGTCGTGGTGGTCACGTCCGAACCGGGCGAGACCTTCCTCGACCGGATGATCGCCCTCGTCGAGGGTGCGAAGCGCCAGCGGTCCCCGAACGAGATCGCATTGGCGATCCTGCTTGCCGGCCTGACCATCATCTTCCTGATGGCGACGGTCACGATCCGGCCGTTCGGCCTCTACGCGGGCACGACCATCAGCACGGTGGCCCTCGTCGCCCTCCTGGTCTGCCTGATCCCGACGACGATCGGCGGCCTGTTGTCCGCCATCGGCATCGCAGGCATGGATCGCGTGGCTCGCTTCAACGTCCTCGCCATGAGCGGTCGTGCGGTCGAGGCGTCCGGAGACGTGGACGTCATCCTGCTCGACAAGACCGGCACGATCACCTACGGCAACCGGCTCGCGGCATCCGTCACGCCGGCGCCCGGGGTCACCGAGGCGGAGGCTCTCGACGCCGCGCTGATCGCCTCGATCAGGGACGAGACGCCCGAGGGACGCTCGATCGTGGACCTCGTCCGCAAGAGACTGGCGGAGCTCGGGCGCCCGACCGGTGTCGGCGACGACGCGGGCTACGCGGCGCTCGGCACGACCATCGCCGAAGAGATCCCGTTCCGTGCCGAGACGCGCACCAGCGGCGCCAGGACGACGTCCGGGACCACGTTCCTCAAGGGTGCCGTGGACGCGATCGACGCGAAGGTCGGCGGCCTGGCCGAGGAGGTCCAGGCAGAGGCCGACCGGATCGCCGACCTGGGAGCGACGCCTCTCGTCATCGAGAGTGAGGGCCGGATCCTCGGCGTCATCGAGCTGAAGGACACGGTCAAGGAAGGCCTCGTCGAGCGGTTCGCCGAGTTCCGCAAGATGGGCATCCGGACGGTGATGATCACCGGCGACAACCCGCGGACCGCGGCGACGATCGCCAAGGAGGCCGGCGTGGACGATTTCATCGCCCAGGCCACCCCGGAGCAGAAGATCGCGTTCATCCGCGAGCAGCAGGCCGAGGGCCACTTGCTGGCGATGACCGGCGACGGGACGAACGACGCGCCGGCACTGGCCCAGGCCGATGTCGGGATGGCGATGAACAGCGGGACGTCGGCGGCCAAGGAGGCGGCCAACATGGTCGATCTCGACTCCGACCCGACGAAGCTGCTCGAGGTCATCGCGATCGGCAAGCAGCTCCTGATCACCCGGGGTTCGATCACGACGTTCTCGATCGCCAACGACGTCGCCAAGTACTTCGCGATCGTCCCGGCCATGTTCGTGACTGTCTACCCGGAGCTGAACGCGTTGAACATCATGGGTCTGTCGACGCCGCAGAGCGCCATCCTGTCGGCCGTCATCTTCAACGCGCTGATCATCATCGCGCTCATCCCGCTCGCGCTCCGCGGCGTGGCCTTCAGGCCTGCTCCGGCGAGCGTTCTCCTCCAGCGCAACCTGCTCATCTACGGCGTCGGCGGGATCATCGCCCCGTTCATCGGGATCAAGGCGATCGACCTCGTCGTGACGGCCCTCCATCTCGCATAGGAACTGATCGATGACCACCTTCCTTCGCCATCGCGTGTGGCCGGCGATCGCACTGCTGATCGTCATGACCATCGTGACCGGCTTCCTGTATCCGCTGGTGGTGACCGCGGTCGCCCAGGTGGCGTTCCCGCACCAGGCGAACGGCTCGTTCATCGAGACAGCGGATGGCCGGACCATCGGGTCGAGCCTGATCGGTCAGGCCTTCAGTGACCCCAAGTACTTCTCGAGTCGCCCGTCGGCGGCCGGCACGGATGGCTACGACGCATCGGCCTCGGCGGGTTCGAATCTCGGTCCGACGAACCAGAAGCTGATCGAGCGGGTCGCCGCCCAGGTCGCGGCCCTGCGGGCGGCCAACGGCGACAAGCCGATCCCGGTCGATCTCGTCACGACATCCGCGTCAGGACTCGACCCCGACATCAGCCCGGCCGCAGCCGACTACCAGGTGGCGGGCGTGGCCAAGGCTCGATCGATGTCCGAGGCCGATGTCCGGGCCGCGGTCAGCCGACATACGGAGCAGCCACTGCTCGGGTTCCTCGGGGAGCCACGGGTCAACGTCCTGCTGCTCAACCTCGATCTTGACGGCCTGCTGGCCGCGTAGCCCGGCGATGAGAGTGCGATGAACGAAGAGCGAGAAACGACAGACGGTCGCCCGACAGCGGACGAGATGCTGGCGCGGATCGGCACGGTCGGAACCGAGGGCGACCGGGGTCGGCTCCGCGTCTACCTCGGGATGGCGCCCGGTGTCGGCAAGACCTACCGGATGCTCGAGGAGGGCCATCGCCGCACCGCGCGTGGGACGGACCTCGTCGTCGGGTTCGTCGAGGCCCACGGCCGGCCGGAAACCGAAGGGCTCCTCGCCGGGCTCGAGATCGTCCCGCGCCGCCGGGTCGAGTACCGAGGCGTCGTCGTCGAGGAGATGGACACCGACGCGATCCTGGCGCGACACCCGGCCGTCGCCCTGGTCGATGAGCTTGCCCACACGAACGCGCCAGGGTCGGAGCGGGCGAAGCGCTGGGAGGACGTCGACGTCCTGCTCGACGCCGGGATCGACGTCGTCAGCACCTGCAACATCCAGCATCTCGAGTCCGTGGCGGATGCCGTGGCGACGATCACCGGTGCCCCGGTCAACGAGCGGATCCCGGACGAGGTCCTGGCCGCCGCCGACGAGGTCGAGCTGGTCGACATGAGCCCGTACGCGCTCCGTCAGCGGATGCGCCATGGGAATGTCTACCCGGAGGATCGTGCGCGGATCGCGCTCGACCGGTTCTTCACCGAATCGAACCTGACGGCGCTACGCGAGCTGGCTCTGCGCTTCGTCGCCGGTCGGGTCGATGCGCAGCTCGAGGGGATCGGCACGGCGCGGCCGGTCCAGAGCGTCAGCGAGCGGATCCTCGTGCTGGTCGATGCGTCGCCCGCGACGCCACGTGCCCTGCGGCGCGCGGCGGCCACCGCGGCCGTGCTGCGGGCACCGCTGCTGGCGCTCGTCGTCGAGACTCCTGCCGACTCAGGCGTGTCGTCGGAGACCGTCCGGCGCATCCGCGAGCACCTGGACGACGCGACCGATCTGGGCGCGGAGATCCTCACGACGGAGGCATCGGATCTTGTCGAGGGGATCGTCCGTGTCGCGCGCGCGCGCCGGGTGACGCGGCTCGTGATGCCGCACCGGACATCGACCGCGCTGGAGCGGATGCGCAAGTCGCCCCTGACCGAGCGGATCCTCGAACAGTTGCCGACGCTCGAGGTCACGGTCGTCGCAGATGCGCGCGGCGCGACCGATGCGTTCCAGGTCGGTCGCGGCGACTGATCAGAGGTCCGCAGGGCGGTCATCGGGCACTTGGTACTCCCGGCATACCAAAGTACGGCTAGGCGCGAGCCCACCCCCACTCATACGCTCCCTCACGCAGCAGGCCGGACTCTACCCCTGAACACCACTGGGACCCGGACTGTCGAGATATCGTGCAGAGCGAGGCTACAGACCACATGGCATCGATGGCCGTCAACGAACTGGGACCGATGCTCACCGCAACCGAAGTTGCCGACATGCTTCACCTGCACGTCAACACGGTGAAGCGGCTGGGCGACCGGGGCGAGCTCCCCTTCTACCGCGTCTGCAAGCGCGGCGATCGTCGCTTCCGCCTCGACGACGTCATGAAGTTCCTCTCCCAGAACCGCTAAACGACTCGCCGCGTTCCGGCGCGGATCAGCGCCGAGGGATCTTCGCCAGCGTTTCCCCGAAGATCTCGACTGCCTCGGCGATCTCGGCGGCGTCGACGTCGAGGGGCGGGATCCAGCGGATCACCTCGTGCTGGCGCCCGCACGTGAGTACGAGCAGGCCTGCATCGGCGCAGGCTGCCATCAGGGCATCGGGCAGCGAACCGTCGGGTTCGCCGGTCGCGGGGTCGCGGGTGAAGGCCACGCCCACCATCAGGCCCCGGCCGCGGATATCGCCGATCCGGTCGTCCTCGGCGGCGATCCGGCCGAGCCCGGAGACGAGCTCCGCGCCGCGCGCCGCCGCATTTGCGATAAGGCCCTCATCGCGGATCGTGTCCAGTACCGCGACACCTGCCGCGCAGGCGACCGGATTGCCGCCGAATGTCGAGCCGTGGGCGCCCCGGCCCCACGCTTCCTGGACCGAGCGGCTCGACACGATCGCCGACAACGGCAGCCCGTTCGCGATCGCCTTGGCCACGCACACGACGTCGGGAACGATCCCCGCGTGCTCGAACGCCCACATCGCGCCGGTCCGGCCGTAGCCCGACTGCACCTCGTCGGCGATGAGCAGGATCCCGTGCCAGTCGCACAGTGACCGCAGACCGCGCAGGAAGGACGCAGGTGCCGGCACATAACCGCCCTCGCCCATGACCGGCTCGATGAGGATCGAGCCGACCTGCGACGGCGCGATGACCGTCTCGAGCAACGACCGAAGGACCGCCAGGCTGGCTGCCGACGCCGCCTCCTCGTCGCCACCGAACTCGGGATAGGCGACCGGATACGGCGCGAAGTAGACGCCCGGCAGCAAGCGGCTCGTAGCCGGTCCGATAGTTGAGGTTCGAGGTCGTCACGCTGGCCGCCCCGAACGTCCGCCCGTGGAAGCCGCCGCGGAACGCGATGATGCCGGGCCGCCCAGTCACCCGGCGCGCGAGCTTGAGCGCGCCGTCGATTGCCTCCGAGCCCGAGTTGAGGAACATCACCGAGTCGAGCGGCGCCGGAAACGTCGCCGCAAGCGCCGCCGCCAGCTCGGAGATCGGCGCGGTGAAGCCGATCGCGTTGATCGGCCCGACGAGCCGGTCGACCTGTGCGTGGATCGCGGCCGTGACCCGCGGATGGGCGTGCCCGAGCGCCGTGACCGCGATCCCGTTCGCGAAATCGAGGTAGGCACGCCCGTCGGTGTCGAACAGGCGATGGCCCTCGCCGTGGCTCCACGTCCGCTCGAAGTAGCGGCCCAGGACCGGGGTCAGGTTCGCGGCGTCGGACGTCTCGGCGGTCATCGTCGGGTCGGGCTCCTGGTTCGAGGGTCGGTCGAGTATATCGAGGGCCGAGCGACCGACGACGCCGATCGACCGGCAACACTGGTTGGCCGCTGACCCGCGACGGCCGCTGACCCCGGACGGCCGCCGACACGCCACGGACCGGGCCGGGGCCGCGCCGCCCGCCCCGGCCGCGTACGATGCCGCGATGGTCGACTTCACGCTGACCGACGAGAACAAGCTCGTGCGCGATGCCGTCCGCGACTTCGCCGAGGCTGAGATCCTGCCGTTCATCCGCGAGTGGGACGAGAAGGGCGAGGTCCACCGCGAGGTCTTCGAGCGGATGGGCGAGCTCGGCTTCCTCGGCGCCCCGATCCCAGAGGCGTACGGCGGCGCGGGGATGGACTACGTCAGCTTCGCGATGGTCTGCGAGGAGCTGGAACGTGCCGACACCTCGTTCCGTGTCGTCCAGAGCGTCCACGTCGGGCTCAACTCCCTGGCCCTCCTCCAGTGGGGGACCGAGGAGCAGCGCCGGCGCTGGCTGGTCCCGCAGGCCCGTGGCGAGAAGCTGGCCACGTTCGGGCTGACCGAGCCCGGCGTCGGCACCGACGCCGCGAACCTGCAGACGACCGCGCGCCGGGACGGCGATGCCTACCGGCTCAACGGCCAGAAGATCTGGATCTCGCTGGCGGACATCGCCGACCATTTCCTCGTCTTCGCGTCAGTGGACCGTTCCAAGCGGCACAAGGGCGTCACGGCCTTCCTGCTCGAACGCGGGATGAACGGCCTGACGACCGGCACGCTCCATGGCAAGCTCGGGATCCGGGCCGGCAACACCGGGCTGATCAACCTCGACGACGTCGTCGTCCCGGCCGAGAACCGAATCGGCGAGGAGGGCGAGGGCTTCCTGATCGCGATGAGCGCCATCGACCAGGGCCGGTTCACGGTGGCGGCCGGCGCCGTCGGCCTCGCGCAGGCGTGCCTCGATGCGAGTGTCCGCTACGCGCACGAGCGCCACACGTTCGGGCAGGAGATCGGCGAGCACCAGCTCGTCAAGCAGATGATCGCCAAGATGGCCGCCGGCACCGAGATGGGCCGGCTCCTGGTCTGGCGCGCGGCCTGGCTCAAGAACCAGGGGCTGCGCAACACGCGCGAGACGAGCCTCGCCAAGTGGCACGCGACCGAGCACGCGGTCCAGTCCGCGCTCGACGCGATCCAGGTCCACGGCGCGAACGGCTACTCGAACGAGTTCCCGGTCGAGCGTTACCTGCGCAACTCGAAGGCGGCCGTCATCTACGAGGGCACGAGCCAGCTCCACACGCTCATCCAGGCCGATTACGCGCTTGGCTATCGCGAGGACCGGCCGATCCGCTGTGAGCCGTGGCCGGCACAGGGCTGGGAGCGGCCGAGCTGACGAGCTAGGGCGTCTGGGCTCGGGCCGTCGCCGGATGTGGCGACCCGATCGCGGGCGCGTCGACGCTGTCGACCTCGATGGCCGCGGCACGGGGCGCCTGCATCCGGCCACGCGCCGTGATGATCATGGCCACGGCTGCCACGATGATGCCGCCGGCCACGACGGTCCGTGGCTCGATGGCCTCGCCGGCGATCACGAAGCCGAGGATGACGGCGATGACCGGGTTGACATAGGCGTACGTGGACACGAACGGCAGCGGCGCGACGCGGAGCATCCAGCCGTAGGTCGTGTACGCCACGAGGCTGCCGACGACGGTCAAGTAAACCAGCGCAGCGAACGATTCGGGCGAGACGGCGCCGAGCCGCAGCGCGCCGACTTCGCCTGTCGCGACCCCGACCACGAGCAGCAACGCGCCCCCGACCAGCATCTGGACACCGGTCGCGACGAGCGGCCGGCGCGGCAGCTCGGCGCGATGCGACGCGAACAGCGACCCGCTGGCCCACGCGATCGGCGAGAGGAGGATCGCCAGCAACCCGATCGGTTCGAGCGCGCCCTGACCACCGAACGCCGACGGACCGACCAGGAATGCGACGCCGACGAACCCGACGCCGATCCCGACCACCGCCAGCCGGGGCAATCGCTCACCGAGGAAGACACGTCCGAAGACGGCGACCCAGACCGGCATCATCGCGACCAGCAGGGCGGTGATCCCGGACGGCACGGTCTGCTCAGCAAAGGCGACCAGGCCCATCCCGCCGCCGATCAGCAGCGCACCGACGATCGCGCTATCGCGCCACTCGCGTCGGGTCGGGGGGACGAACGTCCGGCCCTCGCGAGCCATCGACCAGGCGAGGAGGATGAGGCCCGCGGTCAGGAAGCGGACGCCGGCCATCAGGAACGGAGGGATCGTCTCGACCGCGATCGCGATGCCGAGATAGGTCGAGCCCCAGACCACGTACAGGGTCAGCAGCCCGAGCCAGACGCGCCCATCCCGCGGCGCCGAGGCGGGGACCGAAGTTGGCGTAGATGGGTGGTCCAAAGTAACCGTAGTCTGCCGGTGGACAGGTTACCCTGTCAAGTCGCGGATCCGTGCCGCCTAGGCCGCCGCCGCGGCCGATCCGGGACGGCAGACCTTGCAGGCGCGGTAGCCGCGGGACTGCCCCTCCGCCATCGGAATGGAACTCGAGGCGGTGCCGGTCGGTCACCCGGCGCGCGTAACGACAGGTCGGCAGGCAGTAGACCTTGGTCGTGTCGGAGCCGATGAAGCGGATGCCCGACGAGGCGAGCCCTTCGAGCCGCGGCAGGTCGACGCCTTCGCCGGTCAGGATCGTCCGCTTGTTGCCGGGTCCACCGAGCGAGTACTGGCCGAGCGTGCCGTCTGTCCGGACCACGCGATGGCAGGGCACGATCAGCGGGACCGGGTTGTGCCCGAGCGCCGTGCCGACCGCGCGGACCGCCTTGGGCCGGCCGATCTCGGCGGCGACCCAGCCGTACGGCCGGACCTCGCCGCGCGGGATCTCGAGCGCCTTGTGCCAGACGTCGCGCTCGAAGTCGGTGTGGCCGCGCAGGTCGAGGTCGATCCGGACATGCCGGTCGCCGGCCAGTCGCCTGCCGATGGCGGCAGCGAGTCGGTCCGGTAGGCGGTCGGCGCGGTAGACCGGCCGTCCAGTCCGCGCGGCGTGCGCCTTCTCGAATGCTGCGTCGTCCGGGGCCGCTTCGACCGCCGAGACGCCAAGCCCGTTCCAGGCCACGACGAGCGGCCCGATCGGCGAATCGAACCGGGCGAACCGATCGGCCAGGCCGACCTCGGCCAGCACGTTCGGCGCGAGGTCGGGCGGGGCGGCCGTCCGAAGGTCGCTCAAAGCTGTTTCGATCTGGATGTCGGGGGTGGTCATGCGGTCATCTCCTCGCGCTCGTGCCGCTGGGCGGCCTCGAACGCCGTGCGCAACAGGGCCAGGCCGCGGTGGACCTGGGCCTTGACGGTGCCCTCGGGTCGATCGAGGGCGATGGCAAGCTCGGGGTAGGACAGGCCGTCCACATGCCTCAGCACGACGGCACTGCGATATGCGGGCGGCAGGGTCAGCAGGAGATCGGCCCACTCTTGGGCGGCCGCGCGAGCGGCGCTGGCGGCGGCCGGGCCATGGGCGTCGTCGGTGCGCGGCTCGAGCTCGCCGGGGAGGGCCAGGTCGAGCGACAGCGTCGACCGCGCCGCGGGCGGACGACGGGTCAGCCGCGAGCGACACAGGTTGAGGACGATCGTCGCCAGCCACGGCCGGAGTCGGAGGTCGCGGATCCGGGCCGCGTCGTACCCGCCGAGCGCCCGGTATGCCCGGACGAACGCATCCTGCGCGGCCTCCTCCGCGTCGCGCGGGTCACCCAGGACCCGCAGAGCGATCGAATAGATCCGGTCCTGGTGGGCCAGCACGAGCGACTCGAACGACCCGTCGAGGTCGGCTGCCAGGGCATCGATGAGCGCGCTATCGGTATCCATCGTCCACCAGAACCCCATGACCGCCACGACCGTTGCAGGCGGGTCCGGTTCGGGACAGTACCGTACCCCGGCGGGCACGCGGGCGGCTCATCGGCCGTGCGACAATCGGCCGAGGATGGCCCTCGACGATCGCTTCGACGACCTCATCGCGACCCTCGGCGGCTTCCACCGCTCGTGGCTCATCTACCTCGGCCTCGAGCTTGGCCTTTTCCGACGGATCCGAGAGGCGGGTCGGGACGGCATCGCGGTCGGCGATCTCGCGATCGGCGCCGGTTGCGTCCCGCAGGCGATCGAGGCCTGGGCCTGGGCCGCCGATGCCCACGACCTCGTGACGCTCGAAGGCGATCGACTGGTGGTCGACGAAGAAGTCGCCGTGATCCTGCTCGACGAGGGCCGGCCCGACTACCTGGGAGGCCAGTTCGTCCACGCCACGGTCGCCTCGCTCGATTGGGGAGGGATGCTCGACTTCTTCCGGACCGGGGAACCGGTCCGCGACCGGCCGGATCGCTACCGCATCGCCATCGAGCGACTGACCGCTCAGGACATCGCGGTCTTCTTCCAGGAGGCGCTCGCGGCGTTGCCCCAGCTGGTCGCCGACCTGGCGCGCGGTGGACGGGTCGTGGACGTCCACTGCGGAGGCGGCCGCTGGCTGATCGCGATGGCCCGTCGGTTCCCGGAGCTCGAGCTGGTCGGCGTCGAGTTCGAGGCCGATTCGGTCGTCCGTGCGCGGGCCAACATCGAGGCGGCCGGCCTGGCGGACCGGATCACCATCCGGCACGCCGGCGTCACCGAGCCCGGGCAGTTCGGCGAGTACGACCTCGTCTATTTCCAGTACGCGCTGCACCAGCTGGCGGACGCACCAAGCGTGCTCGGCGCGGCCTGGCAGGCCCTGCGATCCGGTGGCCGGCTGATCGTCCTCGACTGGCCGATGCCCTCGGAGCGCGACGAGTTCCGGACCCGCCACGGGGAGCTGATCGCCGGCGTCCAGCTCGATGAGCTGTACCAGGGCACGGCACTTGCGACGCGCGACCAGTTCCTGGGCTGGTTCGCCGAGGCGGAGCTGCCGTCTCCGACCGTGATCGACCTGCCCTCGGGCGCGTCGCTCTTCGTCGCCGAGCGCGCCTGAGGGCCGGACCTCGATCGATCAGCTGACGACGATCGTCCCCTTCATCTGGTTGTGGATCGAGCAGTGGAACGTGTAGGTCCCGGCGACCGTGAAGGTCAGCCCGTCCGACTTGCCCGGCTGGATCGTGGGCGTGGTGCACTGCCCGCCGTCGAGGGTCGCGGTGTGTGGCGCTGAGCCGGTGTTCGAGAAGGTGATGACCTGACCGGTCTTGGCCGTGATGGCGGCCGGCTGGAAGTTGAAGTCGACGATCGTGACGGCCACGGCGCCCGAGTCGGCGGACTCGCTGCAGACGGACGCCGCGCCCGACGCGGCAGTGGAGGCGCCGCTCGACGCCGCGCTCGATGCTGCCGGAGTGGAGCTGCTCGATGAACAGGCCGCCAGCATGACGACGGCGCTGACCGCCAGGGCGGCCACCGTGCGATGGGACATCTGGATCTCCTTGTTGGGCTCGCTGGGCTTGTCGGGCGTGTCAGGTGTTCGTGGCTGGGTACGTGCCCATCGCTGCCCCGGTTTCGACCGGGCTATCGTTCCGGCATGACGAGCACGTCAGGTGGCCATATCTCCGGCCGTGTCATCGACCCGGCAACGATGCGCCGGCTCATGCTCCACGAGGCCAGGGTCCACGCGGTCCCGGGTCGGGATCTGCGCGATCTGGGCGATTCCATCCTCCTCCACGACGAGGCCGAGTCCGAGCCCTTCTGGAACAGGCTCGAGGCCGTCCGCTGGCCCGACGACCCGGCCGCGTTCGACCGGCGGCTGACCGAAGTCCTGGTGATCTTCAGCTCCCTGGGCCGGGAGCCCCATATCTGGGCGTCGCCGCTCCATGATGCGCCGACCGACCTCGTCGCGCGACTCCTTGCCAATGGGTTCCGCGATCTCGGCCTGGGCAACCTGATGGCCCTCGCGGACCCGGTCCCGGCTCGCGACGCCGGGGCTCGACCGCTCCCGCGTGGCGTGACCGTCGAGCGCCTGGCCGGCATCTCCGACTCCGACGCGGAGGTCGCGGCCGGCGGCATCGTCGACGTGCTGCTCGAAGCGTTCGATGTCGAAGAGTCACGCCGGCCCGGAGTCGTGAGCGAGACCCTCACCTCGCTCGCACATCCGTGGTTCACGCACTACCTGCTTCGCCTCGATGGCCGGCCGGCGACGGTGGCCCGTCGGGCGACGTTCGAGGGTGCGAGCTACCTGTCCTCGATCGGGACCGCCGGCTGGGCGCGCGGCCGCGGGTTTGGCGCGCTCGTCACCCAGCTGGCGAGCGCCGACAGCCTGGCGCTCGGAAGCGAGTGGACGTACCTCGGCGTCTTCGCCGACAACGCCGTCGCGAGAGGGGTCTACGAGCGCTCCGGGTTCGAGCGGGTGGGGGAGTCGTGTCCGGACCTGCTGCTCGTCTGATCGAGGCTGCGCTGGCCGCCGGGGCCGGGGACGGGACGCCGGTCCCGGGCCGCACGCTCGCCGTGGGCTGGGCGACCGTCGAGACCGAACGCGCCGTCGCGACCCTCGCCGCCGACCTGCGCGTCTCGCCCGCCATGTTCCTGCCGGCGCCCGACTCGGAAGCGCTCGGGGCGCGCTGCCTCGTGGTCCCCGGGTCGCTCCCGGGCGGCTGTGCGCTGGTGGTCCTCGAAGCGGCGACCGAAGGCGTTCTCGCGGCCACGCTGGCGCGCCACGACGAGGGTCCGCGCGCCATCTGGATCGCGCCGGATGGCCCCGCGGACGTCGTCACGGTCCGTCCGACGCCCGGACCGTTCGGACCGGAACGTCTCTTGCCCGGCTCCCCCGCCGACGGCCTTCGGCGGCTGCTCGTGTCCCTCCCGCCGGGTACCATCCGAGCATGACCGACCAGGGCACGATCCTGCTCCGCCTCGCGGCTCCGACCGACGCGGAGGCGATCGCGACGTTGTTCACCGACGAGGGCTATCCCGCCGGGCCGAGCGACATCGTCGCCCGTCTCGAACGGTTCGCGGGCCCGAAGGCCCGGGTGATCGTCGCCGAGCATGACGGCGCGCTCCTTGGCTTCATCGCCATCCACGCCTTGCCGCGGTTCGAGCACGACGACTGGATCCTCCGGATCCTCGCGCTGGTGGTCGACGCAGGTGCACGTGAGCGGGGCGTCGGACGGACGCTCATGGCCGAGGCCGAGCGCGTCGGCCGCGAGCTGGGCGCGAGCTTCATCGAGGTCACCGCCGGTCACCACCGACCAGACGCCCGGCACCTGTACGAATCGCTCGGCTACGACGCGACGGTGACCGCGTACCTGCGCAAGAAGCTCTGATGACGGTCGATGCGGTCGCGATGGGATCGGTCATCCGCGTCCGCGGTCTGATCAAGCACTACGGCGACCTGGTCGCCGTGGACGGCATCGACTTCGACGTCGCAGGAGGCGAGATCTTCGGCCTGCTCGGGCCGAACGGCGCCGGAAAGACCACGACCGTCGAGATCCTGGAGGGACTCCGCTCGCCCGATGGCGGTCAGGCGATGGTCCTTGGGGTCGACGTCGCGACTGGCGCCGACGAGCTGAAGCCGCGGATCGGGATCAGCCTCCAGACCGCGGCCATGTACCCGAAGCTGACGGTGACCGAGATCATCGACCTGTTCCGCAGCTTCTACAAGAAGTCACGTCCGACCGCCGAGCTCATCGACCTGCTCGGGCTGGGCGAGCGTCGGAACGCGCGGACCAAGGAGCTGTCGGGCGGCCAGCAGCAGCGGCTCGCGGTCGCGCTGGCCCTGGTGAACGACCCGGAGCTGGTCTTCCTCGACGAGCCGACCACGGGCCTCGACCCGGCCGCCCGCCGGGCCCTCTGGGACATCGTCCGCGACCTGCGCAACGCCGGCCGCTCGGTCCTCCTGACGACGCACTACATGGAGGAGGCCGAGATCCTGTGCGACCGGATCGCGATCATGGACCACGGCCACATCCTCGAGCACGGGACGGTCGACGAGCTGATCTCCAGGCGGTTCACCGAGCGTGCCATCCGGTTCGACCACCTCGAGGGGGTGCAGGCCGGCGATCTGGATGGCCTTCCGGGTGTCACCTCGGTCAAGGAGGATGGCGGCGAGGTCCTGCTCTACACGCGCGACGTCGGCCCGACCATCGGGGCGCTGCTGGCCATGACCGAGGCCCGTGGGCTCGAGCCGCAGAACCTGGCCATCCGACGGGCGACGCTCGAGGACGTCTTCCTCGACCTGACTGGCCGCGCGCTGCGCGACTGACGGAGTCGATCTGATGCAGCCGCTGCTCGCCCTCACCGTCGCCAACATCCGGAGCTACACGCGCGATCGCGCCGCCCTGTTCTGGACGCTCGCCTTCCCGCTGATCTTCATCTTCATGTTCGGCCTGATCTTCCAGGGCGGCACGACGCCGGGCCTGACGATCGGCTGGGCCGACGAGGACGGCACGCCGGCAGCCGCCTCCCTGCGTGAGAGCTTCGACAGCCTGAAGGGCGTCGACGTGGTCGCCGCCGACCGTGCCACCTCCCTTGCCAGCATGCGCGACGGCAACGTCGACGCCGTCATCGTGGTGCCGACGGGCTATGGCGCCGCGGTGGCTCCCGGAGGGGCAGGGACGGCGACAGGGCCGACCAGCATCGTCCTGTACACCGACCCGTCACGCTCGAACCAGGCCGGGTCGGTCGAGCAGACGGTCGCGGCTGTGCTCGGGCAGGTCAACCTTGCCGGACGCGCGCCTCTCGTCGTCGCGACACAGCAGACCCTCCAGACGCAGGACATCAACTTCATCAGCTATTTCGTGCCGAGCATGCTCGGGCTGTCGGTCATGCAGGTCGGGATCTTCGCCGCGATCCCCCTCGTGGCGGACCGGGAGAAGCTCATCCTCAAGCGGCTGGCCGCCACGCCACTCAAGCGCTGGCAGCTCGTCGGGTCGAACGTTCTGATGCGCCTGCTGATCGCCCTCGTCCAGGCGGTCATCATCGTGGCCGTCGGCGTGGTCTTCTTTGGGGTCCAGATCACCGGTCCGCTGGCGTTGACGGTGTTCTTCGTGTCGCTCGGCGCGGTCGCCTTCCTCGCCCTGGGCTACGTCGTCGCCTCGTTCGCCAAGACCGAGGACTCGGCGAACGGCATCACCAGCGTGATCCAGTTCCCGATGATGTTCCTGTCGGGCACGTTTTTCCCGATCGCGGCCATGCCGCCCGCCCTGCAGACGGTCGCCCGCCTGATCCCGTTGACCTACCTGTCCGACGCACTGCGCCAGGTGATGGTCGGCGGGGCGGCGTTCGCGCCACTCACCGTGTGCGCGGGGGTGCTGATCGGGTGGCTGGTGGTCTGCTTCGGGATCGCGTCGCGCAAGTTCCAGTGGCAGTAGGGCCGGCCCGGCGCGCCTGAGGGCCTACCAGCGCTCCTGGCGGACCATCTCGCCGAGATCGCGGCGCCCGCCGGCCGCCGGCGGCCGGGTCAGGTCCGCCGGGTCCTCGGGGTAGCCGAACGGACAGGATGTACTCGCACCACTGGTCGTCCGGATAACCGAGCAGCCGGCGCGCCAGGTCGTGCTCGTAGACGGTCGCCGGGACGCTGCCGATCCCGAGCTCCCACGCAGCGAGGACCATGTTCTGGGCTGCCCGGCCCAGGTCGAACTCGATCGACAGCGGCGCCCCGGGCGCCCTGGGGTCGGGCGTGACCAAGGCGATCGCGGCGGCCGCGCCTCGGATGTGCCCGGCGGTCGGGCCGACGGCGCCCAGCTCCTCCAGGTGGGCTCGGTCGCGGCAGACCACGAACGTCCAGCGCTGCAGGTTCTTGCTGCTCCCGGCACGACGGCCCGCGCGCAGGATCCGGTCGAGGTGGGCATCGTCGAGCGGGCGATCCGCGAATTGCCGGACGGCCCGGATCGTGGCGATCGCGTCCCAGACAGGCTCATCGGAGGTGCTCATGGTTCGACCGTCGGGATGCCGGCGATCGCGGCCGTGTCTCGATCGACGTGGGGCGGCCGGGTCGCCCCCGGTAGCGCGACCTGGGCTAGGGTGCGCAACCCGCCAGGGAGCTCCTCGACGGTGCCGAAGCCGGCCTCTGCCTCGGGGATCCGCTCGGCCGGGGTCGCGGCCGCGAGGTCGGCGGCTGTCGCCGGATCGAACGGGCCGCCCAGGGCCTGGGCCAGGAAGCCAGCCACCGAGCGCCGGTAGCCCGCGTCCTCGTACAGCCATGAGTGCTGGCCGCCTTTGACGAGCAGGGTCTCGACCGGTGCCGCGATCGGGTCATCGGCTCTGCCGGCACGTGCCGCGGCGGCCAGCCGTTCGAAATGGCTTCGGGGCACCACCCCATCGTCGTCGCCGTGCGCGAGGAGGACCGGGCCCGCGTACCGGGCGAGGGCGGCGGTCGCGCTGACCGCGGTCACGAGATGGCCGCGCGGTCGGAGGTAGACCCGCGTCGTCAGCCAGGCAAGCGGGTAGGCGATCAGGTCCGGGATCGGAAGCCGGGCGAGCTGGAACGTCAGGCGGGTCAGGCGATATGGTCCGGCCGGGCTCGAGGTCGCGACGAGGGCAGCCACACGCGGTTCGGCCGCGGCGGCGAGGATGGCACCGATGCCACCCATCGAGTGGCCGGCGATCGCGCCCACGGTCACCTCGGGCTGCTCGATGAGCGCGCGGAACGCGGCGAGCGTATCGGCGCCGAACTCGCCGGCGGTGAGCGGCAGGTCCTCGGCCGGGTTGGTGCCGTTGCCGCGGACGTCGAAGGTCAGGCAATGGAAGCCCGCCGCGTGGAGGAACAGCGCCATCGGCAGCGTCCGGTCGCGAGCCGATTCCCAGCCGTGGACCAGCACCACACCGGGTCCAGGCGCGCCGTCCCGGGCGGGGATGAACCATGCCGGCAGCCGGATCCCGCCGGACGCGATCAGCATCGATTCATACGGCAGGCCGAGGTCGGCCGGCGTGACGATCGGCGGGTTGCGCCTGGGGTAGCCGGCCCGGACCCGGTAGGCGAGCGCGAACCGGTAGGCGAGTCCGAGCTGGGCGAACGCGGCGGCGGTCACGATCGCTGCCCTTCGCTTCGTCCCCATGCGGGTAGGGGACGGCACCGAGCGCCGCCTGTCAAGTGGTCCCGGCTCGGACGCCCGATCCGCGCGTTGCCCGCTCCGCGCGTTCGCTCACGCACCTCAGGGTGCGCTCGCTCGCGTGCTCGCGGGCGCCTTCGGCTCGAACGTCCGCACCGGGACCAGTCCGCTCTACACTCAGGCCGATGACCAAGCGAGACCCCCACGACGTCCTCGGCGTCGAAGTCGGCGCGTCGCCGACCCAGATCAAGGCCGCGTGGCGGCGCCTTGCCCGGACGAACCACCCGGACCTGACCGGCGACGACCCGGCGGCCTCCCGCCTGGCGACGCGCCGCATGGCCGAGATCAACGATGCTTATGCGGCGCTCACCCGCGAGTCCGGATCGGGCGCCCGCGACGGCCGCGGCAGGCGGACCGACGACACCCCGTTCGAGCCCGGCGTCACCCGGCGAGCCGGAGGACCGCCCCCACCGAAGCCGACGCGCCCGGTGACCGGGCGCGTGGACATGAGCGGCGTCTACCAGCCGCGCAACCAGGCGGTCGGTAATGGCGCGGCCCGGACTCCGCTGCGCGGCCACCCACCGAAGCCGACCAACATCATCGGTCGCGAGCCGCTGCGTGCCTCGACGCCGACCGGGCCCGCCGTCCGCGACCGGGTCCGAGGCTTCCGCCGCCGGCCGGCGCCGCCGCTTTCCGAAGCCGAGGCGTTCGTGATGCCGTTCGGGAAGTTCCACGACCACACGCTGGGTCAGATCGCCGCCTTCGAGCCGTCGTACATCGACTGGGTGGCCGGCACGGTCAACCACGACCCGGACCTGGTCTCCGCCGCCCGGGTGGTCCAGGCGGATCTCGACGGTCGCGGGATCATGCGTCGGGTGCACGCCGCGCCGGAACGGCGAGGCAACACCGCCTGACGGGCCGGAAACGCGAGATCGCCCCCCGATACCGGAGGGCGATCGTGACGCTGATGAATTCGATGACTGCTGCCGCCCCGACGGTCACCAGGCCTGTTGGCCGAAGACCAGTTACTCGGCTCGTGAACCGGACCCGGGATCGATCGCCCCGAACCTCCTCGGAACGAAAGGCCGTCTCCGTTTCCGTGACCGACGCCCCAGGGACCTCCTGGTTCGATCGCGGGGTGGCGTGCCCAGAAGGTACGCTCGGACCGGCGTGAGGGGCAATGGCACCCTCGTCCCGTTTGCCGCCGACGATGGTCGGGCGCACGCGCGCACCGAACCGGGACGCATGTACCAGGTGCACTCGGGCACCAGGCGTTCCATCCACTCGTCGACGGCTCGCCTCTACGCTCGACGGCGTTCTCGCTGGTCTCGGGCTACCCTGTGGCCGTGCCCAGGTCCCTTCGCTCTGGTTTCCTCGCGCTCGCCGTGCTCCTCGCGGTCGCCGGCTGCAGCGGCGGCGCGGCCTTCACCTCGTTCGATCCGACCACGCCATGCACGGCCGACGGGCGGTTTCCCGGCGCCTACCCCGACCTCGAGGCCCAGGTCCCGAAGCTGTACATGAGCTCCGCGCCGGAGACCCTCGATTCGGGACGCAACTGCACACCGGCGAACCTGGGCACGCTCGCCGACACGGGCATCACGATGGTGCGTTTCGCGGGCGGGACCTGGACGTTCGGGGCCGAACGAGCGGCGGTCCTCGCGCGGTTCACTGCCGACGGCCTCGATGCGACCGCACTGGCGGACTTCTACGAGGCGAGCGCGAAGGCCGCGGCCCGCACCTCGATCACCAACGAGACGAAACCCACGGTCGCAGGGCGACCCGGCTTCCGGCTCGACACCGAGACCGGCGAGCGGACGCAGACGGTCGTGGTCTGGCCCTCGGCCACCACGGGGATCGTCAACGTCGTGATCACCGACGACCTGCCGGACGCCCGGATCCAGGACGCCATCGACGCGTTCGGTGGCCGCTGATGTTCCGCTTCCTGCTGCGCCATGGGGCCGTTCGGGTGGTCGGTGGGCGGCTCGTGCCGGCGCTCATGGTCTGGGACATCGCGGTCCTCGCCAACCGGACGCGACAGATCCCGGTCGTCGATCGCGGCCTGCGTCGCGGGGCGACGGCGGCGCGCCACGGGCTCGGCTCGGCGGCCCGGTACGGAGTCGACCACCGTCCTCGCCGGGTGGTCGGCCGCCGTCGCCGCCTGGACCCGCGCGCCTGACGGGCGAACAGCCCATGCTAGAGTCGCGGCCATGACCGACCGATCGGCCGACTGGGCCGCTCGTCGACGCGCCTGGGAGACCGAGCGCCTCGCGGCTGCGCTCGAGCGGGCCCCCGAGCGCCGCACGCGGATCTCGACGATCTCGGACGCGACCATCGAGCGTCTGTACGGTCCGTGGTCGCTGCCCGAGGGCGACCTCCTCGAGACGGTCGGCTTTCCGGGTGAGCCGCCATTCACGCGCGGCATCCACCCGACCGGCTATCGCAGCCGCCGCTGGACGATGCGGATGTTCGCCGGGTTCGGTGCCGCGGAAGACACCAACGCCCGGTTCCGGCAGCTGCTCGCGGCCGGCCAGACCGGACTGTCGATCGCGTACGACATGCCGACGCTGTACGGCTACGACACCGACGACCCCGAGGCGGAGGGCGAGTTCGGGACGTGCGGCGTCGGCGTCTCGAGCCTGGCCGACATGGAGGTCCTGCTCGAAGGGCTGCCGCTCGACGCCGTGTCGACGTCGATGACGATCAACTCGCCGGCCGCGCCGATCTGGGCGATGTACATCGTGGCCGCCGAGAAGGCGGGCGTGCCGCGCGACCGGCTCGAGGGGACCACCCAGAACGACATCCTCAAGGAGTTCGTCGCGCAGAAGGAATTCCTGTTCCCGCCGGAGCCGTCGATGCGCCTGGTGACCGACACCATCGAGTTCGGGACCCGCGAGCTGCCGCGCTGGAACACGGTCTCGATCAGCGGCTATCACATCCGCGAGGCCGGCTCGACCGCGGTCCAGGAGCTGGCGTTCACCATCGCCGACGGGATGGCCTACGTCGAGGCGGCGCTCGCCCGCGGCCTCCGGATCGACGACTTCGCGCCGCGGCTCAGCTTCTTCTTCAACAGCCACAGCGACTTCTTCGAGGAGATCGCCAAGTTCCGCGCGTCGCGTCGCATCTGGTCGAAGCTCATGACCGAGCGCTACGGGGCCGAGAACGAGCGGTCGGCCTGGATGCGCTTCCACACCCAGACCGCGGGCGTGTCGCTGACCTCGCAACAGCCCCTCAACAACCTGACCCGAGTTGCCCTGCAGGCGCTGGCCGCGGTGCTCGGGGGGACGCAGTCGCTCCACACCGACGCGTACGACGAGGCGCTCGCCGTCCCGACCGCAGAGGCAGCGATGCTGGCGCTCCGGCAACAGCAGATCATCGCCGAGGAGAGCGGTGTGGATGCCACGGTCGATCCGCTCGGTGGGTCGTGGTTCGTCGAGGCGCTGACCGACGAGACCGAGGCGGCCGTGTGGCGCTACCTCGACGAGATCGACCGGCGGGGCGGGATGGTCGCGGCCATCACCGAGGGCTATCCGCAGCGGGAGATCGCCGATGCCGCGTATCGCTACCAGCGTGAGTTCGACGCCGGTGAGCGTCGGGTGGTCGGCATCAACGCCTACGTGGACGACTCCGAGATGACGACGATCCCGGTGCTGGCCGTGCCGCCCGGGTCCTTCGAGCGGCACATGGAGCGGCTGGCGCGGACCCGGCGCGAGCGCGACGCCGGCGCGGTCGAGGCGGCCCTGCGCGGGTTGCGCGAGGCGGCCGGGCGTCCGGGCTCGAGCGAGACGAACCTGATGCCGCACTTCATCCGCTGCGCCGCGGCGTACGCCACGCTCGGCGAGCAGTGCGGCGTGCTGCGCGAAGTGTTCGGGGAGTATCGCGAGCCGGTCGCGGTGTGAAGGGAGCCTGATGTATCTCGATGCACTCGAATTCCTCGAGGAGGAACGTGAAGCCTGGGCACCGTTCGAGGCGCTCGACGGCCTGACCGATGACCAGCTGTCAGTCCCGGTCGCCGGCGCGCATGGCTGGTCTGGCCGGATGCTGATCGGCCACCTGGTGGCGTGGCAGGAGCACGCACTGGTGGTCGCCACCGAGCTCGCGGTCAACGACACCAGCCCCGCGAAGGTGCAGTTGGACGCCGACTGGGAGGCGCGCGGCGACGCGATCAACGACGAGATCGACGCGGCTTGGGGCGCGCTCCCGATGACCGAGGTGCGGGAACGGTTCCGGACGGTGCCCGGCCAGCTGCGCGGGTACCTGACCGTCGTCCCCGAGACCCGCTGGGTCAAGCACCCCGACAACCAGCAGTTCTTCCTCGACGAGACGACCGAGCACTACGAGGAACACCGCGCGGACCTCGAGGCCGTGCTCGCCGCCGCGCGCGGATGAACCTGCGCGATCTGCTCGAAGAGGAGGCGGCGGATCTGCCCGGGACCGAGCCGACGACCGGGCCGGACGGCTCGCTGGCCTGGGTCCGGACCGGCCGGATCTTCGCAACGGCCTCCGCCGACGGCAGCTCGGCGGAGTTCGCGCTCGATCCGGCCGTCGCCGATGCTGCGGCCCGGACGCCGGACGTCACGCCGTCCGAGCGCGGACCGGGCTGGGTCGCCTTCGCGCCACACGAGCTCGACGATCACGCCGCCGACCGCGCCGTCGCGTGGCTTGCGTCGGCCCATCGCCGCGCAGAGCCACGCAACTAGACCCGGCGTCCAGCGGCGTTACAGACGGACGTAATCGATCGGGAAGTCGAGCTCCCACTGGTCCCCGGCGTCGCCCATCCCGCGCTCCCAACGACCCTCGATCGTCGTGCCGTCATCCGAGATCTCGCCGATGAAACGCTGGTTGAAGCCCGGGCCGTCGGGGCCGTTCCAGTCCTCACCGGGGGCCCGCCAGATGTTCCAGGTCGAGCCGTCAAGAGCCGTCATGAACAGCCGTTTGACCCCGCGCGAGTCGAAGTAGTGCATCGGTTGCGGCTCGCCGTCGGATGCGCCGCCGATGATCGCGATGGTGTCGGGCACCTCCACCGGCTCACCCGCCGACCTGAACACGATGAAGACGCCCATCCGCTCGAGCGTTGCATCGGAGGTCACCCTCATCGGAGGATCGATCGGGACCTCACCTTCGCCGTGCCAGGTGCCGATCAGTGGCTCGAACTGCTTCATCGTCGGTCTCCTTGAATCGAAACGACCCCGGCCGATGACCGGGGTCGTGTCTCTGTCGGGGGAGCCGTCAGTCGGCGGCGGGCGCCGCGACGTCGATCTTGTCGACCGCGTACTCGGCGAGGTTGAACGTCTGCTCGAGCTGCTCGAGCGGCCGGAAGCCGACGACGCCCTGCGGCTGCGAGCCGGGCTTGAAGAACGCGATGACCGGGATGCTCAGGATGTTGAAGGCCTGCGACAGCCCCGGATTCGCGTCGACATCGACCTTGACGACATCGACCGCGCCGTCGTACTTGGCCGCCAGCTTCTCCATCTCGGGTGCGACCATCTTGCAGGGTCCGCACCACGCCGCCCAGAAGTCGACAACGACCGGGCGCTCCGACTTGAGGACGAGCTCCTCGAAATTCGCGTCGGTCGCGACCCTGATCTCCGCCATCGGGATTCGATGTCCTTTCTTATGCGCCCTAGCGCGCGATGTCCTGGATGAGACGATATGCCTCGATGACCCGGGGGTCCGCGAGGCGGTAATAGATCGTGGTGCCTTCCCGGCGCGTGGTCACGAGACCGGCGCTCCGCAGCACCGCGAGATGTTGGCTCATGTTGGGAACCTGGCAGCCGACCCGTTCGCTCAGGTCGGTCACCGACAGCTCGCCGACGGCGAGCGATTCGAGGACGCACAGGCGTTTCGGGTCCGACAGCGCGCGACCGACCGCCGCATAGCGCGTTCGGTCGATCTCTTCGGAAACCGGCAGGCGATCCAACATCGCGAGAATCATATCAACGCTTGCGCAAACACGCAACTAGTTCGTCGTTCGCGCCCACCGCCACCGGCTCGGCGATCTGATAGTCGAGCTCGTAGGTCGCGTCCGCACCGCCGGGTGCACGGAACGAACCGCTGCCACGGATGCCCTCGAGGTCGCCTTCGCCGAGACCTTCGACCACAGACAGGCTCCCGGCGCTTGCCTTGCCGTCGAATTCGCCGGTCGATTCGACGACGAACGAACCTGACCGACCATCGACCGAGCCGGTGATCCGCCAGATCCCGACGAAATGGGCGGTCCCGTCGGCTCGATATGACATGAGCCACTGGACGTCACCCGTGCCGCCGATATCTCCCTCGTAGGCCTGGTCCCCGGTCGCCCGGGTGAGCTTCCCGCCTGCCTTGAGCTCCTGGTACGGCTCGTCCTTCATGTTCGAGACATGGAACGTCCCGCTGGCGTGCTGCATCGTTTCGCCTCCTGAACAGGCTGTCAGCCTACCGCCCCGCGCGTCTCATGCCGGTCGTCATGGCCGCCATCGGACCTTGCAGTCGCGTCGTAACTCGGCCGAGGTGCGTGCGATACTCGCCCGCATGGCCGAAACCGACGCGCTCGACATCCCGCTGCGCGAGCTCGAGGAAGCGCGTGCCCGACTGGCCGGGATCGTGCATCGGACGCCGCTGCTGTCGTCCGCCACGGCCGCGACGTGGACCACGGCCGCGACGGGGGTCCGCCTGGGCGACGACCGCCTGTACGTGAAGGCCGAGCACCTCCAGAAGACAGGCTCGTTCAAGGCCCGCGGGATGACCAACCGCATCGCGACGCTGAGCCCCGAGGCTGCGGCGCATGGCGCGATCACCCTGTCGGCCGGCAATGCGGGCCAGGCGTATGCGTGGGCCGGCCGGACGGCCGGCGTGCCGATGACGGTCGTGATGCCGACCGGCGCGGTGCGCTCCAAGGTCGACGCGTGCCTTGGTTACGGCGCGCGGGTGGTGCTCCACGGTGCCCACGTCGGCGAGACCCTTGCCGAGCTCGAACGGATCCGCGAGGCCGAAGGCCTCGTCCTGTGCCACCCGTTCGACGATCCGGCCGTGATCGCCGGGCATGCGTCGGCCGGCTTCGAGATGATCGAGGACCTGCCCGACCTCGATGTCGCCGTCATCGGCGTCGGCGGCGGCGGGCTCATCTCGGGCATCGCGGCCGCGCTGAAGCTGCGCCGGCCCGGGATCCGGGTCTATGGCGTCGAGCCAGAAGGGTCGGATGCGATGACGCTCGCCCTCGCCGCAAACAAAGTCGTCCCGATCCAGCCACAGAGCGTCGCGGACGGCCTCGGCGCTCCATTCGCCGGCGTCTGGACGATGGCGATGTGCAGGCGCTACGTCGATGACATCGTGCTGCTCGACGACCCCACGATCCAGGCGGGGATGCGCTTCGCGGCCGAGCGGATGAAGCAGCTGCTCGAGCCGGCCGGGGCCGCCGCACTTGCGGCGGTGCTCGCCGGCCGGATCCCGATCCACGATGGCGAGCGGGTCGCCGTGGTCGCATCGGGCGGGAACGTCGACATCGGCCGGGTCGGGGAGCTGTTCGCCGGGGCGGCGACGCTGCCCGGGGCGGAGGCGTGACCGAGGTCTCAGGCGCGACCGACGAGGCGTCGACACCACCGGCCGTGCTGCCGATGCCGCTCGAGCCCGCGTCTCCGAGCGAGCCGCCGCCGCCGCCGGCCCAGACCCTGCCGCATCCCGTCCCGGCCGTCGAGTCGACGCGGCGGCTGCTCGGGGCGAGCTTCGATCTCCTGACGCTGGCGTCGGACGACATGCGCCGAGCCTCGTTCTACATCGGCGCCATCACCCTCGTCACGCTTGGCCCGCTCGCCCTCGCGTCCTGGGCCAGCGAGGTCGCGTCCGTCGATCGGACCGAGGGCGAGATGCGATCGATCCTGCTCGGCGGTGCCGCGGCCTGGTACAGCGTCCTCGGCACACTCGCAGGGCTCGGGCTCTTCGTGGCGGCAGTCGAGAGCCGGGCGATGGCCGCGTCGATCCTCGGCGGCCGCTATGCCGGACGTCCGGTCGACGTCCGTGCGACGCTCGCCCGATCGAGGATGGTGTTCTGGCGGGTCGTCGGGGTGTCGTTGATCGTCGGGATCCCGGTGCTCATCGTCCAGCAGATCCTCGGCCTCGCCTTCGAGGCAGCGTTCGGCCCGCAGACGGACCTCTCGATCGTGGCCTCGACCCTCGCCGCCGGGCTCGTCGGTGCGCCGCTCGCCTACCTCCTGACCGGTGTGGTCCTCGGCGACGTTCCACCGGTCGAGGCGACCCGCCGCTCCTTCCGGGTGTTCCGGGCACGGAAGGCGGCGGCGGCCCTCGTCGCCGTGTTCGAGACCATCGCCGTCCTGCTCGTGTCGCTCGGACTCGGGGCCGGCCTGGATATCGCGCTGAAGGTCTTCGGGGCGCTCGGGCTCGGACCCGACTCCGGTCCGTTCGGGCTGGCTCTCGTCACGGTCGGGGTCGTGGCTGCCGTGTTCGCGCTCGGGACGCTGATCTACACCGCGCTGGCCATCTCGATCGCGCCGCAGGTGGTGATGTTCATCGGGCTCACACATGCGACATACGGCCTGGATCACGTCCGGCCCGGCGGCGATCGCGACCCGACGATCCGACTTTCTGGCGTGCGACGTTTCCGCTGGCTGACGATCCCGATGCTCATCGGGCTCGCCATCGGCGTCATCGCGCTGGCAGGGTTCGTCGGCAGCTTCGTGAGCTGACGGTCAGTCGATCCCGAGGGCCTCGAGACGGTCGTCGTCGATCCCGAGGTGATGGGCGAGCTCGTGGATGACCGTGACCCAGACCTCGTCGGCGAGGTCGTCAGGATCGGCGAAGTCCTCCTCCAGCGGCAGCCGGAACAGGATGATCCGGTTCGGGATGGGCGCCGAGTCGGCGCCCCATTCGGTGCGTGGGACGCCCTCGTACAAGCCGTACAGCGAGTCGTCGGGCTCGAGCTCGTTCTCGCGTCGCTGCTCGTCGCTCGGCTCGTCGGCGATGACGATGGCGACCTCGTCGAGCGCGCTGGCGAACGGCTCGGGGATGGCGTCGAGCGCCGATCCGACCAGCTCCTCGAACGGCCGGTGCGCGGATCGCGGGCGCTGGCGGCGTGACCCGCGTCGGTGCTTGACCATCGTCCCCGTATCCTAGGGGCGATGGAGCCCGTGCCAGCGCCGGATCCCATGGCCGAGCCCGACGGCTTCGTGGTCGTCGTCGAGCCTGGCGATCGGATCCACTTCCTCGACTGGGACGGGGAGGGGAGGTGGGGCGGCGGGCCGGGCCGGTCCCCGGGCGTGCTGCTCATCCACGGGCTGTCCAACACGGCCTGGTCATGGGCGCCCGTCGCCCGCCGGCTGCGTGCCGTGCGGCACGTCGTGGCGATGGACCTCCGCGGCCACGGTCTGTCGGACGCACCGACAGAGGGGTACGACCCGGACTCCTTCGCGGGAGACGTGCTCGCCGTCGCGGAGGGATCCGGCCTGCTGGTCGAGCCCAGCGACACGGTCGTGCTGGCCGGCCACGGGTTCGGGGCGATCGTCGCGGCGTGGGCCGCGGCCGCGATCGGCGAGCGGTGTGCCGGGCTCGTTCTCGTCGACGGGGGCTGGGAGTCGCTCGAAGCGTCCAGCGGCATGGATGTCGATGAGTTCCTGCGCGGGCTTGACGAGCCGCCCGAGGTCATGCGCTCGATGACGGCCTTCCTTGCCGATCGCGCGGCGTTCGACCCGGCGACCTGGGACGCCGATCAGCAGCGGGCGGCCCGGGCCACGGTGGTCGAGACGCACGCCGGCAAGGTCGTGCCGGCGACGCGACCGCACGCGGCCGAGGCGAGCGTCCGGGCGATGTTCGACTACGACCCCCTGGAGACGTTGGCCGCGGTCACGGCACCGGTCGTCGCACTCATCGCCGCGGACGACGAAGAGGGCAGCCGGGCCAAGGCCCTGTCTGCAGCCTCATCGGCCCGGGCGGGCGCCGGGCGCGGCCGCATCCGTGCGGCGTCGTTTCCGCACGACGGCCACAACCTGATGCGCTACCGTCCGGAGGCGGTCAGCGCGGCGATCCTGTCGGTCGCCGGCGAGGCCGACGCGTAGGGGCTCGCCGTCGATGCAGGTCGTCTACTCGCCCGCTCACCTCGGGCACGACATCACGACCGAGACGTTCATGGGTATGCCAGTCCCGGCGAACGAGGTCGCCGAGCGCGCCGAGCTGATCCGCGCAGCGCTCGAGGCCGACGGTGGGTTCGCACTGACCGCGCCGGCCGAGCACGGCGAGGCACCGATCACGGCCGTCCACGACCCGGGCCTGGTGCGATTCCTCGAGGTCGCCTGGACGGAGCTAGAGCGCCAGCGGATCGATCGCCCGTTCCTGAGCGCCGATACCTACCCGAACCGGGCGATGTTCGAGGGGATGTCCGACGCTGCCGTCGAGGCGTTGGCGCGGGAGCCGGTCCACGTCGGCGGGCGGGCCGGGTTCTGGGGCCTCGACTCCGCCGCGCCCCTCGTTGCGGGCACGTACGTCGCGGCCCGGGCGGCGGTGGACGTCGCGCTCACGACGGTCGACCTCGTGCTCGCCGGCGAGCGCGCCGCCTACGGCCTGTGCCGGCCGCCCGGCCATCACGCGGCGCGCTCGATGTACGGCGGCTACTGCTTCTTCAACAACGCCGCGATCGCGACCGAGGCGATCGTCGGAGCGACCGGCGAGCGGGTCGCCATCCTCGATCTCGACTACCACCACGGCAACGGCTCGCAGCAGATCTTCTGGCGGCGCGGTGACGTCCGCTACGTCTCGCTCCACGCCGACCCGGACCACGACTACCCGTATTTCCTCGGTCGTGCCGACGAGATCGGAGAGGGCGACGGGGCAGGGGAGAACCTGAACCTGCCGCTTCCGCCCGGCACGACCGACGACGTCTACCTGGGGGCGCTGGACCGCGCGCTCGAGGCGATCGCGGCCGTGCCAGGCTCGATCATCGTGGTCTCGCTCGGGTTCGACACCTATCGCGACGACCCGATCGGGACGTTCGCGCTCACGACGGCCGTCTACCACGAGGTCGGGCGGCGGGTCGCGGCGCTCGGTCGGCGGCTCGTCGTCCTCCAGGAGGGCGGCTACCACAGGCCGACGCTCGGCGAGAACACCCGCGCGTGGCTGCGCGGGGCGGACGGCCGTCCATTCGAGCCGCGATGACCCCGCCGACGACACCGCTGACGACGCGCCTCGACCACGCCGGCCTGGCCGCTGCCGTGGCCACCCTCGCCGCGCGGGACGCGGATCTGGCCGCGATCGTCGCCCGCCACGGTCCGCCGCCGCTGTGGGACCGTGCCCCGGGGTTCGCGACGCTCCTCCACATCGTCCTGGAGCAGCAGGTCTCGCTGGCCTCCGCCCAGGCCGCTTTCGACCGGCTGCGGGCGGTCGCCGACCCGCTCACGCCGGCCCGCTTCCTCGAGCTCGACGACGCCGAGCTGCTGGCCATCGGGTTCAGCCGTCAGAAGGCACGCTACGGCCGGGCGCTGGCGAGAGCGGTCGCGGACGGCTCGCTGGCGCTGGACCGCCTCGACCAGCTCGATGACGAGGACGTCCACGGCGCGCTCCAGGCGATCCCCGGGATCGGCCCGTGGACCTCGACCATCTACCTCTTGATGGTGCTCGGCCGGCCCGACGTGTGGCCGGTCGGCGACATCGCCCTCGCCGAATCGGTCGGTCAGGTGAAGGGTCTCGGCCGACGCCCCGACGCCACCGAGATGGCGCAGCTTGGCGAGGCGTGGCGGCCCTGGCGCTCGGTCGCGGCTCGCCTGTTCTGGCACGACTACCTCGCGCGGCGAGGCCGGTCCGGCTGACCCGGTCGCCGCGAACGGTCGCGGCCGAGTGGCCGTCCGACGTACCATCGCCGCCTGCACGTGGAGCCCGATCGCTTGTCCAGCCCGCCCGAGCTGCCCAGCCACATCCGCCGCATCGTCGACGAGATCGAGACGGAGATCGGCGACGAGCCGGGCCTCGCCGAATCGCTGATCGAGGGCGCGGGTGCCGATGGCGATGCGGGCAGCGTGGCCGGGCACGAGGCCAACGGCCGGGTCGAGGATGCGGTCCGCCAGATCCTCCTCGAGATCGGCGAGTCGCCCGATCGCCAGGGCCTGGTCGGCACCCCGGAGCGCGTCCACCGCATGTACACGGAGCTGACCGCCGGCTATCACGTCGACCCCGACCGGCTCATCAACGGCGCCATCTTCGACATCGGCTACAGCGAGATGGTCGTGGTCAAGGACATCCCGTTCTACTCGCTGTGCGAGCACCACCTGCTGCCGTTCTTCGGCACCGCGGCGGTCGCCTACATCCCGCGCGGCCGGGTCATCGGGCTGTCGAAGATCCCGCGCGTCGTCGAGATGTATGCGCGTCGCCTGCAGATCCAGGAGCGACTGACCCAGCAGATCGCCGATTTCCTCCAGGAACGCCTCGCGCCACAGGGCGTTGGAGTCGTCATCGAGGCGACCCACCTGTGCGCGGTCATGCGCGGCGTCCGCAAGCCCGGGACGATCATGACCACCTCGCACGTCCTCGGACTGTTCCGGACGCGCGACCGGACACGCGCCGAGTTCTTCGCTCACCTCGACCGCCACACGCCGGAGCACTGAGCGTGGATCTCGGCCTCCGCGACCGGGTCGTGCTCATCACGGGGGCTGGCGGGGGCAGCGGCCCGACCGTCGCCCGGGCGTTCGCGGACGAGGGCGCGATCGTGGCGTTGCATCACCGGGCCGGGACCGGGAGCGCCGCCCGGGCCGAGGCTGCCGCCGCGGACATCGTGGCAGCCGGTGGACGAGCCCTGGCCGTGGATGCAGACCTGGATTCCACCGACCAGGTCGGCTCGATGTTCGAGCGCGTGGCGAAAGAGCTCGGGCCGGTCGGCGTGCTGGTGAACGCGACCTCCGCGTACAGGACGGAACGATTCGCACAGATCACTGACGAGTCGTGGTCCGCGGTCGTGGACGACCTCCTCGGCGCCACGTTTCGGACGTCTCGCGCGGCCGTGCCCGCGATGCAGGCCGCCGGCTGGGGGAGGATCGTCAACGTGGCCGCGCGGTCGGGGCTGGTCGGGACCGCACGGGCGACCCACTATGCCGCGGCCAAGGCGGCGATCGTCGGGCTTGTCGGCGTCGCTCGCCAAGGAGCTCGGGCCCGACGGGATCCTCGTCAACGCGGTCGCTCCGACCCAGATCCTGACGGTCAAGGACGGCGTCCCGTCGATCCCCGACGAACGTGCCGCCGAGATGGCCAAGTCGATCCCGCTGCGCCGGCTGGCCGCGCCCGAGGACCTTGCGGCACTCGTGGTGTGGCTCGGCTCCGATGCCAATCGCTACGTGACCGGCGAGACGATCTCGCTGACCGGCGGCGAACAGAAGTGACGTACGGCCGGCGCTGAAGCCGGGCCGACGAAGGACTCAGAGGGAGGAACACCATGGCGGACATGCAGCTGGTGCTGTCGATCTTCGACGACGAGGCGGCCGCGGATTCGGCGGCCGAGTCGCTCAAGAATTGGACCGGGTACAGCTTCGAGATGAAGATCGGTCCGATCGGCGTCCTCGTCCTCGACGAGAAGGGCCACATCAAGGAGCATAAGCTCGGCCCGCGCGCGACCGGCACCGGTGCCGGGATCGGTCTCGTGCTCGCGGTCATCGCCCCACCCAGCCTGCTCGTGGGGCTTGTCGGCGGCGGAGCCGTCGGCCATTTCCGGCACAAGGGACTCGGGCTCGACCAGGCCGAGCGCGACCGGATCATCGCCGAGCTGGCCGGGGGCAAGGCTGCGGTCGGGGTGATGGCGCTGCCGCAGCAGGCCCAGGTCATCTCGGAGACGCTGGCCGATCTGGGCGGCACGCCCGAGGTCTACGACGTGTCGGACGAGGCCCTCGAGGCGGTCGCCAGCGCCGCTCCGGCCGAAGCGGCTGGCGGCGAGAGCCAGGGCGCGGCCCCGACCGCCTGACCGGTCAGCCGGCGCGCTCGACGATATCGATCGACTTCGAGCCGCCGACGACCTCGATGCTGAGCCGGTCGGTCGCGCTCGACCAGCCGCGTGACTCGACCGCGACGTCGCCGCCCTTCTTGCCGTAGGCCGTGCCGTCGAGACCGACCGAATCGGCGCCGCCCTGGATGCGCAAGCGGACGGGTGTGCCCGCCGGTCGCTCGAGGCGGATCGTCCGGGCCCCGCCGATGAACCGGATCGGTACGTCGCCGACCGGGTGGCCGAGTTCGACCTGCACGCGGTCGCTGCCGCCGGTCAGCTCGAACCGGCGGACCTTCAGCTCGCGCAGGTCGGCCTCGACCCGGTTCACTCCGCCGACCACGTCGATCGTCCATGGGATCGAGGTGTTGAGCCCGATCGTGGCCACCCGCTTGCGCCAATCGAATGGGACGCCGCGGTACTGGACGAGGACCCGTCCGTCGCGCACGCGAACCTGCGGCGTCGCCCCGTCGAACCGCGCCCGATAGAGATCGGTGGCCGAGCGGCCCGGTCGGAGCCTGAGATCCTGGGCGCCCGAGCGGAACGTCAGGCGGGCCGCGGTCAGACCGCCGAGCGGGGCGGCGTGCTCGGCTGGACCGGTCGGCTCGGATGGGTCGCCCTCGGGTGAGGTGCGCAGGCGCGCCGCCTCGGTCTGGGTCAGGTCGGCCATGCGTGACAGGAAGTCATTGATCAGGGCCAGCTGCTCAGGGGAGTAACGGCCGACCTCCTCTTCGCTGGCGCGTTCGAGCGACTCGAGCAACGACTGGACCGTTGCGACGCGCTCGGGCACGACTTCCACGACGACCCGGCGTCGGTCGGAGGGGTCCGTCGTCCGGCGCACGTAGCCGGCCTGCTCGAGTCGGTCGATGACACGCGTGACCGCTCCCGTGGTCATGCCCATGACCTCGGACAGCTTGCCGGCGGTCGCGGCCCCGGTGTCGATCAGCAGCTCGAGCGCGTCGATGTCCGATTCGCTCAAGCCGAGCCTGATCGCCACCGACTGCCCGAAGATCGAGCCCTGGAAATTGACGCGCCGCAGAGCGCGAACCACGCCCTCGACACCTTGTCGTCGTTCCATCTTGACAAATGCTCCTCATCCGGTAACTATCTGCGCTGTGCAGATAATGCTCCGGAGTGCTGGATGGCGCAAGTGACCGCCTGAGCATAGGGCATGGCAGGAGGCACGAGATGACAAGGACGACGAGCCCAGGCGGGGCGATGATCGAAACGCACGACCTGAGGCGGACGTTCAAGACGCGTGGCAGCACGGTCGAGGCGGTGCGCGGCGTGGACCTCACGGTCGGGGCAGGGGAGATCTTCGGCTTCCTCGGGCCCAACGGCGCCGGCAAGACCACGACGTTGCGCATGCTGGCGACGCTGCTCAAGCCGACCGGCGGCAGCGCCACGGTCGCCGGCGTCGACCTCGCTCGCGAACCCCAGGAGGTCCGCCGCCGCATCGGCTACGTGCCGCAGGGCGGTTCGACCGATCCGGCGGAGACGGGGCGCGGCGAGCTCGTGATCCAGGGCCGGCTGTACGGCATGGACAAGACTGCGGCCGTGCGACGCGCGAACGAGGTTCTCGATGCCCTTGAGCTGACCGCCTCGGCCGACCGGCCGACCAGCACCTACTCGGGCGGCATGCGCCGCCGGCTCGATGTCGGGCTCGGCATCGTCCATCGCCCCCGCGTCCTGTTCCTCGACGAGCCGACGACCGGGCTGGACCCGCAGGCCCGCGCCCGCATGTGGGACGAGATCCGCACGCTGCGTGAGCTCGGGACCACGGTCTTCCTGACCACCCACTACCTCGAGGAGGCGGACGCGCTCGCCGACCGTCTCGCGATCATCGACCACGGCCAGATCGTGGCCGAGGGCACAGCCGACTCTCTCAAGCGGCAGGTGGCGGGCGACGTCATCACCCTCGGCATCGACGGCGACCACGAGCGCGTCCTCGCTCTCGTCCGCGCCGAGCCGTTCGTCCGCGAGGCCTCGGTCGAGGACGAGCTCATCCGCCTGTACGTCGACCAGGGCGACAGCGCCGTTCCCCAGCTCATCCGGCTCCTTGACGGAGCCGACCTTCGCGCCCAGACGTTGACGCTCGCCCGGCCGAGCCTCGACGACGTCTTCCTTCGCCAGACCGGCCGGTCACTTCGAGAGGAGCCTGCGGCATGACCGCCACCACCGCCATCACGACCACCCAGTCCACCACCACGACGAGGAACCCTGCAGTGCAACTCGTACGCGACACGTGGCTCATCTTCCATCGGTCCCTCTGGCTGACGATCCGTCAGCCCACCTGGATCGTGTTCGGGATGATGCTGCCGCTGCTGTATCTGTTCCTGTTCGGGCCGCTCCTCGAGGGCGCCACGAAGGCCGCCGGGACCGGCACCAACGCGTTCAACTGGTTCGTACCGGGCCTGCTCATCCAGATCGCGATCTTCGGGACCGCGTTCGTCGGCTTCGGCCTCATCGCCGAGCTGCGAAGCGGTGTGATCGAGCGGATGCGTGTCACGCCGATGAGTCGCGGGGCGATGCTCCTCGGCCGGTCGCTGCGCGACGTCGTCATCCTGATGTTCCAGGCGATCCTGCTGATCGTCCTGGCGATCCCGCTCGGGCTGAAGGTGGACCTGCCCGGGATCGCCGTCGTGCTCGCCCTGCTGGTGCTCATCGGGCTCGCCGTGGCCCCGCTGTCGTACGCGGCGGCGCTGATCCTCAAGAGCGAGGACGCCTTCGCCCCGCTCGTCCAGGGCATCGCGATGCCGCTCCTCCTGCTGTCGGGGATCCTGTTGCCGATGGCGCTCGCGCCGGCGTGGCTGCAGACCTTGAGCTCGCTGAACCCATTCACGCACACCGTGGACGCCGCGCGGGCCCTGTTCAACGGCCAGTGGGGCGACCCGGAGATCGCGATCGGCGTCGCCATCACGGCGGTCATGGCCGTCATCTCGGTCTGGTTCGCGGCTCGGACGTTCAGCCGCGCGAACGCGTAACCACGCGGATCCGAACAGGGCTGCAGCTGGCCGGGGGGCGCGTCAGCGGAACGTCTGGCGCGCCTCGCCGGGTTTGTACGGCCGAACCCCGAACGCCGACCACGTGTCGTCGATCGATACCAGGGAGATCCACATCAGGTCGCTCCCCTCGAGCGGCTCCCAGCCCTTGTCGCGGGTCAGGTCCGCCTGCATCTTCGACGTGCCCTTCGGGTATGAGATCCAGGCGATGCCGGTCGGGCTGAGCGACGCCTTGAGTGGTTCGACGATGTCGGCCAGCTCGGCCGACGTACGGACGAAGACCTGGATCCAGTCCTGCAGCCCGTCGAGGGTCGTCGAGACCGTGACGCCCTCGGGTGGACCGAGTCGCTCGATATAGCCGGCCGGCGCGCCCATGACGGCCGCGCGAAGCCCGGACTTCAGCTTCAGCTTCTTCGCCAAGGGTGTGATCGCCGCGTCCATCGAAGGCATCGTGCCACGCTGGGTCAACGACCGGCCAGACCGCGCAGGAAGTCGTTGATCGGACCGGCCACCAGGGCGAGGATGACGAATGCCGCGAACGCGACGAGATAGACCAGCAGGGCAACGGCGATGACGAGAAGGACCGCCAGCAGGGCGATCAGCGGGACCAGGATCAGGACCAGAACGAAGATCGCGAGCCGGTGATGGACGGGTCGCCCGGTCGGATCGAGGAGTCGGATCGGGCTGCGGGCGGACGGAGTGTCGGCCCCCATGGCGCGCAGGCGCTCAAGGCGTTTCGCGGTCGATGGCGCGAGCGAGACGACGAGCCCGGTGTCGGAGAGTCGCGGCATCCGGCCGGCCGGTGTCTTGCCGCCGCCCGCCCCGTCGACCACCAGCAGCAACTCGAGCCAGGCAGTGCCGGTGACGCCGTCGCCGTTGCCGAGCTCTCCGAGGCCACGAGCGAGACCGTCCGCGTCGCGCGTGAGGTCCACCGCCGTCGCGTCGGCGAGATAGGCCCGCGCCCGCCAGGCGAAGGTCAGCAGCGGTCCGCTCAGGAACAGGTTGATGAGCGATATGCCCACCGTGATGAACCCGCCCATCGTGATCAAAGTCAGGCAGCCGTTGGTCGTCGTGTCTGGTGTGTCGTCGTCGGCGGGCAGTCCGAGCAGGGCGGCGACCCCCGTCGCGGCCGCCTGGGGGTCGGGACTGCGGCCCGTGAGCGCCCGAACGGCCGCTCGCCAGCGCGCTCTTGCGCTTGCGCTGACGAACCCGGACAGCGTAGTCGTCAGCAGGCCGTAGGTGACGTACACCGCGGCGATGTCGACCGCCAGTCGGAGGTCGCCGTCCACTGCCGACGCGATGAGCCGGGCGACCACGCCCTGCGTCTCTTCTCGGTCGAGCGCGTCGACCAGGCTCCGACCGACCAGGACGGTGGCGTGGTGTGCATCGCGCCCGAAGACGAGCGCGTTGGGCGGTCCGTCGTCGTAGAGCAGGAGACGCGGCGGCTCGATCCCCGCGGCCACCGCGAGCTCGCTGACGATGTCGCTGAGCTGCACCTCGCCGGGGTCGTCGGTCCGTGCGGGTCGAGCACCCATCCCGAGTGCGATCCCGTCGCCGCCGATCCGACGCAGGCGCCAGGCCACCGCGAGGTAGGCGACGACGAGCAGGACGACGCCGGGGATCACCCAGATGACCGCGATCCAGGCAAGGGCCTCGATCGTTCCCGGGTCGCCATCGATGAGCCGGTCGAGGAGTCCCCACACGGCACCGCCGACGTCGGGCGCCGGCACGATGAGGTTGATGAGGTCGGTGACGATGATGCCGAGCGCGAGCAGGACGGGCGACAGGTAGACGCCGAGCGGGATGCCCATCGCGGCAGCGGCCAGCGTGGCCGGGATCGCACGCAGCCGGGCCGACCGCCGGTGCCGGCCCTGGGCGCGATAGAAGGTCTCGCGTTCGGCGTCGGCCGTCATCCGCACAGTATCGGGGGAGCGCCGTGCGCTACGATCGGCGCCATGACCGATCGGCCGATCAAGGTGCTCATCGCCAAGCCGGGTCTCGATGGCCACGACCGGGGCGCGAAGGTGCTCGCGCGCGGGTTGCGCGATGAGGGTTTCGAGGTCGTCTACACCGGGCTCCGTCAGACGCCCGAGATGATCGCCACGGCCGCGCTCCAGGAGGACGTCGACGTCGTCGGGCTGTCGATCCTGTCGGGAGCGCACATGACCCTCGTCCCGCGGGTGACGAAGCTCCTGGCCGAGCGTGGGATGGGCGACGTCCTGGTGACGGTCGGCGGGATCATCCCGGACGACGACGTCCCAGCGCTCCGAGAGGCGGGCGTGGCCGAGATCTTCGGGCCGGGCACGACGATCGCCCAGGTCGCCGACTACCTGCGGGCGAACGCGCGACCGCGCGACTAGCGTGGTGGGCGAGTCGGCCACGCGCCGGGCGGCCGAGCTGTCCGATGCTGCGGTCGCGGGCGATCGGCTCGCGCTTGCGCGGCTGCTGACCGCGGTCGAGAACCGGACACCGGTCGCGGAAGCCGCCCTCCGGCAGCTCTACCCGATGGCCGGGCGCGCGCATCTGGTCGGTATCACCGGGCCGCCCGGATCCGGCAAGTCCACGCTCGTCGCGGCACTGATCGGCGAGGTCCGGAGTGTCGGTCGGAGCGTGGCGGTGATCGCCGTCGACCCGTCGAGCCCGATCACCGGCGGGGCGCTGCTTGGCGACCGGGTTCGCATGCAGGCGTACGCCGGCGACGACGGTGTGTTCATCCGCTCGATGGCGTCGCGCGGGCACGCCGGCGGGCTCGCTGCCACGTCGACCGCGGCTGCGGCCGTGCTGGACGCCGCGGGCTTCGACCTGATCCTGATCGAGACCGTGGGCACGGGCCAGAGCGAGGTCGAGGTGGCGGCCGCGGCGGACACGACGGTCGTCCTCGAAGCGCCCGAGATGGGCGATGAGGTCCAGGCGATCAAGGCTGGCCTGCTGGAGGTCGCCGACCTGGTGGTCGTCAACAAGGGCGACAAGCCGGGGGCGCAACGGACTGCCGCACAGTTGCGGGCGATGCTGGTGGCGACCGCGCCACGAGCCGACTCGCGCGATCGACCCCGCCCGAAGCGTCCGGACGTGTTGATCACCACGGCCGCAACGGGAGCGGGTGTTCCCGAGCTGCTCGAAGCGCTCGATCGTCACCGCGCGACTGGTCGGGAAGGGGAGTCGTCGGCCGCCCGGCTGGCTCGCGCGGAGGCACAGGTCTTCGCGATCGTCGCGGAACGCGTGCGCGCCCGCTCGATGGATCCCGCCCACGCGCCAGCGACGGCCTCGGTCCTCGGGGAGGTGGCCGCGCACCGCCTCGACCCTTACGCGGCCGCCGACCGGCTGCTCGGCGAGGACGACTGAACGACCGCACGGACCCGCGAGGCCCGCGTACCATCCGAACCATGGCGACCGAGATCCAGCGGGTGTTCGTGGCGGGCGCCGGGCTGATGGGCCATGGGATCGCCCAGGTCCACGCCACCATCGGCCTGCCGGTCACGTTGTACGAGCCCGATCTCGCGCGCGCCGAGGCAGGCCGCGATCGGATCGCCGGCAACCTGGACCGCTCGGTCGCGAAGGGTCGCCTCACCCAGGACGAGCGCGACGCCACGCTCGCACGGATCGAGCCCACCGCCGACCTCGGTCGCGCGGCCGACGCCGACATCGTCATCGAAGCCGTGTTCGAGGACCTCAAGGTCAAGCAGGGCCTCTGGCACGAGATCGACGCCATCGCCCCGCCGGCCGCGATCTTCGCGAGCAACACCTCTTCGATCGCGATCCACCGCCTCGCCGAGGCGGTCGAGCATCAGCGACGTCAGCTGTTCGTCGGCATGCACTTCTTCAGCCCCGTGCCGGTCATGCCGCTCATCGAGCTGATCCGCGGCCGCGACACGGACGACGCGACCGAGATCCGCGATCCGCGACCTCGGGGAACGGCTCGGCAAGCAGGTCATCGTGTCGGCCGATCGCCCCGGGTTCATCGTCAACCGGATCCTGATGCCGTTCCTGGCCGAGTCGATGCGCGCCTACGAGGAGGGCCTCGGCACCGCCGACGATATCGACACCGGCGCACGCATCGGCCTCAACCACCCGATGGGCCCGCTCGAGCTGGCCGACTTCATCGGTCTCGATGTCTGTCTCGGCGTCATGCGGGTCCTCGATGACGGGCTCGGCGGCGACCGTTTTCGGCCGCCGAAGGTCCTCATGGAGCTGGTCGAGGCCGGTCACCTCGGCCAGAAGACCGGGCAGGGCTTCCACACTTACCCGCGCGAGCCGGGCACGAGGTGACCGGCCCGCTGACCGACGAGGAGCGGCTGCTCCAGGCGACCGCCCGCGAGTTCGCCACGCGCGAGCTCGCCCCGACGGCGATCGAGCGCGACGAGGCCGAACGCTATGACCGCGCGCTGTTCACCAAGATGGGCGCGCTGGGGCTGACCGCCGCGCCGCTCCCCGAGGCCGTCGGCGGCACCGGCTTCTCGTACCTCGGCTGGACTCTCGTGATGGAGGAGCTTGGCGCGGCCGACATGTCGATGGCGGTCTCGCTGTCGGTCCACATCCTGTCGCAATACCCGGTCGTGACCTGGGGCACCGACGAGCAGAAGAAGCGCTGGCTGCCGGCGATGCTGACCGGCGAGGCGCTCGGGGCGTTCGGGCTGACCGAGCCGACAGCCGGCAGCGACGCGGCGGCGCATCCGGACGCGAGCCGAGCGTGTCGGCCCTGCCGATGCGCCGACCGCCTACCGGCTGACCGGGACCAAGATCTGGATCTCGAACGCGCCCGAGGCGGATCGCTACCTGGTGTTCGCCACGCTCGATCCCGCCGCCGGCGCGAAGGCGATCACCGCCTTCCTGGTCGAGAAGGGGACGCCCGGATTCCGGTTCGGGGCGCACGAGAAGAAGATGGGGATCCGCGCCTGCCCGGCCGCCGAGCTCGTCTTCGACGGCGCCGAGGTGCCGGTCGCGAACCGGCTCGGCGCCGAGGGCGAGGGCTACAAGATCGCCCTGTCGGCGCTGGCAGAGGGCCGGATCTCGATCGCAGCGGCGTGCGTGGGCATCGCCCGCGCCGGCCTCGAGGCGGCGACTGCCTATGTCCTCCAGCGCAAGGCGTTCGGCGCCCCGCTCGCCGAGCAACAGGGCCTCCGCTTCATGCTCGCCGAGATGGCCCGCGAGGTCGCCGCCGCGCGCGCCGTGACCCACGAGGCGGCCCGGGCGAAGGACCGCGGCGAGCCCCTGGCCGAGGTCTCGTCGATCGCCAAGTGGACCGCATCGGACGCCGCGATGAAGGTCGCAACGGACGCGGTCCAGCTGTTCGGGGCGAGCGGCTACTCGCGCGAGACCGGCATCGAGCGGCTGATGCGCGACGCCAAGGGTGCCCAGATCTACGAGGGCACCAACCAGATCCACCGCCTGATCGTGGCCGACGGGCTGCTGCGGTCGGCCGGTGTAGATTCGGGGACATGACCCAGCCCAGCACCGGCCCCGACGGCCACGTCTACATCGTCAGCGCGGCGCGAACGCCGATCGGCAAGTTCGGCGGCGCGCTGAGCGCGGTTCCCGCCGTCGAGCTCGGCGGGGTCGCCATCCGCGCAGCGGTCGAGCGCGCCGGTCTCGATCCGGCGACCGCCCGGATCGACGACGTCCTGATGGGCCAGGTCCTGCAGGCAGGCGTCGGCCAGGCGCCGGCTCGCCAGGCCACCCTGCGCGCGGGCCTCCCCGACACGACGTCGGCGACGACCATCAACCGCGTCTGTGGCTCGGGCCTGAAGGCGATCATGCTGGCCGCGGCCGAGATCAAGGCAGGCGACGCCGAGGTCGTCGTGGCCGGCGGGATGGAATCGATGAACGGGGCGCCGTATCTCCTGCCCAACGCCCGCTTCGGCTACCGCCTCGGCGACGGGCCGCTCATCGACGCGACCGTCCACGACGGCCTGTGGTGCGCGATCGAGGACTGCCACATGGGCACCCACGCCGAGCGAGTCGCGATCAAGGACCACGTGTCGCGCACCGACCAGGACGCATTCGCGCTGGCCAGCCACCAGAAGGCGATCGCCGCCATCGACGCGGGCCGATTCGATGCCGAGATGGCGTCGGTGACCGTCCGTGACGCCAAGGGCCGCGAGACGGTCGTCAGCGTGGACGAGGGCCCGCGCCGCGACTCGACGGCCGAGGCTCTGGCGCGGCTCAAGCCGGCCTTCGACCTGCCCGAGGGCGAGGACCGCGGCAACGCGACCGAGGGGACGGTCACGGCCGGCAACGCCCCCGGCATCACCGACGGCGCGGCCGCCACCGTCGTCGCTTCAGAACGGGCGGTCGAGCGGCTCGGCCTGACCCCGCTCGCGCGGATCGTCGGCTACGCACAGGCCGAGGTCGCACCGAAGTGGCTGTTCCTCGCCCCGGTCGAGGGCGTCCGGCGGCTGCTCGACCGGATCGAGATGCCGATCGAGGCGTTCGACCTGATCGAGATCAACGAGGCGTTCGCCGCGCAGACCGTGGCCGACGGCCGCGAGCTCGGCTTCGACTGGGACAAGGTCAACGTCAACGGCGGCGCGATCGCGCTCGGTCATCCGATCGGCGCAAGCGGCGCGCGGATCGTCGCCACGCTCCTTCACGAGCTGGCGCGCCGCGACGGGCGCTATGGCCTCGCGACCCTGTGCCTGGGCGGTGGCGGCTCGGTCGCGGCGGCATTCGAGCGAGTCTGACCGCGTGAGCGGCGCGTTCGGGCGCGAGCTGCCGGCAGAGCGGCCGCGGACACCCGACGCCTCGTACGGCGTGCCGGCCGAGGGTGGCTCGATGATCGGCTGGTCCGAGTGCGTCGAGCGGCTGCGTGCCGCCCAGGCGTACTGGCTGGCGACCACCGCGCCCGACGGATCACCGCACGTGGTGCCCGTCTGGGGCGTCCTGGTCGACGGCGAGCTGTTCCTCGAGACGGGCGACCCGAACACGGCCAAGGCCAGGAACCTGGCTGTCAACCCGGCGGCGGCGGTCCATCTCGACGGGATCAACGACGCGCTGATCCTGCTGGGTCGCGCGCTGCCGACCCGCCCCGATCCGACACTGGGGGCGTCACTGGCCGCCGCGTACGCCGCCAAGTACACGGACTACGCGCCCGAACCGACAGGCTGGGACGAAGGTGGCCTGCACCGCTTCGAGCCGCGCGTGATGCTGGCCTGGCGCGAGATGCCGACGGCCACTCGCTGGCGCTTCCCGCCGGTCTGACGAGCCGATGGCCGGCGTCCGGTCTACGATGGCCGCCATGACCGAGACCGCCGTCGAGACCCCGACCTTCCGTCACTTCATCGCCGGGGAGTGGGTCGACTCCTCCTCGGGCGAGACCTTCGAAAGCCGGAACCCGGCCGACACCCGCGATGTCGTAGGGCGCTTCCAGCAAGGAAGCAAAGCCGATGTCGCGATGGCCATCAAGGCCGCCGAGACCGCCTATGCCATGTGGCGCCGGACGCCGGCCCCCAAGCGCGGCGAGATCCTGTACGCGTTCGCCGCCCTCATGGCCCAGCACAAGGAACGGCTCGCCCGAGCGATGACCCGCGAGATGGGCAAGGTCCTCGCCGAAGCGCGGGGCGACGTGCAGGAAGGCATCGACATCGCCTACCTGATGGCGGGCGAAGGCCGCCGGATGGCCGGCGAGACCGTCCCGTCCGAGCTGCCCGACAAGTGGGCGATGAGCATCCGCCAGCCGCTCGGCGTGGCCGGGATCATCACGCCCTGGAACTTCCCGATGGCGATCCCGTGCTGGAAGACGATGCCGGCCCTGGTCACCGGCAACACGGTCGTGTTCAAGCCGTCGTCCGACACGCCGCACTGCGCGACGCTGCTCGTCGAGCTGATGGCCGAGGCCGGCATCCCGCCCGGGGTCGTGAACCTCGTGACCGGCGCCGGCGCCGAGGTCGGTGACGCGATCGTCGACAGCCCGGACGTTGCGGTCATCTCGTTCACCGGCTCGTCGGTGACGGGCAAGCACATCGCCGCGCACGCGGCTCGTCGCCTCAAGCGCGTCTCGCTCGAGCTCGGGGGCAAGAACGGCGTGGTCGTGCTGGCGGATGCGGACCTCGACCTCGCCACCGACGGCATCCTCTGGTCCGCCTTCGGGACGACCGGCCAGCGCTGCACGGCGGCATCGCGCGTCATCGTCGAACGCAGCGTCGTCCAGCCACTCCTCCAGCGCCTCGAGACACGGGCGAAGGCCCTCCGGCTCGGCTCCGGGCTCGACCCGGCCGTCGACGTCGGCCCGCTCATCAACGCGGGTGCGGTCGACAAGGTCGATTCCTACGTCGGGATCGGGCGCGGCGAGGGCGAGCTCGTGATCGGTGGCAATCGCGCGAGCGGTGGCGAGCTCGCCAACGGCTTCTTCTTCGAGCCGACGATCTTCTCCGGCGTCGGCGCGATGGACCGGATCGGCCAGGAGGAGATCTTCGGGCCGGTCCTGTCGATCATCCCGGTCGACGACTACGGATCGGCGATGCTGGCGCTCAACCAGACCCGCTACGGCCTGTCGTCGAGCGTCTTCACCCGCGACGTCAACCAGGCGTTTCGCGCGATGCGCGACTTCGAGACCGGGATCGTCTACGTCAACGCCGGCACGACCGGTGCCGAGGTGCACCTCCCATTCGGCGGCTGGAAGGAGACCGGCAACGGCCATCGCGAGGCCGGCCACGTCGCCCTCGACACCTACACCGAGTGGAAGGCGATCTACGTCGACTTCTCGGGCCGGCTCCAGCGCGCCCAGATCGACAACCAGCCGAGCTGATCCCGGGGGACGGCCCGGGCTGACGACGTGACGTGACCGTGACGTCACGGTGACGGGGTGGTGACGACTGCGCGACACATCCCGAATGGCTCGCAGCGCACGGTCCGCCCGGGGACGACGCGCCGCTCCGCGCCGGGGGGCAGGGCAGGCAGCGCGCGACAGTGTCCCACCGCCGGCGCCCGGCCTACCCTCGGCCGGGCGCTGGCGAACCCACCCTTGTCAGCCGTGGCCCTGGGCGGCGTCCGCCGCCGTGGGGTCGGCGGCCTTCGAGCCGTGCAGGACCCGGGTGACGAGCACGGCCAGCAGCGCCCCGATCGCCGGCCCGACGACATAGATCCAGACGTTGCCCAGGTCCCCCGCGACCAGCGCCGGCCCGAACGATCGAGCCGGGTTCATCGACGCGCCATCGATGGGCAGGGCGATGAGGCCACACAACGCGATGGTCGCGCCGACCGCAAGGGCGGCGTCGGGCCCGACGACCCGGTAGCGGTCGGCCGTGCCGAGGATGACCGTGACGAGGAGCCAGGTCAGCACGGCCTCCAGCGCGACGGCCGTGCCATCGGCGACGTGCGGGGTCGAGACGCCGGCCCGCACCGCATCACCGAACAGCCAGCCGACCGCGAGCGCGGCGGCGACCGCGCCGACGAGCTGACTGGCCCAGTACGGCACCAGCCAGCCGACCGGGAAGAGCCGTTTCGCCGTGAATGCCAGGCTGACGACCGGGTTGAGATGGGCGCCCGAGGCGTCACCGATCGCGTAGATCAGCGCCGCCACCATGAGTCCTGGCGCGACCGCGCGGGCCGCGACCGAAACAGCTCCACCGCTGACGACTGCCATCGCGTCGCCGCCGACCGCGACGAACACGAGCGCGAACGTGCCGAACACCTCGGCAGCCAGGCGCCTCGGCCAATCCGGATCGGTGGGCCGGTCCATGTATCCGCCAGCGTGCCCGGGACCACCTTGCGCGAGCGACCGGCCGCCTCCGCAACTGCATTGCACGCGGCTGGCGCCCGAGCTGTCATGCGCCTGCGAGGCGGTGCCGACCTTCGATGGGCGCGGGTGCGTGCCCGCTCGCCGGACCCTCTCCGGCAGGATCATCCGCATGGGGAGCAGTCCGATGCCACAGAACGCCTGGAGCGACAAGCGCGAGCGCCAATACGAGCACATCAAGGAGTCCTACGAGGATCGCGGGGTCGGCGAGGACGAGGCCGAGGAGCGCGCCGCGAGGACGGTGAACAAGGAGCGCGCCGAGCACGGCGAGACGAAGGCACAGCGCCGCAAGCGGGCCAGCTAGGGATCTGTCAGTCGGAGAGCTCTCCGGCCAGCAGCGCAGCCAGCTCTCGAGCGTTCGTCGTCCCGTAGTTGGCGTAGCAGTTGTTCATGAGGACGTGGGTGTCCTTCGCCTCGCTGGCGGCGTGGCGGATCGGCGGGACCCACTCCGACAGCTCGTCACGCGAGTAGAGATAGCGGAAGCGTTCGGCCGGGGTGATGCCCTTCGCCTCCCACGTCGCGGCGTTGCGGCCGTGGAAGCGGACGAGGGCGAGGTCCGACGTGACCGCCACGGTCGGTGGCACGCTGCTCTTGAAGCCCTGCGGCTCGTCGACCATGACGAACGCGATCTTGCGATCGCGCAGGAATCGGAGCGTCCGTTCGGCGTTCTTCTCGTTGAGCCACGAGCCGTTGCGGAACTCGACGGCTGCCGCCCAGCCGTCGAGCCGCTCGACGGCCGATTCGATCGCGGCGCGGTTCTCCGACGACGGGAAGAACCAGCGCGGGTACTGGAGCAGGATCGACCCCAGCTGGCCTGCCGTCGCGAGCGGCTCGAGGCCGTCGCGGAACGTTCGCCACACCTCGTCGAGCAGCTCGTCGGGCAGGTCCTTGGCGTAGATCCGCGTCTTGCTGGCGGCAGGCTCGGGAAGCTCGCTGCGGATCGCCTTGGGCAGCCGCTTGGTCTCGGTTCCCTGGCCGGTCATCAGCGCGTGCGCCTTGATGTCGAAGACGAAGTCGGGCGGCGTCCGCTCCACCCACAGCTTCGCCGTGGCCTCGGCCGGCAGCGCGTAATAGGTGGCGTCGACCTCCACCAACGGGAAGGTCGCCGCATAGTGATGGAGGCGCTCCTCGGCTGTCGTCGCGGCGGCCGGGTAGAAGACACCGGAGGCGGTCATCGTCGGGTCGGTCCACGAGGCGGTCCCGATGCGGATCGCCCCGCCGCCCGGGATCTCGATCGGTGCCGCGGCCGCCGCTTCGACCTCGTCGCCTCGCGCAGCCGCGGCGTCGACGCCGGGATCAGTCGCGTCGGTCATCGGTCGTAGGCCCTCCGGCGGATCGTCGTTCGATGATACCGGCGGACGCCGTTAGCTCACCTGAGCGACGCGAGGGGATCGAGGGCGCGGTGGACCCAACCGGGGACGCGGCTGTCCCGGCGGGCAGCGCCACGAAGGCGAGCGCGCATCTGGCGGTGCGCGGCCCATTCGAGCTGATCGTCGAGCGGGGTCAGCTCGAATGGTCGATTCGGCCGGCCGAGCGCGGCCGCGATCAACGCATCCGCGATGTGAGGATTCCGCGGCAGGAGGGGTCCATGGAGATACGTACCGATCCGAAGCCCGTCCAAGCCCGCTTCTCCCGGCAGCAGCGCGACCCCCTCTGTCCGGTCACGTCCATTGTTGCCGCTGCCGATCTCGATGATCGCGAATGGACTGGCGCCGGCCTCGAGAACGCTTCGCGCTCCATGGTTCTCGAATCCGACGACGGTGCGTTCCGGCGTCTGGCGGTTGGGCAGCTCCGACGGGTCATCCAGCCGGGCATTCGCGATCGGCCGTGACGGCCCAAGGAGCCCGGGACGCACTCGGGCGACCACTGGACCAACGAGTCGTCCCTCGCCCTCGAACCCGACGGTCGACAAGGGGAGCATGCCGGGGCACCACAGATCCTCGCCCTGCGATGTGCGATATGACACACCCAGGTTCTGATAGCCGCCACAGACCGCGAGGAGAGCCGCGCCACCCGCGACGAGGTCGATGAGCTGGCCGCCGAGCCGTTCCAGCTCGCGGGCCACCGTCACCTGCTCGCGGTCCTGACCGCCACCGATCAGAAGGAGGTCCGCAGGTGGGATCCGCTTGGCACCGACCATGACGTGGGCGACGGTCGTCGAGATGGAACGCTTCTCGGCCCGTTGCACGATCGTCATGACGTTCGCGCCGTCCCCGTAGACCCGAAGGACGTCGGGAAAGAGATGGACGATGCGAAGTCCAGGTCTGGCCGTCACGATCCGGCGTCGGTCACCGTGGCGAATCCGATGCATACCCTCGCCGGTGCGTGATCGCTCGCAGGCCCATCAGGGCGGTGTACGTCGCCCCGACGACGACGACACCGTCGCGAGGCGCCCGAGAGATGCCGAGATCGAGGGCGTCAGCCAACGAGTCCCGCTCTTCCAACGACGCGGGTGGGGTCATCGTGGTCTCCGGATCGTACTTGAGGCGTAGACGGAGATCTGCCGCTCGGGACCCGGTGAGGACGACGTCGCGGCCCCTGACCAGCTGGGCGATGGGGGCGTCCCAGATCCACGAGACGTCGCGTCCGTCGGCGGCCGCGTCGTTCAGACCCAGAACGACCGAATCGGGCGCGAAGCTCGAGCCGAGTCGGACAGTCTCTGCGAGGCTCACCGTGTTCTTGATCAGCATCAGGACCACGTGACGGCCATCGATGACCATCCACTCGTTCCTCGCGAACGGACCCGGATAGCCCTCGATCGACTCTGCGCTCGACCCGACGCTGTGGCCGATCATGGTGCCGGCCGCCACCGCCGCGGCGACGTTGTATGCATTGGGAAGCCCGGGCAATCTGGGTCGGATGACGGTGCTGCCGTGCGATCCACTGATCCGGATGGTCGTTCCGTTGGCCCACGCCCCCCATGGCTGCGGCTTCGCCTCGGCTTCGACCGATTCGATGGCGATGTCCGGGGCAGTCCGACGGATGTGGCCGGCGGGGCACGCGTAGGCGCCCAGGTGGCCGATGCTGCGCCACGCGTACGTCAGCTGCCGGCCACATCGCTGACACGTCACAGGATCGGCGATCGCACCGACGTCCCACGACCGTTGCTCCCTGTCAGAGGGCATGGCGACCAGGCCGAAGGAGCGCGTCGCAAGCGCGGAAGAGGAGGCGACCATGGCAAGTCGCGGATCGTCGGCGCAGTACACGAGGGTGCTCCCCTCGGCCGCCGTCGCCAATGCGGCCACCCAGCGCTGGACGATCGCGTCCGGCTCGCCGAAGCGATCCAGCTGATCCCGAAAGAGATTCGTGGCAACGATCACGCACGGCCCCAGCTCGGGGAGGACCTGCTCGAGCGTCGCCTCGTCGACTTCGAAGACGGCATTCGGTGGACCATCGACGTCGGGACGGAGGCGACCGCCGAGATCGGACCCGCGAACGAGCGAGGTGACGACGCCCTGTCGCATGTTGGCCCCCGACCGGTTGGCGATCGGGTCTCGCTCGCCGGACCGAAGGATCGCGGCGATGAGCCCTGCCGTCGTCGTCTTGCCGTTCGTCCCGACGACGACGACCGTCGCGCCGAGTTGGCCGGAAAGCGTGGCCAGGGCTTCGGGCCAGATGCGCTCGGCCAGCAGGCCCGGAAGCGCTGTCCCGTGATGATGGGTGGCTCCAACGAGCCGCGTCGTCATGCGGGCGAGACCGACGGCGATCGGTCGGCGCATCCGCGCCCTTGCTCGCGAAGATCGGCGAGTTCGGCCGGTGCTCTCCGAGACGAGGGGGCGGCTGTGTGTCGTGACCATCGATGGCCACGGTGGTTCGCGAACCTGAATGGCACCTGAGCTGTCGCGCAGATCCTCAGGGCGTACGGGTCAGCGTCTCACACGACCCGAGGCTGTCACCTGGCACGAGGCAGCGCCAGGCGGAAGGTCGATCCGGCGCCCGGCAAGCTCGTCACCGTCAGGCTGCCTCGGTTGCGAACAGCGAGGCTGCGGGCGATCGTCAGGCCGAGGCCGCTCCCGTCGGGCGTCGTCGCGTCGGCCCGGATCCGATAGAACGGTTCGAAGACCTGGTCGAGGTCGGAGGCTTCGATCCCGGGGCCGGAATCCCTGATCTCGACGACAGCCTCGCGATCCGATCCCGAGGTGCTCACCGAGACCCGATCCCCGCTGTATCGGATCGCGTTATCGACCAGATTGATGACGATCCGCCGGATCTCATCGGCGTCGGCGGACACCACCAGATCCGGCTCGAGGCGGATCTCCGGCCGATGGGCTTTGTCGTTCGCGTCGGCGAATGTATCGACCGCCTCCGCGGTGACGACCGACAGGTCGATCGGTGACAGGGGACGGTCGTACGTCCCGTCGTCCGTCCTCGCCAGAAGGAGCAGATCGTTGGTCAGCCGCGTGAGCCCGTCGGCCGCGTCCACGACCCGAGCCAGGGCGATGCGGAGCTCTTCCGGCGACCGGTCGCGGCTTCCGGCCTCCTCCGCGGTCACTCGGATCGCGGCAAGGGGCGTCCGGATCTCGTGCGATGCGTCGGCGATGAACCGGCGCTGCTGGACGTGCGCCTCGTGGATCGGTTTGAGCGTCCTCGAGGCGAGGATGGAAGCGGCGACGCTCACGAGCGCGACGGCCAGGACATAGCTCACGGCAAGTGCCGCGGCGACGCGCTCGATCGTCAGCTGGTACGCGGCTTCAGCGACCTGGGCATTCGTCAGGTCTGGGCTGAGGTCGAAGTCGGGCTCGAGCACGTTCGCGAACGCGATGTAGAACACCACGGCGAAGATGCCGAGCGCGATCGCGAACAGGCCGATGTACAGCAGCGTGAGGCGAAATCTGGCCCGCCGGAACATCAGGCGGACTCGCTCGTTCGTGCGACGCCATCCATCGAGTCGCCCCGCATCGACGGATCGTCACTCGACTCGGGCTCGTATCCGACCCGCCGCATCCGGTACCCCAGGCCGCGAACGGTCTGGATGAGGCCGTCGCGACGACCTTCGTCGACCTTCCGGCGCAGGCTGCGGATGTAGACCTCCACGACGTTCGACTCTGCGACGTAGTCGGCGCCCCACAGGGCATCGATGAGGCGATCCTGCGCGAAGAGCTGGCCCGGGTGACGAGCCAGCAGCTCGAGCAGCGCGAACTCACGAGCCGTGAGCCGGATCCCCCGGCCTCCGCGCCTGACGCCGAGGGTCGATGGCTCGAGCTCGAGATCGTGGACGACGATATTCGGTGTTCGATCGTCCAGCCGGCGACGCTGGAGCGCGCGGACACGGGCTCGAAGCTCGGCCATGGCGAACGGCTTGGCGAGATAGTCGTCTGCGCCGCGATCGAGGCCCTTGACGCGGTCGGCGACGTCGTCGAGCGCCGTCAGCATCAGGATCGGAGCGTTGAACCCGCGATGCCGGAGCGCGCCGCAGACGGCGAATCCGTCCATCGTCGGCAGGACGACGTCGAGGATCACGAGCTCGTACGGGTATGCCGCTGCCCACTCCAGCGCCTCGCCCCCGTCACTGACGGTGTCGACCGCGTGGCCGTCCGCCGACAGGCCGCTGCGGATCGCATCGGCGATCGCCGGCTCGTCCTCGACGGAGAGGATGCGCACCGTCCTACCTCTCTAGACAGACCATTCGCCAGTCACACGGCCCTTCGCTCGCCTGGTCGTCATCGGCACGCGAGGCGAACAGGTCGAACGCATGTCTAGGTTCGCGCAAATCCCGAGAAGGCGCGCGCGAACGACCACCACCGACCGCGAGCAGGCATTGGATCGCGGATCGACGCCGACAGGGGAGTGCCATTCGGCGCTCACATTCAGGCCGCCCGGCCCTGATCCAGCGCGAGTCACGCCGACACTCTGGTCGATAAATCCCGGCTACCTGCTGTGCGGAGAAGGGTTGATGGGCTACCGGATCGATATCGACCACACGGGCTGCATCAACTGCGGCATCTGCATGGACACGTGTCCAGTCGAGGCACTCGACATGTCGAGGCCGGATCGTGCGGGTATCGAGACCTCCGGTTTCGGCAGCCCGCAGACCTGGATGATGGAGCACCCCGTGCAGGTCGGCGAGTGCATCGGCTGTGGCATCTGCATCGGCGAGTGCCCGGTCGTGGTCATGACCCTCGTGGCGCAGCCCGGCGAGACGGCTCTGGCGCCGCGGCAGGGACCCATCGACCGACCGGTCGCCTCGGTTCCCGGTCGCCAGCCCTGGCAACCGCTGTCCAGCGTCACTCGCGAATCGCTCAAGCGCGAGCATCCGTCGCCGTGGGGCAACCTGCTTCATTGGCAGACCGCCGACCGGACCCAGGCGTGGCAGGTGTGGCGTTCGATGAAGGAGGCCGGATCGCGCGCACCGATGGCGCCGTGTCAGGCCGCCTGTCCGGCTGGTACGGACGCAGGTCGCTATGTCGGCCTGATCGCCGCGAAGCGCTACGACGATGCGTACGCCGTCGCGGCCGAAGTCAACCCCTTCCCGTCCGTGTGCGGCTGGATCTGCACGGCTCCATGCGAGTCGGTCTGCCGCCGGGGCGTGCTCGACGAACCGATCGCCATCCGGACGCTCAAGCGCTTCGCCGTCGAGCACGGCGCCCTGCCGCCGGTCGACCCCCCGGCCGTCCGGCGGACCGAGAAGGTGGGCATCGTCGGCGGCGGCCCCGCCGGGATGTCCGCCGCCTACTACCTCGCCCGTCTCGGCTATCCGGTCACCGTCTTCGAGGCGATGCCCGTGCCGGGCGGGATGATGGCCATCGGCATCCCGTCGTACCGGCTGCCGCGCGACGTCCTCCAGGCCGAGATCGCCCGGATCGTCGGGCTCGGGGTCGATCTGCGCCTCGACACTGCGATGGGTCGCGACTTCACGCTCGGCGACCTCGACGCCCAGGGCTATCGGGCGGTCTTCCTCGCGACCGGCGCCTCGAAGAGCCGCAAGCTCGGCGTCCCCGGCGATGGCGTCCCGCAGGTCGTCCCGGCAACGCTCTTCCTCAAGCGGGTCAACCTCGGCGAGGAGCCGCGTCTCAGCGGGCCGGCCATCGTCGTCGGCGGCGGCAGCACCGCGATGGACGCGGCACGGTCCGCCTGGCGCAGCGGAGCGTCGCCCGTCACGGTCGTCTATCGCCGCGGTCGCGCACAGATGCCGGCCCAGGCCGAGGAGATCGAAGCAGCCGAGCGCGAGGGGATCATCGTCACGACCGGACTCGCACCGATCGAGGTGGTCAGTCGCGACGGATCGCTCGTCAGCCTGCGCTGCATCACCACCCGGCCTCGCAGCGGCCGGACGACGCGGATGCCACCTGGGAGCCGGTCGCGGGTTCGGAGACCGAGCTCGCGGCCACCACCGTCCTCGTGGCCGTGGGTGAGGAGCCCGATCCGTCGATCCTGCCCGAGGGAGCCGGCATCGAGATCAGTGGCTGGGCCGGCATCGTCGCCGATCCCGGCACGCTGGCGACCGGTCGGGCCGGCGTCTTCGCAGGCGGCGACGTCGTGTCGGGTCCGAAGACGATCATCGACGCCGTCGCGTCGGGCCGACGGGCGGCCGCCTCCATCCACGAATACCTTGCCGGTGTCCCCGACGGTGAGCTGGCGATCTTCGAGACCGTCCGGTACCCGACCGCGCGCGAGGACCATCTCAGCCTCGACCTGGCCGCGCGGCCACGCGCGCATGCCCCGCTCCCGATGATCCAGCCCGGTTCGTTCGCGGCCACCCAGGTCGGGTTCGACGAGGCCACGGCGCAACGCGAAGCCGGCCGCTGCTTCCGCTGCGACGCCATGTACGGCGGCCCTGTGGTCGACGTGCGTGCGGGCCGCGGACCGGACGTCGTCCCGCCGCCGACGGCACCACAGCAGCTCAACGACATCACTGGAGGCACGCGATGACACCCGATCAGGTATCTGGCCTCTTCGACGCCGGCGAGGCCTTCATCGAGGGCACGATCGCCGCAGCGCTCGTCGTGCTGTGGCTGCTGGCGCTGTCGCTCCACCTCGGCCGCGGCTACATGGTGCGCACGACCGGCAAGTTCACCCTTCGGCTCGGGGCCGACCTGTGGTGGATCATCTACGTCGGTCTGCGCGATCTGCTGCTCGTCCAGGTGTTCATCGGCAGCTTCATCTTCTTCTACCCGGATGTGGTCGCCAGCCAGCAGCTGCCGATCACGGGCGGTCTCGCTGCCGTCTGCGTGTTCGCGACGCTGCTCATCAAGCTCGTCCGCCACGCCGATGAAACGACCGCCTTCCGCTGGGAGGTCCTTCTCCTCGGGCTCGGAGCGACGCTCTACATCGTCCCGTACCTCCTTGGCGTCCAGATGACCCAGATCCACGGCCAGCACGTGGAGAAGCTGTTCCCGCTCCTGGTGAGCTCGCTCAACCCGGATGTCGCGTTGCCGCTGTGCTACCTGTCCGGTGCCCTGATCGGGGTGATGGGCCTGTTCGCCGTCTACTACAACCTGCGCTCGGTCGGTCCGCGACCCGCCGCCACCACCGCGGAGGCAACCCGATGAATCCCGCGCCGCCGCTCAATGCCGACGACCTGGCGACCGCCCTGACCAATGGCGCCGCCGGCTGGCTCGTCCTGTCCGTCGCGGCCGTCCTGCCGATGATCTGGACGTTCACCCTCGTCCTGCATTTCGCCCGCCCGACGATCATGCGCTTCCTCCAGTCGCTGACCCTCCGGTTCGGCGGCGACGTGTGGTGGCTGTCGTACGTCCTGTTCCGCGATGCCCTGCTGGTCATCACCCTCGGGCTGAGCATGCTGTTCTTCATGCCGAACCTGTACTTCGTCCAGGGACTGCCGATCACCGCGCCACTGTCGGTCGTGATCCTGTTCTGGGCGCTGTGCATCAAGATCATCCGCGATCCCGACGAGGACTTCGTCGCCTTCCGCTGGGTCAGCATCCTGCTCGTCGTCGCCTCGATCCTCTACATCGTCCCGCAGATCTACGGCCTGGAGGCCGCCGACCAGACCAACCTCGGCAACATCCCGAGCCTGCTGACGAGCAGCACCAACCTGGCCGTCGCGCGCCCGATCTTCTGGGTGAGCCTCGGACTCTTCGGGATCACGGCCGCTGGGATGTTCGTGCGGGCGGTGCTGCAGATCCGAGACCCGGAGCCGCAGCCTGAGATCCCCGGTGGGGCCGCCTGATCGAGCTACTGTCGCGTGCTAGACACGCTGGCGATGCTTGCGCGGCGACTGACGCGGCGCCCGTGACACGGCAGGGCCCGGCGCGGATCGGAGCGAGAGGGCGAGGACCGGGCACATGGCGACAGCCCGCTGTGCGTGATCGCGGAGGTATGGCTGGACCGGCTCGGCCGAGATGATCGGGTAGCCCCAGTCATCGAGGTCGATCAGCTCCGGCAGCAGCTCGGCGCAGATGCCGTACCCATCGCACACGATCCGATCGACCGCGAGGGTCGTCACCGTCGGCTCGGGCATCAGGCTGCCCGCCCCCGACGCTCGGCCTGGATGCACGTCCCGGCGCGCTCGTGACGGTCGAATTCGTCGGCGAACACCCGGATGCGCGCTGCGCAGCAGCCCGGCCGCGCCGTCGGGGTGCTTGCAGGCGCCCCGGCCGGCGATCTGACCGGACCAGCGGACGAGGCGTTCGAGGTCATGCCCATCGCCGGATCGTGGCGCAGCGAGTCGAGCAGCCGCGTCGGCGATCGATCGCAGCCCGAAGACGCACGGGCCGCACTGGGCCGCGCTCTGGCCGGCCATGTAGTCGAGGATCTGGGCCGTGGCCACGACGCCGCAGATATCAGGCGGCAGGAGATACACGACGCCGGTGCCGAACGCGCTTCCCGCCGAGCGGAGCATCACCGGGTCGAGCGGCAGGTCCCACGCCTCGTGTGCCCGGAGCCAACCACCGAAGTACCCACCGAGGAGGACGGCCCCGATGCCATCCGCCGCGCCGGCCGCCGCGGCCACCTCCCGGACGCTGGTCCCCATCGCGATCTCGATCACGCCCGGGCGGCTGACGCCGCCACCGACGGTCACCACGGCGCTACCGCGCGTGACGCCCGTCCCGAGCTCTCGGTACCAGCCGTCGCCGAACCTCGCGATGAGGGCGACGTGGGCCAGGGTCTCCACGTTCTGGACGAGCGTCGGGCGACCATCGACGCCGCGCTCGAACGGACGAGGCGGCACGGTGGTCGGCCGGGCATCGCCTGCCTCGATGTAGTGGACGGCGGCCGATTCCTCGCCCGCGACATACGTATTCGGAGCGTCGATGAGCTCGATCGGGACTCGCGCGCGCCTCCGCGACCCACCCGCCGCGCGTTCGTCGATGGCCCGCTCGAGGGCGGTCATGGCCGCGAGATGCCGCCCGCCGACGTACAGGATCACCCGGTCGGCACCGACCGCATCGGCGGCCAGCTCGGCGCCGTCGAGCACGAGGTGCGGTCGCAACGTCATGATCGCCCGGTCCTTGGCGCTGAGCGGCTCGCCTTCGGCCCCGTTGGCAAGGACGACCGCGCGTCCCTCGCCGCGCTCCGCGACGGTCGCCCACTTGCGTGCCACCGGGAAGCCGGCGCCGCCCCGCCCGAGCAGGCCGCTCGCATCGAGGACCGGGATCAGGCCGTCGGCCGTCGGGCGCGGGCCGAGCCGCCGTTCATGCTCCGCAAGGGTCTCGGCGCCGGCATCGAGTGGGGGACCGGCCAGGATGCGCTGCGATGTCATCGTCCGCTCCTCGGCGTCCGGCCATCGGGACTCGGGGGACGCGACGACCGTCCCCGCCACCTCGCCCAGTGAGCTCCGGATCGAGCCGCCCACGCTCAGGCGCCACAGGAGTGCCGCGGCGACAGCCACGCAGCACGCCCCCGTGATCGCCAACATCCACGGCGCGAAGGCGTCGCTCCCGGCCGTCAGGCTATGGAGGACGGCCAGCGGCCAGGCTGCCCACGCGAGCCAGTGGACCGCGCGCCAGAGCCGGTGGCCGATCCTGTCACGGATCAGGCTGGTGATGATGACGGCCGCGAGCAGGTCCACCGAGATCACCCCGAGGGCGACCGCCAGCGGCCGATAGGACGAGGCGAGCGGCACGACGGCCGCGAGGACGCCGAGCGAGGTGAACGGATCGAGGATGGCGGTGACGACGTGGATCGTGACGAACACGACCGACAGCAGCGCGATCGAGCGGTGGAGCTCGACGGTCAGGAACCGTGGCCAGCCTGGCGCCTGCCAACGGGTGACGGTCGCGAAGCCCAAACAGACGACGGTCGTCGACAGCAGCAGCGACACGACCCCTGCTCCACGTGTGCTGAACCACAGGACCTGGTCGAACATCAGGCCGGTCCTCCGACGGCGGGCACCGGTTCCGGCCAGCCACCGACGCGCACGATGTCGCCCTCGGCATCGACCAGACGGGCCGCCAGGCCGTCCGCCGCCAGTCGCGCCAGACCGCGCTCGCCAAGGACGATGGCTTCGATCGCAGCGGCGTTGGCCGCGACGCATGTATCTGCGACGACGGTCACGGTCCGCCACGGTCCCTCGACCGGAGCGCCCGTGCGCGGGTCGAGGAGGTGATGCCGGTAGGCGCCATCGGCGGCCCGCCATCGGCGCACCGTCGTGCTGGACGTGGCCAGCGCGCCCGATTCGATCGAGATGACCTCGCCCGGCGCGTCGGCCGGGGTCTCGCTGTCCTCGCTGGCGAGGATGCGCCAACCGCCGTCCGGGGCGCGCCCGGAGGTCGCGATGTCTCCGCCGAGACTGACCAGCACCCCGCCGTCGGGCGCCGACTCCCGGGCCGCCGCGGCTGCAAGGTCGGATGCCAGCGCCTTGCCGCTCGAGCCGAGGTCGAGTTCGACGCCGGCCGGGACCCGGATCGTTCGCGTCCGCGCGTCGAGGCCCACGACCTGCCAGCCCGGGACAGGGCCGAGCTCGACATGGATCGGCGGCCTCGCGGCCGGCGACGCGGCCGAAGTCATCGTCGTAGCCGACGATCCGCATCGCACGGCCGACCGTCGGGTCGACCGCCCCGTCCGTGGCACGAGCGACATCGATCGCGGTCGTGACCGCCCGCCACAAGAGCGGGCTCACCCGGGCGCTGCGACCGGGTGCTGCCTGGAGGCGCATCAGCTCGCTGTCGGAGCGGAAGCGGCTGTACGTCCGGTCGACGTCGTCGAGCAGGCGCTCCACGGCCGCCCGAGCCGTGGCGAGATCACCGTCGAGGACCAGGAGATGGGCGTTCGTCCCGAGGGCGCGCCACTCGGCGTGCTCGAGCACGTCTAGGACGAGCCGGTGGAGACGTGCGCACGCCCGGACGAGCGGGAGGTGCCGCTCGAGGAGCCGCCACCGAGCGACGACCCATTCCCGGAGTTGGTGTTCGGGCGCGTCGTCGTCGAGCCACCGTTGGTTGTCGACGAGCCGCTGTTGGTTTGCGTCCGCGGGACCGTGAGGGTGTCCTGGGCAGGGTCGGCGGTGACCGGGTTCGGGACCCCGGCGTACGTCACGGCAGCGAGCCAGCCGAACCCGATCGTCGCGGCCAGCCCGACCACGGCCGTGGCGAAGGTCAGGTCTGACAGGCGCTGGTCGGCGAGCGTTCGATGGTCGGTCCGAGCGCGAAGGGACATCGGCATGCGGTCACGTTGCCGGGCAACCCTTAAAGGAACATGAGAGTCAAATCCTGTTGGCTCGAGTCGCTGCTGGGCCGCGACAGGTCGCCTTGCCCGCCGTCATCGCATCGTCAGCGAATGGCAGACCCCACGGCGACCCCGATCCCGTACGTGATCGCCGCGGCCGCTGCCCCGAATGCGAGTTGGCGCAACCCGGACCGGACCGCGCCGACCCCGGTCAGCCTGGTGATGCCCGCGCCGAGCCCGAACAGGGCGGCGGCGCTGAGCCCGGCGGCCGCGATGAGCGCGCCCTGTCCACCGGCGAACAGAAAAGGCAGTAGCGGGATCGCCGCACCGAGGGCGAAGAGGACGAGCGAGGTGCCGGCCGCGACCCAGGCCGACCCGCCGAGCTCATGCGGATCAAAGCCCAGTTCCTCGCGAGCCATCGTATCGAGGGCAAGAACGGGGTCGCTCCTGACCATGTGGTCGGCGAGTTGCGCGGCCATCTCTGGCGGCACGCCCTTCCGTTCGTATATGCCCCGCAGCTCAGCCACCTCCGCGTCTGGCGACGATGCGATCTGTCCCTCCTCGATCCGAAGTTCGTTGGCGAACAGTTCGCGTGCGCTCTGGACCGACAGGTATTCGCCGAGCGCCATCGAAAGAGACCCCGCGACGAGACCGGCGAGGCCGGCCACGACGATCGTCTCGTGCGCCGCACCCGATCCTGCGACGCCCATGACGAGGCTCAGGTTCGAGACCAGGCCATCGGTGGACCCGAGGACGCCTGCCCGAAGTGCGTTGCCATGTCGGGCGCGACTCGCTTCGAGCGGAAGCGTATCCGCGAGCTCGGTCAAGCGGTCATCGCCGCGGCGAGTTCGGACCCCCATTCCTTGGCCCGCTCGAGCTCGCCGTCGCGAAGGGGCCCGTACGAGCCCTTGACGACGAACCGGTGCGCCTTTGCGAGTCGCGTGAAGCCGGCCCGCTCCAGCTTGTCGTCGATCGCCCCAGTCGCCCCGCCTGGCGACCAGCGCAACCCGGTCTCGAACGCTGCGGACCGTCCGCGGCCGGTCGCCATGCGATCCAGCCATGAACGCATGGATGCGTGCGACACGTCGGGTGGCGTCGGAGCCTTCTTGTCGCCCGCCATCGTCGCAAGCATCTTGTCGCTGGGCAGGTTGAACGCCATGACCGGCGCGCCGGCGACGATCAGGTCGGCGTCGACGACCGTCGCTCGGCGACGCCTCGTCTGTGGTCAAGACCTGCGCTTCCGGCCCCAAGCCGTCGGCGATGGCCCTTGCGACCGCGGCGGTGTTTCCCCAGTGCGACTCATAGACCACGATCACCTTCATGACTATTCCTCCGTGAGGGCATCGGAGCACGATCCGTCTCCTCCTTGAAGGGAACGCCATCCATCGCCCGTCGACGAGTGCCGTCCGACACGATGGTGTCGGACGAATGGCCCTCTTCTCGTCGACCGTATCCAGGTGGATCCGGGTCCCGGTCGAACGTGACGTTCGGCCCTTGGTCGACACACCCCAGGCGCCGAGGATGACGAGTGGTGGCGGCCGGCTGGCCACACGATGCGCGACCCGTCCCGCCCCCTGACTGACTGACAGGGAGGTCCACCGTGACTCTCACCGAAACCCGCCCGACCGAGACTCGGGTCGCGGATACGATGCGCGCGACCGTGTTCCACGGACCGGGCGACATCCGCGTCGAATCCGTCCCAAAGCCACGAGCCGGCGTCGGCCAAGCCGTCATCCGCGTGACCACGACGACGATCTGCGGCACCGACATCCATATCCTCAAAGGTGAGTACCCCGTCCGCCCGGGGCTGGTCATCGGCCACGAGCCGGTGGGCGTGATCGAGGAGCTCGGGGCCGGCATCACCGGCTACGAGGTCGGGCAACGCGTGCTCGTCGGTGCGATCACGCCGTGCGGCCAGTGCCGCGCCTGCCTGTCCGGGAATCTCAGCCAGTGTGGGCACGGCGACGGCTTCGAGGCCCTCGGTGGCTGGCGCTTCGGCAACACGATCGACGGGGCGCAGGCCGAGTACCTCCTCGTCCCGTCTGCCCAGGCGAACCTGACGCTCATCCCGGACGACGTGACCGACGAGCAGGTCGTCCTGCTCGCCGACATCGCCTCGACCGGCTTCAGCGGCCCCGAATCGGGCGGCGTGAAGATCGGCGACGCGGTCGTCGTCTTCGCCCAGGGCCCGATCGGCCTCTGCGCCACGGCCGGCGCCAAGCTGATGGGCGCCTCGCTCGTCATCGGCGTCGACAGCGACCCGGTCCGACTCGAGATGGCGAAGCGGATGGGAGCGGACGTCGCCCTCGATTTCACCCAGGTCGATGTCGTCGCCGAAGTCAAGCGGCTCACTGGCGGCGGGGCCGACGTGACTGTCGAGGCGCTCGGAACGCAAGGCACGTTCGAGAACGCGCTGCGCTGCCTGCGACCAGGTGGCACGCTGTCGAGCCTCGGCGTCTACTCGGGCAAGCTCGAGATGCCGTACGACGCGTTCGCGGCCGGCCTCGGTGGGCATCGCATCGTCACCACCCTCTGCCCGGGCGGCAAGGAGCGGATGCGGCGGCTCATCGCCACCGTCCAGTCGGGTCGCTTCGACCCGCTGCCGCTCATCACCCATCGCTTCGCCCTCGACGACATCGTCGAGGCGTACGACCTGTTCAGCAACCGCCGCGACGGCGTGCTGAAGGTGGCTATCCGCCCGTAACCAGCGGATCGATGATGCCCCGCGCCTCCGGGGGGAGCGCGGGGCATCGCCTTGGTCGGGTCGGCCGCACGCGGAACGCGTCCGAAGCAGACGACCGCTGGCCTCGAAGTCGATGGCTGCGGTACCATCCGCCCCAGCGCTCGGTGATGTGGGTATCGTCTGGACGTTCGGGATCGGGATCCCCTCGAGCCCGAGAGAGACACACGTTGCGCAAACGTGGGCCCGTAGCTCAATGGCAGAGCAGCTGACTCTTAATCAGCGGGTTGACAGTTCAAGTCTGTCCGGGCTCACCACCTTCTCTATGCTGTCGACACTGTCGTGCCCGACGATCTTCCGCTCATTCGGCCCAGAAGCCGGCGGCTGCGGGCTGGAGTGGCGCCCACGTTGCCGCTACCCTGAGCGTGTGATCGTCCGCGTCCTTACCGCGACCGTGTCCACGCAGAATTCGGGGCGCGTGCATGACCTCATGCGCGAGCAGCTGCCGCTCCTTCACGCTCACGACGGACTGGTCTACGTCAAGCTCGCTCGGCGGCTGGTCGGCAACCTCGAGGAGGTCATCCTGTTCGAGGAGTGGCGCGACGTCGCTGCGATGTATGTCTGGGCCGGACCTCATATCGAGCGGCCGCGCCTGCTCCCCGGGACCGAGGACCTGATCGAGGATCTGCAGATCACGCATTACGAGGCATTGGACGTAACGACATAGCGGCCCGATCGTGCCGTCGGCTCGGATCCGTCGGCCAGGCAGCCGAGACCGCGCTGCGGACCGACTGCTCGGATGCTACCCTGACGAGGTCCTTTCATGGCCGGTCCTGTGAGGCTGGCGTACCGGTCCCGTGAGGCCGGCGAAGGAGGCACCGATGTCTGCGCACGCGCCCGCCCACCGAGCCGCCGAGGCCGGTGGGTTCGTTTTGTCCGGGGCCGCGTGATCGCCCGACCCCTGCCACCGGCACCCCGGACGAGTGCGGTCGTCGACCCGCGGATCGGCGACCTCGGTCCCGCGTTGCTGGCGCTCGAGGACGGGACGGTCTTCCCGGGTGTCGCGTTCGGGGCCGGCGTGGCGGCCGGCGGCGACCTCGTCGTCAACACCAGCCAGACCGGCTACCAGGAGGTCTGCACCGACCCCTCCTACGCCGGCCAGGTCGTGGTCATGACCTATCCGTTGATCGGCAACTACGGGCGCCTGGCCGCCGACGACCAGTCGATCCGGCCGTGGTTGCGGGCCCTGGTCGTGGCGAACGCGACGGCCGCCGTCCTCGACGATGCCCGCCAGCTCGCGGCGCTCCTGCGCGACGCCGCGATCCCGGCGATCGCCGGCGTGGACACCCGCGGCTCTGGCGCGGCACCTGCGCGCGAACGGCTGCATGCGCGGGATCGTGACCGCGCCGGGCGAGGTCGATCGTGACGCCGCGGTCGAGGCGGCGCGCGCCGTCACCCGCTGGGAGGACCAGGACTTCGTCGGGCAGGTCTCGCCGTCATCGATCATGGACGTCGGCCGAGAGGAGGACGGCGGGCCGCTGATCGGGATCGTCGACTTCGGCCTCAAGTCGAACATCGTCCTCGCGATGCGCCGACGCGGCGCCCGGGTCCGGATCCTGCCGCACACGATCTCGACGGCGGTCGCCCTCGCCCCCGATATCGACGGGCTCATCCTGTCGCCTGGTCCCGGGGATCCCGCCCGCCTCGACGGCCCCGTCGCGCTCGCGAAGGCGATCATCGACGACGGCCGCCCGCTGCTCGGCATCTGTCTCGGCCACCAGATCGTCGCGCGGGCGGCGGGCGCCGAGACGACCCGTCTGCGGTTCGGGCACCACGGCGCGAACCACCCGGTCCGCGACCTCGAGCTCGACCTCGTCCAGGTGACCGCCCAGAACCATGAGGTCCAGGTCGTCGGCGGGTCGCTGCCGGCCGCGATCGGGCTTCCGGGTCAGCCAGGTCAACCTCAACGACGGCTCGGTCGAGGGGCTGCGCCACGCGACGCTGCCGATCGAGACCGTCCAGTACCACCCCGAGGGCGCGCCGGGCCCGCTCGACGCGCTGGCGGTGTTCGACCGGTTCGTGGCCGCGGCGACCGCGCAGCGAGGCGCCCGGTCGTGACACCGCCCGGCCAGAAGCCGGCGTCGGTCCTGATCCTCGGGTCGGGGCCGGTCGTCATCGGCCAGGCGGCCGAGTTCGACTACGCCGGAACGCAGGCCTGTCGGGCGCTGCGCGCCGAGGGCGTCCGGACGATCCTCGTCAACTCGAACCCGGCCACGATCATGACCGACCCGTCGGTGGCCGATGTCATCTACCTCGAGCCGCTGACGGTCGAGGCGGTCGAGGCGGTCATCGCCAGGGAGCGGCCCGAGGGGCTGCTGGCCGGGCTGGGCGGCCAGACCGCGCTCAACCTGACGGCCGCGATGGCCGACGCGGGCGTCTTCGACCGACACCCGATCCGGCTGCTCGGGACGCCGCTCGAGGCCATCCGCATGGCCGAGGACCGCGAGGCGTTCCGCGACCTGCTCGACCGGATCGGCCAGCCGTACGCGCCCAGCTTCATCGTCGAGGGGCGCGACCCAGGCGGCTCGCGACAGCTCGGCCGACGAGGCGCTCGCGACGATCGGCCTGCCCGCGATCGTCCGGCCGGCGTTCACGCTCGGCGGCACCGGCGGCGGGATCGTCGAGACCGAACCGGCCTACCGCGAGCGGGTCCGCGCCGGGCTGCGAGCCAGCCCGATCGGCCAGGTCATGGTCGAGCGCTGCCTCGTCGGCTGGCAGGAGATCGAGTACGAGGTCATGCGCGACGCCGACGACACCTGCATCGCCGTCTGCGGCATGGAGAACGTCGATCCGCTCGGGGTCCACACCGGCGACTCGATCGTCGTCGCGCCGGTCCAGACCCTGACCGACGCGGTCCACCAGCGGCTCCGCAGCGCGGCGCTGGCGATCATCCGGGCGCTCGGGGTCGAGGGCGGCTGCAACGTCCAGTTCGCGCTGTCGCCGGACTCGACCGACTACGCCGTCATCGAGGTCAACCCGCGGGTCAGCCGCTCGTCGGCGCTCGCGTCGAAGGCGACGGGCTATCCGATCGCCCGGGTCGCGGCCCAGATCGCCATCGGGCGGCGGCTGGCCGAGATCCCGAACGTGGTGACCGGCACGACCGTCGCGGCGTTCGAGCCCGCGCTCGACTACGTCGTCGTCAAGCTGCCGCGCTTCCCGTTCGACAAGTTCCCGGGCGCGGACCGCACGCTCGGCAGCCAGATGAAGGCGACCGGCGAGGTGATGGCCATCGACCGGACGTTCGGCTCGGCGCTCAACAAGGCGCTCCGCGGGCTCGAGCAGGCGGGCGTCGGGCCGCTGGCCGAGGACGCCGGCTGGCGACCGGCGCTCGACTACCTCGAGGGCGTCTACGGCGGCGACCCCGACGCCGACGAGCCGATCCGCTGGGTCGACGAGGCGGGGCGCGCCTGCGAATCGACCCGCCACGCGCAGCGCACGGCCGCCCCGATCGTGCTCAAGCAGTTCCTCGAGCCGTCCGACAGCCGGCTGTGGCGGATCCTCGGCCTGCTGCGCCGGGGCGTGCCCGAGGCGGTCATCCGCGGCACGACCGGGATCGCGCCCTGGTTCCTCGCCGAGATGGGCCGCAACGTCGCGCTCGAGGCGGAGGTGGCGGGCATCGGGCCGCGGCTGACCGACCCGGCCGATCCGGTCGCAGCCGCCCTGCTCGCCACGGTCAAGCGGGCCGGCTTCGGCGACCGGGAGCTGGCCGAGCTGGCCGGCACGGACCCCGACGCGATCCGGGCCGCGCGGCTGGCGCTCGGCCTCCGGCCCGGCTACGCGATGGTCGACACGTGCGCCGCCGAGTTCGCCGCCGAGACGCCGTACTTCTACTCGACCTACGCGGCCGCCGGTTCCGTCCCCGAGGCCCAGCCGGTCGCCCGGCCTGCGGCGCTCGTCATCGGCTCGGGGCCGGTCCGCATCGGGCAGGGGATCGAGTTCGACTACTGCGCCGTCCAGGCGGCCGACACGCTCCGCCGCGCCGGCTGGAGCGCGGTCATGATCAACTCGAACCCCGAGACGGTCTCGACCGACTTCGACGCCTCGACGCGGCTCTACTTCGAGCCGCTGGATCCGGAGAGCGTGCGGAGCGTCATCGACGCCGAGAGCCCCGACGGCCCAGACGGCCCGATGACGCCGGGACTCCTGCCGGCCGTCGTCGCCGTACGGCGGCCAGACGCCGCTCAACCTCGCGGCGCCGCTGGCGGCCGGTGGCGTGCCGCTGCTCGGCTCGACGCTCGAGGCGATCGACCAGGCCGAGGAGCGGACGCGCTTCTCGGCCCTGCTCGACCGGCTCGGGATCCCGCAGCCCGAGGGCGGGATGGCGCATTCGGTCGAGGAGGCGCTGACCCTCGCCGAGCGGATCGGCTACCCGGTCATCGTCCGGCCGTCGTTCGTCATCGGCGGCCTCGCCATCGACTTCTGCTACTCGCCGACGGACCTCGCCCGCCAGCTCGCGGCGGCGACCGTCGTCGACCCGGACCGGCCCGTCCGGATCGACCGCTATCTCGAGGGCATCGAGGTCGACGTCGACGCGGTGTCGGACGGCGAGCGGGTCCTCATCCCGGGCCTGCTCGAGCACGTCGAGCGCGCCGGCGTCCACTCGGGCGACTCGGTCGGGATCTTCCCGCCGCAGACCGTCTCGGACGGCGACCAGGCGCTGATCGTGGCGACGATGGAGCGGATCGTGCTTGCGCTCGGCGCGCGCGGCCTGGTCAACGCCCAGTTCATCGTCCGCGACGACGGCGTCTACCTGATCGAGGTCAACCCGCGCGCCTCGCGCACCGTGCCGTTCCTGTCGAAGGTGACCGGCGTGCCGATGGTCGAGCTGGCCGTCCGGATCTCGCTCGGCGCGTCGCTGCCGGAGCTCGGCTGGGACGGCGGCCACCTGCCGCCGCCCGCCTTCGTCGCGGTCAAGGCGCCGGCCTTCTCGACCGCCAAGCTGCGCGGCGTGGACCCGTCAGTCGGGCCGGGCATGCAGTCGACCGGCGAGGTCATCGGCATCCACACCGATCCGCGGGTGGCCCTGGCCAAGGCGCTGCTCGGGCGCGGCGCTCGTCCCGCCGCGACCGGGCGCGGACGGCGCGCTCGCGCTGCTGTCGATCGCGGATCGCGACAAGGGCACGCTCGGCCGGCTGGCTGCCGCGCTGGCGGGCGCGGGCTACCGGCATGGCGGCGACCCCGGGCACCGCGCGCGGCGCTGGCGGACGCCGGGCTACGACGCGCGACCGGTCGCGAAGCTCGGCGAGGCCGCCGACGAGACCGCGGGCGAGGTGCCGATCCTCGACCTGATCGCGTCGGGCGAGGTCCGCCTCGTCGTGAACACGCCGACCCCGCGATCGGGCGCCGTGCGCGATGCGGCCGACATCCGGCTCGCCGCGACGGCCGAAGGGATCCTGTGCCTGACCGCCATGGAGACCGCGGTCGCGGCCGCGGAGGCGCTCGATCCCGGAGATCGCCGGCCGGCTGTCGCGAGGTCCGCTCGCTCGACGAGTGGGTCCCCGCGGCGTCGCTGGCGACCGCGCCGGCCTGACGTCGGCCGGCTCAGTCTCCGGAGCGAGTCGACCCGGGGCCGGCCGCCGCCACCGGGCTGACCCGTCGAGCTGGTCGTGAGCGACGAGATCGCCTGGCCGAGCGACCAGAGGGTCAGCGTCGTCAGGCTGACCATCACCACCGCCAGCGGGACCTGACGGAACCGCGAGGTCTCGGGCGGTGATCCCGCGCGGCGCATCGGCCGCGGCGACCACGTGGCCACCCCACGCGCCCAGCATGTGGCCACCGACCACCGCGGCGAGCTGGACGGTCCACACGAGCCCGCCGGCAGCCAGGCCCCGGTCGGGCTGAAGAACGCCGTGCCGAACAGGTCCCAGCCCTTCTGGAACGGGTCGGAGACGGCGATGATGATCCGCTGCCCGTCGATGAGCAGGTACGTCAAGTAGTGGGCGATGAGGTAGCCGAGGGCGATCGGGATCAACCCCGCGCCGATCGCCCCGAGCCCGACCGTCCGCGCGACCGCGAAGCGCCAGCCCGACCACGATCCCGAGCCAGGCGACCAGCAGCGAGCGTCCGGACCGCGACGCCCGGCGCGCCGAACACGTTGAAGAACGCCTCGGTCTGGGACAGGCCGTCGAAGATGATCGACGACACGCCAAAGCGCCGCGAGCGTCACGTCGGCGCCGCTCCAGCCCGGCTCGAGCAGCCCGCTCCCGAACGTCCGCGAGTGGACCCGCCCGGTCTCGTCCACGAGCCGGAAGTAGGCCAGCCGGCCGAGCAGCCGGAACCAGACGCTGAATGTCTCGCCGTGCGAGCGCCATTCGTCGCGCCCGAACTGGGCCATCATCGCGAGCGTAAAGACCGTGTAGCCGACGAGGACGATGAACAGCGTCGACGGTCCGCCCATGACGACCAGCTCGAGCCAGACGAAGAAGGCGAAGCCGATCGTCGCCGGCCAGCGCCCGAGCCGCTCGGGGTAGTCGGCCGATCGCCCAGCCCTGGACGTGCGCCGCCCGGAGGAGAGCCGGCCGCGAGTCGTGGAGCGTCGAGAACGGGTCGATGAAGTGCCAGGCCGGGCCGATGATGGCGCACACGATGGCGAGCCCGACCCAGCCGTACACCCACAGGAAGAGCGAGGAGACGTCGGCGTCGCTCGAGCCGCCGGCGATGCCCTGGGCGATGATCCAGAGCCAGCCGAACAGGCCGATCGCGCGGAGCAGGTAGCGCAGCCACGCCGGCGGGAGCGTCCCGACCTGGTCGAGGACGGGCGGCGTCGCGCGGACGTCGCGGACGATCACGAAGGCGAACGACAGGGCGACGGTCAGGGCGGCCCCGACGAGGTAGACCGCCAGCGGCAGCCGGCTCTCGTAGGTCGGGTTGAGCGTGTGGGCGGCGGCCGCCGCCGGCAGGACGAGGGCGAGCCCGAGGGCAAGGCCGAGCGTCGAGCCGACCCGTGCCGCGAGTCGCCCGCTCCGGCGCCGGCTCACGGCGTGTCGGTCGGGCGGTTGCGGCGCGTGAGCAGGTATGCCGCGCCGGCGCCGAGGACGATCAGGGCGACGATGATCGGGACGACGACGTCGCTGCCGCTGCCGCTGCGTGTCGGGTCCGGCGACGGCGCAGGGGTCGGGGCCGCGGAGGGGGCCGTGGTCGGCAGCCGCGGTGGCGCTCGGTGGCGGCCGAGGCCGCGGGCTGCGCGACCGGCTGACGGGAGGCGGCTGCGGCCGCGACCGTGAACGTCACGATGGGCTGGCGCAGGACATCGCCGTCGTCGGCGATGCTGACCCACTTGACCTGGTAGTCGCCGGGCGTCAGCGGGTTGTCAGCGTGAAGGTCATCGTCATCGCGGTCGCGTCGACCGTGGCGCAGGCGACGGTCGCGCCGGTCGGGTCGACCAGGTCGGCCTTGCTCCCGGTCGCGAGGTGCTCCGAGAACGTCAGCACGATCGGACCGGTGTACGGGGACGGGACCGTCGCGCCCGAGGCGGGAGCGGAGCTGACCAGCTCGGAGTGCGCCGACACGAGCCCGGGTACGAGCAGGACCGCGACCGATGCCGCGACGACCACGCGGTGAGACGCCCCAAGCCGGACGGACATGCCGCGAGTCTACAAACGTCCCGATTCGACGCGCGGGTCGGGCCGGACCGCGCGTCCGATTACGGTTCAGCGGTACAATCGTCGTGACGATCCGCTGCGGCCCGACGCCGCCCAACCGTGAGGTCACGCGTGCCCACCCCGTTCCCGAGGTCCCGTTCAGCGAACATCGCCTGCCCAACGGCCTGCGGCTGATCATCGCCGAGGACCACCTCGCGCCGGTCGTCGCGGTCAACATCTGGTACGACGTCGGCTCGAAGCACGAGCGCCCGGGCAAGACCGGCTTCGCGCACCTGTTCGAGCACGTCATGTTCCAGGGCTCGCGCACGTCGCGAAGGCCGAGCACATCGCCCTCGTCCAGGCCGCCGGCGGGACGCTGAACGGCACGACCTGGCTCGACCGCACGAACTACTTCGAGACGCTGCCGTCCCACCAGCTCGAGCTCGCGCTCTGGCTCGAGGCGGACCGGATGGGCACCCTGCTCGACGCGCTGAGCCAGGAGAACCTCGACAACCAGCGCGAGGTCGTCAAGAACGAGAAGCGCTGGTCGTACGACAACCGGCCGTACGGCTCGTGGCACGAGAAGCTCCAGGCGCACCTGTTCCCGCCCGAGCACCCGTACCACCACACGACGATCGGCTCGATGGACGACCTCGACGCCGCCTCGCTCGAGGACGTCAGCGCGTTCTTCCGGACCTGGTACGCGCCGAACAACGCGGTCCTGTCGATCGTCGGCGACGTCGACCCGAGGCAGTCGCGGCTGGGCCGAGCAGTACTTCGGCGCGATCCCGGCCAACCCGGACATCCCGCCGCTCGGCGACATGTCGCTGCCGCCGACGCTCGGCGACGAGATCCGCGAGACGGTCCCGGACCACGTGCCGCTGCCTCGGATCCACTGTCGGCTTCCGCGCGCCGGTCTTCGGCGACCCGCGCCTCGACGCGCTGGACCTCGCCGGCCAGATCCTTGCCGGCGGCAAGGGCAGCCGGCTCCACGGCGCCTTGTCCGCGATGAGCAGATCGCACAGGACGTCGCGTTCTTCTCCCTCGGCCTCGTCGCCGGCGCCTCGGTCACCGCGGGTTGGCGACCGCCCGGCCGGGCGTCTCGTCGCACGCGTCGAGGCCGCGTTCTGCGAGGAGCTGGACCAGCTGGCTACGCGAGCCCGTCACCGACGACGAGCTTGCGCGCGCGAAGGCGCTCACCGAGGCCGACGAGCTCGGCGCCCTCCAGCGGCGCCGAGGAACGCGCCGATCGGCTGTCGATGTACGCGACGCTGTTCGACGACCCGGGCCTGATCAACAGCATCCTGCCGCGATACCTGGCCGCCACGCCGAGCAGATCCGGGCGGTCGCCGCGACGTCTTCCGTCCCGACAACCGGCTCGTCCTGACCTACCTGCCGGTCTACGCCGACCGTGCGCGCCGACGACGAGCGCCGGCCGCCGAGATGACGCGGTGCGCATGACGCGCACCGAGCGCCCGATCCCGGTCGTCGCCGAGCGCCCGAAGCCCGGCGAGCCGCGCAGTACCACTTCCCGCGCTTCGGCAGAACGGCTGTCGAACGGGCTCACGGTCCTCTCGTCCACCTGCCGGGCCGCCAGCTCGTCACGGCGTCGCTGATCCTGCCGGTGGCGCGTCGACGAGCCCGGCGAGCAGGCCGCCTCACGTCCCTTGCCCCGGTCGCTCACCGAGGGCACCCAGCAGCACGACGCCATCGGGCTGACCGAGGCCGCCGAGCGGCTCGGCGCGTCGCTCCACGCCGAGGCCGGCTGGGACGCCACCTCGGTCAGCGTCGAGGTCCCGGCCGCGCGCCTGGAGCCGGCGCTGGAGCTCGCGGCCGAGGTCGCTGCTGACCGACGTTCCCCGCCGCGGACGTCGATCGGATGCGCGACGAGCGCCTCAACGACCTGCTCCAGGCCAAGGCCGATCCGCGCCGGCGCGCCGACGAGGCCTTCGTCGACACGATCTACGCCGCGTCGTCGCCCTACCACCGGCCGTCCGCCGGCACCGAGGACCGTCCCGGGCTCGACCGCGGCCACTGCGCCGCGCTGCACGCGCGCCGCTTCGATCCCGCCCGGATGACGTTGATCGTCGGCGGCGACCTCGACGGCTCGGGGCGACATCGGGCATCGCCGAGCGCCTGTTCGGGGCCTGGGAGCGCCGTCGCGGAGTGCCGCGACGACGCCGCGCGTCGAGAGCGGTCGCCGCGACGAGCGGATCGTGCGGCTCTTCCACCGGCCGGGCGCGGTCCAGACAGAGGTCCGCATCGGCCACGTCGGGCTGCCGCGCCGGATCGCCGACTTCCACGCGGTGTCCGTGATGAGCGCGATCCTCGGCGGGCTGTTCAACTCGCGCCTGAACATGAAGCTTCGGGAGGAGAAGGGCTACACCTACGGCGTCGGCGCCGGCTTCGACATGCGCCGGGGCCGGGCCGTTCGCCGCCCGCGGCGCGGTGAACACCGACGTCACGGTCCCTGCGATCCAGGAGATCATCGTCGAGCTCGACCGGCATGCGCGCCCCGCCGTCACCGACGACGAGCTGACGCCGGCGCGCGACTTCCTCGTCGGCGTCTTCCCGCTCCGGTTCGAGACGCCGGGCGCCGTCGTCGGGGCGCTCGCCGGCCTGATCGTCCACGGCCTCCCGATGGACGAGCTGGATCGCTACCGGCCTCGATCGAGGCCGTGACGCGCGATGCCGCACGTGGCCCCGGCGCACATCCACACCGACGAGCGGCGATCGTCCTCGTCGGCGACGCCGACGCGATCCTGCCCGGCCTCGAGGCAGCCGACATCGGCCCGATGGTCATCGAGCGCGACGAGGATGTCTCGGTATGACGACGCGACCCCGAGGCCGCCCTGAAACCTTTTCGGCGACGACGAGGAACCTCGTCCGACCTAGGGAGTCGAGGACCCGGACGTGCCACGGCCGAGAGGAGAAGAAGCCGCGGGGGCTGAAACCTTTTCGCAGCGGTCGTCTCAGGTGACAGTCGCGGGCCATCCGACCGGCACACCGATGGAGACGACACCCGATGCGCAACGACGTCAGCTGGCCGGTGTGGCCGTGGCGGTGGTCTCGGTTTCCTGGTCGCCGGCGCGGCCTTCGCGGCCGAGGGCCTGAGCCGGACGGGCGAGGACTCGCCGGCATCGGTAGCTCAGCGCCGAGCCCCCGAGACCGCCGAGCCGACCGAGACCGCCGAGCCGACCGAGACCGCCGAGCCGACCGAGACGGCCGAGCCGACCGAGACCGCGGAGCCCGACCGAGACCGCCGAGCCGACCGAGACCGCGGAGCCGACCGAAACGGCCGAACCGACCGAGACACGGCGTCGACCCGACCCACGCGCCGGACGCGACGGACTAACCCCCCACAGCGGTCACCAGGGCGCGAACAGCGGCCCGGGCTCGACGAACAGCGGATGACGACGCTCCCGAGGCGACCGACGACCACGGCGGCGACGCTCACGAGACTGCTGAGCCGGCCGAGACCGCCGAGCCGAGCGACGACCACGGCGGCCACGATGGCGGCTCCGGTGGCGCGATGGCTCCGGCGACGGCGGCCATCACGGTGGCGGCGACGACTGACCTCGTCCGATTCCAGCACCCCGTCGGTGTTCGAACGGACACGCGACCGATGGCTCGGCTCATCCTCGCTCAAGATGGAGGTGAGCCGGGCTTCGGCGTCCCATCCGGACACCGGCCCGGGCGACCGGAGTCGGCCCATCCTCGACACGACCACCACGCCCGACGACGAACGCGATGACCGCTCGATCGTCGATGCCGTGCTCGCCGGCGATCGGGATGCCTACCGCCACCTCGTCGACCGCGAGGCAGCATCGGTGGTGCGGGCCTGTCACCGGATCCTCGGGGACCTCCACGAGGCCGAGGATGCTGCCCAGGAGGCTTTCGTGACCGCCTATCGATCGCTTGCGAGCTGGCGGCGCGAGGGACCGTTCGGTGCCTGGCTGACACGGATCGCCGTCCGCATCGCCCTGCGCCAAGTGGGCCAGAGACGGTCGGTGACCTGGCTCGACCCACGGGGCCGGTTCCAGCCGGCGCTGTGACGCTGGTTCGGCGGCGGCGGATGCGCTGGCGATGGACGAGCGTCCCAGGACCGACCCGGCCATGCTGGCCCTGCGCGGCGAGCGCGAGACCGAGCTGAGGATCGCGGTCGCGACCCTCCCAGAGCCCTATCGCGAGGTCGTCACGCTGCGGTTCTTCGGGGAGATGTCGCTCGAGGAGATCGCGCAGACAGACCGAACGCCCTGTGCCGACCGTCAAGACCCACCTTCGCCGCGGCCTGCTCCGCCTGCGCAGACGGTCGAAGCCGGGGGGACGCATGAGCGGTCCGAGCCGGCCGTTCGACCCCGCCGAGCTTCGCATCGCGGGCGAGGCCGATCCGTCCCGCGCCGAATTGGCCGAGGCGATGACGACGGCCCGCGAGCTCGAGGCGCTTGCGGTGAGCGCCGGGATCCGGCCGACCGACGGGTTCGAGGACCGGGTGATGGCTGCGATCGCCGCCGAGCCCGCGCCGCGCCTCGTCGTCCGGCCGGCCAGCCAGGTTCGTGGCGGGCGTCTTGGCGCGTTCGTGTTGGCCTTCCGCGACGCATGGGGGGTCGCCTCGACGGGCGGCCGCCCGTTCGCGGTCCGGGCTCAGGCGCTCGCGTTCGTCCTGATCGTGGCGCTTGTCGCCGGATCGCTGGTCACGGCCGGGGCCGTCACCGTCGGCAGCCTGCTTGCCCGTCCGTCGGGTCCGACTCCGTCCCTCGAGCCACGACCGACTACCGCCCCGTCCTCGACCGACATCTCCGAGCCGACCGAGACGGCGGAACCGACGGAGACCGCCGAGCCCACCGAAACCGTCGAACCGTCAGAAACCCCGACCGACCGGAACGGACGATCATGGCGGTGGCGGCGGCGGTGGTGGCAGCGGACCTGGCGGTGGCGGCGGGGGCGGTGGCGAGACCCCGAGGCCGACGACCGACGCCGAGGGCGACCGGGACAGACGACCATTCCGGCCAGGCGGCGGCGGCGAGACTGCCCGACCCACCGAGACCCCGAAGCCTACCGACCCCGGCACGGACGGTGGCGGCGGGAGCGACGGCGGCGGAAGCGGCGGAGCGCCGGGGGTTCAGGGTCCGGGTAGGGCGCCGCGTCCGGCCGGGCGGTACCCTCACCAGATGATCGTCGTCATCGGCTGACCCATCGGACGGCTGTCCGATGGCGTCATCGCCGCGGCAGGCACGGCCGCGCGGGTGGCTCGCCCGCGGCGGGTGCCGGCCGGACGGTCCAGCTCGTCGGCAAGATCGGCGACGATCCGACCGCCGATGCGGTCATCCTCGACCTTGCCCAGGGTGGCGTGGGCCACGTCGCGTTGCTCCGTGACGGAACGCGCGTGACGCCCCTCGAGCCGCCGCTGCCCGAGGAGTCCGATGCCGACGACGAGACCGGCTCGACAGCTCGGGACCGGCGCGGCGACCGCGGACCCGTCGCTCGATCCGACCGACGTCGACCTCGGCTTGCGCTACCTGACCGAATTCGCCGTCGTTGTCGTGGCCGAACCGGTCGATGAGGCGACCGTCGCGATCGTCGCCGAGGCGGCGCGCTGGGGAGACGCCCGAGATCCTCGTCGTGCCGGCGACGCCGCGGATCCCGGACGGCCTCCCGACCGACGTGGTCGTGTTCGAAGCGCCCGAGGCCGACCCCGACGGCGTCTTCGCCAGCCTTGTCGGCCGGTTCGCAGCTGGGCTCGACGATGGCGCGGAGCCCGGGACGGCTTTCCGTGACTCCCTGGGGTCCGTCGGCTGGACGGATGCCCGACCCTCGAAGCCTGATCAACCGTCGCTGCTAGGCCAGCGGGACGATGAGCTCCGGACCGTCGCGCCGGACGTCGTTGACGAACCTCTCGACGGCGTAGACGTCCAGCTCGACCGCCTCGTTCGGGACGAGCAGCCCGAGCAGCTCGCCGGGGTCGGCCGGCGACGGATCGAGCCACCGAGCCCAGGCCTCCTCGGCCACCACGACCGGCATCCGGTCGTGCAGGTCACCGAGCGCCTCGTTGGGCGTCGTCGTGATGATCGTGAATGTGCGCCGGACCGAATCGGTCGCGGGATCGCGCCATCCGGCCCACAGGCCCGCCAGCGCGAGGGGTCGGCCTCGTGCTCGACGACCCGGTACGGCTGGCGGATCGTCCCTTCGCGTTTCCACTCGTAGAACGAATTGACGGGCACGAGGCAGCGTTTCCGGACGAATGCATCCCGGAAAGCCGGGCTTGATGTGATCGTCTCGGCCCGGGCGTTGAACATCCGCGAGCCGACCTTCGCCTCGCTGGCCCAGTGGGGGATGAGCCCCCATCGATAGGCCGTCACGGCTCGACGTTCCTCGCGTTGGACGACGACCAGCGCCTCATCGGTCGGCGCGACGTTGTAGTGCCCACCCGGGTCGTCGACGAGAGGCTCTGCGCCGAAGATCTCCGCCAGCTCGGAGGCCGGCCGTTCCTGGGTGAAGCGTCCGCACATGACCGGAGTCTAGAGGCGGCGACGGCCCGAGCCCGCGGCCGCCGCGACGGCTCGCTCCGCTCCTGTACAGTCCGGGCCATGAGCGAGAAGGACGCGCAGCCGAGCGTGCCCGGCCCTGGAGTCGGTGGCCGGCTCACCCGCGAGGCGGCGCTCGCGTTCTCGACCGCGGGAATGAGCTCCTCGCCTCGGGCGATTTCGGCGAGGCCGGCCAGCATTTCTCGCGCGTCGTCGGGTTCGACGACCCGGCGATCACGGCGGCAGCCCTGCTCGGGCTCGGCGAGGCCCACTACCGGCTCAACAACGAGCCGGCCGCGGTCCAGAGCTGGATGGCCGTTCTCCAGCTGCCCGAGACCCCGTCCACCTATACGGCCTGGCGCAACGTGGCGGCCGCCCGGGTACGTGACGGCGACCTGACCGGCGCGATCCAGGCCTATCGCGAAGCAGACAAGCGAGCGCCCCGTGAGGACAAGGCCGAGATCGCCAGCAGGCTCGGCTGGCTCAGCAAGGAGACCGGCGACGCCCGGGCCTCGAAGCGCTATTTCGCCAAGGGCCGAGGCGATACGGGGGCATGACGATGACGGTGATCATCATCGCGGTCACGACGATCGTCTCGTTGACGGTCATGTTCTCCAGTCCTGACGTGACGCGTCCGCCGCCACCTGGCTGCAGCTCACCACGGCCGGCATCGTGGCGGGCGAGTATTGGCGGCTCTGGACGGTGACGCTCGTCCACGACCCGTTCGATCCGTTGCACCTCATCTTCAACATGTTCGCCCTGTACATGGCAGGGACCATCGTCGAACGCTGGTACGGATCTCTGCGGTTCCTGGCCATCTACCTGGCGTGTGCGGCCGCCGGATCGACGGCAAGCCTCGTCTTCGGCGCGGCGGTCCATCCGTCGGCGCCTCGGGGGCGATCATGGCCTGTTCGGCGTCCTCCTGGCAGCCGGCCGGGACCACCATCCGGTCGACCGCGAGGGCCGGGCGATGCGCCAGTCGCCTGGTCATCTTCATCGTCATCACCCTCGGGTTCGGCTTCATCTCCAACGGCGCGGTCGACAACGCCGCGCATATCGGCGGGCTCATCGCCGGTCTCTGGCTCGGAGCGCTCGTGCCGCCGACCGGGGTCCCGACGCTCTCCTCGCTGTGGCGCCAGCCGGTTTTATGGCTCGCGGTCGGCCACGGGCCGCGCGCCTGCGCCGGGATACATCCTCGCGGTGGGTGCCCTCGCGGTCGTGGGTGTGGTCCGTCGTCGCGGGCGTGTCGCGCTCGGGACGGGCGGTGCGAACGGTCATCCCGGATCCGAACTGCAGAAAGGCGAACGGGCGACGGTGGCCCCGCTGGCTCAGCCGGTCGGCGGCTCGCTCTCGGTGCTCCCCCGGCCGGAGCGCCCGGAACGACCGACGTCGTTTCAGTCAGCAGCCGCGGTGGCAGCGGCGCGGCGACCGCGGCCTCGACCGAGAAGTAGACCCGCTCCTCGCCGATCACCGTCCATCAGGCCCGTCCGTCGCATCCGGTCGCGGACCGAGCCACGGACCTGCGCCAACCGCAGATCGATGCCGCTGTCGTGGACGTCGGCCAGGAGGCTGGCCAGCATGTCGGTCGTCGCCACGTCGAGGTCGGCCGTGGCGCCGATGTCGAGGGACGAGCCCGGCCGGTGCGACCGACCAGTCCGCGGATGAGGGCGACGATCTGGTCCTTCGCCACGTCGGCGTTGACGAACGTCAAGGGGACGTTCGGGCGCACGATGAGGCAATCCCTCGACCGGCTTCGCCTTGGAGTGCCGGTCGGCGTCGGCGTAGACGGGCGGGTCGCCGGGGAGCCGGCCGAGCACCGCGATGTACGGCCGGCTGGCCTGATAGAGGATCGCCAGCAGCGAGAGGGCGACCGCGATCGCCATTCCGGTCAGGGCGGTCGTGAACACGACGCCGGCCAGGGCCGTGATCGCCAGCAGGAAATCGGTCCGCTTCCAGGCCAGATAGCGCCGCAGCTCGGCAACGCGGACGAGGCCGAGGACCGAGGTAGGTGATGACGATGGCTGCCAGGACCGACAGCGGCAGGTCTTCTCGAAGATCGGTGCGAGGAAGATCGCGGTCGCGAGGACGAGTGCCGCCGTGATCAGCGACGAGAGCTGGGTCCGGTTGCCGGCCGCCTCGCCGGTGGCCGACTGGCTGAAGCTGGCGTCCACGGCGAAGCCACCGAACAGGCCCGTGGCGGCGTTGGCGGCGCCGAGCGCGATCAGCTCCTGGTCGGGATCGATGTCGTAGCCGTGGCGGACCGCGAACGCCCGTGCCGCCCCGATCGATTTGCCGAGGGCCAGGAAGACGATCCCGAAGGTGCCCGCGAACAGGAAGACGATGTCGCCGAGTGGGATCTTCGGCGGCTCCGGGATCGGCATCCTGGTTGTCACGTCACCGACGACGGCAACGCCGAGGGCAGGGAGGTCGAACAGCGTCCGATAGCCCGATCCCGACGACGAGCGCCACGAGGGCACCCGGGATCCGCGGGGCGACCCGCTTCAGGACGAGGATGCCGACGACCGTTCCCGACGCCGAGTGCCGCCGTGTAGCGGTTCACGTCGTCGAGGCCGGCGGCGATCGTGGCGACCTTGTCGATGATCGTGCTGCCGCCGCCCGGGATGCCGAGCAGGGCCGGGATCTGGCCGATGGTGATGACCACCGCCAGGCCGATCACGAAGCCCGTCACGACGGACGCCGCGAGGAATTGCGAGAGGAAGCCGAGCCGGGCCAGGCCGGCGACGATGAGGATGGCGCCGACGATCAGCGCGAGCGCGGCACTCAGCGCCACGAAGAGGCTCGCGTCCCCGGCCGCCACCGCCCCGACGACCGACGCCGACATGATCGCGACCGACGAGCTGGCGGTGACCTTCATCTCGCGCGACGTCCCGAACACGGCGTAGGCCGTCAGGGCGGCAAACGCGGTCACGAGGCCGGTCTCGGGCGGCATCCCGGCAAGGCCCGCGTAGGCCATCGCGACCGGGACCATCACGCCCCAGGCGACGATCCCGGCGATCGCATCGAACCGCAGCTGACCGCGGTCATAGGTCGGGAGCCAGCGGACGATCGGGCACGTAGTGCCGGACGGCCTGCCGGACCGCCAGCCGCCGGGCGTCGGAAACCGGGTGCTGGGCGGCGTCATGGTCGGTCACGGCCGCCATCGTACCCACCGCCGGAGCGGTCTCTGGACGGGAATCCGTGTGGCAAGATAGCGCCGGCCGTTCCGGCCATCGCTCGTCCTGGAGGGTTCAGCATGCTTCGTCCGCCCGTAGGGGTCGCCCTGCTCGGGTTCGTCGCCTTGATGGCAGGGTTCGCGTACGCGGTGATGGGCCTCCGGTACACCGGTTGGGTGGTGTTCGGCCAGGGCTCGATCGGCAGCGGACTGTTCTTCTGGGGTCTCCTCACCCTGATCGTCGGGATCCTGTTCATCGCCGCGGCGTTCGCCCTGTGGTCGACCCAGCCGTACGGCTGGCTGTTCGCCCATTACCTGGCGATCTTCGGTGTGCTCGAGGCCTTCTTCGTGTGGATCGCCAACAACAGCTTCACCGACGGGCTCGCGGTCGCGATCTTCCCGCTGCTGGTGATCTGGTACCTCAACGACCGTGACGTGAAAGCGGCCTTCGGCATGGAGTCGAGCGTCTAGGCTCGCGAACGGGTCGCCGTCGCGCGGCCCCGACCATGTTCGCAACGCTCCTCGGAGGACTCCCGCGCCCGCCGCTGGCCGAGGGCGCGTCGCGTGATGCGCTCGTCGAGGCGGCCGTCCGCGCCCAGGAGGCGGCCGGGCTCGACCCGATCACCGACGGCGGCCTGTACGGTCAGGACCGGCCGGTGGACGCCTGGCGGGCGACCGCCGCGCTGACCGACCGGGCCGTCAAGCAGGCTCGTCACCGGGCCATACACGAGCGGCCGGGGAGACGGCGCCGACGTGCTCGCACGTGCTCGGACGCTCAACGCCGTGGTGCGTGAGCTCGCCGCCGCGGGCTGCCCGTCTGGTCGGAGGTCCACGAGCCCGGGGCGACGTCCATCGGCGACGACCCCGCCGAGCGTGAGCTGTTCAGCGCAGCGCACCGGATCCTGCTGGACGGCGTGCGTGACACGCACCTGTCGCTCGCGATCACCGGTGGGAACGCCGGATCGCGCGGGGATCGCCACGATCCTGGCCGCGCCGTACGCGAGCCTGGCCGTCGACCTGATCGCCGGACCTGACAATTGGCGACTTGTCGTGGCAACGCCCGGTGACCGCGGGCATCGTGTGTGGTGCGCTGGCCGCGACCGACCCCAGCGACGACGGCCCGGAGATCCTCCTGTGGGCCGCCGGGTATGCCGCTTCCACCGGCGGCCGTGGTCCGGAGCGGGTCGGCCTCGCGACAGCCTCGTCGTTTGCCCACCTGCCATGGCCGGTCGCGGTCCGCAAGATGGAACGCCTCGGCGAGGCCGCCCGCCTGGCGAACCTCCCTGTGCGCGAGCGGATGCGACATCTTGACCCGCGAGCCGTGAGCAAACGGAGCGCCGCCCTCGGGCGAGTCGACTGGCCCCTCGAGCCGGCCGAGCCCGGCCGAGCCGCCGCACTCGGAGCGCCCTGGAGACACAGACGACCCGATTTGATTAACCGGCGCTCCGGTGCCACCATCCGGTGACCTCTCCACCACGCCCCAACCCGCGGGTGGTCGAGGCAGGGGGACTTCAGGACACACGAGATAGAGTCGGCTGTTCCATCGTCCATGTCGCAGGAGGTCAGGCCCGTGAGCGAACGTGTCGCGTTCGTCGTCAATGGGACCCCGAGACGTCTCGACGTCGAGCCGAGACGGCTGCTCGTGCAGGCCCTCCGCGAGGATCTCGACCTCACCGGCCAGCATATCGGCTGCGACACCAGATGGTGCGGCGCGTGCGTCGTGCATGTGAACGGCCCGCGCGGTGAAGTCCTGCACGATGTTCGCGGCACAGGCTGAAGGTGCCCTTGCGACCATCATTTTTCTGATCAAATTTCGAGGAAAGCTGCATCCGGTGCAGGAAGCCTTTCGCGAGCATCATGGGCTTCAATGCGGGTTCTGCACGCCGGGCATGATCATGACCGCGGTCCTCGAGCGCATTCCCGATCTCGACGGGCGGCAAGTCCGCCCCCAAACTCGAAGGCAACATCTGCCGCTGCACCGGCTACCAGCATCGTCGCCGCGATCCGCCACGCCGCCGAGACCATGCGGTCCCGCCCGGCCGTGACCGCATAGGGCGAGGAGGCTGGCGTGATCCCGGCCGAATTCGCGCTACCGGCGTCCGGCCTCCATCGAGGAGGCCCTCAAGGTCCTCGACTCCGATCCCGGTGCGAAGGTGCTGGCCGGCGGCCAGAGCCTGCTGCCGCTGCTCAAGATGCGCCTCGCGTCGGCCGAGACGCTGGTCGACATCGGCAGGATCCCGGGGCTCAAGGGCGTCCGACGGCTGGACGACGGGCGGGTCGCGATCGGCGCCCTCACGACGTACGCCGAGCTCATGGACTCACCGGTCAACGAGTACGGCCTGCTGCGCGACGCGCTGCCGAACATCGGTGACGTGCAGGTGCGCAACCGCGGCACGATCGGCGGAGCGATCGCCCATCAGCGATCCGGCATCCGACCTGCCCGCCTGCCTGCTCGCCCTGGAGGCGGAGTTCGTCATCCGGTCCGACGCGGGCGAGCGCACGACCGGGGCCGACGGGTTCTTCCAGGGCGCGTTCGCGACCGATCTCGGGGCCGGCGAGATACCTCGACCGAGGTCCGCCTCCCCGGACCGCGAGACGACGCGGGTTCGGCGTACACCTCACTCGAGCAGCCGGCCTCGGGCTATGCCCTGGTCGGCGTGGCGGTCGTCGTGTTCGGTGGGAACGCGGGCGGCATCGCGAGCGCCAACGTCGCGCTGACCGGCGTGTCCGACCACGCCTACCGGGCACGTGCGGTCGAAGCAGCGCTGGTCGGCTCGGACGGTTCGGCGGCGTCGATCGCGTCGGCGGCGGAGCATGCGACCGACGGGGTCGAGGTCTCGAGCGACATCCACGCCGACCGTGGATACCGGACCGCGATGGCTGTGGTCTACACCCGCCGCGCGATCGAGGCCGCCCTCGCTCGGCTGCACTGATCGCCGGCGAGCCCTTCGTGCAGGCCCAGAGAGTCACTCCGGGCGGGCGTGTGCCCGTGCGTCTGGTAGGAGCCGTCCTCGCCCGTGACCTGACGGTGGCAGGGGCCCGCTGGGAGAAGGGGCGGCGACTGACCGCCGACGACCTCGTTGCGCTTGCGGACGCCGAACCGGGCGAGCCCGTGACTGTCCTGATCCCGGGCCCGGCGACATCCACGAAGACGAAGCGGCCCAGCGGCTCGCCGCACTGACGGCAGGCGGCGGGCTGACCCCGGCCCGGCCGAGAGCCGGGTCGACCTGCTGGCGGCCGCGGCCGGGGTCGTCCACGTCCGGATTGCCCTGCTCGAGCGGCTCAACCGGATTGACGCCATCGAGGTGTTCAGCCTGTTCGACGGGCAGGTCGTCGCTGGCGGCGAGCTCGTGGCGAGCGCCAAGATCGCGCCCCATCTCATCCCGGCGGCGGTCCTCGAGCGGGCCGAGGAGGCTGGCCGGCGACCGCCGCGGTTTGGCGTCGCCCCGTTCATCCCGCGGCGCGTCGCCGTAGTGGTCAAGGAGTCGATCCATGCCGTGGCCCGGGAGCGCTTCGAGGCGAGCGTCCGGACGAAGGTCGAAGGCCTCGGTTCGGCGTGGCCGGGTTCGAGTACGTCGAGGACGGCCGATGCGGTCGGGCCCGTGCCCGCCCGGTTCGGCATCGGCCGACGTGATCCTCACCGCGGGCTCGGCCTCGACCGATCCGTCCGACCCGTTCTTCGTGGCGATCGACCGCGCTGGGCGGCCGGATCGTGCGTCGCGGAGTCCCCGCCCACCCGGGCTCGATGCTCTGGCTCGCCCGCCTCGGACGGGTCGACATCCTCGGCCTGCCGACGTGTGGCGCGTATTCCCGGGTCACCGCGGCGGATCTCCTCCTGCCCCGGCTGCTCACCGGCGAGCGCGCCTCGCGCGGCCTCGTGGCGGGCCTCGGCCACGGTGGCGTCCTGGCCCGCTCGAGCGCTTCCGGTTCCCGGCCTATGCCCGGGATCTCGACGCTCCCGACGGCTGACCGGATGCGGCGGTAGATTCGGCCATGACCGATCATGAGCCAGCAAGACCCGCCCGATCCGCGCGGGCCGCCGCGACCGCATCCGTCGAGGCGATCCAGGCATCCTTCCGGGCCCGCGACTACATCGCCGACCGCTCCCTCGCGACGGCGGTGTTCCTGGCGCTCCAGCTCGGGCGGCCGCTGCTGCTCGAGGGCGAGGCGGGCGTCGGCAAGACGGAGCTCGCGAAAGTCCTCGCCGCGACCCTGGGCGCGCGGCTGATCCGGCTCCAGTGCTACGAGGGCCTCGACGTCAACACCGCGGTCTACGAGTGGAACTACCCGCGCCAGATGCTCGAGATCCGGCTGCTCGAGGCCCGCGGCGACGCCGAGCAGGCGACCGCCCACGACATCTTCGGCCCGGAGTTCCTGATCAAGCGCCCGCTCCTCCAGGCGCTCGAGTCGACCGACGGCGCCGCGCCGGTCCTCCTCATCGACGAGATCGACCGCGCCGACGAGGAGTTCGAGGCGTACCTGCTCGAGATCCTGTCGGACTTCCAGGTCACCGTGCCCGAGATCGGCACGATCAAGGCCGAGCATCCGCCCCGGGTGATCCTCACCTCGAACCGGACGCGCGAGGTCCACGACGCCCTCAAGCGACGCTGCCTGTACCACTGGATCGACTACCCGACCCAGGAGAAGGAATACGAGATCGTCCTCGCCCGCGTGCCGACGCGCCGGAGCTGCTCGCCCGCCAGTCGTCGAGTTCGTCCATCGCCTGCGGGAGGCCGACCTGACCAAGGTCCCCGGCATCGCCGAGACGCTGGACTGGGCCGCGGCGCTGCTGTCGCTCGGCGCGACCGAGCTGACCCCGAGGTCGTCGACGAGACGCTCGGCGTCGTCCTCAAGTACGAGGAGGACATCCGCCACGTCCGGGGCGAGGCCGCGCGACGCTACTGGCCGAGGCGGCGGCCGGCCGCTAGCCGGCCGCCGAGCAGCCGGCGCGATGGGCGGCCGGACCGACCCCGCGACGTCCGCTCGCCGTTGGCCGAGATCGACGGCCGGCATTCCTCGGTCGAGCGGTCGGCTTCGGGCGGGCGCTGCGGGTGGCCGGCTGGCGATCGACCTCGGCGCGGCGATCGACTTCGCTCGCGCCCTGAGATCGTCGACATCGGCGACCGGGAGCAGGTCCGGGCCGCCGGCGAGGCCGTCTTCGTCCGGCGCCGGGACGACCGGCGATCTACGACGCGGCCTTCGACCGCTACTGGCGCCGGCGCGGCTCGCGGCGCCGAGGCGCGCCCGTCGAGCTGCCGCGCGAGGACATCCCGCGACGAGCAGGAGCGGGCCCGGCGCCGCCGCCCGAGGCGGCGACCAGCAGACCGAGGCCGGCCCGAAGAGCGCGGCACGCCGGTGCCGACGACGGCGAGGAGACCGACGAGGAGGCGCGATCGAGGGCGCGGTCGTCTCGCCCGACGCCTACAGCAGGGGAGGTGCTCCGCCATCGCGAATTCGACCGGATGACCCCGGCCGAGCTGCGCGACGCCGAGCGGCTCGTCGATCTCCTGGTCCCGAAGCTGGAGCGGCGGCGCACCCGCCGCTACGAGCTCCACCCGCACGGCCGACGCATCGCGCCGCGGGCGATGTTCCGGCGCAACCTGGGGACCGGCGGCGAGATCTCTCGTGGGTCTGGCGCCGGCCGGTCCGCGGCCCCGCCCGCTGGTCGTGATCTGCGACATCTCGGGCTCGATGGAGCGCCACGCGCGGCTGCTCCTGCGGTTCATCCAGGCGCTCGCGGCGCCGTCGACGTGCACACGGAGTCGTTCGTCTTCGGGACGCGGCTCACGCGCGTCACGCGCCTGCTGCGCGACCGGGACCGCGACCGCGCGCTCGCCCGCGTCGCCGATTCGGTCACCGACTGGGCCGGCGGGACGCGCATCGGCGAGTCGTTCCACGAGTTCAACAAGAACTGGGCGCGCCGGTCGCTGCGGTCGTCCGGCGTCGTGATCGTCGTGTCCGACGGCTGGGATCGCGGCGATCCGGCGCTGGTCGCGTCCGAGACCGCCCGCCTCCGGCGCAACTGCCACCGCCTCGTCTGGCTGAACCCGCTGGCCGGCACGCCCGGCTACCAGCCGCTCGCCGCCGGCATGCGCGCGGCCTTCCCTACATCGACGACTTCCTGCCGGCCGGGACCGTTGCCAGCCTCGAGCGGCTCGGCGAGGTCCTCGCCGGCGTCCGGGCCGCCGACATCCGGCGGGGGAGCGAGGCGGCGGCGCACGCGGCACTCCCCGGGGATCGGGCCGACGGTCGCCGGCACCCTCCGTCGTCGACGATGAGACCATCGACCCAGCCGCGCCGAGGCCGATTGCGATGAGGGAACTGCTCGACACGCTGACGACCTGGGCCGGCGATGGCACGCCGACGGCGACGTCGGCCGGGCGGTCGTGGTCCGGACGTTCGGCTCGGCACCGCGGCCGAGGGCGCGGTCCTGCTCGTCGCCGACGGACGGGCGGATCGCCGGCTCGGTCAGCGGCGGCTGCGTCGAGGGCGCCGCGGCCGAGGAGATCGACAGCGCCCGGCCACCGGCCACGCCCGGGTCATCCGCTACGGGATCAGCGACGAGCAGGCCTGGGATGTCGGGCTGGCCTGCGGCGGCACGATCGACGTCCTGGTCGAGCCGGTCGTGCCGGCCGGGTGATCGCGGCGGCTCGCGGCCGTCGGCGCCGGCGGGCATGGCTGGGCCGTCGTCACGCCGCTGCCGCGGATTCGCCGCCGGCCGAGTTCGGGGCATATCCGCCGGGCGATGGCGCAGCCGCCGGCCGCCGTGCTCGTCGTCACCGACGACGGCAGGCTGACCGGCTCGCTCGGGACGCCGACCTGGACGCCCGCTCGTCGCTGGCCGCTCGAGGCCGCCTCGAGCGCGGGCTGTCGAGGACGGTCGGCTCGGCGGGCGGTCGGTGTTCATCGAGGCGTTCCCGGTCCGGCCGCGCCTCGTCATCGTCGGCGCCGTCGAGGTCGCCCGCTCGCTCGTCCGCCTCGCGGGCGAGCTCGGCTACGAGACGGTCGTCGTCGACGGCCGGGCCTCGTTCGCGACCCCTGACCGCTTTCCCGACGTCGACCAGCTGCTCGTCGGCTGGCCGGACGAGGTCGCCGAGGAGATCGGGCTCGGACCGAACGATGCCGTCGCGGTCCTGTCCCACGACGTCAAGTTCGACGAGCCGGCGATCGTCGAGGCGCTCCGCCGCGGCTGCCGCTATGTCGGGCGCGATCGGGTCGCGCAAGACCCAGGCCGATCGCCGCGACGCCTGCGCGAGGCCGGCGTGACCGAGGCCGAGCTCGCCCGGCTGCGCGGCCCGATCGGGCTCGACCTCGGCGGCCGCGAGCCGGCCGAGACGGCGCTGGCGATCCTGGCCGAGATCGTCGCCGAGCGCTGCGGCGGGACCGGCGCGCCGTTGCGCGAGCGGGCGCTGGCGCGGCCTGACGGCTCCCGCGGACGTCGCAGAACGCGCAACCCTCGCGCCATCGTGCTGGCCGCGGGCGCGGGTCGCGGTTCGGCGGCCACAAGCTCCTGGCACGGATCGCGGGCCGGCCGCTCCTGCAGCACGTCCTGGATGCCCTCGCCGGTGCCGGCCTCGACGACCCGATCGTCGTCCTCGCGCCCGACGCGGCCGCCTCGAACGGCCATCGAGTGGCGCGCGCAGCGGCGTCGTCAACCCCGACCCGGAGCGCGGGCTCTCCAGCTCGCTCGAGCTCGGCTTCGGCGCTCGCCCCCGACCCCGGCCGCGCGTCCTCGTGGCCCTCGGCGACCAGCCGCGCGTCTCGGCGAGGCATCCGCGCGGTCCTCGCCGCGCCGTGGAGCCGCCCGCCGGTCGTCGCCCCGGGGTATCGCCGCCAGCGCGGCCGCAATCCGGTCCTGATCCGCCGGCCGCCGTCGGCTCATCGGCGAGCGCCGGCGACCGCGGGCTTGGCCCACTCTTGGAGGCGCGCCCCGACCTCGTTCGCTGGCTCGAGGTCGACGGCGACAACCCCGACATCGACACGCCGGACGACCTCGCCGCTGCGATCGAGGCGGCCTGGGCCGCCCGGGTCCGCGCAACCGGGAGCAGGTCGAGCGGCTCCGCGAGATCCCCGACGGACGGACTTCTACGCACCGGTCACTCGCTGTTCCGTGACGACCCGCGCCGGACCGGCGACGCGGTCCTCGACGTCTTACTCGCTCACGCTCTCCGTCGACACGTGGCTCGACATCGGCGCCGGAGCGGGCCGATTTGCGTTCCCGCTCGCCGCTGGAGGTCGGCGGCGGTCATCGCCCTCGAGCCGTCGCCGTCGATGCTCGAATCGCTCGGCGGGCCCGCCGAGACACGCGATCGCGAACCTCGCATCGTCGAGGGTCGCTGGCCGGATGCAGCGGCGACGCGCTTCGAGGCGCCGACGTCGCGCTCATCGCGCATGTCGGCCATGACATCGAGCGATCGGCCCGTTCGTCGACGCGCTGGAGGCGGCGGCACCCGCGTCTGCGTCGCCGTCATGATGGAGCGCGTCCCGGCTTCGGCGGCCGACCCGTTCTGGCCACCGGTCCACGGTGAGTCGCGCGTGCCGCTGCCGGCACTGCCCGACCTCCTCGAGCTCCTCGTGCGCGCGGTCGGGACCCGAGGTCCAGCGGATCGAGCGCCCGGCCGCTTCGATCGCGCGAGGCGCTCGACGGCTTCGTCCGCCGCCAGCTCTGGATCGACCCGGCGGCCCGAAGGAGGAGCGGTTCCAGGCGGCGCTCGACGAGCTGACGGCGGGACGCGACGCCTGACGATCGGTGGCCGGGCCGAGTGACGTCGGGGTCGTCACCTGGGCGCCGGTGAGTGCGCGCCGGAAGGAGCCAGCCGAGGCGATCCCGCCGACTTCTTCCTGGCGGGTATCCGGGCGAGCGCGCCGCCGCCGACCGGCTCCGTGCCATCGTCAAGCGCGCCGTTCCCGAGCGATCGAGGCGTCCGGGCCGGCTGGAAGATCATCGGCTACGACGTGCCCGTCGGCCGCCGCACGGTCTTCTTCGCGTGGGTGATGCCCGAGTCGGTCCACGTCCATCTCGGCTGGGTCCACGGCGTATTCCTGGCCGATCCGGAGCGGCGGCTCGAGGGCGCCCATCTTCGCCTGGTCACGACCCGGTTCGTGACCTTCGAGCCGGGTGACGAGTCCTCGAGCGCGAGATGGTCGCGTTCACGCGCGAGGCGGCACGCGTCGCGGCGCTGTCCGCGAAGGGCGGTTCGCGCTCCTGCTCGATTGCGACGCCGCCCCCGACCCGTGTTGAGCCGCCCCTGGATCGAGGCGGTGGTCTTCGACTTCGGCGAGACGCTCTACGACGAGACGAACGCCTGGTCCGCGGACGCCGATACCGCGGGGGTCCCCAGGCTGACCTTCATGGCGACGCTCGGCGGCCTGATCGCGCTGGCCGGTCGCATCGCGAATCTTCGACCTCTTCGCTGTCCCCGAGCCACGGCAGTGGCTGCCACTCGATGCCGACGACCTCTACACGACGCGCTTCCGTGCTCTCGCGCTTCGGGCGCGCGGCCTGGGCGTCGGGATGACCGCCAACCAGCCGATCGCGCCGCCGATATGGGGCGCGGCTCGGTGTCGACCTCGCTCTGCTGGCGACCTCGTCGGCATGGGGCCTCGAGAAGCCGTCACCGGCCTTCTTGCGCGGATCGCATCCGAGCTGGCGCTTCCGCCGGCGGCCATCGCCTATGTCGGCGACCGGGTCGACAACGACATCAGACCAGCTGCCGCCGCCGGGATGTGCGCCGTCTTCGTCCGGCGCGGTCCGTGGGCCGGGATCCAGTGTCCAACGGGAAGTCCGCCGGACGCGGCATTCACGGTCGAAGATCTGGGGGCGATTCGCGGGTTGCTGACCGGGCGATGACTCCAGGGCTATTCGCGCGCAACCCATGGCCTTGTCGCGGCGTCGAAGGGCCGTGAACGCGGACAGGTTCCTCCCTCCTCGCCTGTGTGCTCGTCGTTTCGGCGGGCCCGCAAGCGGGGCGTCACCGGCGGCCGACCCATCTCCGCGATCTCGCCGGCCGGCGGCCCGCCCGGCGTCACGGGCACAGTCACGGCCGGCCCCGTGTGTCCGGTCGAAACGGTGCCGGCCGAGCCCGGATCCGCGCCACGGCCCGTCGCCGGCGCAGTCATCCTCGCGACGGACGCAGGCGGCCAGGAGAAATTCGGTCGAACGACGCCGCAGCGACGGTTCCTATCAGATGACGATCGAAATCACCGGGGCCGTGACCATCTCGGCGCTGCCCGTCGCCGGGTTGATGAGGGCCCCAGCGCCGGTCAGCGTCACGCTGGCGTCCCCGGGCGTCGTCGGGCGCGTCGACCTGGAGTTTGACACCGGGATCCGTTGAGCGCCGTCCGCTGAGTCTCGACCACCAGCGGTGGCGTCCGACTGGGCGTCCCGGCTTTCCTCGTGGGGACTCGTCCCGGAAACCCCGAAACCGGCCCGACCACGCGAGCTACCCACGACTGCATCCGTTGACGCGCGAACGAAACCGACGGATACTTCGCGCAACACATCCCCGAGCTCCGGACCTGCCGCCGCCGTCATAGCCCAGGCCTCGGCGAGGCCCTGTCGTCCCCACCGCTCTGCGCCCATCCGGGCCGGATGGGTCGCGTCGCCCCCGCCCCGCTCTGCGGGAGGCAGGGTCGAAGCGCGATGATTTCCTGGCCAGTTCGACTACGTCCGTCCGGCGAACCTGGACGAGACCTTGCGCTCCTCACCGATCGCGAGGGTGACGCCAAGCTCCTGTCGGGTGGGTACAGCCTCCTGCCTCGGGAAGTCCGGCTCGCACAGCCCGCCCTGCTCGTCGACCTGCGCGACGTGACCGGTCTCGACGGCATCTCCGAGCAACCGACGACTACCTCGTCGATCGGCGCGCGTGCCACGCACCGCCAAATACGCAATGCAGGCGCCGGTCTATCCGCGACACGTACCTGCTCCTCCACGATGTCACCCGCTGATCGAATGGGTGACCCGCAGGTCCGAACCGGTACGATCGGCGGCTCCGTCGCGTATGTCGGACCCGGCATCGGATTGGCCCGCTCGATTCGTGGCAGGCCCGCCACGATCGTCTGTCGGAGCCAGACCGGCGAGCGGACCATCGCTGCGCGCGACTTCTTCGTCGACACGTTCCAGACGGCGCTCGAGCCGAACGAGGTGCTCACCGAGATCCGCATCCCGCGCCGCCCCCGGCAGCGGCGGCGCGTACGTGAAGCTGGAACGCAAGGTCGGCGACTTCGCGACCGCGGGCGCGGCGGCGTTGGTCCTGTCGGCGGGGCGGTCATATCGAGGCGGCCGGCATCGGCCTGACCAACCTCGCCGAGACGCCGATCAAGGCGACCGACGCCGAGGCAGTTCTGAAAGGCAAGAGCCCGACCGGCGACGTTCGCCGAGGGGCGGGCGCGCGGCGGCGGCCGAGCGCCCAACCGGCGACGTCCGGGGTCCCGTCGAGTACAAGCAGAGATGGCCGCGGTGCTGAGCAGAGGGCGCTGGGCCGCGCCACCGACGCGCACCGCGGCGAGGAGGCCGAACGATGACGACCCAGCACATCAGCGTCACCGTCAACGGCGAGGCGCCACGAGGCCGAGGTCGAGTCGCGCCTGCTGCTCGTCCACCTGATCCGCGAGGTCCTCCGCCTGACCGGCACGCACATCGGCTGCGACACCACCCACTGCGGCGCCTGCACGGTCCTGCTCGACGGCGTGCCGCGCGAAGTCGTGCACCGTGCTCGCGGTGCAGGCCGACGGGCGCGAGGTCAAGACCGTCGAGGGGCTCGAGCAGGACGGCAAGCTGCACCCGCTGCAGGAAGGCTTCATGGGAGAGCACGGCCTGCAGTGCGGCTTCTGCACGCCGGGCATGCTGATGACCAGCTGCGCGCTGCTCGAGCGAGAACACGAACCCGAGCGAGGCCGAGATCCGCGAGGGCGATCTCGGGCAACCTCTGCCGCTGCACCGGCTACGTCAACATCGTCAAGGCCGATGCAGTACGCGGCCGCGAGATGCTGCGCGTGAGAACCAGACGGCCGGCGCCGCGCAGTCGCGGCCGTTTGAGCGGGAGTGACGAGATGACGACAGAGCACACGAGCCCCGCACCAGCGCCGAGATCGGCGGCATGGGCCACTCGATGAAGCGCAAGGAAGATCCGCGCTTCATCCGCGGCCAGGGCAACTACGTCGACGACATCGTGCTGCCCGGCATGCTCTACATGGACATCGTGCGCAGCCCGTTCGCGCACGCGAAGATCGTAAAGATCGACGCCACCGCGGCGCTGAAGGTCCCGGGCGTGCTGGCGGTGATCACCGGCGAGACGCTCGCCGAAGTACAAGCTGCACTGGATGCCGACGCTGATGTCGGACACGCAGATGGTGCTGCCGACCGAGAAGGTGATGTACCAGGCGCAGGAGGTCGCGGCGGTGATCGCCACCGATCGCTACGCCGCCGCCGACGGCGTCGAGGCGGTCGAGGTCGAGTACGAGCCGCTGCCGGTCGTCGTCGATCCCGTACAAGGCGCTGGAGCCGGGCGCGCTCGTGCTGCGCACCGACAAGCCCGGACAAGAAGGACAACCACATCTGGCACTGGGAGGCGGGCGACCGCGCCGCGACCGAGCAGGCGTTCGCGGACGCCGACGGTCACGGTCGAAGCGAGCACATCTACATCCCGCGCATCCACGTCGCGTCGATCGAGACCTGCGGCTGCGTCGCCACTTCGACAAGGCGCAGGGCAAGCTGACCGTCTACATGACGACGCAGGCGCCGCACGCGATCCGCACGGTGTTCGCGCTGGTCGCCGGGCACGTCGGCCTGTCGGAGCAGAAGATCCGCATCATCTCGCCCGACATCGGCGGCGGCTTCGGCGGCAAGGTGCCGGTCTACCCGGGCTACGTCATCGCGATCGCGGCCTCGGTGGTGATCGGCAAGCCGGTGAAGTGGATCGAGGACCGCATGGAGAACCTCCAGGCCGACTCGTTCGCGCGCGACTACCACATCGACGCCGAGCTCGCGCGCGACGAAGGACGGCACGATCACCGCGCTGCGGATCAAGACCGTCGCCGACCACGGCTACACCGACGCGGCGGCCAACCCGTCGAAGTTCCCGGCCGGCCTGTTCTCGATCTGCACCGGCTCGTACGACTTGAAGCAGGCGCTCACGTCGAGGTGGACGGCGTCTACACCAACAAGCCGCCGGGCGGCGTCGCCTACCGCTGCTCGTTCCGCGTCACCGAGGCGGTGCACGCGATCGAGCGCATGGTCGACGTGCTCGCGCACGAGCATCGAAGGACCCGGCCGAGCTCCGGATGAAGAACTTCATCCGCCCGAGCAGTTCCCGTACAAGTCGCCGCTGGGCTGGGAGTACGACAGCGGCAACTACGCGCGGCGCGCTGCAGAAGGCGATGGACATGATCGGCTACGCCGAGCTGCGCAAGGAGCAGGCGGAGAAGCGCGCGCGCGGCGAGCTGATGGGCATCGGCATCTGCAGCTTCACCGAGATCGTCGGCGCCGGGCCGTCGAAGCGACTTCGACATCCTGGGCATCAAGATGTTCGACTCGGCGCGAGATCCGCATCCACCCGACCGGCAAGGCGATCGCGCGCTTCGGCACCAAGTCGCAGGGCCAGGGTCACGAGACGACCTACGCGCAGATCGTCGCCGAGGAGCTGGGCATCCCGGCGTCCAGGACATCCAGGTCGAGGAGGGCGACACCGACACCGCGCCGTACGGCCTCGGCACCTACGCCAGCCGCTCGACGCCGACCGCGGGCGCGGCCGCGGCGATGGCGGCGCGCAAGATCCGCGACAAGGCGCGGAAGATCGCCGCGCACCTGCTCGAGGTCGCCGAGGAAGACCTCGAGTGGGAGCCGGGCAAGTTCGTGGTCAAGGGCGCGCCCGACCGAAGTCGAAGACCATCCAGGAGATCGCGTTCGCCGCGTACACCAACCACCCGCAGGGGATGGAGGCGGGGCTGGAGGCGATCGCACTACTACGATCCGCCGAACCTCACCTTCCCGTTCGGCAGCTACATCTGCGTCGTCGACATCGACCAGCGGCACCGGGCGAGGTGAAGATCCGGCGCTTCGTCGCCATCGACGACTGCGGCAACATCATCAACCCGATGATCGTGGAGGGGCAGATCCACGGCGGGCTGACCATGGGGATGGCGCCGGCGCTGCTCGAGGAGATCACCTACGACGAGAACGGCAACAACCATGGCGGCAGCTTCATGGACTACCTCGCTGCCGACGGCGGTCGAGACGCCGAAGTGGGAGACCGGCAAGACGGTCACGCCGTCGCCGCACCACCCGATCGGCGCCAAGGGCGTCGGCGAGTCGGCGACGGTCGGCGCCCCGCCGGCCATCGCCAACGCGGTGGTCGACGCGCTGTGGCACCTGGGCGTCCGCCACATCGACATCCCGATCACGCCCCAGAAGGTCTGGGAGATCCTGCACGAGAAGGGCGTCTCCTAGGTCGCCATGACCGGGGGCTCGATCTTCGCGCGGGCCGCCGAGCTCGAGCCGGCGGGTCGGCCGTTCGCGGTCGCCACGGTCGTGGCGGTCCAGCGGCCGACCTCGGCGCGGCCGGGCGCCAAGGGATCGTCCACCCGGACGGCACGATCGAGGGCTGGGTCGGCGGCAGCTGCGCCCAGCCCGTCGTCGTGCGCGAGGCGCTCCGCTCGCTCGCCGACGGCCAGCCGCGGCTGCTCCGCCTGTCGAGGGACGGCCCGGGCGAAGGCCGCCGGGCCGACGGCGTCATCGAGCTGGTCATGACCTGCCATTCCGGGGGCACGCTGGAGATCTACGTGGAACCGCACATCCCCGCCCCGCGCTGTGGGTCATCGGCACGACACCGATCGCCGGCGCGCTCGCCCGTCTCGGCTCGGCGGCCGGCTGGCGGGTGACGGTCTTCGACCCGATCGCCGACGCCGACGCGTTCCCCGGCGCCGAACGTGTCCACGCCTCGGCCGACATCCGCGGCCTCGACCCGGACGCTTCGCCCGTACGTCGTCGTCGCGAGCCAGGGCATCTGGGACGAGGAGGCGGTCGGGCCGGCGCTCACGCGCGACGTGTCCTACGTCGGCCTTGTCGCGTCGCCGACCCGAGCCGGCGTCGTCCGCGAGTGGCTGCGCGACGAGACGACCGTCGGTGACGAGCGGCTCGCCGCGCTGCGGGCACCGGCCGGGCTCGACCTCGGCGCCGAGACGGCCGAGGAGGTCGCGCTGTCGATCCTGGCCGAGCTCGTCCAGGTCCGCCGCGGCCGCGCGATTTCGTCGCGTCGCCGGGCCCGGCGACGGTGGCCGGCATCCCCGCCACGATCGCCTCGACCCGGTGGTCGACGACATCGTCCTGCTCGACCCGGTCTGCGGGATGACCGTCGATCGGGCGACCGCCCGCCACCTCGCGGAGCACGACGGCGTCATCTACGCTTTCTGCTCGATCGGCTGCCGCACTCGCTTCATCAAGGAGCCCGCGACGTACCTGTCGGCGAGCGCGCCGTCGGCGATGACCGACTGACCCGACCGATCCACCCACGCCCAGGAGGACCGCATGCACTTCGAAGGTTCCGTCCGATCAACGCGTCGCGCGAGAAGGTCTGGGCCTTCGTCATCGATCCCGAGCAGGTCGGCCAGTGCGGCCCCGGCGTCGAGAAGATCGAGGTCGTCGACCCGACCCACTTCAAGGTCGTCGCCAAGGTCGGGATCGGCTTCATCAGTGCCCGCTTCAACGTCGACATGACGTTCGCCGAGCAGGAACCGCCTGACCGGGCGCTGATCAAGGCCCACGGCCAGGCGCCGGGCAGCGCCGTGGACGCGACGGCGGAGATGAGCCTGTCGGACGGCCCTGACGGCGGGACCGTCATGGACTGGAACGCGAACGTCGACCTGTCGGGGACGCTCGCCAGCGTCGGCGCCCGGCTGATCGAAGGCACGGCCAACAAGATGATCACCCAGACCTTCGACTGCATGCGGACGAAGCTCGAGGCATGAGCGCGGCCGGTCCGCTGCCAGGCCGCGGGTGACGTTCTCGATCGTCGCTCGCGACCCCGCGACCGGTGACCTTGGCGTCGCCGTCCAATCCAAGTTCCTCTCGGTGGGTGCCGTCGTGCCGTGGGCGCGGGCCGGGGTCGGAGCGATCGCGACGCAGGCATTCGCGAACGTCGCATACGGGCCGGACGGGCTCGCTCTGCTGGCCGGTGGCGCGACCGCCGATGAGGCGTTGGCCCGGCTCGTGTCGCCGACGATCTCTCCCGCCGAGCGACAGGTCGGGGTCGTGGACGCGCGCGGCGGATCGGCCAGCCATACGGGCGGGCGGTGCTTCGCGTGGGCCGGCGGGCGGACCGGCCCCGGCTTCGCCGCCCAGGGGAACATCCTGGCCGGTGCACCGGTCGTCGACGGCCTGGTCGACACGTTCACCGCGGGCGGCCAGCCGTTCCCGGAGCTCCTCGTCGCCTGCCTGGCCGCCGCCGACGCGGCCGGTGGCGACCGGCGCGGACGCGAGTCGGCGGCGCTCCTGATCGTGCGCGAGGGCGGCGGATACGGCGGTGGCAACGATCGCTGGATCGACCTGCGGGTGGACCACCACGACGACCCCATCGGCGAGCTGGGACGGCTCCTCGCGTTCCAGCACCTCTACTACGACCGACCGGCCGTCGCCGACCTGGCGGCGCTCGACGAGGCGACCGCGGGCGAGATCCGCGCAACACTCGAGGGGTTGGGCGCCGGGCCCGGCGCTCGGCTCGGCGAGGTCTACGCGCCGATGTCCGGCGAGGCGCGCTCCGACCCCGACGCCACGTCCCGGCCGTTCGTCGGCGAGTCCCGCCCGTTCCCGCCCGGCTGGGACGACGCCTGGCAGGGAGCTCTCCTCGACTGGATGGCCGTCGAGAACCTCGAGGAACGTGCCGCGGCGCCGGGCTGGATCGATCCTCGCGTGCTCGAGGTGCTCCGAAGGCGTGGCGCCGCCCGCTGAACTGCCGGGCCTGCGAGACTTTCCGCGATGGAACGCCTGAGCCGTGTCGTGGGGCCCGCCGCGACCAACGTCCATATCCTGGCCGACCCCGCCAGCCGCGAGGCGATCGCCATCGACACCGCGATCCCGTCGCTCGACTGGATCGCCGCGGAGCTGGCCGAGCGCGGCTGGACGCTCAAGCTCATCGTCTCGACCCACGGCCATTGGGATCACATCGGCGACAACGCCGCCGTCGCCGCGCATACCGGCGCCGACATCGCCGTCCATCCGCTGGACCGCGCGCGGCTGACCGACCCGCAACCGGTGTTCGCGCCGTTCGACATCCCGCCGTCGGTGCCGGCCGTGGAGCTGGCGGAGGGTGGCGTCATCCGATTCGGGGCGATCCGCCTGCGCGTCCTGCACACGCCCGGCCACACCGAGGGCTCGGTCTGCCTCCAGGCCGACGACGAGGGTCTCCTGTTCAGCGGCGACACGCTGTTCGCGGGCGCCTGGGGCCGGGTCGACCTGGCTGGCGGCGATCCCGCGGCCATGGTGGAGTCGATCGCGCGCCTCACCGGCCTTGAGGATCATGTGGGGGTCTTTCCGGGGCACGGCGCGGCGACCACGATCGGGCGCGAGCGGGCCTGGATGGAGCTGGTGCGGGATGGTCGCCGGCTGTTCGCATGAGTCTGCGAATCGGCGGACGGCGACCGTCGTGCAAGGATCGGCATGCCTCGGACGTAGTTGAGACATGGACGACCGCGAGATCCGCTGGCATGCCGTCGAACGGGCCTACCGCGACCACGCCGACGACGTCTATCGGATCGCCCTGGCCATCCTGCGCGACCCCGAGGCGGCGGTCGATGCGACCCATGACACCTTTGCTCGCGCGTTCGAGCGCTGGCACCAATACGACGAGAACCGGCCGCTTCGCGCGTGGCTGCACGGGATCGTCAGCCACGCCGCGCTTGACGCGCTCCGACGCCGACGTGTCCGGACGCTCGCCCTGCCGCGGATCGGCGAGGTTCGAGAGACGGCGGCCGCCGGCGGCTCCGACGGGGATCCGGCCCGAGGCATCGCCGAGCGCGACCAGATCGATGCCGCGCTCTCGGACCTGAAGCCCGAGGCGAGGGCCGCCCTGGTCCTGCGCCACTACTACGGCTACGACTATGCGGAGATCGCACGCTTCCTGCGGACGAGCTCCGCCAACGTCGGCTCGATGCTGAGCCGCAGCCACGGAACGCTCCGAGCGCGGCTCGCAGCCGATGCTGCCGCGGACGCCGACCCATCGACCGACCTGCCGGCACCACGCCGCGCGACCCGCTGACTCCGAGGTGACCCGATGACCCGCGACACCGACCGACCGACGAGCGGCGCATCCGATGACGAGCCGATCGCCCGGCTCGTCCGTGTCGTCGCCGACGACTGGCGCATGCCGCCGCAGCGGCTTGACCAGCCGACCTGGCGCGACCGGGTAGGGGAGCCGCGCGAGCGCAGGTCACGAGGCTGGCTCCCGCGTCTGGCCGGACCGGCCTTCGCCGCTGTGTTGGCGACGGTGCTCGTCGCGTTCGTGGCCGTTTGGCTGACGGCTCCGCGCCCGACCCCCGGCAGTGTCGTTTCCTCGCCGAGCGCACCCAGGAGCGCCCCGAGCAGGTCGGCGGACCCAAGCGCACCCACCACGGCGCAACCGACCGGCCCGGTCCTGCCGGCCCTCGTGCTCAACGGCGCGCTCCCGGAGCCTGCGCGTGTCATGGTCAAGGCGGGCGACACCTATCGCGTCGCCGATCTCGCCACCGGCACCATCGGCGTCCCGTCCATCGCCCACTATTCGGGTCCGACGCTGCCTGTCGCTACACCCGACGGCTGGGTCTGCATCTGTGGCAACTGGACGCGCACGACCGGCGGGTTGCCAAGCGCGCTCGCCTTGAGCGTGGCGACCATCGAGCCCGATGGGACGCCCGGCACGGCGACGCCGCTCCGGACGATCCAGGGTCAGTCGGACCCGGCGGCCAGCCTGGACGCCCAGTCCGAGATCGTCGACGCGAGCGCCATCGGATCGGTCGACGGGGGTGTCGCCTTCGTCGCCTGGAGCGCCAGGAAGGGTGCCTCTGGCTGGACCGCCGGGATCGACGTCGTCGATCTTGCGACCGGTACGGCGATCAATTCCGTCCCGCTCCTCGTGAAGGAGCCGGCCGCCGCCAACGGCCGAGCAACCACCCGACTCGCGCCGCAGGTCACTCTCTCGCCGAGCGGCGACGAGGTCCTGGTGTCGAGTTTCTGGTATGTCGGCGGCGAATCGTTCGCAGTGGCGCCGCAGGGTACCGACCACTGGACGGCCTCGTTCGACGGCCGAGCATTGACGTCCCTCAAACCCGCTGGTTCCATCGATGACACACGTTGCTGGGAGGCGGATGCCGGCCTGATCGACACGAGCCGCTACTACGTGGTCTGCCAGACGCCGGACGGCCATGTCGCGATCGATCGGCTCTCGGTCGACGGGACGCGGATCGACGAGACGCCGATCTCGAGCTCGACGGGGCTGGAGCTCGCCTCGCTGGTCGTGCGGCAAGGCGACCAGCTGTTCCTCTGGGATCCCCTCGGGGCGCGGCTGTCGCGGTTCGACCTGGCTACGGCGGTCGTCGACAACGCGACCGGGACAGCGACTGCGCCCTCGACCTCGCCATTCGACGGTCTGGCGGGAACTCGGCAGACAAGTCGGCCGCTGGCTGGCACCGCCGGTCGCGGCAAAGATCCTGCTCCGGCCGGCTCTGGTCGCATCACCGGACGGCGCCCGGATCTACGGGCTCGGCATCGACTCGCTCAATGGTGACGGCAGCGGCGGCTCCCGTGGCATCTACGCCTTCGACGCGGAGAACCTCGCGCCGATCGGCCACTGGGCGCCGACCGCGGACCTCGAGTCGATCGCGATCAGCCCGGACGGCCGGTTCGCATACGCCGCCGCCCCCGGCGGCGTCGACGCGACGGGCGCTTTCGCCCGGAACGCGGCATCGATCACGGCATACGACACCTCCGATGGGTCGGTCCGGCTCATCGCCGGAAACCTCGGCGGCGACGCTCTCTACTTCCCGGGGTCGATCGCGCGCTAGGACGCGCCCCGGTCGGTGTCGAGGTCCAATCGCCGGCGATAGGCCGCAGCCCGGCTGTGGACCACGAAGCCGAGTCCCTCGTACAGCCCGAGCGCGCCGTTCGCATTCTCGGAATCGACGCCGAGCATGCCCTCCTCGAGCCCGGCGTCCCGGAGCTTCCGCAGCGATGCCGCGGTGATCGCCCGGGCGAGGCCGCGCCGGCGCCACGGCCGGCGGACGCTGATGTGCTCGAGCCAGCCGCGCTTGACCCCGAGCCCGGCGTTCTCCTCCGGCCAGATCCAGTTCTGGACGACGCCCGCGATCTCGTCACCGTCCCAGGCCACGACCCAGAGGTCGGTGTCGAGCTCGGCGCGGTCGAACGTCGCGTGGAAATCGCTCTCTGTCTTCTGGCGATGGCCCCAGTGGTCGCGGAAGGCCTCCTCCTCGGCATCGGCGATCCTCCGATGCTGGTCCGCGGTGACCGGCCTGACCTCGAAGCCGTCCGGGAGTGTCGCCTCGGGAATGGCCTCGAGCAGGTCGCGCCGCATGAGGAAGAAGTGGCGGACCGTGGTGAACCCGAAGTCCGCAAGGAGCGCCCGGTGCCCGGCCTCGGTCTCCTCGGCGAAGCCGGCGAGCATGACCTCGGCACCTCGGTCCTCGCGGTCCGCCCGCTCCCGGATGCGCTCGATGTTCCGACCCATCAGCCACGTGCCGATCCCGCGACGGCGGATCGACGGATCGACGTTGCCCCATGCGTCGTAGGTCGGGACGCCGTCGCGGACCACGCGCTGGACACCGGACGCGGCGATGACGCGATCGTCGAGCTCGACGACGACCATGTCCTCGAACGGGTCGGCGCCGTCTGCCTCGCCGACCTCGAGCCGCAGGTTCTCCGCGGTCGGCAGCCACGGCACCCCGTCGAACGTGTTGGCCGCGATCGGTCAGCTCGGACAGCAGCGGCCAATCGCCGGTCCCGCGGAATCCTCGGGCGCGCACTCCCGGGATCGAGGGCGCGCCCGGGATGTCGAGCCAGCGCGTGGTCTCGGTCGTGGTCATGTCTCGCCTCCGTATTTCCGCTCCATGTGTCGTTCGACCGACTTGTGGATGACCTTCCAGGTCCGGCGATATTCGGCCCGCGCACGCGGGTCCGTTTCACGGGCAGCCCGCGCGACCTCGCGCTCGAGCTTTCGGTGGCTGGCCAGCCGTTCCTCGCTGAGCCGCCCATCATCGATCGCCACGCGGACGGCGCAGCCGGGCTCGCCATCATGACGGCAATCGCTGAACCGGCAGCTAGCCGCGATGTCGACCACGTCGTCGAAGGCGGTCTCGATCCCCTCGTCGGCGCCGATGACCTCGAGCGCGCGGATGCCGGGCGTGTCGACCAGCAGCGCCCCGCCGGGCAGCTCGAACAGCTCGCGGTGGGTGGTCGTGTGCCGGCCGCGCGAATCCGACTCGCGGACCTCGCCGGTCGCCTGCCGGTCCTCGCCGAGAAGCGCGTTGACCAGGGTCGACTTGCCGACGCCCGACGAGCCCAGGATCGCCGCCGTGGTGCCCGGGCGAAGATGCCCGCGGAGGTCGTCGAGACCGGCGCCGGTGCGGGCCGAGACAGCGATGGCGGCGACGCCCGGCGCGATGGCGTCGACCGCCACGAGCCGCCCGTCCACGTCGTCGGCGAGGTCCGACTTGTTGAGCACGACCACTGGCGTGATGCCGCTCGACCGCGGCGACCGCGAGGTAGCGTTCGATGCGGCGCAGGTTGAAGTCGTTGTCGAGCCCGGCGACGAGGAGCGCGAGGTCGATGTTCGAGGCCATGATCTGCTCGTCGTCGAGCGCGGCTCCGCGCCGGGTCGAGTCGGCGGCCATCCGCTTGAACACGTTCCGGCGCGGCAGGATCGCGCCGATGACGTCGCCACCGTCGAGCACGACCCAGTCGCCCACGGTCGGGAAGTCGACGTGGGCGAGCGCGCTGAAGCGGAACGCCCCCGACACCCCGGCGGTCACGTCGCCGCGGCCGTCGCGGACGATGGACGTGTCGCGATGGACGGCGACGACACGGGCCGGCCGCCGCCCATCGGCCGCGAACGGCGCGAAGGCGTCGGCCCAGCCGGCGTCCCAGCCGAGCGCCTCGAGCGCCTGGAGCGCATCCGCGTCCGTCATCGGTCAGCCCACCCGCTTCAGCTTGCCGGTGCGCTTGGCATAGCGCTCGGCCTTGCCGAAGGCCCACAGCCCGAACGGGATCAGCACCGCGCCCATCACGACCAGCGGCCAGACGAGATAGGTCAGCTCGCTGACCGACTTCCCGTCGATGAGCCCGGCCCGCACGCCCTCGAGGACGTAGGTCGCCGGCGACAGGTGCGACAGCACCTGCATCCACTGCGGCAGGATCGTGATCGGGTAGTAGACGCCGCTGACGAGCAGCAGGCACGACTGGAGCACGAACGTCATCTGCGCGCCGCGCTCGACATAGAGCAGCGGCAGGATCGCGGCGATCATCCCGATCCCGACGAAGCTGAACGAGCCCAGCAGCATGAATGCGACGACGGTCGCCGGGTTCGCCGCGGACAGGTCGAGCTGCGGGAAGAACAGGACGAGCACGATGAAGATGACCGAGGTGTGGACGAGGCCGTACACCATCGCGTAGACGACGGACCCGAGCAGCTGCGACCAGCGCCGGATCGGCGCCATCATCGTGTACTCGAGGGTCCCTTCCCAGCGCTCGACGGTGATCGTCTCGGCGATCCACGAGAAGACGACCGACAGGTAGTTCCAGAAGATCGCGCCGATCATCAGCGACAGCAGCAGTGTCTGGCTGCCCTGCGATGCACCGATGAGCGAGATCGACAGCGCGCCCGCGACGGAATAGACCAGGAACGCGAGCTCCCAGCCCCAGTAGCGGCGTGTCAGGTTGAAGTTGCGCTCGATGAAGGCGTACGACGCCTTCAGCTCATGGGTGACGACGGTCACGGCAGTGGTCTCCTGGCGGGGGAGTCGGTCCGGCCCTCTACCGGGACCGGACCGACTCGAGTGAGGGCTCCGCCGCCACACGCGCACCGATCTCGATGATCGCGGTACCCGATGGTCCGACGGATGGATTGGGATGGCTCGCGGGCGAGCCGACGTCGCTCGGCGGATCGCGCGATCTCGCGCTCGATCCGCTCCTGCGCCAGCTGCGCGCTGAGCTCGATGGCCTGGAACATGGCATTCACCTCCTTTCATCCGTTCTCGGCGTCGTCTTCCTCGATGTCGTCATCGAGGGAGCGGCCGGTGTAGCGCATGAACACGTCTTCGAGGGTCGTCTCGCGACCCGGTGTGTCGATCAGGGCCTTCAGGCCCTCCGGTGTGTCCTCGGCGACGACCTTGGCGTCGTTGAGGATCGTGATCCGGCCGCACAGGCGTTCTGCCTCGGCCAGGTCGTGGGTGGTCAGGACGATGGTCGCGTCGTGGGTCGCTCGGAGCTCCTCGATGAACGACTGGACGTCGAGCTTCGAGCGCGGGTCGAGGCCGGTGGTCGGCTCGTCGAGGAGCAGCAGCGTCGGGCTCGTCAGCAGGGCTCGCGCGATGGCGACCTTCTGCTGCATCCCCCGGCTCATCTGCTCCACCGGTCGTCCGAGCCGCTTCTCCGAGATCCCCAGTCGGGCCAGGATCGCGACCGCTTCGCGCTTGGCCGTCTTGCCGTCAAGGCCGTACAGACGAGCCGCGAAGAGGAGGTTCTCCATCGGGCTGAGCTTCTTGAAGAAGGCGGCGTCCACGCTGACCCGGTTGATCAGGCGCTTGACCGCCATCTCGTCGCGGACGATGTCGTGGCCGAAGACCTCGACCCGACCCTCATCGAGGGTCAGCAGTCCGCAGATCAGGCGGATGAGCGTCGACTTGCCCGAGCCGTTGGCGCCCAGGACCCCGTGGATATCGCCGCGCTCGAGGCGCATCGACACGTGCGAGATCGCCGTCACCGGCTTCGTGTTCCGCCCGACGACGAACCGCTTGCTGACGTCCTCGATGAGGAGCGCCGGCGGTCCGGCCGGGCGGGCGACCGGCCGCTCCGCCACGGATGGCGTCGCCGGCCGGGCCGTCGGCTCGATCTTCAGTTGTGGTTCCAAGATGGCGGTCACTGGAGACTCCAAGGGTTCGGTACGTGGAGGGGTTCGGAAACGACGAAAGCCGCGGGTCCATGCCGACGGTTCGTCGGGTGGGCCTCGCGGCTTCTGGATGCCGGGCATGCCGTTGGGCAGGGAGGGCATCAAAAAAGCCGGGGGCCCGATCTGGCCCACGGCTCTGGTTTCGTCCGGAAGGCGGTCCTACCGCCAGCGGTCTAGCTCGAGATGGGCGCAGATCTCCCGCGAACACGCGCGCTCGATAGGCGCAACGCATCGGCTGAGGAGGAACGGGTTCGTCGTCATTGAGCCGCCTCCTGCTGAGGGGGATCCGCCCGCGACATGCGAGCCGGTCGGCAGTCTACGCGCCGCCAAAGCCGGGTGTCAACCCGGACGGACGACGATGCCGGGGTCGCGACGGATGACGTAGAAATCGTCGTGGGGACGGCCTCAGCGACGATCCAGGGCGAGCCGGACGATCGGGCGGATGGGCGTTTTCGCGTTCCACTGCCTGCGTTCGACGACGTGAAAGCCGGCCCGCTCGAACATCGGCAACGGACCGTGATAGGCGTTCGCGGCCGGGACGCGACCGTCGGTCGTGTCGACCGGGTATGCCTCGAGCATCGTCGCGCCGTGATCGCGCGCGTAGTCGATCGCGGCGGCGAGAAGCTCGGTCGCGACGCCCTGCCCGCGCGCCCGACGCGAGACGACGAAGCAGACGATCGACCAGACCGGCGTGTCGTCCACCGGGGCGAGGATCTTGGAGGAAGCGAGGCGCTTGTAGTCGCTCGCGCGGCCCGAGGCTGACCCAGCCGACCACGCGGCCGTCGCGATAGCCGAGGAGACCTGGCGCGACGTCCTCCCGCCCGGCCAAGCTTTCCATCTCAGCACGATTGCCGGCCGCCGTCGAGTTCGACCAGTCGCGCCCCCGGACTCGGAAATACGTGCACCAGCACCAACGTGGGTCACCGCCCTCCTCGAACAACGCGGCCAGCTCGGCGAAGCGGTCAGAGGTCAGTGGCCGGACATCGAGGCCGCGACGGCTCGTCTCCGGGCTCACCCGCAGGAGTCCTCGATCTCGGGTGTCGCGTCTCCGTCGGTCATCGTTCGCCCTTCGCTGTCTTCCCGCCGATCGTAGTCGGTGGATCGCGACATCTCCGGTCCGGTTTCGATGTCACCGGACGAGCTCTACCCGAGGACGGCCGCCGCGATGAGACCGATCCCGAAAACGAAGAACGCCAGGGCGGCCCCGATCCGCACGACCCGTTCGGGAAGTCTCGTCCCCAGAAGCCGCCCGAGTCCGATCGCGAGCGTATCGGCGGCGACCATGCCGGCCGTCGAACCGAGCCAGACCCAGAGCGGGTTCTGCGTGGTCGCCAGGGCGATCGTCGCCAGCATCGTCTTGTCGCCCAGCTCGGCGAGGAAGAAGGCGGCCCCTACCGCGAGCACGACCGAGCCCGTCGTCCGATCGGCGGCGGTGCGTTCGGTCTCGTCGAGGCTATCGCCGCGCAGCGTCCAGATGCCGAAACCGAGGAACGCCAGGCCGCCCACGAAGCCGAGAAGGTTCGCCGGGATGAGCTGGCCGACGGTCTGGCCGATCGCGACGGACACGAGGTGGACGAGTGCCGTCGCCCCGGTGATCCCGATGAGGACCGGAACCGCCCGAAACCGGGTGGCGAACGTGAGCGCCATGAGCTGGCTCTTGTCGCCGAGCTCAGCGACGAAGATGACGGCGAAGCTCAGGAGGAACGGTTCCAACGGTCTCCGAATCCACGGGGGGCGGGGTGGGCAGGTGGCCGGGCGGCAGTGCGGGCATTGTCGTGCCGGAGCCGCGCCGGTGCCGAGTCCCCGGACGATGCCGGTCCCGGGCGATGCCGGGTCCGCGGACGATGCCGGGTCCCCGAAGGTGGCATCGGTTGACCGTGCGCGATCACGCTCATACGCTCCGCCCATGGCCGACTTCTCGCCCGCCAGGAGCCGCTGGGCATTCCGACCGATCCCGCCCGAGCCGCGGTCGGTCGTGGAGCTGATCCGCGGCGGCACCCTCGACGCCGAGCTTGCCGCCGAGCTCTGGCTGCTGGTCGAGGCGCGGGTCCCGATCGTGGTCGCCGCCCAGGCTCAGGGCGTCGGCAAGTCGACCTTGCTCGGCGCGCTGCTCGACTTCCTGCCGCCGTCCGTTCGCGTCATCGAGCTGGCCGGCGAGACCGAGACCTTCGATTGGCTGCCGCAGGCATCCGAGCTCGGCTGGCCCGGCACGGCGCGGCCGCCAGCGGATCGCGACCCGGTCCGTGCCGACACCACGATCCTGCTCGCCCACGAGCTGTCGAACCACACGCCCGCATACACCTGGGACGAGCCCGCGCGGATCGTCGTCCGGGCGGCTTCGATCGGGTACGGCCTGGCTGCGACGATCCATGCGGACTCGCTCGACGAGGTCTTCGACACGCTCCGGAGCCGTCCGGTCGGGCTGACCGACGACGAGCTGAGCCATCTCGGCGTCGTGCTGATCCTGCGTCGGGTCGACGGCGGCCGTCGCCGCGTCGTCGCCGCCCACTACGTCCGCCCGATCGCGCGCGACGTCCACGGCCACCTCCAGCGGCTCGGGCCCGCGGTGCTCGCGACCTGGGACCCGGCGACGGATTCCCTCGAGCATTTCGGCTGGGGCGTCACCCCCGAGCTGGCCGCCCGGGTGGGCCGGCGCCCGGGCGACTTCGAGATCGAGGTGGACCGCCGGCGCGACCTGCTCGACCGGCTGGCGACGGCCGGCACGACCGACCGCGACGAGGTCAGGGAGGCGCTGTCGGCCTACCGCCCGGCCGCCCCGTTTGACGCTCCGGCGGACGACGCCTAGGCTCGCGGTCCGACCCCTGCTCGTCCCAGCCGGAGCACGCCGTGGAACCGATCGATACCGCCGCCCCACAGCCGACCACCCTCGCCGACCTGCGTACCTCGGGCTGGCGCCCGCGGACCGTCAAGGAGGAGCTGCGCGCCAATCTCCTTGAGCGGCTGGCCGCCGGGGCGCCGGTCTTCCCGGGTGTCGTCGGCTACGACGAGACGGTCGTGCCGGGCATCGAGAACGCGATCCTTGCCGGCCACGACCTCGTCTTCCTCGGCGAGCGCGGACAGGCCAAGACCCGGATGGCGCGGCTGCTCGTCGGCCTGCTCGATCCGTGGCTGCCGATCGTCCGTGGCGGCGAGCTCAACGACGACCCGACCGCGCCGATCAGCCCGGCCGCCCGCGCCATCGTCGAGCGCGACGGCGAGGCGACGATGATCGACTGGCTCCCGCGCGACCGTCGCTACGCCGAGAAGCTGGCGACGCCGGACATCACCATCGCCGACCTCATCGGTGAGGTCGACCCGATCAAGGTCGCCGAGGGCCGCTACCTGTCGGACGAGCTGACCCTCCACTACGGGCTGATCCCGCGCGCCAACCGGGGCATCGTCGCGATCAACGAGCTGCCCGACCTCGCCGAGCGGATCCAGGTCGGCCTGCTCAACATCCTCGAGGAGCGCGACGTCCAGATCCGCGGCTTCGTCGTCCGCCTGCCGCTCGACCTGTACATGGTCGCGTCGGCCAACCCGGAGGACTACACGTCGCGCGGCCGGATCATCACGCCGCTCAAGGACCGCCTCGGGTCGCAGATCCGGACGCACTATCCACGCACGCTCGAGCACGAGATGGCGATCGTCCGCCAGGAGAAGCACCGCTTCCCGGCCGAGGACGGCGTCCCGGCCGTGGTCGTGCCCGCGTTCATGGAGGAGCTGGTCGCCGAGCTGACACACCTCGCGCGTCGGTCGGCCGAGATCAGCCAGCGCTCGGGGGTCAGCGTGCGCGTCTCGGTGGCGAACTCGGAGGTGCTCGAGGCAGCTGCGCTCAAACGTGCCGTTCGTCTCGGCGAGCCGGTCGCGGCGCCGCGCGTGTCGGACCTGGGCGCTGTGGTCGCCTCGACGGTCGGCAAGGTCGAGCTCGAGACCGCCGGCGACGAATCGCCCGAGGAGCGGATCGTCGAGCGGCTCATCACCAAGGCGCTGCACACGACGTTCAACCGGCGCGTCTCGGTCGACGAGCTCGAAGGCGTCGTCGAGGCATTCGAGGACGGGTTCACGGTCGAGACCGGCGACCGGACGCCGTCGCGCGAGTACGTCGCCTGGATGCGCGAGGTGCCGGGGCTGTCGATGGCGGTCGACCGGCTCGGGGCATACGACGTGACCGACGGATCGGAAGAGCCCGCAGTCGTCGCGTCGGCGGTCGAGTTCCTGCTCGAGGGACTGCACCTCGCCCGACGGCTCAACAAGGACCGGATCCCCGGCGGGACGGTCTACCACCGGTGACCGCCTACTCCCGGACCCGCGGGACACGCCCGGCCCGCGACGGACGCACGGGCCGGCCTCAGCCGGGCAGGGAGTCGAGGAGCACGTCGGCGGCGGACGCGCTCGCGCGGGCGGCTCGCTATTCGGCCTGGGACGGCAGCCAGCAGGTGGCCGACCTCGCGGCGGACGAGATCCTCGATGCGCTCGCCGACGACGTGATGGCCGAAGGCGACATCGCCGAGGCGCTCCGACGGCTGATGGATCGTGGCTGGCGGACCGGCGATCCGACCCGCGGCGACATGGCCGGCCTGCGTGACCTGATCGACCGCCTCGAGCGCCAGCGGGAGGCGATGCTCGAGCGGTACGGCCTCGACGACGTCCTCGGCGACATCCGGCGCGAGCTCGACGAGATCGTGGCCGAGGAGCGCTCGGGCGTCGAGCGCCGGCTCGACGAGGCCTCGGAGGCCGGCGGCGAGACGCCCCAGGAGCTTCGCTCGATGCTGCGCGACGTCTCGGCGCGCCGGCTCGACCAGCTCGACGGCCTGCCGTCGGACATCGGCGAGCGGATCCGCGGCCTCCAGGACTACGACTTCCTCGAGCCGAACGCCCGCGAGAAGTTCGACGAGCTGGTCAAGCGGCTGCAGGGCCAGGTCCTCGACCAGTTCGTGTCCGGGATGTCCGAGGCCATCAAGTCGATGAGCCCCGAGGACCTCGCGGCCAACCGCGAGATGGTCCGCGACCTGAACCAGCTCATCCGCGAGCGGATCGGCGGCGGCGACCCGGACGCGTCGGAGTTCCTCGCGAAGCACGGCCGCTTCTTCCCGGGGGCCCAGACGTTCGACGACGTCATCGACCAGCTGGCCCAGCGGATGGCCGCCATGCAGTCGCTGCTGCGCTCGATGAGCCCCGAGCAGCGCGCCGAGCTCGCATCGATGATGGATGCGCTGCTCCGCGACGACCGTCTGCTGGTCGACCTCGCCCAGCTGGCGTCGAACCTCGATCTGCTCCTGCCGGGCGGCCTCGGCGACCGCGTGCCGTTCGGTGGCGACGAGCCGCTCGGGCTCGATGGCGCGCTGCGCCCAGATCGGCCGTCTCCAGGCGATGGACCGACTCGAGGACGCGCTGTCGGATGTCGACTCGCCGGCCGACCTGGCCGCGATCGATCGCGACGAGGTTCGCGACCTGCTCGGCGACGACGCGGCGCGCGACCTCGAGGCGCTCGACGACCTGGCCCGCCGGCTCGAGGAGGCCGGCTACCTGACGCGCGACGGCGAGCGGCTCGAGCTCACGCCGCGCGGTTCGCGCCGCATCGGGCAGAAGGTCCTCGACGACCTGTTCGCGCGGCTCCAGCGCGATGCGTTCGGCGGCCATCGGATCGACCGCGGCGGCCGGGGAGGGGAGCGCGAGGAGACGACCAAGCCGTACGAGTTCGGCGACCCGTTCCACCTCGACCTGCGCGGGACGCTGTTCAACGCGCTTGGCCGCGAGGAGAACGCCCCGGCCGCACGGGCCGCCACGGGCGATCGTCGGGTCCGGCTCGCCGCGACCGATTTCGAGGTCCACCGGACCGAGATGCTGACCCGCACCTCGACGGTCCTGCTGGTGGACATGAGCCGCTCGATGTTGCTGCGCGGCTGCTTCCTCGCCGCCAAGAAGGTCGCGGTCGCGCTCGACACGCTCATCCGGACGCAGTACCCGCGCGACGACCTCGCGGTCATCGGCTTCGCCTACTACGCGCGGGAGATCCGGCCGGGCGCCCTGGCCGAGCTGACCTGGCACGGCTACGAGTACGGCACCAACCTCCAGCACGGCCTGCTCCTCGCGCGGCGCATCCTCGAGCGCAACCCCGCGGTCAACAAGGAGATCGTGGTCATCACCGACGGCGAGCCGACGGCCCACTTCGAGGACGGCCAGGTCGAGTTCAACTACCCGCCCACCCGGCGGACGATCCAGGAGACCCTCCGCGAGGTGCAGCGCTGCACCAAGGAGGGCATCACCATCAACACGTTCATGCTCGAGCGATCGCGCGCGCTGGCGGAGTTCGTCGCTCACATGACCCGGCTCAACCGCGGCCGCGCGTTCTACGCGACGCCCGAGCACCTCGGCGAGTACGTCCTGGTGGACTTCGTCAGCCGCCGCACGAAGCACGTGTCGTAGGAGTCCGACCTTCGTACATTGCATCCGGCGCGACGTGCCCGGCCAGATCGGCGAGGATCCAAGGGTCGTGACCAGGAGGGCCGTCGAGTGCTGGCCAGCTGTTCCTGTTCCTGCACGTCATGGGAGCCATCGCTGGCGTTCGGCCCGACGTTCGCCTTTCCCGATCATCGCGAGTCATGGCGCGCAAGAGTCCGCAGCACGCCATTTCAGCTCGCGCCGTGACCGAGGCTGATCGGCACCAGCTCGTCATTCCCGGCTGGCGATCTTCCAGGGGATCACCGGCGTCGCGCTGATCCTGGGCCCTCGGGAGCAGCCCGCAGAGCCCAGCCTCCGCTGGCTGGTCGCCGGGATCATCCTGTACCTCATCGCCATCGCTGTTCGCCTCACCGTCCAGCGCAATGCCCTGCATACCTCATCGAGCTGACCGCCGACGCCGCCGCCGCCTCCGGCACCCCGCCCGGACCGCCGCCGCCGGAGGTCATGGACACGGTCAAGAAGATCCAGCGCGGCGGGATGTTCCTCGGGATCACATCGTCGTCATCGTGTTCCTGATGGTGGTCAAGCCCGGCCGCTGATCCCGGTCATCGGCGTGGGGCCGCGCAGCGCGGCGCTACCATGGGCATGAACGCCACAGGAGACACGACCCCGATGCCCCACGTCGCGACCTCGCCGACCGACCTGCTCGCCACGCTGTCCGGCGCCGCCCACCTCGACGGCGAGCGCCTGGTCATCGATGACGAGGCCGCCTTCCGCGATACCGGCATCCGGGACCTCGCCTGGACCGCGGCTTTCAGCGACGACGACGCCACGACCGCGAGCGCACAGTGGCTCGTCTGGGAGGCGAGCCAGGAGCTCGGTGCGCTGTCCGCGAGCATCCAGGCGCTGTACGACGCCCGGGCCCGCGGCGAGGTCTCCGGCTTCACCGTCCCGGCCATCAACCTGCGGACCCAGGTCTTCGACATGGCCCGGACCGTCTACGAGGCGGCCGCCGCGGCCGATGTCGGCGCAGTCATCCTCGAGCTCGCCCGGAGCGAGCAGACGTACACGTTCCAGCGCCCGATCGACTACGCGACGTCCGTCCTGGCCGGTGCGATCGCGGCCGGCTGGCGTGGACCGGTCTTCATCCAGGGCGACCACTACCAGTTCAACGCCAAGAAGTACGCCGCCGACCAGGAGGCGATGACCGAGGAGATCCGGCGCGCCTGCCGCCTCGCGATCGACGCCGGCTATCGCAACATCGACATCGATTCCTCGACGCTGGTCGACCTGTCGAAGCCCAACGTCGACGAGGAGCAGCGCGAGAACTACCGAGCGCGCGGCCGAGCTGACCGCCCTGATCCGGACGCTCGAGCCGGACGGGGTCACGGTCAGCGTCGGCGGCGAGATCGGCGAGGTCGGCACCCAGAACTCGACGGTCGCGGAGCTGCAGGCGTACCTCGACGGGCTATCGCCGCGAGCTCGAGGCGCGGGCGCCGGGTGCCCGCGGCATCTCCAAGGTCAGCGTCCAGACCGGCACCTCGCACGGCGGCGTCCCGCTGCCCGACGGCGGCGTGGCCGAGGTCAAGCTCGATTTCGAGGTGTTGCGCGAGCTCGGCGTCGTCGCCCGCGAGTACGGGCTGGCAGGCGCCGTCCAGCACGGCGCGTCGACGCTCCCCGACGAGCTGTTCCACCGCTTCCCGGCCGTCGAGACCGCCGAGATCCACCTCGCGACGGGCTTCCAGAACGCGCTGTACGAGCACCCGGCCTTCCCGGCAGTGCTCCACCGCGAGATCGAGGCGTGGTGCTTCGCGAACGCCACGGACGAGCGCAAGCCGGGCCAGACCGACCAGCAGTTCGTGTACACGACCCGCAAGAAGGCGCTCGGGCCGTTCAAGCGCCAGCTCTGGGAGCTCGAGACCAAGGACGAGATCCTGGCCGCCCAGCGCCGCAAGATCTCGTACCTGTTCACGGAGCTCCGGGTCAACGACTCGCGCCCGATGGTCGATCGGTACGTGACGCCGGCCGAGTCTCACCGGCCGCTTCCCGGACGCGCTCAAGGCGACCCTCGCCGCCAGCTGAAACCCCCGTTGACCGCGTGACAGGCGGTGCTATCCTCCCGCGCAGGTACGAGCCCGTCAGGAGGGAGCGCGGCCCGGATCGTCCCCAGCGTCCCAGCGCTTCCCGTGTGTCAACTCCGGAGTCAGCCCGCACGTGGCCCGTGCGGTGGGAGGAGGAGAGCTCGTGGCGGGACCAGGTGAATCGGCGCAGGACGTCGCAGCACGCGACGACGCCCATCTTCGGTCGCTCGGCATCAAGCCCGAGCTGAAACGGACCCTCGGGTTCCTGTCGGTCTTTGCGGTCGCATTCAGCTACATCAGCGTCTCGACCGGAACGTTCACCAACCAAGCCGTCGCGTTCGGCGTCGGTGGCGTCGCGGTCTTCTGGGCGTGGCCACTGGTCATCCTCGGGCAGACGTTCGTCGCCCTGAACTTTGCCGAGCTGTCGAGCCACTTCCCGGTGGCTGGATCGATCTACCAGTGGTCGAAGCGACTGTCGAACCGGACCCTCGGCTGGTTCACCGGCTGGATCTACTTCTGGGCGGGCGTCATCACGGTCACCGCGGTAGCGGCGACCGTGCCACTGGTCCTTTCGACCATCTATCCCGACGCGATCAAGCTGGGCGATCCCTCGCCGATCGCCGGCCTCGATATGCAGTCGTTCATCGGGCTCGCGGTGCTGCTCATCACGACGATCATCAACATCCTCGGCGTCCGGCTGCTGTCGATCATCAACAACATCGGCGTCGCCGCCGAGATCATCGGCATGGTCTTCTTCGCCCTGCTGCTCCTGTTCTTCGCCAATCATCAGTCGCCGTCGGTGCTGTTCGACACCTCGTACACGTCGGGTCTCGCGGACGGCAACTACTTCGCGGTGTTCCTGGTCGGCATGTTCATGGCCCTGTTCGTCGTCTACGGCTTCGACACCGCCGGGACGTTCGGCGAAGAGACCGTCGATGCCGGTCGGCAGGCGCCGCGCGGCGTCCTGTCCTCCATCTGGCTGTCCGGCATCGTCGGCGCGATCTTCCTGCTGGCCGTCACCCTGTCGTTCAAGGACATCGCAGCGGCGATCAAAGAAGGGCAGGCGTTCGGGTTTCCGATCGCGACGACGATCAAGGACAACCTGACCTTCGCCATCGGCGGCGTGACGGTCGGTGAGCTCTACCTCGTGGTCATCCTGGTCGCGGTCTTCGTCTGTACGCTGGCCATCCAGGGTGCGACGGTCCGGCTGATGTTCTCGATGGGACGGGACCGCCGCCTTCCGCTCGGCGGGGCCTGGGGCAGCGTCAACTCGACCTTCCATACCCCGGCCAACGCATCGATCGCGGTCGGCTTGCTCGCGGCCATCCCATTCATCGTGACGGGGGCCGGTGCGGCGATCGTCATCGCCATCGCGGCGACCGGGATGATCTACATCTCGTACTTCCTGTGCAACCTGGGCGTGCTCATCTCCCGGACGCGTGGCTGGCCGCACCAGGGCGCTTGGTTCAATCTCGGCTCCTGGGGCACGATCATCAACATCCTCGCCCTGGTGTGGGGCGGCCTCATGGTCCTCAACATCGCTCTCTGGACGGACCAGAGTCTGTTCGGCGTGTACGGCAACGATCTGCGGAACACCTGGTCGAACCCGTTCATCAATACGTTCCTCAAGTTCAACGGACAGCTCCAGGACGGACTGCCCGCCTGGCCGATCTTCGAGGTGACCGTCGGCGCGGTGCTGATCATCGGGGCGCTGTACTACGTGGTCGCACAGCGCGGCAAGCTCGACAAGGTGCAGGTCAGCGCGGACGAGGCGACCGGCGAGGCGATGATCGGCTAGGTGACCGACGAGGGGGTCCTCCGCGGGGAGCTGTACGACGACCTCGTCCGCGCGCTCCAGAAGGTCCCGGAGATCAGGGGCCGTGAGCTGACCCTCACGGCCCTGACCGGGGGCATCACCAACCGGAACTTCCGGGTGGACGCCGCCGGCACCGACGAGCGCTGGGTCATCCGGCTGGCCGGGAACGACACGCACCTGCTCGGCATCAGCCGCGAGGTCGAGCATGCGGCGACGGTCGCGGCCGCGGGCGTCGGAGTCGGGCCGGAGGTGACCGCCTTCATCCGGCCCGAGGGCTATCTCGTCACGCGGTTCATCGTCGGGTCGCCGGTCAGCGACGAAGCAGTCCATCGTCCGGAGACGCTCCGGCGCGTGGCGGACTCGCTCCGGCGCATCCACGACGGGCCGGCGATCCCCGGGCTGTTCGTCCCGCTCCGGATCTGTCGAGGCGTACCGGGCGCTCGCGATGGCCCGCGGCGTCGTCATCCCGGCGGCATACGAGCGAGGCGTCCGCGGTCGGGCGGCGGATCGAGATGGCGCTGCTGTCGAACCCGATCGAGCTGCGGCCGTGCCACAACGACCTGCTCAACGCGAACTTCATCGACGACGGGACGCGCATCCGGATCATCGACTGGGAGTACGCGGGGATGGGCGATCCGTTCTTCGATCTCGGCAACTTCAGCATCAACCACGAGCTGACGCCCGGACGAGGACGAGATCCTGCTCGCCGCCTACGACGGCGACGTACGGCCCGACCGGCTGGCGCGACTGACGCTGATGCGGGTCGTGTCGGACTTCCGCGAGGCGATGTGGGGCGTCCTCCAGCAGGGCGTCAGCAGCCTCGACGTCGACTTCGTGGCATACGCCACGGCCGGATTCGACCGACTGCTGGCGAATGCCGCCGAGCCGCGGTTCACGAGGGCGCTCGACGAGGTCGCCCGGGGCTGACGGCTAGGCCGGCGCCATGACCGACACACCGACGACCGGCAACGTGGTGGACGCCGGGACGGCACCCTGCCACTGATATCGTTCGCTCGATGAGTGGGGAGCAGGCGCGCGTCGTCGTGATCGGCGGCGGGATCACTGGCTGCAGCGTCGCGTACCATCTCGCGCTCGCCGGCTGGACGGACGTCCTGCTCGTCGAAAAGGCCCAGCTGACCGCCGGCTCCACGTGCCAGGCGGCAGGGCTCGTGACCGCGTTCAACCCGTCGTCCACGATGATGGCCTTCCGCCGCTACAGCATCGAGCTGTACCGCTCGCTCGGCGCGTTCGAGACCGTCGGCAGCCTGCGTCTGGCATCGAGCCCGGAGCAGCTCGGCGAGCTCGAGCGGACTGCCAGCCGGGCGCGCGGGATCGGGCTCGATGCCGAGGTCATCGGGGCCGTGGAGGCCCGGGCGCTCATGCCCGCCATCTCGCCCGACTCGCTGTACGGGGCGGTCCACCTGGCCGGTGACGGCCACCTCGATCCGCACGGGGCGACGCACGCCGTGGCGGATGCGGCGCGCGCGCTCGGTGTGCGGATCCGGACCGGGGTGCGCGTGACGGGCTTCGAGCTATCGGCCCGGCGCGAGATCACGGCCGTGCTGACCGAGGCCGGCCCGATCGCCACCGAGATCGTCGTCAACGCCGCCGGGATGTGGGCTCCTCAGGTGGCGGCCATGGTCGGCGGCTTCATCCCCTCGACGCCGGTCGACCACCAGCACATCGCGTTGAAGGCTGTTCCGGGCTCCGAGCTGCCGCGCGAGATGCCGTGCTTCCGCGATCCCGACAACCTCGTCTATGGCAAGAGCGAGCACGGCGGGATGGTGTTCGGCGGCTACGAGCTGGACCCGAAGTCGCGCTGGGAGGACGGCGTGCCCTGGGAGCACGCGGCGCAGTCCCTGCCGCCCGATTGGGACCGGTTCGCCCCGCTGATGGCGGGTGCGATCCGCCGCTTCCCGTTCCTCGCCGACGCGGAGGCGATCCGGCTGGTCTGCCACCCCGACGCCATGACGCCCGACGCGAACCCGCTGCTCGGGCCACTCCCCGGGGTTCGCGGGTTCTGGGTGGCGGCCGGCCTGTCGCTCAACGGGTTCGGCGGAGGGGGAGGGATCGGTCGCGCGATGGCCGGCTGGATCACCACCGGCGATCCGGGCGTGGACATCGGGCCGTACCGGGCGTGGCGGTTCAGCGATACGTACCGCGATCCGGGGTTCGCGGCCGGGCTGGCGCGCGAGACGTACTCCGACTACTACCGGCTGCGATATCCGTTCGACGCGGACCTGGCGGGCCGGCCCCGGCGGCTGTCGGCACTCTACGGGCGGTCGCAGGAGGCGGGCGCGGTGTTCGGCACGAAGGCCGGCTGGGAGCGGGTCGACTATCACGATCCGGCCGCCGGCTGGCGGCGGGCCGGTCGCGACCAGGCCGGCTATGGCTGGACGCGGCCGCCCTGGTTCGAGCGCGTGATGGCCGAGGCGCGAACCGTCCGCGAGCGAGCCGGGATCGTCGACCTGTCGTCGTTCGGCAAGATCGCGGTCGAGGGACCGGGCGCGCTCGGGCTCCTCCAGCGGGTCAGCGCGAACGACGTCGACCGGCCGGTGGGCAGCGTCGTCTACACGCAGTGGTGTGACGAGCGCGGCGGGATGGTCGCCGACGTGACGGTCACGCGGCTGGCGACCGACCGGTTCCGGGTCGTCACCGGCGCCGGCTACCTCGCGTCCGAGATGGCCTGGCTGCGTGCGCACACCGAGGACGACGACGGCGCCGTCACGATCCGCGACATCAGCGCCGACCTGACGACGATCGGGCTGTGGGGTCCGCGGGCACGTGACGTCGTGATCGACGCGGGCGCCCCGCCCGACGAGGTCGGCAATGACGCCATCCCGATGCGCCGTGCCGGCTCCATCCACGTCGGTCCGGCGCTCGTCCATGCGGCGCGGATCAGCTACGCGGGCGAGCTCGGCTGGGAGCTGACGATGCCGGTCGACTGGGCGGTCACGGTCTGGGATCGACTCCGCGCTGCCGGCGCCGAACCGATCGGCTACCGCGCCATCGAATCCCTCCGGATGGAAAAGGGCTACCGCTACTACGGCACCGACCTGACCATGCAGGACACGCCGTTCGATGCCGGCATGGGCGCCTTCGTCCGGCTGGCGAAGGGTCCTTTCATCGGGCGAGACGTGCTCGTCCAAGCCCGGGACGCGGGACCCGATCGCCGCCTCCGCACACTGGTCATCGGCAGCGCCGACTACGAACCGATCTACGGCGGCGAGGCCGTCCGCCTCGATGGCGACGTCGTCAGCCGCATTCGCAGCGTCGCGTACAGCCCGACCATCGAGCGGACGATCGGCTACGCCTATCTAGCCGGCATCGATCCTCGAAGGCGCCGCGCTTGAGATCGACGTGTTCGACCGGCGTGTCGCCGCCGTCGTGGGCCCGGACGTCACCGTCGATCCCACCGGCGACCGCATGCGCGGCTAGGAAGCGCCGCGACAAGCCGGTCAGGCCGCGGAGGTCGGCAGTCGATTTCGGTTGGTGTACCCGCCGCCCGCCCAGCTGAAGACGTCCATCGCGACGGCGATCGCCAGCCAGACGAAGTCGAAGCCGGTGATGCCTGCTGGGTAGACGAGCACGTACATCAGCGTCGTCCAGGGCAGGATCAGGAAACCGACGAATGGCCACAGGAATGTATCGAACGTGGCACCCCAGCGGACCGGCTCAACGAGCCACCACAGGAGGATCGCGGCGCGCGGACCGAGCGCGAACAGCGAGGCGATGACGCAGCACATCTGTCGAGAACTCCCCGTGTCGGCGCGAGGCGACATCCCCGAGCACTCGATGGAGTGTAGGCGAAGGTCGTGATGGCCCGCCCGTCGGCCACGCGCGAGGGCATCGGCGATCGGGCTGCGAGACGGGCGTCACGAGGCGTGAGGCAAGGTCACCCGGTGGCCATGAGCCCGACCACCAGGGCGCCCAACATCGCGATCGCGGCAACAACGGACCAGACGGTCGCCCGCCGGTCGGACGAGTCCTGGAGGGCCTTGACCCATGCGAGAAGGGCGATCCCACCCGCCGCCATGAGGAGCGCGCCGATCGTAAACAAGGCAAGAAAGCCGAATGCGATCAGCCCGACAGCGCAGCACGCGGCGATCACGGCTCGCAGACCGGAAGGGGCGAAGGCACCGATGCCGCTTGCGATCGCGGATCCGATCAGGAGCGTGATGACAAGCGCCATGCGCGCATCGATGGCCGGCAGGGAGCCCTGTTGCCCGAGCAGGACGACATACCCGAATGCAGTGACGGCGGTGATCACACTGACGATCGCAAGGTACGGGCTCGTGATAGCGACGACGGGCATCGATCTCATCACCACGACAGTACGCCGGCCGTGGTTCCGACGCATCCCGAGTGGCGGATCGTGGAGCTGGCGCCGACCACGATCTCGATCACGACTTCGAGCGGCTCCTCAGCCATTCGACGACACGATGCGCGAGGCCAGGTGGATCGGGTTCTGGCACGCGATCCGAGTCCTCGGGCTCGGCCGGCTCGTCGTGATACTCGTCGCTGAGGGTCCACATCGGGACGGCGATCCCTCCGCCGATACCGGACGGATCGACGAACGCCCCGGCGTTGTGTTCCGCCTTCTTTGGCTTGGGTTCGGGCATGAGACTCCTCTTCGGTCTACCGCCGAGACCGACGGCGACCCCGAGGACAACGCTGCGCCGGTCGCGGCCGACCGTCAATAGAGAGGACCGCGCCGTCGCAAAGCGTCCACCTATGACGCAAGAGCGGTCCGGATGTCAGCCCGCACGTAGCGAGGCAGCTTGTTTGGCGAACTCGGCAGCGACATAGGAGTGGAAGGGTTCATCAAAGGCGGCGTGGTCCTCGTCCCAGAAGCGGATGACCCCCTGCTTGCCGAGCTCGGTGCCGAAGAAGGCCTCGGAGCCGACCCACAGCTCCTTCGGGATCGACCCGTCGCGATGCTGGTAGTACAGGTACTCCCACGCGTTGAACTGCAGGAAGATGTGGCTGCGGCACCGGAGCCAGTCCGCGTCGCTCAAGGTCTCGGGTCTGGCAAGCCCGGCGCTCATGATGCGGGCCAGGTCCCCATTCTCGATCAGGAGCTCCCACGGGCGTTGGTCGAGCATCAGGGCGTTGTAGTGGGCCTGACTGCGGAGCAGTTTGGCGTTCTCGCCCATCTGGACCTGCTGCGCCCGCAACTGGCGGTAGATGGCGTAGAACGTGATGGCCAGGGCGGTGAACTGGAGCATCGTCCAGAACCACTCCGAGCCAGGTCCGATGAACGCCATCCCGGCAGTATTGATGAACGTCACGTCGCTTCCTCCGTTTTGCTACCGCGATGGACCCGACGATACGGAGCGCGTGGTCGGCGGACAAGAGATGCGAGCATTCCGGCGAGCCTGCACTGTCTCGCGGTGTCGCCGATGTCATTCGAGTGGGCCCCGCGTCCGTCAGTCACGACAGAGCATCGTAGACACCCCGGACGCCGACGGCCTGGCACTGGTGACGCAGCCGCCGCGCGAACGTGCCTAGTCGCTCGCGCGCCTCTATCTCTCCTGACGACGGCCCTGGCCCGCGAGCTTGGCGCGATCGTCAGCGCGCGCGCCGGTAGTGCATAACGACCGCGCCATTGCGGAGGGGCTTCGCCGAGACCAGCTCGAGCCGTCGCGTGCTGGGCAGCCCGCCCTCGTACAGGGTCGGGCCGTGGCCGGCGATCCTGGGGTGGACGAGGAATGTGTACTCGTCGATCAGATCCAGCCGGTCCAGCTCGGTCGCGAGCTTGCCGCTACCGAGGAGCACGCCGGCCGGGGTCGCGTCCTTGAGCTTCTGCACGCCCGTGCGCAGGTCGCCGGCGATGTGGTGGCTGTTGGTCCACGGGAAGTCCGTTCGCGTCGACGACACCACGTACTTCGGCTTGGCCTCCAGCTTGGCCGCCCACTCGCGCAGCGCCGGCGGCGCCTCCTCGTCGCCGCGGGCGACGGCCGGCCAGGAGCTCTCCATCATCTCGTAGGTCACGCGGCCCCACAGCATCGCCCCGCCCTCGTCCATGAGGCGGGTGAAGTAGGCGTGTGTCTCGTCGTCGGCGATCCCCTCCTGGTGGTCGATGCAGCCGTCCAGGGTGACGTTGATGCTGAAGGTCAGGAGTCCCATCCGGCGAGGGTACAGTGCGCTGGCATCGGTGACTTTGTGGAATGTCACTCGACGCCGGACGAGCTCCAACCATTCATCCGGTCAGCCGATCTGCCTCGGCGAGCACCAGGTCACCGAACGGCTGGGACCCGATCTGGTCTCTGCGACAGGGGACGAAGGTTCCGAACCCGACGAACGCTATCACGATCTCCACATCGTGTGGCGGCCTACTGATGTCGCCAGGCCGAGGTGAAGCTCGTCCCTCCGCTGTTGAGACGGCTCGTGGCGGCCTTGGGGGTGCCGCCTGGCGTGACCATATCGAAGCGGAAATGAGCCCAGGATGGCGCTGCCACGTTGCCCCTGATCCCCCCGACAACAGCCTGCGCTGAGGTCATGGCCACTGTGTCGTAGTGAGCCAGCGGTATGACGTGTTTGCCGAGTTCTGTGACTTGGGTCGATGGTGCCTCGACGATCCAGAGCGCGAGAGTGCCTGGGGTGCGCCTCACGTGGTTCGTCGACGAATGCTTGCCGGTCGTCGCATTGGCGATGGCCAACGTCCAGGTATTCCCATGTCGCGTTACGGACGCTGTGATCCGATCGCCTGGCTGCACGGAGATCGGGATCACGAGACGGGTCGGACGGGAACATCTCGTACCAAGCGTAGTATCGCGGCTGCTTCGTGCCCGGGACGCAATCTGCGCCCGTCCCGAGCTGTTCGAGATCATTTCCGGCAGCGTCTTCGATGCCGACCCAGATCGCCATCGATCGTATCTGGCTCGAGCCATCGCAGGTGACCTGTGACTGGGTCCACGACCCGCCGACGAAGGTGACCGCGGCGTTCTGCAACGGCGAGATCGCGCCGTAGCCTGAGTAATACGTCGACGTCAGGGCGGTCGGATACCCCCAGTTGGTGGTCGACGGCTTCGACGTCGGCCCGGTCGTCGACTTCGGCCCGGTCGTCGACTTCGGCTGTGGGGGAGATGTCGGCTCGGGCGTCGCAGGCGATATCGGATCGAGCCGGACTACTGTTCGGTCCACGACACCGTCGTGGCCGAGCGGGTAGCCATAGGCAAGGCTGTACGGACCCGGATCGGGCACCTGGAACGTCACCCAGGCGATCACCGAGGTGCTCGGAGCCAGCTCGCCGCCACCGAGCTGCGGAATGCGTCCGACTGGCAGAGCATTCCGGACACTCCCGTCTGCGCTGGTGACGGTGTAGTCAAGCTGATCGAACTTTGGGCTCTTGCCGTCGTCCGCCTGGATCTTGACCTCGACAGCAAGATATCGCTCACCTGCCGGAGCAGAGTCCCGGCCGGGCCAGAGCTCGGCCCTGAGGACGGTGTGCGTTTCTACGCCCGCCACAGCGACACCCTGTCCGATGCCGTATGTCACTTGTTCGCTCGGCGGGGGGCTGGGACTCCTCGTCGGCGCGCGGGTAGAGCGAGCCGAGGCCGTGGCTTGCGCCAAACTCGGCTGGGGAGTTGCCGTGGGCTGACCCGCAAACCACGCGAGGGCACTGACGAGAGCGACCGATGCCAGCGCACACACGCCGAGCAAGGCGATCCGGCGTGTGTGCGTGGCCCCGCGATCAGTCGCATCGTTCGCGAGTGGCGTGCCGCAGGCGTAGCACCGGGCGGATCCCGGACGGTTCAGGGACCGGCAACGCGGACAGGCCCACCAGCCTCCTTCAGCCTCCCGGCTGGCAGGGGATGGGTCAGGGTTCTCCGATGCTCCCGCGTCTTCCTGCCCAGAAACGCTCATCGGATGCAATTCTGTCCGAATTCGCCGTCCAACGGGTCCGGCGAGTCCTGGACGTCGAGGTCCGAAGTCGTGCCCTCGCCCCGACTGATCAGGAGTCCTGGACTGTCTGAAGCCACGCCTCGAAGTCGGGGCCGTCGAGCGCCGCCGTTGCGCGCGCCCAGCGTTCCTCGGCCCAGCCGGTGAAGTCGTAGTCGATCGTTGAGATGCGGGCCTGGATGGCGGCCCACAGGGTCCAACCGACGTCGGACATGATCATCTGGAGGCGCATCCGGGCCAGGTGGGGAGCTGAGGCCTCGCCGAAGTAGCCGGCGCACAGCTCCTCGACCTGGGCGGCGTCGTAGCCGAGCTCCTGGGCGGTGTTGCCGAGCTCGAACGCCGGGTCGTTGTTGCCGCTGTACTCCCAATCGACCAGCCACAGCCGCGCGCCGTCGTCGAGGTAGTTCTCGGCGAGCAGGTCGTTGTGGCACGGCACGGTCGCCGGCGGATGGACGGCCAGCGCAGCCTCGATCCTCGGGATCTGCCCGAGATGCTCGCGGTAGCCGGCTGGGATCGCGATCCGACGCTCGTCGACGAGCGCCAGGTAGCGGTCGGCGACGCGGAACATGTCGAAGTCGTCGCGGAACCGAGGTCCCGCATGGAGCTGCCGGAGGGCCGCCGCGATCCGGGTCGGCATCCCGGCAGCGCGCAATGTCTCGTTCGACATCGTGCGGGCATCGAGCCACTCGAGCGCGAAGACGTCCCACTCGGGCACCGTCTGGACGACCCGCGGCGCGACCCCGGCTACGGCCGCCGCGACCGTGTTGAAGATCTCGTTCCCGCGGTCCACGGCGAGCAGCTCCGTATCCGCACCTGGGATCCGCACGAAGTACGGCACGCCATCCACGACGACCCGCCAGTTCGTGTTGGTCAGCCCGGCCGGGATCCGTTCGGTCGTGACCGATCGGTGCGCCCAGGCCGGGATCGCTGCGATGACCTGCTCGACGGTGGGGCTGCCCGTCGTCATCGTCAGGCGAGCAGCTGCCGCTGGATCGAATCCGCCAGCCAGGCGTCGAACCGTTCTGGCGTCCAGCCACGTCGATGGACCAGAAGGTGGAACAGACCGGCATCGATCAGGACCCACAAGATGTCGGCGGCGGCCTCTGTGTCAAGTCCGTCCCGCAACCGGCCACCCTTGCCCACGAGGTCGCCGACGACGCGACCCGCTCCGATCCGTCGCTCCTGGCCGATCGCCTCGAACACCTCGCGGACCTCGGGATCGGCCGAGGCAGCCCCGCGAACGGCCTCGTAGATGGGCGCGAGCCGGCGATTGATGTCTGTCACCAGGCCGGCATAGCCGACCACGAAGCGGATGGGGTCCGGTTCGGCCCGGACCGCAAGGGAAGCCGGCCGCAGCGGGAATGGGACAGGTTCGTCGTCGCCAACGAGCGCCACGTCGTACGCGGTCTTGAGCAGGTCCTTCTTGCCGCCGATCGATGTCACGGTGGCGCGACTGACGCCCGCCGTCTCGGCGATCGCATCGATCGAGGTCGCCACGTAGCCGCGGTCGACGAACAACGCCGCGGCGGCATCGATCACAGCGCGCCGAGTCGCTGCCGCTTGCGCCTTGCGCAAGGGCGATTCATATGACCGCTTGACATCGACTGGCTGGTTCATCAGACTCGCAGTATATCCACCATACGACCAGTATGGCGATACCTGATCGGAGGCGACGGATGAACGTCCAGGCGGCAGATCAAGCCCTGGCGGTGGTGGAGCGGATCCGCGATGCGACGAATGCGCACGATCTGGAGGCCCTCGTGGCGGTGTTCGATCCCGATGTGGTGAGTGAGACGCCGGCGCATCCGCAGCGTACCTTCCAGGGTGCCGACCAGGTGCGCCGGAACTGGGAACAGATCTTTGCCGGCGTGCCGGACCTGCACGCCGAGCTCCTGGGTGCGGTCGTCGACGGGGACACCGTCTGGTCCGAATGGGACTGGAGTGGCACGAGACCCGACGGCACTCCACATCGGATGCGCGGTGTCACGATCCAGCGGGTTGCGGCTGATCGAGTCGCCTCGGTCCGGTTCTACATGGAGCCGGTCGAAGTGGACGGCGTCGGGCCGGCCGAGGCTGTTCGACGGATCGTCTCCGGGGCCGGCACCGCCGGCACGACCAGCACGGCCACGGCCGGCACCGTCACGGCCGGCACGGCCGCGATGGCGGTGCAGCGATGATCCTCGTGGCCGGCGGGACCGGCACCCTCGGGCGGTCCCTGCTTCCGTTGCTCCTTGAGCGCGGCGAGACCGTTCGCGTCCTCACCCGCGGCGAGCGACCCGATAACGGGCTCTCCGCCCTCGGCGTCGAGGTCGTGATCGGCGATGTGCGCGACAAGGCGGCCGTTGCAGACGCGATGATCGGCGTGTCGACCGTCGTGTCGGCGATCCAGGGCTTCGGCGGCCCGGGCGCGCTGGGTGTGCGCGCGATCGACCGCGACGGTAACGCCAACCTGATCGATGCGGCTCGCGTGGCCGGGGTCGAGCGGTTCATCCTCCTGTCGATCGGGCAGGCGGCGGCCGACCATCCGATCGAGCTCTTCCGGATGAAGGCCTTCGCCGAGGACCGGCTCAAGGCGTCCGGCCTCGCCTGGACGATCTTCCGCCCGACCGCCTACCAGGAGTTGTGGCTCGAGATCGTCGGCCGGCCGCTGGTGGCGACCGGTCGGACCCGGATCTTCGGTCGCGGACGCAACCCGATCAACTTCGTCTCGGCCGACGACGTCGCGCGGCAGGTCGCTCGCGCCGTCGCCGATCCTGCCACCGACGGCCGGACGATCGACGTCGTCGGACCCGACAACCTGACGTTCGACGACTTCGTGGGCGTCGTCCGCGATGTCACGGGAGCGACCGGGACCGTGAGCCACGTCCCCGTGCCGGCGATGCGCCTCATGTCCCTGCTCCTTCGCCCGGTCCGACCGATCCTGGCCGGCCAGATCGCCGCCGGCGTCGTGATGGATACACGGGATATGACTGCCGACACCAGCGAGTCAGCCCGTCGGGCGCTCGTCGGGCCGGCCACGCACCTTGGCGAGGTGGCCGACCGTCAGCTCGGTGCACATCCGGAGGGTCCGAGAGTGACCACGGTCGCCGCCAGGCCCTAGACGAGCGTCGCGCGCCGCGCGTCCGGGCACCGGCGCCCCTGCCCAACGGCTACGCTGTCGAGCGTCGGTCGGAGGGCAGGGGAGCGCGGAGCGGCGATGGCGGAACACGCCCGGGCGGTGATCATCGGCGGGGGAGTCGGGGGCACCAGCATCGCGTACCACCTGACCGAGCTCGGCTGGACGGACGTCATCCTCGTCGACCGCGCCGAGCTGACCTCGGGGTCGACGTTCCACTCGGCGGGGCTCGTCGGGCAGCTGCGCAGCACCGTGACGCTGACCAAGATGATGATGTACGGCTCCGACCTGTACCGGCGGCTCGCCGCCGAGACCGGCACGGACCCGTCGTGGCATGAGGTCGGCTCGCTCCGTCTCGCGTCCAGCCCGGAGCGGTTCGAGGAGCTCCGCCGCCAGGCAGGCTGGGCGAAGACGTTCGGGCTGCCGCTCGAGCTGATCACGGCCGACGAGGCACAGGCGCGCTTCCCGCTGATGTCGACCGAGGGCGTGCTCGGCGCCGTCTATCTGCCGACGGACGGCTGGCTCGACCCGTCCGGGCTCGCCAACGCCCTTGCCGCTGGGGCGCGCAAGCGCGGCGCGCAGATCCGCCCGCACACGCGGGTCGTGGCCATCGGGACGGAACGCGGCCGGGTCACCGGTGTCACCGTCGAGCACGGCGGCGAGCGCGACGAGATCCGCGCCGACGTCGTGGTCAACGCCGGCGGCATGTTCGCGCCGGAGCTCGGCCGGATGGTCGGGGTCAACATCCCGATCATCCCGATGGCCCACCAGTACCTCTTCACCGAGCCGATCGACGGCGTCCACCCGGGTCTCCCGCAGCTCCGCGACCCCGACAACCTCGTCTACTTCCGCGAGGAGGTCGGTGGGCTGTGCATGGGCGGCTACGAGCGCGACCCGGCGCCATGGTCGCTCGACGGCGTCCCATCCGACTTCAACGGCAAGCTCCTCGCGCCCGACATGGAGCGCTTCCAGCCGATCATGGAAGGCGCCGTCCGCCGCGTCCCGACGATGGCCGACGCGGGCGTCAACCGCGTCATCAACGGACCCGAGGGTTTCACCCCCGACAACGAGTTCATCCTCGGCGAGTCGGATGTCCGCGGTTTCTTCGTGGCGGCCGGGTTCTGCGCCCATGGGATCGCGGGAGCGGGCGGGATCGGGCGCCAGATGGCGACCTGGATCGTCGATGGCGAGCCCGAGCTCGACCTGTGGAAGATGGACATCCGGCGTTTCGGGCCGGCCTATCGAAGCCAGGCCTACACGCTCGCCCGGTCGGTCGAGAACTACGCCACCTACTACGACATCCACTACCCGAACGAGGAGCGCCGGTCCGGGCGCCCACTGCGGACCTCGCCGACGTACGAGACCCTGGCCGGCTCTGGGGGCCGCGTTCGGTGAGAAATCGGGCTGGGAGCGGCCGAACTGGTTCGACACGAACGCGCCCGCCGGCGACGAGGCACTTCGACCGCGAGGCTGGGCGGGCGAGCACTGGTCGCCCGCGATCGGCGCCGAGGCGCTCGCGACCCGGGCGGCCGCCGGCCTGTTCGACGAGAGCTCATTCGCCAAGATCGAGGTCGTCGGTCCGGGTGCCGTCGCGTTCCTGCAGGGGCTGTGCGCGAACGACGTGGACGTGCCGGTCGGACGGATCGTCTACACCCAGCTGCTCAACCGGCGCGGCGGCATCGAGTGCGACCTGACCGTGACGCGGGTGACCGCCGACCGCTACCTGATGATCACCGGGACGGCGTTCGGGCAGCACGACCTGGGCTGGCTGCGGCGTCACCTGCCCGACGACGGGAGCGTGCTCCTCAACGACATCACCTCGGGCCGGGTCTGCTTCGCGCTGTGGGGTCCGCGGGCGCGCGACATCCTCGCGCCGCTCACGCGCGACGACGTCTCCGACGCCGGGTTCCCGTACCTCACCGCGCGCGCCATCACCATCGGTTTCGTGCCCGTCTACGCGCTGCGCGTGACCTATGTGGGCGAGCTCGGCTGGGAGCTGTACGCCCACACCGAATACGGGCAGGCGCTGTGGCGGACGCTGTGGGAGGCCGGCAAGCCGCACGGCCTGGTCGCCGGCGGCTACCGGGCGATCGACGCGCTGCGACTGGAGAAGGGCTACCGCGTCTGGTCGAGCGACATCACCCCGGACGAGACGCCGTTCGAGGCGGGGCTCGGCTTCGCGGTCGCGATGGACAAGGAGTCCGAGTTCATCGGGCGGGACGCGCTGGTCGCCGCGAAGGCGGCCGGGCCGCGGAAGCGGCTGCGCTGTCTGGTCCTCGACGACCCGCGCTCGATCTGCCTCGGGAACGAGCCGGTCCGGGTCGGTGGCGAGGTGGTCGGCCGGGTGACCACCGGCGGCTACGGGTTCGCGGTCGAGCGGTCGATCGCGTACGCCTACCTGCCGCCGGACCGCGCGGCCATCGGGACGCGGGGCGAGGTCGAGGTCTTCGGCGAGTGGATCGGCTTCGAGGTGGCCCGCGAGCCGCTGTACGACCCGGACGGCGCGAGGATCCGCTCGTGAGTGCCGACACGGGCGACGACGCCCGATACGACGGCTGGCTCACGTTCGCGCTGGCCTGCTGCGACGTCGCCGACGCGCTCGCGCTCGAGCACTTCCGGCGCGACCTGGTCATCGAGACCAAGGCCGACAAGTCGTTCGTGACCCAAGCGGACACCGCGATCGAGACGGCCATCCGCGGCCGGATCGGGGCCGCCTACCCGGACCACGGCGTGGTCGGCGAGGAATACGGCACGGCCGAGGGGAGCGGCACGGTCCGCTGGTACATCGACCCGATCGACGGCACGCACAACTTCATGCGCGGCGTTCCGCTGTTCGGGACCCTGCTCGCGGTCGAGGAGGACGGCGAGCTGGTGGTCGGCGTCATGAGCGCGCCCGCGCTCGGCGGGCGCTGGTATGCGCGGCGGGGCGGCGGCGCCTGGGCGGTCACGTCGTTCGGGCCGCAGGCCGACCAGCCGCGCCGGATCGGCGTGTCACGCGTGGCGGCGATGAGCGACGCGCTGCTGCTCTACGCGTCGCCGCTCGAGATCGAGGCAAGCGGCGAGGCTCCGGGCTTCGACGCGCTGATCCGGTCGGCGTGGCGCGATCGTGGCTTCGGCGATTTCTGGGGCTACGCGCTGGTCGCCGAGGGAGCCTCGGAGGCGATCGTCGAGGTCGGACCGAAGAGCTGGGACCTCGCCGCGCCGTCGATCGTGGTCGAGGAGGCCGGAGGGCGCATGACGGACGTCCACGGGGTGCGGACCATCCACGGCGGGACCGCTCTTGCCAGCAATGGCATCCTGCACGATGAGATCGTCCGGCGACTCGCCGGCTAAGGGGAACGACGATGCAAGAACGGACCAATCCGGGACCACCTCCCGAGCGACCACCGTTCAACACCCCGGACGTCGGCGTGGCCACGCCGGCCGGCACAGGGTTGAACGACCCGCGTGCGCTCCAGATCCTCAGCACCGAGCACTGGAGCCTGCTCGCCGGCCGGTCCCTCGCCTACAACGAGGCGTTCACCCGCGCCGGGATGTTCCTCACGGCACTATCCGCGTCGATGGTCGCCATCGCCTTCGTCGCACAGGCTGACCGGGCGGGGAGTGCCTTCCCGACGTTCACCCTCATCCTGCTCGGGTTCGACCTGTTCGTCGGGCTGACGACGTACCTCCGCCTCGTCGAGACGACCCGCGAGGACCTGCGTTCGGTCCAGGGCATGAACCGGATCCGCCACGCGTACCTCGAGATGGTGCCCGGGCTCGCGCCGTACTTCGTGTCGAGCGATCGCGACGACCTGGCGGGCATCCTCATGACCTATGAAGGACCGTCACGCGAGGACATGATGGCCGGCCGGCCGGGCCTGTCCGGCATGCTCCACGGGTTCAGCACCAACACGGGGATGATCGCGGTCGTCGTGTCGCTCGTGGGGGCCTCGTTCGCCGGCGTTGCGGTCGCGCAGATCGGCAACTCGATGGCACCGGTCGTCGGGATCGGCGCGATCGTCTTCTTCGTGCTCCTGGCGGGCCTGATGCGGATCGCCGCCGCCTCGATGTTCACGTACTCGTCGGAGACGGTCAGTCGCTTCCCGAGCGACGCGGTCGAGCGATCAGTCGCGGGCGGCGAGGGTCTCGAGGGCTAGTCCTCAGGGTCGGCCTGCCCGAAACGTCGCGTCATGGCCGTGACGACCGCGATCCCGAAGACCACGAGGACGAGTCCGGTGACGGATCCGATCGACAGGCCGACCACCAGGCAGAAGACGATGAAGACCGCGATCACCGCGCTCCGGATCGGGCCGCCGAACGTGCCCTTCCCCGGACTCCCGATGGTCGCCAGCGACCCGGGTAACGGCAGGCCTCCGAATCTCTCGTATTGATCCGCGGTCGAACGCAGGATGTCGAGCGTGTCAGCGTCGACGAGGTCCTCGACGACTGCGGCCATCGCCGCCTCCTCGAACGCGGCTGCGGCGGCCACGCGGTCTCCCGAGGTCGCGGCGGACACCGAGGTCCGCGTCAACGCCCACGTGCCACTGAACGCGGCGCGGGCGAACAGCCTGACGGTGGCTTCGCGTGCCGCGGCGGTCGCGTCGCGAAGCAGTCCGTCGCGTCCGGCCACGAGCGCCGCGTCCCGTGCCCGGTCCTCCGCCGCCAGCCGGGTGGCGCCCGGTGGCGCGACCACGATCACCTGGAGGTCGACCCGGTTCATCCTTTCGAGCAGGTCGGCGACCCGTCCCCGAGCCGCGGACTCAGGCGTGTCGTCGTCGCCATCGCCTGCCGCAGGGCGACTCGACGCAGGTTCGTGACCCGGGGACCCTCGAGGTCGCTTCACCGCCCCACGATACCCGCTCGATCGAGGGTCCTACGCTCCGGCAGTCGCCAGGCTCTCGTCGAGGATCCCGAGCGCCATGTCCACTTCGGCGGCCGTCGTGACCAGCGGCGGGATGATCCGGACGACGTTGACGTACGTGCCTGCGGTCAGGACGATCAGCTTGCGCGCCAGCGCCTCGGCCTGGACCCGCTTGGTGAGGTCCGGGTCGGGCGTCCGGCCGTCACCGACGCCCGGCTTGACGAACTCGAGCGCGACCATCAGGCCGAGCCCGCGGACGTCGCCGATCGAGTCGTATCTGGCGGCGAGCGCCCGGAGTCCGGTCAGGAACTGGGTGCCGCGCTCCCGGGCGTTGGCGACGAGACCCTCGTCCTCGATGACGTCGAGCGTCGCGTTGGCGGCCGCGCATGAGACGACGTTGCCGCCGTATGTGCCGCCGTGCGTGCCGGGCTTCCAGGTGGCCATGACGTCCGGATGGGCCAGGATCCCCGACAACGGCAGCCCCGACGCGATGCCCTTGGCCATCACCAGGATGTCTGGCTCGACGCCCCAGTGCTGCGACGGCGAACATCTCGCCGGTCCGACCGTACCCGGTCTGGACCTCGTCGGCGATGAGCAGGATCCCGTGCTGGCGGGTGATCTCGCGCAGCCGGGGCAGGAAACCGGGCGGCGGCACGATGTACCCGCCCTCGCCGAGGACCGGCTCGATGACGACCGCCGCGACGCGGTCGGGGTAGATGAGCTGGTGGAAGGTCAGGTCGAGCTCGGCCTCCCAGTCGCACGTGCACGCATCGAGCGGATGAGCCCCGCCGGCAGCCCGGTAGCAGTACGGGTAGGCGGTGTGGTACACGGACCCCGGCAATGGCTCGAAGGCGCCGCGATAGACGTCCTTGGCGGTGGTCAGCGCCATCGTCTGCGCGGTCCGGCCGTGATAGCCGTAGCGGAAGGCGAGGATGGCCGGCCGGCCGGTCGCGACGCGCGCGAGCTTGACCGACGCCTCGATCGCCTCCGCGCCCGAGTTCGACAGGAACGCCTGCCACGGACCGCCCGGCAGCACGTGCTGGAGCCGTTCGTACAGCCGCAGCCCCGGCTCGTGGTACAGGATGTTCTGCTGGCCGTGGATGAGCTTGGTGGCCTGCGCCGCGATCGCCGCCGCGACCCGCGGATGGGCATGGCCGGTGTTGGTCACGCCGATCCCCGACGAGTAGTCGAGGTAGCGCTCGCCGTCGCGGGTGATCAGCCAGGAGCCCTCGCCGCGGTCGACGTCGAGGTTCGTGATCCGGCTCCAGACCGCCGGGACGACCGAATGGTCGGGGAGCGGGGTGGTCGTCGGCCCGGCGCTCGGTCTCGAGCATGATCGGCCTCCTGGCTGTCAGCGGATGCGGGCCGCGCGGCCCGAGCGATAGGAGCTGAGCCCGACCAGCCCGACGGCCCCGAGGAAGATCATCGAGCCGATGACGTTGATCTGGACGGGCAGTGCGTTGCGGATGACGCCGTAGATCCAGATCGGGAAGGTGTTGGTCGTGCCCGACACGAAGTTCGTGATGACGAAGTCGTCGATCGACAGGCTGAACGCCAGGAGCGCCGCGGCCAGGATGCCCGGCAGGATGAGCGGGAAGGTGACCTTCCAGAACGTCACCAGCTCGTTCGCCCCGAGGTCCATCGCGGCCTCCTCGAGGTTGCGGTCGAAGCCGGACAGCCGCGCCTTGACGGTCACCACCACGAAGCTGATGTTGAACAGGATGTGGGCGATCAGGATCGTGGTGAAGCCGGTCGGGTAGAGGGTCGGGACGCTGCCCTGGAGCGGCGGCAGGGCGGTCGCCACGAACAGCGTCAGCATGCTCGCGCCGAGCACGATCTCCGGGGTCGCCATCGGCAGGAAGATGATGCCGTTGAGGGCGCCCCGGCCGCGGAAGCTGTAGCGGGTCAGGGCCAGCCCGATCATCGTGCCCATGATCGTGGCGAAGATGGTCGACAGGACCGCGACTTCGAGGCTGGTCACGACGGATTCGGGGAGGCCGGGCCAGTCGAACGGATGCAGCCAGCCGTTGCAGCGAGAACTCGTGCCACTCGTAGTTGAACTTGCCGACCGGATCGTTGAACGAGAACACGATCATGACCGACGATCGGGATCATCAGGTAGACGATCGCGAGGACCGTGAACAGGGGCAGCAGGTGCGGGGTGATGCGCTGCCGGACGGTCCCGCGCGGGGCCGTCCGGGCGACGGTCACCGGGGTCGATGCGGCGCTGGTCGTCGTCGCCATCAGCCGGTCAACTGTTCGGTGCCGAGCAGCTTGGCGTAGACCGCCACGGCGATCAGGATCCCGGCCATCAGGATGAACGACAGCGCGGAACCGACCGGGTAGTCGTTCTGGACCAGGAGCCGGTTCTGGATGACGTTGCCGATCATCCGGGTGTTCGGGTTGCCCAGCAGCTCCGCGTTGATGTAGTCGCCCATCGCCGGGATGAACGTCAGGAGCGTGCCGGCGAAGATGCCGGGCAGTGCCAGCGGGACGGTCACCCGTCGGAAGACCGCGATCGGGCTCCCGAACAGGTCCGCGCCCGCCTCGAGGAGTCGCGGATCGATCTTCTCGAGCGCCACGTAGAGCGGCAGGATCATGAACGGCAGGAAGTTGTAGGTGATCCCGAACACCTGGGCGACGGGCGTGCCCAGGATGCTGAACGTCCCGGGCAGGATCCCGAGCCCGTGCTTCAGGAAGCCGAAGATCGGACCCTCGTCGCCGAGCAGGATCTTCCAGCTGATCGTCCGGATCAGGAAGCTCGTGAAGAACGGCGCGATGACGAGGAACAGGATCAGGTTCTTGTAGCGGCCGCCACGGAACGCGATGGTGTAGGCGACCGGAAAGCCGATGACCAGGCGTGAGGATCGTGGCGATCCCGCCGTACAGGATCGAGTTGATGAACTGCTTGCTGAACTCGGTGATGCGCCGTGATATACGCCTGGCCCGACAGGTCGATGGTGTACCCGGTCTCGACCGAGCCGCGTCGAGATCGAGTAGGTGAACATCTGGATGGCCGGCAGCACATAGAAGACCGCCAGCCAGAGCATCCCGGGCGCGAGCAGCAGGTACGGGAACGCCCGCCGGATGACGCCCCGAAGACCGGGCCCGGACCGTGGTGCCGCTTGCGCCGTCATCGTCTCGACCCTCGGACGATCAGGTGCCGGACAGCTTGGCGAAGAGGGCGTTCATCTTGGCTTCGAGCTCATCGGACAGGAACTGGAAGTTGTGCTGCTTGGCGATCACGTCGGCCGGCGGGAAGAGCAGCGGGTTCGTCTCGGCGCCGGGGTCGAGCGTCTTGATCGCCGCGGCCGCGCCCTTGACCGGGGAGACGTAGAAGACGTAGTCCGCGATCTGCGCGGCGACGGCCGGGTCGTAGACGTAGTCCATCATGATCTCGGCCGTGTACTTGTTGGCCGCGCCCTTCGGGATGAGCATGTTGTCGGTCCAGATCATCGTCCCTTCGTCCGGGAAGATGAACTTGTCATCTGCCGTCCCCGACGACGCGAGGTCGCCGGACCAGACGAACGCGGCCCAGACCTTCTTCTGCTGGAAGTCGGCGATGTACTCGTTGCCGGTGAACCGGAGCCCCTTGTCGACGAGCGGCTGCATGTCGTCGGACACAGCCTGAAGGTCGGCGTCCGTGACCGTGGCCGGGTCGGCGTTGATCCCGAGCTTGAGGAGCCCCAGGCCGAACGTGTCGCGCGCCTCGCTGAGGAAGGTCACCTTGTCGGCCGGGATGTTCCACAGGTCGGCGATCTTCGTCGGCACGGCGATCTTGTTCTCGGCGAGGGTCTTCGTGTTGACGCCGACACCGGTCATCCCGGACTGCCACGGGTAGTGGTAGTCGTTGGTCGGGTCCCACACCTGGCCCTTGAGCGGGTCACGCAGGTTCTTGACGCAATTCGGCATGTTGACCGGATCGAGGCGCTCGGCCCAGTCCTTGGTGATGATCTTGGCCGCCATCCAGTCGGTCATGACGATCAGGTCCCAGCCCGTCGGCAGGTTGCCGGCCAGGGCCGGCCGGATCGTCTCGAAGAACGACTGGTTGTCGTCGATCTTCTCGACGTAGTCGACGTCGACGCTGTACTTCTTCTTGAAGTTCTCGATCGTCTTGGACGAACCGGCCGGGAGGACGCCCGTTGTCGAGTCGGCGGACGTCGACCTGGTCGATGTAGGCGGGCCAGTTCGCGAACTTGAGCGGCCCGGTGATCTTCTGCGGCGTCGGGGTGAAGGTCGGCGCGACCGTCGGGGCCGCGGACGGGCCGGTCGAGGCGCCGCAGCAGCCTCGCTCGCCGACGCGGCGGCGGTCGCGCTCGGGGCGGTGCTCGCCTTCGTCCCGGTACAGGCGGCCAGGAACGCCGCGAAGCCGGCGAGCGCCGTGCCCTGGACGAATGCCCGGCGGGACAGACCGCGCGGCTCGGACGGGTGCTTCTCGTTCATCGGACTCCTCGCATCGATCTCGGCCTCATGTGAGACTCGCTTCGCTGCCCGGCTGCCCCCCGTCATCGGCCCGGACGACGAATGTGTGGTCAGGCGACCAGGTCATCTGGACCGCCTCACCCTGCGTCCACAGTTCGGCTTTGGTGGCTCGTTCGACATTCTGCTCGTAGACCATGATCTGGGCGCCTCCCCGCGCCTCGACCAGGTACTGCGTGCTGACGCCAAGATACGACGCATCGCGGACGACGCCCGTCATGTGGTTGTGCCCGGTCGGCAGCTCGGCAGTCTCCTCGTGCAGCCGGATCTTCTCCGGCCGGACCCCGACGTTGACGGTCGCGACGTCGCCGATCAGCGCCCGCGGCGCGCGGACCCGGGTGTCGTCGGCCAGGCGCACGGCGGAGTACGTCCCGTCGTTGCCCTCGACGACCCCGGGCAGCAGGTTGCTCACCCCGAGGAAGCCCGCCACGAACTGCGTCGTGGGCCGCTCGTAGAGGACCTCCGGGCTCGCCGAGCTGCTCGTAGCGGCCCCGGTTCATGACGGCGATGCGATCGGACATCGTCATCGCCTCTTCCTGGTCGTGGGTCACGTAGATGAACGTGATCCCGACCTCCTGCTGGATCCGCTTGAGCTCGACCTGCATCTGCTTGCGCAGCTTGAGGTCCAGCGCCCCGAGCGGTTCGTCGAGCAGGAGGACGGCGGGCTTGTTGATCAGCGCCCGGGCGAGCGCGACGCGCTGCGCCTGGCCGCCCGAGATCTGGGTCGGCTTGCGCGCCTCGTACCCGGGCAGCTCGACCAGGGCGAGCATCTCGGTGACCCGGCTCTTGACCTCGGCATCCTTGGCGCCCTTGCGGCGGAGGCCGAATGCGACGTTCTCGAAGATCGTGAGGTGCGGGAAGAGCGCGTAGTTCTGGAAGACGGTGTTGACGTTGCGCTTGTAGGGCGGCAGCCAGGTCACGTCCTGGCCCTGGAGCTCGATCAGGCCCGAGGTCGGTGCCTCGAAGCCACCGATCATCCGCAGGGTCGTCGTCTTGCCGCACCCCGACGGCCCGAGCAGGCTGAAGAACTCACCGTCGCGGACCTCGAGGTCGATGTGGTCGACGGCGACCGCCTCGCCGAACTTCTTGACCACATCCACGAGCTTGACGTCGACCGTTGGCAACGCAGCCCTCCTGCCGGGGGCCCGCGACCTCCTCCGTCACGTGGTTCCGGTGCGGCCACAAGATATGGTCGCGCACGATGGGTGTCAAGGAAACGAGGCTCGAGGCTTCGGGCTCGGGGCTGGTGCGAGATTCGTGGGTTTCCGTTGAGAGGACGATGGAATCCGTGCGGATCCGCCGGCCTGCGCGTCCGGCGGCGCCGAGCGCGGGGTCGGGGTACGATATCGACGCTTTCGCCGTCAGAACACCGCGACCACGTCGTGTAGACCCGAAGGGACCCGACCGCCGATGCCCAGCCTGACCCACGATGCCGTCATCGAAGCCATGCGGACCGTCCAGGAGCCCGAGCTCGGGCGTGACCTGATCAGCCTCGACATGGTCAAGGACGTGGTCATCGACGGTTCCAGCCTCGCGCTCAAGATCGAGCTGACGACCCCCGCCTGTCCGCTGAAGGACGAGATCGAGCGCACGACGTACGCGGCGCTCGGCGCCATCGGCGCGACGAGCGTCGACATCACCTGGGGCGCGATGGTCCGCCGGTCGCAGCCGCGCGCCGCCGAGCAGCTCGTGCCGGGGGTCAAGACGATCATCGCCGTCGCATCGGGCAAGGGCGGCGTCGGCAAGAGCACGGTCAGCGTCAACCTCGCCGTCGCGCTCGCCCAGGCCGGCGCCTCGGTCGGCCTGCTCGACGCCGACATCACCGGTCCGAACATCCCGATGATGCTCGGGCTCGAGGGCCAGCCCAAGGCAAGCCCGAACAACAAGATCACGCCGCTCGAGCGCTACGGCGTCAAGGCCATCTCGATCCAGTTCTTCGTGCCCGAGGGACAGCCGATCGTGTGGCGCGGCCCGCTGGTCGGCGGGGCGATCCAGCAGTTCCTGCGCGACGTCGACTGGGGCGAGCTCGACTACCTCGTCATCGACCTGCCGCCGGGCACGTCCGATGCCCAGCTCACGCTGGCGCAGGCCGTCCCGATCTCGCGGGGCGGTGCTGGTCACGACGCCGCAGGAGGTCTCGCTGGCCGACGTCGGCAAGGCGCTCGCCATGTTCCAGCGGATGAGCGTCCCGGTCATCGGCCTCGTCGAGAACATGACCGCGTTCGCCTGCCCGCACTGCGGCGAGCTGACCGAGATCTTCGGGCGCGGCGGCGGTGAGCGGTTCGCGGCAGCCCACGACCTCGACTACCTCGGCGGCATCCCGCTCGACATCACCGTCCGCCAGGGCGGCGACGTCGGCGTCCCGGCCGTCGCCCAGCGCGAGCCCGGCCCGGCCGGCAAGGCGATGACCGCCATCGCTCAGGCGGTGGCCGCGCACATGAGCGTCCGGGCCGCCCGCGCGGCCGCGCAACCGGTGCTGACGATCAGCTGACGCGAGCCGGCGGCGTCGCGGGCGAGACGGTCCGGACGAGACCCGCCACGGCAACCCTGATCGACGGGTCGTCGGCGGCGCACATCGCTTCGATCTCGCGACGGTGATCGGGCAGGTAGTGGACGAGCAGCGTGGAGCGCGCCTCGGCCTGGTGGGCCATCTCGATCGCCTCCTCGGGCATCAGGTGGCCGCGTCGCGGGTCGTCGGTGCTGATGTCCAGGAGAGTCGACTCGACGAGGAACAGGTCGGCACCCAGGGCGAACTCGGCCATCGACGTGCTCGGACCCGTGTCGCCGGTGTAGACGAGGCGGGCGCCGTCGGGTGCCGTGATCTCGACGCCCCAGGCGGGGACGTAATGCTGGCCGGCGTGGAAGCGGATCTGCAGCGGACCGATCCGCAGCGGCGCGTCAGGGTCGTATTCGACGGCGTCGTAGGCGGCATCGAAGAAGCCCGGCCGCTCCGAGATCCCCTCGGCCAGCGCATCGAGCTTCCGGCGGCCTCCGGGTGGCAGGTGGACAGGCAGACGGCGCGGCGCCTCCTCGCCCCAGGGGAAGAGGTAGCGCATGCCCGCCAGGTCGAGGTAATGGTCCGCGTGCATGTGGCCGATGACGACCGCTGCCAGCCGGTGCGGGTCGAGGACCGCCTGAAGGTTCCGGACGACGCCCTGGCCCGCGTCGAACAGGATCGCCGTATCGCCCCATTCGACGAGGTAGCCGGCCGCCGGGGAATCGGGGTGCGGGGCCGCAGAGCTACAGCCGAGCACGGTCAGGCGGAGGCGATCGGACCCGGCAGGCATGCGCGCCATCGTAGGGGGTCGGCGGCTCGGGAGGGTGGCGTTCTCGCGCCGCGTGACCCTCTGATCAGCCCGGCGCTCTAGCGTTCTTCAGCGTTCTTCGCGCAGGACATCGAGCAGGAACGACGCCGCCGACAGGGCGGCTCGGGTGCGTCCCATCTGGCCGGTCAGGAAGACGGCCCGCTGGACGTGCCGGTCGCCGGACGGCGTCGCGACCGCGATCGAGACGGCCATGTCGCCCGTGCGGGTCCGGGCGCGGACCGCCAGCCCGACCTCCGAACCGCCCAGCTCCCGGGCGCGATAGGCGTAGCGGACGAGGTCGTGGACCTGCTCGTCCTCGTCGGGCGCGTCCGTGTCGTGCCCGGCCGATGGTCCATGGGCCGTCGCCGCCGGCGCCTCGGGCGCGATCGACTCGACGAAGCGGAGGCCTGACAGGTCGGCGAACAGCGTCCCGAGCGTGCCACCCGTCCCGATCTCGACGGCCGACAGGGTCCAGCCGAGCTCGCCGAGCCGCTCCCCGATGGCATCGCTCCAGCTCGTCTCGCCAGTCGCCCAGACGTAGCTGCCGAGGTGGACGAGCACGGCCGCGGCGGCGGCCTCGACCAGGTCGTCAGCCGATCGATCGCCGTCGGCCACGGCCGAGACGCGGACGTCCACCGCATCCGCACGGGCGTAGGTCGCGACCAGGGGGTTGGTCGCCCGGAGCATGGTCTCGCCGAGCAGCTCCGCGACCTGCGATTCGCCGATCCCCGCCAGCCGGTAGGTCCGGGCAGTGACCGGCCGACCGAGACCGATCGCCTCGAGCCGCGGGACGACCTCGTCGGACCACATCGGCCGCATCTCGCGCGGCGGTCCGGGCATGGCGACGATCGCCCGGCCGTCGGGTCGCCTCACGAACCAGCCGGGCGCGGTGCCGTTCGGGTTGGCGAGCGATGTCGCCGACGGGATCAGCCAAGCCTGCTTGAGGTTGAGCTCGGGGAACGCCATCCCGCGGCGGGCCCACAGGTGGCGCAGCCACGCTTCCAGGTCGGGGTCCACGACGGGTCGTTCGCCGCAGACCGCGGCGATCGCCTCGCGGGTCAGGTCGTCCGGGGTCGGGCCCAGGCCTCCGGTCGAGACGACGAGATCGGCCCGCTCGAGGGCCGCCGCGAATGCCGCGCTGACTGTCAGCAGGTCGTCGGGGACCGCCGACAACCGAAGCACGTCGACCCCCTTGGCGCTCAGCGAGCGGGCGAGCTCGCCGGCGTTCGTGTCGCGGGTGTCGCCGACGGTGATCTCGGTGCCGATGCTCAGCAGCTCGGCGGTCAGCAGTCGTCGGGGCTCGGGTGGGACCATCTCCCGCAGCGTAGCGCTTGACCGGATCGGCGGCCGGACGGTCGCGAGGCGCTGGTATCATCGGCAGCGACCCCCACGTCCCAAGCCGGATCCGGAGCACCACCCTGGACGATCCGACCAGCACTCCGCCACCGCCTCCGCCGCCGACAGGCGGCTCGGGCAGACCAGCGGGCGGTCCCCGCACCAAGCCCCCGGGCCTGCGCGCCCAGATCTCCGCGACGCGCGACGCGGCCATGGCCCTGGTCATGGCCCATGTCGAGCTGGCCAAGGCCGAGGCGGGCCAGATCGCCGGTCAGGTCGGACGCGCCGCCGCGCTCGGCGCGATCGCACTCGTCCTCGTCCTCTTCGCGATCTCCCTGGTCGTCATCGGCACATCACTGTTCGTCGGGGAGTGGCTCCTCGGGTCGCTCGGCTGGGGCGTCCTCCACGGCTTCCTGCTGTTCGTGTCGGTCGCCATCGCGGCGGTCCTGCTCGCGGTCGGCGTATCGGAGAGCCGGATCCTTCGCTCGCTGATCGTCGCCATCGTGATCGGGGTGGTGAGCAGCGTCGTGCTCGGTCTCGCCCTGCTCAACCAGCTGTACACGGCCATCGGGGACGCCGCCCAGACCGCGGTCGACCCGGGGGTTCGACCGCTCGTCATCGGCGTGCTGCTCGGCGCCTTCATCGGACTCATCCTCGGGATCATCACCGCGCTGCGGATGAGCTCGTCGGGTGGCGGCCGGTTCGTCGCCTGGGCCGGCCTGACCGTGTTCGGCGTCGCGCTCGGCGCCTTCACGGCGATCACGTTCTCGCCGCAGGTCGGCGTCGGCATCGGGATCACCCTTGGCTACCTGGCGTGGATCGGCGCTGATGGCCCTCGACGTCCGCCGGACCGGCATCGACATCCAGGCGCTCAAGGACCGCTTCACACCGGTCCAAACCATCGAGACCAGCAAGGAGACGCTCGAGTGGCTACAGAAACGGATGCCGCCCGGGATCGGGTCCTAGCGGCACGCGCGTCGCTGGGCGAAGAGCTGGAGACGCTCGAGGCTTCGGTCCGGGCCGCGATCGACGTGCCCGCGAAGATCCGGCGGAGCCCGGGCAGGGCGGCGGCCGCCGTGGGCGGCACGGCCTTCCTCGCCGTCGGGGGGCCGAGGCGTGTCTTCCGAGCAGGTCGCCGGGCCGTCTTCGGGGCGCCGACGCCGCTGCCCGATGCGATGCTTCCCAAGGAGATCGAGAAGGCGTTGCGCGGCCTGGGCGATGACGGCGACAAGGTCCGCGGCGCACTCGAACGCGATTTCGCCACCTACGCGGCGCAGGCGCAACGCGATCGCTCGCGTATCGCGGACCCTGCTCCTGCTGACCGTGGCTCGACCCCTCCTCGAGTCCGCGGCCAAGGCGGCCGGAGGCTGGCTGTTCCGCACCGACAACGAGGGCTTCCAGGCTCGGCTGGCGGAGATCCGGGGCGAGGACCCGGGCGGCCTCGGCGCCGCCGGCGGGCGAGCGGCGCGACGCCATCGGTCGACGACGAGGTCGCGGGCGCGTCGGGCCTGTGACCGGCCAGGTTCGGTCGCGGCCGGCGCTAGACTTCGCGGCGGGCGAGTGGCGGAATGGCAGACGCGCCGGCCTTAGGAGCCGGTGCCGCGAAAGCGGCGTGGAGGTTCGATCCCTCTCTCGCCTACGAAGGGCCGGCTGGCGGGCGCCCGACCCGCGACCCGGCCGCCTCCCGGGCTCCCCCGTATACTGGCCGGACGATGCGAGTCACCTCCACACCCGGCCCCGGATCCACCGATCCTGCTCGAAGTCGAGCTTCCCCCGGAACGTCTGAGCCGCGCCATCGACGACACCGTCCGCCGGCTGTCGCGCAACACGCGCGTCCCCGGCTTCCGCCCCGGCAAGGCTCCTCGACCGGTCCTCGAGCGGCACCTCGGCCCGGGCGTCGTCCTCGACGAGGCCGTCGAGCACCTCGTCAGCGACGGCTACCGCGAGGCGATGATCGAGCAGGACCTCGTGCCGCTGGCCAACCCGGACGTCGAGGTGGTCCAGGCCGAGGAGGGCAAGCCGCTCGTCTTCAAGGCGACCGTCCAGGTGCCGCCCGAGGTCGAGCTCGGCGACTACAAGCACTTCAACTTCCAGCCTGAGATCGAGACCATCGACGACGCCCGGGTCGACAAGGTCATCGAGGAGTTGCGGGACCAGAACTCGACGCTCGCCGCGGTCGAGGACCGCGGGGCGCGCGACGGCGACTACGCGGTCATCTCGTTCGTCGGGTCGCGGAACGGCGAGCCGTTCGAGGGCGGCAGCTCCGACCGGATGCCGCTGATCCTCGGCCAGGAGCGCCTGATCCCGGGCTTCGAGGCCAACCTGATCGGCCTCGAGGTCGGCGGCTCGACCGAGTTCGACATCACCTTCCCCGACGACTACCCGGAGACCGAGCTGGCCGGCCAGCAGGCGCATTTCGCGGTCGACCTCCGCGAGCTCCGCGAGAAGGTCCAGCCCGAGCTCGACGACGACTTCATCGGGACCCTCGGCGACTTCGCCGACCTCGACGCCCTGCGCGCCGACATCAAGGTCCGCCTCGAGCGCAACGCGCTCGACCGGGCCCGCCACGAGTTCGCCGACCGGATCATCGAGTACGCGGTCGCCAACGCGACGCTCGAGCTGCCCGAGCATCCTCGTCGACCAGGAGGTCGAGGTGATGCACGACGAGTTCCGCGGCACGCTCGCCCGGCAGGGGATGACCGAGGAGGCCTACCTCAAGGCGCTCGAGAAGACCGATGCCGACATGCACGCCGAGTTCCGGCCCGGCGCCGAGAAGCGCGTTCGCGACGCTGCTCGTCCTGTCGAAGGTCGCCGACGCCGAGGGCCTGACGGTGGACGACGCCGAGGTCGATGCCGAGGTCGCCCGCGGTCGCGAGCGCTACCCGGACGACGCGCGCCTGCAGGAGTACTTCGGCACGGACCGCGGCCGAGCCTACATCCGCAGCACGCTCCGCCGGAGCCGGGTCGTCGAGGGCCTCATCGATGAGTGGCTCGCCGACCATCCCGATCATCCAGCCCTGCCGCACCTCGAGGACGCTGAGGCGTCCGCCGTCGAGGGCGAGCAGGCGACCGCCAATGCCGCCGTCGATGCGACGGATCCAGGCTCCATCCTTGACGACGTTCCGGCTGCCGCCGGCTGAACCGCGGGCCCGTGACCGCTGAACGAGGGAGTCCAACCATGCTCGTGCCCATGGTCATCGAGTCCTCCAGCCGGGGGGAGCGCGCCTACGACATCTACTCGCGGCTGCTGCGCGAGCGGATCATCTTCCTGGGCGACGCGATCGAGGACCACCTCGCCAACCTGGTCATCGCCCAGCTCCTGTTCCTCGAGTCGGAGGATCCGGAGAAGGACATCAGCCTGTACATCAACTCGCCCGGTGGCCAGGTGACGTCCGGGCTGGCGATCTACGACACGATGCAGTACCTGCGGGCGCCGGTCAGCACGATCTGCATCGGCATGGCCGCGTCGATGGCGGCGGTCCTGCTGGCGGCCGGTGCGAGCGGCAAGCGCTATGCCCTGCCGAACAGCCGGATCATGATCCACCAGGGCTCGGGCGGGTTCCGCGGCAACGCCCCGGACGCGGTCATCCAGATGAAGGAATGGGAGTACCTCGTCCAGCGCAACCACGAGATCCTGTCGCGCCATACCGGCCAGCCGCTCGACAAGATCATCCATGACACCGACAGGGACCATTTCATGGCTCCCGACGAAGCGAAGGACTATGGCATCATCGACGCGGTCTACGCGGTCGAGAGCAGTTCGCTGATCGCGCAGGCACACGACGCCGGCCTCGCCGGCGGCGAGGGATCCAAGGCGGCCGAGGCCGCGGAGGCTGCCGACGCGGCCGAAGCGCCCGACGCGGCGAAGAAGAGCAAGGAATAGGTCGGGGACAGGGCACGTGACGACTTCGAGCAGCAGCACCAAGGGACCCAAGGTCCCGTATCGCTGCTCTTTCTGCGGGAAGAGCCAGGAGCAGGTGCGCAAGCTCATCGCAGGGCAGGGCGTCTACATCTGCGACGAGTGCATCAACCTCTGCCAGGAGATCATCGAGGAGGAGCTCCTCGAGACCCCGCGGCCGAAGACGTCGAGCTCGAAGCTCCCGAACCCGCACCAGATCAAGGACGCCCTCGACCAGTACGTCATCAGCCAGGAACGGGCCAAGAAGGTCCTGTCGGTGGCGGTCTACAACCACTACAAGCGGGTCAACGCCGGCCACCAGGTCGATGAGGTCGAGCTCCAGAAGTCGAACGTCCTGCTCGTCGGGCCGACCGGCTCGGGCAAGACGCTCCTGGCGCAGACCCTGGCGCGCGTGCTCGACGTCCCGTTCTGCATCGCCGACGCGACGTCGCTGACCGAGGCCGGCTATGTCGGCGAGGACGTCGAGAACATCCTGCTGCGGCTCATCCAGGCGGCCGACTTCGACGTCGCCCGGGCCCAGCGCGGGATCATCTACATCGACGAGATCGACAAGATCGCGCGCAAGGCGGACAACCCGTCGATCACCCGCGACGTGTCGGGCGAGGGCGTCCAGCAGGCGCTGCTCAAGATCCTCGAGGGGACCGTCGCCAACGTCCCGCCGCAGGGCGGCCGCAAGCACCCGCACCAGGACTTCATCCAGATCGACACCACGAACGTGCTGTTCATCTGCGGCGGCGCCTTCGACGGTCTCGAGAAGATCGTCGAGGAGCGGGTCGGGCGGCGGTCGATCGGGTTCGGCTCCAAGTCGGCGATGGGTCCCGTGGAGCGCGGCCGGATCCTCGAGAAGGTCATGCCGGAGGACCTGCTCAAGTTCGGGCTGATCCCCGAGTTCATCGGGCGGCTGCCGGTCATGGTCACCCTGTCCGCGCTGTCGGCCGAGGACCTGGTCCGCGTCCTGACCGAGCCGAAGAACGCGGTCACGCGCCAGTTCGAGAAGTTCCTGTCGCTCGACAAGGTCGAGCTGGCGTTCACCGCCGGGCGCGCTGCAGGCCGCCGCCGAGGTGGCCCTGGACCGGAAGACCGGCGCCCGCGCGCTGCGCTCGATCGTCGAGGAGTCGCTGCTCGAGGTGATGTACGACATCCCCGATCGCACCGACATCCGCAAATGCATCATCACCGAGGAGACGATCCGCTCCGGCCGGCTCCCGCTGCTGCTGACCAAGGCGGACGTCGACGGCGGCATCGACGAGACGAACTACCAGGACTGGCTCGCGGAGCGCGGCGAGACGGCCTGATACACTCGCCCCTCACGGCGATGACCGGGAAGAGTAGCGACGGGACGGCCCCGAAGCGAGCGCGGGATGGTGCGAGCCGCGCGGGGACGCCGACGCGAATGTCGCTCGCGAGCCGTGACGGCCGACGCCCGATAGCGCGTCGAGAGGGCGCCGGGTCCGCCGGACCGCGATGAGCGGCCCGACCCGTCGCCGAACCAGCAGGTGGTACCACGACCCGTTCGTCCGCTGGACGAGCGGGCCGTCGTGATTCGAGGACAAGGACAGATGCCGGAGCTGCCGAAGGCCTATACGCCGCACGACGTCGAGGGCGCGATCTATGAGCGCTGGCTCGCGGCGGACGTCTTCGCGCCCGACGGAGCCGGCTCGACCGCCGACCCATCGCTGCCGCCGTTCACGATCATCCAGCCACCACCGAACGTGACCGGCTCGCTCCACCTCGGCCATGCCCAGCGGACCGCGGTCGAGGACCTGATGATCCGGCACGCCAGGATGCGCGGGCACCGGACGCTGTTCCTGCCGGGGCTCGACCACGCCTCGATCGCGGCCCAGTTCGTCCTCGACAAGATCATCGCCGGGGAAGGGGAGAGCCGCGCAGTCGCTCGGGCGCGAGCGCTATCTCGAGCGGATGCACGCGTTCGTGGCGACGACCCGCGAGGTCATGCTCGGCCAGCAACGCCGCGTCGGGGCATCGGCCGATTGGGGCCGGCTGCGATTCACGATGGACGACGGCTCCGCGCGCGCGGTGCGGGTCGCGTTCGAGCGGCTGTACCGCGCGGACCTCGCCTATCGGACCGAGGCGCTCGTCAACTGGTGCCCGGGTTGCCGGACGAGCGTCAGCGACCTCGAGGTGGTCTCGACACCCGAGACCGGCAGCCTCTGGTCGATCCGCTACCACCTGATCGACGAGGCGACCGGCCAGCCCGACCCGGACGAGACGATCACGGTCGCGACGACCCGACCCGAGACGATCCTCGGCGACACCGGCGGTCGCCGTCCATCCCGACGACGAGCGATACGCGTCCGTCGTGGGTCGCCGCGTCCGCATCCCGTTCGTCGAGCGCGACGTCCCGATCATCGCCGACGAGGTCGTCGACCGCGCGTTCGGCACCGGGGCGGTGAAGATCACCCCGGCCCACGATCACGACGACTACCAGACGGGCCTGCGCCACGGGCTGCCGGCGATCACGGTCCTCGCCGACGACGCGCAGCATCACCGGGACCGGGACCCGCTACGACGGGCTCGACCGCTTCGTCGCACGGGCCGCCGATCGTGGCCGACCTCGACGCGCGCGGCGACCTGGTCGGCGACCACCCCGCACGAGCTGGTGCTCGGTCGCTGCCAGCGCAGCAACGACGTCATCGAGCCGCGGCTCAAGACGCAATGGTTCATCCGCACCGGGCCGCTCGCCGCAACGGGCGCTCGAGTCGACCCGCGAGCGGCCGGACGCGGATCCTGCCCGAGCGATTCGAGAAGACCTGGGAGCACTGGCTGACCGACATCCGCGATTGGAACGTGTCACGCCAGCTGTGGTGGGGCCATCGGATCCCGGCCTGGTACTGCCCGGACGGCCACGTGACGGTCACCTCGGACGCCCGCCGGCCCGACGGCCTGCGCCGTCTGCGACCGCCCAGCCGCGGACCTCCAGCAGGACCCGGACATCTTCGACACCTGGTTCAGCTCGGGGCTGTGGCCGTTCTCGACGCTCGGCTGGCCGGACGACACGCCCGACCTCGCGACCTACTACCCGACATCGGTGATGGAGACCGGGTACGACATCCTGTTCTTCTGGGTCGCCCGGATGATGATGCTCGGCCTGCAGCTGACCGACGTCGAGCCGTTCCACACCGTCTATCTGTCGGGCCTGATCCGCGATCCGGAAGGCCAGAAGATGTCGAAGACCAAGGGCAACGTGGTCGATCCGCTCGGCGTCATCGACGAGTCCGGCGCCGACGCCCTCCGCTTCGCGCTCATCCACGGCGCCACGCCCGGCAACGACCAGCGGTTCGGCACGGCCAAGCTCGAGAACGCCCGCAACTTCGCGAACAAGCTCTGGAACGCGACTCGCTTCGTGCGTCGGCGCCCGGCCCGCGACGATCCCCGACGACGCCGAGCGGCGCCTGCCCGACGTCGGCCGCCTCGGGCCCGACCGAACGGTGGCTCCGATCGCGGGCGACGGCCACGACCGCCGCGCGCCGACGCCGCGATGGCCTCGTACGCCTTCGGCGAGCTCACCCGGATCCTGTACGACGCGATCTGGAGCGAGTACTGCGACTGGGGCCTCGAGTTCGCCAAGATCCGCCTCGCCGACACGTCGCTCGACGACGCCGACCCGCGAGGCGACCTGGTGGACGCTGGTCGAGGTCCTCGACACGTACCTGCGGCTGCTCCATCCGGTCATGCCGTTCGTGACCGAGGCGCTCTGGGCGGCGCTGCCGCATCGCGCCAGCGATCCCGAGCTGCTCATCGTCGCCCGCTGGCCCGCCCCCGAGACGCGCGACGAGGCCGCCGAGCAGCAGGTCGGCGAGCTGATCGACCTCGTGACCGAGCTCCGCAACGCCCGGGCCACGGCGAAGCTGCCGGCCGCCGACTGGCTGGAGACCCTCGTGTTCGTCCCGCTCGAGCTCGGGGGCGCGTTCGAGGCGACTCCGGCCCGCCATCGAGCGGCTGGCCCGTGCGCGTCCACTCCATCGCGAGCTGACCCCCGAGGCGCTTGCCGGCGCGACCCGACCGGGAGACCTCTCGGTCATCGTCGCGGGCGGCGACATCGAGGCGACGATCCGGCCGGCGATGACCAGCGAGGACGCCGACGCGCTCGAGCGTGCCCGGCTGGAACGCGAGCTGGCGGACGCCGAGGGCTACCTGGCTGCGGCGCGCGAACGGCTGTCCAACGAGGCGTTCGTGTCGCGCGCGCCCGCGGCGGTCGTGGACGGCGCGACGAGCGCGCGAGGCTGAGCTCGCCGACCAGGTCGATCGGCTACGGGACCGCCTGGCGCGCTGACTCGGGGGCGTTGAACGAGCGGGCGGAGGAGTCGACCCGCTCGTTCAACCCATCAACGTTCGGTCAGCCGTGACCGAGCCGCCCGTGATGCCACGGACGAGACGGCTCCAGTGTGATGTTTCAGCGGCCCGGTCCACAGGTTGGTCGCCCCCGACGCGTCCCGGCGGCGAGTCCAACTTGTTTGTCCACCGCCTTGACAAAGCCCGATGGCCACGGCGCAGCATCCGACTTGGTCAAGTCTCTTGCCAAAGCCCGGGAAGGCAGTGGTGGTTTCCGTAGGAGGAGCGTCCGCCCACGCATGAGCGCCAGCCAGACGGTGCTGCCCGAGAAGGCCACGCACCAGCAGACGCGAACGTTCAACCAGCGGCTGGTTCTGCGCGCCCTTCACGATGACAGCCCTCTGTCGCGTGCTGACCTGTCCCGACTGACCGGCCTGACGCGAACATCCGTCAGCGACCTCGTCGGCAGCCTCATCGACGACGATCTGATCGAGGAGATCGGTCGCGGCCGATCCAGCGGCGGGAAGTCTCCGATCCTCCTCCGCGTGGCCCCGGACGGCCGTCATGTGATCGGCCTCGATCTCGGCGAGGCGCAGTTCCGTGGTGCCGTCGTCAACCTGCGCGGCGAGATCCTCCGCTCGATCCACATTCCCCTCGAAGGGCGGAACGGCGACGCCGCCATCGACCTCGTCTTCGAACTTGTCGACGCCGTGCGCGCCGATGACCGGTCCGCCCTCCTCGGGATCGGCATCGGCGCGCCCGGCATCATCGACACGAGCACAGGGACCGTCCGTTCGTCGGTCAACCTGGACTGGGCTGAGCTCGGCCTTGGGCCGCTGCTCGAACGCGCTATGGCGTGCCGGTCGTCGTCGCCAACGACAGCCACGCTGCAGCCCTCGCCGAGCTGACGTTCTTTCGCCGCCCTCGACCGAACAACCTCATCGTCGTCAGGGTGGGTCGCGGGGTCGGCGCGGGGATCATCCTCAATGGCCAGCTGTTCCAGGGCGATGGGTACGGCGCGGGCGAATTCGGCCACGTCTCCATCGGGAGCGCCGACACCCTGTGCCGTTGTGGGCGGAAGGGCTGCCTCGAGACGATGACGAGCATGCGCGCGTTGGTCGACGCCGCGGGCGCCGTCGAGCCTTCGATCACCGACGAGAGCACCCTCGCGGCAGCCTTCCTCGCGGGCGTCCCTGGTGTCCGGCAGATCGTCCTCGATGCCGCGCGGGAGATCGGCCTGGCGGTCGGCTGGCTCATCGGCGTGCTCAACGTTCGCCACGTGCTGCTGGTCGGCCCGGTCGCGGAGTTCGGCGACGAATGGCTCGGACGAGGTTCGCCGGTACGCCCGGTCAAGCGTCCTGGGTTCGCTCGCAGCCGACACACAGATCGAGTACGGCCACGTCCACGACGACGTCGTCGTCCTTGGCGCTTCGGCGCTGCTCATGGAGCAGCAGTTGGGCCTCGGGTTGGTGCGATGATCGCGCCGCACGAGCCGGGGCTGGCCGGGCCGCTTGTCGCCGGCGTGGATGTCGGCGGCACCAACATCTCGATCGTCATCACCGACGATCGCGACCACATCCTCTACGAGCACGTCACGCCGACGGACCCATCGTCGCTCGTCGACCAGATCGCGGGCCTCGTCGACGGCGCCCGGCGCGAGCTCGGACAAGACGTGGCCGCGGTCGGCGTCGCCATCCCCGGCCACGTCGACCCGGAGGACGGTTCGGTCCGCATGGCCGTCAACCTGGGCGTCACGTACCTGCCGCTGGGACCGCTGCTTCAGGCAAAGCTGGGCGTACCGATCTTCGTCGAGCACGACGCCCGCGCGGCGGCAGTGTGGCTGAGCGAGCAGGTCGCCGACGGGTCGTCGGCTCAGGCGCGGTCGAGTGTCGCCTTCCTGGCGATCGGGACCGGCATCTCGGCCGGTGTCGTCCTCGATGGGGCGCTGCTGCGTGGCGACAATCGATTTGCCGGCGAGGTCGGCCATTGCGCCGCCGACCCGGACGGGGTCATCTGCGCCTGCGGTCTGCGCGGCTGCCTCGAGACGATCGCAGCGGGTCCGGCGATCGCCCGCCAGGCTGACGAGGCGATGGCCGCTGGTCGCCGCGGCATCCTGTCGCCCATTCGACCGCTGCGGATGTCTTCCGCGCCGCTTCTGCCGGCGACGAGGTCGGGGTCGAGATCATCGACCGCGTGGCCGACCACCTTGCCCGGGCGATCCGATCGCTCGCCCTGACGCTCGGTGTCAAGCGGATCGTCATCGGCGGGGGCGTCGCGGCCGCCGGACCCGCCCTTCTCGAACCTATCCAAGCGCGCATCGCCCTCGAATGCGCGGCCTCGCCACTGGTCCAGGCCGCTTTGGGCGAGGCGACCATCGAGCTGTTGTCGCCGACCGAGGCGCCGGGCGCACGCGGGGCGGCGGCGATAGCTCGCCACCGTATCGGCTTGGGTGAGCGAGAGGGGGTGGGCGAACGATAACCTGCATGGAGGCCTTGCCTGCGTCGGATACCATGCGTGCACCCAGGGAGAGCCACTCGTCACGCCACAGTCGTGGCAGTTCGTTTGGAGGAGGAGTTCATGGGTAAGAGACTACGGACAACGCCCGCACTAGCGGTCGTTGCCATCCTGCTGGTCAGCGCCTGCAGCAGCAGCAGCTCATCGCCGAGCGCGGCAGCTTCGGTCGCGGCCAGCGTCGCCCCGCCGCCGAGCGCGGCAGCGTCGACAGAGGCGAGCGCGTCTGCCGCGGCCAGCGTGGCGCCTTCGGCCTCGCCGGCGGCAGCCGTCCCACCGGTCCCGACCGGCTACACCGAGCTCGACAAGGCCCTCGGCGCCGACAAGCCGTTCAACGGCAAGAAGGTTTCGATCCACACCCAGTGGGTCGGCGGCGAGGGCGCCAACTTCGCGGCGTCCGTGGCCGACTTCAGCGCGGCGACCGGCATCACGGTCCAGATCGATGCCATCGCATCGAGCCCTGAGACCGTCCTCAAGACCCGCATCGAAGGCGGCGCGCCGCCTGACCTGGCCTTCCTCGCGCAGCCGACGCCGATCCTGGCCTATGCCGCCGAGGGCAAGGTCGTCGACGTGGCCTCGTTCATGGATGCCAAGAAGCTCAGCGACGAGCATGCCAACACCATCGGCCTGGTCACCCAGAACGGCAAGATCTGGGGCATCCCGTACAAGGCCGACGTCAAGTCGGTGATCTGGTACCCGATCAAGGCCTTCGCGGCCAAGGGGTACACGGTCCCGACGACGTGGGACGAGCTGATCGCCCTGTCCGACAAGATCGTCGCCGACGGCTCCAACCCGTGGTGCATCAGCGCCGGCGGCCCCGGCGACGCGACCGGCTGGCAGATCACCGACTGGGTCGAGGAAGTCGTCCTCAAGACGATGGGCACCGACTACTACAACGACTGGATCAGCCACAAGGTCACGTTCGAGGACCCGGGCATCAAGGCCGCCTTCGACAAGTACGTCGGCAAGATCTTCTTCACCCCGAACTACGTCTATGGCGGCGAACACGGCGATCGTGAACACCGACCAGAAGACGACCATGGACCCGATGTTCAACCCGGGCAACGGCGACATGTCGGCACCGAAGTGCTGGATGCAGAAGGTCCCGACCTGGTACGGCCCGGACTTCTTCCCGGATCAGCGCGCCAGCGGCACAGCCGTCGGCGTACATCGTCGGCACGGACGTCGGCATCATGCCGTTCCCGACCATCGACCCGGCCCAGAACTACGCCGAAGGCTCGGCTGACACCCTGATGGTGCCGGTCCCGGCCGGCGGCGCGCCGGTCCGCGACGAGGTCAAGGCCGTTGCCGAGTTCCTCGCCACGCCGTACGGCATCCAGAACTGGATCCGTGCCGGCAGCGCAATCTCGACCAACAACACGACGCCGGCGGACTGGTACGCCGGGGCCTACAAGCTCAAGGTCGCGGCCGACGTCGTCGCCAAGGCCAAGGGCATCGGCTTCGACGCCTCCGACCTCATGCCTGGGGCGGTCGGCGCCGGCACCTTCTGGACCCAAGTCGGTCACGTGGGCCAACAGCAACGGCACCGATACGGATGCCGTACTGAAGGCCATCGACGACAGCTGGCCCAAGTAAGGACCGCACGTAAGGTTCGATAGCCCGCGGGGCGCACCACCTCCGGTGGCGCGCCCCGCTACCCATATTTCCTGAGGAGCGGAGATGGCGGTAGCACGGACCGAAGATCCCGGACTGTCGCGATTCGTCCTTCCCATCGCCGGCCTGATCGCCCTCGGGCTGTGTGGCGCCGGCATCCTCGTCCTGCTCGACCCCCAGGGCGGGCCGAACCTCCTTGCCTCGATCTACGACGCGCTGGGCAACAGGTCCGGCGCCCTCGCCCTCCGCAACGGGACCGGGCGATCAGCTCGTCGCCAAGATCCTCCTGGCGCTGATCGCGCTCGGCGTCGGCGTCGGTGGCATCTGGCTGCTGTTCATCGGCGTCGCATCGCTGGTCAGCCAGTTGCAAGCCAAGTGGCGCGACCGGATCCTTCCGTGGGTCTTCGTCGGCCCGGCTCTGGTCCTTCTGGCGATCTTCCTGGTCTACCCCGCGGCGGGGACGATCATCCGCAGCTTCACGGACAATCAAGGGCAGGTCACGCTCCGGAACTACCAGGTCATGACGGACGCCGAGTTCGTCGAGATCCTGCGGAACAACGTGCTCTGGCTCGTTCATCGGTACCGGCGGGTAGCGTCGGCCTGGGGCTGGTCATCGCCGGCCTCTTCGATCGCGTCCGGCGCGAGTCGCTGGCCAAGACGATCGTGTTCCTGCCGCTGGCGATCTCGCTGGTCGGCGCGTCGGTCATCTGGGGCTTCGTCTACGCATGGGAGCCCGTCGGCCAGCCGCAGATCGGACTGCTCAACGCGATCGTGGTCGGCCTTCGGTGGCAGGCCGATCCCTTGGCTGACGACCAGCCCGATCAACGTCTTCTGCGAGATCGTGATCCTCATCTGGCTCCAGACCGGTTTCGCCATGGTCGTGCTGTCGGCTTCGATCAAGGGCGTGTCGAGCGAGATCATCGAGGCGGCCCGGCTCGATGGCGCGTCGGAGCGCCAGGTCTTCACGCGGGTGATCGTGCCGATGATCCGCGGCTCGATCATCACGGTCGTCGACGACGATCGCCATCGTGACGATCAAGATCTTCGACATCGTGTACGTGACGACCGGCGGACGGTTCAATGACGACGTCGTGGCCAACCGCATGTTCCACGAGATCTTCCAGTTCTTCGATGACGGCCGTGGCGCGGCGCTTGCCACGCTGCTCTTCCTCGCCGTCCTGCCGGTGATGTTCATCAATCTCCGCAACTTCAGACGACAGCAGAGGGAAGCATGACCGCGCCCGCCCAGCCCATCGAGAGCCACGCGGTCCCACGCGTCGCCGCGTGGCGGCCGCCGTTCCTGCGCAGCCTGCCGCTGCGCCTGACGGTCTTCGCCATCTGCGCCATCTGGACGCTGCCCACGCTCGGCCTGCTCGTCACCTCGGTGCGCAACCCGGCGACCATCACGACATCCGGTTGGTGGACGGCGCTGCTCCACCCGTTCGCACCGAACCAGTGGACGCTGTCGAACTACGCGACGGTCATCTCCAGTGACGGCATGGGCAATGCGTTCATCAACAGCCTGATCGTGACCATCCCGTCGACGGTCATCCCGATCACGATCGCCGCATTCGCGGCCTATGCGTTCGCATGGATCCCCTTCCGTGGCCGGGGGATCCTGTTCACCATCGTCGTGGGACTGCTCGTGGTCCCCATCCAGATGTCGCTGATCCCGATCCTGCAGATCTACAGCGCGGGGAACCTCTACGGTTCGTTCCTCGGCATCTGGCTGGCCCACACGGGCTTCGGCCTGCCGCTGGCGATCTTCCTGCTCTACAACTTCATCTCGCAATTGCCACGTGACCTGTTCGAGTCCGCCTCGATCGATGGCGCGACCCACCTGCAGGCGTTCACCCGGATCGTCCTGCCGCTGTCCATCCCGGCGCTCGGCGCGTTCGCGATCTTCCAGTTCCTGTGGGTCTGGAACGACCTGCTGGTCGCGCTGGTGTTCCTCGGACCGGGCGCCGACGTCCGCGTGTTGCCGACCGCCCTGTACCAGCTGATCGGAAGCCGCGGCGGCTCGTGGCATCTCCTCACCGCCGGCGCGTTCCTCACGATGATCGTGCCGCTGGTCGTCTTCCTGCTGCTCCAGCGTGCGTTCGTGAGAGGGATCCTGGCCGGCTCCGTCAAGTCGTGACACTGGCGCGGCTCATGATCGCCTTCGCCGGCCCTGAGCTGCCCGGATCCGCGGCCAGGCGGATCGATGAACGTGGCGTCGCCGGCGTGACGCTGTTCCGCGCGCACGACAACATCGTCGATCCGCCCCAGATCCGCAGGCTGACCACGGCCGTCCAGCAGGCACGGCCGGCTGGATCTCCACCGTTGCTGGTCGCCGCCGACCAGGAAGGTGGCCAGCTGATCGCCCTGGGCGACGGGACGACGCAGTTCGCCGGCGCGATGGCTCTCGGCGCGACCGGCGACGAAGCGTTGGCCGAGCGCGTCGCCGGGGCGACGGCGCGCGAGCTGCGAGCCCTTGGCGTCAACGTGAACTACGCCCCGGTATGCGACGTGGCCAACAATCCGGCCAATCCCGCGCTCGGGATCCGCAGCTTCGGCGATGATCCCGCGGCCGTCGGAACGCTCGCGGCGGCGACCGTCCGTGGCCTTCAGGACAATGGCGTTGCCGCGGTCGCCAAGCATTTCCCGGGTGCCGGCGACACGGCCGCAGATCCGCACCTCGGGCTTCCGCGGGTGTCCCGGACCGAGGCGCAGCTGGCCGAACGGGAGCTGGTCCCGTTTCGAACGGCATTGGAGGCGGGCGCTCGGATGGTCATGACCGGCCACTTCGCGCTGCCCGGCCAGGACGACCTGCCGACCAGCCTGTCCGCCGCGGTCCTGCGCGACCTGTTGCGCGGCCGGCTGCAGTTCGATGGGGTGACCGTCTCGGATGCCCTCGACATGCGCGCCCTGGCCCAGGGCTCCGCGCAGATCGTCGACGCGGTCGTCGCTCTCCGTGCCGGCGAGGACGTCCTGCTCGGCACGCCCGACGAGGCTGCGCTGGAACGGCTGGAGGAGGGCCTCGCACAGGCGCAGCGACGAGGTCTTCTCGACGCCGACGATGACGAGGCGGCGAGGCGCCGGCTGGGCGACCTGCGCGGCTGGCTGGGACGCTTCGAGCAGCCGCCGCTCGACGTCGTCGCGTGCAGCGACCACCAGGAACTTGCCGCCGAGCTGGCCCGACGCTCGATTGACCCTCGTCCGCAACGACGACCGGCTGTTGCCGTTGACGCTCGCCGCCGATGCGCGGATCGCCGTCGTCCAGTCGATCCCTGCCGATCTGACCCCGGCCGACACGTCCTCGACGGTGCAGCCGACGCTGGCATCGGCCCTTCGACGCCGGCACCCGGGCGTCGAGGAGATCCTCCTGCCGGCGGCACTCGGCGAGGCCGACGTCGCGGGTCTCGGTGAACGGCTTGCGACCGTCGACCTCGTCGTCGTCGGGACGTTCTCGGCCCATCTCCAGCCGGCCCAGGCGCGGCTGGTCGAGGCGGTCCTGGCGTCCGGCCGCCCGACCGTCACCATCGCGCTGCGGACGCCGTGGGACCTTCCGGCCTATCCGGCCGCCCGGACCCACGTCTGCAGCTACGGCATCCTGCCGCCATCGATGGAGGCGCTGGCGGCGGCGCTGCTGGGGGAGGCGCCGTTCGCCGGCCGATTGCCCGTCGACATGGCCGGCCTCTACCCGCGCGGTCATGGGCTCATGGCATGGGGTTGAGAGACGAGATCCTGGAGCAGCCGGCGGCCGCCCAGCGGCTGCTCGACGCAGCACCGTCGGCGTTCGCCCCGATCGCCGCCGCGTTCCGCTCGCGGCGGCCGCGGTTCGCCGTCATCGCCGCCCGCGGCACGTCCGACAACGCCGGCATCTACGCGCAGTACCTGCTGGCGATCCGAAACGGCTTGGTCGTTGCCCTGGCTGCGCCGTCGACGATCACGCTCTACGGAGCGCGCCCGAACATGGCCGATGCCCTGGTCGTCGGCATCTCGCAGTCGGGACGCTCACCGGACATCGTCGCCGTGGTCGAGGAGGCGCGCCGGCAGGGTGCCATGACCGTGGCGCTGACCAACGACCCGGATTCGCCCCTGGCCGACACCGCCGACCACGTCGTCGACCTGCATGCCGGACCGGAGCTGGCGACGGCGGCCACCAAGACCTACACGACCGAGCTGCTCGCGGCTGCGCTGCTGTCGACGGCCCTCGACCCGCCCTCGTCAGGGGAGACGGCCGACCTGGCTGGGTTGCCCGCCTTGATGTCGACCGCGCTCGCGACCGAGTCCCACGGGCGCGAACTGGCCGCCGCGCATGCGACCCGCGATCGTGCCGTCGTCCTCGGTCGCGGCTACAGCTACCCGAGCGCCCGCGAATGGGCGCTCAAGCTCCAGGAGATGGCCCTGGTCGCCGCCATGGCCTACTCGGCGGCCGACTTCGAGCACGGGCCTCTCGCGCTGGCTGAGCCCGGCATACCGGTCCTGGCGGTGGCCCCGAGCGGCCCCGAGCTCGACGCCCAGGTCGCCCTGTTGACCCGCTTGAGGGACGAGCACGGCGCGCGCCTGCTGGTCATCTCCGACGCGCCGGCCGCCCGTGACATCGACGAGGGCCTCGCCCTGCCGGACGGCATCCCGCCCTGGCTGGCGCCGATCGTCGAGGTCCTGCCCGCCCAGCTGTACGCCTACCACCTGACCGTCGCGCGCGGCCTCAGACCCCGATCACCCTCGCTCGATCAGCAAGGTCACCGAGACGCGCTAGCGGCGGGCCGAGGCGCAGCACGGTCATTCCCCGGCGATGAGCCTCTGATACCAGCGCGCGCTGTCCTTCGGCGTGCGGCGCTGGCTGTCGTAGTCGACGTGGACCAGGCCGAACCGCCGGCTATAGCCGAGGCTCCACTCGTAGTTGTCGAGCATCGACCAGACGTAGTAGCCGGTCAGCGGCACTCCCGCCGCGAGCGCCTCGGCCGCTGCCGCGACGTGGCGTGCCAGATAGGCGGTCCGGTCCGCATCGCGCACCCGGCCGTCCTGGTCGACGGTGTCGGGGTAGGCGGCACCGTTCTCGGTGACCACGATCTCGCGCGGCGCGTACGTCCGGTGAAGATCGAGCAGGACGTCGCGGAGACCGTCGGGGGCGACGTGCCAGTCCATCTGCGTCTGCTCGGAGCCCGGCACGGCGCCGATCTCCCAATCGAATGCGCGGTCCGACCGTGCGCTGACCGAATCGCGCCGGTAGTAGTTCAGGCCCAGGTAGTCGAGATCGCCGGCCGGCGGCTCGGCGAGGTCGATGCCCTCGAGGTGACCCGCCTGGCGGTGAGCCTCGAGACCCAGCGTCGGATAGCCGCGACCGAAGAGCGGATCGAGGAACCACGCGTCGCGAGCGGAGCTCCACTGCTCGGCGGCTGCTCGATCGAGCTCCGAATCGGTCGCCGGCGCGACCTGGTTGACGTCGATCGCCATGCCGATCTTCGCGTCGGTGACGTGGGCGCGGATCGCCTGAACGGCGCGGGCGTGAGCGCGCAGTTGGTTGTCGGCGACTCTGATCGCCGTCGGCCAGTCCTGCAGCCCCGGCGCATGGATGCCATCCGCATGGCCGAGGAAGGCGAAGACGGCCGGCTCGTTGAACGTCATCCAATCTGTGACGCGGTCGCCAAGCGTCGATGCGAGCAGGGCCGCATAGTCGGTGAACCAGTCCACGACCTGCGGGTTGGCGAAGCCGCCTCGGTCCTGCAGCGCCTGCGGCAGGTCCCAATGGAAAAGGTTGATCAGCGGCTGGACGCCCGCGGCGAGGAGGGCGTCGACAAGGCGCTGGTAGAAGTCGAGGCCGGGCTGGTTGACGGCGCCGGTCCCCATCGGCAGGATGCGCGGCCAGCTGATGCTGAACCGATATGCCCGCGCCCCGAGATCGGCCATGAGCGCCACATCGTCTCGGTAGCGATGGTAGTGGTCGCAGGCGACGGCCCCCGAGCTGCCGTCCGCGATGGCGCCCGGCCGCCGGGCAAAGGTGTCCCAGATCGACGGTCCTCGGCCGTCCTCGGCCGCCGCCCCTTCTATCTGGTAGGCAGAGGCGGCGAAGCCCCAGGCGAAGTCGGCCGGGAACGGCTGGGCGAGTCGGGCTGGGTCGGTGTCGAAGTCCCGCGATGTCCTCATGCGTCGATCGTACCGCGGCATCAACTGGAGATTGACGCCGTCTCTCACCGTCCACGACAGTAAGGCGCTTCGGGCCTGCCCAGGCCTCGATGCGAGATCCCGATCGTTCCCCGACTGAGACAAGAGGAGACCGCACGTGCCAGTCGAGCACCCTACGTCTGTCGTTCGATCGCCCCGGTTCGGGGACGATTGGTGGCAGCGCGGAGTGGTCTACCAGGTCTACCCGCGATCGTTCGCCGATTCGAACGGGGACGGGGTCGGCGACCTGGTCGGGATCATCGACCACCTCGATCACCTCGGCCCGGACGGCCTCGGGGTCGACGCCCTCTGGCTGTCGCCGATCTACCGGTCGCCCGGCCTCGACCTCGGTTACGACGTCAGCGACCACGAGCGGGTCGATCCGCTGTTCGGGACCGAGGAGGACTTCGACCGGCTGGTCGAGGCGGCCCACGAGCGGGGGATCCGGGTCATCCTCGACCTGGTGATGAACCACACCAGCGATGCCCATCGCTGGTTCCAGTCCTCGAGCGCCGCACGGACCGGCCCGTATGCCGACTGGTACCTGTGGGCCGATCCGGCCGGTGTCGCCGACGATGGCACGCCGCTGCCGCCCAACAACTGGGTGTCGTTCTTCGGTGGGCCGGGTTGGCGATGGGTGCCGAGTCGCGAACAGTTCTACTTCCACACGTTCCTGGTCGAGCAGCCCGAGCTGGACTGGCGGACGCCGGCGGTCGAGGCGGCCCAGTTCGCGATGGTCCGCGGCTGGCTGGCGCGCGGGGTCGACGGCTTCCGGCTCGACGTCTTCAACGTGTTCCTGAAGGACCCCGAGCTCCGCTCGAACCCGGTCCAGCCCGGCCCGACGGCATGGTCGCGCGAGATCCATGTCAACGACCGCGACCAGCCCGACTTCCCGGAGCTGATCGGGCGGTTCCGCGCCATCGTCGATGCCGAGCCCGGCCGGATGTCGGTCGGGGAGCTGTTCGACGGGACCATCGAGACGGCGGCCAGCCTGACGACCGAGCGACACCTCGTGTTCGACTGGGAGCTGGTCAGGACCGTCTGGACGACGGCCTCCCTGCGGGCTGCGGTGGCCGCTCGGGAGGCGGCATTCGGCGCGGACCGCTGGCCGACGGTGGTCTTCTCCAACCATGACCAGCCACGTCACGTCTCACGTCTGGCCGATCCGCTCGACGCCGCCGGCCGAGACGCCGTGGCCCGGGCATCGGCCGTCCTGCTGCTGACCGTCCGCGGCACCCCGTTCCTGTACTACGGGGAGGAGCTCGGACTGGGTGACGTCGACGTCCCGCCCGAGGAGAGCGTCGATCCGCCGGCAGCGCGGGTCGGGCCGGACTTCAACTGGTGGGACAGGTCGCGCTGTCGCATGCCGATGCCATGGTCGCCCGGCACGGGCGCCGGGTTCACCACCGGACGGCCGTGGCTGCGCTTGTCACCCGACGTGGCGACGCGCAACGTCGAGGTCGAGCGAACCGACCCGAGCTCCGTCCTGTCGTTCTACCGCCGCCTCATCGCGCTGCGAGCCGCGACTCCGGCCCTCCAGGTCGGTTCGCTGCGCCTCCGGCCCGGCGAGGAGGTCGGCGTCGTGGCGTACACCCGCGAGACCGAGGATCAGGTCGCGCTCGTGGCGATCAACCCGACCGGCGGGAGCGTCCAGTGGCTGCTGCCCGACGTTCCAGGCGTCCGCGGCTGGCGCGTGGCGCTGACGACGATGGCCGCGGAGGCGACCGCCGGCGAGCCGGGCCGCGGGTCGTCCGTGGTCCTCGCCCCGAACGAGGCCGTCATCCTCGAGGGGATCCGCTGACCAGCACGCTCGGCGCCCCTGCTACCATGACCAGCGATCCACGCACGTCAGCCAGGGGAGACCCGTGCCGCTCGATTTTCTGAAGCGCAAGGGCAGCACCGACGCCGCGCCCAGCACGGCCAAACCGAGTGCGGCCCCATCGGCCCTGATGCCCGAGGAGATCGTCGCCCAGGACCACCAGCTCAAGCTGTATTACGCGGGCAAGAGCAGCGAGGGCGTTCGGCTGACGGCCGGCCCCAAGGCGATCGCCGAGCTGCCGACCATGCTGGTCGGCCTCGCCCGCTCCGAGATCGAGGTCGTCGAGCCGCTGCCGATCGAGTTCAGCCAGGCGACGCCCACCATCGTCACCCCGTCCGAGGCGATGCAGTGGCTGAATGCGCACCACGTCCACTCGCCGATCACACGGCACGCGCTGGTCGTGCTCGAATCGATCGACGCCGTCGATCTCGCGTTCGACACCTTCGTCTGCGCGCTGCTCGATGGCGAGGTCGACACCTCGGGCTACCCCGAGTACAACGCCATCGTCGGCGGCGTGGCCGCACACTGGGACGAGTCGACCGGCGACATGATCTGCCGGGCCGTCGTCGGCTGGGGCGGCAAGGGCGTGCGCGGCGACACCGACCGGATCGGCACGAAGCTGCTCGGCGGGATCCTGAGCAATATCCTCGCCAGCCAGTACGCGCTCGGGCTGACCGCCATCGAGCGTCCCGTGCCGGCCGCCGGTCGCGGCGGCCTCGTCTGTGCGCACTGCGGGTTCGCATCGGCCCACGAGCGGGCGTTCTACTGCCCGAAGTGCGGCATGCGTCTGCTGCGCGGCTGAGACCCGGCGGTTTCCGATGCCCGCCTATGACTATGACTGCGCGGCATGCGGCCGTCGGTTCGAGGTGATCCACGGCGTGCACGCCGAGGAACCGACGACCTGCCCGTTGTGCGGCAAGGGGCCCATCCGCAAGGCGATCACGGCCGCGGCCATCCATTACAAGGGCTCGGGCTGGGCCAAGAAGGAGCGGCGAGCGACGGCGACGTCGGCCTCCTCCAAGGCCGCGAGCGACGGGACCGGTCACGAGGGTGGTTCGGGCTCGGACAGCGGACCGAGCGAGGGTGCATCGAGCGCCGGCAAGAAGGCGGACGGCGCGTCGAAGGACAGCGCGTCGAAGGACGGCGAGTGCGCCGTCCGACAGCGGTTCGTCCGCCTCGAGCGACTGACCCGGATGGCCGCGCCGACGGACTGGATCACGTTGGCCGAAGCGGCCGAGATCCTGGCCGCAACGAACGTCCACTTCACGCCGGGCACGATCGGCGGCTGGGCGCAGGGCCGGCCGGCTCCAGAGCATCAAGCTGGGTGGCCGCCGGTTCGTCCGGCGGGGGGAGGTCCGGGCGCTCGTCGCCGCGCCGCGACGCGTCCGGGCAGAGGACATCCAGCCGGTCCTGTTCGAGGACCTGGGGGGCTGACTCCAGCCCGATCATGGACGTCGCCAAGATCCTCGCCAAGGTCCTCGACCAGCCCCAGGTGGCCAAGGTCATGCGCGTCCTCGACATCTACGGGCACGCTGCCGGTGGTCTGCTTGCGAACGGCCTGGCCTTCTCGGCGCTGTTCGCGTCGATCCCGGCGGCGTTGCTCGTCCTCGGCGTCGGCGGGTTCATCGCGGCCGGCAGCACCGAAGCCCAGCAGAAGCTGGTGGACGCGCTCATCGAGGCCTTTCCACCGCTCGCCGACCTGATCAACGGGGCGGTGACCGCAGTCAGCCAGGGGGCTGCGCTGACGTCGATCATCGGGTTCTTCGGCGTCATCTGGACGGTCAGCCAGTTCTACGGCGCCATCGATGTCGCCTTTGCCCGGATCTTCGCCGCGTCCCCCGAGCGCGACATCGTGCGTCGAACGGCCCGCGGCTTCCTGGTCGTCGTGCTCATCGGGATCGCGATCGTCGGGTTCGTCGTGCTCGTCTCCGCCGCGACCTACCTCGACGCGCTGATCCCGACCCAGATCCCGGTCGCGACCTCGATCGTCAACGTGCTCCGGTCGGTGCCGTTCCTGATCCTGCTGGCGATCGGCGTCGATCCTGGCGACCTACCGGTTCCTGCCGCCGAGCGCGCCACGCTGGCGGTCGGTGCTGATCCCGGCGATCCTGGTCGGGATCGTCGTGGTCGTCCTGACCCAGATCTTCACGCTGCTGGTCCCGCGACTGGTCGGCGTCGCCGCACTGGCGGGCTCGCTGGCGTCCGCGTTCATCGCGCTTGCCTGGCTGTCGTTCACGTTCCAGGCGGTCCTGTATGGCGCCGCGTGGGTGCGCGTCCGGGACGAGCGTGCCGACCGCGCGGCGGCCGAGGAGTCAGCGGGCCTGGGCGGTCCCGCAGCGTCGACAGAACCGAGCGTTCGCGGAGAGTGACAGCCCGCAGCTGACGCACGGCTGGACGCCTGTCGCGGCCGCTGGTGTCGCGCCGGAGACCGCTCGAGTCGACTCGGCCCACAGGGCATCGACACCGCCGGTCGGCGCGGCCGGCCGGCCGAGGAAGGGGAGACCCGCAGCCGGGCGGCTTCCGAGATATTCCGGCCGAGGAGCGGGCCACTGTGGTTCGGCGGTCGGATCGGCCGGAAGCGGCGGCCGGGATGGCGTGCGGGTCGGCCGGCAGGGCGATGTCGGGGGTCGGGTCTGGCGCGACCATCCGCCACGTGGGCTGCCGCACGATGTCGTTGGCGACCGGAGCGGGCGGTTCGGGTTCGGGCCGCGCGGCAGCGGCGGCGAGAGCGGCTGCGGCGAGGGCGGCAGCCGCCAGGTCGTGGTCGGCCGGGGCGGCTTCGGGCTCGGCGGCGCGTGCTGCGACGGCCGCGACGGCGGTGGCCGGGATCTCGGCTCGGCCCGGCTCCGGCTCGCGCAGCGACGGTTCCGGCGCGGCGACGACCCTCCGGCTCGGCGCGACCGCGGCGACCGGGTCTCGGGCTCGATCGCGGCCGACCGGTCTCCGGCTCCGCGATGACCTCGGGCCCGGTCGCGACGACCGGTTCGGGCTCAGCGACCACCTCGGGCTCGGCAGCGGCGACGGTCTCGGGCTCGGCGACGACCTCAGGCTCGGCCGCACGACCGGCTCGGCTCGGCGACGACTCGGCTCAGGCGACGACCGGCTCGCTTCCGCGAGCGACCTCCGGCTCGGCCGCAGCGACCACCTCGGGCTCGGCGGCGACTTCGGGCTCGGCCACCACAGCGGCGGCCGCCGCCACGGCAGCGGCCTGGTCGCGTTCGTATGCGTCCAACTCGGCATCGAGGTCCTGGCCCGGGCGGAACCGGCGCCGAAGGGCGGCGGCACGACCGGCCGGCTTGCTGGTCGCGGCGCTCCCTCCGCGGGTTCCGCCGTGACGGCGTCGGCCGCGATCGCCGCGGCGGCAACGTCGCCAGGTCGACATGCTCGGCCTCGGCGGGCAATCCGCGCGCCACGGGTGCGGCCGCGACCGCCTCGGCCGCCACCGCATCGGCCGCGACCGGCTCCTCGACCACCGGCTCCTGCGACCACCGGCTCCGCGACGACCGGCTCGACGACGGCCGCTTCGACGGCGGCCTCGGGCTCGACCGACGACGTCGACGGCTTCCGCCTCGGCGACAGGTTCGACCGCTGGCGGCACCTCGACCGGGGCTCGACCGCGCTCGGCATCCCAGTGAGGGTGGCCAGCCGGGCCGCGACATCGACTTGGTCCTCGGAATCGAGGTCCGCTGCCGCCTCGCGCCTCGGCGAGGTCGAAGCCATCGAGCGTGGCGGTGTCCGCGTGACTGCCGTTCGAGCCGTTGACTCCCCACGGATCCGCGACGAGCGCGGTCGCGGCCGCCGCGGGCGCCTGCTCGAACTGCGGGAGCGCGGCTTCCGGTCGCGGCGCGCAGCTCAGGCAGCGGGCTTCCGCCTCGTTCCAGCAGTTGGGGCAGGTGTACTGCCGGCAGGACATGCAGAAGGTGAACGTCTTGTGGAAGGCGTCGAGCTGGTGTGTCGTGACCTCGCGCTCGGTCTCGCTCCGGGCGGCGGCCATCGCCTCGTCCATCGAGGTGTCGTCGGACAGGACGAAGTTCTTGAGGCCGCGCGACAAGGTTCGGACGCCCGTCAGACGCTTTCGTCCACGGTCCGATTCGAACGTATAGCGGGTGCCGCAGCGTTCGCAGAAGGATTCGGTCAGGATCTCGGTCATCGGCTCCCCGGGTGCCGCGCGTGTGTCGCTCGGGAACGGCCAGACCGCCCCAGCGGGTCGAGAGTATAACGCAGCATGTTTTGCGCACTCCCACCGTGGGTACCGACCGTGCGACGCCGAATGTCAGGGTCGATGACGGCCGTCCGGGCCTTCGCGGGACCCTCTGGTAGACTCCGCCACCGACCATGCCGCCACTCACCGCCGTCGAGCGGTTCTTCGAACGACTCTTCGAGCGTCCATCGGCACGTCTCTTCCGCGCGCGCATCCAGCCGGTCCAGCTCCAGCGCCGCATCGAACGAGCCATGGAGGGTGAACGTCTGACCACCTCCGACCGGACCCTCGTCCCGAACCGGTTCGTGGTCCATCTGCACCCGACGGACCTGGCCGAGTTCGGCGATATGACGGGCACGCTCGCGTCCGAATTGGCCGACGGCGCCCTGTCGTTCGCGCGGGCGCACCACTACACCGTGGTCGACCGACCACGGGTGGACCTGCTCGCCGATCCGACCATCGAGCGGACCGATATCCGCGTCGATGCGCGATTCGCCGAACCGGTCGCGGGCCGCGGCGGTCACGGGCCGGCGGCGGCGATGCCCGTCAGCGACTCCCTGACCGACGAGCCCGATCCGACCGCGACCCGCGTCTACGCCGTCCCGCGGCCGCGCACTCCGCGCGCGGTCCTGCGCGTGACCGACCCCGACGGGCGGACGCGCCAGGTCGTCATCGAAGACGGCAACCTGACCCTCGGGCGCGCGACGGACAACGACTTCGTGGCGCTCGACGCGCGGGTCTCGCGGCACCACGGCCGGATCGTGGGGCGGCGCGGGACGCTGGTCTACGAGGACCTCGGCAGCACGAACGGGTCGCGCGTCAACGGCGTGACCGTTTCGCAGGTGGTCCTCGGCGTCGGTGACCGGCTGGAGGTGGGGGACACGGCACTGATCGTCGAGGTCGCCGGGGCGCCCGACTGATGGACGGTTTCCTGCTCGTGCTGTGGGGCGTCCGGCTGCTGTTCCTCGGGCTGATCTATCTGTTCCTGTATCGCGTGATCCGGGCGCTGCTGCGCGACCTGCGAGCCGCCGCCCGCGAGCCGTCAGACCGTCCCGGACGCCTGGTGGTCCTCGAATCGCCGGCCGGCGAGCCACCCGCCGGGCACTCGTTCGGGCTCGACGTCATCACCGCGCTCGGACGTGACGTCAACAACGCCATCGTCATCGACGACCCGTTCGCGTCGGCCGACCATGCCGTGCTGACCTACCGTGGACGAAGCTGGTACCTCGAGGACCTCGGGAGCACGAATGGGTCGTATCTCAACGGCCGCCGGGTCGATGGCGTGGCGCCGATGGGGTTCGGCGACGAGCTGCAGATCGGCCAGGTCCGGATGCGTCTCGAGCGAGCGCTGGCATGACCGCCGACGCGACCCGCACCAGGACGAGCTCCGCCGCTGCCGAGCGTCATCGGCCCGATCCGCCCGCGGCCCCGCTGGGTCGAGCTGCGGCTGCTCGCGATCGTCGCCGTGGCGCTCGCGGTCGGCAGCGTGTCGCTCGCGGCCACGGTCGACGGGAAGTTCCGGCTGTACGACGCGCAGGGCCTGGCGATCTACGTCATCGCCCTGTTTGCCGCCCATCTCGCCCAGGTCCTCGCCGGCCGGCGCACCGATCAGATCCTGCTCCCGACGGTCGGGATGCTCGGCGGGATCTCGGTGCTGCTGATGGAGCGGCTGCCGCAGGACCTCGTCCAGCAGACGTTCTTCGGCACCACGCTCGGGCTCGCCCAGGTCCAGCTCGTGTGGCTGCTCATCTCTCTGTCCGTCATGACCACGCTGGCGATCGTGGTGCGCTCGGACAGCTGGCTGCGCCGCTACAAGTACACCTGGGCCGCCGCAGGGGTCGGGCTCCTGCTGCTGACCTTCGTGCTGGGCACCGAGATCAACGGCCAGCGGCTGACCATCCAGCTCGGGCCGTTCAGCGGGCAGCCGACCGAGCTGCTTGAAGGTGATCCTGGTCGTCTTCCTGGCCGGCTACCTGTCGGAGAACCGCGCCCTGCTGGTCGAGCAGGACACGCGGCTCGGTCCGCTGCGGCTGCCGCCGGTCCCGTATCTCGCGCCGATGGTCGCGATGTGGGCGATCGCCCTCGTGATCGTCGTCATCCAGAAGGACCTCGGCGCGGCCCTGCTGTTCTTCGGCGTCTTCCTCGCGATGCTCTACATCGCCACCGGACGGATCAGCCTGGTCATCATCGGGTTGATCCTGTTCATCATCGGCAGCGCGCTGATGGCCGTCCTGATCGACCACGTGCGGACGCGGGTGGACGTCTGGATCGACCCGTTCGCCGACCCGCTCGGCGCCGGCTACCAGGTCGTCCAGGCGCTCCATGCCTTCGCACGCGGCGGGCTGCTCGGGGTCGGGCTTGGCGGCGGCCTGCCCGAGATCGCCGGCCGCCCACCGATCCCGCAGGTGCACACGGACTTCCCGCTGGCGGCGCTCGGTGAGGAGCTCGGCGTCCTGGGCGTGGTCGCGATCCTGGGTCTCTACCTCGTCGTCGTCGAGCGCGGCCTTCGGATCGGCGCCGCGGCGGCCGACGACTTCCGCTCGCTGCTGGCGGTCGGCCTCGCGTTGGTCATCGGCATCCAGGCGTTCATCATCGCCGCCGGCGACCTCAAGGTGCTGCCGCTGACCGGGGTGACGCTGCCGTTCATCAGCTATGGCGGATCGTCGCTGCTCGCGAACGCGCTCGTCATCGGGTTACTCCTGGCCCTGTCGGACAAGGGCGTCGAGCCGCCACCGGCGCCGCGCGTGAGCTCGCGCTGGCGTCGGATCGCGCGTCGGGAGAACGCCTGATGCTCGGTGGCGCAGCACGCCAGCCGCTCGGTCGCACGACGATCCATGTGGCGGTGGTCCTGTCGATCGGCTTCGCGCTGATCGCCGGAGCCGCCGGGTACTGGGCCGTCGTCGAGGGCCCTGGGCTTGCGACCTCGCCCAACGATGCCGGGGTCATCGCGGCCTCCCGGAGCGTGCCGCGTGGCAAGATCCTCGACCGCACCGGCAAGGTCCTCGCCAGCAACAAGAAGGACGCCAACGGCGAGCAGTACCGGGTCTACGCCGGGCGCGCCATCAGCCAGGTCGTCGGCTACGCCTCGAGCCTGTACGGCCGCGCCGGCCTGGAGCGAGCCTTTGACGCCGAGCTGACCGGCCTCGCCGGCGATCCGGTCGCCGATGCGTTCTCCAAGTTCGGTGCCCAGCGCTACGACCCCAAGGACCTCACGCTGTCGCTGTCGTACGACCTCCAGAAGGCCGCCGTCACGGCGCTCGGCAAGCACCGTGGCGCGGTGGTCATGCTCGATCCGAAGACCGGCGAAGTCCTCGCCCTCGCCTCGACCCCGACCTACGACGCCTCGACGATCAGCAACCCGGCGACCGCCAAGGCCGCGTTCACAGCCCTGCAGGCGGATCCCGAGCAGCCTCTTCTGCCACGCGCCACCCTGGGGCGCTACGTGCCGGGCTCGGTGTTCAAGATCGTGACCGCGATCGCGGGTCTCGGGTCGGGCAAGATCACGCCCGACACGACGTACAAGCAGCAACCGGCGTCGGAGAAGAACGGGCTGCTGGTGGATGGCTTCCGGGTCAAGGACGGCCACCATCCCGAGACTGGTTCGAAGGCACTCGACCTGGTCGACGCGACCGAGGTGTCGTGCAACATCTATTACGCGCTGACCGGGCTCCAGACCGGTGGCGCAAACCTGGTCGACTACGCCAAGAAGCTGGGCTTCGGGGCGCCGCTGCCGTTCGACCTTCCGACTGCAGCTTCGCAGGTGACCAACGGCGACGGGAACCAGCCCGGCGGCTTCACCGACGACGTCGAGCTGGCCAATGCGTCGTACGGCCAGGCCGAGACGTTCGTCACGCCGTTGCAGATGGCGCTGGTCGCATCGACCGTCGCGAACGACGGTGAATTGATGCAACCGCAGCTCGTGACCGCGATGACCGGCAGGAGCGGCACGCGGACGATCGGCCCGCATTCGCTTGGCAGGGTCATCTCGGTGGCGAACGCGCAGGTCATCAACGCGGCCATGGTCAAGGCGGTCGAGGGTCCGCTCGGGCGCCAGTTCACGACCGGCGCCGCGGTGCCGGGCGTCGTGACCGCCGGCAAATCCGGGACGGCCGAGCTCGGCGGCACCGGCGAGCCGCACTCGTGGTTCATCGGGTTCGCCCCGGCGAACGACCCGAAGATCGCCATCGCCGTGCTTGTCGAACAGGCCGGACGCGGCGGCGAGGTCGCGGCACCCATCGCCGGCGACCTCATGACCCAGTACCTGAACGGCCTCCAGTGACCGACCCGACGGCGCCGACCGACCCGGCGGCGCCGACCGACCCGGACCGCCCGACCGTCGCGGCGGCAGAGCCTACCGAACCACGCGAGCCTCGGCCGATGATCGAGCGGATCGGTCTGGCCATCGTGGCGCTGGTCCTGGCGGCCCTGTTCGGTGTCGTTTCGGCTGCGTCGTGGGTCGGTGGGGAGCTCTTCCTCGCCGCGATGGCCGGCATCGGCTGCCTGATGACGGTCTGGGTCGGTGCAGTGACTCTGATCCGCGGCTGACGGCGCGGGCGCCGCAGCCGCGCCTAAAGCGAGTCAGCGGTCAGGGCTCGACCGCTCGCCGCCGCGCACTCGACTCGAGGAGCTTCGCCACGAGCCCGGTCCAGCCGGTCTGGTGGCTCGCCCCAAGGCCCGCTCCGGTGTCGCCATGGAAGTACTCGAAGAAGAGCGGATCGTCGTCCGCGTCGCCGGCCGGACCAGCCGTCCCGAACACCGGCCGACGTCCCGTCTCGTCGCGCAGGAAGATCGCGCACAGCCGCGCCCCGAGGTCGTCGGCCACTGCGCCGAGTGTGGCCGTCTGTCCCGACCCGGTCGGGTGTTCGACCAGGAACTCGGGACCGTAGTAGTGGTCGAACTTCTGGAGCGCCTCGATCAGCAGGTAGTTGATCGGGAACCAGACCGGACCGCGCCAGTTCGAGTTGCCACCGAACAGCGCCGTCCGCGATTCGGCCGGCTCGTAGTCGACGGTGTTCCGGACACCGCCGAGCTCGAGCACGAACGGATCCGCCAGATGCGCGCGGCTGAGCGAGCGGATGCCATGGGGCGACAGGAACTCGCTCTCGTCGAGCATCCGGCGCAGAAGCGACTTCATGCGATGGCCGTGGACGAGCGCCAGGAGCCGTCGCTCGCCGACGCCCGGGTCCTCCCAGGACGCGACAAGGTGGGACAGCTCCGGACGGTTCGCCAGGAACCAGCGGAGCCGGCGCCGGAATGCGGGCATGCGATCGAGCAGGTCCGGCTCGAGCGTCTCGACCGCCAGCAGCGGGATCAGCCCGACCAGCGACCGGACCTTGAGCGGGACGTAGCCTCCCGTCTCCAGATGGAGCGTGTCGTAGAAGAAGTCGTCGTCTTCGTCCCAGAGCGGCACGGTGTCGACGCCGACGCCGTTGAGGGCGCCGGCGATGTACAGGAAGTGCTCGAAGAACTTGGTCGCGATGTCCTCGTACGCCGGGTTCTGCTCGGCCAGCTCGAGCGCGATGACCAGCATGTTGAGCGAGTACATCCCCATCCACGCGGTCCCGTCCGCCTGTCCGAGGTGCCCGGGGACCGGCAGCGGGGCGCTTCGGTCGAACACGCCGATGTTGTCAAGCCCGAGGAAGCCGCCCTGGAAGATGTTGTGCCCGTCGCTGTCCTTGCGGTTGACCCACCAGGTGAAGTTGAGCAGCAGCTTGTGGAAGACCCGCTCGAGGAAGCCGCGGTCGGCGACGCCGCTGATCCGCCGGTCGATCTTGTAAACGCGCCAAGCCGCCCACGCGTGGACCGGCGGGTTGACGTCCGAGAACGACCATTCGTATGCGGGCAGCTGGCCGTTCGGGTGCATGTACCACTCCCGGGTGAGCGTCAGCAGCTGGCTCTTGGCGAAGTCCGGGTCGAGCACGGCCAGCGGCAGGCAATGGAACGCGAGGTCCCATGACGCGTACCACGGGTACTCCCACGAATCGGGCATCGACAGGACGTCGTCGTTGTTGAGCTCGCGCCAGCCGCTGTTGCGGCCGTTCTCGCGTTCGGGCGGTGGCGGCGGCATCGACGGATCTCCATCGAGCCACTCGGCGATGTCGTAGTGGTACCACTGCTTGCACCAGATCAGCCCGGCGAACGCCTGCCGCTGGACCAGCGCCTCGTCGTGGCCGAGCGTGCCGTTCGCGAGCGTCGAGTAGAAGACGTCGGCCTCGCGGATCCGCGTCGCGAAGATGGCCTCGGATTCGCCGGTCGGCGCCCGCGGTTCGCCCTTGGCCAGGCGCAGCAGGACGGTCTCGACCCCGCCGGGCCCGATCGACAGGTCGTACCGCGCGGCCACCTTGGTGCCGGTCCCGGCCGGGTTGACCGCCGAGGCCATCCCGTCGACGACGGCCGCGCCGATCCCGTCCTTGACGTACGGCGACGCGTTCGCGACGCCCCACAGCCGCTCGGTGTTCGTCACGTTGTCGGTGAACAGAAGGGTGGGGGAGCCGGCCGCCACGAGGTGGTACTCGCCGAGCTGGGGATGCTCGGCTCGCACGGCCAGCCCGTCCTCCACCTGCCCGATGGACGTGATCGTCGGTCGCGCTCGGTGCCGGCCCCACGACCAGCTGTTCCGGAACCACAGGGTCGGCAACAGCACCAGCGACGCTGCCTCAGGACCCCGGTTCGTCACGGTGATCCTGACCAGGATGTCGTCCGCGGCGGCCTTGGCATACTCGACGACCACGTCGAACACCCGGTCGTCGGCCAGGACGCCAGTGTCGGCCAGCTCGAACTCGGGATCGGCGCGCGTCCGCCGGGCGTTCTCGTCGACCAGCTGCTCGTACGGGAACGCGCGCTGCGGGTATCGGTAGCGGGCCTTGAGATAGGCGTGGCTCGGGGTCGCGTCGAGGTAGTGGTAGATCTCCTTGACGTCCTCACCGTGGTTGCCCTGCGGTCCGGTCAGCCCGAACAGGCGCTCCTTCAGGATCGGGTCGGCGCCATTCCACAGCGCGACCGCGAAGCACAGCCGTCCGCGGTCGTCGCAGATCCCGAGCAGCCCGTCCTCACCCCAGCGATAGGCCCGCGAGCGGGCGTGGTCGTGCGGGAACGAGGTCCAGGCCGAGCCGTCGGCGGAATAGTCCTCGCGGACCGTGCCCCACTGGCGTTCGGCGAGGTACGGACCCCACTGGTCCCAGCGAGCCGAGCGGGCGGCCGTCTCCTCCAGCCGATGCCGCTCCGGGTCGAGGGCGACCGGTCGATCCATCACGCTCCACTCACGCCCAGGCTCACGGTACGCGACGAATCGGGCCGATTCGAACGTTCTGCGTCCGCGCGACATCTATCTGGTTGACCGGGAACCATTGTGGCGCCCCGGGCGTACTATCTGTCACCTGCCACAATCGCCAGACGGTCCACCGTCACCGGATAGCGACCCCGCCCCGACCTCGGCGCACCCGACCGCGCCAGAGCCCGTGAGAGAGGCCGATGACCAAGATCCAGGAAACCGGGGACAAGGTCCTCGCCAACGTCGAACGCGTCATCGTCGGCAAGCATCATGAGGTCCGCCTCGCCCTGGTGGCCCTGCTGTGCCGCGGGCACCTGCTGATCGAGGACGTCCCGGGCACCGGCAAGACCGTCCTCGCCAAGGCGATCGCCCGCAGCCTCGGTTGCTCGTTCCGGCGGATCCAGTTCACCCCGGACCTCCTGCCCTCGGACGTGTCGGGGCTGTCGATCTACAACCAGAAGACCCAGGAGTTCGAGTTCCGGCCGGGGCCGATCTTCAGCCAGGTCGTGCTCGCCGACGAGATCAACCGGGCGACGCCCAAGACCCAGTCCTCGCTGCTCGAATGCATGGAGGAGCGGCAGGCCACGATCGACGGCACGACCTACACGATGCCCGATCCGTTCCTCGTCATCGCCACCCAGAACCCGATCGAGTACGAGGGCACGTTCGCGCTGCCCGAGGCGCAGCTCGACCGGTTCATGCTCCGCATCCGGCTCGGCTACCCGCAGCCGATCGAGGAGATCGTGATCCTCGACGAGCAGAAGCGGACCCATCCGCTCGACGAGCTCGAGGAAGTCCTGACCGTCGAGGACCTGCGCGAGATGCAGGCGGCCATCCGCGAGATCTACGTCGATTCGACGGTGTCGGACTACATCGTCCGCCTGGTCAACGGCACCCGCACCCACGCCGATGTCTACCTCGGCGCGTCGCCGCGCGGCTCGATCGCGCTGTACCGCGCCGGCCAGGCGCTGGCCGGTCTGCTCGGTCGCGACTACGTCATCCCCGACGACATCAAGGCGCTGGCCGAGCCCGCGCTGGCGCATCGCCTGATCATCAAGACGAGCTCGTCGATCCACGACGTCCAGGCGGCCCAGGTCGTCCGCGAGCTGCTCGAGGCGACGGCGATCGAGGGCATCCGACCGACCGGCGGCGGACCGCGGGAGATCCGCGCGGCGGCGACCGCGTCCCCGTCGGCCCCCTCCAGCTAACCGGGCTGGATCGCGCGACACGGCGGAGGGACACGGCAGGTGATCCGCAAGCTCGAACTGCTCATCGTCGCCGTCGTCCTCATCGTGGCCGCGTTCTCGACCGCGCTGCCGTTCCTGTTCTACCTGCTCTATCTCGCCATCCTCGTCATCGGCGGCTCGTATGTGCTTGTTCGGCTCGGCCTGACCGACCTCGAGGCGGGCTACGCGGTCAGCGCGCTCCATGGCCACGTCGGCGACCGCATGCGGGTGACCTACACGCTGCGCAACGGCAGCCGGATCCCCAAGCTGTGGCTCGAGATCCACAATCCGACGACGCTGCCCGGCGGGCTGCCCGGCCGGGCGATCACCCTCGGCGGACGGACCGAGCGCTCGTGGCTCATCCGCGCTCCGCTGTCGCGCCGTGGACACTTCCGCATCGAGCCGCTCCACATCCGGACCGGCGACCCGTTCGGCTTCTTCGAGGCGTCGGCCACGGTCGGGCAGGGGATCTCCGTGGTGGTCTACCCGCGGATCGAGCCGCTCCCGCGCTGGCGGCTCCCGGCGGCGGCCCTCGAGGGCAGCCACGCGTCGCCCGTCCGCACGCTCCAGACGACGCCGATGGCGACCTCGGTCCGTCCCTACGCGCCGGGCGACGCGATGAACCGGATCCACTGGAAGACGACGGCGCGCCACGGCGAGATCCAGGTCAAGGAATTCGACCTCGAGCAGACGGCCGACGCGTGGATCATCCTCGACCTCCAGCGCGGGATCCAGACCGGACGCGGCGAGGACTCGACGGTCGAGACCGCCATCCGCGCGGCCGCCTCGATCGCCGACAAGGCGCTCCAGGAGAACCGCGCGGTCGGGATGACCGTCAATGCCGGCCGGACCGCGTTCCTGCCGCCGGACCGCGGCGGGCGACAGCACCTCAAGATCATGCAGCTCCTGGCTGCGGTCGAGGCCGACGGCGGCACGCCGCTGGTCGAGGCGCTGATCACGACCGTCGGCAGGCTGCGACGCGGGATGACCGCCGTGGTCATCACGGCCTCGCTCGATCCGGCCTGGGTCCGCCCGCTCGCCGCACTCCGCGTCCGGGGCGTCGCGTGCGTGGTCGTGACCGTCGACGCGGCGGCATTCGAGAAGTTCACCGTGGAGCGCCTGGCAGCGGCGAACGATGAGACGCCGCAGCACGATCTCGCAGCCGAGGAGCTGGCCGCCAAGCGTGCTCGCGCCCTCCGCCACGCCCTGGCCGAATACGATCTGCGCTCGTACGGCGTCCCGCCGGGTCGGCCGCTCGGCGAGGTCCTGGCCCGATGAGGCGCCGCATCCCGCTCGCACCCGCCGAGGGCTGGGTCACGCTCGGCCTGGTCATGCTGATCTGCCTCACGATGGCCTGGGCGCTCGATGACGCTCGCTGGGTCCTGGGACAGGCGAAATTCCTCGACTACCTGGTCGTGGCCGCGATCGGCGGGGTACTGGTCGGGTTCATCGGGCCGAAGGTCGGCTGGGGACGCTGGCTGACGTATCTCATCGGCTCGATCTTCGCGGCGCTCATCGTGCCGTTGATCACGACCTACGGGGCACTGCCGGCCGGCGAGTCCGTCACCTCGATCCACAACCTGTTCCAGGCGACCTCGGACTCGGTCGTCAACGCATACTTGGACATCGCCTACCGCGGCCTGCCGTCGACGATCGAGTACCTCCACTTCATCTATGTCTTCGGCCTGCTCGTGTGGGCGACCTCGATGTTCGCGTCGTACGCGGTGTTCGGTCATCGGCGGCCCATGAACGCCGTGATCGTGGTCGGGGTCGTCCTCGTGACCAACATGGCGCTGACCGTCAACGACCAGCTGTGGTTCCTCGTCCTGTACAGCCTCGCCTCGCTGTTCCTGCTGATCCGGTCGCACGTGTTCGACGAGCAGTCCGAATGGATGCGGCGGCGGATCGGCGATCCGTCGAGCATCTCGTCGGTCTACCTGCGCGGCGGCAGCATCTTCATCGGCGTCGCGGTCGCGGGCTCGGTCCTGCTCACCCAGACGGCCGCATCCGCGCCGCTCGCCGGCGCCTTCGATGGCGTCCAGGACAGCCTGCTCGACATCTCACGCGCGGTCGCGCCCTTCCTTCCGACGGGCGGTCAGACGCGGGCGATCGGCATCACCTTCGGCGACAACACGCAGGTCCAGCAGGTCTGGACGACCAGCAACGCGACGGCCTTGACCATCGACCGTGACCCGACTGACAAGGGCGTCTACTACTGGCGGGCACGAACGTTCGACCAGATCGGACTGAATGGCTGGAGCGCGAGCGATTCCGTCACGGTCGACCGCCCCGCCGGCTCGTCGATCCTCGACAACATGGTCGACGACCCCCAACCGACCGGTCTGCATACCTTCACGTTCACGGTGCGACCGGCCCCGGACGGCTTCCATGGGACGACGATCTTCTCGCCGGGAACCCCGACCGAGGTCCAGGAGGACAGCCGCCTGACGACGGTCGGGCCGGGCTACTTCACCGGCCTCGATCGCGATAGCGGCGGGACGACGCCCTACAAGGTGACCGCGCTCGACCCAGGTCGACGGCGAGAAACCCGGCGAGATCAACGAGGCCGTGCTCCGAAACGCCGGGACCGACTATCCGCAGTCGATCACGGACCTCTATCTCCAGAGGTCGCCGAGGCCAGATCGGCGCCAACGCCCAGAAGCTCGAGGACAAGGTCAGGGCAGCGTCTCCTTCGCAGACGCCCTTTGACCTTGCCGAGACGATGGTCCATGATCCTCCAGGACCCGGCGAACTTCACCTACACGACCGACGTCCGCGACCTCGATTGCGCAGGGATCTCGACCGTCGAGTGCTTCGCGACCTTCAAGAAGGGCTTCTGCCAGTACTACGCGCCGACGATGGCCGTGCTGATGCGCGACATGGGCGTGCCGACGCGGATGGTCGAGGGCTTCCTGCCAGGGACGGTGGACGCGCACACCGGCATCGAGACCATCCCGTTCAGCAGCGCCCACGCATGGGTCGAGGTCTACTTCCCCGATATCGGCTGGTACATGTTCGACCCGACCGGCGGCAACCTGTCACAGGTCACCCCGCTGCCGTCGGGCAATCCGGTCGCGAGCGGTCCGTTGTCGTCGCTGGGTCTGCCGGCCTTTTCGCGCAGGCCCTTTGACGACCAGCCGACCGACCCACATCCGAACCCGTTCGGGGGCGTCACCGTCGGCCGAGGTGGACCGCTCGGACCGCTGCTCGCGGTCGGGGGTCTGCTCCTGCTCGTCGTCGGTCTGCTCGCGTTCGTCACCTGGCGACGCGGTCCGCGGGGTCCGATCTCGCCCGATGGCGCATACGGCACCGTCACCCGTCTTGCATCGCGGTTCGGGTTCGGACCCAAGCCGGCCCAGACGGTCTACGAGTACGCCGGTGTGTTGAGTGAGATCCTGCCCGACTCCAGGCCGGAGCTCGAGATGGTCGCGCGTGCCAAGGTCGAGTCCGTCTATGCGCATCAGCTCCTCGGGGAGGAGCGCCTCGCCAGCCTGAAGGCGGCGCAGCGTCGGTTGCGCGTCTCGCTCCTGCGGCTGGCATTCCGTCGCAAGGAACGCCGCCGGCGGCGGTAAGCGCCACCCGAGCGTCAGAGGGCGCCGCTGGCGCCTCGGTCGTCCGGGGGTTCGGTCTTCGCTTCGTCCTCCTGCGCGCCCGCGAGGTGGGCGGTCAGGTTGTGCGCGCGCATGACGGGCCGGCCGGCGCGGAGCTCGACGACGGTGATCCCGCACGGATCCATCGACCACATCCAGAAGCGGTCGAGCGGCAGGTCGAACAGCGTCAGCAGCACCACCTTGAACACGCCGTCGTGACCGACCACGATCGACCACGGATGAGGCGCGACCGGGTCGTGGTAGCCGGCGACCTGCGATCGATCGAGCGTGCCGGGCGGGCGGCCGTCGGCGAGTCGCCCGAAGGACCGCCTGGAGCGCCGGCCGGACGCGTGCCGCGACGTCGGGGAGTGGCTCGCCACCCGGCGCCCAGTCGGTCAGCGGAGTCCGGCGCCATGCTGCGAGCTCGGCGCCGTAGCGAGCCTGGACCTCGTCGCGATGCAGTCCCTCCCACTCACCCTGGCCGATCTCCGCGAAGCCCGGATCCGGTCGGCTTCGCCGCTGGACCGCGCCCGCAGCCGCCAGGGCCGTCTCGATGGCGTCGGCCGTCTGGCTCGCTCGGGCGAGCGGGGAGTGGACGAGCTCGACCAGCTCGCCCGACGGGACCGGCAGGGCAGGCGTGGCGTGCGGGCTGGCGAGCCGGGCCGCGGTCAGCGCCGCCTGGCGCCGGCCGAACGCCGAAAGCGGCGCGTCGGCGCGGCCCTGGAACCGGCCCTCCTCGATGAACGTGGATTCGCCGTGCCGGACCAGGACGAGCGTCGCGTCGAGTCCCTCGGGGACGAGCGGCGCGTCGCGACCGGTCAGCGTCCGCCCCCGAGGCGGATCATCCACAGGTCGCGTGACGGCCTCGTGCGACCGGATGGCCTCGGACACCGCCGTCGGGCACGTCGTCGTCGAGGGCCAGGATCATGAACGCATCCTCGCGTGGGCGGGTCCGGGCCAGGTGCATCGCGCTGATGTTGATGTCGGCCTCGCCGAGCATCAGACCGACCCGCCCGACCGTCCCAGGCCGGTCCTGGTGGCGGGTGATCAGCATGTTGTCGGCGGGTGCCATGTCGAGGCGGTAGTCGTCGAGGCGGGTGATCCGCGGCTCGCCGCCGGCGACCGTCCCGGCTACGACCGTCGTCCGGCCACCGCTCTCGCCCGACAAGGTGATGAGCGCCGCGAACGAGCCCGCGTCCGGGGTCTTGCGCTCGACGACCGTGATGCCGCGGGCCTTGGCCAGCGCGCCGGCATTGACGAGGTTGACCCGCTCGGTGATCGAATGCTCGAGCAGCCCGCGCAGGACCGCGGCGGTCAGCGGCGTCGCGTCGTAGTCGGCCAGCTCGCCGGCGATCTCGAGCGTCAGCGTCCGAACGCCGCCGCGCGAGAACTGGGCGAAGAAGCGTCCCGAGGATCTCGGCGAGCGGCAGGTACGGCGCGAGGGCCCTGGCCGTCTCCGGGGTGAGCAGCGGCGCGTTGACCGCGTAGCGAGCGCTCCGGCCGTCGAGCACGTCGAGGACCTGCGCGGCGACCTCCTCCGAGACGAGCGACCTGGGCCTCGGCGGTCGAGGCCCCGAGGTGTGGCGTCAGCAGCGTGTTCGGTGCGTCGAGCAGCGGCGAACCGGTCGGCGGCTCCTGTTCGAAGACGTCGATCCCCGCACCGCCGAGGTGACCGGACTGCAGTGCCTCGGCGGCGGCGGCCTCGTCGACGACGCCGCCACGGGCCACGTTCAACACGATCGACCCGGGCTTGAGCCGGGCGATCGCCTCGCGCCCGATGAGGCCGCGTGTCGCGCGGGTCAGCGGGACGTGGACGGTGACGACGTCCGCACGGGCGAGCATCTCGTCGAACGCCGACGAGCTCGACGCCGTGGTTGGCAGCCGCCTCGGCCGTGACGTACGGATCGACGCCGAGGACGACCATCTCCATCGCCCGGGCGCGGACCGCGATGGCCTGCCCGATCTTGCCCAGCCCGACGATGCCGAGCGTCCGGCCGCGCAGCTCGAGCCCGGTGAACTGGGCCCGCTTCCACTCGCCGCGACGGACCGAGGCGTCCGCGGCGGCGATCCGGCGGGCGACGCCGTACAGCAGCGCGAGCGTGTGCTCCGCCGCCGCGATCGTGTTCCCGGTCGGGGCGTTGACGACCACGATCCCGGCCCGCGTCGCGGCGTCGAGGTCGACGTTGTCGACGCCGACGCCCGCCCGGCCGATGACCGCCAGCCGCGTCCCTGCCGCGATCATCTCGGCATCGACCTGGACCTGGCTGCGGACGATGAGCGCGTCGTAGTCGGGCAGGATCGTCCGAAGCTCCTCGGGCGTCAGGCCCGTCCGTTCATCGACCTGGTGGCTGGCCCGCAGGAGCTCGATGCCTTCCTGGGCGACCTGCTCGGCGACCAGGATCCTCATGCACCCGCCCCGGCGGCGGCCGGAGCGACGATCCCCAGCGACTCGAGCGCGGCGACCTGGGCGGCAGCCACGGCCGACCCCGGGCGGACCTGTCGGCCGGATCCGATCGAGACGATCTCGAGCGTGCTCATGGCGCCCAGGATCTCCTCGACCGTCACCGAGCCGAGGTGGCCGAGCCGGAAGATCTTGCCGGCAAGCTTGCCCTGGCCGCCGGCCAGCACGACGCCGCGGCGCTTGATCTCGCCGTTGAACGCCTTCCAGTCGAGGTCGTCGGGAACGACCGCCGCGGTCACGGTCTTCGACGCGTGACGCGGATCGGCGAACAGCTCGAACCCGAGCGCCGTGAGCCCGGCCCGCGTCGCCGCGGCACATGCCTCGTGCCGGGCAAAGATGCCGTCTGCGCCTTCGGCGGCCATCAGCCGCAGGCCCTCGTCGACCTGGTAGACGACCGCGATGGCCGGCGTGAACGGCGTCTCGCCCGACCGGTGGGCGTCGCGATGCGCGCGCAGGTCGAGGTAGACGCGCGGCATCGTCGCGGTCTCCATCGCGGCCCAGGCCCGCTCGCGACGCGGCGATCATCGCCAGACCCGGCGCCGACATCCACGCCTTCTGCGAGCCGGTCACGACGACGTCGACGCCCCAGGCGTCCATCTGGAAGGGCACCGCGCCGAGGCTCGACACCGTGTCGACCAGGATCAGCGCGTTCGGCGCGACCTCGTGGATGACCGCCGCGAGCTCCGGGATCGGGTTCATCACGCCGGTCGAGGTCTCGTTGTGGGTCAGCAGCACGGCCTTGTAGTCGGACCGCCCGAGCTCCTCGCGCAGGACGGCCGGGTCGGCAGCCTGGCCCCACTCGACGTCGAGCTTGGTGACGTCCGCGCCGTATGTCCGGGCGATCTTCGCGTACCGGTCGCCGAACGAGCCGATCGACACGCCGAGCACCCGGTCGCCCGGGGACAGCGTGTTGACGACCGCGGCCTCGAGCCCGCCCGTGCCGGCGGTGGTGATCATCGCCACGTCGCCCGTGGTCCCGAAGAACGGCTTGATGCCGTCGAGGATCCGCGCCAGCATCGCGGCGAACTCGGGTCCGCGGTGGTTGATCATCTGACGGCCGCCGGCGACGCGGACGCTGGGCGGCAGCCCGGTCGGACCGGGGATGCGCAGGTTGGGCTCGAAGCGGTCCACCGGGAAACCTCCTGGGTGCTCGAGACGCGATGTGACGGGTCGTCGGGATGGCGCCGGCGGTGTCTCCCGGCGTACGGGCCTATGCTCTCATGCCGAGCCGCACGAGCGCCGGACGCCGCTCCTGGACCGGGGCGGCGCCGTTACGCGGGCGGACGGTGAGCCGTCTCCAGTGCGCCACACGGAGACCAGCCGAGGATCGTGACCTCCAGCCGATGACCACCGAGCCGCGCCAGCCGCGGGCCCGTCGCCGCCTTCGCCGCCCGATCGTGATCGTGTCGGTCGCATTGGTCGTGGCCGTCGTCGGGGTGGGGATGGTCTCCAACGACGTGCTGGGGACGGGCCGGCTGTTCGATCGGGCGGTGGCCAAGGTCGATCGCTTCATCGCAGGCCCGGTGCCCGAACGCTCCGAGGCGCCCACCGTCCTCGTCACCGATCCGGCGGACGCGTCCGACGGCGCGGACGCCGACGCGACCCAGCCGCCGGAGTCACCCGACGCAAGCGCACCAGCCGGCGCGAGCGGGCCTTCGCTGACCCCCAAGCCCGCCCCGCAGTCGAGCCCGACCGCCACCCCCAAGCCGCCGCGGGTCCCGGTCGACGTGGACATCGTCAAGGACCACAAGGCGGTCTTCGCGCACGAGATCAAGGACACGTGGTGTGCCGCGGCCGGTGTCCAGATGGCGCTCGCCATCCTCGGTCACGGGAACATCTCGAGCGCGTTCCAGCACGAGCTCCAGGGCCGCGTCAACGAGTGGGAGAGCTACGACGACAGCCATAACGGCGATTGGGGGCCGTCGGCGATGGTCCAGGCGCTCGATGCGTACGGCGCGAAGGGCTACCAGGTCCGCGCCTACAAGACCCGCCAGGGCGCCGAGCGCGACGCGGCCCGCGCGATCGAGAAGACCGGCTCGCCGGTCCTGCTGATGGCCTGGCGCGGGGCGCACACCTGGGTGATGACCGGCTTCCGGGCCGATGCCGATCCGGCGATCTTCTCGAACGCCACGATCCTGGGCACGTACATCAACGACCCGTGGTATCCGACCATCTCGTCGATCTGGGGACCGTCCGACCCGCCCGGAACGTTCCAGGACACCTCGGAGATGATCCGCAACTACCTCGTCTGGAAGCGGCCCGAGGGCCACTACCCGGACCGCGACGGACTGTTCATCGCGGTCGTGCCGACTGTCGTCGTCAAGCCGGCGAGCTGACCCCGATCCGGCGGACACGCGGGACGAGGAATACCGCGAGCAGGATGTCCTTGACGATCATCCCGGCCGCGTAGCCGAGCGGGATGGCCAGGATCCCGACCGACGGCACCAGGGCGCTCGAGGCGACGATGACTGCGCCCAGCCCGGCGAACGAGGCCACGACCTGGCGGAGCGTGTCGTGCGTCGCGTACAGCCCGCGCGACAGCGGGTAGGCGAGGGCATCGAACGGCACCGACAGTGCGAAGGCGGCCACGACGGCCGATGTCCGCGCGACGTCGTCCGGGCCGAACTTGCCCGCCACCGAGCAGCACCTGGACGAGCGTGCCGGACAGCACGAACAGCGCCACCGCCGCGAGGCCGGTCAGGATCGCGATGGTCGACCAGGTTCCGCCCCAGCTCGGCACGGAACGAGCGCCCGTCACCGGCCGCGAAAGCAGCCGACAGGGTGGGAAAGATCGCCAGCGAGAACGACACGCCGATCAGGCTGACCGGCAGGACCTGGTAGTCGGAGGCGAAGGTGTAGGCGCTGACGCTCCCGACCCCGAGACCGGTGGCGAGGACGGTGAACCAGGCCGCGGTGATCGGGTCGATCGGCAGCGACACCATGCGCGGCACCATCAGTCGCAGGAACTCGGCGAAGGCCGCGGTCCGGATCGCGAACCCGGGCCGGATCCGAAACGAGGTTCGCAGCGTGCCGATCGCCCGGATGCCGAGATGCGCCACCGCTCCGGCGACCGCGCCCCAGGCCGTGGCGATGATCCCGTACCGTCCCGCGAACAGCACGGTCGCCACGACGATCCCGGTCGTGTACAGGATCGGTGCCAGCGCGTAGAACACGAACCGGCGGTTGGCGACGAGCACCTCGCCGAGCGCGATCGACGCCGCGAACATGACCTGCGCGACACAGTTGATGCGCATCATCTCGACGGTCAGCTCGCGCGTGGCCGGGTCGAAGCCGGACCCGATCCGGTCGGCCAGCCACGGCGCGGCGAGGAAGATCAGGACGCTCGCCACGGCCATGACCGCGACCGCCCCGGTGAGGACCGTGCGGCCGAACTCGTTGGCGACCCCATCGTCGCCGGTGTCGTGGCGGAGGCTGCTGAAGATCGGCACGAACGGGGCGGTCAGGCCGGCTGCGACCAGCACGTCGAGAGCGATCTCCGGGATCCGGAATGCCGCGTTGTAGGCGTCAAGCTCGGCGCCTGCGCCATACGTGTTCGCGAAGACCCGGTTGCGCACGATCCCGATCGCGAAGTAGCCGAGCGAGAGGACGGTGAGGACGAGCGCGCCACGCGGGATGACCCGATCGATCGATGCGCGGATGGGACCGACCAGATCGGTGGACGCGCGGAGCACGCTCACCGGACGCGCCAGCGGACGCCGCTGCTACGCCTCGTCGCGTTCGTGCCGAGCGTCCAGGTAGTCGAGGATGGCCGTCGGGCCTGCCGGGTGTCCGGCCCGAGACAGCAGCAGGAGTGCGTCCTGGCACTCGCCGATGCCGTGGATCGCGACGTGGAGCAGATAGCCCGAGAGCGGGTAGCCGACGCGACCTTCGACGTCGCTGTCGGCGGCCAGCTGCTCATCGGTCAGGCCGCCGAGGTACGCCCGCGTCTCGAGCTCGTCGGCCCGCCACTCGTCCGCCAGCGCCGCCAAGGTCGGGTAGTCGGACGGCTGGAGCTCGGTCTCGCCGTCGATATGCGGGGTCCCATCGCGCAACCGGATCCGCCAGCTGCGTTCGACATCGAGCTCGTGGACCAGCGTCCCGCGCAGGTCCCGGAGGCCGACCGCCTCGACCTCGAGGTATTCCTCCGGGCTCATGGTGGCGGCGGCCGCGAGCGCCTGGTCACGCATCCAGAAGAGGTAGTCGAACAGCGTCGAGAGCTCGTCCTTGCGCATCGCGCAAGCCTACCGGTCGCGGCGGACCTGGAGACGCCGTCCGCGGATGGTGGCCTCACGCAGCGCGGCGACGACAGGGTCGGCCACGGCCTCCTGGACGTCGACGAGCGAGAAGCCGTCGTTGATCTGGATCGCCCCGACCGCGCTGCCCGGGACGTGGGCCTCGTTTGTGATCGCCCCGACCAGGTCGCCCGGTCGAAGGCCGGCGCGTCGGCCGCCGCCGACGAACAGCCGGACCCACGGTCCGCCGGGTCCGGCGCGGTCGGGCGCGCCGTGCGAGGGGACGCCGGACCGCGGACCGGGCGACCGCGGGCCACCGCGTGGCGGCATCGGACGTGAGGTCCTCGGGGGCGGACCGGCGACCAACGGCGGTGAGGCGAGCTCGACCTCGTCGGCCTCGGTCGAGCCGGCGCCCTCGATCAGGCTGACGGCCGCCAGCGCGATGTCGACCAGGTCGAATTCGTCGGTGAGAGGCTCGAGCACGCCCCGGAAGCGATCGAATCCGTCGCCGAGGAGCGCCTCGCGCAGGTTCGCCCGCAGGACCTCGGTCCGGCGTTCGCGCATGTCGGCGACCGTCGGGATGTGCGCGATCTCGAGCTTGGTGTGCGTGGCCGTCTCGATGTTGCGCAGGAGCCGGTGCTCGCGCGGCTCGACGAGCGTGATGGCGACCCCCTCGCGGCCGGCCCGTCCGGTGCGCCCGATCCGATGCACGTACGCGTCGGGGTCGGACGGGACGTCGTAGTTGACCACGTGCGAGACGTGCTCGATGTCGAGACCGCGGGCCGCCACGTCCGTCGCGACGAGCACGTCCAGCGAGCCGTCGCGGAAGCGGCCCATCATCCGGTCGCGTGCCTCCTGGATGAGCCCGCCGTGGAGCGCGCCCGCGTCATGACCGCGCGCGCTCAAGGCCTCGGCGAGGTCGTCCACCTCGCCACGCGTCCGCGCGAAGACGAGCGTCGAGGTCGGGTCCTCGACATCGAGGATCCGGCACAGCGCCGCGAGCTTGTCGGTGCGCCGCACGACGTACGCGACCTGCCTGACCCGCGGGGCGCCGCCCTCGGTCGCCCGTTCGGCGTGGACGGTGATCCTGGCCGGCTCGCGCAGGTGCTTCCTGGCGATGCGGGTGATCGTCGTCGAGATCGTGGCCGAGAAGAGCGCGGTCTGGCGTTCCGGTGGGGTGGCGGCGAGGATCGTCTCGAGGTCCTCGGCGAAGCCCATGTCGAGCATCTCATCAGCTTCGTCGAGGATGACGACCGCGACCTCGTCGAAGCGCAGGCTCCCGCGCTTGAGATGGTCGACCGCCCGGCCGGGCGTCGCGACCACGATGTCGACTCCCCGACGGAGGCCGCGGAGCTGCTGTCCGATCGGCTGCCCGCCGTAGACCGGCAGGACCCGGGCGCCCAGCTCGCGACCGTACGCGTGCAGCGCCTCGGCGACCTGCATCGCGAGCTCGCGCGTCGGGACGAGGACCAGGGCGGACGCGCGGCCTTCGCCGGCGGTCCCGAGCGGGATGCGCTGGAGCATCGGCAGGGCGAACGCGGCGGTCTTGCCGGTCCCGGTCGGCGCCTCCGCGAGAAGGTCTCGGCCTGCCAGCAGCGGCGGGATCGCCTCGCGCTGGATCGGCGTCGGCTCCTCGTAGCCGAGGGCCGCGATCGTGCGCAGCAGGCGGGCGTCGAGGTCGAGCCCGCCGAACCCGGCCTCGGCGACGTCGTCCGGCTCGTCGACGATCGACCCGCCCGGGGCCGCGGCGCCGTCGCCCGACTGCTTCATCGTCGTGGGTGCTGGTCCGGTCAGCGCGCCCCGACGACCGGCTCGAGGTCGATCGTCCGGACAGAGCGCGTCCCGCCGCCGTCGGTCCGCACCGTGGCGGCCGGGATGACGCCGGCGATGAGCCGGACGATCACCGCTTCTTCGCCGGCGTAGAGGCCGGTCCCGGCGATCCGGACCCGGCCGCCGATGTCGAGGCCCTTGCGACCGGCGCCGGCGGTCACATCGATCGTCGCGAGGTTCGGTCTGACCATCGGCGCCTCGGGACCTGCGCCGGGCTTCGGGGCGCCCTTGGTGTGCGTCCGGGCGACCGGGTAGGTCACCTTCCGACGCTTCACGCGGCGGCCTCGTTGCCGTCGCGGCCGCCGCCGAGATCACCGTTGAGAGCGGCCGCACCGTTGACGGCGGCCCACGCGGTCACGGCCTCCGACAAGGCGCTCGAGCCGGGCCGGACCGCGAGCCGGTCGTCAGAGCCGCGGATCCCCGCGCCGAGCTCGGCGAGGACGCCGCGGTACGCCGGCTTGTCGCCGTTCGCGCGTGGGGTGGACGGGTAGACGTCGAAATAGCCGTCGCTGCTGACGACGATGCGCGCTTCGGGCGCGGCGAAGGTGGTTCGAGCCAAGGGTGGATGTTCCGATCCATCGCGCGCTTCGGACCGACGAATGCGAGCCCGGCGCCTGCGACTAGGACCCCACCATCGGGCAGCCGGTCGATTCCGTCAAACGGCGGTCGGGTTGTGATGCGGTTGTAGCATTGCGGGACGCTGGCGCAACGTCCCTGATGGGCCGGCGCTGGATATGTTCCGACTCTGGCGAATGTCGCCGCGAGTGGTCGATCCCGATGCGGTCCGTGGGACCGCGTCGAGCAGGTGCCGAGGGACTCGTGGACGCTTTCAATATCGCGCTCCAACTGGCCTTCATCCTCATATTCGTCGTCGTCCTGGTGCGCTACCTGCGTCAGCCGCGGGCGGTCCACCGCGACCTGATGCTCGTGTTCGCGTCGGTGGTGGCCCTGTTCGCCATCGCCATCGCGGCCAAGCTGTGGCCGACGCTACCGCGGGGGATCACCTCGCTGTCGGCGGTCGCCCTCCTTCTGCAGCCGTACTTCACGCTCCGCCTGGCCCGCCACTTCGTGCCGGTCTCGCGCACGGTCGCGACCGCGAGCCTCGTCTGGTTCGTCGCGGCCGTCGCGGGCGTCGCGATCGGCACGCGCGGCAACCTCCTGACGACGGCGCTCGTGGTGGGCTACTTCGTCACCATCGAGGCCGCCGCCGCGTTCTTCCTCCAACGCGCCAGCCGCACCCGGGTCGGGTACGCGCGGACACGACTGCGGATCGCGGCGGTCGCCACGTTCCTGTTCGCCGGCGGGATCCTGGTCGCGGGCGCCGGGTCGGCGGCCACCTCCAGCACCGGCGTGACGGACCCGGTCGTGACCTTCGTCTCGCGGCTCATGGCCTTGTCGGCCGGCATCGGCTATCTGGCCGCGTTCCTGCCGCCGCTCGAGCTGCGCCGGTTGCAACAGCGAGCGGTCGCCTTCGACCTCGGTCAGAGCCTGCTCGCGGCGCCCGTGGACGGAGACCCCGATTCGGTCTGGATCGCGCTCGCCCGGTCGGCCCGGATGATCACCAACGGCCCTGCCGCCGTCGTCGCGCTCGGCGATCCGCCGATCGTCCGCATCGTCGCTGGTGAGCCGCCGGCCGACATTGACCATCGGCACACGCTATGACGGGCCGACCCCCGAGGAGCTCGACGAGCGATCCGGGCCCGGCACGATCGCGGTCCCGATCGAATCCGACCTCGCGCAGCAGGGCTGGTTGATCGTCTACCCCGACGCCGGCTCGTTGTTCCTCGAGGACGATCTCGTCCTCCTCCGCCTGCTCACCGCCCAGGCGGCCCGCGCCGACGAACGCCGCGAGGCGATCCGCCAGACGGGCGTCCTCGAGAGCGAATTGGAGGATGCCAGCCATGAGCTCGCTTACTCACGGGCGCAGCTCGAGAGCGAGGCGCGCTTCCGGGCGGCACTGGAGGCGCACCCGGGCATCCTCCTCGTGATCGAGCCGGACGGACACGTCGGCTACGCCAACGGCCCGGCGCTGAAGAGTCTCGGCTACGACCCGGAGACGATCCGCGAGGTCGGCCTGGCGGACCTGCTGAGCCGTGACCCGGCGGCCGCGGACGCGGACCACGGGAGCGGGGAGGCGTGCCGGCGCGACGGAACAAGCTTCCCGGTCGATTTCGCGGTCAGCCCATTCGAGTCCCGCGGCGAGCTGTCCCGGATCGCCGTCCTGACCGACATCTCGGCCCGGATCGAGGCCGACCATCTTCGCGACACATTCATCGGCATGCTGTCGCACGAGCTGCGCACGCCCGTCACCGCGATCTACGGCGGCAGCCAGATCCTGCTCGCCCGGGGCGACCGGCTCGACCGCGACATCACGCGCGACCTCATCACCGACATCGCCGCCGAAGCCGAGCGGCTCCACCGGCTCATCGAGAACCTGCTGGTCCTGGCCCGCGTCGAGCGCGGCGAGGACCTCGTCGGGGGCGAGCCCGTCCTGCTCCAGCACGTGCTGCCCTCGATCGTCGACCGCGAACGGTCGCTCTGGCTCGGCACCGAGATCGCGATCAAGGTCCAGCCCGGCCTGCCCACGGTCCGTGGCCATGACGGCTATGTCGCCCAGGTCATCCGCAACCTGTTGAGCAACGCGACCAAGTACGGCGGTCCAGAGGCCAACGTCGAGATCGTCGCCGAGGCCGGCGACGACGGCGTGATCATCCGCGTCCTCGACGACGGTCCAGGTCTCGACGCCGAGACCGCCGACCGGCTGTTCGATCTCTACTACCGAGCCCCTGCCGCGGCCGTCAAGGCGCCTGGCGCCGGGATCGGCCTGTTCGTCTGTCGCCGGATCGTGGACGCGCTCGGCGGCACGATCTGGGCCCGGCAGCGACCGACCGGGGGCGCCGAGTTCGGTTTCAGCCTCCCGGTCTACGAGGCCGATGACGACATGCCGGTCGTCGTCGAGGGCGGGGAACTGGCCGCCGCGTCCTGACCGCGTCTCGACACGGGGTCGACCATGCGACGATACCCGTCTGCCAGGCCAGTTCCCGACGTCTCAGCGAGGTCTCCACCATGGCGAAGTACCTGTTCCACGGGTCGTATACCAGGGACGGCATCAAGGGCGTCCTCAAGGACGGCGGGACCGGGCGTCGCAAGGCGGTCGACGCCCTCGCCGAGAGCCTCGGCGGGACGGTCGACTCGATGTATTGGGCGCTCGGCAAGGACGACTTCTATGTCATCGCCAACCTGCCCGACAACGCTTCCGCAGCGGCCCTCGCGGCCACGACCGCGGCCGCCGGGAGCGTCTCGATCAGCACTGTCGTCCTGCTGACCGCCGCAGACGTCGATGCGATGATCCGCCTGCACCCGGAGTACCGCGCCCCCGGCTCCTGACCGGCTCGAGCGGAGTCGCTACTGGCTCGCGTCGCGCTTTTCGGTCTCGGCCAGCTTCTTGCGGTTGATCTCGCGGGTCTTCATCAGGCCGTCGCCGGCATGGTGGGTGACCTCGGGCGGCGGGGTCTTCTGTCTCGGCGTCTTGCCGATGGCCTTGGCCGCGGCGCGCGCCTCGGTGCGGGCGTTCATCCGGGCGCCGATCGTCGATTCGTAGCCCTTGGTCCGTGGGCAGGTAGTAACGCCGCGCGGCGATCGCGTCGGGCAGGTACTGCTGGTCGACGTCGGCGCCGTCGTAGTCGTGCGAGTAGCGATAGCCGACGCCGATCCCGTGCTGCTTCATCCCGCGGTGTGCCGCGTTGCGGAGGTGGAGCGGGACCGGCAGCGCGCCGTTGGCCTCGACGTCGGAGACGGCCGCCCAATAGGCGGCGCCCGAGCGGTTCGACTTCGGCGCGGTGGCGATGTAGGTCGTCGCCTGCGCGAGCGCGTACTGAGCCTCGGGCAGCCCGATCCAGTCGAGCGCCTGGCCCGCCGCGACCGCCACCGACAGCGCCCGCGGGTCGGCGTTGCCGACGTCCTCCGACGCGCTGATGATCAGCCGGCGGGCGATGAACTTCGGGTCCTCGCCGGCCGCGATCATCGCCGCCAGCCAGTACAGCGCCGCGTCCGGGTCGTTGCCGCGCAGGCTCTTGATGAACGCCGACACGGTGTCGTAGTGGCCGTCGCCGGCCCGGTCGTAGGCGAGGACGCGCTGCTGGGCGGCCGCCTCGACGTCCTCGAGCCGCGGGCTGACGTGGCCCGTCGGCGTCGCGGATGTCCTCGGACTCGGCCAGTGCGGTCGCGCCTTCGAGCACGTTGAGCGCGGCGCGCGCGTCGCCGCCGGCGAGCGAGACCAGGTGCTCGAACGCCTCGTCGGTCAGGGCGACGCCGCCCTCGGGGCCGAGCGGGCCGGCCAGACCCGCGCTCGCTCGTCGGTCAGCGCGCGGCGGACGACGGAGCCGACCTCGTCGTCGGTCAGTGGCTCGAGGCGCCAGACACGCATCCGCGACAGGAGCGCCGAGTTGACCTCGAAGTAGGGGTTCTCCGTCGTCGCGCCGATGAGCGTGACCGTGCCGTCCTCGACGTGTGGCAGCAGGGCATCCTGCTGGGCCTTGTTGAAGCGATGGATCTCGTCGAGGAAGAGGAGGGTCCGGCTGCCATGCAGGTTGAGCCGCTCCTGCGCCTCGGCGATCGTGGCGCGGACGTCGGCGACGCCGGCCATGACGGCGGACATCGTCGCGAACTGGGCGCCGATCTCGGCCGCGAGCAGGCGGGCCAGGCTCGTCTTGCCGGTGCCGGGCGGACCCCACAGCAGGAGCGACGAGAGGTGGCCGCGCGCCACGCTTCGCCGCAATGGGCCGCGCTCGCCGACGAGGTGCTCCTGGCCGACGAACTCCGCGAGGGTGCGCGGTCGCATCCGGGCGGCCAGCGGCTGCCGCTCGGGCGGTGGCTGGAACAGTGGTTCGGGTCTGGCGCCGACGGGCCGTCGGGCGGATGGCATGGACGGATGGTAGCGCGGGGAGTGGGCTCGTCCGGTGGGCGGCGTCACGTTCCGGTGCCGGCAGTAGGCCCGATTTCGGTCAGATGCCCCTTGGGTGGGCACTCGGCAGCGAATGCGGACGGCCCACGCCGTGGGCGACGCTCGGGATGCGCTCAGATCGTCGGAAGGTCCGGACGAAGGCTCGTGTGGCGTGCGTTTGACAGAGATCCCGGGCCGGCGGCTCGAAACCCGATCAGAGCGGTCCCATGCCCAGGATGTGCGACAGGACCCACATGCCGAGCAGGATCAGGATCAGCGAGCCACCGATGATCGCGATCCGACGGACGTCGCGCGCGACGTACTGGTATTCCTCGGCCGTCGAGATGGTCAGGTTCGAGACCGGCCTGGCGGTCTCCGACGGGCGGGTGGCGCGCGCACGATCCTTGGTGTCCTCGGCCTTGCGCTCGTCGGCGACGATCGCCGCTTCGAGGGCGGCGGCGCGCGCCTCCTCCTCGTCGGTCAGGTCGTCGGGGAACGGTTCGGGCGTCGAGACCGGGGCCGTCGTCGTGGTCGGCTGGCTGGCGGGCCGGGTCGCCGGCCGGGCCGCCGTGCGCTGCAGGGGTGGGCGCTGTCCGGGTCTGGACGTGCTGCCTCGGACTCGCTTGGCCATGTTCTGGGAGGTCTCCAACGGAATGGACGGATGTGGGCGACGCGTCGTCGCACCCGGGGTCTGCCGACGGCAGAGGATAGCATCCCGCCGGATACGGTCGCGATAAGGGGCCCCTGCTAGACTCGGGCCTCCCCAGCGGAGGACCCTCGGATCGACCTCGACGCGCTCGTCCAGCCGTATCTCGGCCCGATCATCGTCGGGCTCGTCATCGTCGTCGTGTTGCTGCTCGTCGCGGTCCTCGGGCTCATCCGTCGGACGCGCCGGATCGACGCGCGGCTTCGGTGATCCGGGCGGCGCGGCGGTTCGGACCCCGGACGCCGGGATCGACGGTGTCGCGCGCGACCTTGATGCCCTGACGGTGCGGACTGCGGCACTCGAGACCGCACAGCGTCGGTCGTTCCAGCGGGTCGGTCTCGTCCGCTACAACCCGTTCGAGGAGACCGGCGGGAACCAGAGCTTCGCGCTCGCGCTGCTCGATGCTGCGGGCGACGGCTGGGTCCTGTCGAGCCTGCACGCGCGATCGGGCACGCGCGTGTACGCGAAGGGGATCACGGCCGGTCGCGCGGACGCCGGCCTGTCGGACGAGGAGACCGCGGCGATCAAGCAGGCGATGGCCTGACACGCTAGCTGTCACGGCGGCCCGCGATGCTCCCGACATGGCCCCCACCGATACGACTCTCCCGGCGACGATCGCGGCGCCGACCCCGACCCGGACCGACGACCTGATGCGGACGCGGACCCGCCGGCGGCGCGAACCGAACCCGCTCGACCAGCTACCGGCCTGGCGCGACCTGGTGCCGGTGATGGATCCAGCGGTCATCGGCGGCGCACCGGCCGGGCTGGAGGCGCTCCTCGGCGGGCTCGACCCGGACCAGCTGCGCGCGGTCACGCACGGCGACGGGCCGCTGCTCGTGGTCGCGGGCGCGGGGACCGGCAAGACCCAGGTCATCACCAGGCGGATCGCCTGGCTCATCGCGACGCATCGGGCGAAGCCGTCGGAGATCCTCGCCCTGACGTTCACGGACAAGGCCGCCGACGAGATGGCGGTCCGCGTCGACCAGCTCGTTCCGTACGGCTACACGGACACCGCGATCTCGACGTTCCACGCGTTCGGCGACGGGCTCATCCGCGAGTACGCGCTGGAGCTCGGGCTGCCGACCGACCTGCGCGTCCTGACCCGGGCGGAGGTCGTCATCTTCCTGCGCGAGCACCTGTTCGAGTTCGAGCTCGATGCGTATCGGCCGCTCGGCGACCCGACCCGATTCCTCGCCGCCCTCGCGACCCTGTTCAGCCGCTGCAAGGACGAGGACATCTCGCCCGCGGACTACGCGGCGCACGCGGACCGGGTCGCGACCGAGGCCGCAGCCCTGGCCGAGGCGGCAGGCGTCGATGGCTCCGGGCGCGATGTCGGCCGACGCCGCCGCCGAGGAGGCCCGACGCCAGGCCGAGCTCGCGCGTGCGTATGCCACCTACCAGTCGCTGCTGGCGGCCAACGGCTGCATCGATTTCGGCGATCAGGTCGCGCTCGCGCTCCGGCTCGTGCGGACCTCGGCGGCGGCGCGCAACGCGATCGCCGGCCGCTTCCGGTACATCCTGGTCGACGAGTTCCAGGACACGAACCGCGCCCAGGCCGAGCTGGTCGCCGCGCTCGCCGAGCGGCACCGCAACGTCACCGTGGTCGGCGACGACGACCAGGCGATCTATGCGTTCCGTGGCGCCGCGATCGACAACATCCTCGATTTCCGCGAGCGCTACGTCGGGGCGCGCACGGTGGTCCTGCGGCGGAACTACCGGTCGCTGGCGCCGGTCCTCGACGCCGCCTACCGGCTGATCCGGTTCAACGATCCGGACCGGCTCGAGGTGCGGACCGGGATCCTCAAGCGCCTGCGCGCGCAGCGATCGGCCGCCGAGCCGCCGCCGGTCCGGCTCGAGGTCTTCGCGACGGGCTCCGAGGAGGCCGACTGGATCGCCGCCGAGATCGGCCGGCGCATCGAGGCTGGGGCCGCGCCGCGCGACCACGCGGTCCTCGTCCGCGCCAACGGCCACGCCGACCCGATCCTGCGGGCGCTCAACATGGCCGGCATCCCGTGGCGGTTCTCCGGGACGTCGGGGCTGTATGCCCGGCCCGAGGTCAGGCTGCTGCTCGCGTTCCTGCGCGTCGTCGCCGACCTCGAGTCGAGCGTGGACCTGTACGCGCTGGCCGCGTCCGAGGTGTACGGCCTCGGCGGCGAGGACCTGACCGCGATCGTCAACATGGCGCGTCGCCGGAACCGCTCGGTGTGGGCGGTGCTCGAGGAGCTCGACCGCCAGCCGGGCATCCTGCGCGTCGCGCCCGAGACGCGCGCGACCGTGTCGCGCCTCGTCGCCGACCTGCGCGGGTATGCCGAGGCCGCGCACGAGCTCCCCGCCGGCGAGCTGCTGTACCGGTTCCTCAAGTCGAGCGGCCTGCTCGCGCGACTGGTCGCGACCGACACGCCCGCGGCCGAGGAGCAGCTCCAGAACGTCGCCCGGTTCTTCGAGATCGTCCGCGCACGGGCCGCGCTGCTCGTCGACGACCGGGCGATCTTCGTCGCGCCGTATCTCGCCACGCTCATCGACGCGGGCGACGACCCGGCCACCGCCGAGCTCGACCCCGATGCCGACGCGGTCGCGGTGCTGACCGTCCACAAGGCGAAGGGCCTCGAGTTCCCGGTCGTCTTCCTGCCCGGGATGGTCGCCGGCCGCTTCCCGTCGGCCGGTCGGGCCGACCCGCTGGCGCTGCCGGCCGGCCTCGGTCGCGGGGCGCCGCCGACGGCCGAGATGTCGCTCGCCGAGGAGCGCCGCCTGGGCTACGTCGCGATGACCCGCGCCCGCGACGAGCTGGTGCTGAGCCACGCCGCCGACTACGGCGGGTCGCGCGCCCGGCGCGTGTCGCCGTTCGTCCTCGAGGCGCTCGACCTGCCGGCCGCCGCGGGAGTGCCCGGCGCCGGCGCGCGGACGAGCACGCCGGCCGAGCGGCTCGCGGGCTTCGACGCCGCGGCGGCTTCGCGACCGGGCACGCCCGACGGCCCGATCACCGAGCCGCTGTCGCTGAGCTTCTACCAGATCGACGACTACCTGACCTGCCCGCTCAAGTACAAGTACGCCCACGTCGCTGCGCGTCCCGCTGGCGCCGCACCACGCGATCGTCTACGGGGCGGCGCTCCACAAGGCGGTCCAGATGTTCCACCAGCGGCATGCCAAGGGCCACGTGATGAGCGAGGCCGAGCTCGACGAGGTGTTCGACTCTGCCTGGTCGAACGAGGGGTTCATGAGCCGGGACCACGAGGAGGCCCGGCTGGCGGCCGGTCGGGCGGCCCTCCGTCGCTTCCGCCTGCAGCAGCTCGAGCCCGATGCGGTGATCCCGACCTACGTGGAGCGCGAGTTCAGCTTCACGCTCGGTGGCGACCGCGTCCGCGGCCGCTGGGACCGCGTCGACGTCGTCCCGGTGGAGGAGGGGAGTGCTGCCCCGGCGGCCAGCGCGGCACCGACCGCGGACGTCGTGTCGCCGACGCTCGACATCCTCGGCCCGGAGCGGGTGACCATCACGGACTACAAGTCGTCCGACGTCCGCGACCCGGCCAAGGCGCGCCAGCGCGCCCGCGAATCGCTCCAGCTCCAGATCTATGCGATGGGCTACGAGGCGATGACCGGCCGTCTGCCCGACGAGCTGGCGCTCCACTTCCTCGAGTCGGGGCTGGTCGGCAAGGTCGCGGTGGACCCGAAGCGGCTGGCGAAGGCGCGTGAGCGCATGGCCGAGGCCGCGGCCGGGATGCGCGCTCGCGACTACACGCCGAAGCCCGACTACCTCGCGTGCACGTGGTGCGCGTTCCGCGACATCTGCCCGTCCAGCGTCGCCCGCTGATAGGGCATCCTCCCGACTCGACGCGGCACTTCTCGCCGTCCATCGTTCGGCCCCCTCCCGGGACGTCCTGGGACGTTCCTGGGGTTCGCATCGACGATGCACCTTCTCGCCCGGTTGATCCGACCGTGGGTCACGAGCGACGGGCCGGAGGGCCTAGACTCGATGATCATGGAAGCGCGCGACCGAACGGCCAACCTCGCCTTCTTCGCCGCGGCCGGGGTCGTCTGGGTCCTCGTCGGGCTGGTCGTGACGACGCGCGATCCGCTGGTCGACCGGAGCGCCGGGTTCGTCGGGGCGTTCCTCATCGGCCTGGCGATCGCGCTGACGCTCATCCCGCTGATCTGGCTGACGATCTATGGCCGCCACCGCCAGATCGCCTATCACGGCGACTGGATGCGTGCGGTCCGTCGCGGCGTGTGGGTCGGGATCGTCGCCGCCGTCCTGGTCATCCTTCGGCTCCAGGGCCTCCTCGAGCTGCCCATCGCCCTGTTCATGATCGCGCTGGTGGTTGTCGCGGAGGCGACGCTGTCTGCGGAACGGTGACGCGCGAGGCGCGCGGCCCCGTCTAGGCGGGCTCAGCGGCTGCTACCATCGGCCGTGGCGCGTCCTGCTGGACGACAGCTCGAACCGGCGGCGCCCCCCAGCGAGACGGAACGACTTCCCGCGGCGATCTGCCGCGACCGTCTGCGGAGGCACTGGTGGCTGACCACCGACACGACCCCGACGCCGAGCACGAGTTCGCGCATCACGCCGGCTGGGACCAGGATTTCACGACCTACTCCGACTTCGACCTGCCGACCTACGTCGGCCCCGTGTCGTTCATGAAGTTGCCGTGGGTCACCGATCCCGACGAGCTCCGACGGCGCGCCGTCGACGTCGCCATCGTCGGCGCGCCGTTCGACGACGCGGTCAGCCACCGTCCGGGCACCCGGTTCGGGCCGCGCGCCATCCGCGAGGCGCAGTACACCTCGGGCGCGATCCATTCGCTCCAGCTCGACGTCGACCCGTTCGACATCCTGACCGTGGTCGACGCCGGCGACGCGAACATCGTCCCGTCGAACATCGAGCGGGCCCACGCGATGATCTACCGCAAGGTCCGCGAGGTGGCCGCGACGGGCGCCATCCCGATCGTCCTCGGTGGCGACCATTCGATCACCTGGCCGTCGGCGACGGCGGTCGCCGAGGTCCGTCGGCCGGGGAGCATCGGCATCGTCCATTTCGACGCCCACGCCGACACCGCCAACGACACGTTCGGGCGTCCTCGCCAGCCATGGCACGCCGATGCGCCGGCTGATCGAATCGGGCGCGGTCAGCGGCCGGAACTTCGTCCAGGTCGGGCTGCGCGGCTACTGGCCGCCGCAGGAGACCTTCGACTGGATGAAGGAGCAGGGCCTGCGCTGGCACTTCATGCGCGAGATCGAAGAGCGTGGCGCGGAGGCGGTCATCGCCGATGCGATCGCCGAGGCGCTCGACGGTCCCGACGCGATCTACCTGTCGCTCGACATCGACGTCATCGACCCCGGGATGGCGCCCGGCACCGGGACGCCGGAGCCCGGCGGCATGCTCACCCGCGAGGTCCTCCGCGCGATCCGCCAGATCGTCGGCGCGGTCGAGCTGGCCGGCATGGACATCGTCGAGGTGTCGCCGCCGTACGACCACGCCGAGGCCACCGCGATGGCCGCCAACCGCGCCGCGCTCGAGGCGATCAGCGCACTCGCCGTCCGCCGTCGCGACGGGCAGCGCGTCCGCTGGGAAGGCTGACGGCCGACATGCCATCGCTCGACCGACCCGACGCCGCGACCGCGGCTGCCCTGGCCCGGCTGTACGACCTCGATCTGGCCGACGACCCCGGCGATCTCGACCTGTATCTCGCGCTCGCGGACCGGGTCGAAGGTCCGATCCTCGAGCTCGCGGTGGGAACAGGCCGGCTGGCCATCCCGCTGGTCGAGGCCGGCCATCAGGTCACAGGCGTGGACCTCGACCCGGCGATGCTCGACCGAGCTCGCGCTCGCGTGCGCGGGACCGCCGACGAGGACCGGTTGACGCTGGTCGAGGCGGACATCGTCGGACTGCGGTTGCCCGATGCCGGTGGGTTCGGGCTCGCCTTCATCGCCCTCAATTCGCTCCTGGTGCTGCCGACACGCGCAGCGCAACGGGCCGCCCTGCGCGCCATGGCCGACCACCTTGCCCCGGGCGGGCTGGCCGTCGTGGACGTGTGGCTGCCCGACGCCGACGACCTCGCCCGGTTCGACGGCCGGATCGTGCTCGAGTGGCCTCGGCTCGACCCTGAGACGGGCACCATCGTCAGCAAGGCGGCCTCCGCGCAGCACGACACGGCCACCGCCAGCGTGACCCTGACCACCATCTTCGAGGAGGGCGGCCAGGGCGAGCCGGTCCGGCGCTGGATCCGGCGCGACCGCCTCCGCCTTGTCACGGCCGACGAGCTCCGTGGCTACGCCGAGGACGCCGGCCTCGTCGTCGAATCGATCGCCGGCGACTACGGGATGGGGCTCCTCGGGCCGGGCAGCGAGCGCGCCATCCTGCTCGCCGTCAAGCCCTGACGGTCGACCCTGTCGGTCGGCGCCCGCTCCAGTCGGGTCACGATGCGTCTGGGACCTCCGGGCCGGGTGACGCCGTCGAGCCTCGTGGTATCGTCCGGCCGATGCCACAGAGTGACCAGATTCGCCTCCTGATCGTCGAGGACGTCCCCCAGGTCGCCCAGTACATCCGTGGCCTGCTCAACTCGCAGTCGCGGGTCAAGCTCCTCGACGTCCTGACCGATGGGAGCAAGGTGGTCCCGGCCATCAACGAGCTCCGCCCGGACATCGTCCTCGTGGACGCGTTGCTCCAGGGCCGGATCAAGGGGCCCCAGCTCATCGAGATGATCCACCAGGCGGACGTCGGCGTGCCGGTCATCGCGCTGACTGTTCCCCAGAACCCGATCGAGGTGGACACCGACGCGGGGATCCATGGCGTCCTGGCGATGCCGTTCTCCGGCTTCGACCTGATGACCCGGATCGGGAACGCGCGCAAGGAGTTCGAGGAACACCAGGCCTTCGCGACGACCCGGGTGATGAGCGTGTTCGCGCCGAAGGGCGGCGTCGGCAAGACGACGATCGCGTTCAATCTGGCCGTCGCTCTCGGCCAGCTCGAGCAGAAGACCGTGTTGATCGACGGCAGCCTTCAGTTCGGCGACCTGCGCTCGCTGCTCAAGGTGCCGGTGGACGCCCCGTCGATCCTCGACCTGCCGACCGACCGGATCGCCGAATCCGACCTGAGCGACGTCCTGTGGCGCGACCCGTCCGGGATCGACATCCTGCTCGCGCCGCCACGCATCGAGATGGCCGAGATGCTCACCCCGCGCGACGTCGACAAGGTCCTGTCACTGCTTCGCCGGGTCTACGCCTCGATCGTCATCGACATGTCGAGCTATCTCAACGACATCAACCTGGCGTTCCTCGACGCGAGCGACGTCATCATCGAGATCGTCACCTACGACTCCACGACGATCCACAACACGGTGGCCATCGCCGACACGTTCCGCTCGATCGGCTACCCGGCGTCCAAGGTCCGGTACCTGGTCAACCGGGCGGACTCGCCAGGCGGCATCGAACCGATCGACCTCGAGCGCGCGATCGGGCGCGTGCCTGAGCACCGCATCGTGTCCGACGGGCTGCTCGTGGTCCAGTCGAACAACGAGGGTGTCCCGTTCGTGCTGGCCAACCCGGACGCGGCCATCAGCCGTGACGTGATGCGCGTCGCCGGCGAAGTGCTCAACGCCGGCCGGGTCGCAGTCACCGCCGGACGGTCCTGAGGTCGCGATGTCGGATCGGCGTCCGATCGGGGTCTTCGACTCCGGGGTCGGCGGTCTGACGGTCCTGCGCGAGATCGTCCGTCGCACTCCGACCGAATCGACGGTGTACCTGGGAGACAACGCCCGGGCGCCGTACGGCGTCCGGTCCGACGCCGAGGTCCTGGACTTCTCGCAGGAGTGCCTGGATCGGCTCGCGGAGCAGGACGTCAAGGCGATCGTGGTCGCCTGCAACACCTCGACCGCGGTCGCCTTGAGTGCCTTGCGCCGGCGCTACGACCTGCCGATCCTGGGCGTCATCCGGCCCGGTGCCTCGGCGGCCGCGCTGGCCACCCGCAATCGCCGGGTCGGGGTCATCGCCACGCCGGCGACGATCCGCTCGCACGCCTACTTCGGGGCGATCAAGGACGAGAACCCCGCGGTCGAGGTCTACGAGCACGCCACGCCGACGCTCGTGCCCCTGGTCGAGGCCGGCGAGCTGGCCGGTCCGACTGCCGAGCGTGCCGTGGCCGAGGCGCTGGCGCCGCTGCTCGGCGAGCGCGATGCGGCCGGCGAGTCGATCTTTCCGCGGCCGCCCGGCGCCTCGATCGACACGCTGCTGCTCGGCTGCACGCACTACCCGCTGCTGCGCGAGATCATCGCGGCGCTGGCCGGAGAACATGTCGCGATCGTCGATTCCGCGACGGCCACGGCGTCGGCGCTGGCCGAGCTGCTCCAGATCAACGGTCTTGACGCCCAGGGCGACGGCGGCGATGGGGTTTCGGCGACGCACCGCCAGCTGACGACCGGCGATCCCGAGTCCTTCGCGGCGCTGGCCGGGAGCCTGTTCCGCGACGGCTTCACCGACGTCGAGCACGTCGAGCTCGCGCTGGCCGCCCGATGACCGACCGATCGAACCGACCGCCGGACCGCCCGACATGGCGGGACGATCGGATCTGGCAGGCGGGCTTCCTGATCGGCTCGGCGCTCGGGGCGGCCGCGACCGTGGCCGGCCGGCACGCCGAGAAGGCCGCGCGCCGCGGGCTCGTCGACTGGCCGGAGGTGGAGCGCATCGCGATCGGCCGCCTGCGGCACGCGCCGGGCACCCTCGCTCCGGCCGAGCTGCGCGCCGCGGAACCGGCCTACGCCGAGGCGATGACCAAGATCGTCCCGGCGCTGGGGGCCGCTCTCGGCGCCGAGCTGCCCGGCGTCGTCGAGCGGTCCGGGGTGGTCGACCGCGCCGGCTGGGTGCACGCCAACACCGGCTCGTTCGCATCGCTGATGAGCAAGATCGAGACCGAGCTGCTCGAGCAGGTCATGCCGCCCGGTGGCGGGCTCGCGAAGGCGACGATGGCCCTCGCCAACCGCTGGATCACGACCCGCCAGCTGGGCTTGCTGCTGGGCTTCATGGGCTCGCGCGTCCTGGGCCAGTACGACCTCGCGCTGCTGACCGCCGAAGCGGCGCCCGGGCGCCTCCTGTTCGTCGAGGAGAACATCCGGACGACCGCGCGCGCCCTGGGCGTGCCGATCGGCCCGTTCCGCACATGGATCGCCCTCCACGAGACGACCCACGCCTTCGAGTTCGAAGCGCATCCGTGGCTCCGGCCGTACCTGGCCGAGCGACTCGAACGCCAGCTGACCCTGTTCGGGCGCGACGCGCGCGGCCTTGGGCGCGAAGCGCTTCGAGGGCTCGGCCGCTCGATCCGTGGCGAAGCCGGCGGCGAGCACTGGCTCGAGCGGCTGATGGGCCCCGAGCAGAAGGCCCTGTTCCGCGAGACCCAGGCGGTGATGAGCCTGCTCGAGGGGTTCAGCGACTACGTCATGGACGAGGTCGGGAAGGACCTGGTCCCGGGCGTGGCGCAGATCAGCGAGCGATTCCACGAGCGCCGGACCAAGCGCACGCCGTTCGAGCGCTCGATGCTCCGGCTGACCGGCATGGACCTCAAGATGGAGCAGTACAAGAAGGGCGAGAAGTTCGTGCGGGCCATCGCCGATCGGCGCGGCAGCACCGCCCTGACCCGCCTGTGGGAAGGCCCCGACACGCTCCCGCGCGACGGCGAGATCGAGGCGCCCGAGCGCTGGATCGCTCGCGTGCTGGACGGGTCCGGGGGATGACCGAGGAAACCGTCCGCCGGGCCGGACCCGGCTCCGGGCGAGGTGGAGCGCCATCGGCCATCGCGCTCAGCCCGATCCTCTCAGCACGGTACCGGGCCCGGGACCTCGAACGCATCCGCGCCGCCGCGCCGGACGCCCGCCTCGTCATGGTCTCGGTCGAGGGGCTCGCCGACGGCCCGCTCGATGACGTGGAGGTCATGCTCCGCGGCTGGCTCAGCTCGGACGCATTCGACCGCATCCTCGTCCGTGCGCCCCGGCTCAGCTGGGTCCACTCGGCGACGTCGGGCGTCGAGCGGGCACTGACCCCGTCGGCCCTCGAGCGCGGCGTCGTGGTCACCAACGCCCGCGGCGTGTTCAGCCGGCCGATCGCCGAGTACGTCCTGATGATGATCCTGGCCGTCAGCCGCCGGCTGCCGCAGCTGCTCGAGCTCCAGCGCGAACGGACATGGCAGCCGCTCGAGGGTGCCGAGCTGCGCGACGTCACCGTCGGGATCGTCGGGCTCGGCTCGATCGGCCGGGCGGTCGGCGAGCTCGCCACCGCATTCGGCTGCCGGGTGGTCGCGGTCCGCCGACGCGCCGAGGTGGACCCGGCAGCGGGCGCGTCCGCCGAGGACGCTGGGTCGCTGGGCGCGCTGAAGCTCGACCGGGTCGGTGGCCCCGAAACGCTGCCCGAGCTCCTGGCCGAGTCCGATTTCATCGTCCTGGCCGCGCCCCTGACGCCGGAGACCGAGGACATGATCGATGCCGAGACCCTGTCGCTGGTCAAGCCCGGCGCGTGGCTGATCAACGTGGCCCGCGGCCGGCTCATCGATGAGCGGGCGCTCCTGCGGGCGCTCCGCGACGGGACGATCGGCGGGGCGGTGCTCGACACGTTCCGCGACGAGCCGCTGCCCCCGATGTCGTCGTTCTACGACCTGCCCAACGTCATCGTGACCCCGCACACGGCCTGGTCGAGCGGGCGGGTGCTCGACCGCAGCGTCGAGCTGTTCTGCGACAACCTCCGCCGCTTCGCGACCGGAGAGCCGCTGCTCAACGTGGTGGACCCGAGCGCCGGCTACTGATCTCTGCGACGATCGCGCGGATGCAGATCGCCATCGTCGGGCTTGCCGGTTCGGGCAAGACCACCGTCTTCAACACGCTGACCCGCGGTCACGCCGAGACCGGCGGTTTCGGCGGCGTCACGCTCAACGTCGGCGTCGTCAAGGTCCCGGATCCGCGGCTCGACACGCTGGCCGGCATCTTCAAGCCGAAGAAGATCGTCCAGGCCGACGTGACCTACGTCGACCTGCCCGCCCCGCCGGCCTCATCGGAGGGCCACATCGGCACCGAGGAGCTGCCCGCCGACCACCTCGGCCGGCTGCGCGATTCGGACGCGCTGCTCCACGTCGCGCGTGCGTTCGAGGACCCCGCCAACCCGCACCCCGAGGGGAGCGTGGATCCCGTCCGCGACGTCGAGCGCCTCGACCTCGAGTTCCTGATGGCCGACCTGGCGATGACCGAGCGTCGGATCGAGCGGCTCAAGACCAGCGCGCGCCACGGGACGCCGGCCGAACGCGAGGCAGCCGAACGCGAGGATGTCGTCCTGCGCCGCATCCTGGCCGGGCTCGAGGCCGGCAAGCCCATCCGCGATCTCGGCCTCGACGTCGACGACGAGAAGGCCATCCGCGGGTTCCGGTTCCTGACCCAGAAGCCGGTCCTCGTGCTGCTCAACGTCGGCGAGGCGGACATCGCGGGCGCACCCGGGCTCGTGGACCGGGTGAGTGCCGCCTACGCGCACGACCACGCGCTGGTGGCGGCCCTGTCGGCCAAGATCGAGATGGAGCTCGGCGAGCTCGAGCCGGACGAGGCGGCCGTGTTCATGGAGGAGCTCGGCATCGCGGACTCCGGGCTGGACCGGGTCATCGCCCTGTCGTATCGACTGCTCGGGCTCGTGTCGTTCCTGACCGCCGGCCCCGACGAGGTCCGCGCCTGGCCGATCCCCGATGGCTCGACCGCGGTCGACGCGGCCGGAGCGATCCACACCGACCTCGCGCGCGGGTTCATCCGCGCCGAGACGGTCCACTACGACGACCTGGTGACGCTCGGCTCGATGGCCGAGGCACGCAAGGCGGGCCGCCTCCGCTCGGAGGGGAAGACCTACCGCGTCCGCGACGGTGACGTGCTGGAGATCCTGTTCTCCAAGTGATCAGTTCAGGCGGCTGCGCGGGTCGAACTCGGCGATGACGGTGTTGAACGCCTTGCCCTCGTCGAGGTCCTGCTCGGGGTCGATGTCGTCATCGTCCTCGTCCTCGGCGGCGTCGGCCAGCTCGACCTCGGTCGACAGCAGGACGTTCTCGGCGTCGTCGGTCGACACGTTGACCGCGGCGACGATCCGGTCGTCGCTGACATTCACGAACCCGTGGTCGCGCTCGAGCTCGACGGCGATCGACTCGCTGAGGGTATCGTGGATGAACGAGTCCTGGATGCGCCGGCGGATGGTCTGGACGAGCTCGAAGAACTCGTCGGGCTCCCATTCGGACTCGCTGACGACTAGGACGTCGGTGAAGACCTCGTTGTCGCCTTCGTGCAGCTCGTAGAAGAACACGTCGACTCCATCGTGCGGCTGGATCGGGCCGCCAAGTATACGACCGGGTCCCCGATCGACCCGCTGGGAGGAGGGCGATGAGCGGACGGCGGATCGATGTCCTGCACGTCGGCTCGGCCAGCCGTGACCTGACGCCCGACGATCCGCGCGGCTGGCGTCTCGGCGGCGGCGTGACGTATGCGGCTCTCACGACGGCCCGGCTCGGACTGCGGACCGCGGCGTACATCGGGGTCGACGACGCGTCCGCCGGCGCGCACGAGCTCGACCTGCTGGCAGACGCAGGGGTCGACATCATGCTTGCGCGCCTGCCCGAGGCACCCGTCTTCGACAATCAGGAGGCGGCCGGCGGCCGGATCCAGATCTGTCATGCGGTGGGGGTGCCTCTCGGCATCCCGGCCCTGCCGGGCTCGTGGGCGGCGGCGCGTGCCTGGTCGCTCGTCCCGGTCGCGGGCGAGGTCGGCGAGGCGTGGGCCGCTGAGATCCCGGACGACGCCGTGGTCGCGGTCGGCTGGCAAGGGTTCCTGCGCGAGCTGGCAGCGGGCCGGGAGGTCGGTCGCCGGCCTCCAGTCTCGTCGGCCGTCGTCAGCCGAGGCGACCTCGTCGGGGTCAGCCATCACGACCTGGATCCCAGGACGCCGCTCGCGACGCTGGTCACCTTCCTTCGCCCGGGCGCGGACCTGCTGGTCACGCAGGGCAGTCGCGGCGGGCTGATGGTCGTCGCCGGAGGGGACGGTCCGACCGAGACGTTGCGCTACCTGCCGACCGCCACCGACCGCGAGATCGACCCGACCGGCGCGGGTGACACGTTCCTCGCCGCGTTGCTGGCGTCCGTGCTGCAGCCGGCGATCGTGGGGCGGACGCGCGCACGACGTCGCCCGGATCTCCGGTTCGCTGCAGCGGCCGGCTCGCTCGCGGTCGAGGGCCCGGGACTCGCGGGGGTCCCGGATCGGGCGGCCGTACTGGTCCGTCGCGCGCGTGAACGGGTCCGCCGGGCGGTCATCCCGAGCGAGGCGTCACAGGTCGGGACGGGCGGCGTCGACCTCGACTGAAGCTGGTGGATGCGGTCTGGCGGTCTGCCGCCGCGTCGTGGTCGGCGGCAGCTGGGCGAGCCGATGACGGAGGCGCTGGACGCGGCGGTGCAGGTCCGCCTCGAGGGCCGGCTCCGGCCGACCGAGGCGACGGCGGCGCTCGATCGTGTCGAGCCCGTGGAGCGCGGCCACCAGCGAGCCGGACCGATCTCGAAGACGGTGCTCGCGCAGCTTGGAGACCTCGATCGCGGCCACGATGGCGCTCCGTCCGGAGCCGCCCATCAACACCGACCAGGCGTCGACGGCATCGCGATGCCGCCCGATCCGGCGCAGGAGATGGGCGCGCTCGATGAGGATCCGCTCCGATGTCCAGGGCGCGTCGAACTGTGCCGTCCGTGGAGGCCCGAGCTCGACCGGGCGGCTCGGTCGCCCGCCATAGTCCGCGGGCCGGCGCGGCGACCACCACGGCTCCTCGGGCTGCGGTCCGCTGGTCGGTGCGGGCCGGGACCAAGCCGGGTCGATCCGTGCGCACGGGCGGTTCGGGTCGCTCGGGCGGTGCGGGCGGTGGCGCGACCGGGCGGTCGATGGCGGCCTCGAGGCAGTCGAGCGCCTCGCTCAGGCGCCGTTCGCGTGCGAAGGCGCGGCCGAGCCCGGCCAGATCGCCCGGTGGCGCCTCGGCGCGAACCCCCGGATCGCCGAGTCGCGTCTCGAGGTATGCCATGAGCCGACCGAGCGAGCGCACGTCCTGGTCGTTGTGTCGGACGACCTCGGCGAGCTCGGTGGCAGGGGCGCCGCGCCAGGAAGCGCAGGTAGCGACCGGGGATCTCCCAGCCGTCCACGTCGCCGATCCGGTGGAGACCGAGGAGCTCGGCCTCCGCGGTCCGCAAGCGGGCGTCGGCCATCCGGTGCCGGAACAGCCGGCGCACGGTCGGCAGCAGGTCGAGGTGGCCGGCATGGGCCGGCGCGGAGCGACGCGCCATCCGGAACCGGGTGGTCGAGCAGCGGCCAGTCGAAGCCGCGCCCGTTGTACGTGACGAGCCAGGCGGAGCGCGGGATGGCCGCCTCGAGGGCGCTCAGCAGCGCCGCGCTCCTCGGCGTGGTCGGGGAGGAGCAGCTGGACCTGGCGGAACGAGTCCGCCTCCCACCAGCCGAGGCCGATCAGGAACGCCATCGTCCCGGCAGCAGTCGCCAGCCCGGTCGTCTCCGTGTCGAGGCAGACCAGGGGCACGTCGGGCGGCGGCTGCCCGGGAAGCACCGCCAGCCGCCAGCGATCGACCGGCAGAGGCCGGCTCGGCGTGTCGCGCCGGACGATCACGCCTTCCGGTCCGCGGACGACCTCGCCGTCGACCGCCTCCGCAAGCCGAGCGGCGAGGTCATCGACGCTGACCCGTGCGAGGCTCGCCGGCGGTGGCCTCGTCGCCGCGCGGTAGCGCTCGAGGCGGCGGCTCAGCGTCGTCGAGGCGTCGATCACGGCGTCGGAAGAGCGGGCGCCGTCGTGCCGACCGGAGCGCCGAGCTCGGCGAGCAGCCGGAGAGCCAGTGCTCGGGCGTCGACGTCGGGCTCGAGGCGTGGCCCGGTGCAGGCGGGACAGCCCATGTCGCAGTCGCAGCCGGCGATGAGCCCGGCAGCGGCCGACAGGAGCTCGGCGTGGCGGTCCCACAGCCGCTCCGACAGGCCGACCCCGCCGGGCACCGCCTCGTACAGGTAGATCGTCGGCTGCTCCGAGTGCGGGGAGCGGACCTGGGTCACCAGCCCGAGGTCGCGCGGATCGACCATCAGGTGGATCGCGGCGACCGTCTGGATCGCGCGACCGGCACCGAGCAGCGCGATGTCGAGCTCGTCGCGCCGCCAGTTCGAGCGGGCGGCCTCGGCGGTCAGCCAGTACGCGGTCGTCTGGAGCTCGAGCTCGGGCAGGTCGATCGGACCCCAGCCGACGTTCTCGTCGGTCAGGAACTTGAGCTTCTTGAACAGGGTGACGAGGCTCGCGACCATCACCTCGCCGTGGATCCGCCGGCCACCCGACCGCCCCTGCCTCGGCGAAGATCTCGAGCGGCTTGAGCGTGACCGCGCGGTTGGCGTAGGTGTAGTGGTCGACGTCGATCCGATGGACGTACGCCTTGCGCTCGTGCCATTCCAGCCGGTCCACGTAGTACTGGACCGATTCGTGGATGTAGATCGCACGCTCGTGGACGAGCACCTGGGCGCTGAACAGGTCGACCTCGCCGAGGACGCGCGGGCGGTCGGGCGTGGTGTCGATGATGACGACGTTCTCCGGCGCGGCCGTGCGGAGCGAGATCTCCGAGGCCGGGAAGTTCTCGCTCGACCAGTACCAGCGTCCGTCGCCTGCCTGGCGGACGTGGCCGGATTCGGCGAGGAACGCGAGCAGGTCGTCGGCCGGGCCCGGCCCGAAGACCTCGCCAGGCTCGAACGGCAGCTCGAACGTCGCCGCGCGCAGATGGGCGAGCAGGACGTGCAGGTTGTCGGGGTCGAGCCGGGCCTCCTCGGGCGTTCCCTCGAGCAGGAACTCCGGGTGGTGGATGACGTACTGGTCGACCGGCGCTCCCGAGGCGACCAGGATCGCGACGCTCGTCCCGTGGCGGCGACCCGCCCGGCCGAACTGCTGCCACGTCCCGGCGACCGAGCCCGGGTAGCCCGCCAGGATCGACACGTCGAGCCGGCCGATGTCCACGCCGAGCTCGAGCGCGTTGGTCGCCACCACGCCGAGGATCTCGCCGTCGCGCAGGCCGCGTTCGATCGCCCGCCGCTCGGTCGGCAGGTAGCCGCCGCGGTAGCCGCGGACCCGGCTGCGCGGGCCGTAGCTCTCGCGCAGCGACTCGCGCAGGCCGGTCAGCAGGATCTCGACCGCCACGCGCGAGCGGCCGAAGACGATGGTCTGGCGCCCGGCCCGCAGGAACGGCAGCGCCCAGCGTTGGGCGAGGGTCAGCGCGGAGCTCCGGGCGCCGCTCTCCGGGTGGAGGATCGGCGGGTCGACGAGGACGACGTGGCGCTCGCCGGCCGGAGCGCCGTTCCGGTCCACCAGCCGTACCGGCCGGCCGATGAGCATCTCGGCCAGCTCGGCCGGGTTCCCGATGGTCGCAGAGCAGCAGACGATGACCGGATGGCTGCCGTAGTGGGCGCAGATGCGGAGCAGCCGGCGGAGGACGTTGGCGACGTGGCTGCCGAACACGCCGCGATAGGTGTGCAGCTCGTCGACCACGATGTAGCGGAGCTGCTCGAACAGCTGGAACCACTTGGTGTGATGCGGCAGGATCGCCGAGTGGAGCATGTCCGGGTTGGTCACCACGACCTGCCCGGCGGCTCGGATCGCCGACCGGATCGGCGCCGGCGTGTCGCCGTCGTAGGTCGAGGTCGAGATCGTCAGACCGGCGGCGGTCGTCAGCTCGCCGAACTCGGCGACCTGGTCCTGGCCGAGCGCCTTGGTCGGGAACAGCAGCAGCGCCCGCGCCGCGGGGTCGTCGGCGATGGCCTGCATGATCGGCAGCGCATAGCACAGGCGTCTTGCCCGACGCGGTCGGGGTGACGACGACGACGTCCCGGCCGGCATGGATCTCCTCGATCGCCTCGGCCTGGTGGGTGTACGGCCGGACGATCCCGCGCGTTTCGAGCCCGGCCACGATCCGGCCATCGAGCCAGTCGGGGAAATCCGCGTGGAGCGCGTCGCGGGCGGGGAGCAGCGCATGGTGGATCACGCCGCGGGCAAGCGATGGTTCGGCCAGGAGCGACGCGAGGACGGCTCCGGGTTCGGCGGGGGCGTAGGTGCGCATCGTCGGTGCCTCGGGAACGAACGGATGTTCGAAACGGCGCGAGTCTAGCAGACGCTCGGCCACGGGCGTGACAGGTTGGCTGTCACACGCGGTTCGAGTTGACACCGTCGCGGGGTGTAGCTACGCTCGCGCGGATGGTTCGCCGGCTCTTCCCCAGGCCGACCGATGACGCCCCCGACGAGACGGGATCGACCCCGTCCCCGGGGGAGCGCGCGTCAGCGACGGGCGAGCCGGATCTGGCCACCCTCCCGATCGTCGGTCTCACCCGCCGACGGATGGCGACGCTGCTCGGCGTGGCCCTCGTGGCCTGGGTCGTGATCCTGTTCGCGCGCGAGGTGACCGATGCCGCCGCGGCGACCGGCAAGGCGGAGGCGATGGTCGCCGCCAATGACGCGCGGCAGGCCGAGGTCGCGGGGCTGGAGCACGAGCTGGAGGTCATCCAGGAGCCTGCGTTCATCGCCCAGCAGGCGCGCGGCTACGGCCTCGGTAGCGCCCACGAGATCCCCTTCTCGCTGGCACCCGGCGCCTCGCCGCTGCCGTCGGATGCGCCGGGCTCGGCGTCTGTCCGGCTCGGTGCCCCGACATCGGTCAGCCCGCTCGAGAGGTGGCTGACGCTCCTGTTCGGCCCGAGCGGCTGACCGTCGCTGCAGACATGGAGCGGGGCCGGCGATCGCCGGCCCCGCAAGTCGCCACCCGAGACGTCGTCTCAGGGGTTGGTTGCCATGATCGTTCCGAACGCGCCGCCGTTCTCGTCGTCGGGGCCGGCCGTGTAGAACAGCTGGTTGGCCGCGCCGTCGTGCAGCAACGTTCGTGCCGCCGCCGAACTCGATCGCCCACAGGCCGTCGATGACGACCGGCTCGCCGTTCGAGCCCTTCAGCGTGCCGTCCGGAAGCCAGCTCTTGCCGTTCCAGCGGAAGGCGTGGAGCTTCCCGTTCGCCGAAGTTGCCGACGATCAGGTCGTTGCTGAACCGGCCGAAATCGGCCGGCGCCCAGGCCAGGCCCCACGGGGCGTTGAGTTGGCCATGGCGTCGCGACCCGGCCGAGGAACGTCCCGTCGGTCGCGAAGGAGTCGACGACACCGCGTCCCATGCCGGCTCGCTCGTCGTCGCTGCCACTTTGCTGTCTTGGCGTACGTCACGAACAGCATGCCGTTGAGGTTCGCGATCCCGAATGGGGCGTAGCCCTTCGGGAGCTTCGGGTCATGGAAGGCGCCCGTCCACGTCTGGAACGCGAAGGTGCGATCGAGCACGTCGATCTGCCCGTTATGGAAGTCCGTCGCGTAGAGGTACTGCTGCGCACCATCGCCGACATCGGCGGTCCCGATGGCGAGGCCCTTGTAGACGGCGTCGCCGGCGCGGTCGCCATTGCCGACCTCTGCGGTGCCGGTCAGCGTGAAGGCGCCGCGCCACCCGGAGATGATGCCGGCCTCGCTGTCGAACAGGAAGTTGTCGCCGTTGAAGTCGGTGCTGACGCCGTTGAACGCCGCACCGGTCGGTGCGCCACCCGGGGATCCCGACGCGAGCCGCGACGCTCCCTGACTGGACCTTCGAGCCGTCACCACGGTAGAGCGTCGTCGAGCCGGTTCCGTTGTTGGCGACCCACCATGGCGAGGCCGGGGAGCGGGTCAGCCCCCAGGCGTTCTGAAGGTCGGGGTCGCTCCCTGGACCCGTGACGAGCTGGTTGACGACGTAGGAGTTGTCCGGTTTCGGCCCGCGCGGACCCGGCCCGCTCGCCGCGACCGGAACGGCCGCAGCCAGGAGGAGGCCGACCATGGCCCCCGAAACGATCAGACGACGGAAGAGCATGGGGCACCTCTTCTCTTCGGGTGCGAGGCGGCCCGAGACGATCGGGCTCGGTGGCACCGGTGCAGTCGGATACGCCGACGGGGCCGCATCGGTTTTTGGTGGCCGTGCGCGGTCGAGATCCGCGCATTCGGGCGGAAGTCCGATCGTAGTGGCCGATGAACTCAGGCAGATCGTTTGCCGATTTCTAGATCGCTCGGCCTCGATCCTCGTGAACGCGGGCGATGGTCTCGATGAGGAGGGTGAGTCCGGCGGCGGAGGCTGCGGTGACCGCCAGGAGCGAGGCAAGGTCCGCCACGCCGCTTCGTTCGATCGATGGGCTGACGATCGACCAGAGGGGGTCCCGCAAGGCCAGCGCGATCGGCACGCTGGCACTCGCGACCAGCACGGCGTCGAACGACCGCCACCGGGCCGCGGACATCCGGACGGACGAGCGGACCACCCCAAGGTATGACCCTGAGGCGACCAGCAGAGCGAACATCCCGCACCAGGCGACGACGAACACGAACGCAAGGAGCGGAGGCGGATACCTCTCCCGCAGGCCGCCGACTGCGAATAGCACTGCGGAGCCGGCGGCGACCAAGACGGCCGTCGTGATCGGTCGCCGACGGACCCACGCCCACACGCGAAGATCGACGACCCGGACGATCCGCGACATGCCCGTCTCAAACGGACCGAGGCGACGGCTGATTCGGCCGGCCAGCGCCGTCACGTCGGCGAGCCAGTCGGGGTCTGCGGGGTCGGCTACCCCCGGTCGAGGCAACCGGCTGCCTTCGACGACCACCGCGGCAGTGGCCAGCAGGGCGATCAGCGTCAGGAGGCCAAGGCCGGCGACAAGGGCTGGTGTCACCGCCGTCCAGGATCCGCGATCTGCTCCGACGACCAAGGCGATCCAGTCCGAGCCGGCCCATGCGAAGCGTGACGACCAGGAGCAGGATGCAGCCGTGCAGGAGGTCGATCACCCGACTCAACGGAAGTGGCTCGACACGCCGACACAGGGCCAGCCGGACGGCCGAGAACGCGGCCACGATCGGGATGAGGAAGATCGCGAAGGATGTCACGACGTCGTACGGGTCGTCCATCCACGGCGCGTGGTCTCCCAGCGACCGGTACTCCTTCACCCCGAGCGCAAAGACTTCGAAGAGTCCGGCGACCAGCAACGCTCCGAGGACGGCACGACCGATGCTCGGTCGCCTGGCGTCAGCGACCGCGAGGAACGAGGGCGACGCGGCTAGCGTGTCCACAACGCACCAATCATCGCATCACGACATGGATCGCTCGGCCAGATCGACTGACGCGTGACGCAGCGGGGCCATACTCGGCCCGATGCGTTCCCTCCAGCTGATCCGAACCTCCTGGCTCAAGGTTCCCGAGATCCTGATCGTGTTCTGGGTGGTCAAGCTGCTGTCGACCGCGATGGGCGAGGCGTTCTCCGACTACCTCGTCTTCAACGTCAACCCGTACCTCGCGGTGGTCGCGGCGACGATGGGTCTGGCGATCGCGCTGGCGGCCCAGCTTCGGGCGGACCGGTACAAGGCACCGACCTATTGGCTCGCCGTCGTGATGGTCGCCGTCTTCGGGACGATGGTCGCCGATGTCCTCCACGTCGTGCTGGACATCCCGTATGTCGTGTCCGCGACGGGGCTCGCTATCGTCCTCGCGGCCGTCTTCCTCGCGTGGCACCGGGTGGAGGGCACGCTCTCGATCCACTCGATCGACACGCCGAGACGAGAGCTCTTCTATTGGGCGACGGTGATGGCGACGTTCGCCCTCGGCACGGCCCTGGGCGACCTGACCGCGAGCACACTTGGGCTCGGTTATCCGGCTTCGGCGCTCCTGTTCGCGGTCGCCTTCGCGATCCCCGGCATCGGCTACCGGTTCCTGGGCTGGGACCCGATCGCGACCTTCTGGGCCGCGTACGTCATCACCCGCCCGCTTGGCGCCTCGGTGGCCGACTGGCTGGGCAAGGGGACGCTCGGCGGCCTCGGGATCGGCGACGCGGTCGTTGCGGTCGTGTTCGGGGCGTGTATCGCCGTCGTCGTCGCCTATCTCGCGATCTCGAGGATCGACGTGCCGGCCGATCAGAGGCCGACCGCAAATCTGAGGTGACCTGCCTCGGCTACTCCGCGGCGATCGGACCGGAGGCCGGGGCGACAGCCGGGACGGCGGCCCAGCTGGAGCGCCGCCTGAAGAGCGCGAGGACGATCGCGCAGACCAGGGAGAGGACGGCCGTGCCGCCCATCGCGACGCCCAGGCCGACGCCGACCGACATGAACCCCATCAGCGGCGGATAGATGACTGCTCCGATCACGGAGGCAGCGGCGAGGAAACCAGCGACCGCGGCCGTTCGTCCCGGAAAGTGGTCCCCGGCGACGGCCATGATCAGCGGATAGACGGGGCCGAACGCGAAGCCGACCACGCCGAACAGGACGATCGAGGCCGGCAGGGACGGGACGAGGATCGCGCCGACGAGTGCGATCGCGGCCGCGAGCGACGCGATGGCGGCGAACGCGGCATGGTCGAACCGGTCCGCGATCACGGCGCTGACGATCCGGCCCAGCGTCAGGCATCCCCAGAATGCGGCAAGGGCCGCGGTGGCGAGCCCGACGGATGCGTCGGCGAGGAAGCGGACCAGCCAGTCCGAGACGCCGACCTCGGAGGCGACATAGCAGGCGATGGCGACCGCGAGCGCGATCAACGGCAAGGCGAACGTGATCCGCGGCCCGGACCGGTTCGGACTCCGAGCGTGATGCCCGGACGGGAGATCTGCGGCTGCCAACAGGATCGCCAACGGGACCGACGCCACTCCGGTCCCGATCATCACGGCCTGCCACGACGCGCCCCCCTCGATCAGTCGCCCGACGACGAGCGGCGAGGCGAACGCCCCGAGACTGAAGAACAGGTGGAGCAGGTTGAGTGCACGGCCGCGACTGGTCGGATAGAGATCGAGGATGAGGCCGTTGACGCCACCATCGATCGCGCCGCCACCGAGCCCCCGTGGGATCCCGAATGCCACGAACGCAGCGATCGTCGGAACGCTGGCCATCCCGATCATGCCGATCACGATCAGGCCGACCCCGAGCGGCAGGATCACGCGCCGCCCGAACCGCTCGATCAGCAGGCCACCGACCACCGATCCGCTCGCGTAGGCGATCGAATTGACGAAGAAGAAGATGCCGATGGCGGCATCGGTCGCGCCGAAATCGTTCTCGATCGAGCGGATCAGCGATGGGACCAGGAGGCCCGTCCAGCCGACCAGCAACAAGGAGGCACAGCCGAGGATCGCCGCCAGCGCAGATCGGGAGGAAGGTCGGATCGCCACGACGGGATGCTATCCGGGATGCCTCGGCGGAGTCGCGGCTCCGCTCCATCCCGGGGACGGGACGGGCTCCCGCAAGCGGACGAGGTCGCCCGGTACGCTAGAATCGGCGCATGGCGGAGTAGCTCAGTGGTAGAGCAGGGGACTCATAAGCCCTTGGTCGGTGGTTCAAATCCGCCCTCCGCTACCACCCTCGATCGTGACGATACGGCCCTCCCGATGCGGAGGGCCGTATCGAATCCTTCACCTGGCGGCGCGCAACCATCCGGTCGTGCCCCGCGTCCGTACAGCTGTGATGAGACCCAGGACCTCCGTCACGGGGCGTCCTCAGGACTCGACGCTATACTCGCGCCACTGGCGACGCACGACCGTCGCCTGCTCGACCCCGGAGGCTCCTCTTGAATCCCAAATTCTTCCGCAATGGCATCGTGATGTTGGTGCTCGTGGTGGGCACCGCTGCGCTGTTGTTCACCTGGATGCAGGGCACGACCCAGACCACCTCGGTGGGCTACTCCGCGTTCCTGGCCGACGTGCAGGGCGGCAAGGTCGACATTGGCCACCCAGCAGGGCGACACGATCACCGTCAAGCTCAAGCCGCCGACCGGCTCCACGTACACGGTCACCGTCCCCAACGTCCTGACCCAGGTCTACCCGGACATGCGTCGCGGCGGCCAAGGCCGGCGGCCAGGATCCGAGCAGCGTCGTCTACAAGGCGGAACCGGCGCCCGACACCTCGTGGCTCGGCCTCGTGCTGACCGCGGTCCTGCCGCTGGTCGTCATCGGCGGGTTCATCTTCTTCATGATGAGACAGGCGCAGGGCACCAATAACCAGGCCCTCAGCTTCGGCAAGAGCCGGGCGCGCATGTTCCTCGGCAACAAGACGGTCGTCACGTTCAACGACGTGGCCGGCGTCGACGAGGCCAAGACGGAGCTCCAGGAAGTCGTCGAGTTCCTGAAATATCCCGAGAAGTTCAACTCGCTGGGCGCGCGCATCCCGCGCGGCGTGCTGCTCGTCGGACCTCCCGGCACCGGCAAGACCCTGATGGCCCGCGCCGTCGCCGGTGAGGCGGGCGTGCCCGTTCTTCAGCATCTCCGGTTCCGAGTTCGTCGAGATGTTCGTCGGCGTCGGCGCCAGCCGCGTCCGCGACCTGTTCGACCAGGCCAAGCGCAACTCGCCGTGCATCGTCTTCGTCGACGAGATCGACGCGGTCGGCCGCCAGCGCGGCGCCGGCCTCGGCGGCAGCCACGACGAGCGCGAGCAGACCCTCAACCAGATCCTGGTCGAGATGGACGGCTTCGACACGAACACCAACGTGATCGTCGTCGCCGCCACGAACCGGCCCGACGTCCTCGACCCGGCGCTCCTGCGCCCCGGCCGGTTCGACCGCCAGGTCATCCTCGACCGCCCGGACATGAAGGGCCGGACCGAGATCCTCAAGGTCCACACCAAGGGCAAGCCGCTCGACAAGGGCGTCGAGGTCGAAGGCGTCGCGCGCCAGTCGCCGGGCTTCTCCGGCGCGGACCTGGCCAACCTCGTCAACGAGGCGGCCATCCTCGCCGCGCGGCGCAACAAGAAGGTCATCGGCATGTCCGAGTTCCAGGAGGCCCTGGAGCGGATCGTCGCCGGCCCGGAGCGCAAGAGCCGGATCATCTCGCGACGCGGAGAAGGCGATCATCGCCTACCACGAGGGCGGCCACGCCGTCGTCCAGCGGATCCTGCCGAAGTGCGACCCGGTCGCCAAGGTCACCATCATCAGCCGCGGCATGGCCCTCGGCTACACCATGGCCCTCCCGCAGGAGGACCGCTACCTCCAGTCCAAGACCGAGTTCGAGGACAAGATCGCCGGGCTCCTCGGCGGCAACGTGTCCGAGCGGCTCATCTTCGGTGACACGACGACCGGTGCCAGCAACGACATCGAGAAGGCGACCGACCTCGCCCGCCGGATGGTCACCGAGTTCGGCATGAGCGACAAGCTCGGCCCGCTCTCGTTCGGCAAGCGCGACGAGATGGTCTTCCTGGGCCGCGCGATGGGCGAGCAGCGCGACTACAGCGACGAGGTCGCCACGGACGATCGACGAGGAGGTCCGGGCGATCATCGACAAGGCCTACGAGCGAGCGACCGAGGTGCTGACGACGCATCGCGACAAGCTCATCACCCTGGCCGAGAAGCTGGTCGCCGAGGAGACGGTCGACGCCGACGCGTTCGAGGCGCTGTTCAGCGACCTGCCGGCCAAGGAGAACCTGCACGGCATGCCGTCGATCATCGGACCAGGCCAGCCGGTTCCCGAGCCGAACCCGCAACCGGCCTGATCCAGGCCTCTACCCAGCTACACCGACGAGCGGACCGGAGACGGTCCGCTCGTTTCGCGTCCGGGTCGGCCCGCCCCGTACAATCGGACCATGCCTGACACCCACGCCGCCCCGACCACCGACACGCCCGTCGATGCCCTTGCCGCCCATCTCGAGGCGACCCACCACGAGCGGATCGAGTCGTACAAGGAGTTCCTGCGCATCCCGAGCATCTCGGGCATGCCCGCCCACGCGGCCGACTGCCGCCGCGCCGCGGAGTGGCTGGTCGATGCGCTGACAGCCGCCGGCGTCGAGCACGCCGAGGCGTTCGAGACCGGCGGCCATCCGGTCGTCTACGCGGACTGGCTGCACGCGCCCGACGCCCCGACAGTGATCGTCTACGGCCACTACGACGTCCAGCCGGTCGATCCGCTCGACCTGTGGACGTCGCCGCCGTTCGAGCCCGTGGTCGTCGGCGACCGGATCCTGGCCCGCGGCGCGGCCGACGACAAGGGCCAGGTTCACGCTCACGTGATGGCGGCCGGGGCGATCATGGCGACGGCCGGCCGCTTCCCGGTCAACGTCAAGTACCTGTTCGAGGGCGAGGAGGAGTCGAGCTCGGCGAACCTCGACCGCTGGCTCGCCGACAACCGCGACCGGCTCAGCGCGGACGCCGCGATCATCAGCGACTCGGGCTTCTTCGAGGGCAACCTGCCGGCCATCACGCTCAGCCTGCGCGGGATCATGTATGCGCAGATCGACGTGGTCGGGACCGCCGTCGACCTGCACTCGGGCGGCTACGGCGGAGCGGTCCAGAACCCCGCCAACGCGCTGGCCACGATCCTCGCCGCCCTCAAGGGCCCGGACGGCCGGATCCGGATCCCAGGCTTCTACGACGACGTGATCCCGCTGTCCGACGCCGACCGCGCTGCGCTTGCCGCGCTGCCGTTCGACGAGGCGGAGTACCAGGAGAAGCTCGGCCTGCCCGGCGCTGGTCGGCGAGGTCGGACTACACCACGCTCGAGCGCCGCTCGATCCGCCCGACCCTCGACGTCAACGGCCTGTGGGGCGGCTTCGCCGGGCGACGGGACGAAGACGATCATCCCGGCCCACGCCCATGCCAAGGTCAGCTGCCGGCTGGTGGCCGCCCAGGATCCCGACCGGATCTTCGAGGCGTTCCGGGCGTTCGTGGCGGAGGTCGCTCCGCCCGGTGTGACCGTCACCGCGACCGATCTCGGTGGCGGGCATCCCAGCCTGACGCCGATGGACCACCCGCTGACGCAGGCGGCGGCCCGGGCGATCGAGGCGACCTTCGGCAGGGCACCGGTCTACATCCGCGAAGGCGGCTCGATCCCGGTCGCCGCCAGCTTCGCCACGATCCTGGGGCTGCCGGTCGTCCTCCTCGGGATCACGCCGCCGGACGAGAACGCCCACGCTCCGAACGAATGGATGGGCCTCGACAACTACGAGACCGGCATCCGGACGTTCGCGCGGATGTTCGACGAGCTGATCGACCTCCCGCGTTGACCGCCGTCACCGAGCGGGCTGTGTGGATTTGGTGGGTTCGGGTGAGTGATTCGCACCCTTCCGGGTGCTACGCTACGGCGACTGCATCCGTCCGGGGAGGATCCTGACCCGTGGCCACTGACGCACCCGAAACGCCGTCCAACGCCGAGCCGCCGGTCGGCGCGGCGCGGCCGGCCGGCGCCCAGCCGCCTGCTTGGCGCCTTGACGCAGATACCGGCAGCCTCGTGCCGCGGTCTGCCCTCGACGTGCTGGTCGACCTCAACGACAAGGTCACCAGCGGGAACGTCGCCGAGTACCAGCCTGTCCCGCTCGGGTTCACGCCGCTCGACAAGACGATCGGCAGCGGTCTGCGGACCGGGCGAGCTGCTGCTGATCGGCGGTGCGCAGGGCACCGGCAAGACGACGATGGCACTCCAGATGGCGCGCAACGTCGCGTCGGGCGGCCAGGCCAACGTCCTGTACATCTGCTTCGAGCACGACGAGCAGTACCTGCTCAACCGTCTGATCGCGATGGAGTCGGCCCTCGCCCACCTGCCCGCACAAGACCGGCGCGATCAAGATCCAGGACGTCCGCAAGGAGATCCTCGGGACGTGGATGGCCGAGGGCGAGGCGACCGCCCAGATGGCCAACAACCCGCGCCTCCGCCCGTCCATGGACCGCATCGCGCGTTACGGCCAGAACCTGTTCCTGATGCGCGGCTCGCAGACCGCGAGCACGATCGAGAACATCCGCAAGCTCGTCCAGGAGCACCGCCCGCCTGTCCGGTGATCGGCGGCTGGTCGTCTTCGTCGACTACCTGCAGAAGGTGCCGCAGATCCCGGAGCCGGAGAACGAGACCGAGAAGGTCACCTACCTCGTCAACGGGCTCAAGGACATCGCCCTCGCCGAGGACGTGCCGATGGTCTGCGATCGTGGCGGCCGACAAGGAAGGCCTCAAGGCGTCGCGGCTGCGCAACTTCCACCTGCGCGGCTCGTCGGCCATCAACTACGAGGCCGACATCATCCTCATCCTCAACGAGAAGTACCACATCGTCGCCAAGGTCAACATCGAGTTCAACCCGTACCAGGCGCAGCGCTTCCGCGACTGGGTCATCGTGTCGGTCGAGAAGAACCGCGGCGGCCAGGACAACGTCGACCTCGAGTTCGAGAAGCACTTCGAGTTCAGCTGCTTCGATCCGAACGGGCGCACGGTCCAGGAAAAGCTCATCGAGGAGCGGCTCTACAACGACTGAGGCGAGTGGCGGATCGGGCGCCATCGCCGCGTCGCGCTGCCTTGCGCGTCTAGACTGACCCGGTGCAGAGTCCCGGGCCGTTCCCCGACGTCATCGAGATCGTGGTCGAGATCCCGCGTGGCAGCCGCAACAAGTACGAGTACGACGAGGCGACGCAGGTGTTCCGCCTCGATCGGGTCCTGTCGAGTGCCGTGTACTACAACTTCGACTACGGCTTCATCGAGGGCACCCGCGCCGGCGATGGCGACCACACCGACGCCTTGCTGATCATCGACGAGCCGACGTTCACGGGCTGCCACGTCTGGGCGCGTCCGATCGGCGGCCTCGAGATGCACGACGAGAAGGGCTTCGACTTCAAGGTTCTGTGCGTCGCCATCGGCGATGCGCACCAGCAGCACATCCTTGGACTCGACCAGGTCCGACCGCATCGCCTGGTCGAGATCGAGCAGTTCTTCCAGACGTACAAGGCGCTCGAGGACAAGACCGTCGAGGTCCTCGGCTGGCGCGATCGCGATCGGGCGCTCGAGGTGCTGCGCGCCGACCGGGCCGCCTGGGATCTCGAGGCCGGCGAGCCGACCGACCCGCCGGCGTGACGGCGACAGGCCATCGACCACGCTGGCCCGGAGCAGATCTGCCCGGCCGGCGGCTGTTCGTCGCCGTCCCTCTCCCGCCCGAGACCACGGCCAGGGTCGCCGCGCTCGTCGAGACTGTCCGTCGCGACGGTGTCCCGGGTGGGGGTCGCGACGTCCGCTGGGTCCGGCTCGACGGCCTCCATCTCACGCTGCGGTTCATCGGGCCGACCACCGAGGACCGGGTGGACGCCGCGCGTGACGCGGTCCTCGCGGCGGCCGCGGCCGTCGATGCGTTCGACGTCTCGATCGGTGGCGCCGGGACATTCCCGCCGTTCGCACGACCGCGCGCCCTGTGGCTCGGGTTGCGTGAGGGCGAGGACCGACTCGTGACGCTCGCCCGCGAGGTTGATCGGGCGCTGGTCGCCGCCGGGTGGGCGCTTGACGAGAAGACGTTCCGCGCCCACTTGACGCTCGCCCGTTCCGATGGCGTCCCGGCGGGCGCAGCGATCGGCGAGCGGCTGGTGTCCGCTGCCGCGGACTTCCACGCCCGGTTCCGGGCGGAGCGGATCGGCCTGTTCGAGAGCCTGACGGGCGGAGGCCCGGCGCGCTACGAGCCGATCGAGACGGTCGACCTGGGCTGACCGCGACCGGGCCGGATCGGGCCGCGGTGCTACCATCGCCGAAGGGGGCGGGTCGTGAGGCTGCCCCGAAACGAGGAGGCTCCGGACCCGAGTGACCGCCGCACAGCGCCTCCGTCTGGTCGTCGCGCTGGGCGTCGTCAACCTGGTGCTGGCGGGCGTCGCGCTCGGCTTTGGCATCGCCGGGCTGCCAGCATCGAACCAGATCGCGGCCGGTCCCACGGCACCTGTGGCCATCGCGCTGCCGACGCCGACGCCCTCGATCACACGTCCCGAGCCGACCCCCCGCCCGACGCCGACACCGCCCGCCAGCGAACCTCCGGCGAGCACGCCGCCCGTGACGCCGACGCCGACGCCGATACCGACGCCCACGCCGCCGACCAAGCCGACTCCGACCCGGCCGCCGACCGCTCCGGCCGTGGCACCCCAGACGGCGGCAGGTGGCGGCGGCATCGTCGTCGTGGTCGCCCACCCGACCGGTGGGACGCCCCGGACCGGCCCGCAACCGCCCGTGCCTGCCAAGCCACCGCCTGTCCCGCCGCCGATCGCCAAGCCACCGAAGTCGCACGACAGGCCGCCACACGCGCACGGACCGAAGCCCGGCCACGGCCATCACAAGCCGCCTGGCCACAAGCCGCATCCGCCCGAGCCACAACGGCGGCCACCACGCCGCGCGGGCCGGCTCGCCGCCGAAGCACCATTCCACGGGACCTCGGTTGCACACCCGGCGCGCGGCGCGCTAGGCTCCCGTCCCGGCCCCACGCACCGGTCGCGCATCCGTCACCACACCAGGAGGGCTCCCATGGCGCCGTCGGATCCCCGGCAGACCAAGTTCGTCCTCGACGAGTCCCGTATCCCGCGCGCCTGGTACAACATCGCGGCCGATCTCCCGGTCGCGCCGGCTCCGCCGCTCCATCCGGGGACGCATCAGCCGATCGGCCCGGACGACCTGGCGCCGCTGTTCCCGATGGCGCTGATCGGGCAGGTCGTCAGCCGCGACCGCGAGATCGAGATCCCGGAACCGGTCCGGGACGCGTATCGGCTCTACCGGCCGAGCCCGTTGTACAGGGCGCATCGGCTCGAGGCGGCCCTCGATACGCCCGCCCACATCTACTACAAGTACGAAGGCGGCAGCCCGTCGGGCAGCCACAAGCCGAACACGGCGCTGGCGCAGGCGTTCTACAACAAGGACGAGGGCGTCACCCGGCTCGCGACCGAGACCGGCGCCGGGCAGTGGGGGAGCGCGCTGGCATTCGCGGGCGCCTATTTCGGCCTCGAGGTCAAGGTCTACATGGTCCGCGCGAGCTACGACCAGAAGCCCTACCGACGGGCGCTGATGGAGACATACGGCTCCGAGATCGTCGCGAGCCCCAGTCCGGACACCAGCTACGGACGCAAGGTCCTCGACGAGACCCCGGACCACACCGGGTCGCTCGGCCTGGCCATCAGCGAGGCGATCGAGGACACCGTCACCCATCCGGGCACCAAGTACTCACTTGGTTCGGTGTTCGACTTCGTCCTCCTCCACCAGACCGTCATCGGCCAGGAGTCGATCGCCCAGCTCGAGATGGCGGGCGAGGAGCCCGACGTCATCATCGCCTGTGCCGGCGGCGGCTCGAACTTCGCGGGCCTCACGTTCCCGTGGCTCGGGCGAACGTTCCGGGGCGGCAAGAAGTACCGCGTCATCGCGGCCGAGCCCGAGGCCGCACCCAGCCTGACCCGCGGCAGCTACACGTACGACTTCGGCGACACCGCGCAGATGACGCCGCTCATCAAGATGCACACGCTCGGGCACGACTTCGTCCCCGAGCCGATCCACGCGGGCGGACTGCGCTACCACGGGATGGCGCCGCTGGTCAGCCTGCTCATGGACAACGACCTGATCGAGGCGCGCAGCGTCCACCAGCGCGCGAGCTTCGCGTCGGGCGTGCAGTTCGCCCGGACCGAGGGCATCCTGCCGGCACCCGAGCCGACCCACGCCATCAAGGTCGCGGTCGACGAGGCGCTCGCCGCCAAGGAGGCCGGAGAGTCACGGGTCATCCTGTTCAACCTGTGCGGCCACGGTCACTTCGACCTGTCCGCCTACGAGCGCTATCTCGACGGCTCGCTGGAGGACTACGAATACCCCCAGGAGAAGGTCGAAGCCGCGCTGGCCTCGTTGCCGCGAGTCTGAGATCGAGCTGATCGGCGATGCCAAGGCTGGCGTGCAGGACATGTGGCCGGCAGGTCTCCCCGGTCTCGCCGATCGAGTCGCTGCTCCCCGACGAGCTGCGCTGTCCGCGCTGTGGCGCGCACCTGGACGCCGACCGACGCGAGGCTGAACGGCGCGTCCTCGCGCGCCGTGTCAAGGCATCCGATGAACGGCGGGTCGCGCAGCGGCGCGTGGCCCGTCATCGGGGTCCGGGAACGACTCCGGCGAGCTGATCCGTGGCGGACGGCACACCTTCGTCGCGTCCGGCTGCGATACTCGGGGCCATGGATCTTGGGTTCGTCGGTTTCGGGCTGATCGGGGGTTCGATCGCCCGCGCCGTGCGGGCCAACCCCAAGACCTCGCGCTGGCGGATGACCGCCTGGTCGCCATCCGGGAGCGGTCCTGCCAAGGCCCTGAAGGACCGGGTCATCGATGTCGCCGCGACCAGCCCGGAGGCGGCCGTCACCGAAGCCGACCTGGTCATCCTGGCCGCTCCCGCGACAGCCTGCCTCCAGCTGATCGACCAGCTTGTCGGGCCATGGCGCAACCAGCTGCGCCCCGACGCGGTGGTGACCGACGTCGCGAGCACCAAGGCGCGGATCGTCGAACGCGCCGACTCGGCTGGGCTGTGGTTCGTCGGCGGCCACCCGATGGCAGGTCTCGAGACGGCCGGGTATGGGGCGTCGGAGGCGGGACTGTTCGTGGACCGCCCGTGGATCATCGTCCCGGGCGCCCTCGCCGGCCCGAGCGACGTGGCCCGCGTCAACGAGCTCGCCACCGCGTGCCGGGCGCGCGTCGTCCAGATGGACGCGAAGGCCCACGACCGCGCGGTGTCGGCCATCAGCCACCTGCCGCTGGTCGTGGCCGCGGCGCTTGCCGAGGCGGTCGCCGGGACGCCTGGCGCCGTCCGCGACGATTGGCCCGCGGCCCAGGCCCTGGCGGCGGGCGGCTGGCAGGACACGACGCGTGTCGGGCGCGGCGACCCGGCGATGGGTGCAGCCATCGCGGTCACGAATGCGCCGGTCCTCGCCAAACGGATCCGCGACCTCCGATCCGTGCTGGACGAATGGCTGGCCGAGCTCGAGCGGAAGGGCGGACCGCGCGAAGCGGTCATCGCCGAGCGGCTGGCGGCGGCACGGGCCATCCTCGAGGACCAGCCGTGACCGACGAGCAGGTCTTCGTCGTGCCGCGATCCGCGGTCCTCGACGACGCCGGCTGGTACGGGCTGCGAACCGACGACCTCGACGCATTCGTTGCCGCGCTCGAGCGGGACGGACGCTACGAACCGCGCCCCGAGATGGAGCGCGACACCGTCGTTCAAGCAGGTCATCCCGTACCTCGTCCTGCGCGATGGCGAGCGGTTCTTCCTGATGCAGCGGACCACGGCCGGCGGGGACCCGCGGCTCCACGGGCGCTATTCGATCGGTGTCGGCGGCCACCTGAACCCCGGCGACGGCGGCGTCCTGGGCGGACTTCGCCGCGAGTGGGCCGAGGAGCTCGTCGCCGATTTCGTCCCGGATTTCCGGCTGGTCGGGCTCCTCAACGACGACACCACCGAGGTCGGGGCCGTCCACCTCGGGGCGGTCTATGTCGCCGACGCGACGGGCCGGCCCGTCGCCATCCGCGAGACCGACAAGCTGACCGGCTCGTTCGTGGGCGCCGACGATGTCTCCGCCGTCTCTGACCGGCTCGAGACTTGGAGTCGTCTCGTGTTCGAGTTCCTGGTCGGCGACCCTGTCGCCAGTCTCGCGGGGACGCCCCTATAATCCGGGCGCCGGGGCAGCGTTCGTGCTGGCAGTGCCCGACCCGGCTGACATACCCGACCCGGTGAATCCCGTGGAGGATTGATGGCGGCCAAGATCCTCGTCGTCGACGACGACCCGAACGTCCAACGACTCCTGCAGTACACGCTCAAGCAGGAGGGCTATGACGTCGTCGTCGCGTCCGACGGCAGCGAGGGGTTCCGGTTGTGGGGCGCCGAAGCGCCCGACCTGATCCTGCTCGACGTCCAGCTGCCCAAGCTCGACGGCTACCAGGTCGCGACCAAGATCCGGACCGAGGAGGGCACCTCCAGCCACGTCCCGATCATCATGCTGACGGCCGAGCGCGAGGTCGAGCAGAAGGTCCGCGGCCTCAGGGCCGGCGCCGACGACTACCTCATCAAGCCGTTCCACCCGGCGGAGCTGCTGGCCCGGATCAAGAGCCTGCTGGCGCGCTTCGCGCCCAAGGAATCGCTGCTCGCCCGCCCGCCGCTCGGCCGGATCCTCGCGTTCTACGGCGCCAAGGGCGGCGTCGGCACGACGACCATCGCGATCAACCTGGCCATCGCGCTGCATCGCGAGCTCGGGCGCAAGGTCGCGCTGGTGGATGGCAACCTCCAGTTCGGGGACCACCGCGTGTTCCTCGACCTCGGGCTCGATCGCAAGAGCATCGTCGACGTCGTGACCGCGCCATCGATCGACGCGGACCTCATCAAGCAGGTCATGGTCAAGCACGACTCGGGCATCGACCTGCTGCTGGCGCCGCCCTCGCCGGAGACCGCCGAGCTGGTCCGGCCGGAGCATCTGCCATTCATCGCCGAGCAGCTGTCGATGATGTACGACTACACGCTGATCGACATCGACAAGCGCCTCGACGACGTCAACCTCGGCGTGTTCGAGGCCGCCGACGCAGTGTTCGTGGTGATGACCGCCGACCTGTCGTGCCTCAAGAACGTGCGCCTCATCCTCGAGACCATGGAACACCTCGGCTACCCGAACGAGAAGGTCCAGCTGGTCCTCAACCGCTCGAACGCGTTCACCGGCATCAACGTCAAGAATGCCGAGGGCGCGCTCAAGCGGACGATCGAGCACCAGGTCGTGAACGAGTATCGCGGTGCGATCAGCGCCCTCAACTCGGGCGCCCCGTTCATGTTCACCAAGGCCGATTCGGCACTCGGCGGTTCCCTCCTGCAGTTCGCCCGAGCGGTCGACAAGCCGGCCGTCGCCCAGCCCGCCACGGCGAGGGCCGCCTCCTCGACACGCTGAGGGTCGTCGAGGGCGCGATCCGCGCCACGGATCGGGGCGCCGTACTATCCTTCCCCGATCGTCTCACCGGATAGTTTGGAAGGGGGCTCCGTGGCCCGCGACGACGAACGCCTCTCACGCTCCCAGGAAGACCCGATCGTCGGTAGCCTGCCCGATGTTCCGGGGATCCTCGCCGCGATCCGCCTGACGCCGGGCCTGGGCGTCCACCTCCGGGGACTCGCCGACGAGCTCCTGGTCAACGACTTCCCAGGTGCCACGCTGGTCCGGGCGGAACGCGAGATGCTCGCGACCGCGGTGTCGGCCGGCAATGACTGCTTCTATTGCATGGATTCGCACGGTGCGTTCGCCAGTGCCCTGCTCGAGAAGACCGGCGAGCACGATCGACTGGCGCTGATCGACGAGATCAAGAGCGGGTCTTCATCCGGCTTCGATCCGAAGATGCAGGCTCTGCTCCATATCTCGCGGACCGTCCGTCGGGAGCCGCGTGACCTGACCCTTGCCGACGTGGACGCCGCCCTCGGGGCGGGTGCGACTGACGCGGACGTCCAGCTCGCGGTCCTCATCGCGGCGGCATTCTCGATGTACAACCGGATGGTCGAAGGCTTCCGGGCCAGGACGGCACCGTCTGCCGAGGCCTACCGCCCGCGAGCGGCCGAGATCGCCGACTTCGGCTACAGCTCTCCCGCGGTCGTCTCCGTCCCGCGTTGACCGCTGCGACGAGCCGGGCGCTGACGCTCGGCGCGCGGCGGTATCCGGTCGTCCTGCCCAGCATCCGCGACCCGCGGCTGCACGTTGCGGCCTGCATCATCTCGATCCACATCCTGGGGCAGCTCGGGCTCCAGTTCCGGGTGACCATCCCGCAGATCCTGGCCGCCATCCTCACCTGCGCGATCATCGAGGTCGCCCTCACCCTGCGCTCGAAGGGGGCGCTGGTGTGGCCCGCCAGCGCGATGCTGACCGGCAGCGGCGTGGCGCTCATCCTGCGGACGACCGATACGAAGGTCGGCGATCCGTGGGGCACGAACGACTTGTACGTGTACGCCATCGTCGCCGGCCTGGCGCTCCTGACCAAGTACGTCATCCAATACCGCGGCTCGCACGTCTTCAACCCGTCGAACCTCGGCCTGGTGGCCGCGTTCCTGATCCTCGGTGTCGAGCGGGTACAACCACTCGACTTCTGGTGGGGTCCGCTCGACGGCTGGCTGGTCCTCGCCTACGCGATCATCATCATCGGCGGGACGCTCATCACCCGCCGGCTCCATCTGCTGGCCATGGCCGCGACCTATTGGCTGACCCTCGCGATCGGGATCGGCGGCCTGGCTGCGTCCGGCCATTGCATGACGACGGACTGGGCATTCGGGCCTGTCTGTGGGGCCGACTTCTGGCGAACGATCCTGACCTCGCCAGAGGTCCTGATCTTCCTGTTCTTCATGCTCACCGACCCCAAGACGATCCCGTCCGGGAACGTCGCCCGCATCCTGTTCGCGGCTTCGGTCGGGATCACCAGCACGTTGTTCATCGCGCCGCAGACGACCGAGTTCTGGGCCAAGGTCGGCCTCCTCGCGAGCCTGGTCGCGATGTGTGCGCTCCGGCCGCTCTTCGATCGCTTCCTGCCGGAGCCTCGCTCCGAGCTCGACCGGCTCGTGCCGTACCTCCGCCATCTTGCAGGGATCGGGAACGCCGGAGGGACAACGCTCCGGCGGGTGGCGTTGGGCGGGGTCACGGTCGGCATCGTGCTCGCGTTCGGCGCCGGGATCGTGCTCGCCGGTGCGCCCGCCCGGACCATCGCCGACTCGTCGGAGAGCGTCGTCTATCTCGACCCGGCGCTGCGGGTCGACGAGGCCTCCATCCCGGCGGTCTCGATCGACCCGTCGGTCACGTCATGGAACGTCGACCGCGTCCGTGAGCAGGCGCCCGGGCTGGCCCTGACGCTCGCGCGCAATCTCGCCGCCGAGAACGAGGTCCTCCTGCACGGCGATGGGAGCCTCCTGCCCGCCATCGACCACGGCGATCGGCTCAAGGAGCTGCAGGGCGAGCTCGACGCGGCGAGGACGAGCGGCCGGACGACCATCGAGCGCTACCACTTCGACAGCCTGTTCCTCACGGTCAAGCTGTTGAAATCGCAGACAGGGTTGGGCATGGCGTTCCAGGCGACCGGCACCAAGACCGAGGAGACCTACGACGCGAGCGGTGCGCTCCAGTCTCGTCAGGACGCGCCATTCTCCTCGATGTTCGTCATGCGCCAGGTGTTCGGCGACGACCGTTGGTTCAACGTCGGTGTCATCCCCGCGTCATGACGCGCCGGTCCTCGATACGCGAGCGATAAGTGGCGGTTGACCGACGGGTGAGCGCGCGCCGCTAGCCTCGCGGGTGTGCTGGCCATCGTCCCGTCCGCCACCCTCAACGGCCTCGACGGCCGGATGATCCGCGTCGAGGTCGACGTCGCGCCCGGGCTGCCAGGCTTCACCATCGTCGGACTGGCTGACGCCGCGCTGCAGGAGGCGCGCGAACGGGTGCGCGGCGCGATCCGCAATGCCGGGTTCGTCCATCCGCCGCGACGGATCACGGTCAACCTCGCGCCGGCGGACCTGCGCAAGGCGGGCGCATCGCTCGACCTGGCGATGGCGGTCGGGATCTTGCTCGGCTCCGAACAGGTACGGGCCGGCGGCGGACGTCTCGCCCTGATCGGCGAGCTGTCGCTCGGCGGCGAGGTCCGGTCAGTGCCGGGCGTCCTGCCGATGGTGGCTGCGCTCGCCCGACGCGGGCTGAGGCGGGTCGTCGTGGCGGCCGCCGCGGTCGACGAAGCGAGGCTGGTCGAGGGCGTCGAGGTCCGCGGTGTCGAGACGCTCGAGGCCGCCGTCGACATCGTCCGCGCGCGCCGACGGTCGCGTGCCGGCGTCCTGCCGGCTCGGATCGAGCTCATTGACGGATCTGCGCGGGGAGGGGAGGACGCCACTACATCGGCGGCAGGTGCAGCGGGTCGTGCGGTGCCGGATCTCGAGGAGGTCCGTGGGCAGGCGCCGGCGCGTCGCGGACTCGAAGTGGCCCTCGCCGGCGGCCATGGGCTGCTGCTGATCGGACCGCCCGGGTCCGGCAAGACGTTGCTCGCCCGGACGATCCCGGGACTCCTTCCGCCGCTCGACGATGCGGCAGCACTGGCGGCCACGGTCGTTGCGTCGGCGGCGGGCGAAGGACCGATCCACGAGCTGCGGCGGCGGCCACCGTTTCGGTCGCCGCACCAATCGGTCTCGTACGCCGGGATGGTCGGCGGCGGACCGCATCTGTCGCCCGGGGAGGTGACATTGGCCGACCAGGGTGTGCTTTTCCTCGATGAGCTCCCCGAGTTCGCGCGAGATGTCCTCGAGGCGCTGCGCCAGCCGATGGAGGACGGGCGTGTGGCCATCGCCCGCGTCGGGCGGGCGGCGATCTTCCCGGCTCGCTTCCAGCTTGTCGCCGCCATGAACCCGTGCCCATGCGGGTTCGCTGGCTCGTCGGATCGGCCGTGCGGCTGCCCGGTCCTCGTCCCGGAGCGCTACCAGCGTCGGGTGTCCGGACCGCTTCGCGACCGGATCGACCTGTGGGTCGCGATGCCACGCGTCGCACCCGCGGCGCTCGTCGACGGGCCGGAGCCGGAGGGTTCGGCCGTGGTTGGGCAACGGATCGCCGCCGCCCGAGCCGTTGCCGCGTCCCGGTCTCCCGGCCTGCTCAACGGTCGGCTGACGGGTCGCGGCTTGCGTGACGCGTGCGCTCTCGATGGTTCCGGCCGCCGCTCGCTGGTCGGCCTGGCGGAGATGGAGCGGGCGACGGGCCGTGGCACGGAACGGATCCTGCGTGTCGCTCGGACGATCGCGGACCTCGCCGGATCCGAGGCCGTCCTCCCGGATCACCTTGAGGAGGCGGCCTGGTATCGCCCGGCCGACCTGCGGCTGGCGGCCGCCGAGGCTTCCTGAGGTGCTCGGCGTCGGCCTGGCCGGTCCGGTGGGCAGCGACGGCTTGCCCGATCCGGTAGCGAGTGAGGGGTCCACGGGGAACGTGTCCATCGCTCACGGGCACCCCTGGGCGCCGACCGATGAAGAACGCGACGCGTGGGCCGTGCTGGCCGGCGTGCGCGGGATCGGACCGGTGGCCTTCGCGGCGCTGCTGGCACGCTACGGCGACGCGCTGGCGATCCTGCGTGAGGCGTCATCGCCCGGCGGTGTGGTGCGCCTGGCCACTCGGGACCGCGACGCGGCGCCTGATGGCGAGGAGCGCGCCGTCTCGCCCGAGGTGGCGGAGGGGATCGCCGACGCGGCACGCCGCGCGGGTCCCACCCTCGCACGGATCCGCGAGCTCGGGCTCACGGTCCTGACCATCGAGGATCCGGCCTACCCGATGCGCCTGGCGAGCATCGAGATGCCGCCTCATGTCCTCTACGTGCTCGGCGATCCGGCCGTCCTGAGCAGTGACGCCGCCGTGGCCATCGTCGGCACGCGACGTGCGACGGATGCCGGCCGTGCATTCGCAGCCCGCCTTGCGACCAACCTCGTCGCCGTCGGGTCGTCGGTCGTGTCGGGCCTCGCCGTCGGCATCGACGGGGCGGCCCACGCTGCGGCGGTCCACGCGCACGGAACGACGGTCGCAGTCATCGGGTCCGGGCATGCCATCCTGCATCCGCGGGCGCACAGCCGGTTGGCGACCTCGATCGTCGTGGGCGGTGGTGCGGTCGTCTCGGAGCTGGGTCCGGACATCGCCCCGAGCAAGGGGACGTTCCCGCGCCGGAACCGGATCGTCAGCGGTCTCGCCGACGCGACCGTCGTGGTCGAGGCGCCGGCGCGGAGCGGTGCCCTGATCACCGCCTCATGGGCGCTCGAGCAGGGCCGCGAATGCTTCCTCGTGCCGGGTAGCGTCGATGCCCCGGCGTCGGCCGGCTGCCTGTCGTACCTGCGCGAGTTCCCTGGCCGTGCGCGCATCGTCGCCGGCATCCCGCAGCTCATCGAGGACCTCGGTCTGGCCGATCGCCTCGTGGAGCCGGGTGTCTCGACCGACGTCGCCGCGACCCTGTCCGGTGTCAGCGAGGCCGCCAAGCGTCTCGGCCGCGAGCTGGTCCGCGGTCGCGCGACGGTGGACGAGCTGGTCGCGGCCACGGGCTGGCCGGTCGCGAGTGTCCTGGCGGCCCTGACGCTCCTCGAGCGACGCGGGCTCGCGGTCGGCATCCACGGGCGTTTCCGACCGGCCGGCGCCCTCGCAGGTGCCGATCCGGTCGTGCGGCGTCAGCGACCGAGACCATCTCGGCTGCCGGGCGGATGGGAGTGACTCAGGTCCGGAGCCGGCTCTCCAGCCGTGCCTCGACCTCGTCGGCCACGGCGCTCGCCAGGCTCGTCCCGAAGCGCCCTGCCAGCCGGTCGAACAGCGACCGGCGGAGTCGGACCGGCGCGCTCTTGGCGGGGACTCCGGCCGCCTCCGCGGCCAGCTCGACTGCGCGTTCGAGGTCACCGACCTCGTCGACGAGCCCGAGAGCGACCGCCTCCTCCCCGAGCCAGACCTCGCCGGTCGCCAGCTCGCGGACGCGCGCGTCGGACAGGTGGCGGCCGCCGACCACGCGCGCGACGAACGCGTCGTAGAACGCGTCGACGATCGCCTGCTCCTTGGCACGCTCCTCGTCCGTCTCGTCGCGCCACGGTGCACCGATGCCCTTCAGCCTGCCGGCGCGGTTCTCCGTGACGGTGACGCCGAGCCTGTCGAGCAGCCGTGGCAGGCGCGGCCCGGCCGAGATGACCCCGATCGAGCCCACGATCGCGTGAGGCTGGGTGACGATGCGGCGAGCCGCCATCGCCGCCAGGTACGAGCCGGACGCTCCCGTGCCGCGGATCGCGGCGACGAGTGGCTTCTTGGCGGCCAGACGCTCGAGCGCCAGGAACATGTCGTCTGACGCGGTGGCGGATCCTCCGGGCGAGTCGATGTCGAGGACCACGGCCGGCACTTTGGAGGACTCGCGAACACGTCGGATGAGCTCGATCCAGTCGGCCGTCCGGGCACCGCCCGAGATCGGGCCGTACAGGCGGACGATCGCGACGCGGCCGGGCGGGAAGAGCCGGCCGGCGCCCGGGATGAAGGCGCGCACTCCTTGGGTCGTCATGACGCGTCCAGCCTAATGCGCCCGACCGATCGTGTCCTCGGGGGAGCCATGTCCGGCGCCACGGGGCTCAGCTGCGCGAGGCGCGTGCCAGAATGCGGGCATGGGTCCAGCCGTGCGGTTCCAGGTCCTGTGCCTGCCGAACGTCCCGTGGGACGTCCTCCGGGAGCGGGTCGTTCGGGTCGAGCGACTCGGCTTCGAGGTGGCGGGGATCGCCGACCATTTCGTGGACTGGACCGACCCGCCCAACCCATGGCTCGAGTCGTGGACTGCGCTGACCGGGCTGGCTGCAGCGACGTCGTCCATCCGGCTCGCGACGTGCGTGACCCAGATCGCGTTCCGGAACCCGGCGGTGTTCGCGCGCCAGGCCCTGACCCTCGACCACGTCTCCGGCGGGAGGCTCGAGATCGGCCTCGGGACGGGCCTCGTCGGGGACCCGTCGTACGCGATGACCGGGATCCCGGACTGGGAGCCGAAGGAACGTGTCGCCCGACTCGGGGAATACGCCGAGATCGTCGATCGGCTGCTGCGCGACGAGGTCACCTCGTACGCCGGGACCTACTACACGGTCGTCGGGGCGATCATGAACCCGCGTCCGATCCAGGCACCGCGACCACCGATCACGATCGCCGCCCTCGGACCGGTGATGATGCGCCACGCCGCGCGGACGGCCGACATCTGGAGCAGCCTGTCGTTCCTCGACTCATTCGATGGGCAGCTGGACGAGACCCGACGCCGCGTCGCCCAGATGGCCGAGGCCTGCGAAGCGGTCGGACGCGATCCGGCGACGCTCCGTCGGTCGTTCACGATGTACGACGCCACCGCGCGACCGCGCGGCGGCACGTACGACTGCTACACCTCGGTCGAGCGCTTCGAGGCCATGATCGGCCCGCTGCTGGAGCTGGGCATGGACGAGATCGTCGTCTACTACCCGCCCGACGAGCGGCAGCTGCCGACCTTCGAGCGGATCGCCACGGACGTGCTGCCGCGCCTCCGCGACCGTCAGGCGATCGCCTGAAGCGCGACTCCGCCGGTCAGGACTTGAAGCGGAGGGTCTGGATCATCGGCGCCTCATCGGGGTTCGGTGCGCCATTCGGCGCGACGAACTCGATCAGAAGCGCGGTGTTGTCGTTGGCGAGCAGGTGGACGCTCTCATCGACCTGCATCGTGCCGCCGCCGACCTTGTTGGTCGTGATGCTCAGCGGCCAGTGCAGAGCGGGTCCGGCGGGCAGCGTCTCGTTCTCCGCGGTCGGTACCTTGGCGAGACCGGGTACGGCCTGGAACTGGGCCGAGATGCTCTGGCCGATCGTCTCCAGCGACAGACCCTGCGACGGGATGGCGATCGCCACGAGCGCGTTGCCCTGGAGCGGGTTGACCGCGAGCCGGACGTTCGGCGTCGATTTGAACGACTGGATCGCGCCGGCGAGGCCCGGATTCGCCTGGCTGAACGCTTCGAGCGCCGGACCACTGAGCGTCGACAGGTCGTACGCCTGCCAGCCGGCGGGCAGGGCGATGGTGTACGGCTGATCGGCGAAGGGATCACCGCCGTCGGCGGCTGTCGACGCTGATGGAGCCGGCGTCGCGGCGGCAGGCGACGGGGAGGGGCTGGCGGCCGAGCCGCAGCCGGCGAGGACCGCGGCGAGGAGAGCGGCGAGCGCGAGGCGGTGAACCATCATCGTCTCCGAGGTTCGGTTCGCTTGGGCCGGGCAAGGATGCACGGGGTCGCCGGAGGCTGTCCACCCGGCGAACGGTCCGGGGTGCGCTCCGGTACGGATGCTGCCGCGGTCGACGACGGGCCGGGCGTGGTCAGGCGTGCGCGGGCCTAGCCGGTCGGCACCCGGCCGCACCCGGCGCCGTTGCGAATCCAGGCGGCTCGCCCTAGTCGTTCGGTGACAGCGACCGACCGAGGTCCTCGAAGACGCAGTCGTCGAGCAGGCGGACGAGCCCGGCCGTTCGCCGGCTCAGTGCTGCGAGAAGGAGTGCGACGGGTCGCCGCACGGACGGTCGGCGGACCGGCGGGCGCCGGAATGCCGGTCGGCCGATCGGCGACCGGCGTCGTGGCCGGCCCTCGTCGGCGGCTGCGAGAAGACGATGAGACTCCTCTGCTCGGAGCGCGTCCCGGACGCGGATCTCCGCAAGCTCGTTGCCAAGAAAGATGTCTGAGCGCATCGGACCTGACCTCCGTATCCCCTCGGGGGGCTATCCCTCCGTGCGGAGTGGTTCCAAGGGTGGCTGTGTGCAGATACGGCCGGACAGGGCGGCCGGTTTCGGGTCCGGTCGCCCTCGACCGACCGTCCCGTCCAGCGAGCCCGGACTCGCGGGCGACCCGCTGGACGGGACGAGTCACGCAATCTGTCCAGGCCTTCCTGGTTTGCCCCGACCGTCCGGCCGGTGCTACCCTCACCGAGGTCGCCCGCCCCCAGAGCGGCCCGAGCCCCGCCCTCGATGGGTCCCCCCAAGACCAGCGAGCTGGAGCGTCTATTGCGTCAGGCCCCCGTCGCGCCGCCGGCCGTCCTCGTCTACCTCGCGGCCCGCATCGGCGCAGCGCTGCGACGCTCGGCCCATGCTCGTGCCGGCGTCGCCTTCGGCCTGGCGATGGTCCTTGGGATCGGCTATATCGGCAGTAGTGCGGGGACGACGCCGACCGCGACCGCGACCGTCCCACAGCCGATCCTGCCACTCACCCAGGCCGCCTTCGCAACGGCTGTCTCGACCAACCGGGCGCTCACCGAACCGGCCACCATCCGGTTCAGCGCCCCGATGGATCGGGCCTCCGTGGCGGCATCGATCACGCTCGACCCGCCGACGCCAGTCACGCTCGCGTGGGACGACAGCGGGACGGTCCTGACCGTCGCGCCGCGCGATCACTGGGCGGCGGGCACGTTCCAGACGGTGACGGTCGAGTCCGGCGCGCTCGCCCTGTCCGGCCAGCCGCTCGCGCGGCCGGTCCGCTCCGTCTTCCTGACCCGAGACGCGACGACGGCCTCGGCAGTCGCCACGCAGCCGGCGGGAGATCGCGTGGCCGTCGGCACCGCGTTCGTGGTCACGTTCGCCCGCCCGGTCGAAGCCGGTTCGCTGGCAGGTGCCGTTCGCCTCGACCCGCCGACCCTGGGGACCATCGACGAGGTCACGACCCAGGCCGGCGTGACGGGACTCGCGTTCCTTCCGATGCGGGCGTTGCTGCCCGACGTCGCATACCGGTTGTCGGTCGTCGGCGTCCGCGACACCGATGGCCTCCCGCTCGACCCGGTCGTGCTCATGGTGCACACCGCCAAGGCGCCGACGGTGGTGCGCTTCCGCCCACACGCGGGTACGGGCGGGATCGCCCGCGACGCCACCATGTCCGTCCGGTTCTCGATGCCGATGGACCGGACCTCCACGGCCCACGCGTTCACGGTGTCGTCCCACGGCAAAGCCATCGCGGGCACGGTCGCCTGGGCCGAGCACGACACGGTCCTGCTGTTCACCCCCAAGGCCGCGCTTCCACGGGCTTCGAGCGTGTCGATGGCGGTGGGTCTCGATGCGACCGCCGTCGGCGGCGCCCCGCTCGCAGTCGCCGGACACGCCACGTTCCGGACGATCGGTTCGCGGAGCCCCGGGAACGACCGGCACGGCGGGCTCGCCCTCGGTGCCCATCTCAGCCGGGAGCGCCGTCGGTGGCGGCAGCTGGGCGTCCGTCGAGACGTATTACCTCGGGCTGATGAACTGCACGCGGACGGGCGGCTGGGTCACCTCGTCGGGCGCCTGCAGCAGCCCGGGCGGGCGCAACGTCGCGCCGCTCAAGCTCGACACGGGGATCAGCTCAAAGGTGAGCCGCCCGTACGCCCGGATGATGGCGATCGACAACGCGTGCAGCCACTTCATCGGGGGCAACCCGGGCACGCGGCTGCGCGCCGCTGGGTACGCCAGTTACAGGTGGGCTGAGAACATCGGCTGCCGGTCCGGGAGCGCCCGCGCCGCCGTCCTCGCCACGCACCTCTTCTACCAGAGCGAGAAGTCATACGGCGGCGGTCACTACGTGAACCTCATGAACCCGGCCTACGACCGGGTCGGGATCGGCGTCTGGGTATCCGGTGGGCGCGTCCGCCTCGTGATCGACTTCTACCACAGCTGACGGGACCATCGGCGGACTGACGGGAGCGCGTCGGCAGGGCACGATCGGCGGGTGATCCGCAATGTGGTCCTGCACATCGACAAGGAACAGCCGCTGATGGCGGACCTGTTCGAGGCCCCGTCGCCGAGCGATGTCGGGCTGCGCTGTACGAACCTCCGCCAGATGAACGGGAAGCGCCCGGTGTTCGTGGACGATAGCCACGCGATCTTCTTCTTTCCCTATCTGCACATCCGGTTCGTCGAGATCCCGCCGGGTGCGATGTCCGGCAGCGACTCCTCGGGAGCGCTGACGATCGACGAGGAGTCCGACCCCCAGGCCGCGCCACCCGCGCCCGAGCCCGAGGCCGGACCTCGAGATCGACGAAGACTTCCTGCGCCGGATCCGCGAGGTCTGAAAGGGTCCGGTAAGGACCCGGTGCTAGACTCCCGGCCATGCCCAAGAACCTCGTCATCGTCGAATCGCCTGCCAAGGCGCGCACCATCGAGCGCTATCTCGGTCCCGACTATCGCGTCCTCGCCTCCTACGGCCATGTCCGCGACCTCCCTGAAAACCCGGGCAAGGGCAAGTTCGGCGTGGACGTCGACCACGATTTCGCACCCGAGTACGTGATCTCGGACGACCGCCGCAAGCAGGTCGCCGACATCGAGAAGGCCGCCAAGAGCTCCGATCAGGTCTACCTCGCGACCGACCTCGACCGCGAGGGCGAGGCGATCGCCTGGCATGTCGCCGAGGCCGCCCACGTGTCCGCGACCAAGACGCTTCGAGTGACCTTCAACGAGATCACCGAGTCGGCGATCAAGGAGGCCTTCGCCCACCCGCGCCAGATCGACATGGACCTTGTCGACGCCCAGCAGACCCGTCGGATCGTCGACCGCCTGGTCGGCTACACGCTCAGCCCCCTTCTCGGCAAGAAGGTCCAACGCGGCCTGTCGGCGGGGCGCGTCCAGTCTGTCGCGGTCCGCCTGGTGGTCGAGCGTGAGCGCGAGATCCGGGCGTTCACGGCGCGCGAGTACTGGACGATCCAGGCGATCCTCGCGACCAAGTCCGGCGAGACGTTCGCCGCGGAGCTCGTTCGGATCGACGGCGACCCGCTCGACATCCCAGACCAGGCGACCTCGGATGCGCACGTCTCAGCGATCCGCGAGCTCCATCCGGTCGTCACCAAGCTCGGCACGCGGACCCAGAAGCGGTCGCCGGCCGCGCCGTTCACGACGTCAACGCTCCAGCAGGAGGCCAGCCGACGGCTCGGCTTCAGCCCGAAGCGGACGATGTCGGTGGCGCAACGCCTGTACGAGGGCATCGAGACCGGCGGCGGCCAGATCGGGCTCATCACCTACATGCGGACCGATTCGACGGCGATCGCCGGCGTGGCGATGGGCGAGGCGCGCGAGGTCATCGACGATCGCTACGGCCCGACGTACTCGATGCCCAAGGGTCGCGTCTACAAGACGAAGTCGAAGGGCGCCCAGGAGGCCCACGAGTCGATCCGCCCGACGAGCTTCCGGCGCCACCCGGACGAGATGGCTGCCTCGCTCAAGTCGGATGAGGCACGGCTGTACCGGCTGATCTGGCAGCGCGCCCTGGCGTCGCAGATGGCGCCCAAGGAGCTCGAGACCACGACGATCGAGCTCGCCGACGGCCGCTACGAGCTGCGCGCTTCGGCGACGAAGGTGCTGTTCGACGGGTTCTCCGTCGTCTACACGGAAGGCCGCGACGACGCTTCGGCCGACGACGAGGACGAGGGAGGAGCCCGGCTGCCGAACCTGACCGAGGGCAGCGTCACGGACGTCACCGACGTCACCCCGACCCAGCACTTCACCGAGCCGCCGCCGCGCTTCACCGAGGCGACGCTGATCAAGGCACTCGAGGAGCTCGGGATCGGTCGCCCGTCTACCTACGCAGCGACCATCTCGACGATCACGGACCGCGGCTACGTCCGGGTCGAGGAGCGACGGCTGTATCCAGAGCTCGTCGCCGAAGTCGTCACGGACTTGCTGGTGGAGCACTTCGGCGATTACGTGGACCTGGGGTTCACGGCGCGCATGGAAGAGGAGTTGGACGAGGTCGCTCGTGGCGAGCGACCATGGGTGCCGCTGCTCCGGGCGTTCTACGGACCGCTGGACGATGCGGTCAAGGCCGGTGGCGACATCCCGCCTTGGACCCGTCCGACGGACGTGCTGTGTTCGCTCGGTCACCCGATGGTGCTTCGGTTCGGCAGGAATGGTCCATTCGTCGCGTGCTCGCTGTACCCGGAGCACAAGGAGACGCGGCCCTGGCCGATCGTGGATCCCGAGCCCGGCACCGGCGAGGTCTGCCCCGAGTGCGGCCAGGGCACGCTCGTCAGCAAGACAGGGCGGTTCGGGCCGTTCGTGGGCTGCTCGCGCTATCCGGAGTGCAAATACATCAAGAAGGACGGTCCACCGCCGCCGGACCCGCTCCCGTTCGAGGTCGAATGCCCCAAGAACCACGACGGGCACCTGGTGCCGCGTCGCGCACGACGGACCGGGAACGTCTTCTGGGGATGCTCGAACTACCCGCGCTGCGACTACACGACGAACAACGAGCCGCTCGGCGGCTGTCACGACGCAGACGACGGTCCGCTGGCGCGCAAGGGCGAGGAGGCGATCTGCCTGGTCTGCGGCTCGACCAGCGAGGCCGCACCCGACGCCATCGTCCCGGGCGAACGCTATCCGGGTGGGCCACCGAACCCAGAGGCGCTCGCGCGGCCGGCCCGCGGACGTGCGGGTGGGCGAGCTGCCGGTGGCAAGGGCCCGGCCAAGGGGCGCGGCAAGGCCCGTGGTGCGAGCCGCGCCTCCGGGGCGGCCGGCGAGTCCGACGATCAGCGCTACACCAGGGTCAAGCGAGCACGACCGACCGAGCCGGCCCCCGACGCGTGAGCGAGGCGTCGGGAGGCACGGCGACCGACCCCGCGCTGGCGCGCTTCCTCCGCTCCCTCGCCGCGCGCGACGCGTCGCCGCACACCCGACGCGCATACGCGACCGCGGTCGGCGCATATCTCGGCTGGCTGGCTGCACGTGGGACCGATTGGCGACATCCGGCCCGGGCCGACCTGCGCGCGTATCTCGCGGTGCTCGGCGAGGGACGTGCCCGCTCGTCGGTCGCCCAGCGGCTGGCCGCGATCCGGGCCTTCCACCGCTGGGCCACTCGCGAGGACCTCGCGCCCGGTGATCCGTGGGGCGCGATCGCCACGCCCCGCCTGCCGCGCCGCCTGCCGCGCGTCCTCGAGATCGAGCAGGTCACCCGGCTGCTCGCCGTCGTCGACGGTGACCTCGACGAGCGACCCGGGGAGGATCCGCAGCGCGCAGCCGTCCGGCTCGCCCTGGCCCTGCGCGACCGGGCACTGGTCGAGACCGCGTACGCCGCGGGGTTGCGCATCAGCGAGCTGGCCTCGGCCGAGCTGGGAGCGCTGGACCTGAGGCGCGGCGAGATCCGCGTCATCGGCAAGGGACGCAAACAGCGTGTCGGGCTCCTCGGCCGTCCGGCACGCCAGGCCCTGTCGGCCTATCTCGAGGACGGCCGACCGGTCCTGCTCGAACGCCGCGCCGGGACCGACGCGCCACCGGTCGAGATCTTCCTGAACCACCTCGGCACCCCCCTGGGCGTGCGTGGCCTGCGCTACCGGTTCGATCGCCTGTGTGCCCGCGCGGGACTGCCGCTCGGTGTCTCGCCGCACACGTTGCGGCACTCGTTCGCGACGCACCTGCTCGACGGCGGCGCGGACCTGCGGGTCGTCCAGGAGCTGCTCGGTCACGAGAACCTGGCCACGACGCAGATCTACACGCACGTGTCGCCGGGCCGGCTCCAGGCGGTATATCGGGAGGCCCACCCGAGGGCGCGCCGCGCATCGGCGCCGTGAGCTCGGCCGGATCACTCGCCCGCGCCGGGCTGATCGTCTCCGGCGCGTTCCTCGTCTCGCGGATCCTCGGCTACGTCCGCATCGTCGTCATCGCCAGCTCGTTCCGGACGGCCGAGCTCGATGCGTTCTTCGCCGCGTTCCGGATCCCGGACCTGATCTTCCAGCTGGTCGCGGCCGGGGCGCTGTCGTCGGCGCTCATCCCGATCGTCTCGGCGCTGTTCACGACGGCCGAGCAGAAGCGCGCCTGGCGGGTCGTGTCGACGGTGATCAACCTGATGCTCATCGGCCTGGTCGTGTTCGCCGTGGTGCTGTACATCGCGGCGCCCGTCGTCGTCCCCTTCATCACGCCGGGTTTCATCGGCCCGAAGCTCGACCAGACCATCGAGCTGACCCGGATCATGCTGCTCAGCCCGATCTTCCTGGCGCTCGGAGCGGTCGCAACGAGCGTGCTCAACGCCGGCGGCCGGTTCGCCGCGTCGGCCGTCGCGCCGATCGTCTATAACCTCGCGATCATCGGCGGCGCGCTGATCCTCGGCCCGACCCTCGGCATCGAGGGTCTCGCGCTGAGCGTGGTTCTCGGCTCGCTTGGCCATCTCCTCGTCCAGGTCCGCCCGATGGCGAGGCTCGGCTTCCGCTATTCGCCACGGATCGACATCGGCGACGCACTGGCGCGCAAGGCGCTGGTCCTGATGGCGCCGCGGGCGATCGGCCTGGGCGTGACCCAGATCACCTTCATCATCGTCACCGCGCTGGCCAGCACCCTCGGCAACGGCGCCGTGGCGGATTTCAACTTCGCGTTCGCGCTGCTCCAGATCCCGCTCGGGATCATCGGCGTCCCGCTCGGGATCGTCGTCCTGCCGTCGCTGTCGCGCGAGGCCGCGGTCGGTCGTGAGGATGCGTTCGCGGGCCTCCTCACACGCGCGCTTCGACTGCTCATCTTCGTGATGGTGCCGATCGCGTTCCTGACCGCAGTCGTGCGCGAGCCAGTCGTCGAGATCCTGTTCGGCGGCGGCCATATCAGCGCGTCCGACCTCGACCTGATCGCGGTGACCCTCGTCGGCTTCCTCGTCGGGCTGACCGCCCACGCGATGATCGCGGTCCTGGCCCGCGCGTTCTATGCCCGACAGGACACGGTGACCCCGGTCGTCGCGGCGGTCGCGGCGGTCGCCATCAACTGCACGCTGGCGGTCATCCTGGTCGGACCGTACGGCCTGCCGGGGATCGCGGTCGCCATCGCGATCGCCGCCTGGATCGAGGCGCTGGCGCTGCTGGCGATCCTCTACCGCCGACTCCACCATTTCGAACTGTCGGGTCTCGGCCGGGTCGGCATCGAGTCCGTGGTCGGGAGCATCGTGGCCACCGTCGTCGCGGTCGGCGCGCTGAGCGTGGTCGAGGGCGCCCTCGGTCGCGAGCCCGGGCGGCTGATCCTCATCGTCGAGGTAGCGATCGTCAGCGCGGTCTTCGCCCTCGTCTACGCAGGGCTGTCGCTCGCGTTGCGGATACCCGAACTGCCGTCTATCGTCGGGGTCATGGCCGACGTCATCCGCCGCCCGGTGAGGTCGTGACGGACGTCGACCCGGCCGAGTGGGACCGGTTCGTCGCCGAGAGTGACCCCGGTTCCTACCTCCAGACGAGCGCATGGGCGGCGGTCAAGGCGGTCAACGGCTGGGCGGCGCATCGGGTGGTCGTGGGACCGGACGGCGGCGGCGTACCCGGCTCCGACGGCGGTCGCCGGATCGGCGCCCAGGTCCTCGTCCGACGGCCGCGACCGATGCCCTGGGGTTTCGCCTACGCGCCGCGGGGGCCCGTTGCGAGCGGCTGGACCCATGACACGATCGGCGACTTCACGGCGGCCATCCGCGAGCGCCTTCCGGCGGCTGCCGGACGCATCAGCCACCTCCGGATCGACCCCGAGATCGAGCTGGACGGTGCGTCCGATGCCGACGGCGCGCTGCGGGCGGCCCTGCAGACGGCCGGCTGGCGATCCGCACCGCCGATCCAGCCGAACGCGACGCGGGTGATCGACCTGCGGGCCGACGAGGACGCGTTGTGGGGCGACCTGCGCAAGAAGTGGCGCCAGTACGTCAACAAGGCGCGAACGGGCGGCGTGACGGTCGTCGACGCCGGCGCCGAGCGACTGCCCGAGTTCTACCGGATCTACCGCGAGACCGCCGACCGTGCCGGTTTCCTGATCCGTGCCGAGTCGGCGTACCGCGACGTCTGGGAGGCGTTCGCGCCGAGCGGCAACGCCCGCCTTCTGTTCGCCCAGGCCGCCGACGGGGAGCCGCAGGCGACGCTGCTGCTGGTCCGCTGCGGGCCGCGGGTCGTCGAGCCGTACGGCGGGATGACGGCGGCCGGCGCCGAGTCGCGTGCCAATTACCTGCTCAAGTGGGAGGCAATCCGCTCGTCGCGCGAGGCCGGGGCCACGAGCTACGACCTGTGGGGCCTCGCGACCGGCGGGATCGCCCACTTCAAGACCGGCTTCGGTGGGCGTGAGATCAAGTACATCGGGGCCTGGGACCTCGTCCTCAGCCCGGTCGGCCGGAACGCGTACGACTGGGCCCAGCGCGGCCGGGTCCGGCTTGCCCGGCGGCGCGGCGGGATCGCTGCGACCGGCAGCGCCGCTGCCTACGGAGCGGCCGATTGAACGACCGTGATGGCGACGGCCGCGCTGCCGGGGTTCGCGATGCCGATGCTGACGCGCTGGCGGACTGGGACGCCGTGACGGTCGACGCGCCCGGCGGCCACGTGTACCAGTCGCGTGCCTGGGCCGAGCACCGGTCGGCCTCTGGCTGGACGCCGCGCTTCCTGCTGGCCGCGGACGGCGGCAGGGTGCTGGCGCTGACCCGGGGCTGGCCGCTGGTGAGTGGCGGGAGCGCCTACGTGCCGCGCGGGCCGGTCGCGGGCGGGATGGGCCCGGCGGCCCAGGCCGCGCGTCTGGTCGCCACCGCAGATGCGCTGGCCGGAGAGGGGATCGACGTGGTCGCCGCGGATCCCGAGGTGCCGGCCTCGGAGGCGGTGTTCCGCGAAGCGATCGAGGCGGCCGGCTTCGCCGCCATCGAGGAGATCCAGCCGTCGCGTCATCGAGTCTCGCTGCCGCTCGGTGCCGGCGTGGACGAGACCGGCGTCTTCGACGGCATCGCCAAGTCGACCCGTCAGCGGATCCGCGGTGCCGAGAGCGGCGACGTGACGGTGGTCCGCCATGACGCCCGCGTCGGCCCGGATGGCATCGGTGAGGGATTCGTGCTTCCCGTCGAGCCGCCTGAGGTCGCGCTCGACCGCTTCTACGACCTGCTCCTCGAGACCGGGGAGCGGCGCCACTTCTCCTTCGGGCCGCGGGCCGGTTTCGTCGGCTGGTGGCTGGCCGCGCTCGGCGCCGGACATCTCGTCTATCTCGAGGCGCGGTCCGGCGGCGCCACAGGCGACCCGCTGGCGGGGCTCATCCTCTACCGACACGGCGGCCGCCTCTCGACGGTCCACTCGGGCGATCACGAGGCGGCTCGGAAGACGCATCCCGGCGCGCTCCACCTGCTGCGCTGGCGCGCCATCCAGCTCGCGATCCGGGAGGGGTGCGAGGAGATGGATCTCGGTGGCGTGGACGTCGCGGGCGCACGCGGCGAGCCACGGGAGGGCGACCCCCTGTTCGGGCTGTACCAGCACAAGCGCTCGTTCGGTGGGCGTTGGCTCGAGCTGACCGGCGCCCACGAGCGCGTCTACGACTCACGGGGGTACCAGGCGGGCCGTTTGTCTGGCCGTTTCGCCCGGGTGGTCCGCCGATGACCGAACGCTCCCTGGCCGACCTCCTCTCAGCCGCCGACACGGCCGAGCCAAGACCACTCGGCGGGCTGATCGAGCGGCTCGCCGCGGATGGCCGCCTGCGCGGCGCCCGGAGCGAGGGCCGGGCGATCGGCGCGGCCGGTCTCGCCGCGATCCCCATCCGGGGCGTGACCCACGATTCGCGCGCCGTGCACCACGGCTCGCTGTTCGTGGCGGTGCCCGGGCTGCACGTGGACGGCCACGAGTACGTCGCCGCGGCCGCTGCCAAGGGAGCCTCGGCCGCGCTCGTCGACCACGCACTCCCGGACGTCGCGCTGCCGCAGCTCGTGGTCGCCGGCACGCGCGAGGCGCTGGCCACGGCCGCGGCGTGGTGGTACCGCGACCCGAGCCACGATCTGGCGGTCGTCGGGATCACTGGTACGGACGGCAAGACGACGACCTCGTTCCTCGCGGTCGCGGCGCTCGAGGCAGCCGGTCTGCGGACCGGGATGACGGGTACGGCGGCGACGCGGATCGGGGGTATCCAGACCGCGAACGAGGCTCACGCCACGACCCCCGAGGCACCCGAGCTCCAGCGCGCGCTTCGCGCGATGGCACTGGCGGGCGACACGGCGGCCGTCATCGAGACCACCTCGCACGGCCTGGCCCTGGCTCGTGTCGACGAGATCGCGTACGACATCGCGATCCTGACCAACCTCACCCATGAGCACCTCGAGCTGCACGGGACGTGGGAGGCCTACCGCGACGCGAAGCTGCGCCTGTTCGAGAAGCTGGCGCGCCCAGGGACCCCGTCGGGCCCCGACGCCACCTCCTCTCCCAAGGCGCGTCCGTGGCCGGCGACCGGGATCGTCAACGCCGACGACCCGTCGGCGGGCGCGTTCGTCGGTGTCGCGCAGGAGGCCGGCGCGCGGGTGCTGACCTATGGCACGGACCCGACGGCCGACGTCCGTGCGACCCGCATCGAGGAGGACACCCGCCGGCTCCGCATCGCCTACGAGGCGCCGTCGGGCTCCGCGACCGTGGATCTCCAGCTCGTCGGACGGTTCAACGTCCACAACGCGCTCGCAGTCGTGGCGCTCGGCGAGGCGGTGGGGCTCGATCCGGCGGCCGTTCGGGCAGGCCTCGCCGCTCTCCCGCTCGTCCCCGGTCGCATGGAGCGCGTGGACCTCGGCCAGCCCTTCGGGGTCATCGTCGACTTCGCCCACAGCCCGGTCGCACTCCAGACCGTCCTCGACCTGCTGGCGCCGTCGGCCGCCTCGCGCGGTGGGGGACTGATCGCCGTCTTCGGGTCGGCCGGCGAGCGCGACACGGCCAAGCGGCCGGCGATGGGGCGGATCGCCGGGGAACGCGCCCGGATCGTCGTCGTCACGGACGAGGATCCGCGTGGCGAGGACCGCGACCGGATCAACGACGCCATCGCACGTGGCGCCGAGGCCGCCGGCAAACGACGCGACCACGACCTGCTGGTCATCGCCGACCGTCGCGCCGCGATCGAGGCCGCCATCGAGCGCGCCCGCCCCGGAGACATCGTGTTGCTCGCCGGAAAGGGCCACGAGCAGGCCATCATCGGGCCCGAGGGGCCGATCCCATGGAACGAGCGCGAGGAAGCCGAGGCCGCGCTGCACCGGGCCGGTTACGGCTGAGCGTATCCTTGAGCTGATGGCCAGCACGACCCCACGCACCAAGACGCCGACCGGGACCGCCACGAAGCGGGGTCCTCGACGTGCGCCCGTCGCCGTGCCTGCCGTCGCACCGGCCGGTCCCGACCTCGATGCGATGCGGGCGAAGCTCTACGCCGCGATCCTCGAAGAGCACCCGGGCGCCGACCTCGAGCCGGTCGGCCAGGCGTTCGATCTCGCCGTCACCGCCCACGAGGGCCAGAAGCGCGCCACCGGGGAGCCCTACGTCACGCACCCGATCGCCTCGGCGCAGATCCTCGCCGAGCTGGGGATCGACACCGTCGCGATCCAGGCAGCGCTCCTGCACGACGTCCCGGAGGACACCGAGTACAGCCTGACTGACGTCGAGGAGCGTTTCGGCGCCGAGGTCGCCCAGCTCGTGGACGGCGTCACCAAGCTGTCCAAGTTCAGCACCCACAGCCACGAGCAGCAGCAGGCCGAGAACATCCGCAAGATGCTGCTGGCGATGGCCCAGGACATCCGGGTCGTCCTGATCAAGCTCGCCGACCGACTCCACAACATGCGGACGCTGTACGGGCTGCCACCGGAGAAGCAGCAGCGGATCGCCCGCCAGACGATGGAGATCTACGCACCGCTGGCCGAGCGGCTCGGGATCTGGCAGATGAAGTGGGAGCTCGAGGACCTCGCCTTCAAGGCGCTCGAGCCCGAGCGCTTCCGCGAGCTGGCCAAGCTGCTCGACACGCGTCGCAAGGGTCGTGAGACCTATATCGAGCGCGCGATCGCCGAGCTGAAGCCCAAGCTCGCGGCTGCCGGCATCGAGGCCGACCTGCAGGGTCGCCCCAAACATATCTACAGCATCTGGAAGAAGATGGAGCGCAAGGGGGCGGAGTTCGGCGAGATCTACGACGTCTACGCCATCCGCATCCTGGTCGAAGAGGTCCGCGACTGCTACGCGGCGCTCGGCATCGTCCACTCGATCTGGCGGCCGATCCCCGGCCAGTTCGACGACTACATCGCGGTCCCCAAGAACAACCTCTACCAGTCGCTCCACACCGCGGTCATCGCGCTCGACGGCAAGCCGCTCGAGATCCAGATCCGCACACAGGCGATGCACCAGGTGTCCGAGGTCGGGATCGCGGCGCACTGGCGCTACAAGGAAGGCACCAAGTCGGACCGCGAGTACGACGCCAAGCTCGCCTGGCTCCGCCAGCTGCTCGACTGGCAGCGCGACGTCAGCGACGCGACCGAGTTCGTCGAGGGCATCAAGCTCGACATCTTCCAGGACCAGGTCTTCGTGTTCACGCCGAAGGGCGACATCAAGGACCTGCCGGCGGGCGCGACGCCGCTCGACTTCGCCTACCGGATCCACACCGACGTCGGGCACCGGACGATCGGAGCCAAGGTCAACAACCGGCTGGTCCCGCTCGACTATCGGCTGAAGAACGGCGACATCGTCGAGATCGTGACGACCAAGGGCGAGCATGGCCCGTCGCGCGACTGGATGAATGTCGTCAAGACCAGCCACGCTCGCGAGAAGATCCGCCAATGGTTCAAGCGCAAGGACCGTGACGAGAACATCGTCCACGGGCGTGAATTGCTCGAGCGCGAGCTGCGCCGCCTGGCGCGCACGTCGATCGCCGCCGTCGGTCCGGACCAGATCCTCGAGGTCGCGAAGCACCTCAACTACGAGACGCTCGACGACTTCTACGCGGCGATCGGCTACGGCGCGGTCGGTGCCCAGACCGTGGTCATGCGCCTCGGCGTCGTCGACGACGTCCAGAGCACGCTGCCGACGGTCGCACCGCCGCAGAAGCTCGAGAGGACCGGCGGTGTCCGGGTCAAGGGGGTCGGCGACCTGCTGATCCGCTTCGCCAAGTGCTGCAACCCGATCCCGGGCGATCCGATCGTGGGCTTCATCACCCGCGGCAAGGGCGTCACGGTCCATCTCCAGTCCTGCCCCACGGTCATCAACGAGCGCGAGGTCTCGCGGCTGATCGACGTCGAGTGGGAGCACACCCCGACCGAGACGTACCCGATCGCCATCCGCGTGGAGGCCTACGACCGGACCGGGCTGCTGAGCGACATCACCCAGGTCGTGGCCGAGAACAAGGTCAACATCGTGGCAGCCCATGTCGGGGTGACACCCGATCACACGGCGGTCGTGACCGCCACGATGCAGGTCCATTCGGTGTCGCAGCTCGCCCGCGTGATGAGCCGCATCGAGACTCTCAAGGATGTCATCTCGGTCCAGCGCGACCTCGGCTGAGGCGCGATGGGCGGACGGCCCACCGCCCGGTCAGCGCCCCGAACCCTTGACCGAGCCCGTCAGCTGGCTGCCGTCCCGCGTGATCGCCACGCAGCTGATCTGGCGGTCGCCGCGCGCCCAGGAGAGTTCGCTCGGCGTGAGGGTGATCAGGTCGAGGGTCGAGGCATCGAAGTCGATGCCGACGTACGCGCCGAACGCGGTCTCGCACGGAGCACTGGCGAACGCGTCGACGGCGGCCTGCCCCGGATACGCCCCGGGGAGCGTGTACGTCACCACGCCGACGATCTCGTTGTCATGCGTGGTCGCGCAGTCGACCGGTCTTGTGACATCGGCCGTCACCTCCACGCCCGGACGGACGCCATCAAGACAGGTACCCACCTGGAGCGGCGCGTCCGAGGTGGTCGGCAGGGTGACTGCCGCCATGGCGACCGCGGCATAGACGACGGCCGCGACGACGGTCACGCCCAGGATGACGGCCACCTTGGCCGGCATGCCCGACCGACCGCGCGTCACGAGCAGATTGATCGCCGCAGCCGCGCCGCCGATCAGCCCGCCGATCAGCCCGCCGACCGTCACGAGCAGCAGTGGCAGGAATGACAGGAGAACGACGGCGAAGGGGGTCGGCGGCTTCGGCGGCTCGGTCGTGCCCGCGATCCGGAACGGATTGTCCATCGGTGCTCGAGCCTGGAGGCGGTCACGGACCGGGATCGCCGCGCTGCGCCCCGCGACAGATGCTACTGCGCCGTGGTGCTGCCGGGCCGCCGCGCCGGCGACCGTCCGGCGTGCCCGACCATCTAGACTCTCGACCATGCCCACGTTCCGTGCGCCACGCGGCACCCGCGACCTCTTGCCGCCGGAGACCGCGGCCTGGACGTGGCTCGAGCGTCTCGCCGCGGACCTTGCCGCCCGCTACGGCTATCACCGGATCGAGACACCGCTGTTCGAGCTGACCGACGTCTTCGAGCGCGGTGTCGGCGAGGTCACCGACATCGTGGAGAAGGAGCTCTTCCGGATCTCTCCACGGACCGAGGAGGCCGAATCGTGGGCGCTCCGACCGGAGCCGACGGCCGGGATCGCGCGCGCCTACGTCCAGCACGGGATGCAGACCTGGCCCCAACCGGTGAAGCTGACCGAGACCGGGCCGATGTTCCGCTACGACCGACCGCAGGCCGGCCGCTACCGCCAGTTCTGGCAGTTCGACATCGAGGCGATCGGCGACGCCGGGCCGGCCATCGACGCCGAGATCATCGAGCTCGGCGCGCGCTTCTACGCCGATGCCGGCCTCGACGGCGTCGAGGTCCACCTGAACTCGATCGGCGACGCGGCCTGCCGGCCCGCCTACATCGAGACGCTGACCGCGTATTACCGCAGCCATGCCGAGTCGCTGCCCGAGCTCGAACGCGGGCGGCTCGAGCGAAATGTCCTGCGCCTGCTCGATTCGAAGGATCCCGCGATGGCCGCGCTCAACGCAGCGGCGCCAAAGATCACCGATCGCCTGTGCGAAGCGTGCGCCGACCATTTCGCCGGTCTCCGGGCGCATCTCGACGCTCTCGGCGTCCGATACCGGTTGGAGCCGGGGCTCGTCCGCGGGCTCGATTACTACACGCGGACCGCGTTCGAGTTCTACGTCACCGGCCGCGAGGGCCAGCAGCAGGCCCTTGCCGGCGGCGGGCGATACGACGGGCTCATCGAGCTTCTCGGCGGTCGCTCGACACCCGGCATCGGGTTTGGGATCGGACTCGACCGGCTGCTCTTGGCGCTGGCCGACGCCGGGACCGCGGTGGCCGGTGCCGCCGACCCGGCGCCCATCGCGGTCGTCGTCGGGGCCGATCCGGACGACACGATCGCCCGGCTCCGGATCGCGACGGAGTTGCGCGCAGCCGGGATCGCGGCCCGCGCGGAGCTGGGCCGACGGAAGCTCGGAAAGCAGCTCGAGGCGGCCGCCCGGGACCAGGCGCATTTCGCGGTCATCGTCGGCGACGAGCTGGCGAGTGGCGAGGTCGGCCTGCGCGACCTGCCGGCCGGGACGCAGAAGCAGGTCCAGCTCGACGGCCTCGGTCGCGAGATCGAGCGCGCCCATCGTGCCCACCGTCACGGTCCAGCGCCCGACTGACGTGGCGGACGACCGCTGGGACGACGGCGACGCCTACGAGGCCTACATCGGCCGTTGGAGCCGACCGGTCGCGGCACGCTTCGTGGATCGGCTGGCGATCGCGTCCGGCGCCCGCTGGCTGGACGTCGGCTGCGGCAGTGGGGCGTTGACCGCGACGATCCTGGCCCGGGCTGACCCCGCGGCGGTCACCGGAGTCGATCCGTCGTCGGCCTTCGTCGAGACGGCGCGCGGGCGGATCCAGGATGCGCGGGCGAGCTTCCTCGTCGGCAGCGCCGCGTCGCTGCCGCTCGACGACGACTCGGTGGACGTCGTCGCCTCGGGTCTCGTCCTCAACTTCGTCCCGGACCTTGCCGCCGCGCTGGGCGAGATGCGGCGCGTCGCGGCACCCGGCGCCACGGTCGCGGCCTACGTCTGGGACTATGCGAGCCGGATGCAGCTGATCCGGACCTTCTGGGACGCGGCGGTCGCTCTCGACCCCGCGGCACGCTCGCTGGACGAGGCCGTCCGCTTTCCGGTCTGTGCGCCCGAGCCACTCGCAGACGCATTCGAGGCCGCGGGGCTGTCCGCCATCGAGACCGCCGCGGTCGAGGTCCCGACCGTCTTCGCCGACTTCGATGACTACTGGACGCCGTTCCTGCGCGCGACCGGCCCGGCGCCCGGATACGTCGCGTCCCTCGACGACGACGCGAGGCTCGCGCTGCGGGACATGCTTCGCGCGGACCTTCCGACCGAGCCCGACGGGAGCATCCGTCTGGTCGCGCGAGCATGGGCGGTGCGCGGCCGCGCCGCCTGAGCGCGGGGTGGCACTGCTGGACGGATCCGATCCCGACCGTGCGTTTGGCGTCCGGCCGGCGTGTATGTAGTGTGACCGCACCGATGGCCCTCGCCGAATCGACCGAACTCGCCTACGAGCGCGCCTTCCAGACGCATTGGGGCGACGTCTTCCGGTTCGCCCTCGCGTGGACCAATGACTGGGCGGCCGCCGAGGATCTCGCCCAGGAGGCATTCCTCCGCCTGTGGGACAACCGCGGGCGCCTCGACTGGGACCGGCCGGTCCTGCCGTGGCTGCTCGTCGCGACACGGCGCCTGGCCACGGATCGGTTCCGGGCCCTCCGGCGCCGCCTGTCGCTGTCTCCGACCATCCCTCCCGAGACCATGGACCAATCGGTCCAGGCACGCTGGCTTGATGTCTGCGCCGCGCTCGGCGACCTGTCACCACTGGAACGTGCCGCCCTCGTCATGACCGCCGTCGAAGGCGCGCCCTATGACGAGGTGGCGCTGGCACTGGGCACCACGCCCGGCGCATTGCGCGCGGCCGTGAGTCGCGCCCGTACGAAGCTGGAGCACGCCTGATGGAACCGTCGCGCGTCGATCGCATCCTCGAGGAATGGTCAGCCGTCACAGGCCGCGCCCGCCGCCCTGCGACCTCGCCGCGTCGCTCGGGCGTGACCGCCGGCCGGGCCGGCGCCACGCTTGCCGGTGCGACCCTGGTCGTGGCGGCGCTGGTGATCGCCGTGGCCGTCATGGGCCGCATCGGCCCGGACCGCGGCGGTGTCGGCGCCATCGCGACCGCGTCGCCGAGTGCCACCGACACTCCGATCCCCACGGCATCACCGACCGCGACTGCGACCGCGACACCCTCGCCGACGCCGACGGCCAGCCCCACCCCGACGCCGACCGCCACGCCGACCCCGACCCCGACCGCGACTCCGGCGCCCACGATCGGTCCGTGCGATCCCGCGTCGCTCGCCGCCCGGATCACGGCCTGGGAAGGCGCCGCCGGGCATCGGATCGCCGACCTGGAGCTGACCAACGCAGGCACCGTGACCTGCCGGCTGGCGACGATGGCGCGGCCACAGCTGGTGGACGGCCACGGCTCCGTGCTCATCGACGGCACCGATCCGGGACCGTCCAAGTCCCTGACGCTTGCTCCCGGCGACGTCGTCAAGACGTTCGCCCAGGACGCCAACTACTGCGGTCCCGACCCGGTGCCGCCGGTGTCCGTGGCGTTCGTGCTGAACGGCGGCGGCCGCTTCGTCGCGACGCCGCTGTCGCCGACCGACGCCACCGTACCGCCGTGCAACGGCGCGCCGGGCTCGAAGGGCGACATCGAGATGCAGCCATGGGCACGCTAGCCATCCGACGCCTGTCGGCCGCCCTTCTGACGGCGCTTCTGGTCGTCGGAGGGTCGGACGCGGTCTCGGCGAGCGTCGCCGCGTCACCGCCCGCGGCCACTCCCGCGATGGCCGCGACCGCCGTAACCACGACGACCGCAACGCCGACCCTGGCCCACCTCATCGGCCAGAAGCTCGTGATCCGCATGGACGGAACCACGCCGAGCGCCAGCCTGCTCGGCCGCATCGGCCGCGGTGAGGTCGGTGGGATCATCCTGTTCGGCTCGAACCTCACCACCCGGACCGCCCTGGTCGCTCTCACCGCCACGCTCCAGGCCGCGGCCAAGGCCGGCGGCCAGCCGCGGCTGCTCATCGCGGTCGACCAGGAGGGCGGGTCGATCAAGCGCATCCCGTGGGCGCCACCCACCCTGTCCCCGCCGCAGATGGGCAGGCTCGACAGCACGACCACCGCGCGCGCTCAGGGCGCGAGCACGGGTTCGGCGCTGCGGGCGCTCGGCATCAACGTCGACTTCGCGCCGGTCGCGGACGTGCCGGCGACGACCGCCTCGTTCATGTATCGCGCGGGCCGGACCTGGTCGTTCAGCGCGGTCCAGACCGCGTCGCTGTCCAATGCGTTCGCGACGGGGCTCGAGTCGAAGGGGGTCATCCCGTCGATGAAGCACTTCCCGGGCATCGGTTTCGCGACCCACGACACCGACGCTTCGGTGGTTACGATCAGGATGTCGACGTCGCGGCTTGCGCCGGGCCTGCGCCCCTACCGGACGGCGATCGCACGGCATATCCCGCTGATCATGCTGTCGAACGCGACCTACACCGCCTACGACGGCTCGCATGCGGCCGGCTGGTCACGGATCATCACCCAGACGCTGCTGCGGCACGACCTCGGGTTCACCGGCGTGACCATCACCGATTCGCTCAACGGGACGGCGGCGGCACGCGGCCTGTCGAGTCGGACGCTGGCGGTCCGCGCCGCCATCGCCGGGACGGACATGTTGCTGCTGACCGGTTCCGAGGCATCGACCGCGGCGGTCTACGCGACGCTCCTCACCGACGCCCGCAACGGCACCATCCCGAAGACGCGTCTGACCGCCTCGTACGGCCGCATCCTGACGATGAAGGCGGGGCTCTGACCGTCAACCGACCAGGAGCTTGACCGCGACGATGGTCCCGATGGTGACGATCGCGACGCGCAACGCGAGTGGCGACAGCCGCCGGCCGACCACCGCCCCGAGCTGACCGCCGATGGTCGAGCCGATCGCGAGCAGGATGGCCGGTCCCCAGGCGACGGGTGCCACGAGGATGAAGATGACCGCCGCGACCGAGTTGACGACCGCCGCGAGGACGTTCTTGAGCCCGTTGAGGCGCTGCAGGTCGTCGTCGATCAGGATCGCCAGCAGCGCGATCAGGATGACCCCCTGGGCGGCCCCGAAATAGCCGCCATAGATGCCCGTCAGGTAGACGCTGGCGATCAGCACGGGTCCGCCGCCGTGCCGCGGCTCGTGGCCGAGCCGGAGCCGGCGCGCGGCGACCCACGTCGACAGCCGCGGCTGGACCGCGACCAGCCCGCAGGCGACGAGGATCAGGATCGGCACGATCCGGGCGAACGCGGTTGCCGGCAGGATCAGCAGGAGCGCGGCCCCGGTCAGACCGCCCAGGCCGGCCGCGATCATCAGCGGGATGGCTCGGGCCCGTTGCCCGACCAGCTCCCGCCGGTAGCCGATCGAGCCGCTGATCGATCCGGGAACGAGCCCGACCGTGTTCGACACGTTGGCGACGATCGGCGAGTAACCGAGCAGCAACAGGGTCGGGAAGGTGATCAGCGAGCCCGACCCGACGATTGTGTTGATGGTCCCGGCCGCCATCCCGGCCGCGATGATGACGATGGCCTGGACTGGATCGATCAAGCCGGGTCTCCTGGGGGGTCGCCGGCGGAGCGTACAGAAAGCGGGCTACACTCGCGCGGTCGCCAGCCAACCCGAGGTACCCGATGACCAGACCGCGCCGGGTCATGCACAGCCCCACGGCCGAACCGGAGCCGTTCGATCCGGCTGCGTTCCCCGGTCTCGCCGAGCGCCGGCGGGCCGACGGCGGCGCCGCGAGTGAGCGCTGGCTCGAGCTTGTCGACTCGACGCCGACCGTCATCGCCGACGGCGCGATGGGCACGATGCTGTTCGCCAACGGCCTGATGTTCGGTGACCCGCCCGAGGTCTGGAACCTGTCAAAGCCCGACGTCATCCGCCGGATCCACCGCGGCTACCTCGACGCCGGGTCGCAGATCCTCATGACCAACACGTTCGGTGGCAACCGGATGCGGCTCAGCCTGCACGGCCTCCAGGAGCGGGTCGCGGAGCTCAACCAGACCGCCGCGGTCCTCCTTCGCAACGAGGTGGACGCTGCCGGCGGTGACGCGCTCGTGGCGGGCGACATCGGCCCGAGTGGCGCGATCCTGGCCCCGACGGGCACCCTCGACTACGACGAAGCGGTCGACATCTTCGCCGAGCAGGCGGCGGCCCTCGTTGCGGGCGGCGTGGACCTCATCTGGATCGAGACGATGTCCGATCTGCTCGAGATCAAGGCCGCCATCGAGGGCGTCCGGCGCGTGTCGCCCGGGATCGCCTTGATCACGACCATGACCTTCGACACCCGCGGTCGGACCATGATGGGCGTCACTCCGGAACAGGCGGTCGCCTCGTTGACGGCGTGGGGCGCCGATGCGGTCGGCGGCAACTGTGGCAACGGCCCCGACGAGCTGATCACGGTCATCGAGCGGATGCGCGCGGCCGACCCAGTCGCGACCCTCGTCGCCAAGTCGAACGCGGGGATGCCCGAGCTGGTCGACATGCGCGCCGTCTACCGCTCCGAGCCCTCCACGATGGCCGCCGCGGCGGTCGCCATGCGCGATGCCGGTGCCTCGATCGTCGGTGGCTGCTGCGGGACCACGCCCGACCACCTGCGCGCCATCGCGGACCTCGTCGCCTCCTGAGCGATACGCGCCGGGCGCGTCGCTCCTGTCGTCAGGCGGGATCGTCGAACTGCAGGATCGCCAGCACGTTCCCGTCCGGGTCCTTGAACCAGGCGGCTCGTCCGGCCCCGATCCTCGCGACCCCATCGACCGTTCGGGGTGTCTCGTACGACTCGAAGACGACGCCGCGCGCCCGAAGATCCGCCGCTTCTGCCTCGATGTCGTCGACGGTGAAGGCCATCTGGGTATGCGTCCCCGACGAGACGACCGATCCGCGCGAGATCGCGAAGACGCTCCCGACTGCCGTGCGGTAGAGGACGGCGCCCGGCCGCACCGCGAATGGCTCGAAGCCGAGGACCCCTTCGTACCAGGTCCGCAGGCGGTCGAGATCGGCGGTGGGAAGGGTGGTGTGGGCACGCTTGTCGGCCAGCATCGTCATCCTCGGCATAGGGACGGCACCGTTCGCTCGTCGGTCGGGTCCGGCGGATACGATACCTCCGCCATGACCGACGACCCGCCGAGCCTCGCCACGCCCTATCGCACCCACACCTGCGGCCAGCTGCGCGCCGGCGATGCGGGGTCGACCGCCCGTCTGGCCGGCTGGGTCCATCGCCGGCGCGACCACGGCCAGCTGATCTTCCTCGACCTGCGCGACCGCCATGGCATCACCCAGGTCGTCATCGACAAGGCCGACGCGCCCGAGGCGCACGCACAGGCGAGCAGGGTCCGCCCGGAGTTCGTGGTGATGGTCGTGGGCGACGGTCGCCCCACGGCTGCCCGGCACCGAGAACGCCAAGCTGCCGACCGGGGCGATCGAGCTGCAGGCGACCGGCGTCGACATCCTGTCCGAGGCCAAGACGCCGCCGTTCTACATCAACGACCCCGATGCGACCGTCGACGAGAGCCTGCGTCTCAAGTACCGCTACCTCGACATCCGGCGCGAGCCGATGCAGCGACGCCTGATGCTCCGCAGCCGGATGGTGCAGGCCATCCGCGAGGTCCATCACGCCAATGGCTTCGTGGAGGTCGAGACGCCGACCCTCATCAAGAGCACGCCCGAGGGTGCCCGGGACTTCATCGTCCCGAGTCGCCTCCAGCCGGGCACGCTCTACGCGCTGCCGCAGAGCCCCCAGCAGCTCAAGCAGCTGCTGATGGTCGCCGGCATCGACCGCTACATGCAGATCGCCCGCTGCTACCGGGATGAGGACCTGCGCGGCGACAGACAGCCCGAATTCACCCAGCTCGACCTCGAGATGAGCTTCGTCGACGAGGCGACCGTGACCGGGTTCGTCGAGGCGATGGCGATCGAGGTCTCGCGGGCGACCGTTCCGGAGCGGCCGATCCTCGAGGCGCCGTTCCCGCGGCTCACCTTCGAGGAGGCCATCGAACGGTTCGGCTCCGACAAGCCCGACGTCCGCTTCGGGATGGAGCTGGTCGACCTGCGTCCGGCCCTGGTCGATGCCGACGACGCGCCCGCGTCCGGGTTCGGCGTCTTCGATTCGGCGCTCGCGGCGGGCGGACGGGTCAAGGCCATCGTTGCGCCCGGGATGGCCGGCGTGACCCGCCGCGAGATCGACGAGCTGACCGAGCGTGCCCGCCGGTTCGGCGCGAAGGGCCTGGCACACCTGTCGCTGGCCGATGGCGAGGTGAAAGGCCCGATCGCCAAGTTCCTGGCCGACGACACGCAGCGCGCGATCGTCGAACGGACCGCCGCGACCGAGGGCGACCTCATCCTCATCGTCGCCGACACAGCACGAGATCACCGCCGACGTCCTGGGCCGGCTGCGCGTCGAGCTTGGCGACCGGCTCGGGCTGGCCGACCCGAACGTTCTGTCATACGTCTGGGTCAACCGGTTCCCGATGTACCAGTGGGACGCGGAGCTCGGACGCTGGCACGCGACGCACAACCCGTTCAGCGGGGTCCTGCCCGAGGACGAGGCGCTGCTCGTGACATCGTCGGGCGACCCCGACCGACCGTCATCGGACGATCCGGCGGGCCGGGCCCGGGCGCTCCAGTACGACCTGGCGCTCAATGGCTGGGAGCTGGGTGGCGGCTCGATCCGGATCCACCGGCGCGAGCTGCTCGAGCGTTCGTTCCGGCTGCAGGGCCACTCGCTCGAGGCGATGCACGAGAAGTTCGGGGCCGTCCTCGACGCCTTCGACTACGGCGCTCCACCGCACGGCGGGATCGCGCTCGGCATCGACCGCTGGGCCGCGCTGCTCGCCGAGCAGACCAACATCCGCGAGGTCATGGCATTCCCCAAGACGCAATCCGGTACCGATCCGATGCTCGAGGCGCCGTCGATCCCGGAGCCGGGGCAGTACGAAGAACTCGGCCTTCGCTTCGTCGGCGTGCCGGCGAAGGCGGCGCCGTAACGTGGCGTCCAAGGTGGATCGTCCCGGCGTGCTCGCGGCGATCGGCAATACCCCGGTCGCCCGCTTGAGCCGGCTGGCTGAGCCCGGGATGGCCGAGGTCTGGGTCAAGCTGGAGGCGTCGAACCCCACCGGCTCGTACAAGGACCGGATGGCGCTGGCGATGATCGAGGGCGCCGAGCGATCGGGTCGCCTGCAGCCCGGCCAGACCGTGGTCGAATACACCGGCGGGTCGACCGGCAGCTCGCTGGCGCTCATCTGCTCGGTCAAGGGCTACCCCTTGCGGATCGTCAGCTCGGATGCGTTCGCGGTCGAGAAGATCAAGACGATGCGGGCCTTCGGCGCCGACGTAGAGCTGCTCTCGAGCCCCGAGGGCATCACGCCAACGCTCATCCCGCGCATGCGGGCGCGGGCCGCCGAGATCGCCGCCGAGATCGGGGCGTTCCAGACGGACCAGTTCAACAACACGGATATGGTCGAGGGGTACCGGGCGCTGGGTGCCGAGCTGGCGGACCAGCTGGATGGCCGGATCGATGCGGTGTGCATCTACGTCGGGACCGCGGGTTGCTACCTGGGAACCACACGGGCGCTGCGGGACCGCATCCCGGCGATCCAGCGTGTCGCCGTCGAACCGGCGGAGTCGGCGGTCCTGTCCGGGGGCGCTCCCGGCACGCACCGGATCGAGGGCGGCGGCACCGGGTTCGTCCCGCCGCAGCTGTCGCTCGACGAGGTGGACGAGATCATCGCGGTCTCGACCGCCGACGCGTTTGCGATGGCGCGGCGCGCGGCGCGCGAGGACGGGGTCTGGTCCGGGCCATCGACCGGTGCCAACATCGCGGCGGCGCTCGCGGTGGCTCGGCGCCTCGGCGACGGCGCGCGGGTCGCCACCATCCAAGTCGATTCCGGGCTCAAGTACCTCGCCGGCGAGCTCTACTCCTGAGCGCGCAGCCCGGGCCGCTCGCCTGGTTCGCGCAGCGTCCACGACTGGCGGCGCTGCTCGGCGCGACCTGCATCTCCTTCTCCGGGGTGTTCTACATCTATGCCGCGGTGCAGCCGTCGACCGGCACGTTCTATCGCGCCGTGTTCGGCCTGCCTCTGCTCGTGCTCGTGGCCTTCGGGGAGTGGCGACGCTACGGCCCGCTGCCGCGCAAGACGATCCAGCTGGCGGCGATCGCGGGGTTGTTCTTCACCGGCGACCTGATGTTCTGGCACCACGCCATCGAGGCGGTCGGCGCAGGCCTCGCGACGGTGCTGGGCAATCTCCAGGTCATCATCGTCGGCTTCTTCGCCTGGCTCCTCCTTGGCGAGCGACCGTCACGCGCCACGTTGCTCGCGCTGCCGATCGTGCTCGCGGGCGTGATCCTCATCTCGGGCGTGGTCGGCACCGGCGCGTACGGGGCGGCGCCGGAGCTCGGGGTCGTCCTCGGCATCGCCACTGCGCTGTGTTACTCCGGCTATCTGCTCATCATCCGCTGGGGCGGCCGAGATGCCCGACGCCCGGCGGGTCCAGTGGCCGTGGCGACCGGGGTCGTGGTCGTCGCGTCGTTCGTGGTCGGTCGGCTGGTCGGTGACCTCGATCTGACACCGGGTCCGCAGAGCCTCTTCTGGCTGGCGATGCTCGGGATCACGGCCCAGTCGGCTGGCTACCTGCTGATCTCCATCTCCCTGCCTCGCCTGCCCGCGATCATCACCTCGGTCATCCTGCTGACCCAGCCGGTGATGTCGATGGGCCTGGCGATCGTGCTGCTTGGCGAGACGCCGTCGCCGACGCAGCTGCTGGGCGTCGCGCTGGTCATCGGCGGGATCGCCGGCGCGACGGTGCCTGTCGCGCGAGTCCGGGACGGGTTGATGCGGTCGAGGACGGCGCCCACCGCCGAATAGGTCCGTCCGTCGCGCCCGGCGCTCGGTCGTGACCCACGGTCAACGATTCCGGCGGCTGGGTGTTGGCCGCTGGCTCTCACACGCGATCGTTGACCCACGGTCAACGATTCCGACGCGATCTGCGGAGATCCGATCCGCTGAAGGTGTTCTGTTGACCCTGGGTCAACGTTTGCGGCTTCCTCACGGCCTTGCCGCTGAAATCGTTGACCCGCGGTCACCAGCCGGGGCGCGCGACGAGATCCGCACCGCCTTGCCGCTGAAATCGTTGACCCGCGGTCACCATCGGGAGCGCGTGACGAGGCCCTCATCGACCTTGCGCCGGGATCGTCGTCTGGCGGTCAACAACCTCGATGGGCGCGCGCGCCACCGGTCGGTACGCTCAGGGCTCGGTGAGACCGGCCTCCGCGGCGACGTCGGCGCCCCATTCGTGGCTGTGGCCGGCCGGCGGATCGGGCGGGCCCTCGTAGGCGGGCAGATCCGACTCGGGCGTGTCGACGTCGTGGATGACGCCCGGGTCACCCATCTCGACCACACGCGCCGGGACGACCGCGACGAGGTCCTCGACGATCTGCGGCGGCATCCGGTCAGCCGCGACGCCGCGCAGCGCATCAAGCCGTGCGGTCGGCAACAACACCGGCCAGCCGGGCTCGCCGTGCCACGCCGGCCGCAGGATCGTCGCGGGGTCCATGCCGTGCGTCTCGATGAGCGAAGTGATCGTCTCGGGGCCGACCCACGTCATCCGGCCCGGCCAGAGCAGGACCGCGGTCGTGCCGTGGACCTCGGCCAGAGCGAGCTCGCTGCCGCGGACCATCTGGCCGACGGGTCCGCCTTCGGGCGGGGCAGCGGAGCCGTAGGTTGCCTCCGACCCGGCCAGCGCCGCCGCCACGGTGCCCTCCGGGTCGGGAGAAACGACGACGATCGGCAGCGCCCCGCCGGACCACGCGAGGTCGGCCAGGCGGCGGACCCGCGGCTGCCCGAGCGTGTCGGCGAGCGACCCCTCGACCGATGACGACAGGATCACGGCGGCGACCGTCACGCGCGGCCGCCCTGTCGATACGTGACGAGCAACGTGCCCGATATCTGGGTCGCCGCCACGTCGCCGAGGAGGGCCGCAAAGCCCGCGCCGGGGCGCTCATCGCCCCAGCTGTGCGCCACTGGATACCAGCCCGCAGCCGCCAGGCGAGCCGACTCGACACGATAGAACTCGAACGCCACGGCCTGCGTCACCGCCGGGTAGAGCTGGACCAGGATCGATCCGTTGTCGAGCCTCGGAGGCGGGATGTCCGCACCGCACCCGAAGCAATGGACGTTGCCGGACGGCATCGCCCCTTCGCAGTTCGGGCAGAGATCGTAGCGGGCCATCGTCGCAGCATAGGGGGCCGCGTCAGCCGCGGTCCAGCCATCCGTGGCACAATCGGGCGTCCCCTCGACCTGGAGATCCATCACCTCGTGCCCGACGCAACGACCCCGAACCCCACCTCGAACCCCGAGCACCCGACCGCGACTGCGATACGCGCCGATCTGCGCAACGTCGCCATCGTCGCGCACGTCGACCACGGCAAGACCACGCTGGTCGACGCGCTGCTGCGCCAGACCGGCGCGTTCCGCTCCAACCAGGCCGTCGTCGACCGGGTCATGGATTCGGGCGACCTCGAACGCGAGAAGGGCATCACGATCCTCGCCAAGCAGACGACGATCGACCACGCCGGCGTCCGCCTCAACATCGTCGACACGCCCGGCCATGCCGACTTCGGCGGAGAGGTCGAGCGCTCGCTGCTGATGGTCGATTCGGTGCTCCTGCTCGTGGACGCCGCGGAGGGGCCGCTGCCGCAGACCCGCTACGTCCTCCAGAAGGCGATGGCGCGCCGGCTCCCGGTCGTCGTCGCGATCAACAAGATCGATCGCAGCGACGCCCGCGCGGGCGAGGTCCTCGACGAGATCTACGAGCTGTTCATCGACCTCGGCGCCGACGAGCACCAGATCGAGTTCCCGATCGTGTACACGAACGCCAAGGCCGGCACCGCGACGCGCGACCTGGCCGATCCCGGCACCGACCTTCGACCGCTGCTCGACCTGCTCGTCGAGGTCACGCCGCCGGTCACCTACACGCCCGATCACCCGCTCCAGCTGCTCGTCACCAACCTGTCGGCGAACGAGTACGTCGGGCGGATGGCCGTCGGGCGGATCTGGAACGGCACGATCCGGACCGGCCAGCGCATCATCGTCCTGCGCGACGAGGCCGACGACACAGCCGGTTCCATCGAGCCCGGCCGGACCGTCACCCTCAGCGGCACCGTGACCAGCCTGCAGACCGCGCATGGCATCGATCGCGTGGACATCGAGGAGGCTGGCCCGGGCGACATCGTCTCGGTCGCGGGACTCCCCGAGGTGACCATCGGCGACACCCTGACCGATCCGGCCGACCCGCGCCCGCTGCCGCGCCTCGACGTCGACGCCCCGACTCTGCGGATGACGTTCGGTGTCAACACCTCGCCGCTCGCCGGCCGGGAGGGCAAGTACGTCACCAGCCGGCAGATCAAGGCCCGTCTCGACAAGGAGGTCCTCGGGAACGTCTCGATCGAGGTCCGCCCGTCCGACTCGAGCGAGGCATTCGAGGTCCGCGGTCGTGGCGAGCTCCAGCTGGCGGTCCTCATCGAGCAGATGCGGCGCGAAGGCTACGAGCTCACGGCATCGCGCCCGGAAGTCCTCCTGCGCGAGGTCGGTGGCGAGGTGCAGGAACCCTACGAGCGGATCACCATCGACATCCCGCCCGACTACATCGGCGAGGTCCAGACCGCGATCGCCGGGCGCAAGGGCCGCCTCGAGCAGATCTCGACCGATACCGACGGCCGCGTGCGGATGGAGTTCGTCCTGCCGGTCCGCGGCCTGATCGGCTATCGCGGCCAGCTCCTGACCGACACCCGCGGCACGGCCCTGCTGCACCAGATCGGCGAGGGCTACGGACCGTGGGCCGGCGAGGTGACGCACCGCACGGACGGCGTGCTCGTCGCGGACCGTGCCGGGGTGTCCAACGCGTACGGCCTGTTCAACCTCGAGCAGCGCGCCGAACTCTTCATCGGCGCCGGGGTCGAGGTCTACGAGGGGATGATCGTCGGCCAGAACAGCCGGTCGGGCGACATGGACGTCAACGCGACCAAGGAGAAGAAGCTGACCAACATCCGGACCCACTCGCACGACGAGTCGCTCCGGCTGACGCCACCCCGCCCGATCACGCTCGAGACCGCGCTCGAGTTCATCGCCGCGGACGAGCTGGTCGAGGTGACGCCGCACTCGATCCGTCTGCGCAAGCGCGCTCTCGCGCAGCATGACCGCCGGCGCGCGGCGGGCCAGGCCGACGATCTGCGACGCGCGGCCGAGCGCGAGGCGACGACGGCCGGCTGAGCGGCGTCAACCCTTCTGGCGGTAGCTCGGCGTGCCCGGCTGCTGTCGCCGCCAGGCCATGTGGAGAAGGACGGTCGCCCACATCCGGTACGGGCGCCAGACGTCGGAGATCGTCGTCCAGGTCGCGTCATCGGGCGGCTCCGCGAGCCCGTAGATCGCAGCGACGGCGTTCCGGCTGATGTCGTCGACCGTCGGGACGGCATCGGCGACGCCACAGCCACGCAACAGGATCGCCGACGCGGTCCACGGCCCGACCCCGGGGAGTGCCTGGAGCTGGGCCAGCGCCTCGGCCTCCGGCAGCATCCGCAACCGCTCGGTGTCGAGGACGCCGTCGATGGCGGCCCGGGCGAGGTCGTGGATCCGGTCGACCTTGACCTGCGCGAGTCCCGTCACGGATGGCACTTCGAGCAGACGCTGCGGCCGCGGGAACGGCCGGACCGTCTGGTCACCGATCTCGACCGGGTCGCCGTATGACTCGGCGAGGCGGTCCTTGATGACACGCGCCTGCCGCATCGAGATGCGCTGTCCGATCACGAACGAGGTGGCCGCCTCGTACGCGGAATAGAAGCAGACCGGGCGCAGCCAGTCGTACTGAGCCTGCAGGGCACCGAGGACAGGATCGCGCTCGCCGACTTCGGCCCAGCCGCGGCCGTCGTGGTCGAGCGACAGCGACCGGGCCGCCTGGCGTCGGACGGTCTCGACATCATCGGAGCCGTGGGCTTCCCCGTGGATCCGCCCGTCGGGGCTCTGCCAGACGTCGACCGCGGCGCTGTCGCGCCAGCCCTCGACGGGGAATGTCATGAGCAGGCCAGTGGCCGTCCCATGGGCGCCGATCCCGGCGGCAAACCCGCCGGCGAAATCCTGGGCCGCCGCGAGCGAGAACCGCCCGAGCGGCTCGATGGTGAAAGGGGTCACGCCCCCGATGCTCTCACCGCTGTCCAGTCACGGACGGCGGTGGCTCGTCAGGCGCCGTACGCGCGGTAGGTGAGCTGCGCGGACTGGCCGCCGGCCCGGGCATTGAGCCGGTCGGTCAGGACGGCGGCGGAGATCAGGGCGATCAGCGGGATGATGGTGATGAGGGCTGCGACGAGGAACGTCATCGGTCGGGACTCCATGCGGTTCGTGCGGTTCGTGCTCGTATCCTCCCGCCGACGGCCGATCGGGACCACTGCCGGTCGTCACTGATACCCATGGACGTTTGTCACATTCGGTCGGGACCTCCCGCCCCGGCCGACCCGGCTCGATCCGGCCTGCGGGACGAGGTCGGGTGTACGATCGGGCGGATGCCGATCTACCTGGATCACGCCGCGACGACGCCGCTCCGGCGCGAGGTCCTCGACGCGATGCTGCCGTTCCTGACCGAGTCGTTCGGCAACCCGAGCTCGGCGCACAGCTTCGGGCGCGCCGCACGCGCGGCGCTCGACGACGCCCACGAGAAGGTCGCGACGCGGCTCAACGCGCAGGGGCGGGAGGTCGTGTTCACGTCCGGCGGCACCGAGGCGAACAACCTGGCGCTCAAGGGCGCGGCCTGGGCCGGCAAGGCGCGCGGCCATCGCATCGTCACCTCGTCGGTCGAGCACCACGCGGTCGGGCACACGCTGCGCTACCTCGAGAAGTTCGGCTTCGAGATCGTCGAGCTGCCGGTCGACCGCTACGGCAGGGTGGACCCGGACCAGCTCGAATCCGCGCTCAACGACAAGACGATCCTCGTCTCCATCATGCTCGCCAACAACGAGGTGGGCACGCTCCAGCCGGTCGCCGAGATCGCCGCCCGGGTGCGATCGCGCAAGGGTGTCGTCCTCCACATCGACGCGGTCCAGGCGGCGCCGCACATCGACCTCGACGTCGAGACACTCGACGCTGACCTCGTCTCGCTCGGCGCGCACAAGTTCGAAGGGCCGAAGGGCATCGGGGCGCTCTATGTCCGGCACGGCACGCACATCCTGGCGCAGCAGCAGGGCGGCACCCAGGAGCGCCACCGACGTGCGGGCACCGAGAACGTCGCCGGCGCTGTCGGCCTGGCCGCCGCCTACGAGCTGGCCTGCGCCGAACGCCCGGCGACCGTCCTGAAGCTGCGCGCCCAGCGCGACCGGCTCGCCGATGCGGTGCTGGCGGCTCCCGGCGTCGAGGCGACGGGCCATCCCAAGGAACGGCTGCCAGGCATCCTGTCGGTCGTGGCCCGCGACACCGACGGGGTGTCGGTGGCGATGTCGCTCGACCTGGAGGGGATCGCCTGCTCGGTCGGCTCGGCGTGTACGACCGGCTCGACTGACGTCAGCCACGTCCTGGCCGCGATGGGCTACCCCGACGAAGAGGCGCGAGGCGCGCTGCGGCTGTCGCTCGGCCGGACGACCACGGACGACGAGGTCGCGACCGCCGCCGACATCGTCCCGCGGGTCATCGCCTCGATGCGGATCGGAGGCGCGGCGGTGGCGGCCGATCCACTTGGCGAGGGCGTGCCCGCGTGAGTCGGATCCTGGTCGCGATGTCGGGCGGGGTGGATTCCTCGGTCGCGGCGGCACTCCTGCACGGCCAGGGCCACGAGGTGGTCGGCGTCTGGATGCGGCTGCACGACGTCGCCGACAGCTATTCCGAGTTCAAGAAGAGCTGCTGCTCGCTCGACGCCGCGGATGACGCGCGCCGGGTCGCGGCCCAGCTCGACATCCCGTTCTACGTGATGAACCTCGAGCGCGAGTTCGATGCCGGCGTGCTCCAGCCGTTCCTCGACGCGTACCTCGGGGGCGAGACGCCGTCGCCGTGCGTCGACTGCAACACCTACGTCAAGTTCGGGGCGCTGCTCGGGCGGGCGCGACACCTGTACGACTGCGACGCCGTCGCGACCGGGCATTACGCTCGACGCGACGTGGGTCCGGATGGGCAGGCGCGGTTGCTGCGCGCCCACGACGCCGACAAGGACCAGACCTATTTCCTGTACGGGTTGCGGCAGGACCAGCTCGAGCACGCACGATTCCCGCTCGGCGAGCTGACGAAGCCCGAGGTGCGGGCGGTCGCGCGCGAGCTGGGCCTCGCGACCGCCGACAAGCCAGAGAGCCAGGAGATCTGCTTCGTCCCTGGCGGCGACTACCGCGATGCGCTGCGTGACCGCGCCGGCTGGGTGCCGGAGGCCGGTCCGCTGCTCGACGCCGACGGGGAGCGGGTGGGGGAGCATCGCGGCACCGCGGCCTACACGGTCGGTCAGCGGCAGGGGCTTGGCGTCGCCCTCGGCGAGCCGCGCTACGTGAGCCGCATCGACCCGCTGACGAACACCATCACGCTCGGGCGGCGCGAGGATCTCGAGACCACCCGGATCGAGCTCGAGCGCGCCAGCTTCGTCGCCGGTGACGCCCCCGCCGGGCGAGGGCCGTTCCGGGCCGAGATCCGGATCCGTCACCGCGCGGCGCTGATCCCCGCGACCGTCGCGCCTGCATCCGACAGCGAACCGGCGCGCGGTGGGCGCTGGCTGGTCGAAACCGACCGACCGGTGTGGGCCGCGGCGCCCGGCCAGGCCGCGGTCCTGTACGACGGCGATGTGGTCCTCGGCGGAGGGCGGATCGCGCGGCCGAACAGGACCACGGCGACCGACGCGGCCCACGACGCCCACGACGCCCACGACGCTAGCGATGGCCGCGGCATCCTCGCCGGCGCGCGGACGTGAGCATCGGGCCGGCGCTCATCCTCGCCGTGCTGGTCGGCGTCTTCAACGCCGCCCTCTACGTTCTCATCCGCGGCAACGCCGGGGGCCGGTTGCCGATCATCGTGGTCGCGGCGATCCTCGGCGCGTGGGCCGGGGACACGCTGGCCGGGCGGCTCGGCCTCGACGTGCTGACGATCGGCGACTTCCACGTTCTCGGTGCGACGCTCGTCGCCTGGGTCGGGATCGGGATCTCCTCGGCCGTCGCGATCCTCGGCCCGAGCCTGCGCAAGGCATGAGCAGCCCGGACGGGGATCGCTCGACTGCGTCGTTCCTCCGTGGGCTGACGATCGGCGCCATCGTTGGCGCGATCCTCGCCGGTTCGTCGTTCTGGTCGCGCCGACGCCGCCGGCGGCGGTCGACCGAGGGCTAGGCCCCGCGCAACCTGACGCGTCCTGTCGTCATGCCGTTTGGACCGCCAGCTCGAACGTCGCCTTGTAGCCGTCGCCATCCGGGACGACGTCGAGCAGTGTCATGCCCTGGCTCTGCTGGTAGATGCCGTCGGACGCGTTGGGCGTGTCGGGCGTGCCCTTGGGCGCATAGACGCCGGTGCTGTAGACCTTGGCGCTGAAGGCATCGTCGAAGAAGAGCTGGGAGGTGAACTCGAAGCCGCCCGACGCGGCAGCCGGATCGGTCCGGATCTTGAAGTGGATGTGCACGGCACGACCCTGGTACCAGCCTGGGTAGACGGTGGTGATGGTCGCTTGGCCGTTGGCGTCGGTGTGCTGGTAGCCGCGCAGGAAGTCGTGACCCTGCTCGGACCCGACGTCCGAATACTCGCCGAGGGCATCGCAGTGCCAGACGTCGACGAGCACGCCCTCGAGGGGCACGCACGCCGAGCCGTCCACCTTCGACACGACCCAGTCCAGGGTGAGGGTGGCGCCGTCGACCGCCTTGCCGGTCGACGTGTCGGGGCGGATGTCGGAACGCTCGAGCTTCTCGTCGACGTAATACGGACCCTCTGTGAGTGCCGGGACGACGACGCATGACGGCAGCGAGCTGGCGCCAGTGGCCGCGGAGGCCGCAGCTATCGCCGACGCCGCGCCGGCGGTCGTGCCGGTCGCACCCGAGGCAGATGGCGAGACGAGTCCGCCGGCGGCCGAGCCGGGCGCGCATGCCGCAGCGACCGCCGAGACCGACACGGCACCCATCAGCGCCAGGACGTCGCGCCGGCTCAGGACGCGGCCGATGAGCCGGTCGTCGTCATCGGGGTCGGATGGGGGCGAATGGGCAGCGTCGGGGGATCGCGGCCCACGGTCCGTCGTCGGGGTCTGGATCGGTGTCATCGGGCGGCTCCAGTTCGTATCGGGGGTGGGCCGATCGTCGCCGGGAACGCTGAGAGACGCCTGAGACGGACCTGAGGCCGCCGGACGACCGGATCAGGCGTTGGCGGCGACCAGGACGGCCACGAGGGCCACGGCGGCAGGCACGGCCTGGACGATCAGGATCCGCCGGCTGACGGTCGCGGCGCCGTACACGCCGGCAACGATGACGCAGGCCAGGAAGAAGACCTTGACCTGGAATCCCAGCGGGTCGGCCGCCAGGAGGCCCCAGACGAGCCCCGCGACAAGGAAGCCGTTGTACAGGCCCTGATTGGCGGCGAGAGTCGCCGATTCGTCGGCGAATGCCTGCGTCGTCCCGAACGAACGGAGCCCGCGCGGCGTCCGCCACAGGAACATCTCGAGGACGACGATATAGACGTGGATCGCCGCGACGACCACGACCAGGATCGAAGCGACGGTGGCCATCGCCGAAGCATTCGGGACGACCACCGTGCTGTCAACGGGTCGGGTTCACGGTCCGATGACGCCGACTCCGACGCGACGCGGACTCAAGCGTTGGCGGGCTCGCGCTCCGGCTCGGCTTCGACGAGGTCGAACTCGGTCCAGGCGCAGTTCGGGCAGGTGAACCGCTCGAACACCGGGTCCTTGGCCGCGTCAGACTCGGACTTCCAGGTGACGCGTTTGTCGACCTTTCCGCAGCTTTCGCACTTTCGGGCGACTGTCATGGTCCATCCTCCACTACGGGTCCCAGACAGGTCAGCATGGCCCACCTGGGCTGACAGTCGCGCCCGCACGGCAGGACGGTCGCGTTACGGCCGCCATACACCATGGGTTGAGTACCATTGCCTCCGATGCCGCCACCCGTCCAGACCCCCGATCCACGGATCGTGGCGTTGCCCGCCGCCGAGATCCGCCGCCGGTTCGTCGAGTTCTTCGCCGAGCGCGGCCATGCCCCGGTGCCCAGCGCCAGCCTCGTCCCCGCGGGCGACGCGACGCTGCTGTTCACCAACTCCGGGATGGTCCAGTTCAAGGACGTGCTCATCGGTGCCGAGACACGGTCGTACACCCGGGCCGTTGACTATCAGCGCTGCCTGCGCGTGGCCGGCAAGCACAACGACTTCGAGGAGGTCGGCCGGACGCCGCGCCACCACACGTTCTTCGAGATGCTCGGCAACTGGTCGTTCGGCGATTACTTCAAGCGCGAGGCGATCCACTTCGCCTGGGACCTGCTGACCCGCGAGTTCGGGATCCCTGCCGATCGCCTGGCGGCCACGACGTACACCGACGACCAGGTCGCCTGGGACATCTGGCGCGACGAGATCGGACTGCCGCCCGAGCGGATGGCGCGCTGGGGCGACGTCGACCACGGCGACGACAGCAACTTCTGGCGGATGGCCGACACGGGGCCGTGCGGTCCGTGCAGCGAGATCCATTTCGACCGCGGCCTGCAGTTCTCCGAAGGCCCGGACTGCATCCCGGATCACAGCGAGACCTGCCCGCGCTGGCTCGAGATCTGGAACCTCGTGTTCATGGAGTTCGATCAGCTGCCCGATGGCCGGGTCCCGCTGCCGTTCACCAGCGTCGACACTGGGATGGGCCTCGAGCGGCTCGCCAGCGTCCTCCAGCAGGTCCCGACCAACTACGACACGGACCTCTTCACGCCGATCCACGCGCGGATGCGCGAGCTGCTCGGCCACGATCCGGACTCGTTCGAGAGCGAGCGGTTCAGCTACCAGGTCATCGCCGACCACTCGCGCGCCGTGACGTTCCTCATCGGCGACGACGTCTTCCCGTCGAACGAGGGCCGCGGCTACGTTCTGCGCAAGCTCTTCCGGCGGGCGGTCCGCCATGGGCGGTTGCTGGGCAGGCGCGAGCCGTTCATGGCCGAGGCCGCGGGCGTGGTCATCGAGGTCATGGGCGAGGCGTACCCACACCTCGTCGCGCGGCGCGACGAGATCCTCGGCGTCATCGCCCGCGAGGAAGCGCAGTTCGGCCGAACGCTCGACGCCGGGACCAAGCTCCTCGAGACCGAGATCGGCAAGGTCGTGGGGACCGACGCGCCGCGCGTCGTCGGCCGGTCACCCGATGACCTCCGGACCGACGCGCCATCGCTCGCCGGCGAGATCGCATTCAAGCTCCACGACACGTACGGCTTCCCGATCGACCTGACGGTCGAGCTCGCCGCCGAATACGGCGTCGCGGTCGATCGCGACGGCTTCGAACGCGCGCTCGCCGAGCAGCGTGACCGCAGCCGGTCGGGGACCAAGGCGCAGCTCTCGAAGCATGCCGAGCTGGTCGCGCTCTACGGCGCGATCCAGGGCCGCGTCGGCGACACCCGGTTCGTCGGCTACGAGACGACGACGGCCGAAGGCCGCGTGGTCGCCATCCTGCGCGACGGGATGGAGTTCGACGAGCTGACCGGGCACGGCGAGGCGGCAGTGGTCCTCGACCAGACCCCGTTCTATGCCGAGGGCGGCGGCCAGGTCGGCGACCACGGCGTCCTGCGCGAGCCGGGCGGTGGCAGCGAGCTGTTCAGCGTGACCGACACGCAGAAGCCGCTCGGCGGCCTGGTCGTGATGCAGGGCACGCTCCACGGCCGGCTGCGCGTCGGCGAGGCCGTCGAAGCCGTGGTCGATCCCGAGCGACGTGCTCACACGATGCGCAACCACACGGGCACGCACCTGCTCCATCGCGCATTGCGGAACGTGGTCGGGGAGCGGGCACGCCAGGCGGGCTCGCTGGTCACACCCGACTACCTGCGCTTCGACTTCCCGTTCGATCGTGCGCTGACCCGCGACGAGACCCACGCCATCGAAGACGAGGTCCACCGCATCATCCGCGAGGACCGGCCCGTCTCCATCGCGTTCATGAGCATGACCGATGCCATCGAGGGTGGCGCCGACGCCTTCTTCGACGAGAAGTACGGCGAGACCGTCCGGACCATCCGGGTCGACGGCTATTCCTTCGAGCTGTGCGGCGGCACCCACTGCCGCGCGACTGGCCAGGTCGGCGGCTTCCTCATCACCGGCGAGCGGAGCATCGGTTCCGGGATGCGTCGCATCGAGGCGGTCACGGGCGCAGCCGCTGATGCGCTCGTGCGCGAGCGGTTCGATGCCCTCGACGCCGCCGCGGCCGCGATCGGCGCGCAGTCGGTCGGTGGGATCGGCGACCGGGTCGCCGCGCTCCAGGACGAGCTGCGAGAGGCGAAGCGCCGTCTCAAGGCGGGCGCCGGGGCCGCGCTGCCCAAACCTGGCGAACTGGCCGCGGGCGCCACAGAAGTGGCGTCGGGCATCCGCCTCGTCGCCGGTGCGCTGCCGTATGCATCGATGGACGCGCTCAAGGCCGCTGCCCGCGACGTGAGCGGCTCGCTCGGATCGGGCGTCGTGGCGCTTGGACTGGACGCCGACGAACCGCAGCTCTTCGTGACCGTCAGCGACGACCTCGTGGCACGCGGCATCTCGGCCGGCGACCTGGTGACGCTGGCGATGCCCGCGCTCGAGGGGCGGGGCGGCGGGCGGCCGGGGATGGCGCAGGGTCGGGGGACCCGGCGCGAGGGACTGGTCGATGCGCTGGCAGCCATCCGGGCCCACCTCGAGACCGGGGCCTGATGGCGTTCTGGCGCCGCATCTGGCAGCGCGATGGGAGCGAGGCCCTTGCCGCCTGCACGGCGCTCGACGTCGGGACGGAATTCGCCAAGGCGCTCGTCTTCGACATCGACCCGAACGGCCACGGGACCGTCCGCGGCGTCGGTCGCAAGCGGCAAGGGCTGTCGCACATGCAGTCCGGGACCGTCGCCGACATCGCGGCCGTCGTGGACAACTGCGCGGTCGCGCTCCAGGAAGCCGAGGAGATGGCCGGCTTCCGCCCGACCCAGGTCGTCATCGGGATCGCCGGCGAGCTGGTCAAGGGCTTCACCACGACCCACAGCCAGGAGCGCAAGAAACCCGATACCCCGATCACCGAGGCCGAGCTCCAGCGGCTCATCGACGCGGTCCAGCGAGAGGCGCTCCACGAGGCCGAGCGTGCGATCACGTGGGAGACCGGCCTGCCCCATGTCGACGTCCGGCTGGTGCATGCCGCGGTGACGGGCGCCTCGATCGATGGCTACGCGCTGACCAATCCGGTGGGCTTCCAGGGCCGGCACATCAAGATCGGGATCTTCAACGCGTTCGCCCCACTCGTCCACCTCGGTGCGCTCCAGAGCGTCGCCTCACAGCTCGACCTCGAGCTGCTCGAGATCGTCGCCGAGCCCTATGCCGTGGCGCGTGTGCTCGGCAGCGACCATATCCGGCAGGCGGGTGCTCTGTTCGTCGACGTGGGCGGCGGGACGACCGACGTCGCGCTGGTCCGCCAGGGCGGCATCGAGGGGACGCGGATGTTCGCGCTCGGCGGCCGCGCGTTCACCAAGAGCCTCGCCGACCGGCTCGACCTTCCGTTCCCGAGGGCGGAGTCCCTCAAGGTCGATTACGCCCGCGGGGTGTCGGTCGACCAGGCGGACAACGTGGCCACGATCATCGCCGACGACGTTCGGGTCTGGGCGGCCGGTGTCGAGCTGGTGATGGAGGAGCTGTCCGGTGGTGACCTGCTGCCCGGTCGCATCTTCCTGTGCGGCGGTGGCTCACGGCTGCCGCAGATCCGCGAGGCGCTCGCGTCGCAGGCGTTCTATGAGCGGCTGCCGTTCGCCCGGCCGCCCGAGGTCATCGTCATGGAGCCGGGCCAGATCGAGACCATCTCGGATGCGACCGCTCTCCTGGTCGACCAGCAGGACGTCACCCCGCTGGGGCTGGCCTATCAGGCCATCGAGCTCCAGACGACGGAAGATGCTCTCGACGCGGCGCTCCGTCGCGTCCTGCGCGCGATGAAGGTCTGACGTGGCCGGACGGATCATCTATCTCGAGGTCGACGACGAGATCACCTCGGCCGCCGCCCGCATCCGCGACGCACAGGCGCCGCGGATCGCCGTCGTGCTGCCGTACGGCTCGCGCGTCGCGACGTCGCGGATCAACTTCCGGCTGCTGTCGCGGGACGCGCTGACACACGACAAGCGGCTGTCGATCGTGTCCGGCGATGGGGCCACCCGGGCCCTGGCCGCATCGGCGGGACTGCCGGTCTTCGCGTCGGTGTCCGAGTACGAGTCGTCGCTGGAGGGCAGCGATGACGCCGCGAGCGGCGCGGCCGGTCCGCCGGCGGCAATCGTGGCCGCCGGCGCCCTGTCGACGCCCGAGCGCGGGACCCCCTCGCAGCCGATGGGGTCCTCCGGATCCGATGGCACCCTCGGGCTTGCGGTCCCGGCAGCCGCCGGCGGGGCGGCGATGGTCAGCGCGGCCGCGGTCGTGCCGCCCGGAGACACGATCCGGACCAGCGTTCCGCGCGGCGCATCGGCCCCGGTCGCGGCCGGTGCCGGGGCGGCCGCAGGTGCGCGACGCGGTGGCCGGACCCGTACGCCATGGCTCATCGGCGCTGCCATCCTGGCCCTTGCCGTGCTCGTGGCGGGGGTCGGCGTCTACCTGCTGTTGCCCTCGGCCGCGATCGGAGTGACGCCGCGCCAGGAGCCCGTCGGGCCGGTCGACCTGACCGTGACCGCCGACACGACTGCCACCGCGCCGGATCCGACGGCACTCGTCGTGCCTGCGCAGCAGGTGCCGGTCCCGGTCTCGGTCACCAACACGTTCAACGCGACCGGCAAGCGGGTCGCCGTGACGAGCGCGACCGGCACCGTGCGGTTCCAGAACCTCGACCCGACCAGTACCAATCGCATTTCCGCTGGGAGCGTCGTGCGGACCAACAGTGGCGTCCGCTTCCGGACCGATGGCACCGTCACCATCCCGCGCGCCCAGCTCATCACCATCGGCACGCAGATCACGCTCACGCCGGGACGGATCAGCGTCGCCATCACCGCGGTGGAGGGTGGACCGGACGGCAATGTCGACGCCGGCACGATCGTCATCGTGCCCAACGGCGAGAACTCGCTGTTCCTCAAGGTCTCGAACCCGGAGGCGACCTCGGGCGGGACGAGCCAGACGTTCACCCGCGTCACGCAGGCCGACGTCGATGGTGCTCTCGCGGCGCTCGACGCGTCCCTCCACGAATTGTTCACCGAGGCCCTCGCCGATCCATCGCTCGCCAGCAACGGCGCGACGGTCTTCCCGGCTACGGGCGTGCTGGGAACGACGACCCCATCGGTGGATCCGACGACGCTGGTCGGCCAGGAGATCGCGACATTCGACCTCGGTCTCTCCGCTACCGGCACGGTCATCACGGCCGATTCGGCGCCGGTCAGCGGCATCGCGATGACCGCGTTGCAGGCTGCGGTCAAGCCGGACCATACGCTCGTCCCCGGCTCGGTCGACGTCACGGTCGGTGATGCCATCGTCGCCGGCCAGACGGTCACCTTCCCTGTCCACGCGAACGCCAAGCAGACCGCCAACCTTGACCCCGCTACGCTCGAGAAGATGGTGCTCGGCAAGCCGATCCCGGAGGCGAAGGCGATCCTGGCGCCGTTCGGCGACGTCGAGATCTCGGTCTCGCCCGACTGGACCGGATCCGTCCCGAGCTTCGAGAGCCGAGTCGACGTGACCGTCCACCAACCCGTCCCGATCGAAACGCCGTCGGCGTCGCCCTCGGGCTCGACGACCCCGTGACGCGATTGCTCGGGGTCGACCTCGGCGAACGCCGGCTGGGTCTGGCGCTGGCCGACGACGCCGAGACGCCGGCCATGCCGCTCGTCACCGTCAAGCGCGGACGCGACCTCGACGCCGATGCGGCGGCGCTTCGGGCCGTAGTCGATCACTACGGGGTGGGCGAGCTCGTGGTCGGGCTGCCGCTCGAGGCATCCGGCGACGAGGGACCGCAGGCTGCCCTGACCCGGACGTGGGGTGAGGCGATCCACGCTAGACTGCGCATCGCGGTCTCGTTCCACGACGAGCGGTTGAGCAGCCATCTCGCCGAGACACGTCTCGGGCCCATGAAACGAGGCCGGTCGGGGGGACCGCCGAGCAAGACCCAGCGGGACGCCTATCGCGCGCGAGTCGATCGCGAGGCGGCAGCGATCATCCTGCAGGACGCGCTCGACACACGCGCCGGACGCCGTTCGTCCTTGCCACGACCCCCAGCCCCCCAGGAGACCAGCCGATGACGATCCGCTCCGGCGGACGCCCCCGGGATTCGCGCGCCGCACAGGCCCGTCCCTACGATCCCGACGCCTACGCGACCGAAACCGTCCCGGAATTCTCCCAGCCCGTCCCGGGTGGCCGCCGCGGCCGTGGCGGACGAGGGAGCAGCGCCGTCGGGCTGATCAAGTTCCTGGTCTTCGCGCTCGTCCTGGCCGCGCTGGTCATCACAGTCGCACTGACCGCGCTCCGTCCCGCGGTCGCCGACGCGGTCATGAGCATCGCCGACGACAATCCGGCGGCCCTCCAGCTGCCGTTCGTGAAGGACATCGTGGCCGAGAAGCTCGGGCCCGCCCTCACGACGCCTGTCTCGGCGGACACGACCCAGGTCGAGTTCCTCGTCGAGCAGGGCGACACGGCCAAGTCGATCGCGACGAAGCTCGAGAACGCGGGACTTCTCGGCGACAGCCGTGCGTTCGTGTTCATCGCGACCGAGCGGAGCCTGACCGGGTCGCTCCAGCAGGGGACGTTCATCCTGCGCAAGAACATGACCCCTGACCAGCTCGTCAGCGCTCTCCTGGCGCCGGCGCCCGGACCCAAGTTCGTCGACATCGACCTGCGCACCGGCCTCCGGCTCGAGCAGGTGACGGCCAAGCTCGAGACGCTCCCGCTGCAGATGGACGCGTCCGAGTTCCGCGACATCGTGACCTCGCCGCCGGCCGAGCTGGTCAACGACTACCCGTGGCTCAAGAAGATCCTGGCCGAGGCGCCGAAGGGCGCCTCGCTCGAAGGATTCCTGTGGCCGGCGACCTATCGTGTGCTGCCCGACACGACCCCGGAGGAGCTCGTCCGGCTGATGCTCGACAAGTTCGCAGAGAACGTCGGGGAGGACCGGATGAACGTCCCGGCCGCACGTGGCATGAACTTCTATCAGGTGCTGACCCTCGCCTCGATCGTCGAGCGGGAGGCGATGCTCGACGCGGAGAAGCCACTCATCGCCGGTGTCTACGCCAATCGACTCGACCCGAAGAAGTGGCCGCTCGGCCTCCTCCAGTCCGACCCGACGATCTTCTATCTCCACGATTCGCTCGAACTCGCCAAGGAGCCCGTGACCGACTGGCCAGCCTACGTCTTCTGGGCCCCGATCAAGGGCGGGCTGACGTCGGACCCGCTGCCCGCGGCGCTGGCCGGCTACAACACGTATACGAGCAAGGGCCTGCCACCAGGGCCGCTGGACACCCCCACCACGACATCGATCGACGCCGCGCTCGATCCCGACACGTCGGACGGCTACCTGTACTTCATCGCCAAGGGCGACGGCACTGGCACGTCCGCGTTCGCCAAGACGGCCAAGGAACACGCCGCGAACGTCAAGAAGTACCTCAAGCCTTGACCCGGGCGGCGTCAGGCGCGCTGCCGGTCCCGGCGGACTTCGCGGCGCCGCCGACACGAGCCGATCTTGAGCGCTGGTCCGAGGCGGACCGCGCCGCGCGACCCGCGCGGATCGAGCGCGTTCGGGCGCGGTTCGCGGATGCCGGCATCGACGCCTACTTCGGTGTCCGGCGGGAGCACATGCGCTACCTGACCGGGCTCGCCTTCGCCGAAGGCGAGGAGAAGGTGGCCGGGAACTCCGGGCAGTTCATCCTTGGCGGGGATTCGCTGACGGTGTTCGCGGACTCGCGCTACACGATCCAGGTCCGCCGCGAGGCCCCGGACGCCCGGCTCGCCGAGGTGTATGGCGATCTGCCAGCGCGCTGGGCAGGGCTGATGGCATCGGCCGGTGCACGGAAGGTCGGGGTCGAGGCCGGCTTCGTATCGCAGGCGGCCTGGACGCGGCTGGCCGCGGCCGCCCCGGACGTCGAGCTCGTTCCGATCGAGGGCTGGGTCGAGGCGGACCGCGCGGTCAAGGAGCCGGCCGAGGTCGAACGCATCGCCGCGGCCTGCGCGGTGGCCGACCGGGCGCTCGCCGCGCTCCTGCCGGAGATCCACGCGGGAGTCACGGAGGCCGAGCTCGCGCTCCGTCTCGAGTGGCTCATCCGGACCGGCGGCGCCGAGGCGCTCGCCTTCGACGTCGCCTGCCTGTCGGGGCCAGAGGCGGCATTGCCGCATGGCTCGCCAGGCGACCGACCGGTCCTCGATGGGGCGGTCCTGCTGTTCGATTTCGGGGCCCAGGTCGACGGCTACCGGAGTGACATGACCCGGACGCTGTTCGTGGGCCCACCGACCGAACACGACCTCGAGATCCACGCGCTTGTGGCCCGCGCGCAGGCCGCGGCGATCGCGGCGCTCGAGGCCGCGGTCGCGGTGCCAGTCACCCCGGCCGACGCGCTCCCGAGCGGGCGGGCGATCGATGCCGCGGCGCGCGGAGTCATCGCCGCAGCCGGCCACGACGACCACTTCGGCCACGGCACCGGCCACGGGATCGGGCTGGCCACACACGAGGCCCCGTCCCTCGGCCGGCTGGCCGCAGACGTCCCGCTGCCGAGCCCGACGGTCTTCTCGGTGGAGCCGGGCGTCTACCTCGATGGCGAGATGGGCGTTCGGATCGAGGACCTGGTCCTGTTCGATGCCGCGGCCCGCCGCGTCGAACGGCTGACGCAGTTCCCGCGTGAGCCGCTCATCCTCGGCGGCGGCTGACGGCCGATCGTCTGCTACGATCGGGCCGATCCACCTCATCTGACCTCGCCGGTCGCGCGTCCCGATCCCGGACCCACCGGCCGTCACGCCCAGGAGCCCGACAGCCATGATCAGCACCGGCGAACTCAGAAAAGGCGTCGCCATCGAGCTCGACGGCGAGCTCTGGCAGATCCTCGACTACCACCACATCAAGATGGGGCGCGGCTCGGCGCAGGTCCGCATCACGCTGCGGAACATCAAGCGCGGCCAGACGGTCGAGCGGTCGTTCCAGGCCGGGACCAAGTGGCCGCGGGCGTCGATGGAGAAGCGCCCCGTCCAGTTCCTCTATCGCGACGGTGACGACTTCCATTTCATGGACAACGACACGTACGACCAGTTCGCCCTGTCGTCCGACCAGCTGGGCGAGACCGCCCAGTACCTCAAGGACGGCATGACCCTCGACCGGACCAGCTATCAGGGCGAGACGCTCGGTGTCGAGCTGCCGGTCACGGTCGACCTCAAGGTGGTCGAGACCGAGCCCGGCTTCGCGGGTGACACGCAGTCGGGCGCCCGCAAGCCGGCCCAGACCGAATCCGGGCTCGTCGTCCAGGTGCCGATCTTCGTCGAGCCCGGCGACACGATCCGGATCGATACCCGGACCGGGGAATACCAGACGAGGGTCTAGCCCGGATGAGCGGCGACGACCCCGAGCCACCGGACTGGGCGCTGCCGAGCTGGGACGCGCTCCCGGCGGATCCTGCTGAGCCGTCAGGTCGGTTGCGACCCGTCGGTCCGGGCGTTGGTCCCGGCCGCGGACCCGGGCCGCTCGGCGATCCGGCGTTCGGCCGTGCGGCGGGCCAGGCCGCGGCGCCCGCCCCGCTCGCCCCCGCGGCGCCGGGCACGTTCGGCGTTCGGATCCTGGCCGTCAGCGAGGTCACGCGGGCGATCCGCGGCGCCGTCCGGACGGACCCCCGGCTCGCAGACCTGTGGGTCGAAGGCGAGATCGGCCGGGTCACGGTGTCGTCGGCCGGCCACGCCTACTTCGCGCTCAAGGACGAGCGCAACCAGCTGCAGTGCGTCTGGTTCCGTGACCAGCGCGTCCGCTCGGCGTTCGAGGCACAGGCCGGCCTGCGCGTCGTCGCCCACGGACGGATCGACCTGTTCGAGCCACAGGGAGCGCTCCAGCTGTACGTCGAGTCGATCCAGCCGGCGGGGCTCGGCGACCTGACGCTCCGGTTCGAGGCGCTCAAGGCCCGGCTCGCCGCGGAAGGCCTGTTCGACGCGGGCCGCAAGCGGCCACTGCCTGTGCGACCGACGACCATCGCGGTCATCACCAGCCCGACGGGGGCGGTCTGGAAGGACATCTGCCACGTGCTCGGGCGGCGCTGGCCGCTGGCTCGAGTCGTCCTCGTCGCCGCACAGGTCCAGGGCGAGGCGGCGCCGCGGAGCCTGGTGGCCGCATTCCGCAAGGTCGAGCGGTACGCCGCAGAACGCACGGCCGCCGGGCACCCGGACGAGGCTCCGGAGGTGACGATCCTGGCACGGGGCGGCGGGTCGCTCGAGGACCTCTGGGCGTTCAACGACGAGGCGGTCGTCCGGGCCGTGGTCGCGCACGACATCCCGGTCGTCTGCGGGGTCGGTCACGAGGCGGACGTCACCCTGGCCGATTTCGCCGCGGATGTCCGCGCCCCGACTCCGTCGGCGGCGGCCGAGGTGGTCGTCCCGGATCGTGCCGAGTTCCACGTCGCGATCCGGGCCGCAGGCCGGCGGCTCGATGGCGCCGCCGTGGGCCGCCTCCGTGCGGTCGCCCGTGAGGTCGTGGCCGAGAGGCGAGCGCTCGACCGGCTCAGCCCCGTGGCCCAGCTCGCCAGCACGCGCGAGCGGGTCGGGCTGTTGCTGGACCGCGGCACCCGCGCCATCACCGGGGCGCTCGCTTTCCGCCGATCGACCACCGAGCGGCTGGTCGGCCGGCTCGGCCCGACGGTGCCCGCGCGCCTGGTCCGCGAGCGTACCCGACTGGCCCGCGCCGATGCCCTCGACCCGCTGGTGGGTCAGCGCCTCGCCGCCGGCAGGGCGAGTCTCGGCAGCTCGGCCGCGGCGCTCGCGGTCCTGGGGCCGCAGGCGACCCTCGACCGCGGCTACGCCATCGTCCGACGAGCAGATGACGCTCGGGTCATCCGCGACCCGGCCGACGCCCCGCCAGGCACACGGCTGGCGCTGCGCGTGGCTCGTGGCGACGTGCCGGCGACGGCCGATGACCGGTGAGGACCGGACGCGGGCCGGGGCGGCCATGGGTCCGCTGATCCCGGTCGCCGTCTTCGCGGTCGTGGTGGCGATCGTGGCGGCTGTCGGTATCCGGCTTGGTATGCTCCTCGCCCCACGCATCGACCGGCTGACCGACCGCACCGAAGAGGAGCCAGGTGGCGACGACGACTGATCCGGCGATCGAGGCCCTGAGCTTCGACGACGCTCTCGCCGAGCTCCAGCGGACGGTGGCGGAGCTCGAGGCCGGCGGCCAGCCGCTCGAGGGGGCGATCGCCCTCTATGAGCGGGGCGTGGCCCTCCAGGCACGCTGCGAGCGACTGCTCGGCGACGCCGAGCTGCGCGTCCAGCAGCTCGTCTCCCGGGCCGGCGGGGCGCTCGAGACGCGCGACGTCCGGCCGGAGGACGCGACCGAGGATCCCGGCGGGGGATAGGGCCGACCTTGGCTCAGCCCGGGGCGATGTTCAGGTTGAAGCGGAAGCGATTGCCCGGGTCGTAGCGGGCCTTGATCTTGGCGAGGCGGGCGAAGTTCTCGGTGCCGAAGGCGAGCCGCACGCGCTCGTTGGTCTCGTCGAACGGGGCGTAGTTGGCGTAGCCGGAGCCATTGAGCGAGCCGACCTCGAGCCGCTCGGCGGCGTAGCGCGCCCACGTGACCTGCGCGTCGTCGTGGGCCGGGTCGTCCCAGATCGCAAGAGCGCTCCCGTTCCAGGTCGCCGTCCGCTGGTTGAAAGCCGCACCGCCCTCCGGCTCCTCGCGCGCGGCACCCCGGATCGCCTCGAGCAGCAGCATGCTGTGGCCGCCGGGACGAGTCGCGATCGCATCCACCACGCCGCCGATGACCGGCTCGTCGAGCGCGCGCAGGAAATGGCCCTTCCAGTAGTGCCGCAACCCGAACGGCAGCCTGCCGCTCATGTCCTGGATCTCGGGGTACTCCATCAGTCGGAGGTCGTCGTCGATCGCCGGCAGCGCGGTCAACAGCGGGCTCAGGGCGTCGCGAGAGACCTCGGGATCGCCGGGCCAGCAGACCGCGACGCGGACGTAGATCTCGTCGCCGCTTGGGTCGAGGCGCTCCGACGGGCCGACGACGACCGCCAGCTCGAGAGCGCCTGGCGCCGTGGCCGCGACGTCGGCCAGGCGGCGCAGGACCTGCTTGACGGCGCTGAACGGGTAGGTGATGTAGCCGGCCAGGATCGGCCCCGGATCGATCGCCCGGAACGTGAATGACGTCACGACACCGAAGTTGCCGCCGCCGCCGCGGAGCGCCCAGAGCAGGTCGGGATCGCCGTCGCCGTCGGCCGCGGCGATGACCTTTTCCCCGGCGGCCGTGATGACCTCGGCGCGGACGAGGTTGTCGCAGGTAAACCCCTGCACGCCCGACAGCCAGCCGATCCCGCCGCCGAGCGCCAGCCCGCCGACGCCGGTGTCGCCGAACGTCCCGCCGACGACCGCGAGGTGGTGCGCCCAGGCGGCCGCGTCCACGTCCTCCCACAGCGCGCCGCCGCCGACCCGCACGAGCCGGTTCGCGGCATCGACCTCGACCTCGCGTCGGTCACGCATGTCGACGACCAGGGCGCCGTCGGCCATCGCGTGTCCGGCAACGCCGTGCCCGCCACCGCGGACCGCGATCGGCAGGCCGAGGTCAGCCGCCGCGACGACTGCGGCGATCACGTCGTCGTCGGAGCGGACGCGGACGATGACCGCCGGCCTCCGCTGGACCGTCGCGTTGAATGTCATGCGAGCCGCGTCATACTCGCCGTCCGCGGCCGTCAGGACGCGGTCCGCGAGCGACTCGCGCAGACGATCGACGACGAATCTCTCCATGGGGCTCCCCGTGTCTGGTCGGCACCGGCCGCTGGATACAAGCGACCTGCAAGGGACAGGTTTAGACTCTGGCCGACGCCCATCCGAGGCGTCCGCCGATGCGAATCCATCATCACACGCGCGGCGTCCGAGCCGTCAGGCGACCGTAGCAGTCTTGACCGCGACCACCCAGGAGTTGCCTCCATCGTGCCGATCCTGCCGACCATCCAGGACCCCGCCGACCTGCGCGGTCTCGACGAGGTCCAGCTAGCCCAGCTCGCGGTCGAGATCCGGGACACGATCGTGCGGACCGTGGCCCGCACCGGCGGCCACCTCGGATCGTCGCTCGGCGTGGTCGAGCTGACGATCGCCCTCCACCGCCTGCTCGAATCCCCGCGCGATCGCATCGTCTGGGACACCGGCCACCAGGCCTACCCGCACAAGCTGCTGACTGGGCGCCTCGAGCGGTTCGGCACGCTCCGCCAGCTCGATGGCGTTGGCGGCTTCCCGCGACGCTCTGAGTCGCCGCACGACGTGTTCGACGGCGGCCACGCCGGGACTGGCCTGTCCATCGCCGAGGGCCTGGCCGAGGCCCGCGACCTGCGCCACGGTCTCGAGCGGATCGCCGTCGTCGTCGGCGATGCGGCGCTGATGAGCGGTCTGTCGCTCGAGGCGCTCAACGACATCGGCCATCGGCAGACGCAGATGTTGATCGTGCTCAACGACAACGAGATGTCGATCAGCCCGACCGTCGGGGCCTTCTCCGAGTACCTGTCGAAGATCAAGCTGTCGCGCACGTGGCGCCAGGGCAAGAGCGCATACGACCGGACCGTCGAGCGGATCCCGATCGTCGGCGGCACCGTCCTCGAGCTGAGCCGGCGGCTGCGCAAGTCGGTCGTCAGCTTCGCCCAGCCGGGCCAGCTGTTCGAGGACCTGGGGATCACCTACATCGGCGTCGTGCCGGGCCACGACCTGCACGCGCTGCTCGTCACGCTGAGCCGTGCGTTGACCTTGCCGGGTCCGACGATCGTGCACGTGCGGACCCAGAAGGGCCGCGGCTTCCGCCCGGCGGAGACCGATCAGGTCGGGTTCCACGGGGCCGCCCTGCCGCCGATCACGATGGCGGCGGCCCCTGATGCCGATGCGTATGACGGAGCCCGCGCGAGTGCGGCGATGCCGGCCGAATCGATGGCCGACGACGCGGCCCCACCGGCCGCCGTGGTCGAGACGGCGAAGAAGAACCCCAACTACACCGCGGTCTTCGCGGCCGAGCTGATCGAGCTCGCGCGGGCCGACCGGCGGATCGTGGGCCTGACCGCGGGGATGCCGACCGGCACCGGGATGTCGAAGTTCCAGGCCGAGTTCCCGGACCGCATGTTCGATGTCGGCATCGCCGAACAGCACTCGATGGCGATGGCGACCGGGCTGGCGATGGGCGGGATGCGGCCCGTCGTCGCGCTGTACTCGACGTTCCTCCAGCGAGCGTTCGACCAGACCGTCCACGACGTCTGCCAGAACGACCAGCCGGTGGTCATCGGGGTCGACCGGGCCGGGCTCGTCGGGGAGGACGGCACGAGCCACCAGGGGATGTTCACGCTGCCGGCACAGCGTCAGCTGCCGAACCTCGTGATCGCATCGCCCAAGGACGAGCAGGAGCTGCGCTCGTTGCTGCACACCGCTCTGTCGCAGGACCATCCGTTCGCGCTGCACTATCCGCGCGATGCGGGCTTCGGTGTGCCACCGGTCACGCCCTCGATCATCCCGGTCGGTCGCGGCGAGGTCCTGCGCGAAGGCAGCGACGTGCTCTTCGTCGGCTTCGGGCCGATCGTCGCCCGAGCCGTCGCTGCGGCCGACATGCTGGCCGCGGACGGCTGGTCGATCGGCATCATCAACGCGCGGTATGCGCGGCCGCTTGACCGGCAGCTGATCCTCGACCAGGCGCGCGGGAAGCGGCTTCTCGTCACGTTCGAGGAGAGCGTCGTCGCCGGCGGGTTCGGCAGCGGTGTGCTGGAACTGGTCGAGGAGGTGCGTCTCGCCGACCCCGCCTACCGAGACGTCGCCATCCGGATCCTCGGCATCCCGGGCGAGCGGTTCGTGGATCACGGCTCCGTGGCGGATCTCCGTCGTGTGCTGCGACTCGATGCCGACGGCCTGGCGGGCCAGGTTCGCGAGGCCCTCAAGGCGTTGCGAGCCACGCCCGGGCGCTCGGAGTCGGAGGTCCCGGCGGGGTAGGTCGGTCGGCCAGGCGCGCGCCGCGCGCCCGCACGCACGAATCGTGCCGGCTGGCGCCGGCGCCGGCCGTCGCGGAGTGTGCCGTCGCCCCTACGCTACCTTCCCTGTGAGACGACGAATCGGTCGTGACGCTCGTCGCGGCGCTACCAGGGCGGTCCTGATTCGTTGCGTCTGAGGCGACGATCGAGCGCTCTCAGTCGACAGGTACATCTGCCCGACTTCTCGCGACTGAGAGATCGCGTTGACTGTCACGCGCGTCCTCGGTAACGGCCGACTGAGACGCCCGGGGTGGATGGGGCAGGACTGTCGCCTTGGCGCCATCGAGGCGCATCCACACGATACCGGCACCCGGCCAAGGTGCAGTCGGCGTCGTGAGGCGCGAGATCACATCGTCGTCGCGGCCGGGTAACGCGGTTGCCAATGTCCTCGTCGATAGCGCCGGGCGATGTTCGCGCAGTGTGATGGTCGACCGAAGGACGAGCATTCGCGATACGACGTCGCCCTCCGCGGGTATCCTCTGTTTAGCCGGCGTTGCCGGAGACCGTCGGCTTTTCGTTGCACTCCATCGGATCTGCTGTTCCAGCCGTCGCATTCGGTCTGCACTTCGGTCGGCCACGATCGTCGGGCCTGTTCCGTTCGGTAGGACCAGGTCGATGACGCCTCGTGCCGGGCTTCGTCACGGCGACTTCGGATCTCACGCGCTCCAGCGCCGGTCGAGGATGGCCACCAGGGTCTCGACCATGGCGGCTTGGAAGCGATCGTGCAGTACGCGGCCCCGCCCCCTCGATAGTACCGGAGGCCAAGGTCTGCGCCGAGCGCGATCGCCGATCGCCGTCAGGACTTCGATGCTCGGCCGCACGATCGCCGTTTCGATCCGCGCAAGATGGCTTGGTGGATGCCGACGATCGGAACCGAGAGTTGCCCAGCGAGGGTCAGCCCTGCGTCGAGCCGCATCCGTCGGATGTCGTCACCGATCTGACCTCTCCAGCCGCCGCATCCGACGGGACGTCTCTCGTTCGACCGCGGCTCGGGTGATCGTCATCGACGGATCGAACCACGACGTCCTTATCGGAGGATCATCTCGACGCCAATCGCATCGACGCCAAGCGCGACCATTAGGCGCGTGTTCCAAGGCAAACGGCCACCGAGGACTCCCTCGTGGTTCTAAGGCGTCGGAGTCACGGTCCAGGAGCGAGGAGTCCAGATCGGACTCTTGAGGCCCGAAAGCGCGACTGCCAAGCGCGCCGATTGCGACAGGCAGAGCGCAGCCCCCGGCGGGTGATTCCCCGTGAAGCCGCCTGTGCCACGATAGTCGGGTGAGCCCAGCCTCGGCCGCCAAGCCAACCCCCCGCGCAAAGGTCCAGCGCGTCCGGCTCGATCAGCTGCTGGTCGAGCGTGGGCTGGCCGAGACGCGCAGCCGTGCGCAGGCGCTGGTCCTTGCCGGCGCGGTCAGGGTGGGGGAAGGCGATGCGGCCCGGCACGACCGCAAGCCGGGCGACCTGATCGCCGCGGACACGACCGTCAGCGTCGCCGAGCCCGATCCATACGTCAGCCGCGGTGGGCACAAGCTGGCGGCGGCGCTGGATGCCTTCGAGATCGATCCGCGGGGCCAGGTCGCGCTCGATGTCGGCGCCTCGACCGGAGGCTTCACCGATGTCCTGCTGCAACGCGGCGCGGCCCGCGTCTACGCCGTCGATGTCGGTCGCGGCCAGCTGGCGGAGTCGCTGAGACGGGATCCCCGCGTCGTCTCGATGGAGCGGACGAACGCACGCACGCTCACGGCAACGACCCTTCCGGAACCGATCGCCGTCGCGACAGTCGACGTCTCGTTCATATCGCTGGCGCTCGTCCTGGGACCGATCGCCGCCACGCTGCGCCCGCACCCGCCGAACCCGCCCGGCCACATCGTCGCCCTGGTGAAGCCGCAATTCGAGGCCGGTCGCGGACGGACCGACCACGGCGTCGTTCGCGATCCGGCCATCCACCGGGAAGTCCTCGAACGCATCGTCTCCACTGCGCAGGATCTCGGGCTTGGCACGCGCGCGGTCATCGCCTCGCCGATCACCGGGCCGGAGGGTAACCGCGAGTTCCTCGTCCACCTGGCTCCGGGTCCGGGTTGCGCCGAGATCGGCGAGCGGATCGACGATGCCTTGGGCGCGGCCCTGGACGAGGCCGTCGGCCGGTGATCATCAAGCGGATCGGTTTCGCCTACAACCCGACGATCGAGGCCGCCGTGGAGCTGAGCGCCCGCGCGGCCGGCTGGTGCCAGGTGCGCGGCATCGGTGAGTGGCAGCTTCAATCGGGCGACCTCGACGCCCTGGTCGGCGAGCTCCGAACGACCGACGCCCTGGTCGTCCTCGGCGGCGACGGGACGTTCCTTCGTGCGGTCCGGGCGGTCGCCGAAGTGGACGTCCCGATCCTCGGCATCAACCTTGGCAAGGTCGGCTTCCTCTCGAAGGCAGAGGCGGGTGAGCTCGATGCCGTGTTGGCAAAGATCGTCGCCGGCCGCTTCGCGATCGACGAACGGATGGCGCTCGACGGCCGGATCCTGCGCGACGGCAAGCCGATCCACGAGGAACGCCACTTCGCGCTCAACGACATCGTCATCGCGCGAGGGTCGCTGGCGCGGGTGTGCCGCCTCGACGTGTCGATCGACGACACCCATCTCGCGACGTTCGTCGCCGACGGCCTCGTGGTGGCGAGCCCGACCGGCTCGACCGGCTATTCGTTCTCGGCGGGCGGCCCGATCCTCGACCCGGTCAGTCGGAACCTCGTCGTCACCCCGATCGCCGCATACCTGTCGTCGATCCGCTCGGTGGTCGTCAGTCCGATCCAGACCGTCCGCTGCACGGTGGTGGACGCATATGAGGTTCTCGTGTCGGTCGACGGCCGCGAGGACATCCCGGCCAAAGTCGGCGACGTGGTCGAGGTCCGCGCCGTGGAGCGCCCGATCCGCCTCATCGAGCCCGAGGGAGCCCAGCCGTTCTGGGACCTGCTTCGGCACAAGGTGGCGTTGCTGCCGTCGTGACCGCGGGCCGCCTCCTCGAGCTGACCGTGAGCGACCTCGCGCTCATCGACCGCCTGCGCCTGACACTCGAGCCAGGGCTCAACGTCATCACCGGCGAGACCGGCGCAGGCAAGAGCCTGCTGATCGATGCGCTCGGGCTGGTCCGTGGCTCGCGGGCCGACACCGGCCTCATCCGGCACGGGTCGGAGACGGCGCGGGTCGAGGCCCTGTTCGACCGGCTGCCCGAGCCGCTGATCGCGGTACGCGAGGTGACGACCGGGGGCCGCTCGATGGCCCGATTGGACGACCTCGCCACGACCGCGGCGCGGCTGGCCGACGAAGTGGGGCCACTGGTCGAGATCCACGGTCAGCACGACCAGCAGCGGCTGCTCGACGAGCGTTGGCAGCGCGACCTGCTCGATGCCTACGGCGGGCATGGTCAGGCACGGGCGGCGATGGCCGATGTCGTCGAGCGCTGGCGCGCGAACCGATCGGCATTGGCCGAGCTGGCCATCGACCCGCGCGAGCTGGCACGCCGGGTGGACCTGCTCGAGCATGAAGTGGCGGAGATCGCGGCGGCGCGGCTACGCCCCGGTGAAGCGGACGAGATCCGTGCCCGGCTGTCGGCGGCGCAGCATGGCGAGGCGATCGCCCGGGGAGTGGCCGCGGTCCACGAGGCCCTGACCGCGGACGGCGCGGGCGCCCGAGACGCGACGGCGATGGCGGTCCGCGAGGCCCGCGGCCTGGCTCGCCTGGACCCGCGCTTCGAGGCCGCTTCCGAGCGGCTGGCCGGTCTCGAGGCTGAGATCGACGACGTGGCCGCCGAGATCCGTGACCTGGCGGACGCGGTCGAGCACGACCCGGGCACGCTCGCCGCGCTCGAGGAGCGCCTGGGCACGATCTACGCGCTCGAGCGGCGCTACGGCGACGGCGAGGAAGCCGTGATCGCTCACGGAGAGCGGGCCGCCGAGGAGCTCGAGCGGCTCAGCGGGCTCGACGCGGAACGGGCCCGCCGCGATCGGGAGGACGCCGTCCTGCTCGAAGGCGTGGCCGTTGCCGCGGCCGCGCTGTCGGAGTCCAGGCGGACTGCCGGCGACGCTCTCGCGCGTGCGGTCGGCGGGGTGCTCGAAGAGCTCGGCTTCCCGGCCGGGGTGTTCGAGGTCGCGCTCGGTCGCCGGGTCGCGGGCGCTGACGAACCCGCGATCGAGCTCGATGGCGATGCGGTCGCATTCGATGCCAGCGGCGCCGACCAGGTCGTCTACCGCCTCGCGCCGAACCCCGGCGAGCCCGCCCGGCCGCTCGCGCGGATCGCATCGGGCGGCGAGCTGTCGCGCGTCGCACTGGCCATCAAGAGCGTGCTGGCCGAGGCCGACGACACGCCCGTGCTCGTGTTCGACGAGGTGGACACGGGCATCGGAGGACGGAGCGCGGATCCGGTCGGGCGCAGCCTGTGGGCGCTCGCACGACGGCACCAGGTCCTGTGCGTGACGCACCTTCCACAGATCGCCGCACATGCCGACGCCCAGTACCGCATCGCCAAGCGAGAACGCGACGGCCGGACCGTGACCGAAGTCGAACGACTCGACCGGGAAGGCCGGATCGTCGAGCTGGCCCAGATGCTCGGCGGCGACGCGGGCGGTGCCGCGACGCTCGCCAGCGCCCGGGAGCTCCTCGACCGCGCCGAGGCCTGGCGCGGCGAGGTCGCCCAGACCGGCTGAGCCGACGACCGCCGGGTGCGCTCCCTCGACGCCGCGATCGACGACTACCTGACCTACCTGCACGTCGAGCGCGGCCTCGCGCCCGCCACCATCCGTGCCTATCGCGCGGACCTGCACGACTACGAGGCGTCGCGCGGTGTGACTCGCTCCTGGGCCGCGTCGCCGGATGCGGCCGTCGGCTACCTGGCAGCGCGGACCCGTCGCGGCCGACGGAGCGATCCGGGGCTGGCGCCGAGCAGCCTCAGGCGCCGGGCCGCCGCACTCAAGGGCTTCTACCGGTTCGCCTACGGCGAGGGGCTGATCCCCGTCGACGTGGCCGCCCACCTGGACCTGCCGAAGCCGTCCCGCCTCCTGCCCGAGACCCTGACCCCCGACGAGACGATCCGTCTGCTCGAGGGAGCCGGCGGCGACGATCCCGGTGCGCCCGACGCCCCGAATGCGGTGCATGCCCTCCGCGATCGCGCGCTCCTCGAGCTCCTGTACGCGGCGGGGCTCCGGATCAGCGAGGCGATCGGTCTCGACCGCGAGGACCTGTCCGTCGACGGAGCGTTCGTTCGCGTCATCGGCAAGGGCGACAAGGAACGGCTGGTGCCGGTCGGCGACGTCGCCCTCGACTGGCTCGGCCGCTGGATGTCAGGACCCCGTGCGGCCCTCATCACGCGCCATCACGTCGCCCCGATCCGGGGCGGTCCGCTGTTCCTCGGCGATCGTGGCGGCCGGCTCGCCCGCCAGCAGGCCTGGGCGGCAGTCAAGCGCGCGGCGGCCGCAGCCGGTCTCACCGACCGGGTCAGCCCGCACACCCTCCGCCACTCGTTCGCGACGCACCTGCTCGAGGGCGGGGCCGACCTGCGCATCGTCCAGGAGTTGCTCGGTCATGCGAGTATCTCCACCACCCAGCTGTACACGCATCTCACCGGCGAACGGATCCGCGACATCTATAGCCGGGCCCATCCGCGGGCCTGAGAGGGAGGCACCGCCCAGATGAGCTACGCCGACGATCTGATGTCGACGGGGGAACAGATCCAGTACCGGACGAAGCAGCATCCGGCGATCTTCGTCTACGGCGCCCGGTACGCGATCCTGGCCGTGATCATCGCGGCTCTCCTCTTCTGGCTCGCCAGCGGGATGGACTCGAGTGGCCTGAGCGGCACGATCAGAAGCGTGCTCGGCTATGCGACGCTCGTGTTGTTCGTCGGAGGCATCGGCGTCGCCATCTGGACGGCGCTGCGGTACGTCAACCAGGAATACGTCCTGACCAATCGGCGGGTCATCCAGGTCTCGGGCGTGCTCAATCGGAAGGCCGCCGACAGCTCGCTCGAGAAGATCAACGACGCGATGCTCAAGCAGTCGTTCTTCGGGCGCATGCTCGACTACGGCGACCTGACCGTGCTGACCGCGTCCGAGAGCGGTGTCGACGCGATGAAGATGCTGCGCAGCCCGATCGAGTTCAAGAAGCGGATGCTCGACGCCAAGCATGCGTTCGAGGTCGGCATGGAGCGCGAAGGCTGGACACCGAGCCCGCCGATCCGCGACGCGGGCCCGGTGGCCGCGGGCGCAGCCGGTGCGGTGGCCACGTCGGCGGCAACGCCGCCATCGACCCCGGCGGCAGCTGCCCCGAAGGCCAACCCCGATGAGGTGACGCGGACCCTGGCCAGCCTTGCCGACCTCCGCGACCGCGGCGCCATCACGCCTGAGGAGTACGAGGCCAAGAAGGCCGATCTGCTCGCACGGCTGTAGTCGAGCCTGACGGTCGTCGCGGCGGCGCGAGGACCGCTGCCCGCGGCCCCGCTACGATACGAGCCATCCCCGTACTCCAAGGTGCCGCTTGCAGATAGACCCGTCCACCCTCCTCCCGGCCGTGATCGTCGTCGCGATCATGCTGCTCGTGGGGTTGCCGGTCCACGAGTTCAGCCACGCCCTTGCGGCTTATCGGCTGGGTGACGGCACGGCGAAGCTGTTCGGCCGGCTGACGCTCAACCCGATCGCCCATTTCGACCCCGTCGGCGGTACGCTGCTGGCGCTCACGTTCATCGGCTCGGCCGCCACCGGCACGCCGTTCGGGTTCGGCTGGGCCAAGCCGACGCCGATCAACCCGATGAACCTCGAGGGTGGGCGACGCGGCGAGGCGATCGTGGCCGCGGCCGGGCCCCTGTCCAACCTCGTGCTGGCGACCGCCGCATCCATCCCGTTGCGCTACATCCTGGACAAGCCGCAGTTCTATGGGCCGAGCGAGCTCTTCATCAACGTGCTGTTCTACTTCGTCCAGATCAACCTGCTGCTGATGATCTTCAACTTCATCCCGATCCCACCGCTCGACGGATCGAAGGTGCTGTTCGCGTTCATGGACCAGCGGACCGTCTACCAGGTCCGGCCGTTCCTCGAGCAGTACGGGTTCATCATCCTCATCGTCATCCTGTTCTTCCCGCCCGGCGACTCGATCGGGCTGCGGGTCATAAATCCGATCCTGGATGCCTTCCTCACGCTCCTGGTGGGCCGGTAAGGTCCGCCAGTTCCGCACGCACATCCGGGCGAGCGTCGGACCGGGGGAGCGAGCGGGACTGGCGGCCTGGACCGCGCCCGCGCAGCTCGCGCTCTTCGACCGCATGCACGTCGCCGACCGGCGGCATGGGCTCGATGTCGTCGCCTCGCTTCGCGCCGAGGGCGTGACCGATCCGGACCTGCTCGTCGCCGGCCTGCTCCACGACGCGGGCAAGGGCCAGACGGGGGTCTGGCCGCGGATCGCGTACTCGCTCGGCCAGCGCTATGGGACGTGGGTCTGGCGGGTCGCCGCCGTCGTGCCCGGGTTCGGGCCGGCGCTTGCGCGGCTGCACACGCATCCCGACACCTCGGCCGTGCTGGCTGCCGCGGCAGGGTGCTCGACCCGCACAGTGGCTCTCATCCGTGATCAGGACGCCCCGACCGATCCCGAGTTCGGTGAGCTCCTGCGCCTCGCCGACGAGGCGAACTGATGACGTTCGCGGCGCCGCGCTCGCCGGCGGTCACGTTCGGTGACGGTCGCCGCCCCGAGAGCCGGACGCAGGTCCAGATGGCCGAGTTCGACGGGCCGCTGGGACTCCTCCTGTCGCTCATCGAGGCGCGCCAGCTCGACGTGCTGACCGTCCCGCTCGGGGCGCTCGCCGAGGCCTATCTGGACGCCCTCGGCCGGCTCGACGCAGACCGGCTCGGCAACGTCAGCTCGTTCGTCGCGATCGCCAGCCAGCTGATCCTGATCAAGAGCCGGGCGATGCTGCCGCGTCGACCCGATGTGGGCGCCGCCGGCGACGCGTCCGAGGACGAGATCGACCCCGAGGCCGAGCTCCGGGCCCGGCTCATCGTCTACCGGGCGCACCGCGATGCCGGCCTGCGGCTGGCCGACGGGGCTCTCCGTCGGATCGGGCTCTTCCGGCGCGAGCCGGGCACGGCACGGGCCGCCGGCCTGGCCGGCGCCCAGCCCGCGGACGCGCCCGTGATCGACCCCGCCCGCCTTGTCCGGGCGCTCGACCGACTCGCCGCCCTCACGTTGCCAGCCGAGCCGCCGACCGAGATCATCGGCCGGACGATCACCATCACCGAACGGGCGGACATCATCCGTTCGGCGCTCCGTGACGCCCCGACGTTCGTCCTCCAGGACCTGCTGGCCGGCATCCGCGACCGAGTGGTGATCGCCATCACGTTCCTGGCCATGCTCGAGCTCATGAAGCGACGCGAGATCGTGGTCGCCCAGGCCGCGCCGTGGGGTCCGATCGTGGCGCGGTCGACGACGGCCGAGGAGCGGTCGGCCGCGGGGGTCGATACCGATCTCGAGACGCCGCTCGACGAGTCGCTGGAGTCGTTCGCATGAGCGACGCGGTCGAGCCGTTCGACGGGGCCGAGGCGCCCGCCGCCGCCGCACGTCCGCCGGCCGAGCCCCTCCCTCCGATCGAGCTGACCGAAGCGGCCCTGGAGGCGCTCCTGTTCGTCGCCGAGAAACCGCTGTCGCGACGCGAGATCGGCGCGCTGGCCGGCACGGACCGAGCGACCGTGGATGCCCGCCTCGGCGACCTCGAGGTCTCGCTCCGCGAACGAGGCGTGCGGCTGCTCATCGACGGTGACAGGGTCGAGCTCGCGACCGCGCCCGAGGGTGGCGCGCTGGTCGCCCGCTACGTCGGCGCCGATGCCGTTCGGCTGTCGCCCGCGTCGCTCGAGACCCTGGCGATCGTCGCCTACCGCCAGCCGGTCACGAAGTCTGCCGTCGAGCGGATCCGCGGTGTCGATTCCGACTACACGATCCGGACGCTGCTCCATCGGCGGCTCGTCGTCGAGCTGGGCCGGTCCGAAGCGCCTGGCAGGCCGTATCTGTACGGGACCGGCTTCGAGTTCCTCGAACGGTTCGGGCTGACGAGCCTCGACGAGCTGCCGCTGCTCGACCTCGACGTGGCCGCGCGGTTGGCGGAGGAGGGCGGCGAACCGGTCACGGAGCCGCTCTTCCCGGCCGACGTCGGCCCATCTGCCAGCCCCGCCGCTGCGAACGGGACCTGATGCCGGTCGATCGGCTCCAGAAGGTCCTGGCGGCGGCCGGGGTGGCCTCACGACGGGCGAGCGAGGTGCTGATCGCGAACGGCCGGGTGACCGTGGACGGAAAGCCCGCCAAGCTCGGGATGCAGGTGGACCCGGATACGTCGGTCATCGCCGTCGACGGCCGCGTGATCGGCTCGGCGTCGGCGCCCGAGTACCTGCTGCTCCACAAGCCGGCCGGCGTCACCTCGACGGTCCGCGACCGGCACGCGTCGAAGACGGTGCTCGACATGATCCCGACCGCGCTCGTCCCGGAGGGTTCGCGGCTCTTTCCCGTCGGGCGTCTCGACCAGGACTCCGAGGGCCTGCTCGTCCTCACCAACGACGGCGCGTGGGCCGATCGCGTCCTCCATCCGCGGCACGGCATCGAGCGTGAATATGCCATCGGGTTGCGGGCGCCTTTGACCGGTGAGCAGGTCGCCGCTCTCAAGGCGGGGATCCCGCTCGACGAGGGCCTGGCGACGTTGACCGGGCTGCGAGCGACGACCGACATCGAGACGCGCCGGCTGAGCGAGCTGATCTCACCACCTCCCGGGCCGCTCGTGTGGTACCGGGCGATCCTGGCGCAGGGCTGGAAGCGCCAGCTGCGCCGGATGTTCGGGGTCGTCGGTGCCCCCGTCGAGCGGCTCGTCCGCGTCCGGATCGGCCCGGTCCGGCTCGACGACCTCCCGAGCGGCCGGGCACGGCGACTGCGGGCACCGGAGGTCCGCGGCCTCGGGGCCGGGGCGGGGACGAGCCGGGCCGGCGCGAGATCTGGTGGCGCTGAGGATCGGCCGGCGCCGAGCCCGACGCGGCCGGCAGGACCGAACCCGACCGGGCGCCCCAAACCGGCGGCATCGTCCAAACCGGCGCCACGGACCAAGCCGGACCCGCCTCGATGACGGTCACCCTCTGGAACGCCCGACTCATCGACGGGCATGGCGGCTCGCCGAGCGAACGGACGGCGATCTCGATCGACGAGGGACGGATCACCGCGATCGACGATGCCACCGGCGATCCACCGCCCGACGCGATCGACCTGGCCGGGCGGACGGTCATGCCCGGGCTCATCGACGCTCACGCCCACGTGTCGCACGACACGGACCGCAGTCCCGGGTTCGGGCCGCCGCCGGCGCTGCATGGGGACGAACCGCGGCCGCCTGAGCTCGGCTACTTCGTCCTTGCCGCGATGGCCCGGGCCTTGCTGGAGGCCGGGATCACGACCGTTCGCGACGTCGGCGGGTACGGCGGCGAGGCGATCGTCCTGCGCCAGGCCATCGGACTCGGGATCGTCCCCGGTCCGCGCATCCTGTCGTGCGGCCGGATCCTGTCCGCCACCTCGCCCGGCGCCGTCATCTTCGGGACCATGTATCGCGCAGCCGACGGGCCGTGGGAGATGCGCAAGGCGGTGCGCGAGCAGATCCGCGACGGCGCCGACTACATCAAGATCATGGCCACTGGCGCACGGTCGGTGGTGCGCGAGGACCCTGAGCCGGCCCAGATGACGCGCGACGAGGTCGCGGCCGTCGTCGACGAGGCGCATCGGATGGGTTATCGCGTGGCCGCCCATGCCGAGGGCCTCGGTGGGGCGCGGATCGCCGTCGAGGAAGGCGTCGACACGATCGAGCACGGCCTGTCGCTCCACCGCGCTCCCGAGCTGCTTGGCCTGATGGCCGAGCGCGGCATCGTCCTGGTGCCGACGCTGTCGACCTTCGTCGACCTCGCCGAGCGGTTCGTGGACGACTTCCCGCCGAGGCTCGTCGAGCAGGCCAAGCGGCAGGCCGACGACGCGCACGCCACGTTGCGCGCGGCCGACGATGCGGGCGTCGCGCTCGCGATGGGCTACGACAGCGGACCGCCGGGCGCGAACGCGACCGAGCTCGTGCGGATGGCTGCGGGCGGCATCGGCGCGGCGGCAGCGATCCGGGCCGCGACCCGCGGGTCCGCGCAGGCACTCGGGCTCGCCGGCGAGGTCGGCACGGTCGAGGTCGGCCGGGTCGCCGACCTGCTCGTGGTCGACGGGGACCCACTGGCAGACCCCGCCACCCTGCTCGATCCGGCCCGTCGGTGGCTCGTGCTCCAGGCCGGGCGCGCCGTGGCCGGGGAGGGGACCGGGCTCACATCGCGATCGATCGCGTGAGCGCCGCGCGCCGGCTCGAAGAGGGCGCTCTCCTGTGGGAGCCATCGGAGGCATTCCGCGAAGCCTCGACGATCAGCGACTACATGCGCTGGCTCGACCGCGAGCGGGGGCTGCAGATTCGACGACTATGCGGCGCTCTGGCGCTGGTCTGTAGACGACCTCGAGGGTTTCTGGACGTCGATCGTCGACTACTACGACATCCCGCTGCGTGGCGATCGCCGTCACGTCCTGAGCGATCGGACGATGCCCGGCACGCGATGGTTCGAGGGCGCCGAGCTCAATTACGCCGAGGCACTGCTCAAGCGCCTCGCACCGGACCATCCGGCCCTGCTGTTCGCCTCGGAGCGCGAACCGCTCCGGGAGATGAGCGGTGCAGAGTTCACGATGGCTGTCGCGGCGGCGGCGGCCGGATTCCGGCGGCTCGGCGTCGGTCGCGGCGATCGGGTCGCCGCGGTGATCCCGAACATCCCCGAGGCTGTCATCGCGATGGTCGCGTGCGCGAGCATCGGCGCCATCTGGTCGAGCTGCTCACCGGACTTCGGAACGCAGAGCCTGGTCGACCGATTCGCCCAGATCGCGCCCAAGATCCTGATCGTCGTGGACGGCTACGCGTACGCCGGCAAGCCGTACGATCGTGCGCCGGTCATCGCCGAGCTGCGCGCGGCACTGCCGACCGTGGAACGGACCGTCCTGATCCCGTATCTCGATCGCGCCGTCGGCGCCACCGGCGACCCGGACCGCATGACGTGGGCGGAGCTCCTCGCCGGGCCCGCGGAGCCTCTGCGGTTCGAGCCCGTGCCGTTCGACCACCCACTGTGGGTGCTCTATTCGTCGGGCACGACGGGCCTCCCGAAGGCCATCGTCCACGGCCATGGTGGCGTCGTCCTCGAGCATGCCAAGGCGGTCGGGCTGATGTTCGACATCGCCGACGGCGACCGGATGTCGTGGTACACGACGACCGGCTGGATGATGTGGAACTTCCTCGTGGGTTCGATGCTCGTCGGCGGCGTGCCGCTGCTCTACGACGGCAGTCCCGGCTACCCGGACCTCGACGCCCTGTGGGGCATCGCGGCAGAGGCACGGGTCCAGCTGTTCGGGACGAGCGCGGCGTTCCTGACGGCCTGCATGAAAGCCGGCATCCGGCCGGGCGACACGAACGACCTGTCGAATCTCGAGGCGATCGGCTCGACCGGGTCGCCGCTCTCAGTCGAGGCCTTCGGCTGGGTGTACGACGCGGTCAAACCGGACGTCTGGCTCGCGTCGATGAGCGGAGGCACGGACGTCGTGTCGGCCTTCGTCGGCGGCTGCCCGCTCCTGCCGGTGCACGCCGGTGAGCTCCAGGCGCGTTCGCTCGGGGCGCGCGTGGAAGCGTTCGACGAGGCGGGCCGGTCGGTCGTCGGGCAGACCGGTGAGCTCGTCCTGACCGCGCCGCTGCCCTCGATGCCGCTCCGCTTCTGGAACGACCTCGACGGCGCGCGCTATCGGGAGAGCTATTTCGAGATGTACCCGGGCGTCTGGCGTCACGGCGACTGGATCCGCATCACGGAGCGGGGGAGCGCCGTCATCGAGGGCCGCTCGGACTCGACGCTCAACCGGCAGGGCATCCGGTTCGGGACGAGCGAGCTGTACGGTGTCGTGGAGGGCCTGCCGGAGGTGGTCGACAGTCTGGTCATCGGGCTGGAGCTTCCGGATGGCGGCTATCGGATGCCGCTGTTCGTCGTGCTGGCCGACGGAGTGGAGCTGGATGAGGACCTTCGCGGCCGCATCCGGGCCGCCATCCGCAACGCACTCTCACAGCGTCACGTGCCCGACGAGATCGTCGCCGCACCCGCCATCCCGCGAACGCTGACGGGCAAGAAGATGGAGGTCCCGGTCAAGCGCCTCTTCCTCGGCCGGTCGCTCGACGAGGTCGCAGCAGCGGGCGCCATCGCCGATCCGCACGCGCTCGATTTCTTCGTGGACTACGCATCCGACCTGAGGCGGCGTGCGGGGGTCCTGCCGACCTGAGAACATTCCGACAACATGACCTGACGATGCTGCGCGAAACATCTGATGCGTCGCGTCTGCGACGGGGATCACCAGGGAGGCAGGCATGGGCTACAACCTGAAGAACCGGAGCTTCACGACGCTCCTCGATTTCACGCCGCGCGAGATCCGCTTCCTGCTGAAGCTCGCGGGAGACCTCAAGGCCGCCAAGTACGCGGGCTACGAGCAGCAGCGGATGCGAGGCAAGAACATCGCGGTCATCTTCGAGAAGTCCTCGACCCGGACCCGCGTGTCCTTCGAAGTCGCTGCATACGACCAGGGCGCCCATGTCACGTACCTCGGCCCGAGCGGCTCGCAGATCGGCCACAAGGAGTCGATGAAGGACACCGCCAGGGTCCTCGGGCGGATGTACGACGGCATCGAGTACCGCGGCTTCGCGCAGGAGACGGTCGAGGAGCTTGCGACGTATGCGGGCGTCCCGGTCTGGAACGGGCTGACCGACGAGTTCCACCCGACCCAGATCCTGGCCGACGTGCTGACCATGACCGAGTTCAGCGACAAGCCGCTCGCGCACATCGCCTACTGCTACCTCGGCGATGCCCGCAACAACATGGGTGACTCGCTGCTGATCGGGGGCAGCAAGCTCGGGATGGACGTCCGCCTGTGCGCCCCGAAGGCGCTCTGGCCGGAAGACGAGCTGATCGCGCGGTGCCGAGAGATCGCCAAGGAGACCGGAGCACGGATCACCCTGACCGAGGACCCGGACGAGGGCGTCAAGGGTGTCGACTTCCTGTACACGGACGTCTGGGTGTCGATGGGCGAGGCCACCGAGAAATGGGACGAGCGGGTCAAGCTCCTCAAGCCCTACCAGGTCAATGCCGAGCTCATCGACAAGACTGGGAACCCCGCGGTGAAGTTCATGCACTGCCTGCCGGCCCTCCACGATCGCAACACCGAGGTGGGCGAGGAGATGTTCCAGCGCTTCGGGCTTGACGGCATGGAGGTCACGAACGAGGTGTTCGAGTCCGAGCGGTCGATCGTGTGGGACCAGGCCGAGAACCGGATGCACACCATCAAGGCCGTGATGGTCGCCACGATCGGAAGCTAGGGCCCGACGATGAGGATCGTCGTCGCACTCGGTGGCAATGCGCTCCTCAAGCGCGGGGAGCCGATGACGGCCGAGCGCCAGCGGGCCAATGTCGCCATCGCCGCCGAGCAGCTCGCCGCCATCGCGGCCGACCACGAGCTCGTGGTGTCACACGGGAACGGGCCGCAGGTCGGCCTCCTCGCGCTCCAGGCGGCGGCATATCCCGATGTCGAGCCGTACCCCCTCGACATCCTCGGCGCCGAGACGCAGGGGATGATCGGCTACCTGCTCGAACAGGAGCTCGGTAACCGCCTGCCGTTCGAGAAGCCTCTCGCGACCATCCTGACGATGGTCGAGGTCGACCCGGCTGACCCCGCCTTCGATGACCCGACCAAGTTCGTCGGCCCCGTCTACGACGAGGCAGAAGCGCGTCGCCTGGCGGCTGACAAGGGCTGGGCGGTCAAGCCCGACGGGGCGAAGTGGCGGCGGGTGGTGCCGTCTCCCCGGCCCACCCGGATCTTCGAGCATCGGCCGATGCGTTGGCTGCTCGATCACGGCGCGGTCGTCATCTGCGCCGGTGGCGGCGGCGTCCCGACCATGTACAAACCGGGCGACGATCGCCAGCTCGTCGGCGTCGAAGCCGTCGTCGACAAGGACCTCGCAAGCTCGCTCCTGGCACGCGACCTCGATGCCGACCTGTTCGTGATGGCGACCGACGTCGACGGCGTCTACGTCGACTGGGGGAAGCCGACCCAGCGGCATCTCGATCGGGTGACGCCCGATGAGCTCGCCTCGTACTCGTTCCCGGCGGGCTCGATGGGTCCGAAGGTGTCGGCCGCCGCCGAGTTCGCGGCGCTGACGGGCCGGCGTTCGGCGATCGGCACGCTCGAGCAGATCGGTGGCATGGTGGAAGGCACGGCAGGGACGAACGTCGTCCTGGAGGTAGCGCGATGACCAGCAGGTTCGGGGTCCACTCGGAGGTCGGCAAGCTCCGGGAGGTCATCGTCCATCGGCCGGACCTGAGCCTGCGGCGGCTCACGCCGGACAACCACGACGAGCTCTTGTTCGACGACGTCCTGTGGGTCGAGCGTGCGCAGTGGGAGCACGACCAGTTCGTCGCGCGGATGCGCGAGCGCGGCGTCCAGGTGCACTACGTCCAGGACCTGCTGACCGAGGCCCTCGCGGCGAGTCCGGATGCGCGCCAGCGACTGACCGACATCGTCACGTCGGAATACGTCGTCGGGATCGCGCTCGTCGAGCCCGTCCGGGAGGCCCTCGCCAAGCTCGCACCCGATGCGCTGGCGCGGCATCTCATCGGCGGGCTGACCGTCGGCGAGTCCGGGCTGGACGTGGGGGGCCTCAAGAAGTCGTCGCTGATCGCGGCGGCGCTCGATGACGAGTCGACGTTCATCCTGCCACCGCTCCCGAACTCGCTGTTCACCCGCGATTCGTCGTGCTGGATCTACGGCGGCGTCTCGATCAATCCGATGTACTGGCCTGCCCGCCGGCGGGAAGCCTTCAACATGGCGGCGATCTACAAGGCCCATCCGATGTTCGCCGGCCAGGACTTCGAGTACTGGTATCCGCCGCTCGGTGACGACGACCGGTTCAACGTCCACGACTTCGGGCTCGCGTCGCTCGAGGGCGGCGACGTCGAGATCATCGGCAACGGCACGGTCGCCATCGGGATGTCGGAGCGAACGACGGCCCGGATGATCGAGGAGATCGCCCGGGCGCTGTTCGAGAAGGGCGCCGCCGACCGGGTCATCGCGGCCGTGATGACCAAGGACCGCGCGCACATGCATCTCGATACCGTGTTCACCCTGCTCGATCGCGACAAGGCGACGGCGTACTCCAAGGTCGTCGACGGGATCAGGTCGATCAGCCTCCGTCCCGGCTCGAAGCCCGGCACTGTCGACGTCCGAGAAGACAAGGACTTGCTGTCCGCCGTCGCAGACGCCCTCGGCGTGCCGAAGCTCCATGTCGTGTCGACCGGTGGCGACGCGTATCAGCAGGAGCGCGAGCAGTGGGACGACGGCAACAACGTCGTCGCGCTCGAGCCGGGCGTGGTGATCGCGTACGAGCGGAACACGTTCACGATCTCCAAGATGCGCGAGGCCGGCGTCGAAGTCGTCGAGATCGCCGGGTTCGAGCTCGGCAAGGGCCGCGGTGGGGGACACTGCATGACCTGTCCGGTCGTGCGCGATCCGCTCTAGAGGAGGGGTCTCATGGACGCTCTCTGGCGCATCGTCGCCGGGTTCTTTGCGGTGGCCGCGATCGTCGGCCTGATCCTCTTCGCCCGTGGGCCGGTCGAGAGCGGCGCCCACCCGACGCACCCGATCGCCTCGATCGAGGAGGCGATCTGACGGCTCACGGCTTGGCCGCAACCACGAGGAGGAGCACCTAGGTGACAGCCGCCGCGACCCAGGACCCCGCGCCGAAGAAGGGCTTCGCGCTGCCGTCCGCCTACACGATCCTGTTCATCATCATCGTCATCGTCGCGATCGCGACGTGGGTGATCCCGGCCGGCAAGTACCAGACCAACGCCGATGGGGAGCCGATCCCCGGGACGTACCAGCAGGTCCCTTCCAACCCGCAGCGGATCATCACCGACTCGCTGATGGCCCCGATCAACGGCCTGTACGGGATCAAGGGCAGCGACGGCAGCGTCAGCGTCTGGAACTCGGGTGAGCTGTTCGGCGCGATCGACGTCGCGCTGTTCGTGCTCGTCATCGGCGGCTTCCTCGGGGTCACGATGAAGACCGGCTCGATCCAGGGTGGGATCGCCCGGATCGTGGCCCGGCTCAAGGGTCGCGAACGATGGTTGATCGCCATCTTGATGGCCGTCTTCGCGCTCGGCGGGACGACGTTCGGGATGAACGAAGAGAGCCTCGCGTTCTATGCGCTTGTCGTCACGGTCATGATCGCGGCAGGCTTCGATTCCCTGACCGGCGCGGCGCTGATCATGCTCGGCTGCGGGATCGGCGTCCTCGGCTCGACGGTCAACCCGTTTGCCACCGGCATCGCCTCCAACTTCGCCGGAGTCTCGATCGACCAGGGCCTGCTCGGCCGCATCGTCATCCTGGTCGTCGGGACCGTGATCGGGATCGTGTTCGTCACCCGTTACGCGGACCGTGTTCGCAAGGACCCGTCGAAGTCGCTCGTCTACTCGATGAAGACGGACAACGAGTCGCATTTCAAGGCCGCGACGGATGCGGCGGGCGAGCAGGTCGCGCTGACCGGCCAGCAGAAGGCCGTGCTGGGGCTGTTCTTCGCGGCCTTCGCGGTGATGATCTATGGCGTGATCCCGTGGGAAGACCTCGGGATCGGCATCCCCACCCTGTGGTGGTGGTTCCCGGAGATGACGGCCTCGTTCCTGTTCTTCGCGATCCTGATCGGGGCCGTCAGCCGGATGGGCGAGACCGGCTTCACCAATACGTTCGTCGACGGCGCACGCGACCTGCTGGGCGTGGCCCTGATCATCGGCATCGCCCGAGGCATCACGGTGGTCATGACCAACGGGCTCATCACCGACACGGTCCTCAACTGGGCTGAGCAGGCGGTGAGCGGCCTGGGTGGGGTTGCGTTCATCAACCTGATGTTCGCGCTCTTCCTGCCACTGTCCTTCCTCATCCCGTCGTCGTCCGGCCTGGCGACCGTGGCGATGCCGATCATGGCGCCCCTCGCGACGTTCGCCGACGTCCCGCCGCAGCTGGTGGTCACCGCCTACCAGGCGGGGAATGGGTTGATCAACCTCATCACCCCGACCTCTGCCGTCGTCATGGGCGGCCTGGCCATCGCGCGGGTCCCGTACGGGACGTGGCTCAAGTTCGTCTTCCCGCTGCTCATCGTTCTAGCCGTCCTGTGTGCCGTGGTCTTGTCGATCTCCGTACTCATCCAGTGACAGCTGTCGGCGCCGGAGCGCCTGCCGTCCCCGAGCGACCGCACGTCAGCACACGCCAAGCGGCGTTCATCGGCGTCGGCGCGATGGTCGGGGCCGGGATCTTCTCGTTGCTGGGCGCGGCCGGCGAGGTGGCCGGCTCGGCCGTCTGGATCTCGTTCGCGCTCGCCGGCGGCATCGCCGGGCTGCAGGGCTACTCGTTCGCGAAGTTCGGGGCACGCTACCCGTCCGCCGCGGGGATGCTCGAGTACGTCAACCGTGGGTTCGGAGTCGGCCACATCGCGACGGTGACGGCGTGGCTCGTGTATGCCGCGAACATCATCGTCACCGCGATGGTCGCGTTGTCCTTCGGGAGCTACGCCGCGGACATCGTGACGGACGGCAATACGGCCGCGGTCAAGGCGTTCGCGGTCATCATCGTCCTGGCCATGACAGCCTTGAACGTGGCCGGTTCGACCCTGGTCGCCCGGGTGCAGAGCCTGGTCGTCTTCGTGGTCATCGGGATCCTCGCCGTGTTCGCTGCCGTGACGATCGCGAACATGCACCCCGCGCTCCTGTCACCGTCGACGTATCCCGGTCCCCAGGCCATCGTGTCCGGCGTCGCCCTGACTTTCTTCGCGTTCCTCGGGTTCGGCGTCGTCACCTTCACCGCCAAGGACCTCGCCGACCCGGCGTCGCAGCTGCCACGGGCCATGGCCATCGCCATCGGGCTCGCGACGGCGATCTACATCGCGGTCGCCATCGGCGTGTTCGGGACGCTGACCGTGCCCGAGGTGATCGCGGCCGGACCGACGGCGATCGCGGTCGCCGCCCAGCCGGTGCTCGGCCAGGCCGGCTACTACCTGATGAGCATCACGGCGCTGTTCGCGACGGCGGGTGCCACGAACGCCGGTCTGTATCCGGCAACGGGCCTCAGCGACGAGCTGGCCGCGACCGGACAGTTCCCCAAGGTCATGGCCGGACGGATCGCGGAGCGTGCATCGGTCGGACTGGTCGTGGCGGCCGCCGGGATCATCCTCCTCGTGGTCGCCTTCGACCTGTCCTCGGTCGCCTCGATCGGCAGCGCAGTCGCCTTGACGATCTTCGCCCTGGTGACGATCGGCCACCTGCGCGTCCGCGCGGAGACCGGCGCCCGCGTGAGCATCCTCGTCCTCGCCCTGCTGACGACCGGCATCACGCTCGCCACGTTCGTGGTCACCACGCTGGTCCACGAACCGGCCTCGATCGCGACCCTGATCGGCATCCTGGTGATCGCCATCCTGCTGGACGTGTTCACGACGCGGATGGGGAACCCGACGGCCGGTGCCGCGGCGACAGGAGGGTAGCGCGATGGCACTGACGGCAACGAAGGATCTGATGCTCCCTGCGACCGTCACCGGCTCGTGGCCGCGACCGCGCTGGTACGACGGCGGGCTGTGGGGACGCCCGCTCGACACTGCGCTCCTCGACGTCCGGTTCCGGGAGCAGTTCCTCGATGCGCACGCGACGGTGATCGCGGACCAGGAACGGGCGGGGCTCGACATCCTCACCAACGGCGACTACCACCTCGACGAGGACTTCGCCGGCCGCTCCTGGCACCACTACCCGCTGCAGCGCTGGAAGGGCTTCGAACACGAGGAGCTTCAGTACGAAGGCTCGCGTGACAGCCTGCTCGCGTTCCCGCCGGGGACGCTCATGAACGAGATCGAGACGACCTGGCGCTGGCCGCGGGTGGTCGGCAAGGTCGAGGCTGACCCGAAGAACCCGCTCGAGTACGCCAAGCTGTGGCGGATCGCCCAGGCGCGGGCCGCGCTCCGGCAAGCCCGTCAAGTTCGGGACCTGTTCATCCCAGGTGCTGGCGATCTTCCTCGACAGTCACACCGACGAATACGACCTCGACGACAAGAAGCAGCTGATCTGGGACATGGCCGGGGCCATGAACCTCGAGCTGCGTCAGCTCGCCGCGGCCGGGGCGAAGGTGATCCAGATCGAGGAGCCGACGATCCACTTCACCGCCGCGTTCCATCCGGAGGAAACGGAGCTGCTCGACTTCATGGTCGATGCGTTCAACCACGAGGTGGACGGCCTCGATGACGTCGAGCTGTGGATCCACACCTGCTGGGGCAACCCCAACATGCAGAAGGTGTACAGCGGGGAGTCCTACGCGAACTCGATCGACATCTACCTCAACCGGCTGAAGGGCGACGTCTGGACCGTCGAGGCGACCGAGAACGACCTCGCCGAGATCGACCTGTTCAAGCCCTACGCCAACGACCTGCAAGAAGAAGGTCGCGGTCGGCATGGTCAGCCACCGGACGCTGCAAGCGGACATGGCACCGGTCGTGGCCGGCCGGATCCGGCGAGCGCTCGAAGTGATCCCGGCCGACAAGCTGATCCTGTCCTCCGATTGCGGGTTCGGCCGGCAGGGCTTCAACCGGACCGTCGCGTTCTACAAGGCGACCGGGATCGCGCAGGGCCGCAACATCGTCCTCAAGGAGCTCGGGCTCGAGGAGCGCTACATCGCGGCTGCCGACCCGGCGCTGCAGGCCGACGTTCTGCCGGACCGGGAGCCGCTGACGCACCTGCCGTCGCCGTGGAAGTAGGGCAGGCGAGGGGTTGGGCGTATCGGACGGCGCCCGGTAACCACCCGACGACCCGTTATCCTGCCCAGATGGACGCCCGCCAGGCCGAATCCCGCCCGAAGCTGATCGTCGCGCTCGATGGGCCGGGGTCGTCCGGCAAGAGCAGTGTCGGCGCGGCGGCCGCGCTCGAGGTCGGCTACCGGTTCTGCGACACGGGCCTGCTGTACCGCGCGGTGACATGGCTCGCGCTCGCGCGCCGCGTGTCGGCGAGCTACCCGCACGCGATGCGCGGGCTGGTGGACGAGGTCGAGCTGGCGCCCGACGCACAGGGCCGGCTGGCGCGCGTCCTCGTCGACGGCACCGATCACACCGAGGCCGTCCGCGGGCCGGCCGTGGACGCGGCCGTCTCCGCGGTGTCGGCCATCCCGGAGCTTCGTGCCGCGTTGCTGCAGCGGCAACGCACGCTCGCGGAAGCCGGCGGGATCGTCATGGCGGGTCGCGACATCGGGACCGTCGTCCTGCCGGACGCCGACCTCAAGATCTTCCTCGAGGCCTCGGTCGAGGAGCGCGCGCGCCGCCGCACGCAGGAGCGCGGGCTCGACCCGAACGGGCCGGAGGCCCAGGCCATCCTCGAGGCCCTCCGCCGGCGCGATGAGCTGGACTCGACCCGAGCTGTCGCGCCTCTGCGGGCGGCCGCGGACGCGCGGATCATCTCGACCGACGGCAACCGCTTCGAGGACACGGTCGACGCCGTGGTCAATGCCATCCGCGACGTCGAGGCGCGACGCGCCGCCGGAGACGACACGCGCGAGCCGGAGCCGAGCAGCGCCGGCACATGAGCGAGGCCCCTGAGCCGCTCGACAGCTCGATCACACCGTTCTTGGCGAGGCTCACCGCCGGGGGCCGTGTCTTCGGCAGGATCATGGGCCGGGTCAAGGCGACCGGCGCGATCGACGACATCCCGCGCGAGGGCCCTGTCATCCTCGCCGCCAACCACGCCTCGAACCTCGACGCGGTCGTCATCGGCTCGTGGCTGATCCCGACGCTCGGGCGACGGATCCACTGGCTCGGCAAGAAGGAGCTGTTCGCCTGGCCGATCATCGGCTGGACGGCGGCGAACGGCGGGCGTCCACCCGGTCGATCGCGGCGCCGCCGACATCGAGGCCTTCCGCCTGGCCACGCGCATCCTCGACGAAGGCCAGATCCTGTTCGTCTTCCCCGAGGGCACGCGCAGTCCCGACGGCTCGCTCCAGGAAGCCCGCGACGGGATCGCGGTCCTCGCCATGCGGACGGGCGCCCCCATCGTCCCGATCGGGATCGCCGGCTCGAACCGCGTGTGGCCCAAGGGCCAGAAGATCCCGCACCCGGGCGGCCACGTCAGGATCCGCGTCGGCAAGCCGTTCCAGCCGGCCGACCTGCTCCCCGCGGGCACCGACCGGCGAACCGCGAAGGGCCTCGTGACGACCATGATCATGGAGCACATCGCGGCGCTCCTGCCGCCTTCACAGCGTGGCTTCTATGGTCATGACGGTGCGTCGAGCGAGGGTGGCGCGGCGGGGTAAGGACGCACCCCGTGCCATAATCGAGCCATGGGAACCGTCCAGGAAGTCCGAATCGCGAAGCGCACCGGCTTCTGCTACGGCGTTCGCGAGGCGATCGACAAGGCGAAAGAGGCGTCGGCCGCCGGCAAGGCGACCCATACCCTCGGCCAGGTCGTCCACAACGAGGGCGTCGTGCGCGACCTCCTCGACCTCGGCATCCAGACCGTCGAATCGCTCGATGAGGTCGACCACGGCGCGGCGGTCGTCATCCGGGCGCACGGCGTCCGGCCGGACGTGATGGAGCGCGCCGAAGAGCGTGGGCTCGAAGTCATCGACGGCACCTGCACGTGGGTCATCCAGGAGCATCGCGAGCTGACCAGGCTGGTCGAAGATGGCTACACCATCGTCCTGCTCGGGACGCCGAAACACGCCGAGGTGGTCGGGATGCTCGGCTTCGCGCCGGACGCGATCGTCGTCGACGACGAGGAGGAATGGGAGACGGCCATCCCGCGCAAGAAGCGGATGGCGCTCATCAGCCAGTCCACCCAGCCGCCGTGGAAGTTCGAGAAGCTCGCCGCGTTCATGGTCTCGCGCGCCCACGAGCTCAAGATCGTCAACACCGTCTGCCCGGTCACCATCCGCCGACAGCAGGACACGCTCGACACCGCGGGCGAGGTGGACCTGATGGTCGTGGTCGGTGGCCGCTCGAGTGCCAACACCAAGGAGCTGACGCGGCTGTGCGAGATCGCCGGCACCGTCGCCATCCAGATCGAGAGCGTCCACGACCTGACCGATGCGGCGCCGTTCGAGGGCGCCCGGATCGTCGGCGTCACGGGCGGCACCTCCACGCCCATCGAGGACCTCCGCGATGTCACCGAGCGGATCCTCGTGATGGCCGGCACGCCCGAGGCGCGTGCCACGGCTGCCGAGCTGGCCCGAGCCGCGCTCGAGCGGGCCGCGACGCCGGCCGGTCGCACCACGTCGCTCCCGACCGCCGCCCGCGCCGATCGCCGGCGCCGCCTGACCCGTGGTGAGCGGGGGAGCAGGCGGGATCCCGGTCGTCGCCATCGTCGGGCGACCGAACGTCGGCAAGAGCACGCTGTTCAACCGGTTCCTCGGCCAGCGCTCGGCCATCGTGGAGGACCGCGCCCGCACGACCCGTGACCGCCTGTACGGCGACGCCGATTGGAACGGGCGACGGTTCGTCATCGTCGACACCGGCGGACTCGAGCTCGACCCCGACGATCCCATCGAGGCGCGCGTCCAGGAGCAGGCCCGGCTGGCCATCGCCGAGGCCGACGTCATCCTGTTCGTCGTCGACGCGACGACCGGCACGACGCCCGCCGACCTCGAGGCCGCGCGCATCCTGCGCCGCGCGACCGCACCCGTGATCGTGGTCGTCAACAAGGCCGACAACGAGAAGCGCGAGCTCGAAGGCGCCGAGTTCCACGCCCTCGGCTGGGAGGAGACCTACGCGATCTCCGCCTCGCACGGCCGCGGCACGGGCGACCTGCTCGACGCGATCGTCTGGGCGCTGCCGCCCGAAAGCGAGGCGGAGCTCGCGCGCAAGGCGCGCGAGTCGGAGGCCGAGGCGTGGGCCGACGACATCGCTGCGGGGCGGCTCGAGCCGTTCGTCGTCGGCGACCCTGAGGCGGGCGATGCCGACGACGCCGATGGAGCAGAGGCGCCCGACCTCGACGGCGTCGATGCCGAGGCGGCCAAGTGGGACGCCGCGATGGCGGCCGACGCCGACGTGCCGGCGGCGATCGCGTTCGTCGGCCGTCCGAACGTCGGCAAGTCGTCGCTGCTCAACGCGCTCCTCGGCGAGGAGCGGGCGATCGTGTCCGACATCCCGGGCACGACCCGCGACGCGATCGACACGCGGCTGGCGTGGGGTCGCAGCGAGGTCGTGCTGATCGACACTGCCGGCATCCGGCGGCGCGGCAAGGTCGCCGGCGGTCCGGCCGCCGAACGCTACTCGACCCTGCGTGCGCTCCATGCGCTGTCGCGGGCGGACGTGGCGGTCCTCGTCATCGATGCCGTCGAGGGCATGACATCGCAGGACGCGCATGTCGCCGGGTACGTCATCGAGGAGGGCAAGGGCCTCGTCATCGCGGTCAACAAGTGGGACATCGTCGAGGACAAGACCGACCGAACGTTCGACCAGTACGTCGAGTGGATCCGCAACGACGTGCCGTTCCTCGACTTCGCTCCGATCATCTCGATCAGCGCCAAGACCGGCCAGCGCGTCGGGCGCGTGCTCGAGGCCGCCATCGACATCTGGGGCGAGCGGCGCAAGCGGATCTCGACCGGCGAGCTCAACCGGGTCGTGTCGGCCGCCACCGAGCGGACCCCGCCGCCACCGGTCCGCGGCCACCGGCCGAAGCTGTTCTACGCGACGCAGGCGGCCGTGGCGCCGCCGACGTTCGTGTTCTTCGCCTCGGACGCCGTCGGCCGTCCATTTCAGCTACCGGCGCTACCTCGAGAACCAGCTGCGCGAGCGGTTCGGCTACGACGGGACGCCGATCCGGCTGGTCTTCCGCGACCGAGCCTCGGTCAAGCTGCCGCGTCGCAAGAAGCTCCGCAGCGCGCCGGTCGCGTCGGGCAAGGGGCCGCGTCGCGGCGGCGCTGCGCGGGCACGCAAGCCGAGCTGAGGCCGACGGACTGATGGCCGGGCCGCGGGTCGCGGTCGTCGGCGCCGGGGCGTGGGGGACGACGCTCGCGCGGGTGGTCGCTCGGTCGGAACCGGTCACGCTGCTGTGCCACTCCCCGGAGACGGCGGCACGGATCGCGGCGACCGGACGGAACGAGACGCGACTTCCGGGCGTGGACCTGCCGGCGACCGTCGTCGCCACGGCCGATCCCGCGGCCGCTCCTCGACGCCACCGACCTCGTCGTCTTCGCGGCCCCGTCCGCGCACCTCCGCGCCATGGTCGGGACCGTGGCGCCGTTCCTCGCGCCCGGGGCGGACCTGCTGTCCGTGGTCAAGGGGCTCGAGCAGGGCACGCTGCTGCGCATGAGCCTCGTCATCGCCGAGGCGGCCGGAGTCGAGGCCGGCCGGATCGCCGCGCTGTCGGGACCGAACCTCGCGGCCGAGGTGGCTCGCAACCTGCCGGCGTCGGCCGTCGTCGCGGCCGCGGACCTCGCGCTCGCCGAGCGCGTGGTCGAGCGGATCGCCCGGCGGCGTTTCCGTCTCTACGTCAACGAGGACATCCTCGGCGTCGAGCTGTGCGGCGCGCACGAAGAACGTCGTCGCCATCGCGGCCGGCGCCGCCGACGGGCTCGGCTTCGGCGACAACGGCAAGGCCGGGCTCCTGACCCGCGGCCTGGCCGAGATGACCCGGCTCGGCATCGCCGCCGGCGCGAACCCGCTCACGTTCGCCGGCCTGGCCGGGATGGGCGACCTGATCGCGACCTGCGGCTCGCAGCTGTCGCGGAACCATCGGCTCGGCGAGGAGCTGGCCAAGGGCCGCTCCTGGACCGAGATCGAGGCCTCGCTGCCCGGCGTCGCCGAGGGCGCCTACACGGTCCGCGCCGCGCTCGCGCTGGCCGACCGGCACGGCGTCGAGATGCCGATCGCCCGCGAGGTCGAGCGCGCCCTGTTCGAGGGCAAGAGCGTCCAGCGCTGCCTGGTCGACCTGCTGGCGCGCGAGTCCAAGGACGAGCTGGCCGACTTCGGCCGCTGGATGGCCCGTCTCGAAGAGGGTGGGGAGGCCGGTCCCGGCTGACGTGGGTGCGGTCGGGCGGGTGCTAGACTCCGGGTTCGTCGGGGCGTGGCGCAGTCTGGTAGCGCACCAGTCTGGGGGACTGGTGGTCGTGGGTTCGAATCCCGCCGCCCCGACCACATTCCGAGCGTGAGACCGGCCTTCGGGCCGGTTTCTGCGTTTCGAGGGGACGGGGCCGAGATCTGCGCGAACGATACGGACCAGGCGATCGGGGTCTCAATGTTCCTTGGGGGTAGTAGTTAGAGGGCTCAGAAGTTGCCGCCAGTCCTTGTGTGCGACTACGGCGGCGTGATCTCGATGCTGTCGACCAGCTGGTTCATGGCTGCAAGGAGCTCGGGATGGCCGGGTCCGTTCAGGCTTGCGGTGATGGTCACCGGCGTCTTGTCCTGTTGGCTGAGTGGGTCCTGAACCCGAAACTCCCAGCCGTAGCTCACTAGGCCACCCGCGGAGTAGTCGGGCTTCCCATTCGTGGGGCCGAATGCCGGCTGGCTGCCGATCGTCGTGTTGGCCTTCGACCAGTCTGGCTCTGGATGAACTCCTCCCCCGATGCGAAAGACCATCTCGATCGTCCCGGGTGGGGGCCCGGAGCTTTCGCAAACGGGCGCCGGCGACGCGCCAGATCCAACTGGGCGCGTGTCGGTGGTACACGACGACAAGAGCGGCGAAGAGGCGACGGTCACCACGGGACTGCTCCCCACCCCACCGTCTGCTGGGTAGTAGTGGACCCAGCCGGCCGGGTAGTCGAATGAGAAGCCGCGTCGGGGATCTTCATGGATCAGTCCATTGACGACGGTGGGTGGCTGCTCCCAGCTCGTCAGGTGGAGGCTGTCAAGTGCCCGCGACACGACGGCGACATTGGCGGCCATCTCGTCCTTCGGCGAGTTCAGCACCAGCTCGTAGAGCCCGCCATCGGGGGACTCGATGACCCAGTCCGACTGGGTGTCGCCTTGCGGCCTGAATACGCCCGGATAGCCGGCGATCGTCGATTGTTTGAGGTTTGCCAGGTCCCACGGGTATTGGTGGGTCACCTCGGTGATCGCCAGAGTCGCGGTCCCGGGTCGAGTGGCGCCCGTCTGACATCCGGCGGGTGTCGGCGGCTGGCTCCCGAATCCTTGCGGGCAAATCGTCATGCCTCGGATGAAATAGCCGACGACTCGCGCCTCCGGCATCACCGGATACGAGACGGCCGCAGTCTGGTCCGTCCAGCCACTCGGTGGGTCGAAGGCGAAGCCTGGCCTTGTGAACCCATAGCCGGGTGAGGTTGGCGTCCCCGATGTCGAGGCTGTCGGGGATGAGGGACTGGGATTCGGCGAAGGCTTGGGGGACGATCCTCCGACCACGGCAATGATGCCGAGAAGGATCGCGGCGATCGGGACGAGAGCGACCAGCAATAGAGGACCGCGTCTGTGCCGACCGGCCGCCGACGGCCGCTGGCCCAACTCGACGATGTAGTCACGCAGGGCCTCGGGCGCCGCCGGAAGCGGGACACCGCGAAGACCGTCATGCAGGCGGACGTCGACGTCGTCGTTCATCGACGACCCTCCGCGAGTGCCGCCGCATCGATGCGTCCCCGCATGGTCGTCAATGCACGGTTCAGCCGCGACTTGACGGTCCCGACCGGCCAGCCGACGCGCTCGGCCACTCCCTCGAGCGTCAGGTCGGCCCAGTAGTGAAGGACGATGACGATCCGGTGGTCGTCGTCGAGCGATTCCATCGCCCGGAGGACCTCGTCGCGGTCGAGGACGTCCCGGAACGGGTCGCGGGAGGCGCCGACCGAGGCCGCATCGTCCATCGCCAGCAGACGCACCTTGCCGCGGGCGCGGAGTCGATCGCGGCAGACGTTGACGAGGATCTTGTCGAACCACGCCTGGAAGCCGGCCGGGTCGCGCAGCGAGGCCGCTGACCGCCAGGCTCGCAGGAGGGCATCCTGGGTGGCGTCCTGCGCTTCGTGCCCATCGCCGAGGATCAGGCCCGCCAGTCGATAGGCTCGATCGAGCTCCCCGTCGGCGAGACGGAGGACCCGTTCCGTGGCATCGGTCGCGTCCCTGTTGGCCAGCGCACCCTCCTGCATGAACACCGAGCGGCCGCCCGCCGTGGCAAGCATCACACCCTAAAGACTCTCGCGATGGCCAAACCGTTCTTGGTTGCTTCGTCGCGGCCAGTATCGAGGGCCGACGCCCCCGGTAGTCGATCGGTAGTCGAGGCGTGTCACTGTCTGGTGGTTGACACAGCGCATGTAGCCCGCGCGATACCCAATCTGTTAGCGCTGGCGCGAAGCTGTGGCTTGAGCGCGCTTGACGCACTCCGTAGACTCCCGAACGCCCGGAGGCCACCTCCCAATAGGCCTTCCGGGCGTTTCTCTGCTCATGTCTCATTCAGGTCGGGCCGTAATCCTGTGCGTCGAGGCCCCCGGGCGTCTCCCCCCATTAGGCAGGATGGAACCCTTGGGGCCTCAAATGCGCGGGCAGTTCTACGTCCAGCCCGGGCGACGTGCGGCGCGCTCCTCTTGGATCCAGTCCCAGCCGGACTGCCAGTAGTCGCCGTCCGAGCGTGAGACCGGCCTTCGGGCCGGTTTCTTCCTGAGAACGAGACGATCGACTACTCGGACGGTGTCGGGCCCGGGTCGATCACGGCGAGCTCACGCCAGCGGCACAGGTAGATGCGTTCGTCGGGCAGCCAGATCGTCCGGTATTCGATGACTCGTCGACTCCCATCGGCGCGCGGGAAGTCGAAGACCGACTGCACCGGCCTTCCGTCCTTCAGCGGGCCGAACAGCCACTCCCCATCGGTCTCGCGGGCCTCAGGGGGAACGAGGACCCGCCAAGGGACCCCGCGAAGCCCGCCCGGTGGGAGGTCCACCAGCTGGCAGGCCGCATCGTCACCATCGACGAACACCTCGTCCTCACCCAGGCGCGCCGTGGCCACGTCGTCCGCTTGCCACCACTCTTGCTCCAGGCGGACCCCTGCGTGGCCGTCGCGGTAGACATACCAGGTCGTATCACCAAGGCTCGCGAGCGCGTTCTGGGGTCGGACCTGGGCGCGGGTGTGCCATTTTCGAAGGGCGGTCTGGACCTGGGCAGGATCCATGCGGGCCTGGGCGTCGAGCGCGGCGATCGTCGAACGGACAAATCCCGCAAATGCGGTGTCGTCCTTGGGGAATGTGACGATCAAGTGGGACATGGGCAACGCACGTGACGGGTTCTGGCAGGCCCCTGGTCGCCGAGTGACAGTAGCAGAGTGGGGACCGGTGGTCGTGGGTTCGATCCGGCCGCACCGAGGTTGTTCCGAACGTGAGATCGGTCGTCGGGCCGGGTTCAGTCGTGGCGTGGCAGAATCGCAGGCAATGGGCTTCCTGAAGCGATTCCTGGGCGGCGACGGGTCCGAGCCGGACGGTCCCAAGACCTCGGATCCTGCCGATCCGGTCGACATCGACGCGGCGGAGCGTGCCTACGATCTCGAGTTGGCGCGGGCGGAACAGGACCGCCTGGATGAATTGAGCCAGCGTCAGCTGCGCTACGCGGCCTATTCCTGGCAACCACCGCCGCAGGGGGGTGAACGGCGCGCCGACGACGAGGACGCAGATAGCGCGGACCGCGGCTGACGCGCCGGACCAGTCGTGTATCGAACCCCATGGCGGCGTCGGCCTGACGGCCCAGGGGACAGGTAGACTCGGGCATCGCGACGGTGAACGACTACAAGATCGGGAAGGAGAGCTCGGATGACCCCCGAGGGCAAAGGCGTCTTGAGTCGGGCTGGACGGCCGCGACAGATGACGTGGATCGCCGCCCTGTTCGGGCTCCTGTTGGTACTCGATGCTGCGACCACCTTCGTCGCGCTCACCTTCTTCGGCTCGGTGGAGCTCAACCCGCTTGGACCGGTCGTCAGCGTCCTCGGCAAAGCCGTCGCGGTCGTGGTCATGCTCGGGTTGGTCCGACTGGCACATCCCGCGTGGCGGATTCGCCTCGCAGCACCGGGCGCTCTCGCTCTGCTCTTTCCGGTCATGTGGAACGTATCGCAGATGACCGGCGTGCTCCGATGACTCGCGATCCCGCCCGGCACGGTCAGGGGAGGCACGTCGCCGAAGTTGGATCGCGGACAAGGACCGCGGACGCCATGAATCGAAACGAGGGCCGGAGGTAGGTTGTCCGACCCTCGTTTCGCGGCGGTGACGGTGTGGTTACGGGCCGCTGACCCCGGGTCGATCGACGGGTGCGATGACGAGATCATCGGCTGCCTTGCCCGGGAACGTGCCGGACGTCGGGCCGACCGGCGCGAAGACCAGATCATCGGCAGCCTTGCCCGGGAACGTGCCGGACACGATCACGCCTCGCTGGGCCTCGATCGCGTCGTACGACCGATCGACGGTCGCCGCCGCCGCTTTGCCGCCCACGAGGCCGGCGTTGGACGCGAGCCAGATGGCCCCGACCATCGCCACCACGACCGCCAGGGTCAGGGCGATGGCCGTCCAGGGGCTCCCGCTCTGCTTGCTTCGGGCGCTCCCGCCCAAGTCCATCGTTCCTGCGTGCGTCATCTGATGCCTCCTAGCGCATCGGTGAGGCGGTACGCCGGCCCGTTGATCGGGCTCGGATTCGAACCGCATCCACTGACCGCTACGCTACGGTCGGGGACGCGCTGACACATCGAGCGATGTCTCTAGTGGCCGTTCGTGGCGCCCTTCATTTCGGGCTCCGGGGCTCGGCTCGACCTTTACTGGTCAAACGCCGCGACCTAGCTGCAAGTGCATGTGGGCGCCCCAGCCCCGCAAATGATCTGGTGCACGCGCGAACCACCAAGGACTTTTGAGCGGTGCACGACAGGGACTTTCGGATATGGTGACTGCGACCGATCCCGGATACGGGATGGCGCCGAACACGTTCAGCGAAGGCGAAAGATGTCCCGAAGCATCCTCGTCGTCAGTGCACTCCTCTGGACGGCCGTGGTCCTTGTCGCCCTTGTCTCCATCGCGAGCGGCGATTGGCTCACCCCGGCACTGATGGCTCTCGCCGCGATCGCATTCATCGCGGTGCGAGGGTCCCGACGGGCCAGGCTTCGAGCCGCCACTCGCTAAGTCATCGGCCTAGCCGTCTCGGCTCTCTGGGCCACCATCGAGATCGCGATGTCGCACGCGTTCGTGGTCTTGCCCGGCATCTGGTGAAGCCTGCTCGTCGCTGGCCGACGAGCCCTTCGGACTCCAAGGACCACGTCGGAATTGTCGACGCGCCGCGTCCTCTAGGCGCCTGACCAGATCGACGATGCGCGGGTCGGGCGGTTTCCATTCGAGCATACGACCGATCATAACCAGGCCAGATCCCGAACCCGCGATCTAGGACCGCGAGTGTTCGACAGGCCAGCATGCCTCGAGCCACCTTCCAAGTCGTTCACCTTCCGGTCGGTCCATGGCTCGTTCACGGTTCTTACTCGCTCGCCCAGCCGAACCGCAAGCCGCGTCCGATAGGGTCAGGACTTGGCCCGGCTCCCTCTTCCCCCGGAGGTCGAGCCGGGCCGTCTATTGGGAGGCGGTCGACTACTGGATCCACCGGCCAGGCAGCCAGCGATGCGACATGATTTCGCGCGTGACCACCTCAGGGAGCCTGCCATGGACACCGGCCTGATCACAGTGGTCGTACTCGCGATCCTCGCGGGCGCGTACTACCTTCTGCGGGCGGTCAAAGTCGTACCCGACGGTCGCGTCGGGGTCGTGACGCGGATGGGCACATTTCGACGGATCCAACGCCCGGGGCGAACGATGATCGTGCCCGTCATCGACCGATTCGGGACCGTGGACATGCGTGAACGATCGCGGGCAGTGCGCTTCGCGGCCACGACCCACGACGACCACACTGTCGCGGTCGAGGCGACGGTCGTTGCCCAAGTCGTCGATGCAAAGCAGGCGTATGTCGGCGTCGCGAACGTGGACGCTGCTATCGACGCGCTTGCCGTCGCAGCGTTCCGCTCGGTGATCAGGACGCTGTCAGCAGCGGAAGCGCCCTTCGCCCGCCAGTCGATCGCCATCGAGGTGCAGCGGCAGATGAACGAGCCGATGGAACGATGGGGTGCACGGATCCAGCGCATCGATGACTCGAGATGACCGAGCAAGGCCGTCACAGTGCTGGCCCATAGGCGTGGATGAGTGTAGGCTGCCGGCATGACCTTCGGAGGAAGCCCATTCGCGCCCGAGGGGATCCGCAAGGGCTTGGGTCCCGATCATGTCGCAGCGGCAGACGCGTCCGCCCAGCAGACGCGGGACGCCCTCGACGAGGCTGAACTGCGCGACCTCGAGAGGACCCAGTACTACAGCGAGGCGCCCGCCGTCGTCGAAGACGCGCCGCCCGCGACAATGAGGCCGAAGAGCATCATCGACCGCCTCCTGCGGCGGTAGGGCCCTGCGTCCCACGCTCGGGACCCGGACTCCAGACCACGACGGGAAGATGGACTGATGTCTGCGCCCGGTGGTACCAACCGCTTGGCCCTCGAAGCGGCAGCCGGCGCTATCGTCGGTCCTCGATGGCAATGCTGCTGACCCGCCCCCTCCTTGCCCGTGTTACCGGCCAGGCATCGCGCCGTGGGATGATCCCGCGCGTCCCGACGGGCGACACGCTCGTCAGCGCGGTCGAGGCATGGCTGGCTACCAGTTACACCGATGCGGTCCGTTCGACGGGGCGAAGGACACTCCCATCGGGCGAGACCGAGCTCGCGGTCACGCTCCATCCTGCGGCGCCGGAACTCGTGTTGACCGCCTCGGACAACGGCCGGGTGGCGGTCGCCGCCGACACCGAGGCCGTCGGGCCGGGCTATCACCGGTTTGTCGGCCGCCTTCTCGAACGGATCGCGATCGACCTTGCGATCACGTGGGACGTTCCTAGTGCCGAGGATGCGGGTCCAGCGTCCGAGACCGCCGCGATGACGTTTGCCGACCGGCCTACGACCGAGCGCGCCTATCTGGCGTGGCTCGGTCGGATGCTTGGCGGGGTGCAGGCGCGCCGAGCGACCGGCGCGCGAGGCGTCCAGGTCGGTATAGCGCCCGGCATCCGCTTCACGTTCGATGGCGCCATCGCGACGGTCCTGGGGCCGCGCGACGACGCATGGCTCGAGAAAGCTCTGGCCGACACTCGGATCGCGACCGACATCACGCCATGGTGGACCGATGCCACCGGCGGGCAGTACCTGCTCGATCGCGCGCGGTGTCTCATGTGGCTCGAAGTCCGCTGGCGCACGCCCGCCATGAAGGCCGAGCGGCTGCTGCTCGACGAGGTCAATCGACTGCTCACCAAGGCGTTTCCTCTCGAGCCGCGGCTCGACTACCCGTGGCGTGCCTGGGCCGAAGTCGTCGAGCTCCTCGGTCTCGACGATGCGATGTCCCGCCAGGTCATCGATCGGGCCATCCGCACGCCGGATGACACCGCGCCGATCGGATATCGACGCAACCCCGTGACCGTCAGCCATGAAGGTTGGGCGCTCGAGATCCCGGGCTCATTCGCCGAACGCCGGACTCCCGAGGAATGGTGGGGCGGCGGCGTCGGTCGGAACATCACGCTGGCGGCCGTCGAGACCGGGACCGAGTCGGGAGCGATGGACGCGCGGTCCTTCATCGAGCGGTTCGCCAGCGATCTCGGACCCGACACGATCAATCATCAGGCGGGCCAGGTCATCGGGCGCGCCATCCTGTCGACCGACGCGAGCTCCGGGATCGAAGTCTGCGTCCTCGAGGGTTATTCGGCTGTCGTGGGTTCCGGCGCCGCCATCAGGATCGTGTTCGACGACCCGTCGGACTGGCAGTGGGCGCTCGACACATGGCGGTCGCTCGCGCCGGGCTGAGCAGCCCGAGAGCGGACTGGCGCGATTCTCAGAAGACCTTGCCCTGGTTGGTCACGAACGCCTCCTCGCTCCCACCGAGGATGCTGAAGACCTTTCCCTGATCGAGCGTCACGCCGGGAGTGACCTGTCCGCCTGCGGCGACGAACGCATCCTGGCAGTCCTGCCTGTCGGCGTCGTTCTTGGCCTTCCGCATGCATTTCCTGAGATCATCGAGCGTCTTCTCAGTCGCCGCCATCGAACGTCCCTCCCTAGCGCGCCCCCCGGCGGCAATACACTACATCTAGGTTTTCATCGCGAGAAGCCTCGTATTGCCGAAACCACGACTTAGGCTGCTTGCTCCGGAGGGGGAGACGCTGAACGGCCTGTTCGAACAGGAGATTCGCGGGCATCACAGGCTGCGTGACCAGCTGCTGATCGTGGTGTCGGACGCGGACCTCGCCTACAAGCTGCCGGGCGAGAACCCGACGCTGGGCGACCTCCTTGTCGAGATGGGCGAAGTCGAGGGCGCCTACACGCATTCCTTCGAGACCTCGACCTTTGATCCGTCGCACCGGCAGCTTCCACCCCCTGCGCCGATCACGATCGCCGGCCTCCAAGCCTGGTTGGAGGCGCAGGACGACGCGATGAAGGCCGCGATGGAGCGCTACACGGAAGAGGAGCTGCACATCGACCTGATCGATCGCGGGCATGGCTTCATCGCGTCGCCCTTCGTCCAACACGAGGTCTACCGCGAGGCGATCTACATCTTCTACGGCAAGCTCAGCGTCTACCTCAAGGCCCTGGAACGCGACGCCGGCGAGGAATGGACGGTGGGGATCGGGTGACCGGGGCTATCCGGTCGCTGCGGATCCGCTCCCCACGTGCTGACCGATGGCCGCGATCAACTGACGGGCCTGCTCGCGATCCTTTTCGTTGGGATGCTGATGGTCGGCCATGATCCCGCAGTACACGTTATGGATCGCCGCCGTCATCGTGTCTTCGTCGGTCATCCACACACCCTGCTGGATGAGCGAGTTCATGACCTTTTCCGGGGTCTCGTAATGCATGGCCTCGTCCAGGGCCTTTTGCATCGTCATCGCGCCACCTCCACCGAAGGCCTATCGAGGGTCGATACCGAAGTCACCTGAGTGTGCGCGTGGATCCGGGCGACTGATGCGGGTCGTCAGGTCCCCGGCTTGACCTCGTAGAGGGTGTGTGCCTCCAGGCCGTGGGCCTCCCGATGGACCCGGGCGGCAGTCTCCTTGTCCGGCGCATCGACGAGGCAGAAGACCTTGCCCTCGGCCTCGTCGACCCAGTACTGCTTGTAGTCGACGCCGTACTTGCCCTGGACTGCGAGATCGGCCTCGTGAGCCCCGACAACGTCCTCGGCCTTCACGCCGGGGATGTCGTGCATGTCCATGTACGTGGGCATCGTGTCCTCCTCCATTTGAGGGATGAGTAGGTCCGTGGTCCACCCCGCACGGCGCGCGCTTGAGGATACTCCCGGCCCATGGGGCCAGTCAGTCGGTCGTCGCCGCCGAAGGAGGGGTGGTCGCGCTAGAGCCAGGGCCGAGGATCGCGTTCCGCGAGTCCCGGTCTCGAGTCAGCTCCGAACATGACGGCTGCCCAAGCGAAGGCCGCCAGCGGAGCCAGCAGCATGCCGACCACCAGGACGGCGGCAATGACGTTACCGAGCATGTTGTCCCCCCGTTTCCAACCGCCCGATGTCCGAACCCGAGCGCCTGCGGGGTAGTACGTCGGTGACGCGATGGTGGATCTCAGCGTTGACACCAGCTCGTCACCGATCGCCTGCCGACCCCTCCTTGGCGGACCCGACAAGGTATCGAAGGAAGAGGTGATCGCTCGACCGCCGGACGCCATCCAGCGAGGCCCACGGCGCATCGGACACCGAGAAATCCGTCCCCTGGACGAGCCCCAACCGAGGTGTGGCCTCGTCCCGACCGGCAAGCTGCGGGGCGATCGTGAGGAACAATTCGTCGAGCAGGCCCGCGGCAAGCAGGTCGCCGATGAGGTGCGGGCCGCCCTCGCACAGGACGAGGCGCGCGCCGGTGGATGCGGCGAGGGCGATCAGGTCAGCGGCCGGGACCTGACGACCGGTTCCGACCTCTTCGATCGTCGCGTTCGGCCGCGGCCCCGCTGCTCGGAGTCGCTCGGCACCCGACGGCGTCGTGGCGAGGATCACCGGCACGTCGGGCGCAGACAAGCCCGGGTGCGCGAGGTCGAGATCACCGCTCGCGGTGGCGACGATGGTCGTCGGTTGCGCGGTCGCGATGCCCAGCGTCCGGCGCCACGCCTCGTACGACGCTGCCGAGCGCTTGTGCACTCGTCGGGGCGTCCATTCGTGGGTCGGCGCGGCGCGCACGGTGCCCGCCCCGACCAGCACCACGTCCGCCATCGCGCGTAGCAGTCCCATCACGAAACGGTCAGGTTCGAAGAAGCCGCTGACCTCGCCTCCGCCGGAGCTGCCATCAGTGTCGAAGGCGACCACGCCGTCGATCGTCGACACGAAGTTGGCGATGACCGTCGGCCGGTCGGGACGCAGTCTCACCCGCAGCTCGCCGTCGTACCGATCGCGCAGGTCGGCGGGGAAACGGCCGCCGCGGGCATCCGGCCACGACTCGTCGGGCGTCTCCCAGAGGCGTTCGAGCCAGGGGCCGCGGTCACGGTCCGTGGTCCCGGCCGGATCCGTCGCGATCACGACCCCGAGCGACGCAGGCCGCTGACGTCGTAGAACTCGCCGCGCAGCTGCGGCGTGTCGACGTAGACGCCCCGATACGACGTGGTCCGGGTCTTCGGGTGCAGCTCGCGGACACCGCGCATCTGGGTGCACAGGTGATGAGCCTCGACGTACACCGCGACGCCGTGCGGGTTCATCATCCGGTCGAGCTCGTCGGCGATCTGGAACGTCATCCGTTCCTGGACACCGAAGCGGCGGGTCACGACGCGGACCAGCCGGGTCAGCTTGCTGATGCCGATGATCCCTTCGTGCGCGACATACCCGACGTAGACATCGCCGAAGAACGGCAGTGCGTGGTGCTCGCACAGGGCGAAGAACGGGATCGGTCCCTCGACCACTTGGGCGATCTCGCAGTTCGCGCCGCCGTGACATTCGGTCGGGAACGCGGTCAGGAGCTTCGGATCGCCTTCGTACCCGGCGGTCGTGTCGAACAACGCGCTCAGGAAGCGACGCGGGGTCGCCTCGGTGCTGGGTGTGTTCAGGTCGAGCCCGAGGGCAGTCAGGATCTCGGCGAGGTAGCCCTCGTAGCGGACTCTGTCCTCGGGCGACACGGACCGCGGCGTGTCCGGCCGCAGCCGCGGCTCCATCTCGTGGTCGACGTCCTGGGTGTCCCGGCGGACGACGTGGGTGTGAGTGTGGGCGATCTCTGGATCTCGGTCGGGCATCATCGATCCTCCCTCGGCCGATGATACGGGCATTCCGCGAACGCGGATCCTGGGCGGTCAGGCGGGTCCGGCCGGCTTGGGCCGCTAGGATAGAGGCGACCACGATCGAGGGAGACCAGATGAGCTCGCAGACGCCCAGCGGCGAGCCGCCGCCTGAGCCCACGCCGCCCGAGTCCGATGCCGAGACTGCGCGCGTCCCCGTCGAGCCACCTGTGATGGTCCCGGGAGGCTCCCGACGCGGCCGAGCCTCCGCCTGCGACCCAGCCCCCACCTGCGCCTGCGCCCGGTCTCATCTCGGCCCAGCCGACGGGCACCTTCGGTGATCAGGCAGCCCCGCCGGGCGCACCACTCGTCGCCTGGGCAGCTCCGACAGGCCCGACCGCCGTGCCGGTGATCAACGGCCTTGTCATCGCGGGCACGTTCACTCGATTGGTCGCCTACGCCGCCGACCTTCTGTTGCTGAGCGCGATCGGTGTCGTCGTCGACGGCGCGCTCGGCCTGTTCGACGTCGGTCGTGACGCGAGCCTCGCCGTGGTCGTCGGCGGGGTGCTCGTGGGCGTCGACTTCCTCTACTTCGTCGGGCTGTGGACGAGCGGCCTGAGGGCCACGCTCGGGATGCGGATGCTCCGGCTGCAGGTCGTCGATGCGGTGACGTCCAAGTCCATGTCGGTCAACGATGCGGTCCTGCGCTGGCTCGCGCTGAGCGGCGCTGTCGCGATCCTGACCTTGGTCCCCGGGGTGAGCGGCTTCATCGGGTTGCTGTCGCTCGTCTGGTTGGCCGTCCTGCTGGGCACCACCGCGATGAACCCCCTGCACCAAGGTTTGCACGACCGGTGGGCGCGGTCCGTGGTCGTCCAGCCGGCCCCGGGGGGATCGGGGCTGGCCTTCGCGACGTGCCTGATCATGGCCGTCTTCGTGTTCGTCCTGCTGCCGGTCATCGCCTTGCTCCTGGCGGGCGACCAGGTCGCCCAGATCCTGTCGCAGATCGGCAACTCCGTCTGACGGGCGGCCCGTGGTCCGCCGCCCGCCCGCCGCTGGTCCGCCGGCGTTCCGGGCCCATAGACTTGGCGGCATGACCCCTGAGCGCGAATCCGCCACCGATAGAGGGACCCCGCCGCTCGACATGGACCCGGCCACGTTCCGGGCGGCGGCCCACGCGGTGGCCGACGTCATGGCCGACTATCTCGAGGGCATCGAGGAGCGTCCGGTCTTCCCGGCGATCGAGCCCGGCTCCCTTCGCCCGCTCTTCCCGGCGTCGGCGCCGGACGGACCCGAGTCCATCGAGGCGATCCTCACCGACTACGCCCGTTTGATCGAGCCGAATGCCACGCACTGGCAGCACCCTGGCTTCCTCGCCTATTTCGCGACGACCGCGTCGGGTCCCGGGATCCTCGGCGAGATGCTGACCGCGGCCATCGGGCAGAACGCGATGCTGTGGCGGACCTCGCCGATCGGAACGGAGCTCGAGGAGGTCGTCGTCGGCTGGCTGCGCGAGGCGCTCGGTCTCCCCGCGACGTTCGACGGCCTGCTGACCGACACCGCCTCGATCTCGACGCTCATCGCGCTGGCGGCGGCACGCGAGGCCGCCGGCACGGACGCCGCGTCGCGCGGCCTGGCCGGGCGTGACGACCTCGGGGCAGGGGTGCGCGTGTACGCCTCGGCCGAGGCCCATTCGTCGGTCGACAAGGCGTGCATGACGCTCGGGCTCGGGCGTGCGTCGCTGGTCCACATCCCGGTGAACGAGCGGTACGAGATGCTGCCTGGCGCGCTGGCCGCATCGATCGCCGCGGACCGCGAGGCGGGCTTGCTGCCCATCGCCATCGTGGCCACGCTCGGCACGACCTCGTCGACCTCGGTGGATCCGGTCGCGGCTATCGCCGATATCGCCGAGCGCGAGGGGCTGTGGCTCCACGTGGACGCTGCCTACGCTGGGTCGGCCGCGATCCTGCCCGAGGCCAGGGCTCCGTTCGCGGGCTGGGAGCGTGCGGATTCGATCGTCGTCAACCCGCACAAATGGCTGTTCACGCCGCTCGACGCGTCGCTCTTGCTGACGCGCAGGATGGGGTCGCTCCGGGCCGCGTTCAGTCTCGTTCCGGAATACCTGCGGACGCTCGACCGCGAGACGCCGGTCCACGACTACAACGAGTACATCCCGCAGCTCGGGCGACGGTTCCGGGCGCTCAAGCTGTGGATCCAGCTGCGCTGGTTCGGGCTCGAGGGCCTGCGCGAGCGGATCGCGGCGCACCTGGCGATGGCCGAGGAGTTCGCCCGCTGGGTCGAGGCGGACCCCGACTGGGAGCTGCTGGCGCCCGTCCCGTTCTCGACGGTCTGCTTCCGCTGGCGGCCGGCCGGTCGCGACCTCGATGACGCCGCGCTCGACGAGGCCAACGCCGCGATCATGGACGCGGTCAACCGAACGGGCGAGGTCTTCCTGTCGCACACCCGACTTGCCGGCCGCTTCACGATCCGGGTGTCCATCGGCAACCTGCGCACCGAGCCGCGCCATGTCGAGCGGACGTGGGCACTGCTGCGTGAGGCTGCCGTCGGATGGTGAGCATGGAGCCGCACGACGTCATGTTCTTCGCGACACCCGCGGAGCTGCGCGACTGGTTCGACGCGAACCACCTCACCGCCGACGAGCTGTGGCTCGGTTACTACAAGAAGGCCAGCGGGCGACCGAGCGTCGAGTGGTCGCAGGTGGTCGACGAGGCGCTGTGCGTCGGCTGGATCGACGGCGTCCGCAAGCGGGTCGATGACGATGTGAGCGTCCAGCGCCTCACCCCGCGACGGAAGGGCAGCACCTGGAGCGCGATCAACGTGGCCAAGGTCGCGCAGCTGACCACCGAGGGCCGGATGCGGCCGGCCGGACTGGCGGCGTTCGAGGCACGCACCGAGGGCAAGACGGCGATCTATTCATACGAGCGTCCGCCGAGCTCCCTGAGCGATGAGGAGTTGGCGCGTTTCCAGGCCGACGGAGCCGCGTGGGCCGACTGGGAGGGACGGCCGCCGTCCTACCGGCGCCAGGCCACGCACTGGGTCACCAGCGCCAAGCAAGCCACCACGCGCGAACGGAGGCTCACGACGCTGATCGAGGATTTGCACGCCGGGCGGCTGCTCAAGCAGTACACCTGGAGCCGGAAGAGCGCATGACCGCCATCGATGACGCGCTGTCGGACGCGCTCGGGCGCCTGCGCGCGCTCGACCTTGGCGACGCGTTCGAGCCCCGGGCGGCCGAGGCGATCGTCGCGAGCGGGCTTCACGGGCTGGTCGTCCCGGTCTCGGCCGGCGGGCTCGGGGCGCGGATGGCCGAGTCGGCGGAGGTGCTGATGACGCTCGGCGCGCTTGGATGGATCGACGGCGCTCGGGTTTGCGATGCAGGTGCACGTGGTCGGCGCACTGGTCGACTCGGTGGGTGTTCCCGAGGTCCTGCGCGGCGCGGTCTTCCGGTCCGTGGTTGAGGACGGGGCGCTGTTCAACAACGCCGGGACAGAGGAAGGTGGGGGATCGCCTTCACGTGGCGCGATCCCGGGCACGACCGCCGTCGCGGAGGCTGGCGAGCCCGACGAGCCGAACCGGGCGTGGCGGCTCACCGGGGAGAAGACCTGGACGACCTGGCTACCGAACCTGACCCACGCATTCGTGTCGGCGCGGGTCGAAGGCTCGGACCCGGTCGAGGTGGGCTACTGGCTGGTGGACCTCTCGGCGGACGGCGTCGAGCGTCGCCCCGGGTTCGAGGCACTCGGGATGCGCGGATCCGCGTCCGGCCGCCTCGCGCTCGACGGCGTCCGCGTCCCCGCAGGGTCGCTCCTCGTCCGACGCGTCGCCACGGAACCGGACCCCCGCGGGCCGGCACCGGGCGCCTGGTTCGGGATCGCGGTCGCGGCGACGTATCTCGGGGTGGGGGAGGGCGCCCGCGGCGACGTGGCCCGGTGGGCGCTCGACCGGCGGCCGGGCGATGGCTCGACTGCGGTCGCGGACCTCCCCAGCGTCCAGCTTCGACTCGGCCGGATCGACGCCGAGCTGCGGGCCGCCCGGATCGTGGTCCTCGATGTCGCGCGGCGATGGGACGAGGCGACCGCCGCGGGCGACAACGACGGGCTGGCCGCCGCGGCCGCCGACGTGCCACTCGCCAAGCTGGTCGCCACCCGCGCGGCGGTTTCGGCGACCGACGAGGCGATGCGGATCGCCGGCGGTCCGGGCTTCCTGTCCGGCCGCCTCGAGCGCGCGTTCCGTGACGCCAGGGCCGGGTTGATCAACCCGCCGCTGGAAGACGTGGCCCTGACCGGGTTCGCGCGCGGCGTCCTCGATCGAGCAGGCGGGTCGTGATGAGCACGGAGTCAGAGCGTTCGCGACCCGGACCCGCATCGTCGTCGCCGGCCGCCTTCCACTACGGCGCCGGTCACATGATCATGCACGGCAACCCGGCTTTCATCGAGGTCTTCGGCCCGCAGGTCGTCGGCCAGCCGGCCCGCGAGGCGCTCCTCGGGCTCCCTCCGAAAGCGTTCGAGCTGATGGACCTCGTCTTCAAGACGGGCAAGCCCGGTGCGTGTCGTGTCACGACCGCCGGTGGTCCCCGGCGTCTGGTCGTCGTTCCGCGGCGCGATCCCGAGACCGGCGAGATCTATGGCGTGACCACGCACCTCCGGCCCGTCGACGACTGACCACGCCGGGTCCCGTGAGGCCTCTGCCGCGGCCGCCGCATAGACTGCTCTGCGATGCCAGACGTTCTGACCACTCTGGCCGGCGGCCGGTACGGCCGGGCATATCGACGGACCGTCCAGCTGGCCCTCGCTCCTGCCTACCGGGTCTATACGGCGCGCCTCCGGGCCGCCGTCCTGTCCCGGCCGCGACCGGCCCACATCGCGGTGATCATGGACGGCAACCGACGCTGGGCCGTCTCGGAGGGACGCAGCGCCGGCGCCGGGCACCGACGGGGCGCAGAGAAGGCGCTCGACCTCATCGACTGGTGCGTCGGCGTCGGGATCCACGAGCTGACGTTGTGGGCGCTGTCGATCGAGAACCTTGAACGACCGTCGGACGAAGTCGCGACCATCACCGACGTCGCCGCCGAGGCGATCGCCGCGCTGACCTCTGGTCGGCGGCGGACGAGCGTCCCGGTCGACCTGCATGTCATCGGTCGTCGCGACCTGCTGCCGCCGGGCCTTGCCGAGACGGTCGAACAGTCGTCGTCTCTGTCGAAGGCAGATGGTTCGATCCGGGTGACGGTCGCCATCGCCTACAGCGGGCGGGACGAGCTTCTCGAGGCCTTCCGAGCGACCGTCCGGGACGAGCTGGCTGCCGGCACGCCCGCCGACCATCTCGCCGATTCGATCACCGCGGAAACGCTGGCGGCCCATCTCTACACGCACGGATCATCCGATCCCGATCTCATCATCCGCACGTCCGGGGAGATCCGGTTGTCGGGCTTCCTGCCCTGGCAGAGCGTGTACAGCGAGTACCACTTCACCGACGCCTACTGGCCGGCTTTCCGGGAGATCGACTTCCTGCGCGCGATCAGGACCTACCAGCAACGTGCGCGCCGGTTCGGGCGCTAGCGGTGCGGGGCGGTCATGGCCGGATCCCGCGCGGTGGGCCTGCTCGCCGTGGCATCATCGCCACATGCCACCGATCAATGAGCTGACCCGCATCGAGCCCGCCCATCTCGACCGGCTCGACCACCAGGGCATCTTCACCACTGGGCTGCTCATCGAGCGCTCCGAGACGCCCACCCGCCGGCAGACGCTGGCCGACCAGGTCGCCGCCGACACCACCGACATCCTGATGTGGCGCGACGAGGCGCTGATGCTCAACCTCGCCAGCTTCGGCCCGGACGAGCACCAGCTGATGATCCAGGCCCGGATCGAGGGACTGCGCGACATCCTCGAGCTCGACCTCGACGCGTTCCGCAAGCGCGCCCAGCGAGCCGCGCGCGAGCTCGGCGTCGATGCGCCGAGCGACTTGACGCTCGAGGGCTGGTGGGACCAGGCGAGGACGCTCGAGGACGAGTAGAACCTGGTCAAGTCCCGAGCGGCCATCGTGGACCGCTCCTCGAGAACGCTCGATCCGCGATCAGAAGACGCGCTTGAGCACCATCAGGCCGAGGAAGATGATCACGATCCCTGCCAGGAGTTCGCCGGGCGGCAGGGTCGAGATCGTGTGCGCCGAGTCGTTGACGAACTGTCCGAGCGAGGCGCCGACGTCGGTCGACGCGCCGCCGCCGTTGCCGCCACCGGCCCGGCCCGCGACCTGTCCCACGCCATTCCCGTATTCGAGCATGCGACGATCATCTCACGCGGATCCCGCCGACTCAAGGCCTGTCGAAAGTCCGTGATACTGGCCCCGCAGCCAGCGGCCCACCCTCCCTACCGCCTACGGCCGCGTCGAGTCCGCGTCGACGGCTGACAGGACCACATCCCGCAGAACGCCCGCGAGTGCGGCCGAATAGTTCGCGGTGAGGTGCGCGCCGTCCGCATAGACCGGTATGCCGGCGACGAATGACGGGCATCGCCCGGCGACGTCACAGAACCATGATTTGGTGTCCACGTACGTCACGGTCGAGCCGGCCGACGTCCGACGGGCTAGGATGACCGCGTGAACGCCATCGGCGGCAAGGTCGCCTCCGTCCTGACCGGGATCGCGACCGCGATCGTCATCGTCGCCATCGCGATCCTGCCCTTCCTGACCCCGCAGTGGGTCGCCTTCGAGCAGGGGCGCGCGCAGGCGACCGCCTGGACGGGCTACACGACCCAGGAGCTCCGGACCGTCACCGACGCGATCCTGTCCGACCTGATCTTCGGCGGCGCGTTCGACGTCCAGGTCAACGGGCAGACGGTCCTCGAGGCCCGCGAGCAGGCGCACATGTCGGACGTCCGGACCGTCTTCCGCGGCCTCTGGATCCTGGCCATCATCTCGATCGTGGTCCTCGTCGTCGCGTCGCGCCGGCCGGACCGGGCGCGCATGTGGCGCTCGGTCCGCAACGGCGCTCGTGGGCTGGCAGTCGCGGTCGTCGCACTCGGTGTCGTCGGGCTGGTCTCCTTCGACCAGCTGTTCGAGACGTTCCACGAGATCTTCTTCCCGGCGGGGTCGTTCCTGTTCGATCCACGCACCGACAAGCTTGTCCAGCTCTTCCCGTTCGACTTCTGGCAGGAGACGGCACTCGTCGTGGGCGGCGTGATCATCGTCGCGGCGATCCTCGTCGCGTTCGTCGCCGGCCGGCGTGCCGCGCGCACGTCGCAAGCCGCGTTCGTCGCCGGTCTCGCGCCGATCGCCGGCTCCGAGTCCGGCTCGTGAGCATCGCCCCGGCCGGACTCCTGAGCGTCGAGGCCGCGCGCGACGCCGTCCTCGCGGTGGCGGAGCCCGTCGAGGCAGAGACCATCGCGCCGGCCGAGGCGCTGGGCCGGGTGACCGCCGAGACCGTGACGGCTCTCGTCTCGTTGCCACCCTGGTCCAACTCCGCGATGGACGGCTATGCGATCGTCGCGGCCGACACTGCGTCAGCCGACGAGGCCACCCCGGTCACCCTTCGCGTCATCGGCGACATCGCCGCCGGCGCTGCTCCGACCGTCACGGTGGGACCGGGCACCGCCGCCCGCATCGCGACCGGCGCGCGACTCCCCGACGGTGCGAACGCGGTGGTCGCGGTCGAAGCGACCACACCGCTCGATGCGGTCGGCACCCCCGGCTCCCGCGGTCGCGACGCCACCGGCCCGCTCCCGGCGGCCTGTCTCGTCCACGAGGCCATCGAGGTCGGCGGCTCGGTCCGGGCGGCGGGCAGCGACCTGGTCGCCGGGGCCGAGCTCCTCGGACCGGGGGTGGCGATCACGGCAGCGGCAGTCGCACTCATCGCGGGCGCTGGCGTGGAGCATCTGCGGGTCCACCGCAGGCCGAGGATCGCGGTCCTCGCCACCGGCGACGAGGTCCGGGCACCGGGTCAACCGCTCGGACCGGCGGGCATCCCCGACGCGAACGGCCCCGGGCTGCGCGCCCTCGTCACGGCGTCCGGGCGGAGACGCCATCGACCTCGGGATCGCCACCGACGACCTCGACGACGTCCTCGGCCGGCTGCGCCGGGGGCTCGACGCCGGCGCCGACGCGATCATCGTGTCGGGCGGCGTATCGGTCGGGCCGTACGACGTCGTGAAGACCGCCATCGAGGCGATCGGCCGGATCGACCTCTGGCGCGTCGCCGTCCAGCCGGGCAAGCCGTTCGCGTTCGGCACGGCGGAGCGGCCGCACGGCAGGTGGGCAAGACGCGCCGGTCCTCGTGTTCGGGCTGCCGGGCAATCCGGTGTCGTCGGCGGTGACATTCGAGCTGTTCGTGCGCCCGGCCCTGCGTGCACTGGCCGGCCGGCGCGACCTCCTCCGGCCGGTCGATCGTGCCGTGCTCGGCGAGGCGGTCGACAAGAGCCATGGCCGCCGCGCGTTCATCCGCGTGCAGGCCGAGCGCGACGATGCGGGCTCGCCCGTTCGCGATGCCCGCGGCCGCGTCCAGGTGCATCTCGCGGGCGGGCAGGGGAGTCATGTGATCTCGGCCCTGGCCGCCGCGGACGCCCTGGCGGTCATCCCCGAGGCCGATGACGAGCTCCCGGCGGGCGCTGAGGTCGCACTGTGGTGGCTCGACCGGGCATGATGGTCGCACCCGGCTGACCGACCTCGGAGGAACCACATGGACCAGCGACCCCAGCCACGCGCCGAGCGGCGGCGGCTCTCCCACCTGGACCGTGCCGGCCGGCCTCGGATGGTGGACGTCTCCGACAAGCCGGTCACAGCGCGGCGGGCGGTCGCAGAAGCGTCGGTGGCCGTCTCGGCCGAGACGATGAGCCTGGTCATCGACGGCGGTGGGACGAAGGGCGACGTGCTGAGCGTGGCCGAGCTGGCCGGCGTCATGGGTGGCAAGCGGACGAGCGAGCTGATCCCGCTGTGCCACCCGCTGGGCCTGTCCGACCTGGCCGTGTCGATCACCCCGGACCGTGCGGCCGGGCTCCTGCGCATCCGCGCCGAGGCCGCCACGACCGCGCAGACGGGCGTCGAGATGGAGGCGCATGACCGCGGCGTCGGTCGCCGCCCTGACGATCTATGACATGGTCAAGGGCGTGGAACGCGGCGTCGAGATCCGGGGCGTCCGGCTCGTCTCCAAGACCGGGGGCAAGAGCGGCACGTGGGTCCGCCAGGCGCCACCGCCGGAGGCCTCGCAACACGCCAAGCCGCGGCCGGGCGCGCGGGTCGCAGGACGCGTGGGGTCGAAGCGCAAGGGCCACGCGTGAGCCGCCGATGAGCGGCACCCAGGAGCGGATCGCCGGACGCACCGCGCTCGTCATCACAGCCAGCGACGGCGCCGCGGCGGGCGCGCGCGAAGACACCTCCGGTGCCCGGGTCGAGGAGCGCCTGGCGGCCCTCGGCTTCACCGTCGAGCGGCTCCTGATCCCCGATGAGCAATGGGCGATCGAGGCGGCCCTCGTCGACGGATCGGCGAACCATCCGCTCATCGTCACGACCGGCGGCACGGGACTGACCCCGCGCGACGTGACCCCCCAGGCGACAGCGGCAGTCATCGACTACGAGGTCCCGGGCCTGGCCGAGGCGATGCGAGCGGTCGGCCGGACGAAGACGCCTCTCGCAGACCTGTCGCGCGGACTCGTCGGTGTCCGCGGGCGGACGCTCATCGTGAACGTGCCCGGGCAGCCCGAAGGGCGCCCTCGAATCGCTCGAGGCGATCGTGCCCGTGCTGGATCACGCTCTCGAGACCCTCGCGGGACCGTACGATCACGGGATCACGCCCGAGCACATCGACGACGGAGGCTCCGACCGCTGATGTTCCCGCCGTTCCACGACGTCCCCGGCTATCCGCTGGTGTTCGTCGTCTTCTGGGGCTCGGCGCTGTTCTTCGTCCTCGTCATGGCTCGCCACCTCCGCGTGTTCGCCGTCGCCCGGCCTTCGCGGCCGTTCGCCAACGTCCCGGCGCGCATCGGCGGGCTGGTCGAGTACGCGTTCGTCCAGACCAAGATGTTCAAGGACCCGGGCGCGGCGGTGATGCACGCCGGGATCTTCTGGGGGTTCGTGCTGCTGACCATCGGCACGGCCAACATCGTCACCGGCGGGATCATCCAGACGGTCCTCAAGATCCCCGCCGACGGGATCATCTGGGCGCTCATCAGCGCGATGCAGAACGTCGTCGCGGTCATCGTGCTCGCGGCGATCGCCTGGGCGTACTACCGGCGGCTCGTGATCAAGCCGCGCCGCCTGACGCTCAACCGCGACGCCCTGGTCATCCTCGGGATGATCGGCGGCGTGGTCGCGACCGAGCTGTTCGCCCAGTTCTTCCAGGTCGCGCGCCCATGGCGACATCCCGGGCGCATTCGTCTCGAACGCGGTCGCCGTTCCCGCTGCGGAACCTGTCGCCCGACGTGCTCCAGGGCGCCTTCACGTTCCTGTGGTGGGGGCATATCGCGCTGGTCGCGGCGTTCCTGTGCTACCTGCCGTTCAGCAAGCACCTGCACATCGCGACCGCCTTCCCGAACATCTTCTTCCGCAAGCTCGCGCCGCGCGGCGAGCTGCCCAAGCTCGACCTCGAGGACGAGAACGCGACGTTCGGGCTCAAGACGCTCCAGGACCTCGGCTGGAAGGACCTGCTCGACGGGTTCACCTGCACCGAGTGCGGTCGCTGCCAGGAGGCCTGCCCGGCCTACAACACCGGCAAGCCGCTCAATCCCAAGGAATTGATCATGGGCATCCGCCACATGTCGGTGAACGCCGAGCACGGGATCGACATCATCCCGAACTCGCCGATCGTGCGCGAGACGTACGGCCTCGACGACACGACCATCCCGGCCAAGACGCTCTCCAAGCCCATCGTCGACGACGCGATCCCGTACGACGCGGTCTGGGACTGCGTCACCTGCGGCGCGTGCGTCGAGGCGTGCCCGGTGCTCATCGAGCACGTCGACAAGATCGTCGGGCTGCGGCGGAACCTGGTCCTCGAGGAGAGCCGCTTCCCGGCCGAGCTGACGAACGCCTTCCGGTCGATGGAGAACCAGGGCAATCCGTGGGGCCAGCCGGCGTCGTCGCGGCTCGACTGGACGAAGGCCGCTGCCGTTCGAGGTCCCGACGGTGGCGCAGATGGCGGCCGACGGGCGGCTCGGCGAGCTCGACGTGCTGTATTGGGTCGGCTGCGCGGCGGCGTTCGACACGCGCAACCAGAAGGTCGCGCGGGCGGTCGCGACCTGCCTCCACGCCGCCGGCGTCACGTTCGCGATCCTGGGCCAGGAGGAATCGTGCACCGGTGACCCGGCCCGCCGGATGGGCAACGACTACGTCTTCCAGATGCTGGCGATGGGCAACGTCGAGACGCTCGACCGATACGGGATGCGCGAGCGGACGATCGTGACCGCCTGCCCGCACTGCTTCAACACGATCGGCAACGAGTACGGGCAGCTGGGCGGGTCGTACAAGATCGTCCACCACTCGACGTTCCTGGCGGGCCTCGTGTCGTCCGGGCGGCTGGCGACGGTGCCCGAGGATGCCGAATCGGAGACAGGCGACCACCGGCCCGGCAGCGTCACCGTCCACGACTCGTGCTATCTCGCCCGCTACAACAACGTGATCGCCGCGCCACGGGACGTGCTGGGCGCCGCGGGCGTGTCCATCACCGAGATGGAGAAGTCGGGCAAGAACACGTTCTGCTGCGGCGCCGGCGGCGGTCGGATGTGGATGGAGGAGACGCGCGGGACGCGCATCAACGAGAACCGGACGCGGCAGGTATTGGCGACCGGCGCCGAGACCGTCGCCACCTCGTGCCCGTTCTGCATGGTGATGATGAGCGACGGGCTGGCCGCGGCCGACGGCGGGACGTCGGTCACCGCGATGGACATCAGCGAGGTGCTGGCCGCACGGCTCGCGTCGGTCCCCGCCGAACGCCAGCTGCCGGTCCTGTAGCGATGATCCTCATCGACTGCGCCCGGGCGCTGGCTCGTGGCGACGGGCTCGAGCAGACACTGCGGACGATGCTCGACGCGATCGCCGGCCCGCTCGCCGTGGGCTCCGCGGCTGTCGTCGTTCCGGGTCGCGGCTCGGAGTCCCCCGAGATCGTGGCGTCGATCGGCCTTGACGATGCCGCGGCGGCCGGTCTGACCGAGGCGATGCGTCGTCCCGTCCATCCCGTCACTCGGACCTTCTCCGACCCGGTGCCGACCTACGACGTCACGCCGATGAACCCCGGCGGTCCGGCGCTGCGGAGCCACCTGCCGCTGGTCGTTCGTCGGGACGGCGTCGACTACGTCGCCGGCGTCCTCGCGCTCGCCTACGACCGCCCGATCGATCCCGCGACGAGGCCGACCCTCGAAGCCGTCGCCGACCTCGCGGCGGTCGCGATCGACCGGGCGGACGGAGGCTGAGAAGACGTCGTGGCGACCGTCGACGGATACCTTGCGGCCCAGCCACCAGCACGCCGCGCGGTCCTCGAAGAGTTCCGGAAGACGATCTCTGCGGCTGCCCCCGACGCGGTCGAGTCGATCGCCTATGGCATGCCCGCCTATCGCGTCGACGGACGGTTCCTCGTGTCGTTCTCGGCGTTCACGAAGCACTACAGCCTCTTCCCGGCGAGCGCGGTCGTGATCGACCGAGCTGGGCGATGAGATCGCACCGTACCTCGCCGGCAAGTCGACGATCAGGTTCCCGGCCGGCGCGCCTGTCCCGCTCGGCCTGGTGGGCCGGGTCGTTGCCATCCGGGTCGAGGAGCTCGCGACATCCGATCGCGGCTGACCCTCGAACGCCGCTGCTACGATGGCCGCGGTGACCGAGTCCACGCCGTCCAGCTACCGCTTGACAGAGGAGCAGACCCTCCTTCGCGATGCCGTCCGGACCCTCGCCGATGAGCGTGTCGCACCACGAGCCGCCGACATCGACCGGACGGGCGAGTTCCCCGAGGACCTCCGCCAGCTGCTGGCCGAGCAGGACATCCTCGCGCTGCCGTTCCCGACCGAATACGGTGGCCTCGGCGGCGAGCTGCTGACGGTCTGTCTCGCGGTCGAGCAGCTCAGCCGGGCGTGCGCGACGACCGGGCTCATCCTCGCGGCACATGAACTGGGATCGTTGCCGCTGATCGGCTTCGGGAGCGACGGAGCAGAAGGCCCGCTGGCTGCCGGACCTCGCGAGCGGCACGCATCTGGCCGCGTTCGCGCTGACCGAGGCGGAGGCCGGCTCCGACGTCGCGGGCGCACGGACGCGAGCGGTCCGCGATGGCGACGCCTATGTGATCAGCGGCTCGAAGCGGTTCATCACCCATGGATCGGTGGCCGGCCGCATCGCTGTCTTCGCGGTCACCGATGCTGACGCCGCCACTCCGCGGCACCGGCGCCTGTCGTGCTTCATGGTCGAGGTCCCGTCACCCGGCTTCTCGGTCAGCCGGATCGAGCACAAGATGGGGATCCGCGGCAGCCCCACGGCCGAGCTCGCCTTCGACGACATGCGCGTGCCGGCCGCCAACCGGCTCGGCGAGGAGGGCGACGGCTTCGCCATCGCCATGAAGACATTCGAGCGCAGTCGGCCGGGGATCGCGGCACAGGCGGTCGGCATCGCCCAGGGCGCGCTCGAGGTCGCCGTGGCATACGCCAGGGACCGCCGCCAGTTCGGACAGCGGATCGGCGACTTCCAGATGGTCGGTGCGATGCTGGCCGACATGGATGCCGCGACCGAGGCCGCGCGGCAGCTTCTCTACAAGGCCTGCGTCGAGATCGAAGCCGGTTCGCCGGACGCCGCCCGCTGGGCGGCGATGTGTAAACTCGTGGCCGGGGACGCCGCCATGCGGGTCACCACAGACGCCGTCCAGGTGCTTGGGGGGTACGGCTACATCGACGAGTTCCCAGTGGAGCGGATGATGCGCGACGCGAAGATCACCCAGCTCTACGAAGGAACCCAGCAGATCCAGCGATCGGTCGTCGCGCGGGCCTTGCTCGGCAAGGACAGCTGACCGCGACCGGAGGGAGACAGCCGCTCGTGCGCATCGTTGTCCTCGTCAAACCCGTGCCCGACCCCGCGTCCGCCGGGGAGCGGCTTGGCCCGGAAGGTCGCCTGGACAGGGCTGCCGTACCTGCTGTCGTCAACGGCAATGACGAGTACGTCCTCGAGGCGGCCCTGAAGCTCATCGAGGCAGCCGGCGAAGGCGAGATCACGCTGCTGTCGATGGCGCCGACGAACGCGCCCGAGACCCTGCGCAAGGCGCTGGCCATGGGCGCGACCAAAGGGGTCCACATCACCGACCCCGCGCTCGCGGGATCCTGCACGGTGTCGACCGCCAGGGTCCTCGCCGCGGCACTCCGCGAGCTCGAGTTCGACATGATCTTCGCCGGCATCGACAGCTCCGACGGCGTGGGCGGCGTCGTTCCGGCGGGGATCGCCGCGCTGCTCGGTCTGCCGTATCTCTCGTACGCGGCGCGGATCGAGCCCGACATGGACGCCCGGACCGTTCGGGTCCGACGCATCAGCGCGACGGGGTACGACGTGCTCGAGGCGGCCCTCCCCGTCGTCATCGGCGGGACCCAGGCGCTCGGCGAGCCGCGCTATCCGTCGCTCAAGGGGATCATGGCGGCGCGGAACAAGGAGATCGTCACGCGCTCGCTCGGCGGATCTCGGGCTGGAGGCCTCGTCGGTCGGCGGCGCGGTCGCCACGACGAGGGTGCTCGACAGCCGGATGCCGCCGGCACGGGCCGCCACCGAGATCGTCCGCGGCACTCCGGCCGACGGCGCGACCCGGATCGTCGACTTCCTCGCCGAACGGCGGATCATCTGATGGGCGCGCTGTGGGTCGTCGCCGAGCTTGGTCCGGACGGCGGCCTGGCACGGATCAGCGCGGAGGCCGCGACACTCGTGCGCGGACTCGGGGAGAGGTCGGGGCGCGAGGTCGTCGGTCTCGTCGTCGCTGCCGACCCTGCTGCCGCGGCCGCGGATCTCGCAACGTATCTCCCGGTCGTTCGGACGATCACCGACCCGGCAGCCGCGGACAACGCCTGGTCCGCCGTCGCTGCCGGGCACGTGTCTGCGCTGGTCGCCGGCGACCAGCCTGATGCGATCTTCGTCGGGGCGGGAGCAGACGGTCGTGACCTTGCCGGCGCGGTCTCGGCCCTGACCGGGTTGGGAGTGCTGGTCAACGCGGTGGCCGTCGAGTGGACCGATGGCGGGCCGTCGGTCGAGATGAACGTGTTCGGTGGCAAGCTGATCACCAACTCCGGCTTCACTGACGGCCGCGGGATCGTCACCGTCCGCCCGAACGTGACGACCGCCGCCGCGGCGACCACCACGGGGAAGATCGCGGCGATCGATCCACCCGCAGCGACCGCTCCACTGCCCGCGGTCCGCGTCGTCGAACGGATCAGCGAGGCCGGCGCCAAGGCCCCCATCGAGGAGGCCCGCATCATCGTGGCCGGCGGTCGCGGTGTGGGCGGCCCCGATGGCTTTGGCATCGTCGAGCAGATCGCCGAGGCGCTCGGTGGCGCGGTCGGGGCGACGCGCGCTGCGGTCGATTCGGGCTGGATCCCGTACAGCCAGCAGATCGGCCAGACCGGCAAGATCGTCAAGCCCGAGCTGTACCTCGCTCTCGGCATCAGCGGCGCGATCCAGCACAAGGTCGGGATGCGCACGTCGGGCACCATCGTCGCGGTCAACCGCGACAGCGACGCGCCCATCGCGGAGTTCGCGGACCTGTTCGTGGTCGGCGACCTGTTCGAGGTGGGCAACGCCCTCCTCGAGCGCCTGCGCGCGCGTTCGGGCTGAGCGCGGTCCCGAGGACCACCGATACCATGGAACTGGCCGTCCTCCTGCCGATCGCGGCGTTCATCGCGCTCGCGGCGGGACTGGCGGTCGTGCTCCGCGGCACTGGACGGATCGTCAAGCGGACCCGCGAGCTCGAGCAGTTCCGCGGTGCCGTCCGCGATCTCGCGGCCCGGGTCGATGCCTCGCTCGGCGCGGCCGCCGGCCAGATCGACGCGGTCCGGCGGCGCCAGATCGGCCCCGACACCATCGTCGACACGATCACGGCGGCCACCGACGCCGTCGACCGCTACGCCGACGAGGCCAAGGCCCTGCCCGGACCCCGCAAGGCGCAGACGATCCGAAAGGACCTCGTCGCCGAGCTGGAACGGGCGCGACGGGCGCTCGAGATGGTCGACCACGGCACGTCGATGATGCTCATGGCCAGCAGAGGACCGCGCGAGCTCGAGGCCCAGACCTCGATCAAGCGCGGATACCTGAACCTCATCCACGCCCGCGAGGCATTCGCTCGACACGCCCTGGCAGCGCAGGACCTCGAGGCCGACGAGACGGTGGCGAAGGCCGGTCCGTGGAGCGCCTGAAGCCGGTGCGCCCCGGGCGCCGAGGTCGGCGAGACCACACCATCTAGTGGTATCCTCGTCTCACACCACTATCCCTTGTGGTGCGAGACGACAGGAGAGCGATGCGCTGCCCCCAATGCGGCGAGCGGGAGACCCGCGTCGTCGATTCGCGTGACCTCGATGATTCCGCCACCATCCGGCGGCGCCGCGAGTGCGCGGCCTGCTCGATGCGGTTCACGACCTACGAGCGGGTCGAGGCGGCTCGGCTGGTGGTGATCAAGCGAGATGGGTCGCGACAGGAATTCGATCGCGACCGTCTGGTGTCGGGCCTTCGCAAGGCGCTGACCCGACGGCCTGTGGCCGACGGCGTGGCCGAGTCCGCTGCCGACGCCATCGAAGCCGAGCTGCGTGCCGCCGGCGTCACCGAGGTCCCGTCGTCGAGGATCGGCGCACTGGCGATGGAGCAGCTCCGCGGCATCGACCAGATCGCCTACATCCGGTTCGCCAGCGTGTACCAGAGCTTCGAGGACCTCGAGGCCCTCAAGCGTGAAGTCGACACCCTGTACGCGGAGCGCGGTGACACGGTCGCCATCGACCGACGGCCCAAGGCCACGGCGCGCTCGGGGCGATGAGCGTCCTGTCCGACAGCGAGATCCGGGCTGCGCGGTGACCTCCAGCTCGCAGGGCAAAGGTGTCCTGCCAAGACAGGACCTGCGGGCCCTCGTGGCCGACGGCTCGATCAGTTCGTCCGCCGGCGTCCCGGAACGCAATATCCAGCCGGCCAGCATCGACCTGACCCTCGGGGACGTCGCCTACCGGCTCCGCTGCAGCTTCCTGCCGGGAACCAGTCCCGTGCGCGACAAGCTGCGCGAATACGGCATGGGCGAGCTCGACTTGACCGACGACGGTGCGGTCCTGGAACAGAACCGGCCGTACCTGATCCCGCTTCGTGAGCGCCTGCGACTTCCGGCGGGCATCCGTGGCCGGACCAATCCGCGCAGCTCGACCGGCCGGCTCGACGTCTTCACCCGGGTCATCACCGACCAGGGCGCTCACTTCGACGAGGTCCGCGACGGGTACGAGGGCGAGCTCTTCCTCGAAGTGGTCCCGATGTCGTTCACGGTCAAGGTGCGATCCGGGATCACCCTGAACCAGCTGCGCCTGATGTCGGGCATCGCCCGCATCTCGGACAGCGAGCTGCTCGAGCTGAGCGAACGCGATCCGATCATCTATCCAGGTGCGTCCTCGGAGCCCGGCGACCGGGCCGTCGTCTCGGACGGACTGTTCCTCAGCGTCGATCTCGCCGGGCGCTCCTTCGTCGGCTATCGAGCCAAGAAGAGCACGGGACTCCTCGACCTCGACCTGAAGAACGCCTACGAGGTCGGCGACTACTGGGAGCGCGTCGAACCGTCGGCCGGCAAGCTCATCCTCGGGGCGGGTGAGTTCTACCTCCTCGTGTCGAGGGAACGCGTCCGGATCCCGCCGGACTACGCGGCAGAGATGGCGGCATACGACCCGACGGCCGGCGAGCTCAGGACGCACTACGCAGGCTTCTTCGACCCGGGCTTCGGCGACGTGTCCGACGGCACCCCGGGCACGCCGGCGGTGCTCGAAGTGCGCGCCCATGACGTGCCGTTCTCGCTCGAGCACGGCCAGCGACTCTGCAAGCTCACGTTCGAGCGAATGGCCGCGCGGCCCGACGTGTTGTACGGCGAGGGCATCGGCTCCCGATATCAGCGGCAGGGCCTCGCACTCGGGCGCCAGTTCCGCGCCGAGCGGATGGGCGTGCCCCGCGCCGGGCCTCGCAAGAAGCTCGACCAAAGCCCGCTGCGGCTCGTCCCCGAGTCGAGGCCGGACCCGCTGCCCGTGATGGCGCGCGAGTGAGGCGATGTCGCTGAACGACACAGTGGATTGGTCGGGCGATCTTGGCGGCGGGGTCCGGGTCGCGTTGGTCCAGGCGGGAACCTTTCGGTCGGACGCGGGGACGTTGTTCGGGCCGGTGCCCTGGGTCCTGTGGGGCGGACTTGTCGGCGAAGAGGTCGACGACAAGCGGCGGCTGCTCCAGGCGCTCAACTGCCTGCTGATCGAGACGCCCGCGGGGCGCGTCCTTGTCGAGACCGGCATCGGCGAGCGGTTCGACGACAAGACGCGCGAACAGCGTGATGTGCAGGGTCCATGGATCGTCCCCGCGCTGGAAACGGCCGGCTTCGCCCCCGACAGCGTGGACGTCGTGGCGATGAGCCACCTGCATTTCGATCACGCCGGCGGGCTGTTGCGAGCGGATGGTGCGCGTGCCTTCCCGCGCGCGACGATCGTCGCCCAGAGGGCCGAGTGGGAGGTCGCGCTCGCCGAGAATCCGCGGCTGGTCGCGTCCTACGTCCAACCCGAGCTGCAGCTCGTCCGTGATTGGGGCGCCGAGGGCTGGGCCGACGGCGAGCGCGAGATCCTGCCAGGCGTGACGGTCGTCCCGACGGGAGGTCACTCGTCGGGTCACCAGGCCGTCATCGTGCGCGGGAGTGGCCCCAGCGGCCGAACCCTTGCCTTCTTCGGGGATCTGCTGATGCGGCCGTGGGCCGCGAACCCGCGCTGGGTCACGTCCTTTGACGACTTCCCGCTCAATTCCGTAGCCCGCAAGGCCGAGCTGTTCGCCCAGGCCACCGACGAGGGCTGGCTGGTCGCGCTGTCGCACGAGGCGAAGCGCCCCATCGGTCGGCTCGTTCGCGATCGGGACCGGTTCAGGTTCGAGCCGGAATAGCGGTCCTACGGAGTCGGGCTGGCCCCGCCGGCGCCCGCTGCGGTCGGCAGGATCGCCCGGACCTGAGCCTCGGCGCCCGCCTCGTCGAGGGGCGACGCCACGATCGACGCGATCACCCCGTTGGGGTCGATGAACACCTGGGTCGGCAGGCCGAATGCCTTGTATGCGTGGAAGATCTGCCCGTTGGCGTCGAACCCGATCGTGTAGCCGAGCTGGTATTTCTGCGCGTACGCGGCAACGTCCGCCGGCGACGTCTCCTGGACCGAGATCCCGACCAGGACAAGCCCCTGGTCCTTGTATTTTGCCGACACGTCGCGAAGGATCGGCACCTCGGACTGACATGGCGGACACCACGTCGTCCAGAAATTCACCCACACGGCCTTGCCTCGCAGGTCGGACAAGCGGATCGGTGCGCCGTTCAGGTCGGTCAGCTGGTACGTCGAGCCGTCGGCATTGGTGACCGAGAACTCGGGCGCGGTCTGCCCGATCTTCAGGCCGACGGGCGGCGGCGACGAGATCAGGTACGCGGTCGCCTGGGGGTCCACCGCGGCCGGCCCGTCGCCGGTGTTCCCGAGCGGCGTCGTGATGCCGATCAGCACGACTCCGGCCATCAGCACGAACACGAACACGAACACGAGCTGACGCCCGCTGAACGGACCGATGACCCCGTGGCGCTCTCGGCGGTGGCTGAACTCGGGTCGTTCGTCCATCAGATCTGGGTGTTGAAGTTGAAGTAGCGCGGGAAGAGCGCCAGCCAGTCGAACACCATCGCCAGGCCGATGAACACCACCAGCAGTCCGCCGATCAGGGACACGGTCCGTCCATGGCGGATGAGCGGCGCCATCACCCGCGGCGCGCGATCGTAGACGGCCGCGATGAGCAGGAACGGCAGGCCGAGACCGAGGGTGTAGGCGATCAGCAGGACCGTGCCCTGGACGACCGTGCCAGACGTCGCGGCCATCGTCAGGATCCCGCCGAGGATGATGCCGATGCACGGGCTCCAGCCGATCGCGAAGATGGCGCCGAGTCCGAACGACGCCAGCCACCCGCCGCGCGAGCTCACGAAGCGGCTCCCGACGCGGTCCCCGAAGCCCGACCCGCCCCTGCCGGTCGACAGCGCGGTCGAACCTGTCGCGGTCGCCAGCGAACCGGCGGCGCCCGCGTCCAGCGGACGCCACGTCCGCTGCAGCCCCGGCACGTGCAGCAGTCCGGCGAGCTCGAGCCCGAGCACGATCAGCACGAGGCCGCCGATGACCCGGAGAGTCGGCAGGTAGTCCGCGAGCGGACCCGCGACGAACGTGGCCGTGATGCCCAGCAGCGTGAAGACCGAACCGAAGCCCGCGACGAACGCGATCGCATGGCGCATCGCCAGCCAGCGCGACGGACGAACGCCGGCGGCGGAGCCGGCGACCGCGATCGCCGTCAGCTGACCGAGATAGGCCGGCACGAGCGGCAGCACGCACGGCGACAGGAAGCTGATCACGCCGGCGGCGAGGGCGACGAGGATCGTCAGGTCGGTGCCGGTCATCGGGGTCGGTCAGGCGTCCAGGACGTCGGTCAGGAGGCGGCGAAGCCGGACGGCACTGGTCACCAGCTCGAGTCGCCGGTCGCCCAGCTCGACGACCGGGATCGTCGCCGAATAGGCGGTCTGCCACGCCGGGTCCGAATCGATGTCGCGGACCTGCAGGCTCGGCGCCGAGCGCCCGTCCCGCCGCCGCTCGTCGAGGAGCGCGGTGAGCGTCTCGTGCGCCTCGTCGCACAGATGGCAGCCCACGCGGCCGTACAGCACGAGGTCGGGGAGGGGAATGGTGGAGACGTCCATCGCGGCCGATTGTAGGCGAGGGCCGCCGAACGGCCCGAAGACGCGAGGTCGCGGTCAGGGGAGACCGGCCAGGACGTAGTTCGCGACCGAGGTCCCGACGTCGACCGCGGACTTGGCTGACCCGCTCGGGATGTTGATCACCACCGAGATGTAGGTCGAGCCCTTGCGGACGACGACGGTGGTGAACCCGGAATCCGTCACGTAGAACGCCTCGTCGCCGACGTTGATGTCCGTATGGTCGCCGGCCTTCGCCTGGTTCCAGAACGCCTCGTCCACGAACTGGTAGCCGATCACCGTCGGCGTGCCCGTGACTTCGTAGACGCAGCCGGCAGCGCCCTGGAGCGGCGTCGCCGTGTCGATCGGCGCCCCGAGCGCCTCGCTGGCCTGCTCGATCGTCATGTACTTGCAGGCGTCCGACGTCGTCGACCCGGACGGCGATGCGCTGCTGGGCGTGGCCGACTGGCGGCGGTGAGTCCTGCGCAGCACAGCCGGCGAGCACGACACAGGTCAGGACCACGATCGCGAACCGGACGCGCCCGAGTCGATGGAGGTCGGACATCGCCGTCAGACGGGTCGCCCCGCCAGCCAGGACAGCTCGCGTTCGGCGTCGGCGTCCTCGCCGAAGTGGCCGAACTCGCTGGCGTGGACCTCGACGCCCGGGATGTGCGCCGCCAGCCAATCGCCGTGTGCCCCGGGGACGAGCGTGTCGGCGCGCCCGTACCAGAGCGAGGTCGGGACTGCGATCGAGGCGACGTCGAAGCCCCACGGCGAGACGAACGCGATGTCGTCGTCGATCCAGCCATCGACGCCGTTCTGCAGCGCGTCGGGCAGGACCTCGCCGAGGACGGCCCGGTCCTTGGCCTGCTGGATCATGTCGCTCTCGGACAGCTCGTAATCATCCGGGAGGGTGTCCGTCGCGCCGCTTGCGATGCGGTCCAGGATCGTCCTGCGGTCGGGCTCGAGCTTCGCGCGCAGGGCGTCCTCGCCCGCGAGAGCGAGCCGGCCTTCGGACACGTTGCCGGGCGTCTGGCCGGCGAACCAGTCGAGACCCTCCGCGTCGAAGGGAGCAACGGCGACGACTGCGGCGCAGCGGATGACCCGATCGCCGAGGAGTGCGGCGCAGGCCAGGGTATGCGGCCCGCCGCCGGATCGCCCGGTCACCGCGAACCGATCGATCCCGAGTGCGTCGGCGATCGCCGCGACGTCCTCGGCGATGTCCGCGACGTGTCGTCCAGGTCGCCGCGTGGACAGGCCGTACCCGGCGCGGTCGAACGTGATCCGGCGGACGCCGACTCGCTCGTAGATGGATGCGTCACGCCAACGAGCGAGCCGACCGCCCGGTGTCCCGTGGATGGCGATGAGCGGGACGCCCGCCGGATCGCCCCATTCGGCGGCCGCAAGCGTCCGCCCATCGGGCGTCGTGACGCGGTGTTCGATGTGGTCGGTCATGCCCGACACACTAGCGCCCGCCGTGGTGCAAGGTACGATGAAGCGCGCGCCCCCGTAGCTCAGTGGACAGAGCGAGGCCGTCCTAAGGCCTGCGTCGGCGGTTCGAGTCCGTCCGGGGGCGCCATAGCAACGCAGCAGGCTCGAAGAACGGGCGTGCCGGCGGAGTCCACTCGATGGACTCGGGTTCGACCGTCCGGCTCTTCGCCTGGACCCGCTCGATGAGGAGCTGAACCAGCTCGGCGAGTTGAGCGCGGGTTGCCTTCTCGACATTCTCGACCATCGTCATCATGACTTGGCGGTTGCGATCGAACGAGACAAGCGGCGCCATCGCGACCCATGTGCATGAGGGAGCCTCGTCTTGGAAGCGCCGGCGTCGAGGCAACGAATGGGAAGTCGCTCATCGGCCGGTCGCTGGCTACCGCGGGACACGGGCTTTCGAAGCGCGATCCGCTCATCCCGACATCAGCGTGAGCGTCGGCCAGAGTCCTGATGAGCCTTCCGGCGTAACCGTGACTGAATGCGTGACTGATTTGAGAGGTCGGCTCAGCCTGTTTCGTGCTCCGAATCCACCCATGAGACCGGCGCCTGTTACCCGTTGGTCGTAGGCTGGCTTGCGTCCACTCGCCCTCAACCGCGGGCTAGTTGAGGAGCCCCTGCCGGTACGCCCACGCCGCCGCCTCCGTTCGGCTGCGCAAACCGAGCTTGCTGTAAATGCTGACCGAGTGGTGCATCACCGTCTTCGGGCGGAGGCCAAGTCGCTCCGCGATTTGGCGGTTTGTCGCACCCGTCGCTAGCTCTCGCAGGATGTCGAGCTCGCGGGGGGTCAAATCCGTCGTTCGCGCGATCGAGAGATCGGGCGCGGCGACTTGGGGCGGTGCTGGCAAAGGCGGTTCGGCCGCCCCCAGCCGACGCGCATACGTGCTGCCAAGGGCAATGGCCTCGGCTGGGCCGAGGAGCCGCCCCTCGGCGACGAGGCGATCGAACACATTGGCCCCGAGGCGCACACGCGTCGCCTCCACGGCATCCCGATACGCATCGGCCGGAGCGCCGGTCAGGCCGACGGCGACCTCCGTCATGAGCGGCATCAGGCTCGCGTGCAGGCGGACGGCAACATCGTCGTCGCCTGCTCGCGATGCGACGGCAACGAGCATGGCAAGGAGATAGGCGCTCGAATGCCATGCGCCGTAGCGGGCGGCAAAGTCGAGGCCACGGAGGGTCCACTCGGCCGCGGCGGCGCGGTCGCCGGCGGCCATCCTGATCCACGCGAGCCTCGTGTAGAGCTGACCCTCGTCGGCGAGCTCGCCAGCAGCGCGGGCCTGCTCCACGAGCACTTCGAGATCCGGCCGCGACGGCGGCAGCCCGGGCGTCTCCGGCGGCAGATCAACGAGGAGCAGGGCGCTCCGGACCATTGACGGCACGTCGCGGGCACTCACGGCCCGCTCGAAGGCCGAAGCCCCGATCCGCGCCGCCTCCTCGAGTCGTCCGGCCTGGCCGGCAAGCATCGCCAGTCGGTAGTCGAAGCGGATCCGAGCTGCATCGTCATGCAGCGTCGCCGCCAGCGCCGCTCCCTCGGCCGTTGCCTCGGCGGCGCCGGCCATGTCCCCGGTCACGAAGATGGCCAGCACGCGCGTGTCCTGGGCAAATAGGACCAGGCGCAGATCGCCGCTCTCGCGTGCGAGCTCGACGCCGCGTCCGAGTCGCCGCACGATCTGTTCGCGGTCCCTCGACGGCGTCGGTTGGTCGAGGAGGAGGCGGACCCACCACAGCAGCGCGCGAGCGTGGAGCGTGGGCTCGACGCTCCCTATCTGCGTTCTCGAGCGCGTGGTCGAACGCCGCGCGCGGCCCGCTGAAGAGCCCGCGCCAGTTCCAGAGCGGCGCCAGGCCGGACGCGAGCGCAAGCGCATCCGACGTGCGCCCGTCCGAGGCGGCCCGTGCGAACGCGGCATGCAGCTCCGTGTCATCCCGCTCGAGGGCGCGGAGCAGAGCGCCGCCTTCGAGGTGACTCGCCCGCGCGATCGTGGCCAGGAGGGCTTCGTCCTGGCGAGCTTGGACCGACGCCAGCTCGCCGGTGGCGTCGAGCTGCTCCAGTGCGAACTCGCGAACGGTCGGCGGCAGACGGTAGCGCGGCTCCAGGTCCCCAGGGTCGACCTCGACGAGTCCGAGGTCGACGAGCTCCACGAGGGCATCTAGGATGTCGGCGAGCGTCCAGCCGGGCTCGCCCGCAACCGTCTGGAGGATCGCGCTTGTGCAACTGTTCGCGAACACGGCCATGCGCCGCAGGACGATCCGCTCGCGGTCGCCGGCGAGATCGTGACTTGCCGCTACCGCGGACCGGACGTCACGCTGGCGCGGTGGCCGATCCGCGCCCCGCGCGGATCGCAGCTCGAGAGCGGTGTGCCTGATTACCGCCGCAAGCTGAGCCGCGGGCGGCATGATCCGGGCACGCGTAGCGGCAAGCTCGATCGCGAGGGGTAGGCCATCAAGCCGCCGGCACAACTCCGCGACCGCCAGCAGGTCGGTGTGGCCGAGGTCGAATGTCGGGTCGACAGCCGCGACCCGCTCGGCGTAGAGGGCGACTGAGCCGACCTCATGCAAAGCGGCGACGTCGGTGAGCCCCGGGTCGGGCGTGGCCAGGGGAGCGAGCCTGACCACGGTCTCGTCCGCGATCCGCAGCGGCCGATGGGCGGTCGCGAGGACCCTGCTCGCCGGGGACGCGGAGGTCAGGTCGAGCAACACGCCGGCGGCTCCTGCGACTCGATCGATCTCGTCGACGACAAGCAGCGCCGGCGCGTGTCGCAGCCTGGCCCGGATGGCCTCCTCGGCCGTGGTCCCGGGGGCCGCGCGCGTCCCGAGCGCGGCGGCCACGAGATCATGGATCAGTCCGACGTCATCGGCCCCGGACAGGTCGACGAACGCGGCGCCGCCGGGCCACGTCCCCGCAAAGCGCCGGGCTGCCTCGATCGCCAGCCTGGTCTTTCCGAGCCCGCTCCTGCCAGCGATCGTGACCAGGCGAACGCCGGCCTGGCCAAGCCGGCCGGCAACATCGAGCAGCTCCGCGTCACGCCCCACGAAGGACGTGCGGATCGTCGGCAACGGGACGGCGGGAGCGGTGATGTCGGCCGCCTCGCGGGACGCCTTGAGCGTGGGTGCCAGCGCTGACCTCGCGGTGTGTCGACGGGCTTCGGTAGCGCCACAGCCTACCGGAGCCCGTCAACGATCAGCGCATCAGGATGTGAACCTTCATGGCGCGGGGTCGATCGCGATGTCGCCCTCCGATGCCTTCAGATCCACATAGGTGTCTGTGCCGGCGCCGCCGCTGAACTGGTCGCCGCCGCCTTCGCCGTGCAGGACGTCGTCGCCGGCCTCGCCGCGGAGGACGTCCGCGCCGGCGCCACCCCACAGCTGGTCGTTCCCGTCGCCGCCCTCGAGCGTGTCCGGGCCGCTTCCGCCGTTCAGGACATCGTTGCCGGCTCCACCTCGAAGCGTGTCGTCGCCGGTGCCGCCGCACAGGACGTCGATCGCGCTGTCGTCCGCCGGGCCGCCACTGATCGTGTCGCGCTCGGCGAGTCCGAAGATGAGGTCGGTCCCAACGACGCCGCTGATCGTATCGGCCTTGGCGGTCCCGACGATCACGTTGATAGGCACCTGCGCCGTCCCGCCATCGCCGTCGGTGACGGTGACGTTCACGACGCCGCTGCCGGACTGCTTGAGCGAGGCCGCAATCGTCAGGGTCCGCACGCCGCCTGAGCCGCTGAACACCAGACCGTTCGCCGGCAGGAGCCTGTTGTTGGCGGCCGTCGCGGACAGCTTGAGCGCGGCGGAGCCCGTCTCCACGTCCCCGACCTGAACGACAATGGTCCCGGTCGGCTCGGTGTCGCTCAGGCAGGACCCGCCGACCACCTGGATGGTCGGAAGGTCGTTCGCGCTCGTGACGGTCAGCGAGACCGTCGCGGTCGTGCTCGACAGCAGGCCGTCGCTCGCCCGATAGGTGAACGAATCGCTGCCGAAGTAATTGGCCGCCGGGGCGTAGGCGAAGGAGCCGTCGGCATGGAAGGTCAGAGTGCCGTGGTGGACGCCGTCAACCGGTGAGGCACTCAGGGCGTCGCCGTCGACGTCGCCGTCGTCGGCGAGCAGGCCCTTCGCCGCCGAGACGATCAGCGTCTGATCCTCGACCGTCGAGTAGGAGTCATTCGCCGCGGTCGGGGGATCGTTGACGGGCGTGATGTGGATGGTGACCGTGGCCAGCGTGGACGAGAGCGTGCCATCGCCGGCCCGATAGGTGAACGTGTCGGTGCCGTTGGCGTTGGCGTTCGGCGTGTAGCTGAACGAGCCATTGGCGGCGAGCACGACCAAGCCCTTGCTCGGCTGGCCGACCAGCGCGGCCGTGATGGCGGGTCCGTCCACGTCCGAATCATTGCCGAGCACGCCGGGAGCTGGAATGGTGAGTACGCCGTCCTCGGCCATCGTGTAGCCGTCGTCCGCGGCCACCGGGCTGTCATCAATCGGGACGACATGGATGGTGACCGTCGCCAGGTCACAGGCCCCCAGCGGATCGCAGGCCTGGTAGGTGAACGTGTCGTCACCGTTCAGGTTGCTCTTCGGGGTGTAGATGAAGGAGCCGTCGGCCGCGAAGTCGGTCACGGTCCCGCGCGCCGGCTGCGTGGACAGCGTCGCGGTCAGGGTCTGGCCCCCGTCGGCGTCGCTGTCGTTGACCAGAACCGAGTCGGACGCCGTGACGGTCAGGCTGGTGTCCTCGTTGACGCTGTACGTGTCGGCGTCGGCCACCGGCGGCACGTTCGGCGCGATGACGTGGACGGTCACCGCCTGTGGGCCGACGGACCCGCCGTCACCATCGACCGCTCCGATGGTGACCTGGTAGTCGCCGGGCTGCGAATACGTATGGAAGAGGCGGACGTAGCCGCAGGCTGCCGTCAGGACGAGGTCCGTCGGGCGGCAGAGCGTGTGATCCGAGATCAGCGGACACGCTGACCCGTTCGTGCAGTCCTCGGGGAACGTCTGATCGACCAGATCGCCCCAGTTCACGTCCAGCTGGATGCCATCCGTGCCAGGGTCCTCGACTCGACCGAGGACATCGACCGCGGTGCCCTGGGTCACGGTGAGGTCGGAGTAGAAGCCCAGGCAGAGGTTGAGCTCGGAGCCGCAGTCTGGCGCGATCGACATCGTGGGCGGGACATTGGCCACCCCCGCGACCGCGGTCACCGGGTCGGCCGCGGGCGACGGCCAGCCATCGATCGGCGTCACGGTGATCGTGTATGCGTCGACGCCACTTGCGGGATCGTCGGCGTAGACGTGTGACAGGTCGAAGAAGACTCGGCCTCCGGCCGGCTCGCCGCCGAACCAGGTGGAAGTCGGCTCATACCAGACATTCGACGCGCAGAGGTTCGGATTGAACGACAGGTTGATACACGGATAGGCGAAGGTCTGGACAGGTGTGCCGTCGCCCCAGTCGACGGTGAAGGTTCCGCTCGCAGGATGGTCCGGATCATCGATCCGGCCGCGCAGGCGCACGGCCTGACCCTCGAAGACCTTGCGGACATCGAGCCCGTTCGTGCACAGGATCTGGAGATCCGCGCCGGCGGCGCAAGCGGAATTGAGGGTCACCACCGGAGCGTCCGGGGACGCCGTGACGGTGATCAGGGCCGTCGCCGTTTCACCGGCCACGCTGTACTCCGACGGCCCTCCGATGGATCGGTAGGTGAAGGAGTCCTGTCCGTCGAAGTTCGGTGACGGGACGTAGTCGAAGGCGCCAGTCGGGTCGAGCGTCAGGGTGCCGTACTTCGGCCCGGCGACGACCTCGACCGTCGGATCGGCGCCGAGCGGCGGGGCGTCGTTCGCCCGCACACCGCCGGCTGCATCGACGTCGAGGGATCCGTCCTCGGCGACCGTATATGCGTCATCGAGGAGCGGAGACACGCGAACCCGGACAGTGGCGTCGGCCGTGACGCCCCGCGAGTCGGAGATCTGGTACGCGTTCGTGTTGCCGGCGTAGAAGCCGGCCTCGGGCGTGTAGGTGATCGTGCCATCCGGATTGACGGACCACCTGCTGTTGACCGTTGACAACGTCACCGATGACCGCACGAGGTCGCCGTCCGGATCGCTGTCGTTCGCGCTCACGTCGATCGTGATCGGCGTCCCCGATCTCGTGAACGCGATGTCGTTGACGGCCACGGGCGGATCGTCGGCCGCGACGACGTCGAGGAAGACGATCGCGTCATCTGCCCCGAAGACCCCGGTCTCCGAGGTACCCGAGCCGTTGTACCGGGACAAAATCGGGGCCAGCGTAGTTCGCGTCCGGTGTGTAGGCCAGGAAGGTGACCTGGGGATTGAGCCCGGACGCACTAAGCCACTGGATCGCGAGCGTGCCGTGGAGCGTTCGGACCGTCGCCGGCAGGCCCCGGGTCGGATCGATGCCCTGCACGGTGAACACGAGACCGATGCGCTGGTCATTGGCGACCAGCGTGGCCGGCGTGATGCCCAGCGGTGTGTCCTCAACGGTCGAGAGGTGGTCGTCGACCGCTTGAACGTCGCCCGCGCTCGACCGGCGGACCGAGAAGGTGACGTGGGCGAGGGTCCGGATCCCGCCGTCCGCGACGGGCAAGTCGTGCGTCCCGATCGAGAAATCGTCGACCGTCTGGCCCCCGAAAGTGTAGTCGACCAATCCTCGCCCTCGAAGCCATCGTCTGGACGATAGGTGAAGCCGCCGGACCCCGTGTCCGTCAACCACCCGTGTTCCGTCCGGTACTGGTCTCCCACGTTCATGCGGGTCTTCCAGTACACCTTCCAGCCGGCCCCGATCGAGTCGAGGTTCTCGTCGTTGAGGAGCACGCCACAGACGCCGGGCAAGCCGCAGACCTGTCCGCCTGAAAACGCCGCCGGAATCGGCAGCGTATCCGCCGGGATCTCGCCATTAGGCCCAAGGGGCGGCGGAAACGCATCGACGACGAACGAGTCGTCGCGGACGAACGGAACCGATATCGCGAGGATCGTCACCGTCGCGGGCTGGGAGCAGTAGCCGCTCCGGTACCAGACGTACTGGAACTCGTCCTGCCCGAAGTAGCCGGCAACAGGGCGATAGGAGAACGAGCCGTCAGCGTTCAGCGTGAAGTCGGCGGCGTGGGTCGGCGGCGTGTACAGGAGGACGTTCGTCCCCGGATACACCGCGCCATCCAGCCAGACCTCGTTGTCATTGCTCATGATCGCCGAGGCCGGCACGTCGATGCCGCCGTCGAACTGCCCATCGTCTCGCGGGAGGAGCCAGTCGCGGTGCCCCGCCCGGTCGATCGTGTCGGGTGTTGGGGGGTCCGCAGTGGTGTTCTCGTAGGTTCCGAAGAGCCCCCAGTTCTGGCATTGGCGTGGGACGAACGCGGGGTTGGTGATCGCGGCGTCCGAGCTGGGGACGAACGCGAACAGGCCGATCAACAGGAGGGTCGCGACACCCAGGGCGCGGACCACGACGCCGGGACGGGGACGGGCAAGCACGGGACGACGACCCTCCGCGATGACCAGCTGCGATGGGACGCGCTGGGTGACAGCTGTCGGCCCATGGTCACGGGACAACCGTCCGCGCGCATCGGGCATCTGCCCGGGGTATCGCTCTCGACCGCCATTCGAAAAGCCGTTCGAAGCCGATCTCGCCCATTGTGTCAATCGGTTCCGTTCAATCGAGCGGATCGCGACAGATGGGTAAAGTCGCCGATCAGTATCGCCTGATGGTGCCGTGCGGTTCTGGACGATCAGTAGTCGCTAAACCAGTACCCGAGCGCGTCCGCGGGCCACCGTGCCAGGCGAAGGCGACATCCGTGCAGGTGCCAGCCGCGGGCTGGGTGCTCGTAAAGGGCAGCTGCAGATAGCCGTCGGACGCTCGCCCCGCTCCATCGTGAACGTACACGTACAGCGTGCTACCGGGCCCTGAGCAATCAGGTTATGGAGCGGCATACCATTCGAGCGGATCAATCATTTTGCTTTCCGAGCCCCCGAGTCCGTCCGGGGGCTCCACAGCAACGCAGCTTCCTCGAAGAACGGGCGTGCCGGCGGCGTTCAGTCGATCGACTCCGGGTCCACCGTCCGGCCCTTCGTCTGTGCCCGCTCGATCAGGAGCTGGACCAGCTCCGCGAGTTGAGGCGGGGGCCTTCTCGACGTTCTCGGCCATCGTCACCATGACGCGGCGGTTGCGTCGAACGCCGCGAGCTTGGTGGCATCAGCGGCCACGGCCTGATCAACCCGGGGCCGACCCAGTAAGCCCGCACGGGCTCGGCTCCGGACCCGGACTCGCGCTCCCGTCATGCGGCCAGCCCGTCTGGGCCGACCGCGCGCCCATCCGAGGGAAAGACACGCATCGATCAAGTCGCTGGGGCCCGGCTTACGCCCGCAAGACCGTCCCCACCAAGGGCGGGGCGTCAATCGGAATGGCGGTGAACGTTTGGGTCTCGGCTGCCACTCATTGGGTGTGTGGCACCACTAAGGTGTCGGCACATACCGGGAGCGACGGTGCGAGACCTCGTCATCCAGGCCCAGAACGGCGATCGCGATGCATTCGCGGCGCTGGTCCACATGACCAGCGACCGGATGTACGGGCTCGCCGCGCGGATCCTGCGCGACAACGTCGACCCTCGTCGCCTCGGGCCATCGGAGAGGGAAGCCCATCCATGTTCCGCATGCGCTCAGTCGGGCTGGCCGTCGGCCTCGCCGTGACGCTCGTCGGGCCGGCTGTCGTGCCGGCTCTCGCGTCCTACCCCGGAGCCGAGAACGGCCGCATCGCGTTCGGTCAACGCGCCAACGGCGGCTCGAATATCTTCTCGGTCCTGCCCGATGGCACCAGTCTGAAGCAGCTCACGCACGGGAGCGGGAACCACCTGTGCCCGGCCTATTCGGCCGACGGGCAGAACATCGCCTACTGCTCCGACGTCAGCGGCTCCTTCGAGATCTGGTCCATGAAGCAGAACGGCACGAAGCAGCACCGGGTGACCCACCTCAACGGCTACTCCATCTTTCCCGACTACTCGCCCGACGAATCGAAGATCGCCTTCGTCGGCCAGCTCGGCGCCGACCCCAGCGACCAGGTCTACGTCGTCAACGCCACCGATGGCAGCGGCCTCACGCAGCTCACGAGCTGCCCCGTGGTGGGCGGCTTCTGCTTCAACGACTATCCGGTCTGGTCGCCGGATGGCAAGAAGATCGCGTACATCCATGGCGAGCAGTTCGACGCGGACGGCAACCCGCTCGACGAGCAAGTCTGGGTGATGGACGCCAACGGGTCGAACAAGCACCAACTGACCACCGACGCACCCTTCAAGGATGAGGTGCCTGACTGGAGCCCGGACGGCACGAAGATCGCGTACGCGAGCGGCCTGAGCGGCATCTGGGTGATGAATGCCAACGGGTCGAACCAGCACGAGCTCACCGGGTGCGGAGCCACCGACCCGATCCCGTGCGCGACCGGTGACGACTTCGGGCCGGCGTGGTCACCCGACGGGACGAAGATCGCCTTCCTGCGGTCGTTCCAGGCACTCGGATCCAACGACCGCCCGATCTACATCATGAATGCTGACGGAAGCGATCAACATCTGCTGATGGCGGGAACGAGGCTCATCGGCTGTTCCTTCCTGGCAAGCTCGGGGCGTGGGAGGCGGCAGCTAGATCAATCGCAACCAGGACTGCACGCGAGAGGTGCTGCTGACGATGCGCGGCGACCGCGATGCGTTCGCCGCGCTTGTCGGCGACTGGCGTTACCCGAGTCGTTCCCTTTTGATCCGGATGATCAGTTGGATAGTGTCGGCTTTAGTCCAATCGGCCAGACCAGATCATCCTCGGACATGGTCGGGGAGCGGTCAGCCCACCTCGACATACCAGTCCAGGGCCTGCGTTGCTGCTGGGGCCGGGGCGACGACGACCTCCTCGCGGTGAGCCGTCGCGGACCGTCAGCCCGCTAGTGCGAGCAGCGGATCGCCGGCGTTCATCGCCAGTGAGCTCACGAGGAAGATGACCACGCCATCCATGGGTGCGGAGGGTCGCTCGAGGATGCTGCCGAACGCATCCTGCACCTCGCCCACGACGGTACCGGATGGTATTCGGTCACCCACTGCGACGGCCGGGTGCCAATAGCCGCTCGTCGTCGCTCGCATCCATGCCTCCGTCGGCAGGATCTCGGTGCGGTGCGCAGGCGCCCTCGGAGCGTCGTCGACAAGCCCGGCGGCCTGAAGCACGCGCCGCAAGCCCGCCGCGTGGAGAGCGACGTCCTCGCTGGGCCAGCGACCTTGGCCGCCGACCTCGCCGAGCACCGCCGGGATCCCTAGCGCGGCCGCCGCCGTCGTGGTCGTGCCCTGGCTCGGCCCGACCAGCAGATAGCGCAGTCCATACGCCTCGGCCAGCTCGCGGCTTCGGGCGTCCACCGATGCATCGCCTGTCTCCTCGACACCGGTGAACGATACGAGCGCCTCGTTCATGTCGCCGCAGTGCATGTCGATGAAGACGTCGGAGCCCGCGATCACCGCGGTCGTCAGCCAATGGGCGAGGCGCTGAGTGGGCGATCCGTGCCTGTCGCCCGGGAACTGGCGGTTCAGGTTGAGCCCGTCGAGCGGGTTGACGTAGATCGTACGAGCGGCGAACGCGGCGGGACTCGCGGTGAGGACCGCGACGAGGGAGCCGGCGACCGCAGAAGGATCGAGGCCGAGGACGACCTCTCGCAGCGCCGCGATCGACACGTACTCCGCGCCGTGGATCCCGGCGGTGACGGAGACGCGGAGTCCGGGGCGCGATCCGTGGACGATCGCGACAGGCACCTCAAGGGTCGTCATCCCTACGTCGACGGGCACCATCCCGGTGACGCAGGTTCCAGGATGAGCGCCGAGCGAGCCGATCGAGATCGCGGTCGTCGTCATGGTCGCGAGGGTAGCGACTGCGATGGGTCGCCGCACGCGGGATCGAGGTCCCGGCCGCGACGAAGACGCCCGAAGATAGCCGCACTGCGTCTCGGGACGCTCTTGACCGGCAGGAGAGACGGCGACGTTCGGTCGGCTCTCTGAACGCTGTCGCCCGACGAACGAGTGGGTGCGCACGAACGGGTAGGGGGATCCGCTCAGCCCACCTCGAGGTACCAGTCCAGCACGCTGCGTTGCTGCTGGCGGCCTGAGTCCGTCCGAGGGCGCCATCCTCGACCAACTGCTGAGGGTCGACGAAACGCATCGCGGGTCAAGCCCCAAACTGGGTCCACCCAGGCCGTCCCAACAACCCGAGGAGCATGCTTTGAGCCGCATCACGGTCGGACAAGAGAACTCCACGCCGATCGAGCTGTACTACGAGGACCATGGAAGCGGTCCGACGGTCGTGCTGCTGAGCGGCTGGCCTCTCGACAGCCGTTCGTGGGAGCCGCAGACACAGGTGCTGTTGGCGGCCGGCCATCGCGTGATCGTGGTCGATCGGCGCGGGTTCGGTCAGTCAAGCCGGCCGACCGAAGGCTATGACTTCGACACGCTGGCCGCCGATCTCGACACGTTGCTCACCGACGCTCGATCTGCACGAAGTCACGCTGATCGGCTTCTCGCTCGGCACGGGCGAAGTGGCCCGCTACATCGGCAGCTATGGGACCGCCCGGCTGAAGAGTTGCGTCTTCATCGAGAGCCTCGCGCCGTCGTTCGTGAAGTCGGACGAGAACCCGAAGGGTGTCGACCGGGCGGGGGTCGACGGCGTCCGGCAGGCGATCCTCGATGACCGGCCGGCGTGGCTCACCGGGTTGCTCCGTGACTTCCTCAACCTCGACGACTATCTCGGCAAGCGGGTCAGCGAGGAGACCGTGCGCAACAACTGGAATGCCGGGGCTGGAGCGTCGCCGTTCGCGACCTGGGCGTGCGTCCTCACGTGGCTTGACGACTTCCACGAGGACATCAAGCGCATCGATATCCCGACCCTGATCCTGCACGGGACGGCGGATCGGATCCTGTCGGTCGAGGGCCAGGGCCGGCGCCTGCATGCGGCGCTGCCGGACGCCCGGTACGTCGAGATCGAGGGTGGACCGCACGTCATGTGCGTCACCCACGCCAAGGAGGTCAACCGCGAGCTGCTGGCCTTCCTGCGCGAGCCGGCGGCCGTCAGCGCGACGGCCTGAGATGGCAGGGGAGCAGCCCATCGACGAGCTGGCAGGCAAGCTGAAGCGCACCGAGATCCAGCGCCGCCCGTCATCGATCCCTGGGCGCGAGATCATCCAGGTCCTCACCGAGATCCCGGCCAGTGTCGAATCCGGCTGGCACATCCATCCGGGTGAAGAGGTCGGCTACATCCTCGCCGGGACCGTCGAGATGAGGATCGCCGGCCAGCCGACGCTGACCCTGCACGCCGGGGATGGGTTCCTCATCCCGCCGCGCACAGCGCACAACGCCCTGGACGTCGGCCCCGAGACGGGCCGGATGCTTTCGACCTATGTCGTCGAGATCGGGCAGCCGCTGGCGCAGTTCGTCGACGGCCCGCAAGCCACTGCGCCGGGCCAGGGTCCAGGCGGATAGGTACCGGCGATCTTCGCGAAGCCGTGGCCGCGACTACAGGACCTTGAGGTCGTCCGAGCCCAGTTCCACGACGTCGACCTGACGACGGCGGCCGGCCACGTCAACGGCTTTGACGTCTCGCTTGAGTCGAGCAATCAGCCAGAGGATGCGCGATGGGCCGCGTGGAGGTGAAGCGGCTCGGCGATCCCCTTGAGGTCGATCCGTCCTAGGTCGGTGAAGGTGACCTCGGAGGACCGCGACAGGTCAACGGTCTCCTGCGTGAGAAGCACCTCGCCCGGACGAGCGTAGTCGGAGATCCGTGCCGCGATGTTCACCGTGCGCCCGAAGTAGTCGCCCGCCTGAAAGACGACTGGTCCGGCATGCAGACCGACGTGAGCCGGAGGCAGGCCGGCGCGCGCAACACCCTCGACCATCTCAAGGGCCGCCAACGCCGCTTCGCCAGCCTCCCTGAAATAGAACATGACGCCGTCGCCCAGCCACTTGACGGGCTTGCCGCGGTGCTGCTGGGAGATCCGCTGGACGAGTTGGGCGAGGCGGCCGGCGTGGTCGGCTGCGGCGGTATCGCCCTGCTCCTCGGTGAGCCGGGTGTAACCCGTCAGGTCGAGAAAACAGACGGCTGGCGGCCGGTCGGGCCGGGCGACCAGTCCAGCCCGGTCTAGCGCCTGCTCGACATTGCCGACGATGTTGTCCAGCCAGGCGTGCTCCTGCTGGGCGTGGTACATCGTGAGGAGGGCCTGCTCGACGAGGGGTGCCTGAACGCTTCCCCAGATCGCGGCCTCGTCCAGGACGACGCCAACTCCGAGTCCCGCCGCCACCATGGGCTGCTCGATCTCGGTTCGCCACCAGTCCGCGTCAGTTTCGGTCATCCGGCGGGTACTCTCACCATAGACACGTAGCCAGCGTTCGATGACGGCGGGGCTGAGCCCTCGGTCGAAATGCGTGCGTACGGCCGGCACCATCAGGAGCTCGTCCTCCCTGACCAGGTCATCCGCACTCGGCTGTGCAAAGCCGACGGCCTCACGGATCACCATCAGGAGATCCAACGGGATGCCCGTCTCGGCGGCCAGATCGCTGAACGTCAGCCCGCTCAAGCCAGAGAAGCGATCGAACACCGGGAGCTCGAGGAAGGCGAACGACAGGACGCCATCGGCCTCGGCACGCGCCATCGCGTCGGCATCGATCCCTGCCCGCTCCAGGCTATCGATCATCCGGACGACCCGAACGATCCCGGCGGTCGCAGGCGCGTCAGCCTTGAGGAGCCCGTGGTCTACGAGCCGCCGGACGTACCCGGCATCGACGCCAGCGCGAGCGGCGAGCTCGTGGATGGTGGAATCGTTCATCTGGGTCGCGAGCGTACACCCTGCTCGCCCGGTGACGACCGCGGGGCAGGGGAGCCGTCAGCTCACCTCGAGGTACCGATCCAGTACGCCGCGTTGCTGATGGGGTGCCCGAGTCCGTCCGGGGCGCCAAGAACCAGATCGCCCGGGTGTCGCCGGTCAGCCCTTCGTGCCCGTGACGAAGCCCACGATCGCGTCAACGAGGCCGTCCGCCAGGGCGTGGCCCTCGTCGGCGTAACCGGTGGCGATCTCGATCTGGCTGATCGTCGACGGCGGCCGCGACTCCGACTTGTAGACGTGGTTCGCGTTGGCGATCGTCACCCGCACCTTGTCCTTTGCGTCGCTCCCCAGCGCCGCGAAGATCCTGTCCGCGTCGGACTCGGGCACCTGGGCATCGTTGGCAGCCGAGACCACGAGGGCCCGACCGCGATAAGCGGGCAGCGCCGCAAGCGGATCTGCGAAGACCAGCTCGCGCGCGACCCTCTGTTGCAGCGGCGAATGCGTCGCCTGCCACAAACCGGCCGCTTCTGGGAGGGCTGACAGATCGGGTGCTGGTGCGTCTGGCTCCTGCATCGCCGTGCGAAAGTCGTCGAGTCCTTTGTCCACGACCGCGGCGTCGTTCCCGGCCTTGATGTGGATCGCCCGGATCTGCTCGATCGCCGTCTCGAGGATCGAGCGCGAAGGCCCCGACAGGCTGACGAAGCCGCCGAAGCGTGGATCCGCCTGCCTCGCGATGGCCGCCGACGAGGCGTGGATCGATCCTTCGCTGTGGCCGAGCAGGAATATCGTGTCGCATCCATCGCGACGCGCGAGCTCGTTGAATGCCGACCTCGGCCTCGTCGACGTAGTGGGCCAGTGACAAGACGTCGAGCATCTTCAGATCCGCCGGCGCAGCGCTCTTCGGCATGTTGACGCCCGAGCCGACCTTGTCGAAGCGGATCGAACCGACCCCGCGCGCTTGCAGGGCGAGCGCGAGCTGCGCACCGCTCCCATTCGTTCCAGGCAGCAGCGGCGATGTCCAATCGCGGTCGGTGGGCCCGCTCCCGGCGAAGAACACGACGCACGGCACGGCGTCGTCGCGCGCCGGCAGACAGATCGTGGAGGGCAACGTGTAGCCCGCCCCCACGACCACGACGTCCTCGACCACAGGGCCGTGTCTCATGACTGATCAAGCGGGAGAGCGCGGCCGATACACGACGTCTGCAGCATGCTGGGGACGTTAGCACTCCCCACGAGATGCGCCGCGCTCGATGATGGTCGTGGATATGAGCGCCAGATCGCGATCAGCCTCTGGGACGATGGTCATATGGTCGGTGATGCGCCCAGACACCAGGATGGTCCTTTCTGCGGGGACCAATGACAGCCACTATCGGATCGAGGGACTCGTCGTGACCGCCGATGAAGTCGCAGACTGGCAGACGGAGATGCTCGGGCCCGTGGCCCAGGGCTGGAGCGACGCAGAAACTGGCCTGGAGGGGCCCGATTTCTGGCGGCGCCTGCTCGTCGCGGAAGTAGCCAGAAGTGCGCGATACAGCCGCCCGCTGACGGTCGTCCTGCTTGATCTCGACGGCATCCAGGACTTCTTCCTCGCATGGGGCCCGCAGGTGACCCGCCGGACGCTCCGGGAAACAGCACAGGTCCTTCGTCGAATGGCCCGCACGAGCGACTATTGCACGAGGATCGGCCCGACACGGTTCGGCATCTTGCTCACCGAGACCGGCGAGATCGAAGCGATCAATTTCGTCGAACGTGTACGCGAAGGGTGTTCCCGCTCACTGCCGCCGGGAGCGGAGTCGGTCCGATTGGCATTCGGCTGGGCCAGCCCGCGCGCTGGCGAGGCGCCCGACGACATCGTCCGACGCGCTGAGGCCCGGATCGCGGCAGATACGGCTGATTGAGCTCCGCGCGATCCGGCTTGCGCTCCTCGAAACCCGCTCAGATGCCGGCACCCGGCGTCGACTTCCTTGTCCTCACCGAAACAGAGGCGCATCGCTGCGCCTCTGTTCCTTGTTGAAGCGGTAGGGGACGGATACCCGGCCCTTTCCTCGATCAGGCGTCGTCGCCGGCGATCACCTCGCTCCCGCCTGGGCCGGCCCGGTCGCTGAAGCCGTGGGCTCGATGGCCCCGCCTTCGGACGCCGTGTGCTCCGGCGCTACGTGCGGATGTCGCCGCTCCAGGGACGCGCCCTCGACGTCGACGTTCGGGATGATGCGGTCGAGCCACTTCGGCAGCCACCACGCCCAGTCGCCGGCAAGGTGCATCAGAGAGGGGACGATGAACATGCGCACCACGAACGCGTCCAACAGGACGCCGATGGCGAGGGCGAAACCGATGGGCGGGATGATCGCGCTCTCGGAGAAGATGAATCCTCCGAAGACCGAGACCATGATGATCGCCGCCGCCGTGACGACGGATCGCCCGGCGCGAACTCCCAGGACGACGGCGGTCCGGGCCGGCGCACCGTGGACGTATGCCTCCCGCATCCCGGTGGTGAGGAAGAGCATGTAATCCATCGCAAGGCCGAAGAGGATGCCGACCAGGATGGTTGGCAGGAAGTTCAGGATCGGACCGGTGTGAACCGCGAGGATCCCGCCCAGCCAGCCCCACTGGAAGATCGCGACGACCGCCCCGAAGGCTGCGAACAGGGACAGGATGAACCCGCCAGTGGCGATCAACGGGACGAAGATCGATCGGAACACCACCACCATGATGAGCAGAGAGAGACCGACGACGAGCGCGAGGTAGAGCGGGAGGGCGTCCGCCAGCTTCGCCGAGATGTCGATATTCCCACTGGCCTGCCCGGCCACTGCGATCTGGACGCCGCCGTCGAGAGGCGATGCTGCCCGGAGCTGCTTGACCAGCTGTTCGGTGGAGACGCTCGACGGCCCGTCGGAGGGGACCACCTGGAATGCGAGCGTCATCCCATCGGCCGACGTCCCGATCGGGGCGACCGCGACGACGTCGTCGAACGCGGAGAGCTGTCGCCCGATGCTGACCTCCTCGGCGAGAACCTCGTCCGGTGTCGCGGGCGCCGCAAGGTCGGCGACGACGAGCAGCGGGCCATTGACGCCGGGACCGAACTTCTCGGCGACGGTGGTGTACGCCTGATACTGCGTTGACCCTGTGGCCTCCGATGAGCCGTCGGGCAGGCCGAGTCGCATCGACATGGCGGGAACGGCCAGCGCACCGAGCATGGCGACGCCGAGCAGAACGCTTCCGATCGCCCGACGGGTCGACATCGCGCGGACCGGCTTGGCGACGGACGAGGCCGCCTGCGTCACGAGCGCGGCGCGCTCGCGACCGTTGAGGATGCGATCGCCGATGAGACCGAGCATGGCCGGCGTGAAGGTCACCGCGATGAGCACGGCGATCGCCACGCAGGCCGCGCCGACCGTGCCCATCACGCCCAGGAAGGGGATGCCGGTCACGTTGAGCCCGAGGAGCGCGATGAAGACGGTCATCCCGGCGAAGACGACAGCGTTCCCGGAGGTGCCGGTCGCGAGGCTGATGGATTCGGTCAGGTCGTAGCCTTGCTTCAGCTGCCGGCGGTGCCGATTCACGATGAACAGCGAGTAATCGATGCCGACGGCGAGTCCGAGCATCACGCCGAGCACAGGTGTCACCGACACCATCTGGACTGCGCCCGACAGCGACAGCGCGCCGAGGACGCCGATGCCCACACCGACGAGTGCGCTCAAGATCGGGAGCCCGGCGCCGACCAGGGTGCCGAGCGTGGCGAGCAGGACGACCGCCGCGATCACGAGGCCGGCCAATTCGCCGCCGCCGATGACAGACGGGATGCCCGAGGCGATCTCCGTCGAAAAGTCGACCACGACGCCCGGGGTCGGCTGCTGCGTGAACGCATCCTGGACGGCACTCTTGGTGGCCGGAGTCACGTCGAACTGCGTGTCGGTGAACATGACGGGAGCCACAGCGGCGCTGCCGTCCTCCGACACGAGTCGGATCCCGGACGACATCTGGAGCAGGGCCGCTCCGCCTTCGAGCTTGGTGCGCTGAGCATCGAGTTGCGCCTTGCCCTGATCGAGCTCGGCCTGCTTGGTGGCCAGGCCGGCTGCGGCCTGATCGAGCGTTCCGGACGCCTCGGCCTGTGCGCGTGCGGCGTCAAGCTGGGCCTGGCCCTGGTCGAGCTGAGCCGAGGCTTGGGCAAGCTGCGCCTGCCCCGCGGAGATCTGCTGGTCCTGGGCGGCGCGGGCCGCCTGCGTCGCAAACGGGTCGACGACCTGCGTGACGCCATCGATGTCCGAGGCGGCGGCGATGCGGGCCGTGATCGCGGCCTTTTCGGCATCCGTGAAGGGCCGGCCGTCCTCGGTTCGGAAGACGATCGTGCCGCTACCCCCGGCTGCCGCGGGGAACTCCTTGGCGAGGCGGTCGGTGACCTGGGCGGTCGGCGTGCCAGGGATCGAGAGCCCGTTCGCCAGGTGGCCGCCACCGATCGCGAAGGCAACCCCCGCCAGAGCAAGGATCGCGACCCAGGCGACGATCACGATGCCGCTTCGTCGGCTCGCGAACCCGCCGATCCGATAGAGAAATGCTGCCATGTCGTAGCTCCAGTTCGATGTTGATCCGTCCGCCGAGCGGGCGCGTCGAAGCACGCTGACGAAGGACGGGATTGATGGATGGAGGAGGGAGTGGAGTGGAGGCCGGAGCTCAGCCGGCGCGGCGGCGGTCGATCAGGTGTCCACCGCCTCTGTACGCTCGAAGCCTGCGCGCAGCAGGTCGAAGCACTCGTGGAGCAGGCGTTCACGCTCCGACGACGTCGTGTGGCCGGAACCCGGGAACTGGAAGCTGGTCACGATGGCCGAGATGGCCGCCGCGGTCACCAGGTGTGGATAGACATCGGTCGTGGCATCTGTGCCCGTTCGGGCTGCGACGATGTCGGTGATCATGCGGATGCCCTCGTCGAGGAGAGCGGAGCGGTAGCGCGCCATCGCCAGGCTCGTCCAGAGCAGGTCGGTGTGGGCAGCGATACCGTCCCCACCGTCCGCGACGCTGGAGGCGATGCGCGAGAAGACGTGTTCGAGCGACGCGAGGATCGGCTCGTCGGCGGGCCGGTCGCGCAGCGCTTCCACGTAGACCTGGAACTCCGCCCTCCAGGCCGCGACGAGCGCTTCCTCCTTGGTGCCGAAGTAGTTGTGGAACGTCCGCACAGACACGTTCGCTGCCGCCGCGATGTCCTCGGCCGTCACAGCGTCCAGCCCTCGTTCAAGCGCTAGGCGCAGGACCGCCTGGCTGAGGGCTGTGCGCGTTTCCGCCTTCTTGCGCTCGCGGAGACCCGTGATTTCTTGCATGACCACACGATAGCAGAACGTGCAGATGAATGCAAGTTTGCGCCCACATGCAGCATTGACGCCAACAGGTCAGACGATGGGCGTGAGCCGCGCGATCGGGATGATCCGGTCGGTCTTCGACGGGTAGTCGGCGAACTGTGGGTGTTCCGCCACGTGCCTGTCCCAGAGAGCGTCGCGATCGGCCCCTTCCGCGACCGTCGCTCTGGCGTGGATGATCTGGCCGTCGGTTTCGATGGTGACGGCCGGGTCCGCGACGAGGTTCGTGAACCACCATGGATCCTCGGGCTCGCCGCTCTTCGATCCGACCACGATGTAATCGTCCCCATCGCGCGTGAAGGTCACGACCGACTCTCTCGGTTGACCGCTCTTCCGCCCGGTCGTCGTGAGGATCATCAGGGGACGGCCTTCGAAATATCCACTCGTAGGGCGACCGTTCGCGCGAATGTCGTCGATCAGGTTCTTCGTCCAGTCGGCGTAGTCAGTCATCGCACATCCTCGGGCTCGATGGCGCGCTTCAGTCGGCGTCGAGGAAAACCGTCCCACAGTTCGGCGTCTCGCGCTCGCGTCCCACCAGGGTCTTGCAGTCGGCTAGCGCCAGCCGAGCTCGGGAGCCACGTACCTGAGGATGCTCTCGATCGCGTGGGCGTTGTATTCGACGCCGAGCTGGTTCGGGACGGTGAGCAGGAGCGTGTCAGCCGCCTGGATCGCCGTGTCTCCGGCGAGCTCCCGCACGAGGACGTCTGGCTCCGCGGCATAGGAACGCCCGAAGATCGCCTTCGTCTGCGCGTCGAGGTAGCCGACCTGGTCCGACTCCTGGCCGCCGCGCCCGAAGTACGCTCGATCGCGATCGTCGACCAGCGCGAAGATGCTTCGACTGACCGATACCCGCGGCTCGCGTACGTGGCCGGCCGCGGCCCACGCCTCACGGAACAGCCGGATCTGCTCGGCCTGGAGCTCATGGAATGGCACTCCCGCGTCCTCGGTCAGCAGAGTCGACGACATGAGGTTCAGGCCCTGCTGGCCCGCCCATTCGGCGGTCGCCCGTGACCCGGCTCCCCACCAGATCCGGTCGCGCAGCCCGGGTGAGTGCGGTTCGGGGCGGAGCAGCCCGGGTGGGTTCGGGAACATCGGGGAGGGATTGGGCTTGGCGAACCCAGCCCCCGAGAGCGCCTGCAGGAAGACGTCGGCATGCTGACGAGCCATGTCGGCGTCGCTCTGGCCGTCCGGCGGGACGTAGCCGAAGTAGCGGAAGCCATCGATGACCTGCTCGGGCGATCCGCGGCTGATCCCGAGCTGCAGGCGGCCACCGGCGATGAGGTCGGCGGCGCCGGCGTCCTCGACCATGTACAGCGGGTTCTCGTAGCGCATGTCGATGACCGCGGTGCCGATCTCGATTCGCTTGGTGCGTGCGCCGACGGCCGCGAGGAGCGGGAACGGCGAGGCGAGCTGCTGGGCGAAGTGATGGACGCGGAAGTAGGCGCCATCGGCTCCCAGGTCCTCGACGGCCTCGGCGAGCTCGATCGACTGGATGAGCGCGTCCGAGCCCGACCGGACCTGCGAATAGGGCGAGTCGGACCAATGTCCGAATGACAGGAAGCCGATCTTCTTCATCGGCCAATTCTAGGGACCGCTGGCCCCGGGCGCCGCATCAACCCGACGTCTGCGCCGGGCTCATCCGAGCAGGTAGAACACCTGCACTTCGAACACCGACGGGTCATCGCCTGGGTCGCCGTAGATCTCCCATGACACGCCGGCCAGGGGGCGTCGGTTGGCACGGCACCACTCCTCGATGGCGGCATTTGCGTCGCCCAGGTCCTCGATCGGTCCGCGGTGGATCGTCGAGGCGGCGCGCCCAGCCGGTGTGTGCGTGAAGACGATCTGGTCTTCGGCCGTGAAGGCTCGGCTGACCTCGACACCGAAATCGACCTCGAGGGGCGTACCCGGCCTCACGGGGTGGCGGTAGACCAAGATGTTGTGGCCGCCGGTTCGGAGGCCGTCGTGCCGACGCAGGAACGCCCAGACCTTGTCGAGGGCCGGCCTCCATGCCGAGGCGACCTCGCCGACCGCGACGGTCCGATGCACGGCCGCCATCGGGCGCGCTGTGACGTCCTCCACGACGATCTCGTACGACATGGATGCGTCCCCGTCACCCTCCGCCGAGGGTGGCTCGGAAGCACCTGAGCGCGCCCCCGTCATCGCGAAGCTCGAGCTTCGAACCTGCGATGGTGTACTTGGTCGCCGCCTGCATCGCGATCAGGAACTGCGTCTCCTGTTCGTCGACGCCGGCCGGGACAGTGCACAGCTTCTTCGTCCCCGCGAGGGGGCCGATCTTGATCGTCGATGCGTCGCTGGTGTACGGCCCGCTGTAGTCGTTGCAGCCGCCGGATCCAGCGACGGTCCCGGCGTCAGCGAAGGTCGCGGTGAGCGTCGTGCCGGCGACCACGCTCGACACGGCACCCTTGCCGTTGTTGACGCCCGTCGCGACCCAGCGCGTCTTCGACAGACCGGCCGGTGTGGTCGCAGCGAATGTGAGGCCCACCTTGGCGTCCGCGGTCTTGAGCTCGAGCGAGCCGTCGCTCACCGTGTACGTCGCCACTTTCCCGATGGTCGCCAGGAACACCGTTTCGACTGCGGTCTCGGCCGGGCCACAGGCCTTCTTGGTCACCGCGAGCGGTCCGATCGTGAGCTTGTCACCGTCGACGGTGTAGCTGCCGGTGTAGTCGTTGCAGCCGGCGTTTCCAGCGACGATACCGTCCGAGAATGTCGCGGACGCGCTGATCGCCTGCGGGACCGAGACCGCGGTCCCCGCCGGGCCGAGATACTGCGTGAGCCGCCAGAGCGTTCCCTCGAGATCGGAACCGCTGGCTGACGGAGCCCCAGCCGTCGACGCCGTGGCGGATGCCGTGGGTGACCCCGACTGCCCCGTCGTGGCAGAACATGCGACGAGGACCAATGCGGCGGTGAGCGTCGCCACGGGCGCGATGACCCCGCCAAGACGTCGGATCGGCACGGTTGCATCTCCCTCGGAACGGTTTGATGGGCCGGGTCGATCGGCGAGCGACGCGGATGGTTACGGCCCCGATCGTACCGCTCGAACGGAACGCGCGCGCCGTGCTCCGCTCGACGCCCGCCTGCCCGCGAGCGACACTGGGCACTTGACGACGACGCGCCTCGCGCTCACGCGCTCGCAGATCCTCGCCTTTCGACGTCGGGTGGCGGCGCTCGACGAGCGGCTCCCGCCAGGTTCTGGCTCGCTGCGGGAGGCGGCCTGGGCGGGACTCCAGGACAGCATGCCGCGCGCGGCGGTGCTGTCCATCCACGCCCGGGTCGAGGGGACCGAACCATCGACCTGGGAGGACCCATCGCTGGTCCAGATCTGGGGGCCGCGGTTCAGCGCCTATGTGGTCCCGGCGCCCGACCTGGCGGTATTCACGCTTGGGCGACTCCCCGACGATGCCGGGTACGTGGCCTTCGTGCAGGGCCTCGCCGACGAGCTGGAGGCGTACCTCGCCGGTCGGCGATCGGGATATCGGCGAGGCAGGCGACGCCATGAGCATGAACCCGAACCGGCTCCGGCTATGCCACGGCGACCGGCCGGATCGTCATGCGCTGGGACGGGGCCCGTCAGCCGGTGATCTGGATGGTTCCGGCTCCGGACGTCGATCCGGCGGATGCGCGCATCGAGCTCGCGCGCCGATATCTGCACGTTGTCGGCCCCGGGACGCCGGCTGCGTTCGCGACGTGGGCAGGGATCTCGTCCGCGCTCGGCCCGGCCACGTTCGAGTCGATGGCGGGCGAACTGCTCCCGGTCGCCACCCCGATCGGCGACGCCTCGATCCTGGCGAGCGACGAGCCGTCATTCCTGGCCGGCGTCGACCCTCCCGCCACAGCCCGCCTGCTCCCGAGCGGCGACACATGGTTCCTCCTCCAGGGCCGCGATCGGGAACTCCTGGTGCCCGATCGGGACCGTCGCGGGGAGCTGTGGCCCACGCGCGTCTGGCCGGGCGCCGTGCTCGTCGGTGGCGAGGTCGTCGGGACGTGGCGGCGCGCCCAAGCCAAGCTCACGCTCAACCCGTGGCGGCGGCTCTCGGCCAGGGAGCGCGCGGCGGTCGAGGACGAGGCGGCGTCGCTGCCGCTGCCCGGCGTCGAAGGGGACGTCGTCGTCCGCTGGAAGGGCTAGAGGCCGAGCCTTCGGGTCCTGGGGTCGTCAGGAGGTCGGCGGCCCGATCTGCTGTTGGAGGTCGATCAGCGGCTGCTGGCTGACCTGGATGAAGCCCTCGCGCGGCCGATCGAGATCCACCACGATCATGATCACCGCCCCGAGCGCGATGATCAGGACGAAGGCGCTGAGCAGGCTTCGGCGTCTCGTCAGTCCCGCGCTGTAGCCGACCATGCCGAGGCTCAGTGCGGCGCCAAAGACCAGGAGCAGGACGATCGTCTCGGGCACGCGCGCAAAGCGCGCGGTCACACGACTCTCGTGCAGGTCGATGACGTCGTTGACCGATTCGACGAACAGGGCCACGACGTCGGAACCGTTATTGCGGGCCACCTGCTCGGTGACGGTCCAAAGCTCGGATTGGATCTTGACCGACTGCGCGATGTCCGCGTCGAGGTCGTCGGAGTCGGTCAGGACGATGCGCAGGGGCACGTATTCGCGGAGCAGTTCTCGAGCCTGGTCGGAGGCCGGTTGTGGAAGGTAGCCCGCCCGCAGGTATGCGGTACCGATCGCATTCGCCTCGGCCAGAACGAGCGCCCGGCGAGCATCGAAGCGATCGGCAGCCATGCCCATGGTGACTGCCAGCAGGAACGCGAGGAGGGCCAGGATCGAGCCGACGAGCATGCCCGTCGGACCCTCCTGCTCGCCCGGGGTTCGATCTTGCCACCACCGGCCGAGCCGGAAGCCGGCTTCGTAGAAGAGCAGCGCGATGACCGCGAACGCGACGAACACCAGGAGGATGGGCAGCGAGTCGAGGAGCTGGGTGGTCTGGGCCATCACATCGTCCAGGATCGGGGATCAAACGCATGCAGCGTAGCGTGTGCGTATCGCTGCGGCCGGTCGAGTACGGGCTTCGAGGGAAACCTACAGATGGCCGCCACGCCGCGTAGAATCCGATTCGGCTGGAGCGCGCGCCAGACCTGCCATGAGTTCCCCATGGAACCCGGAACCGAGGCCGTGCGGAACGCGATCGCCGCGTCCCTCGGCCCCTCCGAGCGCGTCGATCGAGTGGTTCCCGCAGTCGGCTGTGCCCTCGTGCTTACCAACGAGCGGCTCCTGGTCGTTCGCGAAGGGGCGTCCTATCGGCCGAAGAGTGGGGTGCGGGACTGGCCACTCGACCGGGACAGCCGGATCCAGATGGCTCCGGGCGGCCAGCATCGGCTGATCCTCGAGCGCTACGACCAGACCGCCAGCGTCTTCCTGACCCGCGCGCAGGTCGACGCCGCGGTCGACCTGATCACCGAGGTCCGCCAGCGAAGCCACGGCGGACACTGACCGAGGAAGCGCGCGGCCCTACACTCACGGCGATCCACCCGACCGGGAGTGACTGATGCCACGACTGACCACCGCGAACCGCGCATGAGCATCGGTCCCGACGCGCGACCCGTCCCGTGGCACGACCCCGAGTGGCTCGGCGAGATGGCGAGCTGGGTCGATGCGCGGCTCGCCGACGCCGGGATCCGCCGCCGCAACGAGCTTGCCCAGATCTGGTTGCGACCGCGTTCCGCACTGCTGTCGCTCGAGACCGACCGCGGACGGATGTGGGCGAAGGCCGTCCCGCCCGTCTTCGCTCATGAGGTCGCCCTGACCGAGCTGCTCGCCGACATCGACCCGGGCATCGTGCCGCCGGTCGTGGCCGCCGACCGGGCGCTCGGACGGATCATCACCGAGCATGTGGATGGTCCGGCGCTCTCTGCCCTCGACGGTGAGCCGGCTGTCTGGGCCGCGACGATGTCGCGGCTCGCTGAGATCCAACGCGTGCTTGCCAGCGAACCGGGCGAGATGGTGGCGGCGGGAACGGTCGCGGCCCCGATGGACCGCCTGGCGAACGACCTGCCCACGCTGCTCGCTGACGACGGGCTATTGATGGTGGATCGGCCAGGGGGCATGAGCGGCGACGAGGCAGCTGCCCTTCGTCGCCGGATCCCCGCGCTGGTCCAGGCCTGTCGCGCGCTTGCGGCGAGCGGCATCCCGGACAGCCTCGACCACGGCGACCTGGCCGCGGACGAGGTGATCATGGGCGCGATGGGCCCGGTCTTCCTCGACTGGTCGGACGGGTCCATCACGCATCCGTTCCTGTCCGCGGCGGCCCTGTTGGCCGACCGCGCGGGAACCCAGTCGGTGACGGACGAGCTCGCGGCGGCCTACCTTGGCCCGTGGCTGTCGGCCGGCCTGGGCCTGACGGCCAAGGCCGGTATGGACGCGCTCGCCCAGGCTCGCCTGGTGCTGCCGATCCACCGCGTGGCGCTGTATGCCGAGCGGGTCCTGCCGGCGATCGACGAACCGTCCGAGCTGGCCGCGACCGTACCGGGCATCCTCCGGGCTATCCTGCCGGGGTGACCCGCCGCCAGCGCATCCCGGACGCCGTGCTCGCCGCCGCCCACGAGCGATCGCGGGCACGGGCCGCGCGCGACTGGGCCGAGGCAGATCGGCTCCGCGCAGAGATCGAGGCCGCCGGCTGGAAGGTCGTTGACCATGGCATCGACTTCGCGCTGACGCCGCTCGCGCCGCCCGACCTCACCGACGGGGAACGTGTCCGATACGGCTCGAGCGCAAGCGTTCCGTCGCGGCTCGACGAGCCCGCGACGGGGCTCGCCACGGTGGTCTTCGTCGCGACGGACTGGCCGGGAGACCTCGCCCGGGCGATGGCAGGGCTCGATGCCGGATCACCGGCCGGGACATCGGTGGTCGTCGTCGCGAACGCGCCCTCGTCAGAGCAGGCGGAGGCGCTGGAGGAGATCGAGGGACGCGAGCCGCCGGACGGCCTGCCGGTCGAGGTCGTCTGGACGAGCGAGCGCCTCGGTCACGCGACCGCGCTCGACGTCGGCCTGCGCCGGGTGACGGCGCCGATCGCGATCGTGCTCGACACGAGCGTCGAGCCAGGCGGCGACATCGTGACGCCGCTGACGCAGGCACTCGACGACCCGACGGTCGCGCTCGCCGGGGGGTGGGGGATCGTGTCGGCGGACCTGCGCACGTTCGAGGACGCGCCGCCTGGTGACGTCGACGCCATCGAGGGCTACCTGCTGGCGTTCCGGCGCGACGACATCCTCGGCCGAGGGCCGCTGGACGAGCACTTCCGCTTCTACCGGAACCTCGACATCTGGTGGAGCCTCGTGCTCCGGGACGAAGGGGAGGGGACACACCCGCGACGGGCTGTCAGCCTGGCTGGCCTGCCCGCGGTCCGCCACGAGCACCGCGGCTACACGAGCCTCCCCGATGCCGAGCGCGACCGCCAGAGCAAGCGCAACTTCTACCGGATCATCGACCGCTTCGGCTCGCGTCGGGACCTGCTGACGGGCGTGGTGCCCGCCGGGCCGCGAGGGGCGCGGTGACGGGATACGGGCGACCGCCGGTACGGACCGACCTCCCGCTCAACGTCGAGGCGGACCTGTCGCTCGGGCACGACCTTCTGACCCCGGCCGGCCGGCACTTCATCCGGTCGCATTTCGCGATGCCGGAGGGCCTCGACGGCGAGCTCGTGATCGACGGCGAAGTCGAGCGCGCAGGTCTCCCTCACCCTGGCGGACCTGCGTTCGATGGCGGCGTCCAGCGCCCCGACGACGATCGAATGCGCCGGCAATTCGCGCGCCCAGCTCGAGCCGGTGGTCAACGGGGTCCAGTGGGTCGCTGGCGCCGTGAGCACCGCGGCCTGGCGGGGTGTGCCGCTCGGGCGGCTTCTGGCGATGGCCGGGATCCGGGACGGCGCCGACGGCATCCTGCTCCGCGGCGCCGACGACGGCGAGGTGCCGGACGGCGCAGGCGGTCGGCTGTCGGTCCACTTCGAGCGGAGCCTCCCACTCGAGAAGGCGCTCGCGCCGGAGGTCCTGATCGTTACCGAGATGGACGGTGAGGCGCTGCCGCGCGAGCACGGCGGACCCGTCCGCGCGATCGTCGGCGGCTGGTACGGCATGGCCTCGGTCAAGTGGCTGACTCGGGTCACGGTGACCCGCCACGCACAGCCCGGCTTCTGGGAGACCGTCGAGTACGCCTACGACGCACCGGGCAGGGACGGAGCACGGATGCGCGTCCCCGTGAGGGAGATGCTGCCCAAGGCCCAGGTCATCGAGCCCGCCCCGGGCGCCTCGGTCCGACGCGGCGAGGCGCTGATCGTCCGCGGGTTCGCATGGGCGGGGGAGGCATCCGTCAGCCACGTGGCGATCAGCGACGATGGCGGCTCCCGCTGGTCGCCGGTCCGGTTGCTGGACGACCCGCAGCCGTATCTGTGGACTCGATGGGAATATGACTGGTGCCCGGATCGCGCCGGCCAGCGCGAGCTCCTCGTCCGCTGCCACGACGATCGTGGGCGCGTCCAACCGCTGGCGCGCGACCTGGACCGGGGCACCTACATGATCAATGAGGTCGCGCCGTACCCGGTCACCGTCCTCAGTTGACCGCGACGGGGGACAGGTCCCGTTCGTCCTGGTGCTGCCAGACCGTGAGGAGCGGGTCGCGCCGGCCGATGAGGAACCAGGCGACCGGTGCCGCCAGCAGAGTCAGGATGCCGGTGCTGAACATCACAGTCCGCACCGCCTCGGTGTAGGCCGCGGCGTAGGCCGCAGCGTCACTTGGCTCGATGCCGCCGATGAGGACGCCGTACGTCGGCATGTTGATGGCCGACAGCAGCGCGCGGAACGTATCGACCGCGGCGTTGACCTGGCCTTGCGGCTGACCGGCCAACGATGCCGCGTAGCTGTCGAGGGCGAGCGTGGTGACCACGACGGTGACGACGACCAGAGCGGCTCGGCTGCCGAGTGCGACCGACGCCTCGTTGAGGGCAGCGGCCGTGGCCGGCAGCCCCCGTGGGACGCTGGCGAAGATGATCGCGGTCCGGACCGTTGTCGCGATGACGAAACCAGCACCGATCATCGCGAACGAGACCGCGAAACCGATGTAGCTCGCGCCCGGGCGGAGGATCGCGGCGATGACGATGCTGCCCAGCCCGACCGCCAGGATCCCGCCGACCATGAGGGTCCGCGGCGAGTACCGCGCCAGGAGGAACCCGGCGACGGGACCAGCGGCGGCGAGCGCGACCATGAACGGGATGGTCGCGATCACCGACAGGATCGGCCCGTAGCCGAGGATCACCTGGAAGTAGACCGGGACCTGGAACAGCGCGGCGGTCTGGGCATAGGCGATGACGAACCCGACGAACAGTGCGATCGCGACCTGTCGACGGTGGATCCTCATCGAGGGACGGCCCGCGCGACGTCGCCGACGCTCGATGGACAGCCCCGCGCCGACCAGGACGAGTCCCACGATGACGAGGGCGATGCGGGCGACATCCGCGTCCTTGGATTGGAACCCGATCAGTCCGGCCGTGACGATGACGATACCGAACGCCCAGACCGCAGTGATCAGGACCGGTGCCCGCTGCGCTGGACCGGCGGTCGGCAGGTCCCGCCAGTGGCGCCGGCCGTACACGAACGCAACGATTGCCGCCACGGCCGCGGCGGCGAACGCGGGGGCGCGTGAGCCGGTCGGTCCGAAGAGCGTCAGCAGCACCGGGGCGGCGGCGGTGGCGGCGCCGTAGGCTCCATAGGCGAGGCCGATCGCGGTGGCCCGGTTCACGCCCTGGAACGTGATCGCCACCCCGGCCAGGGCGACCGGCAGGACGATGCTCGCGGCACTGACGTCCAGCATCCGTCCGACCACGAACAGCGGTCCATCGGCGAAGAAGAGGCCCCCGATGCCCGTGACGATCAGACCACCGAGCGAGACGAGCATGACTCGCCTTCGTCCGTCGGCGTCGCCGAGCACACCGCCGACGAGCAGCATCCCGGCGGTCACGATCGAGCCGAGCAGCAGCAGGGTCTCGATCTCAGGGCGCTCCCGAACCGCCGACTGCACCGAGGCGAGGCCCGGCGAGAAGATGCGCGGCGCCAGACCGGCCGCCAGAAGAGCCAACGACGCAGCGACAAGCGTCTGCACCGCACCCGGCTCGCGATCGAGGTCGGTCAGGAAGGTCGGGAGCGATAGCCGTCGCACCGCCGGATGCTAGCCGGACGCGTCGACCCCGCGTCGGGTCAACCGGCTGCCGGCAGCACCGTCGACCACGTCCCAGCCCATGCCGGCCAGTTCGTCGCGCAGCGCGTCGGCGCGGGCGTAGTCCTTCGCCGCTCGCGCGGCGTCGCGTGTTGCGAGGAGCGTCGCCGCTTCAGCGGAGATGGCCGCGGGCTGCGACGCGGATGTGCTCGCGACGACCCAGACACGGTCCAGGTCGAGGCCGAGGACGAGATCGGCGTCGAGGATCAGCCAGCGGCGTTCGTCGGCCGGGATCGGCGCGCGCAGGACCTCACGCATGAGCGCGAGCGCCACCGGCATGTCCAGATCATCGTCGATCGCGGCCACGAACCGGTCGTGGAATGCGCGACCCTCTGTCGACAACGGGGCGCCGGGCGCGGTCGCGCGGTCCATGAGGGTGAAGCCGTCAGCGTCATTCGTGCCGTGCCCCGCGACGCCGTGCGCGATCCCGCTCGGTCGATCCCCGGCCGTGCCGGCATGAAGGACCGGCGGCGCGAGCCACGGCCCGTCCGATGGCGGAGGGCCGAGGCCGGCTAGCCCGGTCCGCAGGGACGAGAGTGCTGCTGCAGCCGCCTCGATCGACCGGTCGGAGTACTCGAGCTTGCGCGAATAGCGCGACGTCAGTGCCAGGTAACGCAGCGCCAGCGGATCGATGCCACGGGCCGCCAGCTCGGTGACACGCTGGAAGTTGCCCGCGGACTTGGCCATCTTCCGGCCGTCCATCAGCAGGAACTCGCCGTGCACCCAGGTCCGCGCCGGCGGTCCGCCGACGATCGGCGCCGACTGTGCGATCTCGTCCTCGTGGTGGGGGAAGACGTTGTCGATGCCACCGGTGTGGATGTCGAACTGCGGCCCGAGATAGCGCATCGCCATCGCCGAGCACTCGATGTGCCAACCGGGGAAACCCTCGCCCCAGCGTGGGCTTGGCCACTTGAGGAGGCGGCCAGGCCCGGCGGCCTTCCACAGCGCGAAGTCGGCCGGCTCACGCTTGTCGGGTTCGACGTCGCTCCGGTGGCCGGCGCGCAGGTCGGCCAGCGTGTTGCCCGACAGCCGACCGTAGCCGTCGAACCGACCGACGTCGTAGTAGACGTTGCCTTCGGGCGTCGCATAGGCGTAGCCGAGATCCTCGAGCCCTTCGGCCAGGGCGAGCATCTCGGGGATGTGCTCCGTCGCTCGGGGGAAGACGTGGGCGGGCAGGATGTTGACCGCCGCCTCGTCGGCGTGGAACGCGGCCTCGTACGCATCGGCGATCTCGGCCGGAGTCTTGTGCTCCAGGCCGGCCGCCACCAGCATCGGGTCCTGGCCGCGGTCGAAGCCCTCGTCGCGCAGGTGACCCACGTCGGTGATGTTCTTGACGTGGAAGACCTCGATGCCGTGGTACAGGAGGGTCCGCCTGATGAGGTCTGCCAGCAGGTTGCTGCGCAGGTTGCCGACGTGTGCGTAGCGATAGACGGTCGGACCGCAGGTGTACATCCGAACCCGGCCGGGCTCGAGCGGATCGACTTGTCCCACCTGGCGGGTGAGCGTGTTGCGGAGTCGCAGGGCCATGTGTCAATGCTAGTCGCCGACATCGACGATCGGCCCCTAACGGTTTCGTTGATACCTCGTTATCCCATCAGAGGCCTCGCGGTCCCGTTCCCATCGTTCCCCCGGCGGTGTGGGTCTGCGAGGCCTCATTTCATGCCCCTCGTCATGCCCTGACCGCGGCTGCGGGCCGTCCCTGGGCCGCCGAAGGGCCCCGCCGCCGACCGGCCCTATACTCCGCCCGATGCGCCGACTCCTCGCCCTTCTTGCGCTCGCGACGCTCCTCGTCTCCTGCGCGGGAACGGCGGGCGCGAGCTCTGACAAGCCGGTCCGGATCCTGACCGGGCCGCCCACGACGCTCGACCCGGCTGTGCAGGGGGACTCGGGTAGCGCGGCCATCACGGCCCAGTTGTTCGAGTCGCTGACGAGCTTCGACACCGACCTCCAGGTCCGCCCCGCGCTGGCCGAGTCGTGGCAGTTCGCGAATGGCGGGCAACAGGTGACGTTCCAGATGCGACCGAACCTGACCTTCTCCGACGGGAGCCCGCTCCGGGCCTCGGACGTCGTCCGCAGCTGGCTGCGCCTGATCGACCCGGCGCATCCGTCGCCGCTGGCATCGCTGATCCTCGATGTCCAGGGTGCGGACGCGTACCTCCACGGCGGGTCGACCGATCCAGCATCGGTCGGGCTCCATGCCGATGACGCGAGCGGCACCCTCACCGTCGACCTCGTCCATCCGGCGACGGATTTCGTGAACGTCGTGTCGGGTCCGTCGTTCTCGGTCGTGCCGCCTGGGATCGATTCGGGTGGCGCGGCGCTGACGCCCGGACCGGGCTTCGTGGCGAGCGGGGGGTACGTCCTGACCGGCAAGACCGACACCGAGCTCCAGCTGACGGCCAACACGCACTACTGGGCGGGCACGCCCGCAGTCCAGACCATCGACCTCGTCACCGATCTCGGCGGCAAGGCCCCGGTGGACGCATTCTCGGCCGGCGACGTCGACTACACGCCGGTGTCGAGCATCGACGCCACGTGGCTCGGCTACGACCAGGAGCTCGGGCCGCAGCTTCGGTCGGTCGCGTCGCTGTCGGTCGAGTACTACGGGTTCGATACGACCAAGGCGCCGTTCGACAAGCCCGAGGTCCGCAAGGCGTTCGGCGAGGCGATCGACTGGCGCCGCATGGCTGCGCTGAGCGGTGACGACGGCACGGTCCAGGTGGCCAATTCGATGGTCCCGCCCGGCATCCCCGGTCGGAGCACCGCGGACTACGTGCCGAAGTACGACCCGGCCGACGCGCGCAAGCTGCTGGCGGACGCCGGATACCCGGGCGGGGCCGGCTTCCCGGCGACGACCCTGTTGACCGGTGGGTCCGGCTTCGACGAGGCGATCGTCAGCGAGATCAAACGAGAGCTGGGCATCACCTTGGCCTCCGAGACCATGGGCGATGGTTACTTCGATCGCCTGGCGGCCGACCCGCCGCAGATGTGGTCGCTCAGCTGGGTCGCCGACTACCCGGGCCGCAATGACTTCCTGGGCGTGCTCCTCGGTACCGGGGAGTCGAACAACTACGGCCGCTGGTCCTCGCCCGACTTCGACGCCGCGATCGCCCAGGCCGTCTCGACCGCGGACCCGACCGCCGCGGCGGCCGCCTACGACAAGGCCGAGGCCGTGGTCCGCGACCAGGTCCCGGTCGTGCCGGTGATCTACGGTCCCGGCTGGGCGCTGTCCCGGACCGGGCTGCTTGGTGCCGGCCAGAACGGCCTCGGCATCATCAGGATGGCGGGGCTGGCATGGGCGCCATGACCCGAGCGGTCCGCGTGCGCCGGGTCGCGCCGCTGCTGCTTGGCGTCGTGCTCCTCGCCGGGCTTGCGCCGGTGGCCAACGCCGCCGAGCCTGCGACGTTCGGGACGCCGACCGCCAAGTCGACCTTCGGGACGGGCGTCATCTTCAGCCAGCCGGTGACCGTGACGGCGCCGATCGGGCGCGTCGAGCTCCTGCTGACGTTCGCCGACAGCATCGGCCCGAACATCACCGAGATCCCGGACGCGCCGGCGACGGGTTCGACGACGCTGACATACAGCCTCGACACGTCGGGCGGCGCGCACCTCATCCCGAACACCCCGATCGTCGCGCGCTGGCGTCTGTTCCCGGCCGACGGCTCCTCTGCGGTGGCGCTCGGGCCGGAGCTCCGCGTCGTCTACGCCGACGACCGGTTCGACTGGCAGACCGCCTCGGGCGCGCTCGTCCGGGTCCACTGGTATGAGGGCGACGCCGCGTTCGGCGCGAAGGCGCTCAAGCTCGGCGAGGACCAGGTCGCCGAGACGTCGAAGCTGCTCGGCGTGACCGAGACCGAGCCGATCGACTTCTTCGTCTATGCCGACCAGGACAAGTTCTACGACGCGCTCGGACCGTCCACGCCGGAGAACGTGGCGGGCGAGGCATTCCCGAACATCCGGACGCTGCTCGGGCTCATCCCACCCGGCCAGATCGACGACCCCGAGGTCGCGGTCCGCATCCCGCACGAGTTCGTCCACATGGTCTTCGACACGGCCTCCAAGAACCCGTATCACAGCCCGCCACGGTGGCTCAATGAGGGCCTGGCCGTCTACGAGACCGAGGGCTACGGCGCGTCCGACCGGAGCATGGTCGAGGACGCCGCGAAGAACGGCACGCTCATCCCGCTCGATGGGCTGACGGGCCAGTTCCCCAACGGCAACGACTTCTTCCTGGCATACGCGGAGAGCGTCGCGGCTGTCGACTACATGATCCGGACCCATAGCAGCGACGCCCTCGTATCCCTCGTCCGCTCGTACGCGGAGGGTCGCACCAACGACGAGGCGTTCACGGCCGCGCTCGGGGCGGACATGACTGCCTTCAGCACGGCCTGGTTCCAGAGCGTCAACGCGACGCCGAAGCCGAAGTACGGGCCACAGCCGGCACCGCCCGGCCCGGTCCCGTCGGCCTGGACCGGGGCGGCTCCCGGGGGTGGGGTCGCGTCTGCCGCTCCGGGCGCACCAGCCGCACCGGGCGCCACCGCTTCGGCTGCGCCGGTGCCGGCCACCCCTGCCAGCAACGGCGGGACGCCGACCTGGGTCATCATCGGACTCGTAGCCGTCGCGGTCGGCCTGGTCGGCCTCGGGCTGCTGGCGTTCGGTGGCCGCCGCCGGGGGAGCGACGACGCACCATGACGGTGATGCGTCGGATCCGCGCGGTGCCGAGCTGGCAGGTCACCCTCGGTGTCGCCCTCCTGGCGCTCGGCTTTCTGATCGCCGCACAGCTCGCGTCGGAGGGGCCGCGCGTCCAGTACACGACCCAGGAGCGCACGCCGCTGGTCGAGACCGCCAATGAGCTGCAGTCCCAGCAGGACGCCCTGAAGGCTCGCATCCTCGACGATCGGGCCAAGATCCAGACGATCGAGAGTCAGGGGCAGGGCTCGGCCTCGCTCGTCACGCAGCTCAACGCGGAGCTCGAGCAGGCGCGCATCGCCGGTGGGCTCATCGCGCTGACCGGGACGGGCATCGTCATCCAGCTCGAGGACTCGAAGACCCCGGTGCCGCCCGACGGGAGCGAGTCGGACTACCTCGTCGGGTCACGGGACATCCGGGTCGTCGTCGATGAGCTGTGGGGCGCGGGCGCGGAGGCGATCGCGGTCAACGGCGAACGCATCACCCCGACCTCGGCGATCATCGACGTCGGGACGTCGCTGCTGATCAACTCGGCCTACCTGGCACCGCCGTACCAGGTCACCGCACTCGGCGCACCGGACCTGTACGACCGGCTGAGCAAGTCGCAGGGCTTCATCGACTTCATCCGGGCGCGCAGCGAGGGGTACGGCATCCAGGTCTCGCTGGCCGATCCCGGTTCGGTCGACGTGCCCGCCTTCGTCGGCACCGTCACGCTCCGCTACTCTCGGCCGATCCCGTCGCCGTCGGCCGCGCCGTCGGGCGGCCCGAGCAGCAGCCCGGGGCCCTGACATGCATCGCCGGTCGAGCCAGCTCACGATCGCCGCGGTCGCCGTCGTCCTCGGTCTGCTCGTCGTCATCCAGCTGCGGTCCGAGGCGGGCAACACCGGGTTCGGGCAGCTGTCGGCGCAGGACCTGACGGTCCTCGTCGCCAACCTGAATGCGCGCAACGACCAGCTCCGCCAGGAGAGCTCGAGCCTCGAGAGCGAGCTCGCGACGCTGACCGCCAACCAGTCGCGGGGCGACGCATCGGTCGACGAGATCACCGCCGACCTGCAGCGCGTCCGCGCCTACGCCGGCCTCGAACCCGTCACCGGCCCGGGGGTCATGATCACGGTCAATGGTCCGATCGACGGCGCGGGCGTCGAGGAGCTGTTCAACGAGCTGCGCAATGCCGGCGCGGAGGCCATCGCCATCGACCACATCCGGGTCGTGACGGGGGATGTGGTGACCGGTGCGGCGGGCGAAGCCAAGATCGGGGACGTGGCGCTGAACGACGGCTTCGACATCGACGCCATCGGGGCCCCCGACAAGCTGACCGGGTCGCTGACACGGTCCGGCGGTGTCATCGCGCAGCTGGCCGCAACCCAGCCCGACGTGACCGTCACGGTCACCCCGGTCGACCGGCTCGAGCTTCAAGCAACGACCCGAAGCCTCGTGCCGGCGCACGGACGGCCCCGCCTTTGATACCCTGACGCGCCGATGCCAGATCAGCCCGTCCTCACGCTGCTCCTTGGCGACGTCGTCCGACTGCGACGCCCGCACCCGTGCGGCGGCAGCACCTGGCAGGTCGACCGGCTTGGCGCGGACATCGGGCTGCGCTGCCAGGGCTGCGGCCGCCACGTCCTGCTCGAACGCCGGACGCTCGAGCGCCGGTTGGTCGAGTTCGTCAGCCGCGGGGACGCCGCGATGACCGCCGCGATCGCGCCCACGACCGGCGGCCCGGCCGCGTGACGGAGATCGCGACCGCTCCCGAAACGACCGCCACCGGTCCGCTCGCCGTCTTCAGCAACGGCGGTTTCCTGCGCCTCTGGCTGTCGCAGGCGGCGACCCAGATCGGCGGCAACATGGTCCTGTTCGGACTGACCGTCATCGTGTTCAACTCGACCAACTCGAACACCGCGGTCAGCCTGTTGATCCTGACCTTCCTGGTGCCGGCCGTGCTCTTCTCCGCCGTCGCCGGCGTGTATGTCGATCGCATCGATCGACGGCTCATCCTGATCTCCACGAACCTGCTCCGCGGTGTGGCGTTCGTCGCGTTGTACCTGGTCGGCGGGAACCTGGCGCTCATCCTTCTGCTCAACATCGCGGTCTCGACCGTCACCGTGTTCTTCGCGCCGGCCGAGCTGGCCATGATCCCGCGCCTCGTCCCGCGCTCCCAGTTGCTCGCGGCGAACGGGATCTTCACCCTGACCCTGAACGCTGCGTTCGCCGTCGGCTTCGCGCTGCTCGGTCCGCTGGTTGTCAAGGTCGCCGGCGCCGAGGCGGTCATCCTCGTGGTCGCCTCGCTGTACTTCCTGGCCGCGGTGTTCTGCGTGACCCTTCCGTCATCGCCACCACCGCCGTCGACCGAGGAAGCCCCGCACAGCGGGCTCGGGGTGGGGGAGGCGGAGCACGCCATCGGCACCACTCTCGCCCAGCTCCGCGAAGGGTTCTCGTTCATCCGGGCGAACCGCTCCATCGGCTGGTCGTTGATCTACCTCGGCGTCACGGCATCGCTGGTCGGTGTCCTCGGCGTCCTCGGTCCCGCCTTCGCGCAACAGACGTTGGGGCTCAAGGCCGAGGACTTCGCGGTCGTCGTCCTGCCGCTCGGGTTCGGGATCGTGACCGGGATCCTGTTGCTCAACTCGTACGGCCGCTACTTCCCGCGTCGGCGGGTCATCGAGGGCGCGATGATCGCGCTGGGGATCCTCCTTGGCGCACTGTCGGCGGCGGGCCCGATCAGCCGCTTCCTCGAGCGTGCCGACGGACCCGGCGGGCTCGACCTCTCCGGCGTGACATCGCTCCTCGCCGTCGTCGTGGTCATCGCCTTTTTCGCCGGCATCGCGTACGGGCTGGTGGCCATCCCGTCGCAGACGCAGCTCCAGGAGGACCTGCCGGAAGACGTTCGCGGGCGTGTCTTCGGCGTCCTCGGGATGCTGGTCTCGGTCGCGAGCTTCCTGCCGATCATCATCGTCGGCCCGATCTCGGAGGTGGCCGGGACGACAGTCGTCATCTTCGCCTTGGCCATCGCGGTCGTGGTCATCGGGCTCGTGTCGGTGCTGACCCGCGGACCGCTGCTGGCGTCTGACGCGCGGCCGGCATCCGACCCGAACGCGCCGGACCCGATCGCGTCGGCGCTGGGCGCCGACCAGCCGCTGGGTCCTGAGCCGCCGTTCGGCGTCGATCCGTTGATCGGCGGTGCCCCGCCAGCCGATCCCGATCCAGGCGCTCCGACCGATCCTGCCTGAGGGCGCGATGGCGCGCGTTGCCGTCGTGTTCACCGGCGGGACCATCAGCACGGCGTTCGATGCGGAGGCCGGCGGCAACGTCCCGGTCCTCGACGGCGCCGACATCCTCGCCCGCACACCTGGGATCGAGGCGATCGCGGATGTCGTCGCGATCGATCGCGGGCGGACGCCTGCCAGCCACTTCACCTTCGCAGCGCTGCTCGAGATCGCGGCCGACCTGCGCGACGCGCTGGCCGACCCATCGATCGACGGCGCGGTCGTCGTCCAGGGCACCGACACGATCGAGGAGACGAGCTTCTGCTGGGACCTCGTGCTGGACGGGGCGAAGCCCGTGGTCGTGACCGGTGCGATGCGGGCATCCGACGAGCCGGGCTTTGACGGCCCGGCGAACCTGCGCGACGCCGTCCGTGTTGCGGCCGCGCCGTCGATGCGCGGCGCTGGGGTGGTCGTCTGTCTCGCCGGCACGATCGAGCCGGCCGACGACGTGGTCAAGATGCACGCCTCGGCGCTCGACACGTTCGCCAGCCCGAACGGCGGCTCGCTCGGGCGGGTCGATGGTACCGGCGTCACGCTATTCAGGCGTCGGGCGGGGCGTCGGCAGGTCGCGGCCACCCAGGCGGCGGCGCGGGTGCATCTGATCACGGCGACGGTCGCGATGGACGCGTCGGTGCTCGATGCGGCCGTGGCCGGCGGGGCGGACGGGATCGTCGTCGCCGCGACCGGTGCCGGGAACACGGATCCGGCCTTGCTTGCGGCCGCAGAGCGGGCGATGGCCGTGGGTATCCCCGTCGCCCTTGCCAGCCGCTGCGCGGGCGGACGGGCCGGCACCGGCTATGCGTTCCCGGGCGGCGGCGCGACGTGGGTGCGCGCCGGGGCGCTACCCGTCGGCCATCTCTGCGCGGTCAAGGCGCGCGTGGCGATGGCGCTGGGGATCGGCGCCGGGCTCGACCGTGACGGGCTCGCCTCGCTGCTGGCCGACCCGCTACCCTGACCCGGTGCCCCTCGACAGCCTGATCACCGGTCGGATCGCGACGCTGTCCGGCGACCGTGGCTTCGGCTGGGTCGAGGCCATCGGGATCCGCGACGGGCGGGTCGCATTCGCAGGCTCCGAGGTCGCGCTCGAGACACGCGCGGATCCATTCACGGAGCGGATCGCGCTGGGGCCGGACGAGGTGGCACTCCCCGGGCTGACCGACGCGCACCTACACCTGGCCGGCAGCGCGGTCGCGGCGCGGGAGGTGGACCTGTCGGACGCTCCGACCATCGAAGACGGGATGGAAAGGGTCCGGGCCGCCCATCTCGCCTTGGCCGATCCATCTGCGTGGCTTGGCGGACAGGGTTGGGATACGGATCGCTGGGGCCGCTGGCCCACCGCCGCAGACGTCGAGCGCGCGGCTCCAGGGCGCCGTTGCGTGCTCTGGGCACACGACCACCACGCGCTGCTCGTCAGCGAAGCCGCGCTGACGACGGCGGGCATCGACCGGACGACCGCCGACCCCGCTGGCGGGGTGATCCGCCACGACGCCGACGGAGAGCCCGAGGGGGTCCTCCTCGAAGGCGCCGCGGGTCTCGTGATGGTGCACGTCCCGCACATGTCGGTGGCCGACCTCGAGGTCGCCCTGGTCGAGGTCGCGAACGAGTTGCTGGCGCTCGGTGTCGTCGCTGTCCACGATCCTGGCGGCGTCGTGGAAGACTCGGACCTCGGCTGGTCGTTCGCGGCCTACGCCCACCTGGCCGAGACCGGGCGACTGCCACTCCGCGTGATGGCGTCGCTGCGGCCTGGATCGCTCGACATCGCGCTCGAACGAGGGCTCCGGAGCGGCACGGTCCTGGGAGGCGACCCGGCGGGGCGCGCGCGCGTCGGCTGGCTGAAGTGCTTCGCCGACGGTTCGCTCGGGTCGCGGACGGCAGCACTGCTCGCGGACATCGAAGCCGAGTCCGATCGACCGCTCGCGGCCGACCTGCGGCGCGGCGTCTGGAACACGACCCCGGAAGGACTGCGCGATCTCGTCGACCGAGCCGCCGGTGGCGGCATCACCTCGCAGATCCACGCGATCGGGGACGCTGCGGTCCGGGCCGCGCTCGACGTCCTCGAGCCGACCGCGATGAGGACCCCGCTGATGCCCCGCATCGAGCACGTCCAGCTGCTCGATCCGGCCGATCGCGGTCGGTTCGCCGCGGGTGGGATCGCGGCCAGTGTCCAGCCGATCCACCTCGGGAGCGACGCGGCCCAGGCCCGCCGGCTGTGGGGCGCCCGAGCCGAATCGAGTGGCTATACCTGGGCCTCCATCGCTGCGACCGGGGCCGTTCTCGCTTTCGGCACCGACGCGCCGGTCGAGCCGTTCGACCCGTGGCCCGGGATCGCCCTGGCCGTCACGCGCGAGGATCCACGTTGGCCGGCCGGCACTGATCCGTTCGGGCCGCAGGAGGCGCTACCGTTGGAGCGCGCCATCCGCAGCGCATGCCTCGACCCCGCGATCTCTGCCCGTGAGACCGACCGCGGCCGGCTCACGGTCGGCCAACGAGCCGACCTCGTCGTTCTACCGCTGGCGGCCATGCTCGAACCCATCGAGCCGGGCGGTGCCCTCACGACCGCGCGACCATCGATGGTCCTGATGGACGGTCGGGTCGTCTTCGAGGCGTAGGGAGGCGGAACCGCGGGTCAGCCGGCCGTGTCGAGCTCACGCCGGGCCTCCGCGAACAGGCCATTGAAGATCCTGGACGTGGATGGGAAGGCGTGGATGGTCTCGGCGAGAACGTCGATCGTCACGTGGGCCTTGATCGCGACCACGCACTCGTGGATCGCCGCGGACGCGTCCGGGCAGGCCATCGCAGCCCCGACGAGCTCGCGCGTGGCGCGATCGACGACGATGGTGACGTGCCCCATGTCCGCCTGGACGGCATACCCCTTGGCGCTCTTGGCGAAGTCGGCGACCTTCTCGAAGGCATCGATGCCGGCCTCCCGCGCACCCTCGACGGTCAGGCCGACTGACGACGCCTCGGGGTCGGTGTACGTCGCCCTCGGCAGCGCGCGGTAATCGGGAACGACCGACTCGCCGAGCGCCATCCGCACGGCAAGCTCGCCCTGATAGTGGGCCTGGTGGGTGTGCAGCTCGGGGCCGGCCGGGTCGCCGATGATCCATAGCCCGTCGGAGATGTTCAGTCGGCCATCGCGCGGGAACGGCGTCCGGCCGCTCGTGTCGATGCCGTAGTGCTCCAGCCCGAGGTCGTCGATCGGAAAGGCGCGGCCGACGGCGAGGAGCACGGCGTGCCCTTCGACCGCTGATCCGTCGTCAAGTTCGATCACGTGCGCGCCATCGTGGCCGCCACCCGCCCGTGCGCGCATCGCTCGGACTCCGGTCCGCACGGTCACGCCGTCCCGTTCGAGCGTGGCGCGGATGACCTCCGAGTTGCGCGGATGGTCGGTCGGGGCAAGCCGGGGTCCGGATTGGACGATGGTGGTCGGCACGCCGAACCGGGCGTAGACCTGGGCCAGCTCACAACCGGTCGGCCCGCCGCCGAGGATCAGCAGGCTGGCCGGCAGCTCGCGGGCCAGCGTGGCGTCGCGATTGGTCCAGACCGGGATGTCGTCGATGCCCTCGACCGGTGGCCTCTTCGATGTCGAGCCGACGGCCACGACGACGTTCGTGGCAGCGATCTCGTGCGCGGCGTCGTCGTGTCGCACGACCACGCGCCCGTGCCCTTCGATCGTGGCCGCCCCGCGATAGGCGACCGCGCCCGCTTTCACGAGTGCGTCGAAATGGCTCGAATCGTCGGGCTCGGCGGCGTCCGCCGGCCGGTTGACCATGTAGTCCCGGGCCTTCGACGCGTCCGCCCAGGCGTATGTCGCCGGGTTGGCGTGGTGCCGCGCCGCCCCGGCAAGCAGCGACTTCGAGGGCAGGCAGCCGATGTGCGGGCAGCTCCCGCCGAACCAGCGCCGATCCACGATGGCCACCGATGCGCCGAGCGCGCGTGCCTTGAATGCGGCGGCCTCGCCGGCTGGTCCGGCCCCGATGATCACGAAATCGAACGTCTCCACGGTCACCCCCTGGTCGAGCGGGCCGGCTCGCCGCGCTGCCGGCGTGCCTCATAAAACAGGATGGCGGCACTGACCGACACGTTCAGGCTGTCGGCGACGCCGAACATCGGCAGATGGACGGCTACGATGTCGGCCGCGGACCACGCATCGGCGAGGCCCTCTGCCTCGGCGCCGACGACCAGCGCCAGCGGCCCGGTCAGGTCCACGTCCGTGTAGCGCTCCGCGCCGTCGACTCGCGCCGCGACGATCCGCAGGCCATGGTCCCGCAGCCAGGCGAGCACGTCCGAGGTGGCCGCGGCCGCCAGCGGGACATCGAAGATCGTGCCCGCGCTCGCCCGGATCGCGTTCGGGTTGAAGAGGTCGCTCCGTGGCGAAGCCGCGACGACCGCATCGGCCGCGGCGCCATCCGCGCTCCGCAGGATCGCCCCAAGGTTGCCGGGCTTCTCGACGCCCTCGACCACGGCGACGAGGGGATCGGCGGGGAGTGCGAGGGCGTCGAGCGCGAGCGATGGGATCCGCACGATGGCGACAAGACCCTCGGACCGCTCGCCGAAGGCGAGCTTGGCGAAGACCGCCTCGCTGGTGGCCTGGATCGCGATGTCACGGGCTCGGAGCCCGTCGAGCGCGGCGCGCGCGTCCGGACCGGCGAGCTGCGGCTCGCAGACGAAGACCTCGACCACGTCAGCGCCGGCATCGATCGCGCGCCGGATCTCGCGGGCGCCGTCGACCAGCGTGAGGCCGGTGCGGTCGCGCTCGCGACGGTCGCGCAGAGTCGCCGCGGACTTGATCCGCGGGTTCGCGACGCTCGTCAGGATCGGCGGGGCAGGGGAGGGCATGCGGTCATCATGCCGTGCCGGACGATCGCGCGAATGCCCCCAGCTCGGCACGCCGACCGTCGGGCGTCACCAGGCCGAGCTCGCCGGACTCGACCGACGAGGCCGCTCGGTCGAATGCGCGCGCGACCAACCCGGCCAGCCGCTCCGATCCCAGCTCGGGCGTATGTGCCGTGAGCAGCAGGAACCCGTCCGGGACGAGCAGTCCGGCGATCGTTGCGAGCAGGGGCGGCAGGTCGTCGCCGATCCGCCACGGGGCGGCGCCCGGCCCGTGGCCGTACGACGGCGGGTCGAGGACGACGCCCGCGTACCGGCGCCCGCGACGTGCCTCGCGACCGGTGAACGCGGTCGCGTCGTCGACGATCCAGCGGATCGGGCGGTCCGCCAGACCGGACAACGTTGCGTTCGTGCGCGCCCAGCCGACCGTCGGGCGCGCGGCGTCCACGTGGGTCACCCGTGCGCCCGCCGCGGCCAGCGCGAGGGTGACCAGGCCCGTGTACGCGAAGAGATGCAGGACCGCGGGCGCCTCGCCCACCTCGTTCCGCGGCGCCACTTGCTGCCTCAGCCACGGCAGCATCGCCGCGTGCTCCGGGAACAGCCCGACCTGGCCCGCCTCCGTGGGCCGGAGCTCGAGCGTCACGCCATCGATCTCGATCGGCCATGGCCGGCGTGCCTCGGCGTCGCCACTCCAGCCTCGCTCGCGCTCGTAGCGCAGGTCCGCCGTCCGCCACGCATCGGGATCGCGCCGCGTCCCGAGCGCCGTCGGCAGAGGCCGGTCGATCACCCGGGTCGCGAACCGTTCCAGCCGCGCCCCGCCCCCGACGTCGATCAGGCGATGGCCGGTGGGCACGTCAGGGGGCCGTGCCCGGCGTGACCAGCTGATAGAGCGGCCGATCGAGCTCCGGATAGCGGTCCCCCCACGGAACCTTGATGGTCGAGACGGCGATGGGCTCGAGCCCGGTGAACGCCGCGATGCCCGCGTCCTGGACCTGCAGCGCGAACACCGGGCGACCCTCGGCGATCGACGTCGTCGGTGCCTCGACCTTGTCGCAGGTGACCAGCGCATAGCTGTCGTACGCGCGGAGACTGACGTCCGGCCGGACGCCCTGGTTGCAATGCTCGTAGCTGAGGGTCGTCAGGGCATCCCAATAGGTGATCAGCACCGCGTTCGGCGGCAGCTGCGCGAAGACCTCGGCGGCGAACTTCTCGCCGTCGTGATTGGCCGATTGGTCGTGCAGCGGCCAATTCGCGACGAGCAGCGCGATGGGTAACAGGAAGACGACGGCCTGGACCACCGCGGCGCGATCGCCGAGCCACGCGATCGCGGCGCGGACGACGGTCTCCGCGCCGATGGCCACCCCGATCGCGAGGATCAGCCAGGTCGTCAACAGGTAATGCGGCAGGTCCCCGAGGTAGTTCGCGTAGATGTAGACGTTCAGGACGGCCAGCACGCCCAGCAGGATCCCGAACCAGCGATCGCCCACGAGGAGGATCACCAGGCCGACGATGCCCGCCGCCACGAACACGACGTCCGACAGTGCGACCAGCTGATCGAGGATCCGCGGCAGGTCGCTCACGGCCGCCCTGGCGCTGTCGACCGACAGGAAGTGCATGTCCTGGCGGAACATGGCGCCGCTGACGAGATCGAAGAACCCCTTCCAGGTGAGCAATGGGCCGTACACGTCGGCCGGACCCGCGAGCGCTCGGAGCGGGATGAACAGGTAGGGGAGCAGGCCGACGGCGAACGCCGCGAACGCCTTCAGGAGCAGGAGCGGGTGCGCCAGGATCTCGCGGCGGGCGTCGACCAGGACGAACAGGATGACGATCGGGACCACGCTGATGGCGAGAGCGTGGTTCGACACGCACAGGCCGGCGAGGAGGGCGCCGATGAACAGATCGCGAGTTCGTCGTTCGTCGCGCCAGATCAGGGCTCGGTGGAGGAGCAACGCGACGAGCAGGAGATGAAGGGTGTTCATCTCCGAGAAGGTCGCCTCTTCCCAGATCGTCCCCGTGAACGCCAGTGCGAGCGCAGCCGCCATCGCGACCGCGGGCCGCACACCCAGCCGGACGGCGATCAGCACGGCAACGCCGACCGCCGCCGCCGCCGCGGTCGCCGACAGCGCGTTCGCTCGCCAGGCGACCGAGGCGATCGGGATCAGGCTGAACAGTTTTCCGATCAGCGAATAGAGCGGGTAGCCAGTCGGGTGGAGGATGCCGAGGCGCGACAGCAGCAGCTCGGATTCGCCCCAGTCGCCGAAACTCACGCCTGGCAGCAGCGTCCGGTAGTAGACGAGGGCCGCGATCGCGAACGAGGCGATGGCCGCCAGACTGGCCGGGCTGACCCGGGCGCGGACGCGGTCGAACGACACCGTGCGCGTGTCCATTGGCGCCATGACGGCCATCTGTGGGTCGGCTCCTCAGGGTTGCAAACCGCCCGAGGCTAGCACGACGCGGTATGATGCGCGCTCGCTGCTGGTCCTCGACCGGCGGCCGCATTTCCGGCACGGACGTGGAACACCCGTGAACCAAGCGGAGGCGTGGCCGGCGGCCGGGCAGGCGGCGAGAACGAAGCCCACGGCGGTGACGTCGTGGGCCTTGCTCTGTCCCGGGGGTCGACATGCCACCGAAACGGCACGACTGCTGCGATTGACGCTCGCGCCCGCTGGACGACGAGTACGCTCGTCCCGGCATCACCGGTGATCGAGGAATCCAGCCATGACCGAATCCGACCAGCAGCTCGATCCTGCCGTCCCTCGACGGCTGCTTGACCCGAGCGAATCCGTCCACGTCGAAGCGAGGGCCGCGGACGCCATCGTCCTGGTGACCGACAAGCGATTGGCCGTGGCGACGCGCGCAGATCGTTTCGATCTCGACATCCCGTTCGACGGCTTGCGTCGCGTCCAGTTCGATATCGAGCGCACCCGGCCGGCCGTCCTTGTGATCGTGCCGGAGCATCCGGCCGACCGGCCGCAGGTGCTGTCGATCCCGCCGGAGCAGTACGAGGCCGTCGGCCAGGCGCTTGCGGTGATCGGTCGGCGGTTGTATGGGCGCACCCCCGATGCGGCGGCACCTGCAGACACCGACATGAGCGCGGTCGGGGACGGAGGCCAGGTCTTCGGCGGCTGACGTTGGCCGTCTAACGGGTATCGCAGAGACCGGACGTCAGGCAATCGGGCCGTCATGCGCCTGCAATGGGGGACGATCGAACCGGACTGGTAGCTGTCGTGTCGGCCACGCGATGCTTGTCGCCGGCGACGCTCCGCGCGAGCCTCCCGGCTCGGACGTCGACCCTTGAGCCCGGCCGGTCTCGGACCTGCCGGGCTCCCCACTTTCGTGGTGTGGGGGCCTTCTCAGCCGGTCGCCGGTGCGCCGGTGAGGCGGGCTTCGAGATCCGCCGGCCGCTCGTCATCGGCGAAGCGGCCTCGTTCGACGAGCCAACGGAGGAACACGAGCCGCTCGATCTCCATGACCGCCCAGCCGTCGCGCACGGGTCGAAGACCTTCGAGCCGGGCCGTCAGGTTGCCGGCCTCCTCGGCGGACAGTCCGCAGATGCGCAGCCGCCGGAACGTCGCCCGCGGCGACACGGCCGCTCCTGCGTCGGTCGCCGCTCGTACCACGGGAACCGGCTCGCCCTGGATCGCCTGATCGGTCATCTGTCCGGGCCTCCACCCAGTGCTGATGACGGGACAGTGCGCGGGGCGCGCGCGAGTTCGCATAACACGGCAGGTCGGGCGGATTGCAACCTTCATATCGCTGAAAGGCGCGTCGCGCCACGAATGCGGCGGGGGGCGATCGCTGGACGCCGGCGTTGTCGAAGACCCCGAAGCCTTCGTGCCGGCGTCAGCGACGCGCTACGAAGCGGTCTCAGATCCCCGCGGTGGGGGCGTTCTCGTCGAAGACCGCCTTGACCTCGGCCGTGCTGAGGTACCAGAGGATCAGCGCCGGCATGATCGCCATCGCGAAGCCGACCCCGGAACCCGGGAACTGGAAGAAGGACAGGACAGCCTCGAACAGGGCGATGCCGCACATGATCATGACGAACAGGCGCGCCCAGGGCTGGAGGGCCCACAGGCTCAAGGCCGCGAAGATCCAGATGACGCCGGTGATGGCTGCCAGCCAGCCCCAGATCCCGACGTGGTCGGTCGCCGGCAGGTCGCCGAAGATCCCGAACCAGTCGAAGCCGATGATCCGCAAGCCGTAGAACAGGAATCCGAACCCCGCGAGCATCGCAAAGAAGCCGAGGATCGAGACGAAGATGGGTGGGTTCTTCACAAGAGTCCCTCCGTGAGCAGTGTCATACGTTGGGTCGGTTACGAAGTTGACTTCCCAGATCGATGCGATCTGCCTCTTCTAGCTGAGCACGAGCCGTCTTGACGGCGCCCACTCTACAGCCCCGCCGTGCTCCCATTCGTCACGTCTCCAGCAGGCGGCGTTTCGCGGCGGCGAATTCCTCGTCGGTCAGGACGCCCTCAGCGTGCAGCTTGCCGAGGCCCTCGAGCCGCCGGGCGAGGGCGACAGCAGCTGCCTGGGCCGGATCCGCAGGCGCCGGGACCGTCGACGCCCCATGGAGGACCTGTGCGCCCGAGGTGTCGACGCCGAGCTCCCGCCAGAACAGGTCGACGGTCGGCTGGTAGGCCTCGAGCGTCATCGTCCGATTTCGGAAGGCACGCGTCGCGGCGCGCATCCTGCCCACGGCCGGCCGCTTGGCCGGGTCGACCTGCAGCCCGTTGTGGCAGATCGGGCAGACGAGGTACTCGTCCGAGCCGTACGACGCCAGCGGGATGAAGTACAGGCTGAAGCTCTTGTCGGACTTGACGTGGTGGAGGAAGACCTCGTTGTGGCAGATCGGGCAGGTCGTTGGCGCGACTTCGCCGAAATCCTCCGCCTTGCCCGCGCCCCATCCGAAGATCAAGACCATGCGACGTCCTCTCCGATGCTTGGCTCATGTGTACCACGGCCGGTCGATCGCCGATGTCGGACGTCACGTGGCGCATGGCCGATGAGAAGCTTCGTTCGTCGGTATCATCAGTCGCCTCGATGATCGACAAGGTGGCAGGGATCCCGGAGACGGAGCCGGTCTGGCATGCCCTGACGGCGGACGAGACCCTGACGGCGCAGGGCGTCGAGGCGGCGGCCGGCCTCTCGGCGGCTGAAGCGGACGACCGACGCTCGCGCCTCGGGCCGAACCAGCTTGCCGCGGCGGCCGTCGAGCCGAGATGGCGGGCATTCCTCCGCCAGTACCGCGACCTGATGCAAGTCGTGCTCCTCGTCGCGGGCATCGTCAGCCTGTTCCTGCCCCACCAGCTCGAGACCGCGATCGTCCTGATCGGGATCACGCTGCTCAACGCGGCGATGGGGCTCAGCCAGGAGGGCAAGGCGTCCGCCAGTGTCGCCGCGCTCCGCAAGATGATGGTCGCCAAGGCGAAGGTCCGACGAGGCGGCGAGCTCGTGGTCATCCCGATGGAGGAGGTCGTCGCCGGCGACATCATCGCCATCGAAGCGGGCGACATCGTCCCGGCCGACGGACGCATCCTCACCGCCGCGACCCTCGAGATCGACGAGTCGGCATTGACCGGCGAGAGCTCTCCGGTGCCGAAGCAGACCGCCGCCGTCGCGGCCGACGCCGGTCTCGGCGACCGGGTCGACATGGCCTTCATGAACACGCAGGTCACCCGCGGCGCGGGTACGTTGGTCGCGACGTCGATCGGGATGTCGACGCAGGTCGGCCATATCAGCGGGCTGCTCGAGGCAGCCACGGACGAGAAGACACCGCTCACCGTCCAGCTCGAGAAGCTGACCCGGCAGCTCCTCATCATCGCCGGGCTCGCGCTCGTCGCATCGATCGTCATCGGCCTTGCCCGCGACGTCGCGTTCGAGACGTTGTTCCTGACCGCGGTCGCCTTCTCCGTGTCGGCCATCCCGAGCGAGCTCCCGGCAGTCGTGACGGCGATCCTGTCGAAAGGCACCCAGGAGCTGGCCGCCGCTGGCGCGATCGTGAAGCGCCTGCGCTCCGTCGAGACGCTCGGCTCGACCTCGGCGATCAACTCGGACAAGACCGGGACGCTGACGCTCAACCAGATGACCGCCGTGCAGATGGCGACGGTCGGACGGCGCTACACCATCTCCGGGGAGGGCTACTCCACGATCGGAGCCATCGCCCACGCGGGTGGACAGCCCGATGTCCCGCTCGAGCGCTACCTCCTGGCGATGGTCCTGTGCGCCGATGCCGAGGTGCGCGATGGGGAGCTCGTCGGTGATCCGACCGAAGGCGCTCTCGTCGTCCTCGCCGCGAAGGGCGGCCTCGACCCGACCCTGACCCGGGACCTCTATCCGCGAGTCGCCACCCTGCCGTTCGATGCCGACTACAAGCTGATGGCGACGTTCCACCGAATGACCGACGAGCATGGTCGAGACGTGATCCGTGGCTACGTCAAGGGCGCGCCGGACCAGCTCCTGGCGCGCGCGGCCAGCGCCCTCGGGCCGGACGGCGCCGAGATCCCGATCGGCCAGGGTCGCGACGCCTACCTGGCAGAGAACGACCGACTCGGGAGCATGGGCCTGCGCGTCATGGCGACGGGCCAGCGGGACTTCGACCCCAAGACGTTCGACCCGGATGCCGACCTGCTGCCGCTGGTCGACGGCCTCACGCTCCTCGCCATGGTCGGCATCGTGGACCCACCACGCCCCGCGGCGAAGGACGCCATCGCGCGGGCGCACGGCGCAGGCATCCAGGTCCGCATGATCACCGGCGATCACGCTGTGACAGCGAAGGCGATCGCCGACCAGCTCGGGATCCGGGGACGCGCGATCACCGGCGCCCAATTCGCTGCCATGAGCGACGAGCAGGCGATCGGCGAGATCGACGGCATCGGTGTCATCGCGCGGGTCGCGCCGGAGCACAAGGTCCGGCTCGTCGACATCCTGCGCAAGAAGGGCCATGTCGTCGCGATGACGGGGGACGGCGTCAACGACGCCCCTGCTCTGAAGTCCGCGGACATCGGGATCGCGATGGGGATCACCGGCACCGAGGTGTCCAAGCAGGCCGCCGTGATGATCCTGACCGACGACAACTTCGGGACGATCGTCAAGGCCGTCGAGCTCGGGCGTGCGCTGTACGACAACCTGCTGCGCTACATCCGCTTCCAGATCGCGGTCCTGTTCGGGTTCATCGGGACGTTCCTCGGCGCGAGCCTGTTCAACATCCTCGGCGGGATCCCGTTCCTGCCGCTCCAGACCCTCTGGATCAACTTCACGGTCGACGTGTCCCAGGCCATCGGCCTCGGCTGGAGCAAGCCACGGAGCGGCCTGATGGAGCGACCGCCGCGGCCACGGGACCAGCCGATGCTGTCACGGCGCCTGAACGTGTGGCTCATCTTTTGCGGCGTCGTCATGGCGATCGGGACTCTTGCGGTCATCGCCTGGGCTGACGCCACCTTCGACACCGAGACCGGCCACACGATGGGCCTGGTCACGTTCTCGATCTTCCACCTGTTCTTCTCGCTGGAGACGGCCGACCCGGAACGGACGATCTTCAGCAGCGAGCTCATCGACAACCCGATGCTGCTCAAGACGACCGGCGTGTCGATCCTGACCATCCTCCTCGCGACCCAGTTCGGCCCGTTGCAGCGGGTCCTCGACACCGTGGAGCTGACGGTCGGTCAATGGGCGCTGTGCGTCGTGGTCGGGGCATCGATCGTCGTGATCTGCGAGGTCAAGAAGGCACTGCACATCCGCACGGGCGAGGAGCCGGAGCTCGAAGGGGTCGCGACGACGGCGGCCTGACCCAAGGAGGAGCGGCTAGCGACCGCCTCGCGTCGGTTCCCGACGGCGGATCCAGGTCGACCGGGTCGTCGGGCGTGGTTCCGATCGCTCTTCCAGCTCGGGCAGGGGATGCGTGCTGGTCTGCTGGCGCAGATCGATCCATCGCCCATATCGGGCGGCCAGTGCCCCGGCCGTCAAACCGTGGGCGACCACCGACAACAGGACGGTCCAGGCGACCGTGCTGGCGATGGGCCCCGCCGGCACTCCGGCCTGGGCCAACGCGTCGACCGCCAGGATCCCGAACACGATCGATGCCAGTCCCCTCGGCCCGAACCAGCCGATGAATGCGATGGTCGGAAGGGCAAGCCGACTACCGACCAGCGCGATCGCCACCGGGACCACTCGGATCACGGTCAGGCTGAGGATGGCGTACAGGATCGGTCGAAGGTCTCCCGTGTCGTGGATGAGCGTGCCGACGAATGTCGCGCCGAAGATCGTCCAGACCCCGATCGACAGGAGGATCCCGGCGCCCTCGCTGAAGAGCTCGGCCCTCTCCTCGGAATGACGGGTCGTCGTGCCGAAGGCAAGGCCCGCGAGGAAGGCCCCCACGAAGCCGTTCCCGCCGAAGGCGACGGAGGCGAAGTAGCCACCGATGGCCAGGGCGAGGACTGCGATCTGTCGCGAGAGCTCGGATGTCAGGTTGCGCTTGTCGGCCTGGGTCAGCAGGAAACCGCCGACCCCGCCGACCGTGAGCCCGACGACGACGGCGATGGCGATCTCGACGATCGCGTCCTCGAGATGGCCGCCTTCCGATCCACCCGCGGCGGTCGCAAGCGCGATGAACAGCAGCACGAAGGGCGTCGCGATGCCGTCATTGAGGCCGCTCTCGACGTTGAGGATGCGTCGGATCCGGGTCGGCACGGCCGGGTTGGTGATGACGGGAAGTCCGAGCGCGGCGTCGGTCGGGGCCAGGATCGCCCCGATGAGCAGTGCCATCGAGAGCGGCAGCTCCGGGAAGATCACTGTCGCGGCGAGTCCGCCGGCGACGATCGTCAGCAGCAGTCCGATGACGAGCAGGCGACCGATCAGGTTCGTGTCGCGCCTGAGGCCCGCCACGTGGACCGTAGAGGCGTCGGTGAAGAGGACCAGCGCGAGCGTGACTTCGGCAAGGTGCCGGACCGTCGTCGACTCGAGGCCGACCGGCAACACGTCCAGCACCGCCGGTCCGATGACGAACCCGACGACGACGAAGGCGAGCGCGGGACCGATCGACAGGTCGTCCAGGCGATTGGCGATCAGCGCGTAGCCGGCCAGGAGGAGCGCGAACACCGCGATCCCGGTTTCCAAAGTGCTGCCTCCGGACTCCGTCGAGTGCTGCCGTCTTGTCCGGCCGCCCAGTCTGACCGCGATCCCTCGGCCGCGCTCGGCTGGTCCGACAGCCGGGCGACGTGGATCCGTGATCGCCGCGGGGCGCGCATACTCGCGCCATCGGTGAGAGGCATGGGAGCCTGCGGGCTTCTCACCTGTGCGGCGTCACCACACGGTCGCCACGACCGTCGCGCAGGGCCAATGGCGAGTCCGACCCACCGTCGCCGGGTACGCACGTGCCCACGGAGGTCCCATGCCACTGATGGCAGTCGCATTCCCGATCCTGCCCGGAAAGACGGCCGAATGGCGCGCCTGGATGGACGAACTGGCTGGTGCCCGCAGCGCGGAGTTCGCCGACTCGCGCCGACGCGCGGGTGTCCATGAGCGCACGTTCCTGCAGCCGACCCCGATGGGTGACCTGGTGATCGTGACCATCGAGGGTGACGACCCGGCTGCTTCGTTCGGCCAGATGATGAGCGCGAAGGACGCGTTCACGACCTGGTTCATCGAGCGCGCCTCGGCCATCCATGGCTTCGACGTCTCGGCACTGCCGCCCGGTTCGCCGTCCGAGCTGGTCGCCGACTCGGAGAGTGCGCCCGTCCTGGCCAGCTAGGGGACTCGTTCCCTGACGCGCGCAGAGGGGTCGTCGCATCGGTCGGCGGCCCCTCTGGACCATCTGAGATCTGTCCCGGGGTGACTCGGTCCGGGATCATTGATATAGTCGCCGCCGTGAACTCGGGCGGCTAGCTCAGCTGGTTAGAGCACTTGCTTGACATGCAAGAGGTCACTGGTTCGAGTCCAGTGTCGCCCACCACATCTCCCGGCCCTGGGCCGGCACAAAGAGCGTCGAGCGGGACGCGCCGCGCGGAGCGGATCCCCAGAGAGCCGGGCCTCGGCTGAAAGCCCGACGAACGCCTCCGCATCGGTACCACCCGTGAGCGGCCGGCGAACCGGCCCGGGAGTCGCCCGATAGCGCGACCACGAGTGCGCCGCCCGGAGGGTGGCGAAGGCGGGTGGGACCGCGAGAGGAAGCCTCTCGTCCTGTCGATGGACGAGGGGTTTCGTGATTCTCGGAGGAGGTCGAGGCGATGAGCGAACAGCAGGACGGCAGCGCAGGCTGCGATCGAGGAGGCGGTCGAGGCCGAGATCGGTCTCGAGGCGCCCGAACGCGGCTCAGCCGCCGAGCTGATGGATCATGGCGCCGCGGGAGAGCTCGGCCCCATGCGTCACTCGGCCGCGCATGTGCTCGCCGAAGCCGTGATGGACCTGTTCCCCGGCACCAAGCTCGGCATCGGCCCGGTCATCACGGACGGGTTCTACTACGACCTCCTGCTGCCGCGTCCGCTCACCCCCGACGACCTGCCGAAGATCGAGGCCCGGATGCGCGAAAGCATCGAGGCCGACTACCCGTTCGAGCTCAGCGAGATGACCCCGGCCGAGGCACGCGCATTCATGGTCGAGCGCGACCAGCCGTTCAAGGTCGAGATCATCGACGACCTGGCTGCCGCCGCCGAGCGCGACGGCACGCCGATGCCACCGACGACCTTCTATCGCCAGGGGCCGTTCATCGACCTGTGCCGAGGGCCGCACGTCGCGAGCACCGGCAGGATCGGCCCGTTCAAGCTGCTCGGCACGGCCGGGGCGTACTGGCGCGGCGACGAGAAGCGTCCGATGCTCCAGCGCGTCTACGGCACGGCCTGGGCGACACAGGAGGACCTCGACGCCTACCTGTGGCGGCGCGAGGAGGCGAAGAAGCGCGACCACCGCCGGCTCGGCGTCCAGCTCGACCTGTTCAGCTTCCACGACGTCTCGCCCGGTTCGGCCTTCTGGCACCCGAAAGGCCAGCTGATCTGGCGCACGCTCGAGGGCGCGATGCGCGAGCTGCAGGCCCGCCGCGGCTACCAGGAGGTCAGCACCCCGATCCTCGTGTCGGAGCGTCTGTGGCGCCAGTCGGGGCACTGGGACCTGTACAAGGAGAACATGTTCCTCGTCGAGTCCGAGAACCAACTGTTCAGCCTCAAGCCGATGAACTGCCCGGAATCGACGTTCATCTACCGGAGCCATCTGCGCTCCTATCGCGACCTGCCGTTGCGCTTCAACGAATACGGCCGGCTCCACCGCAACGAGCGGTCGGGGACGCTGAGCGGGCTCACCCGGGTGCGGCAGTTCATCCAGGACGACGCACACCTGTACGTCCGGCCGGACCAATTGATGGACGAGATCCAGGCGCTGCTCGGGGAGGTCCGCGAGGCGTATTCGTGGGTCGGACTCGAGCCGCGCTTCGCATTCGCGACGAAGCCCGACAAGGCGCTCGGCGACCCGGCGCTCTGGGAGCGCGCGGAATTGCTCATCCGTGAGGCCTTCGCGTCCGCCGACATCACCTACGACCTGAAGCCAAAAGACGGCACCTTCTACGCGCCGAAGATCGACATCTACATCGACGACGCGCTTGGCCGCGAATGGCAGATGGCGACCATCCAGGTTGACCTCGTCATGCTTCCCGAGCGGTTCGACCTGACCTACATCGACGAGAACGGCCAGCCACAGCGCCCGATCGCCATCCATCGCGCCATCTACGGATCGCTCGAACGATTCATCGGGATCCTGGTCGAGCATTTCGCAGGTGCGTTCCCGCTGTGGCTCGCGCCCGTCCAGGCGGTCGTCATCCCGATCGCCGATCGGCACATCGACGCCGCCCAGGAATTCGCCGGGGTCCTGCGTGCCCGCGGCTTGCGGGTCGAGGTCGACACGTCCGACAACCGGATGCAGAACAAGATCCGGATCGCGCAGGAGCAGAAGGTGCCGTACATGCTCGTCCTGGGTGATCGCGAGGTCGAGGCTCGGACGGTCGCGCCACGCGCCCGGAACGCGGCACGCGGCGAACAGCAGGAGGCCGTCGCCTGGGACGACTTGGCCGACCGGCTCGCCCAGGAGTCGGAGACTCGCGGGGGTGTCTGAGGGGGACGCCATCCGGGCGGGCCTCGATTGTCGCCCCTGAACGGCCTGTGCTATCCTCCCGCTTCGGCCGGAACCCGGGTCGCCGTATGTCCGCGCCGGTCGAATGGAACGTTTCACACGAAGGGGATAGACCATCAGTCGAGACCTGCGCGTCAACCAGATGATCCGCATCCCACAGGTTCGGGTCGTCGATGAAGAAGGTGCCCAGCTTGGGGTCATGCCCACGCCCCGGGCGCTCGAGATGGCGCAGGAACGAGGCCTCGACCTCGTCGAGGTCGCCCCGATGGCCGCCCCGCCAGTCGTCAAGTTCCTGGACTTCGGTCAGTACAAGTACGACCTGACCAAACGGGAGAAGGAAGCCAAGCGCAAGCAGCGGTCGGTGACCTTCAAGGAAGTCCGCCTCTCCCCGAAGATCGGGGTGGGGGACTTCGACACCAAGGTCCATCGGGCGATCGAGTTCCTCGAGGAAGGCGACCGCATCAAGGTGACCGTCCGCTTCCGCGGCCGGGAGCTGACCCACCCGGAGCTCGGCCGGAACCTCCTCGCGAGGTTCGTGGATCGGGTCAAGGAACATGGGGTCGCGGAGCGAACGCCGCTGCTCGAAGGCAAGTCGATGCACATCACGATGGCATCGCTGCACAAACCGAAGACTCACGACGCGTCGAGCCCACGGCCCGCCGAGGGCTCGGACGGACAAGCCGAAACGCCGGTGCCAGCGCCGGCCGCGACGGCCCCCGCCGAGGCTGCGGCGCCGATCGAGGCACAGGCCCCGATCGAGGCCCAAGCTGCGGTCGAAGCACCGACACCGGCCCCCGCGCCGGCGGCGCCGGCCGAACCGAAGAAGACCACGCAGAGTACGCCGGCCCCGGAGCCGGTGACGTCAGGAGAGTGAGGCCAGAGTGCCCAAGATGAAGAGCCACAAGGCGGCCCAGAAGCGCCTCGGAGTGACCGGGAGCGGCAAGTTCAAGCGCGTCAACGCCTGGAGTGGCCACCATCTCGAGATCAAGTCTTCCCGCCGGACCCGACGCTACGCCGGGATCTCCGTGATCGGGAAGGAACACGCCCGGCAGGTCCGTCGCCTGCTGCCGTACCTCTAGGAGCACGTCGACCACATGGCACGAGTCAAGCGGGGCGTCACGTCCCACAAGCGCCACAAGCGCCTCATGCAGGACGCCGAGGGCCGCAAGGGCACGAAGTCGCGCCTGGTCAAGCCGGCGCGTGAGGCGCTCCTCCACGCGATGGCGTACGCGACGCGCGACCGCAAGCAGCGCAAGCGCCAGTTCCGCCAGCTGTGGATCGTCCGGATCAACGCGGCGGCGCGGCAGAACGGCCTGACCTATGGCCAGTTCATCGCCGGGCTGAAGAAGGCGGACGTCGAGATCGACCGCAAGATCCTGGCCGACCTTGCCGTTCGCGACGCCGCGACATTCGGGAAGATCGCCGAGCTCGCCAAGAGCGCCTAGCCCGCCCGGGATATCAGGACGCGTCGGCGATCGGCGCTCCGACGCCCGAGCGCGCGGCCCTCGAGCGCATCGGGCGGAGGATAGGACGGACGTGGACCTCGCCGACCTGACGCGCGACCTCGAAACCCTTCGTGACGACGCCCTCGGGTCGATCGCCGCGACCTCGGACGTCGCCGCGCTCGAGGCGCTCGAGGTCGACATCCTCGGCAAGAAGGGCCGGCTGACGACCGTCCTGCGCGGCATCGGCGCGCTGCCATCCGACGACCGGCCGCGGGTCGGTGCCGTGGCCAACGCCGTCCGTGGCGCCATCGAAGCCGCCCTCACCGAACGCGGCGCAGACCTCCGCGGGGCGGCACTGACCGGCCGCCTGGCCGAGGAGACGCTCGACGTCACCACGCCGGGGCGGCCGATCCGCCGAGGCAGCCTCCACCCGAGCATCGAGGCGATGGGCCAGATCGCGGAGATCTTCGGCCAGTTCGGGTTCGTCGTCTACGAGAGCCCAGAGATCGAGGACGACCTGACCAACTTCCAGATGCTCAACATCCCGCCCGACCATCCGGCCCGGGACCTGTGGGACACGCTGTACCTCGACGTCGAGGGCCGGCTCCTGCGGACGCACACGTCGCCCGGACAGATCCACGTGATGCGATCGACGCCGCCGCCGATCAGGGCGATCCTGCCCGGTCGCTGCTTCCGCTACGAGGCGATCGACGCGTCGCACGCGACCGAGTTCTTCCAGGTCGAGGGCCTGATGGTCGACGAGGGCACGACCATGGCCGACTTGAGGGGCCTGCTCGACCAGTTCGCCCGGGCGATGTACGGCGCCGACAAGAAGACACGCTTTCGCCCGGGCTACTACCCGTTCACGGAGCCGTCAGTCGCGTTCGACATCGAATGCCTGGTGTGCGGCGGATCCGGCTGTCCGGCCTGCGGGCGGACCGGCTGGATGACGATCCTCGGGGCCGGCATGGTCCACCCGGTGGTGCTCCAGTACGGCGGCCTCGACCCCGAGCGTTACCAGGGCTTCGCGTTCGGGATGGGCCCGGAGCGGATCAAGATGCTGAAGCACGGCATCACCGACATCCGCCTGTTCCTCGACGACGACCTTCGCTTCCTGGACCAGTTCCGATGAGAGTGCCGCTCAGCTGGCTGCGCGAGTACGTCGATGTCGAGCTGGCCCCTGAAGCGCTGGCCGCGCGCCTGACGATGCTTGGCATGGAGGTCAAATCGATCGTCGCGTGGGGCGAGGACTGGCGGAACGTCGTCGTCGGCGAGCTGCTGTCCGTCGAGCGTCATCCGCGTGCGGACCGGCTATCGCTGACCCGCGTGACGGTCGGTACCGGCGAACCCCTCGAGATCGTCTGCGGCGCGACCAATATCGCGGCCGGCCAGCGGATCCCGGTTGCCCTGCCCGGCGCGGTCCTGCCGGGAGACCGCCGGATCGAGCGGACCGAGAAGATGGGCGTCGTCAGCAACGGGATGCTGTGCTCGGGCGACGAGCTCGGCCTGACCGCTGATGCCGACGGCATCCTGATCCTGCCGGCCGACGCGCCACTCGGCCGCCCCCTGGCCGAGATGTACGGCGACACGATCCTGGACGTCGACGTCAAGCCCAACCGGGGCGATGCGTTGTCGATCGTCGGGCTCGCGCGCGAGGTCGCCGCCGTGACCGGCGCCTCCCTGCGCCTGCCACCGACCGAGGTGACCGAGTCGGGCCGACCGAGTACCGAGCGACTGCGCGTCGAGGTGCAGGACGCGGACCTGTGCCCGCGGTTCGTCGGTCGCTGGGTGAGCGGCGTCCACATCGGCCCATCGCCCGACCTGATCCAGATGCGCCTGCTGGCGGCCGGCCAGCGCCCGGTCAGCAACGTGGTCGACGCCTCCAACTACGTGATGCTCGAGCTCGGCAAGCCGATCCACACCTTCGATGCGACCGCCATCCACGACGGCCGGATCGTCGTCCGCCGGGCGGTCGCCGGGGAGCGGCTCGAGACGCTCGACCACGTCATGCGCGAGCTCGGCCCGGAGACGCTCGTCATCGCGGACGCGGGGGGGCCGATCGGCATCGCCGGGATCATGGGCGGGGCGAGCTCCGAGGTCAGCGACGCCACCACCGACGTCATCATCGAATCTGCGATCTTCGACCCGATCAGCATCCGCCGGACGGCGTTCCGCTACGCGCTTCGGTCCGAGGCGAGCCTCCGCTTCGAGAAGGGCCAGGAGTCGCGACTCGCGCGGGTCGGGGCGGACCGGACGGCTCGCCTCATCGCCGAGTGGGCCGGCGGCGAGGTGGCCCCGGGTGCCGTGGACACGAACCCGGTCGAGCCCGCAGCCGGCCACGTCGCCTTCCGGCCGGCACGCGTCAACCGACTGCTGGGCACCTCCATCGAGGCAGACGATCAGCGGGCACTGTTGGCACGCGTCGGGGTCGAAACGGCACCCGCGCCGGCGAATGCGCGGATCCGGGTCGCAGGCGGCACGCAGCCGCTCGAGGTCGACGCAGGCCCCGCCGAGGTGGTCATCGACGCCACCGTGCCGAGCTGGCGGCGCGATCTGATGGTCGAGGCCGACATCGCCGAGGAGATCGTCCGCGTCCACGGCTTCGAGCTCGTCCCGAGCGTCACGCCCCACACGCCGATGCCACCGTTCCGGCCGGATCCGCTGGCCATCCGCTCCGTCGTGCGCGACACGATGGTCGGAGCGGGACTGACCGAGGTCGTCACCTCCGCCCTCGTGTCGCCGCAGATGGTCGAGCGCTTCGGGTGGCACGACGACGGCGCCCCGGACGACGAGCCCGAACAGACGCCGGCAGGCCGTCCGATCATCGTCACCAACCCGCTGTCGAGCCAGCACTCGGTCATGCGTCAGAGCCTGATCGGCAGTCTGCTGGAGGTCGTGTCGACGAACCTGCGGCACGGTCGCGACGACATCGCGATCTTCGAGGTCGGCAAGGGATATGGCGCGTCCGACGAGCCAACGACCCACGAGTGGTGGCGCCTCGGCCTTGCGCTCACCGGTGCGGCCGTGGCGGCATCGCCCGATCGCCCGGCACGGCCATACGACCTCGACGACGCGAAGGGCATCATCGAGCTGCTCTGCCGGCGGCTGCGGTTCGCGGCCCCCGCGTTCACTGCACTGACGGACGATACCGCGCTCCATCCGGGCCGGGCGGCCATCGTTCGCGCGGGGGGTGACGTCGTCGGCCGTCTCGGTGAGCTGCATCCGGCCGTGGTCGAGGCGCTCGACCTGCGCGCCGAGCGCATCTACGTGGCCGAGCTAGCCGTCGCCGGCCTGGCCGGCGGACGACCGAGCGAGTTCCGGGTCGCGGCCCCGTCGCGCTTCCCGTCGGTCGAGCGCGACCTGGCTGTCGTCGTGCCGGTCGAGACACCGGCCGGCAGCGTGGCAGCGACCATCCGCCGTCACGGCGGCGCGCTGCTGCGCGACGTGACCCTGTTCGACATCTATCGCGGGCGGCCGCTGGCGGACGGCGACAAGAGCCTGGCCTATCGCCTGACCCTCCGCGACGACGATCGGACGCTGACGGACGCCGACCTCGACGCGGCAGTCGCGGCTGTCGTCGCCGGCCTGGCCGACGATCTTGGAGCGCGGATCCGGAGTTGACCGGCCCGGACCGCACCGCAACCGACCGACCGACGCCGTCTGAAGGCGAATACCTTGCGACTCCGGGATGGCCGCTGCTACCCTTGCGCGGCTTCGGCGCCCGCCGGAGCACGATGACGGAGGCATGACCGAGTGGATCTGACCCAGGTGGGGACCGTCGACCTGTTGATCGTCCTCTACTTCATGGGCTTCTTCGTGCTCGGCTTCGCGCAGGGGACGATCCGCCGTCTGCTCGGTATCGGCTCGATCCTGTTCTCGTGGTTCCTCGCCGCCAACGTCGCCAGTCCGCTCGGCACGTTCCTCGGCGAGAACTGGACGCAGTTCCCGCCCGAGTACAGCTACATGATCGGCTTCCTGACGGTCTTCGTCGCCGCCGCCATCGCGTTCGCGCTGGTCATCCAGGGCTTCTACAAGCCACAGCCGCTGTTCAAGAACGCCCGGTTCGCGGACGAGATCCTTGGCGGGCTCCTCGGCCTCGTCGAGGCGGCCATCATCTACGGCGCGTTCCTGATCATCCTCGACTCGTTCTTCGCGATCCCGGGCATCGAAAAAGGTCCCCACGAGCTGCCGTTCCTGCGCGAGATCTGGGGCGCTCTCGACAGCGCCAAGATCACGGAGGTCTTCCGGGACACGCTGATCCCCGCCTTCTTCACGCTGACCGGCCTGTTCGTGCCGGATAGCATCCAGTCGAAGTACCCCAGCCTCTGAGCGTCGTCGATCGCGGGCGGCTGGCCGGTTCGACCCTCGAGGCGGCGCGCGGGCTGATCGGCGCGCGACTCGTCCGTGACGACGCGACGGGTCGTCGCATCGGACGGATCGTCGAGGTCGAGGCGTATCTCGGGGTCGACGACCAGGCGTCGCACGCGCGCTTCGGCGAGACCGCGCGCAACCGGATCATGTTCGGGCCGGCGGGGCATGCCTACGTGTACCTTGTCTACGGGATGTACGACTGCCTCAACGTGGTGACCGAACCGGCCGGGACGCCAGCCGCCGTGCTGGTCCGTGCCGTCGAACCGCTCGAGGGGATCGATGCGATGCGGGTGGACCGCATCGTTCGCGCGACGACCCGACGACGCTCGCTCTCGGCACAGCAGGTCGCGGCTGAGGCCGACCGCGTCGCCGGACTGCGTGTAGCTCGGCTGGCGAGCGGCCCAGGCCTCGTGGCGGCGGCGTTCGGCCTCGACACGAAATGGACGGGAGTCGACATGTGCGACCCGGCGTCGCCGCTCCGGCTGGAGACCGCCCCGGCGGACGAGCCTGATCCGGCTGTCGTCGCGACGGCACGGATCGGCGTGGCCTACGCGGGCGATCCCTGGAGCACGCGACCGTGGCGCTTCGTCGAGCGCGGGCACCCGTCTGTCTCGGGCCCCGTCGCTCCCGCCGACTGACCGCAGCCGATGGACGAGCGCTCTCTCGCGCTGCTCGAGTTCCCGGCCATCCGCGCGCGGCTCGCCGAGGCGACGGGGTTCCCGCCATCGCGCCGACTTGCCGAGGCTCTCGAGCCATCCAACGACCCGGTCGTGGTCGCGCGTGGCCTCGACGAGACGGACCAGGCGCGGGACTTCATCGAGGAGCGACCCGGCGCGGGGATCGGAGGCGCGGCCGACATCGGCCCGGCCGTGGAGCGTGCGGCCCGCGGCGGTCGGCTGGAGCCGGCCCAGTTCCTCGAGATCGGCCAGACGCTCGATGCGACCGCCCGGCTCGGCACGTTCCTCGCCGATGACCGTCGGCCGCTGCTGCGTGAGCTCGGTCACGAGCTCCACGCGTTGCCCGCACTGCGATCCACCCTGACCCGCAGCTTCGACCCGGTGGGGGAGCTGCTCGACACGGCCTCGCCGCGACTCGGCGGTCTGCGCTCGGCCGTCCGGGTCGCCTACGAGCGGCTCCGCCGGCGTCTCGACTCGCTCGTCGGCTCGGAGCTCGGGAACGCGCTCCAGGAGCCGATCATCACGTTGCGCAACGGCCGCTACGTGGTTCCGGTCAGATCCGAGGCGCGGTCGCGGGTGAAGGGCATCGTCCACGACGCCTCGGGCAGCGGCCAGACGCTGTTCATCGAGCCCCTGGTCGCGGTCGAGCTGGGAAATGCCTGGCGCGAGGCGCAGGTCGCTGAGGCGGAGGAGGTCGCGCGCATCCTCGACGAGCTGTCGGCGTTCGTGGCAGCCAACGCCGATGCGTTGCGCGAGACGCTCGGGGCCTTGGCGCGCTTCGACCTGTGGGCCGCGAAGGCATCGCTCGCCGCCGAGATGCGGGCCAGCCGGCCCGAGACCACCGACCGACCGGAGGCGATCCTGCTGTCGGCCCGTCATCCGGGATTGAGCGGGCGCGTGGTGCCCATCGACATCCGGCTCGGCGACGGCTACACGGCGCTCGTCGTGACCGGGCCGAACACGGGCGGCAAGACCGTCACGCTGCGGACACTCGGCCTGCTCAGCCTGATGCACCAGGCTGGCCTGCACATCCCGGCCGAAGCGGGCAGCCGCCTGCCGATCTGGCGGGACGTGTTCGCCGACATCGGCGACGAGCAGTCGATCGCGCAGTCGCTGTCGACCTTCTCGGGCCATCTTCGCTCGATCATCCGCATCGTCGAGGCTGCCGGGCCGGGCACCCTCGTCCTGCTCGACGAGCTCGGCGCCGGGACCGACCCGACCGAGGGCTCGGCGCTGGCGCAGGCCCTGCTCGATCACTTCATCCGCGCCGGCGCGCTCGTTGCGGCGACGACCCACTATGCCGAGCTCAAGGCATATGCCCACACGACCGCAGGTGCCCGCAACGCCGCGGTCGAGTTCGACCTCGAGACGCTGTCGCCGACGTACCACCTGACGATCGGCCTGCCCGGCGGGAGCCAGGCCTTCGCCATCGCCGAGCGACTCGGGCTGCCGGAAGAGATCGTCGACGACGCCCGCTCGCGGCTGACCGAATCGCAACGGTCGTTCGAGGCCACCCTGGCGTCGATCAAGGCGACCGAAGGCGAGACGAATGCCGCGCTGGATCGGGCGCTGGCCGCCGACGTGCGGGCCGCCGAGGCGTTGCGGCTCGCCCAGGAGGAGCGGCGTCGAGCGCGACGCGAACGGGACGAGGCCGTTCGGGCTGCTCGGGCGGAGGCCGAGCGCATCGTCGAGGGCCTGCGCGACGAGGTCCGGACGACGCGTGCGGCACTCGAACGCGAGACGGTCACCGCACCCGTCCTCGACGACGCCGTGGCTCGCGCGGAGCAGGAGCTCGGGCGGCTGCCGGAGGGTGAGCCGGTCCCTGCCGAAGCACCGGTCGAGGCCCGCACCTGGCAGCTCGGCGAGCGGGCGCGCAGCCGGTCGGGGGGGTGGGAGGGCCGGATCGTGGCGCTCGAACGGGGCGGTCGGCGGGCGACCCTCGAGGCGGGCGGGATGCGCGTCACGGTGGATACCGATGATCTCGTCCCGGCCGATGCGGCCGGCACGGGCGTCCGCGGCGGCGACGGCACGACAGCCGGCGCAGCGGCGACCAACGCGGGCGAACTGCGGCTCGATCGCGCCCGCTCCGTGGCGTCATCGCTCGACCTGCGTGGGGCCCGCGTCGACGAGGCGCTCGACTCCCTGAGCCGCTACCTCGACGACGCCGGGCTGGCCGGGCTCGACAAGGTCCTGATCATCCACGGGATGGGGACAGGTGCGCTGCGAGACGCTGTGCGCTCTGCCGCAGCCGACCACCCGCTGGTCAAGTCGGTCCGCGCAGGCCAGCGCGGCGAAGGTGGCGACGGGGCGACGATCGTCGAGTTCTAGTGCTTCGGCGTCGGTGTCGGGTGCGGCGGCTTGAACGTGTGGAAGATCGGTCCGGTGGGCGTCGGCGTCGGTGTCGGCGCAGGCACGCAGGCCGGTCCGGGCGGGAGTGCGGGATCGGGTGTCGGGGCGAACGGATCGCAGAACGTCGGGGGCGTGTAGAGCGGGCAGAGAGCCTTCGGGGCGAACGGCGCTCCCCATGTCCGACCGAACGGGGCGAAAGCGCCGTTGTAGAAGTACGACGTGCGCGTGCCCTTCGGCCCGCCACCGACGCCCGACCCACGGGCGGCCCGGGCGGCCCAGGCGATGTCGGCCTTCTGCCAGGCCGGGAAGTTCGCCTCGACATCGCTCATGTTGAAGAAGCCCTTGGTGACTTTCGGTCCGGCGCAACCGTCCTGCCACAACAGGCCGCTCGCTGCGTCGATCGAGACCGCCACCCGAAGTGCATTCGTCTGCGTCGGGACTGTCCCCGGCACGAACAGCTCCGTGATGGTCTTCTTGGTGAACGGGCCCGGCTTGAGCCCGGTGAATGCGTCGACCTTGGCGGTGACGATGGCCTTCGGTGGCTTGAACTGGGCGATCTTCTCGCCATGGCTGACCTCGGTCAGGATCGCCGACCACAATGGTGCCGACGTGTCGAGCGAGAGCTTGCCGTCGTTGGGGCTGTTGTCGCTGTTGCCCATCCAGACCCCGACCGCGAGCGCCGGAGCCTTCGGGTCCGACGGGGGCGCCAGGAAGCCGTATGCGGCCACGTCGCGGTTGTCGCTCGTCGTGCCCGTCTTGTATGCCGCGGGCCGTCGCGTCTTGCCGTCGTAGATCGCCCACTTGCCCCAGAACGGGTTCACGCTGACCTGCGTGTTGCCGGCCAGGATGTCGGTGATGACATAGGCGGCCGCGGGGCTGATGACGCTGATCGGCTTCGGCGTGTCCGTCGGGGTCGGCCACAGGGTGCTGCCGTCAGGGTTGAGGATCGTGCCGATCATCCGCTCGGGCATCCGCTGCCCGCCGTTGGCGATCGTGCTGTACGCGCCGAGCATGTCGATCGGGTGGACCTCGAGCGTGCCGATGCCCATGGACAGGACAGGCACGACACCGTTCGGATACGACAGGCCGAAGTCCTTGGTCCGGTCGAAGACGTGGTCCAGGCCGCTCATGATGGTCGCCTTGATGGCCGGGATGTTGAGCGAGAACTGGAGCGCCTCGCGGAGCCGGACAGGGCCTCGCTCGAGCTTGTCGGCCTGGGTCGGGATGAAGCCGCCACCGAAGTTGGTGGTGACGTCCATCAACATCGTCGCCGCTGTCAGTGTCTTGTCGTCGACGCCGATCGCGTAGTCGATCGGCTTGACCGACGATCCCGGCTGCCGCCAGCCGTCGGACAGCACGTCGAACTGGGGCTGGAACTTCTTGTTGCCTTTGGACGTGTAGCTCGCCGAGCCGACGTAGGCGAGCACCTCGCCGGTCCGGTAGTCCATCACCGCGCCGGCCGCGTTGTTGATGTTGTGGCCGCGCAGGCCGAGGATCCACGAGCGGGCCTTTGCCGGGATCTTGCGGCTGGCGAGGATCGCCGACGGGTCCTTCGAGTTCGGGGCGCGGGCGGCGACGTAGACCCACTTCTCGGCGGTCTTCTGCATGTCGTAGTCAAGCGTGGTGATGACCCGGTAGCCGCCCGTGTCCACCTTCGGGCAGTCGGTCGGGGTGTCCGGGCAGAGCATCTGGCCGAGGTCGCGGCGCACCTGCCACACGAACTGGGGCGCCTTCCATGCCGCCGAGACCTGGGGCACCAGCACGACCGGTTCCTGCTTCGCCGCTTCGTACTCGGCGACGGTGTGCTTGCTGCCGGTCAACGGACTGCGCGTCTCCATCAGGTCGAGGACCTTGTTGCGCCGCTGGACGATCTCCGAGTCCTGGGGGACGACGAGCTTGAAGTTGGTGCACTCCTGGCCGTCCGCGATGTTCTTGTCGAGGCAGACCTCCTGGGCATTGGCAACGAGGTCGTATGCCGTCGGCGACTGCGGGATGGCAGCCAGGATGGCGTCCTGAGCGAGGGTGAGCTGATCGAGGGACTTTCCGAAGTAACCCTTCGCGGCCGCCTTCACGCCGTAGCTCTGGTTGCCGTAGAAGTTCTGGTTGAGATACGCGGTGATGATCTGCTGCTTGCCTTCCTCGCCCGGATAGGCCTGGGTCAGCCGGATCGACTGGATGATCTCGCGTGCCTTGCGCTCATATGTGGTGCCGGCGAACGCCTCGGGCGGGAGGAGCCGGGCGCGGACGAGCTGCTGGGTGATGGTCGACGCGCCACGCGGCCTGCCCGACAGGGTGTCGAGGCCGGCCGACACGATGCCCGCCGGATCGAACCCGGGGTTGATCCAGAAATCCTTGTCCTCGATGGCCGTGGTGGCATCGATGATCTCGCCCGGCAGCTGGTCGTAGGTGACGACCTCGCGCTTGAGGTCGCCGAGGCGAGCCAGCTCGATCTTGCCGGTCCGGTCGTAGATGATCGTCTGCTGCTCGAACGGGATGTTCGTGAGCGCGGCGACAGGGTCGGGGAGACCCGCGGAGTACTGGTTGTACGCGGCCGCCACGAGGAGCGCTCCGCTGGCTGTCACCAGGCCAACGGTCAGGAGCATCACCACCAGGACGACGGCGGCGATCCGTCCGAGCATGTTCCCCGAGCGAGCTGGCGATCGACGTCCGAGCGCCCGACGGTGGCGCTGACGTCGCGCAAGACTGGTCTGCATCAGTGGCCGCACGATAGCATAGGGGGCGTGAACGGACGGTCGAACGAACGGACGCTAGCTTCCCACCGGGTCGAGACGACTCGACGCGCGACCCTGTGACGAGGGCGCCCGAGACGGCCACCGACCTGGGCGGACTCCTGGCCGAGCTCGAGTGGCGAGGGATCCTGCAGGAGACGACGCCCGGACTCCCGGCGAGGCTCGCGACGGGCCGGCCGATCGCGGGCTATATCGGCTTCGACCCGACCGCCGATTCTCTCCACGTCGGGCACCTCGTGCCCATCTTCGGGCTCATCCGCCTCCAGCGGTTCGGCGGGAAGCCGGTGGCCCTGGTGGGCGGCGGCACTGGGATGATCGGCGATCCGTCGGGCCGCTCGACCGAACGGAACCTGCTCGATCGCGACACACTGGCGGCCAACGTCGCGGCGATCCGCGGCCAGCTCGGGCGCTTCCTCGACTTCGATCCCGGCTCGAACGGAGCGATCCTGGTCAACAACCTCGATTGGCTGGGAGAGCTCTCGCTGGTCGACTTCCTGCGCGACACCGGGAAACATTTCACGATCCCGTACATGCTCGACAAGGACTCCGTCCAGGTCAGGCTGTCGCGCGGGCTGTCGTTCACCGAGTTCAGCTACATGCTCCTGCAGGCGTACGACTTCGCCCACCTCTACCACGACGAGGGCGTCGAGCTGCAGATGGGCGGCGCCGACCAGTGGGGCAATATCACCGCCGGGCTGGAGCTCATCAGGCGGACCAGCCCAGCCAGCGGTTCGAGCGCCGAGACCGAGCCCGCGCACGGGCTGGCGTATCGGCTCCTGCTGTCGCCGTCGGGCTCCAAGTTCGGGAAGAGCGAGGAGGGCGAGTCGGTCTGGCTCGACGCCACGCGGACCAGCCCGTTCGACTTCTACCAGTATTGGCGCAACATCGACGACCGCGACGTCGGCACGTATCTGCGCTGGTTCACCGAGTTCCCGCGCGACCGGATCGAGGCCCTGGAGGCCGAGACCGCGACCCGGCCCGAGGCGCGCGCCGCCCAGCTCGCGTTGGCCTACGACATCACCGCGCGGACCCACGGTGTCCAGGCGGCCGAGCGCGCGGTCGCGGACGCGGCCGTCGCGTTCGCGGCTGGGCCGGTCGACGATCCAGCGGTCCTGGCGTCGCTCTACGCGTCGGCCGGCGGATTCGAGTTCGATCGAGCGTGGTTGGCGTCGGGGATCGCGGTCCTGCTGGCCGAGGCCGGCGTCTTCGCATCGCGCGGTGAGGCACGCCGGATGATCGCGGGTGGGGGAGTGACGGTGAACGGCGAGCGGGTCAGCGACCCGGAGGCGCGGCCAGAGCCGATCGCAGGAGAGTGGCTCGACGTCCGCATCGGGAAGCGTCGCCGCGAGATCGGGCACGCCAAGGGGTAAGTGCGCCGGGCGTGCGCGGAGCGGCCGCTCCTCAGCGTCGCCGACGAGCGCGAAGCACCTCGATGACATCGCCCGGGTCCAGATCGCGCTCGGCGAGCAGCACGAGCGTGTGATACAGGAGGTCGGCCGTCTCGCCGGCAAGGGCCGAGCGAGTCTCATCGCGATCCGAGCCGGCCGACTGGGCAGCGGCATCGTCCTTGGCCGCGATGAGAACCTCGGTCGCCTCTTCGGTGACCTTGCGCGCCGCGGCGTCGACTCCACCGTCGAGGAGGGCGGTCGTGTACGAGTCGTCAGGCCTGGTCGCCTTGCGTTCTGCGATCGTGGCCCACAGTGTCTCGAGCCAGGCGAAACCCGCGGTCGAGCGTCCGGCGGGCGCGTCATCCGGGTCGAAGCAGCTGCGCGTCCCGCGATGACACGTCGGACCGGCCGGATCCGCGGTCACGAGCAGGGCGTCCCCGTCGCAGTCGACGGCCAGGTCGACCAGCCGCAGGACGTTGCCGCTCGTCTCGCCCTTGCGCCAGAGCTGGTCGCGGGACCGGGAGTGGAAATGGACCTCGCCGGTCGACACCGTCGCCGCGAGCGCCTCGGCATCCATCCAGGCGACCATCAGCACACGACCGTCCACCGCGTCCTGGACGACCGCCGGCGCGAGCCCGTCCGGCCCGAACCTGACATCGGGGACCGCTGAGCCGGTCATGCGACCCGGGCCGGAACAAGGCGGACCGGAAGCCCGGCGGCCGCCATGGCGTTCTTGACATCGGCGATCGAATGGATCCGGCGATGGAACATCGACGCCGCGAGGACGGCGTCGGCGCCGCCGTCACGGACCGCGGCCACGAAATCGGCCGGGCCGGCGGCCCCACCCGAGGCGATGACCGGGACGCCGACCCGCGATGTGATGGCGCGAAGGAGCTCGACATCGAACCCGGCTCCGGTCCCGTCGCGGTCGATCGAGGTGACCAGCAGCTCGCCCGCGCCGACGTCCACCGCCCGCTCGGCCCACGCGACCACGTCCAGACCGGTCGCCTCGCGGCCGCCCTTGACGACGACCTCCCAGGCGCCCGGCACGGTGACCCGGGCGTCGATGGCGACGACGACGGCCTGTCGGCCGAACCGGCCCGCGCAGCGGGCGATCAGCAGCGGGTCCGCGACGGCCGCGGTGTTGAGCGAGACCTTGTCGGCGCCGGCGCGCAGCACGTCGCGCATCTCGTTGACGGTCCTCACGCCGCCGCCGACGGTCAACGGGATGAACGCCCGGCGCGCGGTGCGCTCGACGATGTCGAGCAGCGTCCCGCGCCGCTCCGGGGCCGCCGTGATGTCGAGGAACACGAGCTCGTCCGCGCCTTCTGCTGCGTATCGCTCGGCGAGCTCCGGCGGGTCGCCCTCGTCGACGAGGTCGACGAAGTTGGTGCCTTTGACCACGCGACCGTCGGCGACGTCGAGGCACGGGATCACCCGGCGGCGCAGCATCACGCCGCCCGGACGAGATCGACGAAGTTGGCCAGCAGGCGCAGGCCGTCGTCGCCGCTGCGTTCCGGGTGGAACTGGACGCCGGCCAGGGCGCCGCGCGCGACCGCCGAGGTGAACGGTCCCCCGTGGACTGTGGTGGCGAGGATGAAGTCCTGGTCGGCCGCGTCCACGGCCCCGGCGTAGGAATGCACGAAGTAGAAGTCGGCGTCCGGCGCGATCCCGTCGAACAACGGGTGCGTCCGAGTGCGCTCGACCTGGTTCCAGCCGATGTGCGGCAACGTCGGCGCGTCCTCGAGGCGGACCGTGCGCCCCGAGACGACCCCGAGCGTGGTCGCGCCGTCCTCGTCGCTGCCTCCGAACAGGAGCTGGAGCCCGAGACAGATGCCGAGGTACGGCCGATCGCCGCCGATCCAGGCGCGCAGCGGGTCGACCAGGTCGTGCCGCGCGAGTCGCGACATGGCCGGAGCCGCAGCGCCGACTCCCGGGACGATCACAGCGTCGGCTCCGCGCAGGCCCTCGCCGTCGTGCGCGACCATGACCTCCGCGCCGACGGTCCGCAGCGCCTGGTCGATGCTGACGAGGTTGCCTGCACCGTAGTCGACGACCGCGATGCGTGGCCGGGCCGTCACGCGATCACTCCAGGACGCCCTTGGTCGATGCGACGCCCTCGCGCCGCGGGTCGATCTCACAGGCGGCCCGCAGCGCGCGCCCGAGAGCCTTGAAGGCGGCCTCGGCCAGATGGTGGTCGTTGCGGCCGGTCCCGGTCACGTGGAGCGTCGCGCCCGCGGTCCGGGCGAACGACTCGAGGGCGTGCTCGACCAGCTGGAGCGGCAGGCCGCCAGCATGGAGGCCTCGGAACGGGAGGTCGATGACGGCGTACGGGCGGCCGCCGATGTCGAGGACGACCGTCGCGAGCGACTCGTCCATCGGCACGGAGCTCGACCCGAAGCGCTGGATCCCGGAGCGGTCACCGAGCGCCTCGGCGAACGCGGCGCCCAGCACGAGCGCGGTGTCCTCGACGCTGTGGTGCTCGTCGACCTGGAGGTCACCGTCGGCGTGGATGGCCAGGTCGAACAGCCCGTGAGTGGCGAGCGAACCCAGCAGGTGGTCGTAGAAGCCGATGCCGGTGTCGATGGCGGTGTGGCCGGAGCCGTCAAGGCCGAGCGTGACCGTGATGTCGGTCTCGGCCGTGGTTCGGGCGATCGTCACGCGCCGGCCCTCGCGTGGCCCGATCTCGATGGATCCGAGTGGCGTCGTCATGGGGAGGTCTCCGTCGTGCGTTGGGCGGCAAGCTCGGTCGCGACCGCGATGAGCCGGTCGTTCTCGCCCGGGTCGCGGACGGTCAGGCGCAGGTGATCGGCCAAAGGATGGCCCTCGCCGAACGTTCGCGGCACGAGCCCTCGCGACAGCAGGGCCTCGGCGACGTCCGCGGCGCGCTCCACGCTCCCGAAGTCGACGAGCACGAAGTTGGTCACCGACGGACCGACCGACCAGCCGATCGCCCGCAGCGCCTCGGTCAGGCGGCCCCGCTCGCGCACGACGCGATCGAGGTTGGCGTCGAGGATGTCGGGGTCGAGGAGCGCCTCGGTCACGAGCGTGACCGAGATCGTCGACACCGAACCCGGCGGACGGAACGGGTTGAGCCGGGCGATGATCTCGGGCCGCGCGATCGCGAAGCCGACCCGGAGGCCGGCCAGGGCGTAGGCCTTGCTCGCGGTCCGGACGACGACCAGGTTCGAGTATGTCTCGCGGAGTCCGATGAGCGATGACCCGACGAACTCCGCGTACGCCTCGTCGAGGACGACGACGGGAGGCTCGCGACCGGCCGTGGCCGCATCCGTGGCAAGGTCGGCCAGCAGGGCCGCGATGGCGCCGTCAGGTTCGGCCAGGGCTGTCGGATTGTTCGGGCTGCACAGCCACACGACGGCCACCTGATGCTCTGCAGCGGCCGCGCGGACGGCGGCTGCGTCCAGCGCCCAGCCTGCCGCCTCGCCGAGCCGCGGGACGGCGACGACCGTGGCCCTGCGCTGCTCGGTCAGGACGCGGTACATCGCGTACGTCGGTGTCGGGACGACGGCCGTGCCACCGGCCGGGATGTAGACCTTGGCCACGATGTCGAGGATCTCGTCGGCTCCGGCTCCGACCAGGATCTCGGCCGGGCTGACGCCGTATCGGGCGGCCGCCGCGTCGACGAGACGCCGGTAGTCGGTCGGTGGGTATTCCGACAGCGGTCCCTCGAACCGGCCGGCGGCTAGCAGCTGGCCCATCAAGGCCGGTGGCGTGGGCGAGGTGTTGAGGTCGAAGCGGACGATCGTCGCGGGATCGAGGCCGTATCTCGCGGCGACCTCCTCGTCGGTGGCCTCCCAGCTGTATGTCGCGGGGGCGTTGGGCGTCGTGAACGTGACCGGGGTCGGACTCATCGGGTCGGGTCCTCGAAACGGATCTCGACCGCGTCGCGATGGGCCAGCAGCCCCTCGGTCTCGGCCAGGGCGGCGATGGTCGCACGGATCGAGGCCAGGCCGTCGCGATCGATCCGCTGGACCTGGACGAACTTTCCGTACGCCTCGACGGACAGGCCGCTCGACGCGCGCGCGAGGCCGCCAGTGGGCAGGACGTGGTTGGCGCCGGTCGCGTAGTCGCCTGCGGATTCGGGCGCCCATGGGCCGACGAACAGCGAGCCGGCGTTGCGCAGGCGGGCCACCGTCGGCTCCAGCGGTTCGACATCGACCGACAGGTGCTCGGGAGCGTAGGCGTTGACGAAGTCGATGGCGGCGTCGAGCGTGGGGGCGATGGCCATGCGGCCATGGTCGCGCAGCGCCGCGGCCAGGATGTCCCGGCGGGCGGCTGTCGCCAGCTGCTGAGTCACGGCGACCTCGACGGCATCGGCGAAGACGGCGTCCGTGGTCACGAGGATGGCCGGTGAGTCCGGACCGTGCTCGGCCTGGGTGATGAGATCCGCGGCGACATGTCGGGGGTCCGCGGGCGGCGCGGCGAGGACCATACCCTCCGACGGGCCAGCCGGGAGGTCGATCCCGACCTCGCCCGAGACCTCGATCTTGGCCGCGGTGACCCAGGCGTTGCCGGGGCCGACGATCCGGTCGACCGCGGCAAGGCCCGACTCGGGCAGGCCGTGCGCCAATGCGCCGATGGCCTGCGCCCCTCCGGCGACGACGAACGCGTCGACCCCGAGCAAACCCGCGGCGGCGAGGAGGACCGGGTTCGTGCGACCGTCGCGGTCGGCGGGCGAAGCGACGACGATCCGCTCGACGCCGGCGACTCGAGCCGGGACGACGGTCATCACCAGCGACGACGGATAGGGCGCAGACCCGCCCGGGACGTAGGCCCCGACGCTTGCCAGCGGCGTCCAGCGCCGCTCGATCTCGATGCCTGGGGCGATGGCGGTCCGGGTCGACACGGGACGCTGGGTCTCGGCGAAGCGCCGGACGTGGTCGACGGCCTGGTCAAGGGCCTTCCGGATACGAGGTTCGAGGCCGTCGACGGCGGCGCGCAGCTCACCGGGATCGAGGACGAGCCGTGCGTCGGGGCGACCGCCACCGACCCTCGCGTTGGCGGCGCGGACCGCGGTGTCGCCGCGGGCACGGACGTCCGCGAGTGTGGCGCGGGCGGACTCCCGCACGGCCGGGTCCGGCACCGCGCCGCGGCGGACGAGGGCATCGTGGTCACGGCGAGCGCCGGCGTCGCCGGCTGCCATGGCCGCGAGGTCCAATCGCCGGAGGCGGAACGTGATGGGCGGGGCACTACCGTCCGCGAGCCCGTCCGCCTCTGCCGGTCGCGTCGCGCTCATGGGACGATCTTCTCGATGGGCAAGACCAGGATCCCGGAAGCGCCCGCCGACTTGAGCCGGGGCAGCAAACCCCACACGTCGTCGGCGCCCACGACCGAATGGATCGCGATCATCCCGGTGTGGGCGAGCGGGATGATGGTCGGGGATTCGAGAGCGGGCAAGAGGCGCTCGAGCTCGGGCAGGGTGTCGGCCGGGGCGTTCATCATCACGTACTTGCGGCCGCGTGCGGCGATCACTGCGCTGAGCATCGTGTCGACCGCGGCGACCTCGGCGCTTCGTTCGCGGTGCGCCGCCTCGTTGGCGATGAGGATCGCTTCCGAGGCCAGGACGTCGCCGACCTGGCGGAGGCCGTTCATCGCCAGAGTCGAGCCAGTCGACACCAGGTCGACGATCCCCTCGGCGAGCCCGAGCCGGGGTGCGACCTCGACGGCACCCGAGATCGGGATGATCTCGACCGGGATCGCACGGTCTTCGAAGAACCGGCGCGCAGTCTTGGGGTGCGCGGTCGCGACGCGGCAGCCCGCGAGGTCCTCGATGACCTGGTAGGTGGTGTCGTTGGGGACGGCCGCCGCGAGGCGACATCTCCCGTATCCGAGCGAGCGGATGCGTGGCAGCTCGGCTCCGGTCTCGCTGAGGAGGTCTTCGCCCGTGATCCCGAGGTCGGCAACGCCGTCGCCGACGAACTCGATGATGTCGTTCGTGCGGACGAACAGGATGTCGAGATCGTAGTTCTGGACGAGCGCGACGAGACTGCGGTCGTGCTCCTCGAACACCAGGCCCGCGTCATGGAGGAGCCGCAGCGTCGGTTCGACGAGGCGGCCCTTGTTCGGGATCGCAAGACGGAGGCGGCGGGTCATCGCCGGCTCAGCGCTCGCCGGCGACGGGGTAGGGGACCGTGCCCGCCCGGGAGGCCGTCTCGAGCTTGTCGAGCATCGCTCGGTAGCCGCCCTCGCCGTGGTTGAGCCAGGACGCGATGCGGGTGATCGTCGCCGTGCTCGCGCCGGTCGTCCGCGAGATCTCGGCGTAGTGCATGCCGGCGTCGAGCATCCGCACGACCGCCCATCGCTGCGCGATGTCGCGCAGCTCCTTGAGGGTGCAGAGGTCGCGAAAGAATCGCTCGGTCTCGCCAAGCGTCTCGAGGCTGCGGACTGCGTTGAACAGAGCCTCGACGTCGTCGGTCTTCCAGTCGTCGGCCATGGTGCCGTCACCCGCTTGTCCGGACGATCGCTCCATCGTGGTAGCGTATTAGCGTGCTACTACGGTAGCATGATGAAAGAGTGGTGGCAATGGCGTTCGAGATCCTGCCGGCGATCGACCTGCGCGGCGGCCGCGTGGTGCGACTGCAGCAGGGCGACTTCGCGCGCGAGACGGCCTATGCAACGGATCCTGCGACGGTCGCGGCGCGCTTCGTCGAGGGTGGAGCTCGATGGCTGCACGTGGTGGACCTCGACGGCGCACGGACCGGCATGCCGGCCCACCAGCGAGAGATCGAAGCCATCGTCGCAGCAATCGGGGACCGGGCAGGAGTCGAGGTCGCGGGCGGCCTGCGGGACGAGGAGTCGGTCGGAGCCGTCCTGGCAGCGGGTGCGAGTCGCGTCGTCGTCGGGACGGCGGCGCTTGCCGATCCGTCCTTCTTGGGGCGGCTGGTCCAACGCCACGACGCCGACCGGGTCGCGGTCGCGATCGATGTCCGCGACGGCCTCGCCGTCGGCCAGGGTTGGATCCCCGGGACGCCCGGTGTCGAGGTTGCGGCGGCGATCGAACGTCTCGCAGACATGGGCGTCCACACCTTCGAGGTGACGGCGATCGAACGTGATGGCCTGCTCGACGGCCCGGACCTGCGCCTGTACGCGGGGCTTCTCGCCCACGGCCGGGGCGCGATCATCGCGTCCGGTGGCGTCGCGACGCTCGAGGACCTTCGGGCCATCCGCGACGCGGGGTGCGCCGGCGCCATCGTCGGGCGTGCCCTGTACGAGGATCGACTCGACCTCCGCCAGGCCATCGACCTTCTCGCCCTCGACGACTGACGGTCGGTTCGATGACACCGACGGTGGCCGGGCGATCCAGGCGACAGTGGCCGGCTACGGCAGCTCGACGAGACAGACGCGGGCGACGGGCTTGCCCCAGTCCGTACACCACAGCTCCCGCCTCGCCGCCCACGCTCCCGGGTGCGCCGCAGCCCACGCCGGGATGTGATCAGTGGGTTCGACCGCCCAGCGCACGCCCTCAGCGTAGAGATCCGGCGCATCCGCCTGCATCTGCGAGATCAGGAGACTCGTGACGACCGGCGCCCGCATCCCGAAGAGTGGCGCATAGCCGCCGGCAAGGGTCACGCCCGGCGGCACCATCCGTTCGACCGCCGCCTGACCGTCGAGCGTCTCGCGTCCGGTCGACGCCGCCCATCCTGCGGCCGCGGCGAGGCCCGGCGCCGCCAGCAGGACAAGGACGAGTGCCAGGCCGGATATCCGCAATACCTGCGGTCGGTCCAACGTCCGTGCGGCAAGGATCGCCACACCCGCCCCAGCGATCAACGCCAGTCCGGGCAGGATCGGCACGACGTATCGGTTGGGCTGGTATGAGTTCGAGACGACGCCGAGGAGGCCGAACGCCACCCACATCAGCCCGACGATCGCGACGCGGGTCGAGCCGGCCATCGTCCACGGCTCATCTCGCGGCGTCGACGGCTCGCCTGCGGGAGCCCTCGTTTCGGAAGCAGATGTGTCATGGCGCCGAGCCCGCCACACGAGATCGGTCAGGACGATCACCAGCCCGGCGCTCGCTCCGACCAACAGCGGTCGGGCCAGACGCGCAGCGCCGTCGTTCGACCTGAGGTACAGGAGGACGTCCGCCACCCAGTCCGCGACGCTTCGAGGAAATGTCCCCGTCGGCAACAGGGCCAGGGCCCCACCCGGCGCGGCCGGAGCAGGCTGTGCGACGAGGATGAGCCAGGCCGCTCCGGCCACCCCGACGATCCCGGCCGCGATCACGGGGAACGGTCGCAGTGTCGGCTCCCGGATGCCTCGGAGGCCGATCGCCAGCAGGATCCCGACTGCGCTCGGCAGTGCACTCACCTTGAGACCCATCGCCATTGCTAGCGCGATCCCGCAGACGACCGCCCAGCGGCGGACCGACCCGCGCTCGACGGCGACCGCCGCGACCGCCGCGACCGACAGCGCCAGCGCGACGCCCGGCTCAAGCAGCGCGAGACGGGCGTAGTAGAGCGTGAGCGCCGAGAACGACGCCCCGACCGCCGCCACCATCGCACCCGCGAGCCCGAGTGGCCGCCGCAAACCGAGCAGGAGGACGACCCCCATCGCGACGGTCGCGGCCACCGAGATCAGCCGTGCCTGGACGAGTCCGACCCCGAACAGGCTGAAGACGATCGCCTGGACGACGCTGAGTGGCAGCTGGACCAGGTGGATCGCGTAGTCGTCCGTCGTCGTCCACGACCCGAACAGCACGAGGTTGCGGGCGTTGAGAGCGCGCCATGCCTCGTCGCTGAACGGCGAGTTCGAGAAGGTGACGCCGGTCGCCGGGTCGTGGTCGATGGCATGGAGCAGGACCGCAGCGAGGATGACCGCCAGAGCGGCGGCGGCCAGCCAACCAAGGCGCTCCCGCGCGATCAGTGTCCCGCGCCGTGTCCGCCGGCTGCCTCGAGCTGCTTGCGGTGCGTCTCGATCACCTTCTCGGCGATATGCGAGGGCACGTCCTCGTAGTGATCGAGCGTCGCCGTGAACGAGCCGCGGCCCTGGGCCAGCGAGCGCAGCTCGGTGGCGTAGCTGAACAGCTCGGCCTGCGGGACGTGGGCGCTGATGACCTGCATGTCGCCATCGGTGTCCATGCCGAGCACGCGGCCGCGCCGGCCGTTGAGGTCGCGGTTGACCTCGCCCATGTAGGCGTCGGGGATCCGGATCTCGACCACCATGATCGGCTCGAGCAGGGCCGGCTTCGCCTGGTGGACGCCGTCCTTGAGCGCCATCGAGGCCGCGATCTTGAACGACAGTTCGTTCGAGTCGACGGTGTGGAACGAGCCGTCATAGAGCGTCGCGCGGAAGTCGGACAGGGGATAGCCGGCCAGCACGCCCTCGGCCGCGGCCTCGCGGATGCCCTTCTCGACGCCGGGGAAGAAGCCCTTGGGCACCGACCCGCCGACGATCCGCTCGGCGAACTCGACGCCGCCGTCAGGGTTCGGCTCGAGCTCGATCCAGACGTCGCCGAACATCCCGTGGCCGCCGGTCTGCTTCTTGTACCGGCCGTGGGCCTGGGTCTTGCCGCGGATCGTCTCCTTGTACGGGACGCGCGGGGTGTGGGTCACGATGGCGGCGCCGAACTTGCGCTTGAGTCGCTCGATGATGACCGCGTTGTGGGCCTCGCCCATCGTGCGCAGGACCTGCTCGCCAGTCGCCGACCGCTCGAGCCGGACGGTCGGCTCCTCCTCGAGCATCCGGGCGAGGGCCGGCCCCATCTTGTCGAGGTCGCCCTTGCTCTGCGGCTCGATGGCGACCATGAGGGACGGCTCCGGAAAGGCGAGGGGCGGCAGGACGAGCGCCTTCTCGCGCGTCGACAGCGTGTCGCCGGTCTCGGTCACGGCCAGCTTGGCGACCGCGCCGATCTCACCTGCCTTCAGCTCGCCGATCGGCTCCTGCTCCTTGCCGTGGAGCAGCAGCAGCTGGCCGATCCGCTCGTCCTCGTCGCGGCTGCCGTTCCAGACATGAGCCTGCGACCGGAGCGTCCCGGATAGCACGCGCAGGTAGGTCAGCCGGCCGACGAACGGGTCGGCGGTGGTCTTGAACACGCGCACGAGCAGCGGGCCGCTCTCGTCCGCCGCCACGTCCACCGTTCCGCCCGACTTGGCGGTCGTCTTGATCGGCGGCTCGTCGGCCGGGGAGGGGAGATAGCGGACGATCGCGTCGAGCAGGCCGCGCAGGCCGATGCCCTTGACCGCGCTGCCGACGAGGACCGGCGCGAGGATCGACTCCTTGACTCCCTTGCGCAGGCACGCCTCGAGCTCCTCGTCGGCGATCTCCTCGCCCTCGAGGTACTTGGCCAGGACGTCGTCGTCGGCCTCGGCCGCCGCTTCGAGCAGCTGGTCCCGGCGGCGGGACACCTCGGCTTCGAGGCCGGCCGGGATCGGGACCTCGACCTCGGTCGTCCCGTTCCAGGTCCACGCCTTCCGATGGACGAGGTCGACGTAGCCCTCGAACGACTCGGCGGCGCCGATGGCCAGCTGGAGTGGCGCGATCTTGTCACCGAAGGTCGTCCGCAGCGCATCGAGGGCCGCCGTCGGGTCGCCGTTCTCGCGCTCGCTCTTGTTGATGAAGAAGCAGGCTGCGGTTCCGGTCTCGCGCGCGATCGCCACGGCGTGCTCGAGCCCGGCTTCGACCCGGTCGGACGCGTCCATCACGAAGATCGCGCCGTCGGCCGCCGCAAAACCCTCGACCACGTCCGCGAAGAAGTCCGGATAACCCGGCGTGTCGACCAGCGAGATGCGCGTCCCGTCGGCCTCGAACGTGCCGACCGCGAGGCTCAACGACTCGTGGCGCTTCTGCTCCTCGGGCTCGAAATCGAGGTGGGCCGTCCCGTCGTCGACGCGCCCCAGACGCGGGATCGCACCGGCCCGGTGCAACAGCTGTTCCGCGAGCGTCGTCTTGCCGGCGCCGGCGTGGCCGGCCAGAACGACGCTCCGAAGGTGGGGGAGGTCGACGCTCTTCATCGTCATCGGTTCGTCGGTCCTTCTTCAGCGGGGGCCAGAGGGGACGTCCGGGTGGAGCGCGGGTCCGGCCATGATAGTCCGCTATACTCCGGCCCGCGATGTCAGGTCATTCCAAATGGTCCACGATCAAGCGCGCCAAGGGCATCACCGACGCCAAGCGTGGCGCGCTCTTCACCAAGGTCGCCCGGGAGATCAGCGTGGCCGCGCGCCAGGGTGGCGGTGACCCCGACGCGAACTACCGGCTCCGCCTTGCGATCGAGAAGGCACGCTCGGTCAACATGCCCGCCGACAACATCAAGCGGACGATCGACAAGGCGACCGGCGGCGGCGACGCCGAGCAATACGAGGAGATCGTGTACGAGGGCTACGGCCCCGGCGGCGTGGCCGTCCTCGTCGAGGCGCAGACCGACAACCGCAACAGGACCGCGGCCGAGGTCCGCTCGATGTTCTCGAAGAGCGGTGGCCAGCTGGCCGGCTCCGGGGCGGTCGCCTGGCAGTTCGAGCCCCGCGGGCTGATCGCCGTGCCGCGAGATGGCGTGGACGCCGACGAGGTCGCCCTGACCGCGATCGATGCCGGGGCCGAGGACGTCGATACCGACGGCGACGAGACCATCGACATCTACACCTCGCCCGCCGATCTCGAGGCGATCCGCCAGGCGCTCGAGGCGGCCGGCGTCACGGTCGAGTCGGCCGAGTCGACGATGGTCGCCAAGCAGACGGTCGAGCTCGACTCGTCCAAGGCTCGGCAGGCGCTGCGCCTGGTCGAGCTGCTCGAGGATCTCGACGACGTGTCCCGGGTGACCGCCAACTTCGACATCCCCGAGGACGTCTACGCCGAGGTCGCTGGATGAAGGTCCTCGGGATCGACCCGGGGACAGCCGCACTCGGCTACGGGATCGTCGAACGGACCGGCGGTCGCCTGCGCGAAGTCGACCATGGCTGCCTCGTGACAAGCCCCGACCTGTCGATGCCCGAACGGCTGCTCGCCATCCACTCGCTGGTCGACGAGCTGCTCGCGCTGCACCGCCCCGACCTGATGGGCGTGGAGCGCCTGTTCTTCTCGCGCAACGTCCAGACCGCGCTCGGCGTGGGGCAGGCGCGCGGGGTCGTGTTGCTGGCTGCGGCCCAGCACGGGACGCCGGTCCGCGAGGCCACCCCGAACGAGGTCAAGAGCGCGATCACGGGCTACGGCGCCGCCGACAAGGAGCAGGTCCAGCGGATGGTCCAGCTGGTGCTCGGGATGAGCGACCGGCCGCGACCCGACGACGCCGCAGACGCTCTCGCCATCGCGACGTGGGTGGCCAACACGGACCGGGGCGCGGCGGTCGGGACCGCCGCCGTCCGCGACCGGGCCGCGGTGGCCCCGATCACCCGCGGAGAGACGGGCTACGAGCGCGCTGTCCGCGAGGCGCTGGCCAACGAGCGCGACGCCGAGAAGAGCGCCTCCTAGCGTGACCCGGTGATCGCCTCGGTCGAGGGGGTGGTCGGGGCGGTCGCGGCCGATTCGCTGGTGATCGAGGTCGGCGGGCTGGGGTATCGCGTGTACGCGGCGCCGGCGGTGCTCGCCTCGGCACAGCCAGGGGGCCGGCTCAAGCTCCACACCTACCATCTGGTCCGCGAGGACCAGCAGGCGCTGTACGGGTTCCGGACCGCGGAGGAGCTCGGGTTCTTCAACCTGCTGCTGACCGTCAACGGCGTGGGACCCAAGGTCGCGCTCGCGATCGTCGGCAGCCGACCGACCGCCGACCTCCAGCTGGCGATCATGGCCCAGGACCAGGCCGTCCTCGTGGCGATCCCCGGCATCGGGAAGAGGCTGGCCGAGCGGATCATCTTCGAGCTCAAGGAGAAGGTCACCGCGGCGGGTGTCTCGGTGTCAGGCCCGGCGGTGCCCGGTGCCGCGGCGAGCGAGGGCGAGATCGTCGCCGCGCTCCAGGCGCTGGGCTACTCGCTCGCCGAGGCACGCGAGGCGTCGCGCACGGCCCTGGCCGACGTCGGCGTCGAGAGCACGCTCGAGGAGCGGGTCAAGGCGGCGCTGCGGAGCCTCCTCCGCGACTGATCAGCGGCTCGCCCACGGCCGGGACGCTCAGCGAACGATGTCCAGGTCGAGCCCGAGCCTGACCGCGATCGCCGCCGCCTCGGTCCGCGTCTCGACACCGAGCTTGCCGAGGATGTGCGAGACGTGGACCCCGGCCGTGCTCTCGCTGATGAACAGGGTGTCGGCGATCCGCCGGTTCGTGTAGCCCTCGGCCACGAGCGCGAGGACCTCGCGTTCACGGGTCGTCAAACCGAACGGGTCGGCGGGTTCTTCCGGCACGGGCGATGCCGTCTCCGCGTCCCCCGATCCAGCACGTGGGATCTGCTGCGCGGACACGAGGTCCATGCGCAACCGCCGTGCCAGGCTCTCGATCTGCGCGACCAGCATGCCGGCGCCGATCCGGGTTGCGATCGCATGGGCCTCGCGGAGGGGTCCGGCGGCGGCGGCCGCGCCTGCCGACCCGCCCGCTCCCGCGACCGCCTCGGCGTTCCGCCACAGCACATACGATTCGAGGAACGGCGCGGGTCGCCCCGAGAGCGCCGGGCGCACGGCCTCCCAGTTCGCGGCATCGTCCGCGCCGGCCGCCCGGGCGAGCTCGGCCTCGCACAGCGCCATCCGCCAGCCGAGCTCTCGTTCCGCCAGCTCGTCGCGCTGCGCCAGCCGGTCAGTGGCGGCCCGGTAGCGTTCGATCACATCGCGCGCGGCCTCGACGGCCGTCTCGGCTGCTGCAAGATCGCGACCCGCTCGGGCACGGACCGCCAGGTCCGCGGCCGCACGCACCCCCGGGATCGCCAGCTGGCCGAGGATGATCGCGTCGTCCATGTCGACCAGCCGGTCGAACCCGTCGCGTGCGATCGCGAGCGCCGTCGCGGGATCGCCGCTCCACTCCTCGATCTCGGTGCCGAAGGCGTAGAAGTCGATGACGAACTGGGCATCGGCCAGGCCGACGGCCTCTGCGCGCGCGATCTCGAGGTCCCGGCGGGCCGCGGCCATGTCACCGGTCTGGAGGTACAGGTGCGCTAGCGTCACCTTCAGGTGGATGGTGGTGACGCCGGGTAGCACGCGGATAGCGTTCCGCTCGAGGAGCGCGGCTGCCTCTGGATAGCGCCCGAGCTCGATCAGCATGCCCGCCGCGTTGACCTCGAGGAACGTCCCGAAGCTCAGCTCCGTGCTGTACCGGCGAGCGCTCGCCGCGCCGGTCAGGGTGACCGTGAGCGCCTCCTCGACGAAACCGCCCATCTCGAGCACGCTGCCGAGGTTGGCATAGGCGCGCGGCACCTCGGTCGGGTCGTCGACCGGGAGCGCGATCGCCAGGGCCTGCCGCACCAGGTCGATGCCCGCCGCGACGTCGCCGAGGGCCGCCCGATCGACCCCGAGCGTGTCCGTCGCCCGCGACTCGATCCCCGGGTCGCCGATCGCGCGCGCGGTCTCGATGGCCCGTTCGGCGAACGCAACGGACTCGCCCGACCGTGCGGCGAGCATCAGGTTCTGGGACAGGCCCGCCAGCACCCGGGCCTGGAGGGTGGAGGGCGGCGTGCCTTCGAGGAGCTCGACGGCCTCCTCGAGAAGCCTGATCGAGGTGGCCGTGTCACCAGCGAGCCAGGCGGCGCGGCCGCCCTGCTCGCGAGCACGCGCCCGGCGTTCGCGATCGCCGCCGGCCCCATCGGCGCCATCGACCAGCTCGATCGCGCGACGTGCCAGGGTGACGGCCCATGCCGCATCACCGACCAGGGTCGCGGCGGAGCTCGCGGCGTCGTACAGATCCGCGAGGTCGCGGTCGGCCGGGCGGTCGACGACCGGCACGATGTCCCACAGCTCGATCGCGCGCTCGTACTGGCGCGCCGCGTCCGCGTATGCGTACGCCGCCCGCGACGCCTCGCCGGCTTCGATCGCGGCCGTGAGGGCCCGGGCGGGTTCGTGGGCCGCGGTCCAGTGATGGGCGAGCTCGACCAGCCGGCTGGCCGCGACGGCCCCGCGACCTGCCGGTCGAGCTTCGATCGCTCGCGCGTAGGCGCCGTGAAGGGCGCGCCGTTCCGATGGCAGCAGCTCGTCGTAGGCGGCCTCCTGGACGAGCGCGTGCCGGAAGCCGTACTGGGCGACCTCGTCGTCGGCACCGATGACCAGGAGCTGGGCATCGACCGCCTCGTGGAGGGCCATCCCCATCTCGGCCTCGGTCAGGCCGCACACCTCGGCGAGGATCTCGTGGTCGACCACGCGTCCCGCCACCGCGGCGATCTCCACGAGCCTGCGGGCGCGTTCGGGCGCGGCGGACAGGTGGACCGATAGCACGCCGCGCAACGTCTCCGGAAGGCGCTCACGACGCTGGCCGGTCTCGTCGACGGCGGCGACCAGCTCCTCAGCGAAGAACGCGTTCCCATCGGACCGGCGGGCGACTGAATCGACCAGCGTCTGGGGAGGGGTCCCGCCGGTGATGGCCGCCAGCAGCTCGACGAGCTCGTCGCGCTGGAAGCGCTGGACGTCGACGCGTTCGACGCGCGGCTGGCGTTCCGCCTCGGCCAGCCAGCTCGTCAGGGGGTGCCGACGGTGGAGCTCGTCGGTGCGGAAGGTCCCGACGATGAGCAGGCGTTCGTCACGCGCGTTGCGGGCGAGGAACGCGAGCAGGTCCCGGGTCGAGCGATCGGCCCAGTGCAGGTCTTCGATGATGAGCAGGACGGGCGAACCCTCGCCCAGGCCCCCCAAGAGGCGAAGGATCCCTTCGAAGATGCGCGTCTGGATCCATTCGACCTGATCGCCGGGCCTCGCAGCATCGCCGGCGACCATCGCCAGCTCGGGGACGAGGCGCGCCAGCTCGGGGAGGGTCGGGCCAGCCGCGAGGGCGATACGGTCGGGGTCCACATCACGGACCAGCGCCCGGAGCGCCTGGACGATCGGCCCGAACGGGAGCCCGTCGTCTCCGAGTGCGACCGTCCCGCCCTCGAGGACCAGCCAGTCGCGAGCGCGCAGGCTGGCAGCGGCCTCCGCGACCAGTCGGGTCTTGCCGACCCCGGCCTCACCCCCGACGAGGACAAGCGCGGCGCCTCCGGACGCGGCGACGTCGGCCGCCTCGACGAGCGTCTGGAGCTCGTCCGTGCGTCCGACGAAGACCGGGCTGGAAAGCCGCCGAGCCATGCTCGGAATGATAGGGCCGGGCGTCGTCCCTCTTTCCCCAGCAAGAGGGACGACGCCGGTCCCGGGGTCATGCGCCGGTGGGGCCGCTCAGCCGAGCGTTCGGGCCGTTGGCGGATCCGAGGTGGATGGTCGCGGCGGCAGACTGCCGGAGCACGCGCACGAGGCCGCTGATGCCGCCTCGCTCGACGCCAGGGTGCTGTTCGCCGCCCTCGCGGGCGGCTCGCTCGAGCGCTCGCTTGGTCATCGCCCGCTCGCGGTCCTGCTCGACCAGCCAGAGATAGGTGTCGGGATGCATGTGCACAGCGGTCGCTCCTCGTATGCCTCATCTGCCTCGACCCGTCGGGTGAGGTCGTTGATGACACACTGGCGGAGACGGTGGCCGGTGGACATCGACCGTTCTGCCGATACGGTCCGTCGCCGACCCTTCATTTCTCGGAGCCGGATCGTCGAGCCACCTTTAGGCCCGTCCGCGGAGGTGAGGAGGCGGCCTACGGACGACGACCGGCGAGTGCCTCGGCATGCCGGCCGCGCGGGTCGATCGAGGCGCGACCGGGACGGGCCGCGAGGTCGGCCAGTGTCTGCTCATCGAGGATCTCGAGCATCGCGTCCCGGACGTCGATCATCACGTCGCGGAGCGAGCAGGTCGCCTCGTCGACGCAGGAGCATGGCTCGTAGTAGCGCAACGACACGCAGCCGAGGGGCGCCAGGGCGCCATCGAGCAGGCGGATGACCCGCCCGAGCGAGACGGTCGATGGATCTGCGGCGATCGCGTAGCCACCGTGCGCCCCGAGCGTCGTGCGGACGATCCCGCCGTGCTTGAGGCTGGCCATGATCTGCTCAAGGAACTTGGCAGGAAGTCTGTTCCGCTCGGCCAGGGTCGCGAGGGGGATCGGGCCTTCGCCTTCGTGGCGGACGAGGTCGGTCAGGGCACGAAGGCCGTATTCGGAGCGGCGGGAGAGGCGCACGTGCGTATCCTAGTCCCGAACTCCTAGTCGATGGGTGGTCTTTCGGCCACGGCGTGGGCGAGGCCCGTCGTCGGTGCCTCCGCACATCGAACATCCGTGCGATATGGCCCCCCGCGTGCTATGCTCGCGCCCGATGGCCGACGACCTGTCACGCATCCTCTCGGCGGATCTCGAGGACGACGGCGACCTCGTGATCGAAGGCACCCTTCGACCGCGCACGCTCGACGAGTACATCGGCCAGCGCGAGGTCAAGGCCAACCTGTCGGTGCTGCTGACCGCGGCGCGGGGCAGGGGAGAGGCCGCCGACCACGTCCTCCTCTACGGGCCGCCCGGCCTCGGCAAGACGACCCTCGCCACGATCATCGCCCGCGAGCTGGGGGTCAACGTCAAGTACGCCTCGGGCCCCGCGATCGAGCGGGCGGGTGACCTGGCCGCGATCCTGACCTCGCTCGAGGAACGCGACGTCCTGTTCATCGACGAGATCCATCGGCTCAATCGGGCGGTCGAGGAGATCCTCTACCCGGCGATGGAGGACTACGCGCTCGACGTCATGATCGGCAAGGGCCCATCGGCGCGGTCGCTCCGGCTCAGTCTCAAGCCATTCACCGTCGTCGGCGCGACGACCCGCGCCGGGCGCATCAGCAGCCCGTTGCGCGATCGATTCGGGGCGACGTACCGGCTCGACTTCTACACCGACGAGGAGCTGGCCGCGATCGTCGAGCGCTCGGCGGTGATCCTCGGCGTCGGCATCGACGATGCCGCCATCCGGGCCATCGCCCGACGCGGGCGCGGCACGCCACGCATCGTCAACCGGCTGCTCAAGCGGACCCGCGACCACGCCCAGGTGCACGGCAACGGCCACGTCGACGAGGCGACGGCAACCGCGGCGATGCGGGCCATGGAGATCGACGACGAGGGACTGGACTCGACCGACCGGAAGCTGCTGGCCGCGATCGTCCAGAAGTTCCAGTCCGGGCCGGTCGGCGTGGCCGCGCTCGCGGCCGTCCTGTCCGAGGAGGTCGAGACGATCGAGGACGTCTACGAGCCGTTCCTGCTGCGGCTCGGGTTCCTGGATCGGACGCCGCAGGGCCGGATCGCCACCGACCTCGCGCGCGCGCACCTGTCCGCGCTCGGCTACGAGATCCCGCCGCCGCGCCGGACCGAGCCGGGGATGCCCGGGTTGTGGGACCTGCCGGTGCCCGTCGAACCACCCGAGACGCCCGACGCGTGAGCGGCGCAGCACGGTTCGACGTCACGACCCCGCCGCCCGCCGATGGCTCGACCCGGGCACGGACCGGGCGGCTGACATTGACCCACGGCACCGTCGAGACGCCGCAGTTCATGCCGGTCGGGACGAACGCCACGGTCAAGGCGCTCACCCCGGACGATCTGCGCCAGGTCGGCGCCTCGATCATCCTGTCGAACACCTACCACCTGTACCTGCGCCCGGGCCACGAGCGGATCGCGCGCCTCGGCGGCCTGCACACGGTTCATGGGCTGGGACGCGCCGATCCTGACCGATTCGGGCGGCTTCCAGGTCGTCTCGCTCGGCGATCTGCGGGTCGTGGACGAAGACGGCGTGACGTTCCGCAGCCACCTCGACGGCTCGCTCCACCGGTTCACGCCCGAGGTCTCGATCGAGGTCCAGGAGGCGCTCGGCGCGGACGTCGCGGTCGCCTTCGACCAGCCGGTCTTCCCGAGCTCCCCGCGGGCCGTCGTCGCTGACGCGACCGAACGGACGCACCGCTGGGCCGAGCGGTCGCTCGCCGCTCACAGCCGGCCGGACCAGGCGATCTTCGGCATCGTCCAGGGCGGCCTCGAGCCCGACCTCCGGGAAGCGTCGACGCGGACCATCGCGAGCATGCCGTTCGATGGCATCTGTCTCGGCGGGCTGGCCGGTGACGAGACCCCGGCCCAGCGCGACGCGACGCTCGAGGTGGCGATCACGCTCCTGGCCGACGATCCGCGGCCGCGCTACCTGATGGGGCTCGGCTCGCCGGCGGACCTGCTCGAGGCCGTCCACCGGGGCGTGGACCTGTTCGATTCGGTGCTGCCGGCGCGGGTCGCGCGGAACGGCCAGGTGTGGGTCCCCGGGGGGCCGCCTCAACCTGCGCAATCAGCGCTACCTCGACGATCCGGCGCCCGATCCAGGACGACTGCCCATGTCTCGCCTGCGCGACGTTCTCGCGGGCCTACCTCGCCCACCTGTTCCGGGCGAAAGAGCTGCTCGCATACCGTCTCGCGACTTGTCACAACCTGACCTTCACCCTAGACTTCATGGCCAGGATCCGAGCCGCGATCAGGGCCGGAACGTTCCCCGCTTCGATGTCCGAACTGCGTCTTCGCGCGGGCCGGATAAGTGGCGGTGAAGTCGCCGGGAAGTCGGCGTGAATGATCGATCGGTAGGCTGCAAGACGACGCGGAGGCGATGGGATGGGCTCTCGAGACCGGCCGAGCAAAGAGAAGAAGAAGCCGAAGCAAAAGACCACCCAGCCGAGTCTGTCGCCCTTGTCGGAGCCACCGCAGAACGTCGAGGTGATCCGCAAGCCGCGCAAGGAACGGACGGTCGTCGAGGACGACACGGAGCAGGCCTGATCGACCGGCGGAGCCAACGTCCGCTCCGGCGAGCGGTCCGATGGATCGGATGAGGAGCGTGACGGACAGATGGCGATGACCGAAGAGCGAGCGGCCGAGCGCAACACCGCCGAGCGGAGCAAGGCGGTCGACGCCGCGCTGGCCACGATCGAGAAGCAGTTCGGGCGCGGCGCGATCATGAAGCTCGGGTCGCGGGACAAGCTCGTCCTCGACACGATCCCGACGGGCTCGATCGCGCTCGACCTGGCGCTCGGCGTCGGCGGCATCCCGCGTGGCCGGATCACCGAGATCTTCGGCCCCGAGTCGTCGGGCAAGACGACCGTCTGCCAGCACGTCCTTGCCGAGGCGCAGGCACGCGGCGGGGTCGTCGCGTTCATCGACGTCGAGCACGCGCTCGATCCGGGCTACGCGCGGGCCTGCGGCGTCAACGTCGACGAGCTCCTCGTCAGCCAGCCCGACACCGGCGAGCAGGCGCTCGAGATCACCGAGACCCTCATCCGCTCGGGCGGCATCGACTGCGTCGTCGTCGACTCGGTGGCGGCGCTCGTGCCGCGCGCCGAGATCGAGGGCGAGATGGGCGACTCGTTCATGGGCGTCCAGGCCCGGCTGATGAGCCAGGCCCTGCGCAAGCTGACCGGTGCCGTGTCGCGCTCGAACACCGCGCTCGTGTTCACCAACCAGCTGCGCGAGAAGATCGGGGTCATGTTCGGCAACCCGGAGACCACGCCCGGCGGCCGAGCGATGAAGTTCTACGCCTCGGTCCGGCTCGACATCCGGCGCATCGAGACGATCAAGACCGGCACCGAGTCGGTCGGCAACCGGGTCCGGGTCAAGGTCGTCAAGAACAAGGTCGCGGCGCCGTTCCGGGTGGCCGAGTTCGACATCATGTACGGCGAGGGGATCTCGAAGGAAGGCGGCCTGCTCGACGTCGGCGTGGCCATGGACACGGTCACCAAGACCGGTGCCTGGTTCACGTTCGGCGAGACGCGGCTCGGCCAGGGTCGCGAGGCGTCCAAGGACTTCCTGAAGTCGAACCCGCAGATCGCCGTCGAGATCGACCGGCTCATCCGGGCCAAGATCAACGACGTGCCGATCCCGGTCGAGGGCATCGAAGAGGCGTAGTGACGGCCGACGGCGGCGCCACCGGCGGCCGCGGTCGGAGGGCGTCCTTCGCCGAGCGCCGCGAGCGGCGCGCCGCGGTCGACGATCCGGCCGTCGTGCTCGAGGCGGCCGCCGCGGTTCCTCGAGCCGCGGGCGCGGTCCGTCGCGGAGGTGCGCCGGCGGCTGACGGGCGCCGGCTACCGGGCCGACCTCGTCGACGGCGCCATCGAACGGATGCTCGAGCTCGGCATGCTCGACGACGAGGCGTTCGCGCGGGCGTGGATCGAGTCGCGCGATCGGGCGCGGCCGCGTGGCGAGCGGGCGATCCGCGTCGAGCTCGCACAGAAGGGCGTGGACCGGAGTCACGGTCGACCTCGTGCTGGAGGAGCGTCGCGAGGCGGCCGCCGGCGTGCCCGGCGACGAGGATGCGCGATGCCGCCCGGTATCGGCCGACGCGGCGGCAGCCGAACGGTTGATCGCGCGGAACGCCCGGTCGCTGGCGCGCGTCGCCGACCCGCGGCAGCGCCGCCAGCGTGCGTACGCGTTGCTCGCCCGCAACGGCTTCGATCCCGAGGTCTGCCGCACCGTGGCGGGACGGGTCGTGGACGAGATCGGGTCCGACGAGACCGCAGTCGAGGATTAGGCCCTCTCGGAACGGACCGCTTCGGGACCCGCAAG